>NZ_CP137920.1:2783796-4175694 GCF_033708015.1 Proteus vulgaris | reverse complement strand
GGCGGACTCCCCTAAAAAAACAAGACTAAAAAATAAACAGGAAAAATGCAGTTAAACACTGTGTGCCTAAATACAAAGTGCACAACACCGTTCCTCTTCAATTCTTAATAAGGAACAACTCTTGGTGACAACGATTTTTTTACATCGTGACTCACGATCGCAGACTGGCTATTCTGATCGTGACGGGGGATCATATCGCAAAATGAAACGAAGATCCTCTTTCTTTTGCACAGTTTTTATGGTTTTTATCCACAGGCTTACTGATTTACGATAATTCACCAAATGAAATATGCAAAGGCGTTCTAGTGTACTTGAGTCGCCCTATAAATAGCAATTGGGGATAACTTTCTCTTTGCATAAATCTCCCTTTCTTATAGTAAGTGATCAAATATCTCTCATTTGATCCACCAAAGATCCTTGCGCTTTCACCATGAGTCCGTATAATCTTGCACCCTGCGTGCTTGTACCAACAAAGTCACTTATTAAGACCCTTTTTTAGGTCGCTGATAAGCGTACTCGTTGCGCATAAGTCAGGATTGATTATCGGGTTTGCTAAAAAAGACGACAAAAATCGGTACTTAAAGCGTCATCTTCATTGACGCATTTGAGTGATTTTATTACAATCCCGCATCTTTCCATCATTGATGCTGCGATTGAAGTACTGGTTTGTTTATTTATTGCACGCCTGTCTGTCAACGCATTTGCTGAATCAGTAATTATATTAAGTAGGTAGAAATCGCCATGAAACGCACTTTTCAACCGTCTGTACTGAAGCGCAACCGTAACCACGGCTTCCGCGCTCGTATGGCCACTAAAAATGGTCGTCAGGTTCTGGCTCGCCGTCGTGCGAAAGGCCGCGCTCGTCTGACCGTTTCTTCGAAATAATAAAAGCTAACCATTCCGTGGTTAAGCTCGCTTTTCCAAGGGAGTTACGTTTGTTAACTCCCAAGCATTTCAATTTTGTTTTCCAGCAACCACAACGTGCGAGTTCTCCAGAAGTTACTATTTTGGGTCGCCAAAATGAGCTGGGGCATCCCCGCATCGGTCTAACAATCGCAAAGAAAAACGTTAAACGTGCTCATGAGCGCAATCGTATTAAACGATTAGCCCGTGAATACTTTCGTTTACATCAGCATGAATTACCGCCGATGGATTTTGTGTTATTAGTAAGAAAAGGGGTTGCTGAACTTGATAACCATCAATTGACGGAAGTATTGGGTAAATTATGGCGTCGTCATTGTCGCTTGGCTCAAAAGTCCTGATCTTGCTGATTAGGGGCTATCAACTGGGGATTAGTCCTCTGTTGGGGCCTCGTTGTCGTTTTAATCCTACGTGCTCTAATTACGGAATTGAGGCATTGCGCAGGTTTGGAATGATAAAAGGTAGTTGGTTAACAGTGAAACGCATATTAAAATGCCACCCTTTACACGAAGGTGGTGATGATCCTGTCCCACCTAGAAAAAACGACGATAACAGAGAAAATTAACGATGGATTCGCAACGCAATCTTCTATTCATCGCTTTGCTGTTCGTTTCTTTCCTGATCTGGCAGCAGTGGGAGGGTGATAAAGTTTCACAAAACACCACCACTACTGCTCAGGTCTCGCAACAAGCGGACGTGCCAAGTAGTGATAGTCTTGCTGTAACTGGTAACAGCAATGAGCAGGCAAAATTGATTACCGTAAAAACTGACGTACTTGATCTTCGTATCAATACTCAGGGCGGTACTATCGATGAGGCTGATTTGTTAGCCTATCCCGCCGAGCTTAATTCACAGACACCTTTCCGTTTACTGGAAACTACACCACAGTTTCTGTATCAGGCGCAAAGTGGCTTAATCGGCCCTGATGGCCCAGATCAGAAATCTCGCCCAGTTTATAGTGCTGATAAAAACGAATTCGTACTTGGTGAAAACCAAGATGAGTTACGTGTACCTATGACTTTTGTCAATGAAGAAGGCGTAAAATTCGTCAAAACCTTCATTCTGAAGAAAGGTCAGTACGATATCGGTATTGATTACAAAATTGAGAATACAACAGATAAAACGTTGACCATGAACTTCTACGGTCAGTTAAAACAATCTGTTAAATTGCCAGAAAGCCGTGATACTGGTAGCAGCAACTTTGCGCTACACACTTATCGTGGCGCGGCATACTCATCCGATGAAACCAACTATAAAAAATACAGTTTTGGTGATATCGAAGATAAAAACTTATCTATAACCACTAATAATGGTTGGGTTGCAATGTTACAACAGTACTTTGCAACAGCATGGGTTCCTTCTAAAGATAGTCAGAACAATAACTTCTACTCTATCACTTTAGAAAACAAATCTATTGCTCTGATTGGTTATAAATCAGCACCGGTGACAATTGCACCAAATAGCAGTGCTGACATCAGCTCAACATTATGGGTTGGTCCAGAAATTCAGTCAGAAATGTCAGCCATTGCGCCACATTTAGACCTGTCTGTAGATTACGGTTGGTTATGGTTTATCTCTCAGCCACTGTTTAAACTGTTGAAATTCCTTCACAGCTTTATCGGTAACTGGGGCTTCTCCATCATCATGATCACCTTTATCGTTCGTGGTATCATGTATCCGCTGACTAAAGCACAGTATACTTCCATGGCGAAAATGCGTTTACTGCAACCAAAATTGGCTGCACTGCGTGAACGTATTGGTGATGACAAACAACGTATGAGCCAAGAAATGATGGCGTTATACAAACAAGAGAAAGTGAATCCTCTGGGTGGTTGTTTACCGCTGATTATCCAGATGCCAATCTTCCTTGCATTGTATTACATGCTGATGGGTTCTGTTGAATTACGTCATGCGCCATTTATGTTATGGATCCAAGATTTATCGGCGCAAGATCCGTACTACATCCTGCCATTATTAATGGGTGTAACAATGTTCATCATTCAGAAACTGTCTCCTACGGCAGTGACGGATCCGATGCAACAAAAAATCATGACCTTTATGCCGGTTGTGTTTACTGTATTCTTCCTGTGGTTCCCATCAGGTCTAGTTCTGTACTATATCGTCAGTAACTTAGTGACCATTATCCAACAGCAGCTAATTTACCGCGGCTTGGAAAAACGTGGCTTACACAGCAGAGACAAAAAATAAGGTCACATGAGGAAAAACCTCTTCCTTGGTTACATTCAAAGGAAAGTGACATAAAATAGCGAAGGCGGTCTACAATGACCGCCTTCTGTTTTTTTATATTGATACAATTATTCTGATTAAGCGAGTACACCATGCATAGCACTGATACTATCGTCGCTCAGGCCACACCTCCGGGAAGAGGCGGTGTTGGTATCCTACGCGTTTCTGGCCCCAAAGCAGCCCTTGTGGCACAAACCGTTTTAGGCAAATTGCCGAAACCTCGTTATGCCGATTACCTGCCATTTCGCAATGATGACAACTCAGTGCTTGATCAGGGTATCGCCCTTTTCTTCCCAAATCCGAACTCATTTACAGGTGAAGATGTTCTAGAATTACAAGGTCATGGCGGCCCCGTTATTCTGGATTTATTACTAAAACGCATTTTACAAATTCCTGGTGTGCGTATTGCAAACCCTGGAGAATTTTCTGAACGTGCATTTTTAAATGACAAACTCGACTTAGCACAAGCCGAAGCGATTGCAGATTTAATTGATGCCAGCTCAGAACAAGCGGCACGTTCAGCGATTAATTCATTACAAGGTGCATTTTCCTCTCATATTAACGAGATGGTAGAGTCATTAACTCACTTACGTATTTATGTTGAAGCAGCGATTGATTTCCCAGATGAAGAGATTGATTTTCTTTCTGACGGTATCATTGAAGGAAAGCTTAACGCGGTTATTGCTGAATTAGATGATGTTCGAGCTCAAGCTCGCCAAGGTAGCCTGTTACGTGAAGGGATGAAAGTGGTTATCGCTGGTCGCCCTAATGCAGGTAAATCAAGCCTATTAAATGCATTAGCAGGTCGAGAAGCTGCCATTGTCACGGATATTGCGGGTACAACGCGTGATGTATTGCGTGAGCATATTCATATTGATGGTATGCCTCTGCATATTATCGATACAGCAGGTTTACGTGAAGCCCGTGATAAAGTGGAACGTATTGGTATTGAACGTGCTTGGAAAGAGATTGAGCAAGCAGATAGAGTGCTCTTTATGGTGGATAGTACGACTACCGATGCAACAGCACCTGAAGATATTTGGCCTGAGTTTATGGCTCGTTTACCTAGCACACTGCCGGTCACCGTTATTCGCAACAAATCAGATTTAACGGGTGAACCTGCCGAGATCACCTCGCAAGGTGACTATCCGATGATCCGTTTATCTGCCCGTGATGGAATGGGCATTGAGTTACTACGCTCACACCTTAAAGAAGCCATGGGCTTTAACAGCAATACTGAAGGGGGCTTCTTAGCGCGCCGCCGTCATTTACAGGCATTAAATACCGCAGCAGAACATTTACAGCAAGGCCATGAACAGCTGGTTTATGCAAAATCGGGTGAATTATTGGCAGAAGAGTTAAGACTGGCTCAACAAGCATTAAGTGAAATTACTGGTGAATTTACCTCGGATGATTTATTAGGCCGTATTTTCTCAAGTTTCTGTATTGGGAAGTAACGATCAAACTTTACCTGCTATAGCGTGTAAATATCACTTTACCGGTTATAGCAGGTAAAAATTGCATATATACGATATAAAGTTAGGTAATGCTTTTTTCAAAAAGAGTGTCATAAATTAATTATTTTATTTATTATATTATTTAATACTCGATTTTAATTAACCGATTAATAATATATATCAAACAACATACTTGGTTATTTTTTATTTAACTATAAATCTAATAAAGCAATCGTTTACTTTATCTTTTTATTTTTCAATAGATAAAGAGATTTCAGATAGCAAAAAAATGGTTATTTAAATTATGATATTTAATGATCTAAATATAGTAAATCAACTAATGATAATGCTAAAATTCGCCTTTAGTTAACAGGGTAAATATCCCCACTACTTTTAAGAGTCTATCGTGAGAACGCTTTACTTTACTGCGCTGACAACAGGCATTCTTTCTGCCATTTGGGCATTTGTTGCTAATCAATTTGACTTATTAAGCTGGGCTGGCTTTTTAGGGTGTACAGCCTATTTTGCTTATCCGAAAGAGGGTATTAAAGGATTAGCCGTTACTATGGCTACCATTATGAGTGGTGTAATTTGGGCATTAGCGATTATTTATGGTAGCCAAGTCTTTAGTGATATTTCTATTTTTGGTTATGCTGTCACCGGTGTGATTGCCTTTGTGATGTGTATTCAAGCCAAAAGTGCGCTACTTGCTTATATTCCTGGCACCTTTATTGGGGCATGTACTCTATTTGCGGCTCAAGGAGATCTCTTTCAAACCATTCCGTCATTAATCGTTGGCGTTTTATTTGGCTATTCGATGAAAATGAGTGGGCTTTGGATCGCCAATAAATGGCGAAAAACAGCGTAATTTATTTATGCTAATTCAAATAGAAAAGCGGTATTAGCTAGCCTAAAACCGCTTTTTTATTGACTCAACGGGCATAATTTAAAATTTATCGAAGATATATCCATAGATGATAACAATAATAATTTGATTATTTAAATTATTATATAATTTACATTTAATGAATTATATATTGGTCATTTAGTATAATGAAAACTCACTTTTTTAAATTTTAAAAAATAATTTTTTTATTATTAAATTTATCACTTACTAACAATATTTAATATTGTGCTTATTTTAATTTTCCGTCAAAAATAAGGAGAGAAAAACTTACTTTAAAAGGAAATTAATTATGAGTACAACACAATCAGCAAACTACAATATTATTGTGATGTCAGATCCACAACCTTGGCGTCTAGATCTGGATAATAATGACCCCAATAATGATCAATCCCGTTGGGAAACCACCGTAAAAAACGTTAGAGATAGTATTCAAGCATTACACCGTGAAAAATCTTTTGCTTTTGGCATTATAAATGGTGACTTAACAGAATTTGGTCGTCGCTCCCAACGTGAGAGTTTTCGTGCACTGTTTGCTCCCTCACCTTTAGGATTTAATACCTATGTTGGACTTGGTAATCACGATTATCAAAACAATGTGGGTGACTGTGCTGAGCCGAGTAATGCTGATTACAGTATGAATGCCTGTGCAAGAGGCATGGTTTTTGATATGCACTACCGTATTGAAGAGTATCGTAATTATGCGACTTCAGGTAATTTTAGATACGACAGTAGCGAATATTCAGGCAGTAAGGCTTACTCTTGGGAATATGGTGATATTCATTTTATTCAATTACAAAACTATCCCACTTATCATGTGGTGCTCGATCACTGGTCAGCTTCAACGATTAATGTCACAGATTCTATTGATTGGTTAGAAAAAGATTTAATTCAGGCGCGAAATCGCAATAAAACCATCATATTAAACTTCCATGATGGAAACCAACACTTCCCAGAAAAATCATCTCAAGAAGAGCTGACCTTCTTTAAATATATGCTAGAGCATTACGGGGTAAAGGCGGTATTTGTTGGGCATACTCATTATGTTGGTCAAGATAACCGTTATGGTGGCAGTGAGATCTTCGGCGATGTCCCAGTTTATAACAGCGGCGCTTTATTTAAAGGGGATTACTTATCTGTTGAAATTAATGACACACAACTCTCTATTGCGGTTTATAACGGATTATCAGGACAACCTCAGTTAATCGAACAATGGAATTAATTTAGAAAAGGAACTTTCATGATGCATTTAAATCCATTAAAAATCGCCATTAGTCCTTCATCGCTACCTGCAACACAGCCATTAATCTGTATCGACTACCAAGAGCTCCAAGACGATATGTTGGATATGATTAATCGCAATAGTAATGTATTGCCGACTATTGTAGATAAATTTAATGAGCAAGATCCACTAAATGCCCCCATCATTGTAGGACAAACTGTTATCGGACATATTATTGGTTTAGTCCCTGTTGTCGGTGGTGCATTATCAAAAATCACCTCCGCACTCTTTGGCATGATGAATAAAAATATGAAAGATAGCTCGCTCGCTAATCAAATTATTGAGCATGTCTCTCGTATTATTGACGCTAAAATTGCTGATAACAATGTTAAAATTATCAAACTCACCACCGAAGGCATATCTGACGTTTATCAGCTATTTTCTGATACCTTTGCGCGTTATCTTGATCCCACAATGCGTTATTCTGCACAACAAAAAAAAGATTTACGAGAACAAGTACTCAACCGCTTTGATGATGTCATTACGACAATTGTTTCGCAACAACCATTAGTTTTAAATTTAGCACAATCCGCAGGTTTACCTTTCTATTGCCATTGTTGCGCCCTTTTTGTTGCAGCACACTACGATATCCTCACCAATAAAGACAAACTCGAATTAAGTGATAATTACTTTAAAAGTAATCTAAAAACATTAAGAAACAGTATCGATAAATTTAATAGCGCAATTCATACCGCCATTTATCAACAAACCTCCACGATATTTAAAGATGATTACAATAAAAGTAATACTTTTTTATCAGGTATTTATGTTTCTGGATTATCTTTTTATCAGGCTTGGGTAAAACGAAGTTTTGAAATTGAATTTAACACCCCTTTTTCTCGTTGGAATAGCTTAGAACTCTATGGAAACGATTATAGCCATGATCCTAAAATCAGCTATTACCAGACTTACTTTAATATAGGAAAGGATATATTACATCGAACATCAATGTTACAGAGTATCGAGACCTATTCTCATATTGATGCCATTATTCGCATTAAACACAACTATTTAAGTACGGAAAAAGTCGCAGATAGCTTTCAATATGAGGGTTGTTATGGTGTAACAGGTGATAGCCGTGATATTTTAAAATCAGAAACTTTTTTTACCCCAGATAGCAATAAACCCTATTTATCTCCTGATCACATTTTACCTTCTGTACGCTATATCTCTGACACCCCTTGGGGCGCATTGCACTATATGGTATTGGATGATGTAAACAATAATAGCTTTACCATTGGTCAAGGCAGTCGAGAAAACAAGTCTTATCTCAATATTCCCGGTTACTGTTTTAATGGCGTAAACCTTTATATCAGCCGACATAATGGTAAACAATGCCATGATGATTCAGGCGCTTGGCTAATGGAATCGGCTCCGATATTTCGTTTTTATGACGGCTATGCCTCTCTAACGCTAGAAACTGAAAACCACTTACTGATACCACAAAAAAGCTATGAACTGGATTTAAATCATGGGTTCGATACACAATTAAGCCAGGCTCAGTATGGTTATAGCGATATGTTGGTCGGTAAAAACTGTATTTTGTTAAATCAAGAAGCTTATTTTTGTTTACCTTCAGAAGAAACTATTGGAAAAACCGATAATCCACAAAAAATGAAAGTGTTACTACAGTGTGCCACTGAAAGTGATTGTTCACTTTCAGTTTCAGTAAGAACGGGTAATGCCATTAATGGTACATTAGTTGCTTCAAATACATTTTCACTCGGCCTAAATCAGGACAATATCGTTTATAAAATAACGCCTCTACTTAATCATCCTGTAACAGATAACAAAGCTTATTTTTGTACTTATCAGCTTGAATTAGACTATTTATTCATACATGAAAACGAATCAAATCTTTATTTTTATTTGCACTTTTCTAAACCCGATATCCTATTAGCGGATATTACCGTGCTGTTCTAGCTGATCACGTTGATAAAAACACCTAAGCTTGATCGTACTTAGGTGTTTTATCTATCACATTAATTTAATTGAAAATCTAATGAAACAATTAAAGGATTCAATAGGCTTTCGGGTTTAGGACCAATAGGTTTTACCCGCTTTACAGCAGCCATAGCCGCATTATCTAATGAAGAAATGCCTGAAGAATTTTGTATCTCAACCCTTGAAACGACACCTTCAGATGTGAGTGAAAAACTCACCACTACCTGACCTTCATGCTGCATGCGACGCGCTTGTGATGGATAACGTTTATGGCGCTCTATTTCTCGACGCAGTGAACTAATATAGTGATTGTCAGATTCGCCTTGCCCTATTCCTTTTTCGCTTAATGCATGACTTTTTCCTGCTAACGAACTTGCCGTATGTTGCGTTAAGCTTTCTGCCGATGCTTCTGATGTCGTTTGTGCTATTGGGTTTTCTAACTCACTCTGTTTTATCGGCTCTACTTTTTCTTGTACTACCGGTTTTTTTACGGGTGTAATGGGTTTTGGTTTTATGGGTATCGGTTTTTCTTTAGGTTTTTCAGGTAATTTCTTGGGCGCTTCAACAAATTCTCCTTTTTCGGCACTGGGCAAAACAATCGGCGCTTCTTGTGGTTCCGTTTCCAGTAAAGGCTCCGGCACAATGGTCGGTTGTTGGGGGGATGAAAATACAACTTGGTAAACGGATAATGTATTTTCTTGTTGCTGATGAATATGGTGTGCACTTTCTGTCATAGAAAGTGAACGTAACACCCAACTTAATATGGCGATATAAACTAACGATATACCGATTAACCAGTAATAAATATTAAGCGGATGCCTGACAGAAAGTGCCAACATAGCAAAAGCTCCTACTCTCTTTAATTAAAATTGTGCAGTCATACCCAATCGAAAGGTTCTTCCCGGTGCAGGCATACCTGATCGCGTTAAAGGATCAATATAGTATTCGTTTAATAAGTTACTGCCCGTTATTTCAAACGATAAATTAGGGCTATATTGATAATTAATATAGGCATCGACGGTAAAGACTTTTGCCCAACGCATTGGGTTGTTATTTTGACCGTACATTTCTCTTGGTAACTTTTCTTTTAGCCATTTTTCATCTTTATTTTCCACTTCTGATGAATAGAGCCAACGACTGCCTATTTCTAATTTATTCTCTAGCCAACGAGTCCCTAAATGTAAATTAACCGAATATTTAGGCTGAAGAGAGGTACGTAAAAAACCACCTGGGTAGCCCCCCGTCATACACTCTTTAATTCCCAAGAAACCAAAAGGATCATAGTGACTAAAGGCATTTTTGTCGCATACCTTATTTTTAGGGCTATAAACAAGCGCGGTATCCATAAAAATAAAACCATTATCAAAACGCGCTTGAACTTCCATCCCCTCTAATACTTGCTTTTCAAATTGCCTAATTTGCCAATTCGCATCTCTATCAAATACATTTTCAATATTGGTATAAAAATAATTGATTTTAATATCAGCATGGCGCTCGACATTAAGCCAATCGGTCAAATCAAACACAAGCCCAAACTCTGTACTTTTCGCACGCTCTGGTTTTAATTTAAAGCCGTAATAGCGGGCTTTAGAGCCTGAAAACCCGCTAGTATCTTCAAATAAATTAGGTAATCGTAGCTGCTCGGTATAACGACCATAAAAACGCAATATCTCGTTGGCATACACCGTTGCAGACACTAAAGGTGAAAATGCCCCATGCTGATAACTGGGTTCAGGTGTAAAATTACCTTTATCATCATCAAGATAAATAGGGATTGGATTTATCACACCCATTTCATATTTATTAACTAATTTACCTGTAATTGGGTCAGGCACTTTTTCATTGATATCAGCATAACTACTTAAGAACATATTGTGACTTTTAGATAATTCGCCATTTTTGTCATAAAGTATGACGGTATATTCCGTTGTCATAAGGCGATTTTGGAGAGATTTTATATTGAGATTTCCTTGTTCATCACGAAGAAAATCATCTTGCATCATATCAACCTGCATTCTTTTAACTTCATTATGATTAATAATCTTTTCTTTTATTTCAGGTGGTAATTTTTCATATTCAGGATAAACAAATTTAGATTGTTGAAACTCACGCACCTTTTTAGTTACTTCTGGATAATATCGATAATTTTTAAGCTCTTCAGGTAATGTTGCTACATCGATCCGATGAATAGCTCGATATAATAAATATTCCTCCGCGGTTAATGTACGTCGATAAGGGAGAATAAAGCCTCTTATTGATGGAGACTTCTCATAACCTTTTACGTTATTACGTCGCTTATTATTTAAAAAGGTATCTGTTAAATGATAATAATGGTATTTCCCACCCGCAGTAACGGATAACCAAGAAAGTGGCTTCCAATCTGTGGAAAGCGCTAAATTAATTTCATGACGTTTTCCTGCTCGCCCAGAGGTAACAAAATCAAAATCTGCAGGTAATTCCAATTCATCGCTATCTAATATTTCAAATTGATAGTTACTGGAAAATGAAATAGAAAATTGCGGTGATAATTTAAATATTGAAGATAAATCAATACCATAACGATTATTTTCTTGATAAAGAGAAGATGTATCAATAAATCCCGTATCACAACTGAATTCCCATTCGGTATTTCTATTAGAAAACAAATCAACTTGTTTTGGCTCTCTTGGTTTACCACCACGAGTATTAGTATGCCCAGCAGTTAAATTACCCCATAATCGTAATAATAAATCAGTTTGTTTATCCTCTGATTTATATTGGTAGGTTAATATGCCTGCTTGTTGTGTAATATTCCCTAACGGCCATTGATTAACTAAATTTTTATCATACCGAACCCAACTTAAACGTGATGGCATAATATCGCCAAACAGTAAATCAGTGTATCGATAGTTAATGGAGAAACGGTGCGTTAATTCAGGAAATAATGTTCCTTTAACTAAAAGAGAGCGACTACGATTAGAGGTATTAGGTACTTCATTATTAGGTCGATAAATATGAGCAATAAAAGGTAAATAAGGCTCAAAATTTCTTCCACCATCCTTTACATGAACTGATTCAAGTAAATCTTGATCTGTCTCACTATAATTTTTGGCATTTCTTTTTCCGGCAAAATAATTTCCTTTTTCCCGCAATGCATAGGCAAATAATAAGTTAAATTTTTCCTCTTCAAAACCTAATCCAAGACGAAATGAATAATCTTGAAAGTTTTGTACTTTACTTTTTTGAGGTGTGATTTCTAACGCAGGATCAATAATGTAAGCATTTTGCTGATAAAACTTCGGATAATAGCGATAATCTTCAATCATATTTGTATAAACTTCTTTATACCGTGTTGAATTATTACTAATATCTCCTTTAAAATTAATCCCAAAAGAGTCACCAATAAGGACAATATCTCGAATATCGAGGGTTTTTACTGCAATACCGCCACCAATCCCTGTTTTCATATCTGGGGTTAATGAAGGACCTTTTTCAATATAGATACTACTAATCAGATTGGAATCAATATAGTTACGATTAGAGGCACCACTGTAACCACGATAAACGGTAATTGCCTGCTCTGTCCCATCCACCGTAACTGGAATTCGCCCTTGTCCTTGAATACCACGAATATTAGGATCAAGCGCGCCACCATTACGAGCTTCACCACTATATACCCCAATGGCACTTTTTAATAAATCAGCAGGAGAGACACCTTGATAACGCTCTAATAGCTCTTTTCCTAAATAAACATTAGAGACATCTTTTTCATAAACTTGTGAATAACCTTGTGTATCTTTTTCTTTATTATCAGAAATCTGAATATGACCAAGATCGGTTTTATCTTCTTTGGCTTGCAGATAAAAGCAAGGTGAAACTAGTGATAGAGAAACGAAGATTGAAACAATTTTCCGCTTTTTAAAAAGCATTATATGCATTGTTTTACCTATTAAATTGATAAAGGAAGTCACTTATTTAATTAAAATTGTTTTTCTAATTTAAATAACACTTCATGTTGCTGATATTGATATAACCAATCCACATTGCTTAATCTTCGGGTATAACGTAATTCTATTGCGGGATAAAACCCTAAAATAAAAGGTGATTTGTTTTTAATATTAGTTGTAAAAACAACACTATTGTCTTTTCTTCTCTTTTTCAATAAAGGATTATAGTTATTAAAATATTTAAATTGATATTGTAAAAAAAAAGATATATACCAACGCTCTGATAATGGATAATAAACACCCGTTTTTATACCATACTGCTGATAATTTAATAAAGTATTTTTTTTACACCCAAATTGATAATTTAATTGATTAACTAAGCGTAGTTTATTATTAAAATAATAGTTATGGTTAGTACTATAACTCACTCGCTGACTATTTAAATTATTTAGCGCTTTTTGATATTTCTTTATTTTATAATCAAAGCTTAAATTAATAGTTTGCTTTTTATTAATCAAATAAGATAATTGTGTTTCACTTCCCCATGCTTGATATTCATATTGAGTTGGTGTTTTTTTTATTTCGTAATACGGTGTTATTGACCATTGATATTGAGATTTTTGATAGCGATAATCCAGTTGTGTATATAACGCAAGAAAATTAGCGCTACGGTAAGAGTGATAATCAATATATCGAGCATAAGAATAGGAAGAAAAAGTATGATGAGAATAAATAATAAAAGGTTGATAAAAAGAAAAATAATGCGTTAACCCTGTTGATGTAATGGGCTTTGCTCCCCTTAACGTGATTGTTCTTTGCGTTGAGTGAGAGACAATATGTTCAGCTAAATCAGGTGCATGGTTAATATTATCATTATAAAAAAAGTTAAGTTGATAGAAACGTTGCCCTTGAAAATAAGAGGCTAACTTAACCTTATAAACCTTAATTGATTGAATAATATCGTTAGGTAAATCAACCAGATTACTCAATTGATTGAGTTGTCGTTGTGCTTTTTTATATTCTCGCAAATGAAAATAAAGCTGAATTAATCCTGTTTGCGCTGGGATAAAATCGGCTTTTTGCTTAAGTTGTTGCTGATAATAAAATTCAGCGTTTAAAAAATCGCCCTTGGCTTGAGCTAAAATCGCTTTAGCGTAATCAATTAATAGTGTTTCATGTAAAGGCAATTGTTGATAGTCCAGTAGTAGTTCTTCAGCCTTTTTCCACTGCTGTTGCTGCAAAGCACGATAAAGTTGTTGCCCTAGTTGGGCAACTTGGTGTTGAGGTGAATGATAGGAGAATAAAACAGAATTAATCTCTTTGGCATTAACGTTTAATGGAATAAATAACACACTGATAATAAAAAATAATTCCATTCGTTTTTGATAATAATGCATGGTATATCCTTATAATAAAAACTGACCTATTCCTTAAGTTCGGTTTATTTTTAATAAAAAAAAACAGATAACCCTATACCGGATTATCTGTTGCTAACATTTAGCTTAATGACCACTAATACCACATTTAAAGAATTAACCGATTGTATTACCAAACAAATTTATAATATTATTATTCTTGAAAAAATTAAGAAGCATCCGTGCTTGCTGTTATTTCTTCACTTTCACTGCTATTTTTCGTACCACCAAAACCGATATCTTTTGTGTGATCCGAACTAAACACCACAATACCCGCTAACGTTTCAGCGCTTTCACCAAAGAAAGCACCTTCAACAACCCCTGATGTTGTACCTTCTTTCGCATCGGCAGAAAACGTTACTTGGTTATTTGCGGTATAAAGATTTCCACCTTCTAACTCGACCGTACGTTGGCTATTCGCCAATGAACCTTCAATTTTCTTTTGTGAGAAATCAACATCAAATGAACCCGAAAATAGGTTACTACCACTGTATTGGCTAATCCCTGTTACCGTATAAGTGGCGCTATTTGTTGGTAATGTGGTGGTAACATCTTTCCCCACATAATAGGTTTGATGTGTTGCATCTGTTGCTGATGTTGTTTTTGCCCAGTCACCAAAATAGACATTGGCATCCGTGATTTTGGCAAAGTGAAAAACGCCCATATTACGGTGACTAGCGGGCGTACTTTCATTCGGTTGAATAGTATAAATTCCATTACTATCCGCCCCACCACTCATTCTTGGCGAAGTTAACGAAGCAAAACCAATTTTTTTCCCTCCTCCTACTGTACTAATACCCACACCTGGCTCTCCACCGGGGATTTGGCTATGACCACGTTGTATAGGATCACTAGCCCCTACTTTCATCGTCGTAAAAGGCCCACTTTGATTAGAATGTATTTCAGCATGTACAGTATGAGTCCCCATTAATATAAATAATGCGCAGACTAATTTATTTCGTTTATTCATAATAACTTCCTTATTATTAACTTGAGGGTGTGGCTACTTATTATAAATAATAAGTAGCCACTTACAGAGATATTAATATTTCATCTTTACAGCTTTACTTACGAATATAAAGCTTGCTGTTTCGGGCGTAGGTAATATGAAACAAATCCCCCTCATTGTAAATAACACATTTTAATTACGGAGATTTTAATTAACCTTACTTATATTATAACAATTAAATTAACCAAATGATTTAATTTAACTTTTTATTTAAAGACATAAAAAACAAAAAACGATTTTATATTTATTTTTGTGAACAAGATCGCAATTGTTTCTTTTTATTTATTTCAAAACTAATTGATATTTAAAATATATACCTTGTTATAAGACGTCTATTTCAAATATCATCAATTCTAAAGTTAAAAAAATTTTTATTATATTTTATTTATTTCATCAGAAATTATTTTTATAAAAAGATCACGATCTTTATTCTGAATATTATTATTCCAAATAACACCTATTTCCCATTGTGTATATAAACCTGAAAGTGGTAATAGTGTTACTTTTTGTTTATCACAAATAAGTTCTGCATTTTTAGGCACCAATGCCATTCCTAATCCCGCAGCAACTAACGCTAACTGCGTTTGAATATCTTGTGATTGTTGTAATACTCGAGGCTTTATTTGATGATGCTTTAAAAAATCACGGATTTGTTGATACAATTTTTTTCCTTTTTCAGGAACCAACTGAATAAGCCCAAGCGTATTAAAGTAGTGTAATGGATCATCATCAGCCTCTAATACCTTAATCGTTTGTGTAGGGATTGCTAACATCAATCGCTCTTGTACTAATGAAACACCTTTAAGTGGCTCTGTAACAGGTAAACGAGAAAATGCGAGATCAAGCTCACCTAAAAGTAATTTATCTTCCATTGTATTAGAAGGCATATCATCAATATGAACCGTAATATTAGGATATACGTGATTAAATTTTGCCAATAATGGAGTAATAAAATTTAAAGAAGACAAACCAAATCCAGCATAAAGTGCTACTTTTTGGGGTTCACTTAATTGACGAGCTTGTTTTTCTAGAACGCGAGCTTCTCTTAAAACTGATTGCGATTGACTCAGTAAATACTGTCCTTCGGGCGTTAATTTTGCACCATGACGTCCACGTTGAAAAAGTGTGACACCAAACTGAGATTCCAGTGTTTTTATCTGTTTAGTGAGTGCCGGTTGGCTAATACAAAGCCTTGATGAAGCCGCACCAAAATGTTCTGTTTCAGCTAAAACAACAAAAGCATTCAATAAACGGGTATCCATGATTAATCATTAATCCTATCTTATTTTTCCTTTTATTATTCTAACATAAAATAAATAAATAAAATTAACAACTAACACCAATGTATTGATAAGCAAAGAGAATAGATTAAATTGAGATTATTCTTTAGCTAATACAAAAACAGCTCACAAAATGAAAGCTGTTTTTTATTAAATTACGCTTTACCAAATCGAACCGAAATAGGATCTTGTTCATTTCCTAATTTTGTCGTTAATATCGAATAAAGTTCAGGCCTTCGCCCTGTTATCCAGCGTCTTCCTGTTGATTTGTCTAATAATGTAAGGTCAAGATCCGCAATCACCATATCATCATTAATCGCTTTGCTCTCTTTTATTACGCGCCCATAAGGGTCAAGGATCATGGCATTTCCTGTGCGGATCTCTTCTTCATCACGACCGACACCATTACTAAATAATACAAACATACCGTTATCATGAGCTCTTGCTGGTAACCAACGCATTAACCAACCTCTTCCATGCTCACCTTGAAATGCCTCTTGTAATGATTGTGGATCATGATGTCGATTTTCCCAAAGCGCCATGGGAATAGGCTTCATACTCTGTGGACTACGTGAATTTGTCCCCCCCGTTTGATGAGGTGCGAGTAAAATATCGGCGCCGAGTAACGCATTAGCACGTGCATTTTCTATCAAGTTATTATCCCAGCAAATTAATACTCCCATTTTAACGCCCCAAGGCGTTTCAAATACGGTGTATTGTTCACCACTTTTGATGATCGGATGTTCGAAGGCATGTAATTTCCGATGTTTATGCAAAGAGCCATCAGGCATACAAACAACCCATGTATTATAGAGTGTATTGTCTTCGGCTCGTTCAATAAGCCCGACACCTATCGCCATTTGATGTGCTATCGCTTTTTGTTTTATTAACGCTAAAGATCCACTGTCACCACAGTTAGAGACTCGTTCACTTAATGCATAGATTGCATGTTCTGGCAATTTAGGAACATGCCAATACCCTGTAATGCACATTTCAGGAAACACTAATACATTCACTTTTTCACTGATGGCATTATCTATAAATTGATGAATTTTTGATAAATTATAAACTTTGTTGTTTGCTTTATGTTGAAACTGCACAGTCGCAACACGTAATGTTTTAAATGTACTCATACGTTTTCACCTGCTAATCCTTATATCTTTCTCAATATAAAAACGTATTTTCTGATTAAAATATAATCACTTATTCTCTATTTTTGATAACCTTTCGGAATGAAATTGGATAACAGCAAGAAATAACAGGGTTCTACACCTCTGTTTCACGGAATAAATACCTTATTTTTTGGCATCATAATGGCAATAAAGGAGTATTTATGTCTACTAAGTCCCTATTTATAATTCTTTCATTATTAGGATTATCTGTTTCCTGTTTGGCAGGAGATGGCTTAGTGGATAGAACATGGACAGCCTCAGGATTAGATACACAAAGTTATCGACAAGCATTAAGACAACCCGCCGCAACCTCTCGATATACTCTTTTTAATATCACCCCAGACATGCCTGTTCCAGGTGGTGCTAGCCATTCTGATCCTCAAGGTATTCGTTACATCGCCATGAAGTATGGTCCTTATGGTCAACCTGAACACTATAAAACCTACCAAATTATGTTTTCTCACTATTCAAATAGTAGTACGAAGAAAATTCGCTATTTAGGTGAGTTATATACTGTTGTCGGTGATATCTATTTAATTGATCCTTTTGCAACAGCCAATGAATGGCAACGTGGCCGTAGCCAAATCGTTGAAGAGTACTATGAGATATTAGATGCTAACGGAAATAGAACCGGTAAAGGATTACGCTTTAATAATTGGGATAAACCAATTCATATAACTAAATGGTCATCGAATTAATATACTCTTAATCTATATTCCGTTTTATTAACGCTCTCTTAATGTCGTCATTTTTTCTTTTATTAAAATATGCACTTAAATTATTAACCACCGTTAATACCTTCTAAATTTATATAAATAAAAAATATAAGAATATCAATAACTGACATTACTCTCTTAATTTCTATTTAATTATTTCTTTATATAGGGGTTTTGTTCAAAGAAAAGTTGGTTTTTATTTCACTTATCTATTTTAAATAATCATTAGTTTATGAAAATCATAGAATATTATTTCAAGCAATTTCGAACTATCGCATTACCTGATCGTGTGTATTTAAAGAATAAGTTTATTCGTAACTTAGGTTATCAGCCCAACTTTAAAATACCGACATCACTTAATGAAAAAATTAATGCTCGTATGCTATTCGATCGAAATCCAATTTATACGCGCTTAGCCGATAAAATCAAAGTAAGAGAATATGTGATAGAAAAAATTGGCCCGCACTATCTGGTGCCTCTCATTAATACCTATTCTCATCCCGATGAAATCGATATCACTCAGCTCCCTTCACGTTTTGTACTTAAATGTAATCACGATAGTGGTAGTACCCTTATATGCCTTGATAAATCCACTTTTGATTTTGAAAAAGCAAAGAAAAAGCTTCAATTTCATTTAAAACGTAATCTCTATCCCATCACTCGTGAATGGCATTATAAAAACATCAAAGCTCAAATCATCTGTGAAGAATATATTGATTTATTTGATACACACAATCCAATGATACCAACGACTTGTCGTCTTCATTGCTTTAATGGTCAGCCGCATTACGCTGAAATTGATATTTCTGATACCAAAGGGAATGAGTATATAAATGTATATGACACAACTTGGCAGTTACAACCCATTACATTAGAAGCTCCCAATACCCCAGAACCTGTTGAAAAACCAACTCAATTTGAAAATATGTTGCAATTAGCCGCTAAAATGGCAAATGACTTTAATTATTGCCGAGTTGACTTTTTAATGTCTGAAAACAAGCTTATCTTTAGTGAAATCACCTTTACCCCAAATGCAGGGCGTATCCCGATCAAACCTAAAGAGTGGGATTACAAATTAGGGGCATTGTGGTCATAATCCGCTTACTACGTTTACTAATAAATTAATTCACTATGAAGAATATCGTAATGACGAGTTTTCAGTCTCGTACTGATTTACTCGAAAAAGCAGAAAAAATGATTGCTGATCATTGGCCCGCTTTTATGATGGGAACCTCTGTTAATGAAAGCTATTGGGATCGCTTATACGCACCTCCTTTTTCTCATTACCAATTTCTCGCCGTATTAAAAGAAAATGATCAAGAAGAAGTCATTGGTGTGATAAACGCTGTCGCTTTCCCTTGGAAACATAACAGTTTTAATGCACTTCCTGATAATGGCTGGGATTGTGTATTTGAATTAGGTATGCAAGCAGATGAAAAACAGTGCCCATGCCAACTTATTTCAGCATTGTCAGTCACCGTTGATAGCCGTTATCGTGGCCAAGGAATTCCGCAACGTTTAATTAAAACCCTAAAAGCTTACGCTAAAGATCAAGGTTATCTTGGTGTTGTCGTCCCTGTTAGACCGACATTAAAGCACCGCTATCCTCTGCACTCTTTTGAAGAGTATTGCCAGTGGAAAAATGATAACAATGAACCCTTTGATCCTTGGATACGCACACATTGGCGTTTAGGTGCGACGATTATTAAAATAGCCCCACAGTCTATGAAAATAGAAGCGCCAAAAGAAACATGGGAACAATGGACTTCTTTACGGTTTCCCACGAGTGGTGATTATGCCATTCCTATGGGGCTTGCACCGGTTAGTATTGATATTCAACACCAATCTGGCACTTATCTTGAGCCTAACTTGTGGATGTTCCACGATATTAATTAGTCTGTCAGTCGTTGTGGATGAGTAAATATCGTTGCTCTTCCGCGACGACAAAAACCCACCAGCGTAACATTATATTTATTAGCAACTTCAACAGCTAAAGAGGTTGCGGCAGAAACAGCAAATAAAATTTCTGTGCCACACATCGCCGCTTTTTGTACCATTTCATAGCTTGCTCGGCTTGAAACTAATACCGCGCCTTCATGCCATTTTTCTTGTGCTTTCATACCTAAAAGTTTATCAAGCGCAACATGACGACCAACGTCTTCGCATCCTCCTTGCATTTCACCTTCTGGTGACAACCAAACCGCAGCATGTGTACACCCCGTTAGCTCACCGATTTCTTGAACCGTTGTCATTTGCGCTAAGGCTTTATCAAGATTTGACAGTGAAAACGTTTGTGTAAAAGGTAACGGTGTAATAGGTCGGAAAATCTCTTCTAGTTGTTCAGTTCCACAAATACCACAGCCTGTACGCCCTGCCATATTGCGGCGGCGCTCTTTTAACCCCATAAAGCGTCGGCTTGATAATTCAACTTGAACTTCAATGCCCCCATGGCAACTTTCCACAATTTCGATACTTCGAATTTCATTAGAAGATTCTATAATGCCTTCGGATAAAGAAAATCCGACAGCAAACAACTCTAAATTTTTAGGGCTAGCCATCATAACAACGTGAGAAATTCCGTTGTATACTAATGCAACAGGAACTTCGAGTGCAATATAATCATCTTCTTGTCTGTTGAGAGATCCTTTGTGTTGCACAATTGTTTGATCTACGCCAATGATTACACGTTTAGTTAACAATTTTGTCGATTTTGTTTCATCCATAAGATGAATTCCTAATTTTATTAATACATAATAACAATACGGGTAAAACGATTTTACACTACCTATCAGGCAATGAACCTGATCCTATTAAGGATAATAGGAATAAAAAAACAATCAGCTCCATTTTCGTGAAGAAAATCAGAGTCAGTAAAAGCAATGTATGATGAGGAGAGACCCCATGCAGGTCAGCAGAAGACAGTTCTTTAAGATCTGTGCTGGCGGTATGGCAGGTACTACAGCGGCGGCGCTCGGTTTTGCACCAGCAGTTGCGCTAGCTGGCTCACGTCAGTATAAATTACTGAGAGCCCGTGAAACCCGCAATACCTGTACGTACTGTTCTGTCGGTTGTGGACTATTAATGTATAGTCTGGGCGATGGCGCGAAAAACGCAAAAGAAACAATATTCCATATTGAAGGTGACTCAGACCATCCAGTAAACCGCGGTGCATTATGCCCTAAAGGTGCTGGTCTTGTGGATTTCATTCACAGTGAAGGTCGCTTAAAACACCCAGAATACCGTGCACCCGGCTCGGATAAATGGGTTAAACTCACATGGGAAGAAACGTTTGATCGTATTGCGCGCTTAATCAAAAAAGACCGCGATGCCAACTTCCAGAAATTCAATAAAGAAGGTGTAGAAGTCAACCGTTGGTTAACAACAGGTATGCTTTGCGCCTCTGCAGCAAGCAATGAAACTGGGTTTTTAACTCAGAAATTCTCAAGAGCTCTTGGGATGCTGGCTGTCGATAACCAAGCGCGTGTCTGACACGGACCAACGGTAGCAAGTCTTGCTCCAACATTTGGTCGCGGTGCGATGACCAACCACTGGGTTGATATGAAGAATGCCAATCTTATCGTCGTTATGGGCGGTAATGCGGCAGAAGCACACCCTGTGGGATTCCGCTGGGCAATGGAAGCTAAAATCCATAATAACGCCAAGCTAATTGTTATTGATCCTCGCTTCACCCGTACTGCGGCTGTTGCGGATTTCTATACGCCTATCCGTTCTGGTACTGATATTGCGTTCTTATCGGGCGTTATCTTATATCTGCTCGAAAATAAGAAATATCAAAAAGAATACGTTGAGGCTTATACCAATGCTAGCTTGATTGTCCGTGAAGACTATCATTTTGATGATGGTTTATTCAGCGGATATGATGCAGAAAAACGTAAATACGATAAAACCACTTGGAACTACGAGATGGATGAAAATGGTTTCGCAAAACGCGACACCACATTACAACATCCTCGTTGTGTCTGGAATCTGTTAAAACAACACGTTAGCCGTTATACGCCTGATGTGGTTACTCAGATTTGTGGTACACCAAAAGACGATTTCCTAAAAGTCTGTGAATATATTGCTGAAACAGCAGCGAAAGATAAAACAGCATCTTTCCTGTATGCATTAGGCTGGACTCAACATACCGTTGGTGCCCAAAACATTCGTACCATGGCAATGATCCAATTACTGTTAGGTAATATGGGTATGGCTGGTGGCGGTGTTAACGCACTACGTGGTCACTCCAATATTCAAGGCTTAACTGACCTCGGTCTATTATCTCAAAGCTTACCAGGTTACCTAACTTTGCCTTCTGAAAAGCAAACATCGTTAGAAACCTATTTAGCAGCGAATACGCCAAAAGCGACAGTACCGGGACAAGTTAACTACTGGGGCAATTATCCTAAATTCTTCGTCAGTATGATGAAGACATTTTATGGTGATAATGCTCAACGTGATAATGATTGGGGCTTCTCACTGTTACCTAAGTGGGACAAACCTTACGACGTTCTACAATATTTCGACATGATGGATAAAGGTGAAGTCAACGGCTATATCTGCCAAGGCTTTAACCCAGTGGCATCATTCCCGAATAAGAATAAAGTTGTTCGTTCATTATCAAAACTGAAATTCCTTATCACTATGGATCCGCTAAACACTGAAACTTCATGTTTCTGGCAGAACCACGGTGAAGAGAACGACGTTAAAACAGAAGATATCCAGACAGAAGTCTTCCGTCTGCCAACAACCTGTTTCGCAGAAGAAGACGGCTCTATCGTTAACTCTGGTCGCTGGTTACAGTGGCACTGGAAAGGCGGTGATGCCCCAGGTGTTGCTATCCCTGATGCTGAGATTTTATCTGGTATTTTCCATCGTTTACGCCAACTCTATAAAGAAGAAGGCGGCGCGATGCCAGAGCAGGTGTTGAATATGACTTGGGATTACTTTGATCCTGATAATCCAACATCCGCAGAAGTGGCACAAGAAAGCAATGGTAAAGCGTTAGTCGATTTAAAAGACGCTGATGGCAATATCATTCTGAAAAAAGGTCAACTGCTTAGCTCGTTTGCTCAGTTACGTGATGATGGTACAACAGCAAGTGGCTGTTGGATCTTCGCAGGTAGCTGGACAGAGAAAGGCAACCAAATGGCTAACCGTGATAACTCCGATCCATCAGGATTAGGTAATACATTAGGTTGGGCATGGGCATGGCCTCTTAACCGTCGCATTATTTATAACCGCGCATCGGCAGACCCACAAGGTCAACCATGGGATCCTAAACGTAAGCTAATCGAATGGGATGGTAGCAAATGGACAGGTATTGATGTACCTGACTATAGCAATGCTGCACCAGGTTCTGATGTTGGTCCATTTATTATGCAGCCAGAAGGTATGGGACGTCTGTTTGCTATCGACAAGATGGCAGAAGGTCCATTCCCTGAACACTATGAGCCAATTGAAACACCATTGGGTACTAACCCGCTGCATCCAAATGTTGTTTCAAATCCAGCAGCGCGTATTTTTAAAGATGACTGGAATGATATGGGTAAAGCAGAAGATTTCCCATATGTCGGTACAACTTATCGTCTGACAGAACATTTCCACTTCTGGACTAAACACGCGCGCTTAAATGCGATTATTCAACCACAACAATTTATTGAAATTGGTGAGCGTTTAGCCGCAGAAAAAGGCATTGTTCAAGGTGATACCGTTAAAGTCAGCTCCAAACGTGGTTATATCAAAGCGAAAGCGGTAGTCACTAAACGTATCAGGACTCTTGATGTTGATGGTCGCAAAGTGGATACCATTGGTATTCCGATCCACTGGGGCTTTGAAGGTGTTGCAGTGAAAGGCTTTATTGCAAATACGCTAACGCCATTTGTGGGTGATGCGAATACACAAACGCCTGAGTTTAAAGCGTTCCTTGTTAATGTGGAAAAGGTGTAAGGAGATAAATTATGTCACTGCAATCCCAAGACATTATTCGTCGCTCTGCTACCAATTCCCTCACTCCCGCGCCTCAGGTGCGGGATTACAAGGAAGAAGTGGCAAAACTTATCGACGTAACAACCTGTATCGGCTGTAAAGCCTGTCAGGTTGCTTGTTCTGAATGGAATGATATTCGCGATAAAATTGGCACTAACGTAGGCGTTTACGATAACCCAACTGACCTAACAGCAAAATCATGGACAGTGATGCGTTTCTCTGAAGTTGAAGAGAACGGCAAACTGGAATGGTTAATTCGTAAAGATGGTTGTATGCACTGTGCTGATCCTGGCTGTTTAAAAGCCTGCCCAGCAGAAGGTGCTATCATTCAATACGCTAACGGTATTGTTGATTTCCAATCAGAACACTGTATTGGTTGTGGTTATTGTATCGCAGGTTGTCCTTTCAATGTGCCTCGCATTAATGAAGAAGATAACCGCGCTTACAAATGTACGTTATGTGTTGACCGTGTAGAAGTTGGTCAAGAACCTGCCTGTGTGAAAACTTGCCCAACAGGCGCGATTCATTTTGGTTCGAAAGAAGCCATGATCAATCTTGCTAGTGAGCGTGTTTCTGAACTGCAAACGCGTGGTTACGACAATGCAGGTCTTTACGATCCACAAGGTGTGGGGGGTACACACGTAATGTATGTTCTCCATCATGCTGACAAACCCAATCTGTACCACGGTTTACCAGAAAACCCAGAAATTAGCTCTACCGTTAAATTCTGGAAAGGTATTTGGAAACCCTTGGCTGCTGTTGGTTTTGCCGCAACCTTCGCAGGTGCTATTTTCCACTATTTAGGTGTCGGTCCAAACCGTACCACTGAAGAAGATGAAGAAGAAGCACTCAAAGAGATGGAAGCATCTTCTAAAACACAGACCTCTGTGAAGAAGGAGGAGCAGAAATGATGAAGAAGAAAGGTGATAAAATTCTTCGCCATACCGCATCAGAGCGTATAAACCACTGGGTTGTTGTGATTGTCTTTCTGTTCACAGCAATCAGCGGATTGGGTTTCTTCTTCCCATCTCTGAACTGGTTCATGAATATTTTAGGAACACCAGAATTGTCGCGTCTGTTACACCCATTTGTGGGTAGTGCTATGGCAATTCTCTTTATCTTTATGTTCTTCAGATACTTGAAGTATAACTTTATCGATAAAGATGACTTAGTCTGGGCTAAAAATATTCATAAAGTGCTACAAAATGAAGAAGCTGGCGATATCGGTCACTACAATTTAGGTCAGAAAGGCATTTACTGGATGTTAAGTATCAGTCTAATCTTACTGACCGTCAGTGGCATTATCATTTGGCGTCCTTATTTCGCCGAGTATTTCTCGATCCCAGTGATTAGAATTGCCTTATTAGTTCACTCATTATCAGCAATTTTACTGATAATCACCGTATTTGTTCACGCTTATGCGGCATTCTGGGTGAAAGGGTCAATTCGTAGCATGATTGAAGGCTGGGTAACGCGTGGCTGGGCTAAAAAGCACCACCCTCGTTGGTATCGTGAAATTCTCGAAGAAGAGAAAAAAGAAGCCGAAAAGCAGTCAGAGAAATAATACTCTAAAGTCTATTTCTGAACAAACGGAGGCTTGATCAGCCTCCGTTTTTTATTCACTTTACGCCCGTTTTTAAGACGTAAAAAACAATAAAATCACGCTATTATTACCCACTGTCATGGCTTCATGTTTGCTTTTGATTTATTCTGAAACCAAACCCTGTGGGTATTCACTATAAAATTTATGATAATAGGAAGATAGAACGTTATGAGTATTCGCATCGTTCCTAAAGAGCAATTAGGTAAAGAACCATCAGAAAAAGGGATTAGTTTTATTCCTCCCGTATTATTCCCGAATCTGAAAAACCTTTATCAACGTCGTGCAGAACGTTTTCAAGCACTAGCAAAAGATAATCCTTTTGCAGACTACCTTGAATTTGCGGCAGAAATTGTCAAGGCTCAAGAAAAAGCACTTCATGACAATCCACTCATCATCGATCTTGCTCCACTTATGACACAGCAAATCGGTGCCGCGCCTTTAGATAGAAAAACATTCAAACGCAGTAAACATTGGCATGCTTTATTAGCTTCAATTATTGCTGAATTACGTCCCGTTGTGCCTGAAAGTGCCACTATCACTTTAGAAAATCTTTCTAAAGCTTCTGAAACTGAATTAGAAGAGATGGCAACAGCATTACTTAATGATGAATATTCAAAAGTCTCAGCAGATAAATCTGTCTTTATTTGGGCAGCATTGTCTCTTTATTGGGCACAATTAGCGGCAAATATTCCAGGTAAAGCCAAGACAGAATACGGTGAAAATCGTCAATTTTGCCCAGTTTGTAACAGTATGCCTGTGGCAAGCATGGTACAAATCGGCACAACACAAGGTTTACGTTATTTACACTGTAATTTATGTGAAACACAGTGGCATGTTGTACGCATTAAATGCACCAACTGTGAATTAACGGGTAAATTAAATTACTGGTCTTTAGACAGCGAAAATGCCCCAGTAAAAGCAGAAAGCTGTGGTGATTGTGGAAGCTATCTGAAAATTTTATATCAAGAAAAAGATGCCAATGTGGATGCTGTCGCTGACGATTTAGCCTCTA
Source organism: Proteus vulgaris (assembly GCF_033708015.1). NCBI lineage: Bacteria > Pseudomonadati > Pseudomonadota > Gammaproteobacteria > Enterobacterales > Morganellaceae > Proteus > Proteus vulgaris. Next base: position 4,148,818 of record NZ_CP137920.1, on the reverse strand, counting down.
TTGTTCTTGATGCAAAAATGGAAGAAGAAGGCTTTGCTCGTAGTAGCATTAATCCATTCCTGTTCCCGAACGAATGATAATTAGGTATTAGAATGACAAATGATATGCGCTCACTTTATAGTCAACTACCGTCTATTGATAAATTACTGCACCAAGCAGACATCCAAGCCTTAGTGGCTTCTTATGGTCAGACATTTATTGCAGAGCATTTACGAAAGTTACAAGAAGAAGCGCGTATCATTATTCGCCAAAAAAACACGTTACCCCAATGGCATAATCATTGGGTAGATGAATTAAAAAATCGTATTACATTACAACGAAAATCCTCAATTAGACCTGTTTTCAATTTAACAGGCACTGTTTTACACACTAATTTAGGGCGTGCATTAATGGCAGAATCCGCCATTGAAGCGGTTAGCCAAGTTATGCGATCACCTGCAACCTTAGAGTATTCTCTTGATGGGGCTTCAAGAGGACACCGCGATCGCGCGATCGCAGATTTGTTATGTGACTTAACGGGGGCAGAAGATGCTTGTATCGTTAATAACAATGCCGCGGCTGTTTTATTGATGCTCGCAACGGTTGCACCTCATAAAGAGGTCGTTGTTTCTCGTGGTGAATTAGTAGAGATTGGTGGCGCTTTTCGTATCCCTGATGTGATGACACAAGCAGGTTGTACACTCAAAGAGGTGGGAACAACAAACCGTACTCACCTTAAAGATTATCGTAACGCCATTAATGAAAATACCGGTTTGCTAATGAAAGTTCATACGAGCAATTATTGTATTCAAGGTTTTACAGCAGAAGTCCATGGCGACGAACTTGCCGCGCTTGGCAAAGAGATGAATTTACCCACCGCTATCGATTTGGGCAGTGGCTCAATGACTCATTTAGCCGCCTTAGGTTTACCTTCCGAGCCAATGCCTCAAGATTATCTGCAACAAGGTATCGACCTTGTTACCTTCTCGGGCGATAAATTATTAGGTGGCCCACAAGCTGGGATAATCTTAGGTAAAAAAGTGTGGATTGAGGCTATTCAACGCCATCCTTTAAAGCGTGCATTACGTGTTGATAAAATGACATTAGCGGCTTTAGGCGCCACATTACGCCTTTACCAACAACCTGAAAAAATGGCGGTTGAGATCCCGACATTACGTTTGTTAACGCGGACACAAACAGAAATTAATGATATGGCGCAACGGTTATTGCCTCATTTTCAGGCATATTATGGGGATAACTACCATATCACGGTATCCTCATGTGCTTCTCAAATAGGCAGTGGTTCATTACCTATTGAAAGTTTGCCAAGTGCGGCACTGACCTTTGAAGCCAAAGATGGAAAAGGTAGCCAGTTAGATGCGCTAGCTGCGCATTGGCGTAATTTAGAAAAGCCAATTATTGGTCGAATTACTGATGGTCGCCTGTGGCTTGATCTGCGCTGTCTTGAGGATGAAAATGCATTAATACAGGCACTTTTACTATGATTTTTGCGACAGCAGGTCACGTAGACCACGGAAAAACCACTCTTATACAGGCCATTACTGGGGTAGATACGACCCATTTACCTGAAGAGAAAAAGCGCGGCATGACCATCGATTTAGGTTATGCCTATTGGCGTCAAGATGATGGAACCTCAATAGGTTTTGTGGATGTTCCTGGCCATGAGAAATTCCTTTCAAATATGCTCGCAGGTGTTGGTGGGATCTCTCATGCACTATTAATTGTGGCTTGTGACGATGGCGTTATGGCACAAACCATCGAACATATTTCTATTTTACGTCTTGCTGGCTGTCCTCAAGTTACCGTTATTCTCACCAAAGCCGATCGCGTTACACCTGAGCGAATAGAAGAAGTTCGTTCACAAACAATCGATGTATTAGCCAATTTAGGCTGGCAACAACCTGATATTTTTGTCACTTCAGCCCCTTCTGGTGAAGGTATTCCAGCGCTTCGTAACTACCTTGTTGAGTTGCATCAGCAAGAGCAACAGCATCCTCAATGGCATAAGCGTTTTCGTTTAGCAATAGACCGTGTTTTTAGCATTAAAGGGGCTGGTTTAGTTGTCACAGGAACCGCACTTGCAGGACAAATCTCTGTTGGTGATACCTTTTGGCTAACTGGCGCAGATAAACCCGTAAGAATAAGAGCCTTACATGCACAAAATCAGCCCGTAGAGAGTGCAGGTGCAGGCCATCGCATTGCAATTAACATCACAGGTGATGTCAGTAAAGAAAATGTCTCTCGTGGTGACTGGCTTCTTTCTCAAGCGCCTAACTATCAATCTCATAAAATATTAGTCAGTTTAATTGCGGATGAACCTTTAAAGCATTGGCAGCCTGTACATATTCACCACGGTACACGTCATATTACGGGTCGTGTTGCTCTTTTAAATGATGTGAATGAAACACCGCAGTTAGCCGAGCTTATTCTTGATGAACCTCTTTGGCTGGTGGATAACGACAGACTTATCTTGCGTGATATTAGTGCTCAACGCACGTTAGCCGCAGCAAAAGTCTTATATTTGCACTCACCACGTAGAGGCAAACGACAAGCCGAATTTTTAACTTGGTTACACCAACTTGATAATGCAGACAGTGTCAGCGCCCATTTAGCGTTATGTTTACCAAAAGGTGAACTCTCTCTAAGTCAGTTTTCTTGGGCACAACAATTAACTGAAACTGCACTGGCTCAGTTATTAGAAACCTTTGACCTAGTTAACGTCGCTGGCGTTATTCTTTCTAAAGATAATGCTGATAAAGCAAAACAAAAATTACTCGATACACTTGAGGAATATCACCAACAACATAATGATCAAATGGGGGTAGGTCGCTCTCGCTTAAAACGGATGGCACTCCCTACTTATCATGATGAATTGGTCTATCACTTAATTGATCAATTACGTAAAGAAGGGGCTATTAGCCAAAGTCGTGGTTGGCTTCATCTTCCAACCCATGGTCTTGCTTTTTCTCCAGAACAAGATGCGCTATGGCAAAAAGCTAAAGTCTATTTTGAGCAAGCAGAACCTTGGTGGGTACGTGATCTCGCCAATGAAATGAAAAATGATGAGAAAGTGATCCGCTCATTATTACGTAAAGCGGCACAATTAGGTTTAATTATTCCGATTATTGCCGACCGCTACTATACACACCAATCAATAGAAAAATTTGCGTCTATCATTTTGAAATATAATGAAAATAATGGCAGTGTTACCGCCGCAGATTTCCGTGATGAGTTATCTGTTGGGCGTAAATTAGCAGTACAAATTTTAGAGTATTTTGACCGTACTGGTTTTACTCGTCGCAAAAAAGATCTTCATATTTTACGAGATAAGGGATTATTCTAAATACAGATGTTAACTTAGGCTAAATAAAGTTATTTAGCCTATTTAAGGTTATCGCCTACAATATTTGTAAAATATCCCCTTTATACTTTATCGCTATACTCGGAAGAGATATGAAAAAAATGTTAGGAAGTGCTTATCTTGCACTTATTCTTATTGCCTCACTCTTTATTGTTTTTGAGAAAATAACGTTTATTTATACTGCATTTATTTCAGTCGGTGCTTATTTTATTCTTTTTTCTCTTTGCTTTATTTTATCAGCTCGTGTCTTATTTTCGGCTATAACCACTGGCACACTCTTCCTGATAACGAAGTTTATTAATCAACTCAAAGTCCATTATTACAAAGAAACATTAATGTTCTCTGACTTTGATTTAGCTTTTGATAGCTCGAATTTAGGGACATTAGGCCATTATTGGGAAGCCGGTGTTGCATTGATTGCGATGCTAATATGGCTTCTTATCAATATGTCTATTGCTTGGCGTTTCTCCAAAAAATCGTGCCCAACCTTGCGGATAAGTAGCTTACTGTTAATGGTTATTGGATTTACCATCCTCCATTTCACCGTAGAAAAATGGCAAGCTGAATGGGAAGGAACACTTCCAGGAGGACGAGGTACTGTCACTAATTTAATCATGTCTGGCTACCAAACGGCTTATCACCCTCCTTATTTCAATGAAAATGCAGATTATTTCCTTGAACAAGCGAACAAAACCGAACTGCCCGAAACACAGACAGACATAAAACCTGACATCATCGTTTTATTACAAGAATCGACAGTTGATCCTCATATTTATCAATTTGATAAAAATGTTGCACTGCCTGATTTATTTATGTTCCAAAAAGATGAAGGTGTCAGTGCACAAAGCCCTTTGCGTGTACAAACCTTTGGTGGTGGTACTTGGCTTTCTGAGTTTTCTGTATTAACAGGGTTAAATACGGATGATTTTGGTGCACGTAAAAACTCCGTATTCTATTTTGTTGTCGATAATCTTAATGAGAGTTTATTCCGCCAACTAAAAGCAGAAGGTTATTACACTGTTTTACTTACTCCATTTAATCGTAGTGCTTACCATGCAGGTTACGCTTATGAAAAAATGGGAATTGATGAAATTATTCAGCCTCAAGAGCTTGGCTACCCGGGAACACTCGAGGAAAATCTCTGGAAAATATCAACAGTAGATATGCTGGGTTATGTTGAAGAGGTACTAAAAAAGCGTACTGACAAGCCATTATTTATATTCTCATTAACGATGTATGAGCATGGCCCTTACGATGAATCACACAGAGATATGTACCAAATTACAGGTCATACAGAAAGCAGTAATGCGCCAGGTAAATTTAGTCACTATATGGAAAAAATCGTCACCAGTGATCCCGCAATTAAAGATTTCTCTCATTTTATTGCACAAAGAGAAAAGCCGACAATGTTCCTCTATTTTGGTGATCATCAACCCAATATTGAGCTAAAAAACTATCAATCACCGTTTAATAACCCTGCGTATATTACTCAGTTCACTTTAAGAGATAACCTATCGCAAGGTGCGCCAATAACAACAGGTGAATTAACTGATATTAGTTTCTTAGGGGGATTGATCTTAGAGCGCGCTCGTTTGCCGTTGTCTCCTTTTTACAAAGCAAACATTCAAATGCGCCACTTATGTAACGGGAAATTAAATGACTGTGAAGACGAGAAATTAGTTAACAGTTATAAAAATTATATCTATGACAAACTGAAAGTCGCAGGTAATACAGATAATTAAATTTTATTACTTGAATAAACGATGATCGGGATGATAAATACCCAATGATAGGTCAGGTCACCGTCATATAAAAAAGAGACTAAATATTTAGTCTCTTTTTTATTTCAAGAAATAAACGTACCATTATTTACGTGTTGCAACAATCACACTTGATGCTTTTATTAGTGCTAAAACATTACTGCCTTTTGCTAATTTCATTTCTTGTAAGCTTTCATTTGTAATAACAGCAGTAAGTTCTAAACCTTTAGCAGTTTCTAAATGAACCGTAGAGTTCACTGCACCTTGTGCGATTTGAGTCACTTTTCCTGCAAATTGGTTACGTGCAGAGAAATTTAAATCGCAATCAGGCAGTGCTAATACAACCCATGGTGCTTTAATAATGGCAATTGCTTCACCCTCTTTTTTGATCTTTAAACTATCACAACTCTCTTTAGTAATAATTGTGACAAGTTTTTCACCATGTGCTAAAGATAAAATGACTTCACTATTAACGGCACCTTCAATAATATCAACAACTTTACCCACTAATTGATTACGTGCTGAAATTTTCATTTATCCACCTCTATTCGTTTTTCAACGTTGATTATGTTCAACGATAAAATTGACTTTATCATAGAGAGCTATAAGCTGACGCATTTGAAGATCATGTTTTTTATTTTTATATAGATAAAAATCTTTAATTTCAGATAAATGATAATCTATAAATGATTTATATAAATAATCGAGGATCTCATGAGATAAATGATTGGCATTATTATAAAAAATATTTTTTATAATTCTGGAAAAAGAACCAATAGAATTAGGATTATCAGATAAATTTATATCTAAATATCTATTATTTAAATTACAGTAATAATACCTACTGCAAATCACATCTTGTTTTTTAAAATCAAATAATATTGCATCCCAATTAAAAAAAGTTGTTTTTAATATATTATCAATACTGTTATTAACATTTTCAACCTTATCATTTGAAAATGCCCAAGTATCTTCAAAATGCCAAAAATCAATATCTAACATATTGGTTTCTATACGAAATCCACCAAATTTATTTTTAGTTAGTCTCTCGCTACTTAAGAATTCTAAAAGACGGGTAAAATCGTTTCTATCACCATTAAACACGAGATCAATATCTGAAGGCGTATTGTGTAATTCGATATCACGCACAACACCACCGAAAGCATAAATATTTGATGAATCAAATAAATTTACTTTATTCATAATCAAAGAAAGCGCGGTGTTATTTAACGATTCTTCATAAAAGAAACGAAAAACTTTACCACTTAAGCGCTCTCTATTTGTTGTGAATTGGCGCGATATACTCATTTTATTATCTTATCAATTTTATGATATTTAATGAATTAGTATATAACTAAAGCCGTTTTTTTCAAATTGCTCATCATAAAGTGGTTTAAGCTCATTATGTAATGAAATTAAATAGCTATCCGTCACCCCAGATATAGTGTCGGCAAGCAATTGAAATTCTTGATATAATATAGTTAACTTTTCTTTATTCTCTTTGTTTTCAAATACACGTCGATAATTTTCAGATATTCGTTTATATGCATAATCACCAAAAAATGTCTTAGAATATTGAGGGTTATCTTTATTACCATTACCATGAATGCCAATCCATAGCATATCCATTAAATTATTTATATAATGGGAGCCTTCAACTTCTAGTTTAAGAACTTCTTTATTTCTGTATCCAAATATTTTATCAAACTCTTTTAATGCCTTACATAATAAGTAGGAATCACTTTTTGAAATAATATCTTTGCTTTTGAATACTCCATTTTTAATATCATTATGATTTTTTATAAAAGCAGATGATACAGAATTAATCATAATTCTAATCGCTTCAACCCTAAACATTTGCATGCTAATATCATCAATTTCGTAAGGTGTTAAATTTTCATCACAATTTACAAATTCAATATATTTCTTTCTGGATTTTTTTATTAAACTATTTAATAGTGTAATTTCACAAGAGTATTTAGATATGTCTTCAATATTGTTTTTATAATTCTCAAGAAATGAAAATAAGTCATTAATTGAAGCTAACCCTTTTTTTATTGTATCTTCAGCATCTAAAACTGAATATGCAATATCATCGCAAGCTTCCATTATATATGTTAAAGGGTGTCTAACATTCTCTTTTAATCCTGTTTCATGCCATACTTCGTCAACAATATCAGCTTCTGAATAAAAGAAGCCATGCTTATCCCAATGTTTTTCATTTTCACCTCGATAATATGAAGAACGAGGATATTTAATTAATGATGCTAGGGTTGCATAAGTAAGATTTAAACCAAAACTGTCATTTATTATTTGTAATTGAGTGACTAAACGAAAGGTTTGAGCATTACCATCAAACTTTGTAAAATCCATTATATATTTATCAACTTCAGTTAAATCTTTTTTTCCTTCTTCATTATTAGGTTCTTTTAAAAACTTGTTTTTTATTTCTTCATATTTGTTTTCAAACCATAATGACATAGCTCTTTCACCTCTATGACCAAAAGGTGGATTACCTAAATCATGAGCTAATCCAATAGCGGCAAGTAAGGCAGGTAAGTTACGCTTTAAATTATCACCACACCCTGTTTTATAATCATCAAAAATATCTATTTCATTATTATAGGCTAGTTTAGTTCCAATACTTCTTGCTAAATTAGAAACCTCATAAGAATGCGTTAAACGAGTTCTAACACTGTCATTTTTTTCTAATGGAAATACTTGTGTTTTATCTGCTAATCGCCTTGTTGGTGCACAAAAAAGAATTCGATCGTAATCTCTTTCTAATTCATAGCGTGTTTCATCACTATTATTTATTTTATGTTTATATTTATCTTTTCTTCTATTATCACTAAGTAAATTTACCCATTCCATATTTATTTATCCTAAATCATATTGAATGAGTTTAAGTTAAGTTATAAAAAAATAAACACAATATGAATTGTGTTTATTTAATTAGATAAAATACATTTTGTGAGATAACTCGAAAATATTATTAACAAAATAAAATAATAATAATTAGTTATTATTTATTATTTTGAGCAAATGCTGCTAATAAATGTAAAGCCGAAGAGTAATAATCTGTATCTTTACTTAAATCAACATCTTCAATAGGTATTTTCATCGTTAAATCTCTCACTGCCATCATACCAGGAGTAAGGTTATATTCAGCGCGCTCTTGAGCATCAATACTTACCCAAGCAGGGGTTTTATAACGATCAAATTGCTGCCAATACTGCACAAAAGGTTGTAATGCTAATTCATCATGTGCCCAAGCTAAATAAAGCGGAATACGTATTGCATCAAAGCTAAATCGAGCGGGCCATTTTTCACTCGGCTCAATCTTTCCATCTGGAAACAAACTTACCCAGTCTGAAGGTAATTGATATTCACCAAATCGCATATTTCTAAGTAAAGACTGGCTATCATTAATTAACGCTTTCCAACGAACATCTTTACTTGTGCGGTAAAAATCTTTCCAGGCAGGAAAAATAAAATAGGATGGATTAATAATAATTTCTTCTGGCGTTTTAAAACCATTAATACCAGGTAAAAGCACAGTATAATTTTTAGCCTTAACTAACATATGTTCCAAAATAGCATGTTGAATAGAATCAGAAGCTGAAAGGTAGCTTTCATCATTCCATTTCTCACCCGCTTTTAATAATGCCCACGCAATTAAGATATCACCATCTGTTGCATTATTAGGATCTGGGGTGTGTTCACTATTTTCTGGTTCATAACGCCATTTAAATAAACCTAAATCACCACGATAAAGAGAAGCGGCGGTCCAATGCCATAACTTTTTAAATGTTTCATGATCATCACTCATCACCGCCATTAACATGCCATAACCTTGACCTTCAGAGTGCGAAATATTTTTGTTAGCGCTGTCTATAACTCGCCCATCATCCTTAATATAGCGCTCTTTAAACTGTTGCCATCCTACTTGAGTATCTGCTGCCTGTATTGGGGGAGAAACCATAAACAACAAACCTAAAATAAAAAAGGCAGAAAATAGATAATTACAACGAGATAAGTGTCTAAAAGACATTGCCTTCTCTCCTGCTATTGCCGACCGTCATCTTATTTCGGTCGGCATATTGCATATTATTTCAATATAAACTCAAAAGATAGCGGCTATCTTTTGTGCTTCACTTACTTTATTTTCTTCTATGACTTCTGTTTTGGGTAACAATGTTTTTTCACAAAAGTCCTGCATCCAAGCAGTAAATTCCTCTTTTAACGCCAAATTATGTATGCCATATTCAACAAAGGCTTTCATATACCCTAACTTATTACCGCAGTCATGTGATTTCCCCACTAAGGTATATGCTTCAGCAACTTCTTTTTTCAATAATAAATCAATCGCATCTGTTAATTGAATTTCACCACCGACACCCGCAGGTAAACCATCTAATAATTCCCAGATAGCTTCAGAAAAAACATAACGGCCAACAACAGAGAGATTAGAAGGTGCATCTTCAGGATTGGGTTTTTCCACGATACGACGAATAGGCGCCCAATTGCCTTGAGGACAGAAAATTCCCTCACAATCTACAACACCATATTGGTGTACTTGGCTCATTGGTACTGGTTCAACCATGATTTGGCTACGTTCTGTTTTTTTAAAACGTTTTATCATTGCCGATAAATTATCATGTTGAGGATCGCAATAATGTGAATTTAATAAAACATCAGGTAATAAAACAATAAATGGATTATTACCAATAACGGGGCGTGCACAGCAAATTGCATGACCTAAACCTAAAGCATGGCCTTGGCGAATTTGGATAATTTTGACATTATCAGGACATATTGAACGCACTTCTTCTAATAATTTATTTTTAATACGCTGTTCCAGCATATTTTCTAATTCAAAGCTGGTATCAAAGTGATCCGCAATTGAATTTTTAGAAGAGTGAGTCACTAAAATAATTTCCTCAACGCCTGCCTGAGCACACTCTTCAACAATATATTGAATTAAAGGGCGATCAACGATAGGTAGCATTTCTTTAGGAATTGATTTCGTTGCAGGTAACATACGAGTACCTAATCCAGCAACAGGGATAACCGCTTTCATCATAATAAAATCCTCTAATAGATATTTATCTAAAACTAATATTTAATATTATTTTAAACTTACACTTATATTTCATCAGGAATACGTAATATATTTAAAAAACAGTTATCTCCCTCTCCATTAAAAAGAGATAACATTATTTTTATATATTTTTATTTGAAAATAACTTTCTATTTAAAAACCAGAATAAAACCCATATTTATTACCACCCATTTCTTTTATGGAGTAAAGTGTTTTATCCGCAGATTTTAATAATTCAGATAATGTTTCTCCATCTTTAGGATATTCAGCAATACCTAAACTAATTGAAGGAGTTAACATAAAATCTGAGTTAATATTGATGGGCTTTTCCATTAATTCCCAAAGTGATTCTATTATTTCTAACAAAATCACAGAACAAGAACGTAATCCTTTAGGGAAAAGCACAGCAAACTCATCACCACCAAGCCGCCCACAATAGACTTGATTTTTTTCTAATTGTGATAAACGTTTTGATATTTCACACAATACTTTATCACCTACATGATGTCCGAATTGATCATTGATAGATTTGAATTTATCGCAATCTATAATACCAATACAAAATGAAGAAGGTTGTGAAATATTTAATCGTTCATTTTCAATTTTTTCAACAATACTTAATCGATTAGATATTCCAGTTAATGAATCAATATAGCTTTTATTAAATAATTCATTTCTTAACTCTACCTTATCAGTAATATCCAAGCTAATAAACACATAATGAGAAATTAGATTATTTTCATCAAACACAGGGATAATACTCATATCTTCCCATATATCTTTTTGTGTATTGCTAATTCTTTTGGCTTCTAATCGATATACTCCATTATTATCATTTACACAACAATTGATTTGATTATCATCAATTAAATGAAATAAGCTGTAATTTTTACCTTTTATATTTTCAAAACTAATATTATTGAATTCACAATATTTTTTATTTGCATAAATAATGATGCCATTAATATCGGTTACTAACATCATGAAAACATTATTAGTAAATTGCTTTATTAATAAGCTCTTAGAATTATCATCATTAAATATCATTTCATTCATTTTTGACCTCCTATGCTAATCAATAAAGCATATATATTATTATTCAGCTGATGAGTTATGCGCATAGCGGAAAATAAAGACATCTTTTGCATCAGTAGATTGACGATGCACTTGCATTGTGGCATTACCACCTTGATTCGTTAACCAACCTTCATATAACCCTTCTAAAACCCCCACACTCGCGATACGCCACTGAACATCATCTTGGCTGTGCGTAAAATGAGGCCATGCACAATGAACCAGTAAAAGTTCGCTCATTGCAGGAGATATTGTGACAAATCCCCATTTAAATAGCGTTAATACGCGATTTATATGTAATTCAATTGATTGAATATTCTCGCTTTCAGGTAAAGGGTAACGTAAGGCAATATCTTTACCTATATTCCTTAATTTATTTCCCGCAGTAGAAATATCATTGTCATTTAAAATTTGAAAAAATAATAATTGAGTTAAATCTTGCCAGCCACTTTCAAAAGGTAATTGTAAAATATCACTGTCATGCTTATTCATTATTTATCTCCTTAATTATTTAGACAGGAAGTCTGGGGTATATTTTAAGTGTAACCACATATTATCTTCAGCATAATCACCCGATGTATCATGAGATAAGCTGACACCTAACTCGGTTTCTTTGTTTAAATAATATTTCGCGTCTAAACCTAATCTGTAAGTGAAATTTGTTTCGTCTTCTTCTTCATACTGAGATTTAATACGAGGATCACTCGCATTCTTTTTATTTAATGCGTTTTGCATATAACTATGCGTTGGAAAATAATCGCTACCTTTTTGCTTGTAACTTTGTATCCCTATTGCACCATTTAATGACACTTCGCCTTTTTCAAAGCGGCGGGTATAAGCAACAGGCAATGAAACAGACACATAATCTTGTGGGCTAAAGTAACCACCGTGTCCTAATGAGAAGTAATTTTGGTTATTTCTAAAGTTCATATAATCAACATGTACACCTGCTTTTACCTCTTGTTGATCATCTTGATAGAACTTAGCATAAGAGCCAATCCATGCTTTCACTTCATCATTACTCGCAACACTTTTACCTTGGTAGTTATAGTAACCACCACCAGCATAAGCCCCCATTTTCCCATCATCCCAGGCATATTGAACTTTAGCGCCATTACGTGTTACACGCCCCCAACTTTCACCTGTCATGGGATCAGTACGCCCCATATAAGAAAGTAGACTATCTTTTATGGCTCTGCGCTCTGCTGTCAGTGTTAATTGCCCATTTTGGCTAATTTGAGGTGAATATGTGAGGCCACCGACAACCGTTGCCGTATCTTTACCTAATGGCGTTGATCCCACATCAAAGCTGACATCCTTGTCTGATAAACGTAGTCCTAATTCAACACCAGATGCGCGTTGGCTACCCGCTTCATCGGCATTAATTTTATTTTTCTCATCATGGTTATCGCTATTTTTCGCAAAGCGTTCGGCATGTTGAAGCTGACCAGTACCAAAGCGGTTAGCTCTTTCTCCTGAAACCGAACCACTTGTCATCGAAACAGGATTAACACTAAATTCCCAACGGAGTTCTTCACCCGGCACACTTGAAATACTGATTGGTGCTGAAATTTCAGTGACATTGGATAATCCCTTATCACCATTACGATGACGTATCGCTATACCACCTTGAACCCAAGGTGAGACTTTCTCTTCTAGTTCACGAATAGAACGTTGAACCGATGCCATCTCTTTACGTTCATAAATAGAACCCGCAATAGTAGGGTTATCACTTTCCCCTAAGGCACTTAATTGACCCGCTGAGGTTTTTAATGTGCTATCACTGTTTTGCCACTGCGCACTGCGCAGTAACGTTAATGCTTTACGATTATCACCATTTAGTTGCGCAATCTGCGCGGCTTGTAATAAATAAGCAGGTTGTGAAGATGAAGGTATTTGCTGCAATAACTGCTGTGCTTTTCTTCCCTCTTTTTGAGCTAATGCCACTTCGATTTGAGCTTGGATTAATTTGCTATCTTTTCCTTGCTCTTTTTCTAAATAAGAAAGAATTTTGTTTGATTGTTCAGGCATTGATTGCGCTAAATAAACACGACTTAATGCCATTAATAACTCAGGATCATTCGGTGATGTTTTTAAAGCAACGACTAACGTATCGTAAGCCGCTTTTATTTCACCTTTTTCACGTAAGTTATCTGCTTGCGCAACGTGAGTGGCAACTTCTAAACGTTTTTTTTCAATAACCGATGTTTCTTGTTGTAAAGCGGGATCATTAATTAAGCTAGATGCCTGTGTATAACGACCTAATTCATTGAGAACATTGATATGACCAGCATAGTTACCAACTGAACCTTTCGTGCCTTTTGCAATATCACTTTCAACTAATTGTAACGCTTCATCATTTAATCCACTGTTAACCAATTTTTCTGCTAATTCACCCACATCATTTGGATAATCAGCAACTTGATTAATTAATGGACGTAAAATATTGCGCATTGCAACAAGGTTTCCTGACTGACGGTAATGGTCAGCTTGCGCAAGTTGGCGATGAAAACGAGCACGCTGTAATAACGCTTTTTCAGCTTCGGTTTGTGGATTATGACGACTGAGTAAGTTAAAAACGTTATCCCACTCTTTTTGCTCAACATAAAACAGAGATGCCACATAATCAGAATCTTTTGTTCTACGGTTTTGTAGCTGTGAAATGATGTTTTTCGCACCAGCGCTGTCGCCATCAGCGACCATTAGGCGAGCTAAATCAAGGTAAACCCAGTTATTTTGCGGGTTTTTACGCTGAGCTTGTAAAAGCCATTGTTTTGCTTGAACACGATCACCATTTTCTAACGCTTTTTGCGCTTCACGACGTAATTTCTCAGAAGGATCTGTATTCGCAGTCAGTTTTTGACGCAAAGAGGCAGATTGTTGAGCCAGTAATTGTTCCGCTTTTGTATTCTGTCCTTCCTGAACTAATAAGTAATAATAAGCAGAAATCACTTTTTCATTACGGCTATTTTGCTGATAAAGCCCTGACAGCAATTGGTGAGCAGCAGGTAAATTACCTTGCTTACGTAATAAATCAGCCTGTAATAAGTTAGCAGATACCCCTTTTTCGCCTGAAGCCCCTGTTAAGGGGGCTAATTGATCGAGAGCCTGTTGAATATTGCCTTGTTTAGCACGTTGTTGTGCGTTGCGTAATTGTGCATAAAACCCCGCATCTTCCGCTTGTTGCTTCCATTTACTACCTTGTTCGCCACCTGATTGCGCAGCTTGGTTTAATAAACGCTGACCTGTCGTTAGATCACCTGAACGTAATGCAATATAACCTAACCCCGCTAAGGCTTGCGCATCACTGTTATCTGCCGCTAACGCTTGTTTGAAATAACCTTCGGCCTCTTTCAATTTACATTTATTTAATGCGGTATAACCCGCTTGGCGTGCATTTCCTTGGATCGCACCTTGGAAATGTTCTGCAACCGCTTTATCGTTTGGGTTTGCTTGCAAATAGGTTTTATATAACACGTCATCATCAGGGCGAGCATTCAACCATAGCAGTGCTTGACGCAGGCCTTTTTGGGCTGATTCATCACCCGAGATATTGCCTAAAATAGTTATTCCTTCGCGGCGAGTCTCTTCGTTATACGTGAGCGTTAATCCTAATGCTTTTTGTGTTTCTTTATTATCAGGCATTAATGCAGCACGTTGCTTTAATCCCGTAATAGCTTGAGGCAACATAGCGGGCACACCAGCCATGGTTTGATAATATTCTAACGCCAGTGTTTCAGGTGGCTCACTGCTAACAAATAAACGTTGATATGCTTTTATTGCTTCTTCATGTTGCCCCTTTTTCGCTAACTCTCTGGCATATCCTAATTGTTGTTCACTAAATTGTGATGATCGGATGTTTTTTAATCCTTCAATTCGTGGATCTTGCGGTGCAATTTGCGCAAGTTTTTCTCGCCAATACGTTGCTTGCTTTTCATTACCTTGTTGTGCAGTAAAAAATGCCATTAAATACAGCGCATCCTGATTATTGCTTTCCATAATCAGTACTTTTTGCAGTGCTTCTACTGCACGTTCATCATGCGCTCTACCGTGCCAATAATTAGCTTGCTCAATAAGAGAACTGACAATATTTGGGTCGGTTGCTGTTATATTTGCCTCAACAGCGGTTGCTTGTACTTGGCTTGAAACCCCTAGAATGCAACCTGCATAGATGACTTTAACGATGAGATTAAGTGCGTGATTTTTCATCTTATCTCCCTCTTATTTATCTGAACGATGCTGTGATATCTGATGTAAACGACGACTTGAACGACGTTGTAACCAGTAATAAGTCACCAAGCCCGTCAGCGCACAAAAACCAACAGCTAAAAGACCCAGCAAATATACGTGCCGAGAGCTATACCAAAGGAATTGTTGTAAGAAAGGTAAGTCGCCTTGCGAAAAGTGTTCGCCTAAATGGAAACTTTTTACGGTGTCTTTACCACTAATAAGAGTAATATCGCCTTTAATTGCCGCATTTATTTGGGCTAAATTTAAATCATTGATAATCGTTTTTATCGAGTCATTACCTCTAGCTGTCACCAATACAACAACTCTATCGCTTGCCCAAGGTGAGATAAAACTCATCATGCCACGCCAATCTTTCACTGAAGATAAGTAACTTGCAGCATCACTACTTTGAGATAAATAATCACCCGCAATCCAACCTTTTGCTTTATCAATCAATGATTGTGGTTTGATTTCGATATTTTTATTTAAAAATGAGAATGTTTGTTGTGAAAAACGAGCAGGCAGAAATCCCTCACTACTTAATGAACCAATCGCTAAAATGTCGTGTTGTGAGAGGTTATTTTTCTCAAGTTCTTTAGCCCCTAAGAAAACCGAAGCATGAGAAACCGGTGTACCTGTGGCATAACCCGATCTCGCCATTAAGTTCACTAAGGTATAAAGCTCTTCTATTGTTGGATTTTCAGGTAATAGTAGTGTGGTTTGTGAAAAATCCGCACGGCGACTAAATGGGAATGATGCCCCTGAAAAATAAGCCAAGTTCGGCATTCTTGAGTAGTGCCACGTATTTTTAAATTGCAGCGTTGATTGCGGATCAATTCGACTAATCAAATCACTGCCATCCGTTAAAATACACGGTGAATCATCAGGTTCACGTAAATCAAAATAAAACTGTAATTGATTCTGACTATAAATTTGGCGGGGATTTAAATAGAGTGTACTGTTTTGCTCTTCACTCTCCATCCCTAGCCATTGTCTTAGCATACCTAAAGGTTCTGAACGTGCTGGATATAACGCACCTAAGAATTGGTTATTCAAAGAGACAATTAATGAAGAACGGCGACTATTTAGTTTATCCGAATGAGGAAAAACATATTTCAAGTCTAAAGGCAACGCATCACCATCCCACCAAAAGAGATCGGGTGAGACACGAAATGAAAACTGATTCGGTGCATGGTTAATACCTTGGCGAGAGAAGTCATCACTGCCATTGGCTATTTCATTTAATGTTACCGGTTTATTGGTATTTAACCAACGAGGCGCATCGTAATCCTTACTTATTGCAATTGTTTGAGATGGCACCACTAAGTGATCGTTTTGAGGTAATTTGTCGTTATTTAACGCCCATACAGCTTGGCGAAGAGATTTTTCATTATCACCGCTGATCAGCAATAATTTAAAAACAGGATCGACTGGATTATCAACAAGAGTTAATTGTCCGCTATTTCCTGAAGGCAGTTTAATACCCGCAATAGTTTGCCCTGAATAGCCGACCAAAATGCCATCACTTTCAGGTAACTGATTCATTAAAACGGGTAAATCAACTTGTTTAATATCATGACTAAAACTGCCAAACCATGATGCTGCAATAGCTGCGGTTGTTACTTCTGCATGGTCAGGTTTATCTGACAATATGATAGGTAACGAGGTCGCTGTCATTCTGTCAGGATCAAAGAACGGTAGGGGCAATCGTTCCAGACTATACCCGCCATTAATCCAGCGACCTCGATAATCTAATGATGAATCTGGTGAAATAACTAGACTTAACTCTTCAGCCAATGGCGGCATACACTGATTTTCATCCAATGCATCACGACTGGCTAAGCGAAAACTGAGGTTATTCACGTTCGTCAACATCATTTCAGGAATTTCTAAAACATATTCATGCTCTTGCCCACCTTCTTCTAAAGGTAGAAATCCCAGAGGTTGACCATTTAGCATTAAGTGAAGTGTCTGATCAGATTGAATTAATCCTTGGGAAGCTTTCACTTTCATCGTTAATGTGGCGTTATCAATAAATAAATCGTTCGCCATATTAAAAGTGACACCAGAAAGTAATTTTCTTCCTGATAACACGATAGGTGATGGACTGCCCATCTGTGCCAATGTTAATTGCTCTTCAATATTACGCGCGTCAGACAATACACCACCTTCACGTTGGATCGGGTTATTCGCATTTTGTTGCATTGGCGAATATGTATAAGAAGTCGGGTCAGGTAAAAACGCCCCTTCTAGCGCTAACATTCCGGTCTCTGCTTGAGAAAGATTAATACTAGCGATCGCTATCGCCGTCAGGCTTAGCATTAATGTCAATTTCTTTTTCATGCTTAGTCATCCCCGCTAATAGATTGCACAGAGAGTGAGGCTTTTGCTTTCGTTCTTGTTGCTGGCGCTTTCACTTTTTGGCGACGACCAAAGAACAGTTCAAAAATACAACGTGTAATACCTGCCAATTCTTTAAATGGCTTATCTTTATAATCAGCTTGATGGATCCATGCATCAGCACGACCAAAGACAATGCGTACCAATTTACGACGAAGGTTTAAATCAATAGGTAAGAATTCAAGACGAAGTTGATTGTTTTCTAAGCTCACCATATCAACCGGAACGGTCACGGCATCTCGTTGCACATTTAGAGTGATGGAAGTGACATTGCGTTGGCGAAGCTCAGACATCTTATTCACAGCAATGCGAACGCCACCCATTGAAATATCTTCCGTGGTCGTTGTTAACTCAGCACCATCATCAAAATGTAACGTGATCGGTAGTGATGCATTGATTCGAGTATGCTTACGAATTTGTCGCGTCTCTTTACCCACCGCAATAGAAGCAAGAATGATAAATAAGCTGTAAGTGGCCCAAGCAAGGTTTAAAACAATAACCAGTGGATCAATACCTTGGAAATCATTTAATAGGTAACGGACAACAACCCATGAAATCCCTGTGATCAAAAGAAGTGCAGTGATAATTAATGGACGCACAGTGAGGTAATCCATATAGCTTTTATCAAGCAAGTCACCTTTATCTGTTACGTTAAATTTGCCTAATTTTGGTGAAACTAAACTCAGTAAGGTCGGTAGTACTAAACTAAATGCCATGACAGTTTCATAAATTTCCCCCCAAAAAGAGTAACGGTATTTACCAATATTTTTTGAATTTACGTAAACCGACATAATTAAGTGTGGCAATGCATAGGCAAATATCATGCTTGCGGATGAAGCGATAATATTCAGGTTAAATAACATAAACAGTAACGGTGCAGTCAAGAAAATGATGCGAGGTAAACCGTACTGAAAGTGGAGCATGGCATTGAGATAACATAAACGCTGAGGAAATGTTAAACCTCGACCCAACATTGGGTTATCAACGCGGAATATCTGAGTCATTCCTCTAGCCCAACGAATACGTTGGTTAACATGTAATGCTAAACGTTCAGTTGCAAGACCCGCAGCTAAAGGAATATCAATAAATGCAGAGTTCCAACCTAAACGTTGTAATTTCAGCGCAGTATGTGCATCTTCAGTTACCGTTTCAACCGCAATACCACCGATTTCTTCAAGAGCACTACGGCGCATAACAGCACATGAACCACAGAAGAATGTCGCATTCCAGTTATCATTACCACGCTGAACAGGACCATAGAAAAGTGCGCCTTCATGTGGTGCATCTTTCGCCGCACTTAAGTTCCGTTCAAATGGGTCTGGCGAGTAGAAATAGTGTGGCGTTTGGATAAGTGCTAATTTTGGATCTTCAAGAAAGCTTCCTACTGTTGCTTGCAAGAAAATACGTGTTGAAATATGGTCACAGTCAAAAACACAGATTAACTCACCCTCTGTTAATCCCATTGCGTGATTTAAGTTCCCTGCTTTAGCATGATCATGAACTTCACGTTCAATGTAAGTTACACCAACGTCACCAGCGAATTGTTTAAATTCTTCACGACTACCATCATCCAATATATAAACTTTCATTTTATCTTGTGGATAATCGATAGCTTGTGCAGCAAGGACAGTATCACGTACAACATCCAAGCTTTCGTTATATGTTGGAATATAAATATCAACCGTAGGCCATTGAGAAACATCTTTAGGTAAAGGCGCTATTTTTCTATTTAATGGCCATGATGTTTGGAAATATCCTAGAACTAATATTACCCAAGAATAAATCTCAGCCATAAACAAACCACTGCCTAAAATAGCTTCAATAGTTGTATTAAAATTTAAAGTATTTGTTGCACGCCAGTAGAGATAACGTGTTGACATCAACAATGAAATAAAAACCATTGTTAATAAGCGTTTTTTTGATTTTTTAAAACCGATAAAAAATAACAGCAATATATTGATAATACCAAATATATATTGTTGTTCGGCGCTCATTGGCATAACAATGAGTGAAAACATGGTTATCAATAGAAAAGCCGTAATTAATGTTTTTAATATTTTATTCATAAACCCATACCTTTGTCATCGCCATAGATCTATTCTTAAGACAAAGGCACTCCATCGACATTAATGAATATCGAAAAGAAATAAACCCATCTTAAAAAATAAAATAACAATGGCTAAAGATTGACACTAGTCAATATTATTTATTTACACAAAGAGTTTTACTTATTTAGATTAGACAGAGGCAATAAATGACAATATATCTTTCAGTGATATTTTTTCATGAGCATGAACTCTATCAGTTTCTTTGATATCAACTATTTTATTGTCTGCTAACACGTTTTTCTTACTCTTAATTAAATTATCTTTCTTTGCTTTAACAACGAAAGCATCTTGGTGATAAGAAGGGATAGACGATGAAGCAACAGGCTGTTTTGGTTCGTTTTTCACTACAAGTGAAGTTTCAGAAAACGTATCATTACTTAACTTACTAATTTTATTATTATCTTCTTTATTTATAGCTACGGGTTCTATTTTATTATCAACATCTTGTGTTGTAGAGGAAGTAAACTCTTGAAAAGAAAAAGTATCTTCCTGAAACTTATCTTTTAGGTTACTAATATCATCATACATAGTGTGGCCCCTTTAATAACAGTACGCTAAACCTTGTTCAATAATTTGATGCTCATTCAAAATAAGGAAGAGAGAACCTTATAGATAATTTTTACAATAAGTTAAAAATATATCTTTATAAATTTATATATGAACTCTCGTTAAACCATCAATTAATGAAAATCAACTATGTAGGGTAAAACAATCTTATAATTATTTATCTATTTAATTAAAAACAAGCATCATCAGATTAGTAACAATGATTATTTAAATTAAATTGTATAATTATTTTAATAAAAAATACAACATCAAAAAAACACAAAAAGTATATAAACCACTCATTTCCACCTTATAAAAAATAAGTAATTTTACTTAGTAAGAATATTTATCATCAGTAATAAAAATAGTGTTTTTTTACTTAAAAAAACAGATTTAAAAACCAGATAATAACTTAAGTTAACTAATAACAATTTGTATAAATTTTATAAAAATAAAATTCTAAAATAATTATTCATTGATATTATTTCTTCTAAAAATAAAATAACCCATCAAGATCAATTTTGATAACCTCGCTTTTTTACATTCAAAAAAAGACTAAAAAAATAATAATTAAAAATAGAAAATCGTATTTATTTGTATTGATCATCATCAAAACAGGTTGTTTTTTTACACCTAAAAAGTGTGTTTATTGTTTTTTATCATATTACGACCATTTTATTTTATTGAAAAAAAAACAAAACACATCAATATTGGTTAAGTTTTAGAAAAAAATATCAAAATAAAATACAAAAATAGATTATCGATCTATGAGTGATTTTGTTATTCCCTTATAGTAAATAACACTAATATTAATCTAATTTTTAGGATAATTAACTTAGGTAATATTTTATCTATAAAATAATATTGTTAATATAGCTTAACAAATAAATAAGCGTGATTTAGTTCAAATAATAAATGTAACAATGATAATCAACACAAAAAACAACTTAATCGTTTGATTTAATTAAAATAAAATAATCAAAATAGTTATAAATACCAATAATTAGTATTTATACCGATAGTTTTAATTTTTTATATTAAAAATACTTAATTAGCTACACCTTTATACTAAGCAAAGAGTATCGCTTTAAGACTATCTTTTTGTGTAGTGGTATAAATAAAGAAACGTTTTAACTCTATTTTTTTAAGACTAATCCTAGCAATCTATGTTCTATTTTTTTTATCATTCAGTAAAAACCAATCAAATTAAGATGAGTTTATTGAATATTATTTTAAATAGCAGAATCGCTTCACCTACTCACAGAATAGCAAAAAGGCACTCTATCCTTATTTACTTCTATGCTATCTTTATTAAGTGAATGACGAGTATTCGACATAACGGGAAAAAAGATGGATTTAGAACAATTAAAAAAAGAATTTCGTGCCGGAAAGAAAATAAAGTACATCTACTTTTGGGGGCACAAAAGTAAAGGTAATGACATCGCAAAAAGTTGCTTTAGCCAATGGTATCCAGCACCTTTTATATTAGATGATGTGCGTTATGCCAGCGCTGAGCACTATATGATGGCTGAAAAAGCAAAGCTATTTAATGATATAGAAGTCAGAAAAAGAATTATTACAACATCTAATCCAGGCTCGGCAAAAGCATTAGGCAGAGAAGTAAAGGGGTTTGACCAAGGTATTTGGGAACAACACCGTATGGATATTGTTATTCGTGCCAATATTGCTAAGTTTTCCCAAAATAAAGAACTTGGTCAATTTCTGATTTCAACAGGCAATCGTGTGCTTGTTGAAGCAAGCCCCGTTGATAAAATATGGGGAGTCGGATTAAGTGAGCAAGACAACGAGATTAACAACCCACTTCTTTGGAATGGATTAAATTTATTAGGCTTTGCTCTAATGGAAGTACGTAGTGCCTTGATTGAAGGTAATCATCAATAGATAAAGAAAACTCAACTGTCACCAATCACTGTTCTTCTTTAACCTAGTGTATATAAGCAGTAGAGATAACTTAAGTATTGACTGAAATAGAAATGGCCACGTAACGACAACCTTGTTGTTATTATAAATAATATTTACAGAATAATTAAGAGACTGATATGTATTATGGTTTTGATATGGGCGGCACAAAAATTGAACTTGCCGTTTTTGATAAAGAACTGACTCAAGTATGGCAAAAACGTGTTCCGACACCTAAAAATGACTATCAAGCATTATTGAATGTTTTTAAGGAACTGACGTTAGAAGCCGACAACGAACTAGGTTATAAAGGGAAAGTGGGTGTGGGTATTCCTGGTATTGTGAATGCCAAAGAAGGAACAGTATTTACCACGAATGTTCCAGCGGCTAAATACAAGCCTATGGTTCACGATCTCGCACATATACTCAATAGACCCGTTAAAGTTGAAAATGATGCGAATTGCTTTGCCTTGTCGGAAGCTTGGGATCCTGAATTTCGTCATTACCCTTCTGTATTAGGTCTTATATTAGGAACAGGAGTCGGTGGCGGTTTTGTTATTGATGGCAAAGTATTATCTGGCAAGAATGGGATTGCAGGTGAAATCGGTCATATGAATCTGAATGTGGATGCAGATAACGTGATTGGTGAAACAATGCCAAAAATTATTTGTGGTTGTGGTAAAAAAGCCTGTTTTGAAACCTATTTATCAGGCCGTGGTTTTGAACGTATGTATAAAGCCTTCAATAATGCCCCACAAAGAGCCGTTGATATTGTTGAGCAATATTATGCAGGCGATAAAAAGACGCAAGAGCATGTTGATCGCTATATGAAAGTCCTTGCGATTTACCTTAGCAACATTCTTACTGTACTTGACCCTCATTTAATTGTTATTGGTGGTGGATTATCACAATTTAATGCACTGTATGAGCTATTACCTGAATATCTCTCACACTGTGTGTACGGAAATACACAAATCCCATTAATAGAAAAAGCACGTCATGGTGATGCAGGTGGCGCTCGTGGAGCTGCTTGCCTTAATTTATTAGATTGATAAATAAAAAAGAGCCTTTCTCTTTTATTAAAGGCTCTTCTATTTATCGCGTATTATCAACGTCATCACACTATTAAGGCTACCATTATGGATAAGGTTTGGTTTAAAAAAAGGCTCACCTTTATTGGTGGATTAACTATCCTATTAATCTTACTTCAACTTATTAACTCACTATTACCGATATCTCTTCTTCAATGGGGGATTATTCCAAGAACCGGTGAAGGTTTAATTGGTATTTTTATCGCCCCATTCATTCATGGATCTTGGTCTCATCTATTTAGTAATCTACTCCCACTTCTGATCCTTAGCTTTTTGTCCATGACACAATCTCTACGAGAATATATATTCTCCAGTATATTTATTATTATCGTAAGTGGTTTATTAGTTTGGATTTTTGGACGAAATGCTATTCACGTTGGTGCAAGTGGATGGATTTTTGGATTATGGTCTTTACTTATAGCTCACGCTTTTACTCGACGTAAAATTATCGATATTATCATTGCACTCTTTGTTTTATTCTATTATGGCTCAATGGCTTACGGATTAATTCCAGGACAATTAGGTGTATCAACAGAAGCACATATTTCAGGTGTCGTTGCAGGGCTACTCTATGCATGGTGCGCAAGAAAATTAATACGCCGTAAAAGTCGAGTAGTAGAAGTGGCTAAATAGCCACTTCTTTATAAAGCGGTTACTTGTGGCCGATTGGCAGTATTGTTCTGCCATACATTTCATTTAATACTTCAGCTATTGCAAGATAAAAAGCACTCGCACCACAAATAATACCTTCAAAACCAGCAATTTTTAAAATCAGCGCATTCCCTGTGATATTTCCTATCGCTAGCAAAGCAAATAAAATTGTCAGGCTTAAAAAGACAAACTGGAGTGCGCTATTGGCTTTTAACGTACCAATAAACATGAAAAAGGTAAAAATTCCCCATAATGCTAAAAACACACCCAAAAAGAGAGGTGTTGTTGGCTCGCTTAATCCCATCACAGGTAATAACCAAATACCTACCAAGGTTACCCAAAAGAAGCCGTAAGAGGTAAATGCAGTGGCACCAAAAGTATTGCCTTTTTTGAACTCAAAAATTCCTGCAATAACTTGAGCAATCCCACCATAAAAGATCCCCATACTCATAATAACTGAAACTACGGGGAAAAAACCGGCATTATGTATGTTCAACAAAATCGTTGTCATACCAAAACCCATTAAACCCAATGGACCCGGATTGGCAATACGTTCGTTAGTCATAAAACCTAAAACCTCTAAAAATAATAGGGGAAAATTAAAAAAAATTTGAAAGCGCTGGATAATAAGAGGTAATACATCTAAAAACAATGATCCCAAAGGGGATATGTTTGAATAGCCGCCAACACCGATCCTAAGGGGAAATAACTAGTGGATTTAACTTAAAGAAAAGAGGTATTTAGTGATAGATGCTTATATCAACAAAAAGAATAAATAAAAATAAAGGTCTATAATTTAAAGGGTAATATCAATCAGTTGATATATTAATACTTAAATTTACCTTAAAATGCGGTTTTATACATAGAAATGAAATAAAATATCACACATTAATTAGTTGAATTATTAACCTATAAGTGAGCTTGTTATGAAAAAAATATTGGTATTATTAATCGGTAGTACTTTGGCTTTTGCATCTCAAGCAAATACAACACATGAAGTGGGCTTTCAAAGCGCCATTCAAACGCCCACAGAACAAGGTGGATTTAAAGGTCCTTCTATTAGTGAAACAACGGTTGCTAAAGTAAAAGATCTTTCTGATGACACTTGGGTTATCTTAACAGGCAAAATTACGAAGAAAATCGGTGATGAGCTATATGTTTTTGAAGATAGCACCGGTGGTATCAACGTAGATATTGATAATAAAAGATGGCGCGGGCAAACAGTCACACCTGAGAATACCGTCAGAATTGAAGGTAAAGTTGATAAAGAGTGGACAAATACTGAGATCGACGTAAAACAAATTACGATTATCAAGTAATTACTATCAATCAAATAATTTGTCTTTAAAATAAGCATTACTTGGTTATTAAAAAAGCTAATATATTGAAATATATTAGCTTTTTTTATTTTTACTTTTTTATGTTTTAGTTTAATCAATAAAATTGGATCCTTTATACAAATTTATCCGCTTTAACCTCAAGTTACGTTTAGGTTTATAGTTATAACCAGTTAAAGCACAGTCACTCTTCGCAAGAGGTGATTTAACTCATAAGATACCCTCATTCCTAACAACTCTACGTTTACCCTGTTTTCTCCATTTTAAGCCTGCTATGCAGGCTTTTTTTCTTCTTATATTAAGTCATATTCTCGAAAAATATCAAAATAGGATAAACAAAGTATTATTTATACCTTTGTTTTCTATATATATTTTTTTACAAAACTCTACGTCTTTATACCCTAATTAATTTGACCTTCCTGTAGGGGGAAAGATTATTGTTTCGCCTATCAACTTAATGAAAGGAATGAACAATGAAAAAATTATTACTGCCTTCTCTCATTGCAATCTCTATGTTTACAAGTACAGCTCATGCTTCTGATCATAAGACTGTTGAGATTTATAAAACAGAGAATTGTGGATGCTGTACTTTATGGGCTGATGGTGTAAAAGAAGCTGGCTTTAACGTTAAAGTAAATATTGTTTCAGAAACACAATTAATGGAAAAATATCAACAAGCAGGTGTCCCAAATAATTTATTAAGCTGCCACTTTGCAACTTATCAAGGTAAAGATTTAGTAGGACATATCCCTGTTGATAGCCTAAAAAATATTGACTTAGTCGACAAATCTAAATCCGGCATTGCTGTTGCTGGAATGCCGGCGGGTAGTTTAGGCATGTACGCAGGTGATTACAAAGAGCCTTACCAGGTTATCGCCTTTGATAAATCAGGTAGCCAATCCCTATTTAAGTCTTACAACTAGTTCTTTTCCTACTTAATTTTATTCTTACTATATAGCGATATATCTCTCCGATAGTGCTATTTTTCTCTGCCTGTTATCAAATTCCAGGCAGAGTTTTATTTTTTTATCGTAAATAATGTAGGTACAATAGGGTTTATAGGAGACGACTTTAAAAAAAACATACAAATTAATCCTAAAACAACAAACCACATAATAATTTGAAATCCATCAATAAAAGAAGCCACATGCGACTCCCTTATTATCAAAGAGCTAACATGCTGAATATTAACTAGAAAATCCCCAGATAATTTCTGTTCTCCTGTTTGAATATAACCTCTCAATGAATTTTGATGCGTATCATAAGATATTCGCAAATAGGTATTCATTAAAGCTCCAGCTAGGGCTGGCATTAATACTCTCGCTATCGAAATATAAGCACCGAGATGTAGCGCCTCACTCGGTTTAATATTTGTGACAAATGAAGCAATCAAACCAATTAATAAAATACACTCTCCAATAGCTTGTGCCATGATTAATAAAAAGAAATCATCAGCTCGCCACTGATACGTGATTTGATGCCCAATCAAACAAGCAATCCCAATAATTGCGATCCCTATCATCATCACTAATCTAGGCTCTAATCGACGAGCAATCATAATGGCAAAAGGGCTAAAAAGGAGATAAATAATAAAAGCCATATTAGTCACTTCGCCTATTTGTTGTGCTTTTAAACCCGCAACAATGCTCAAAAATGAAGATACAAACAGAGAGTTTGGCAACATCAAAAAACCATATAAACAAGCAATAACAAAACAAATTCTTAAATTATGATTGGCAAACCAATTTAAATAACCAAAGCTTTTACTATAAATTGATGCCCTAATAATAAAAATGAGCATTAAAACACTACTACCAAGTAAACAAGAAATAATGAGCCCTGAATCCCCCCATCCTAGTAATTCACCTTGCACAACACCAACATATAACAAAATCAAACCTAAGCATTTTAGTGTCATTCCTCCCCAATCGCTTTGTGCCAGTAATTCTTTATTGATAGAAGATATGGGCATTCCTCTCCAAGCAAAAAATATAATAGCTAGAGCAAATAGCATTGAAATCCAATAAAGCCAGCGCCAATTGAGAATTTCAATCACAGAACCTGAAATCGCTACCCCTGCATCCATTCCAACAGAAACACGTAGACTATAAGCCGCCATAACGATTAACCAAACACTAGGGTTTAAGCTTCTTAATGCCAAAGAAATTGTCATAGGCAAATAAACACCTAAGCAAAAACCAATCAAAAAATGCAATATTAATAAAAAAGGTAGCCCAATAAATTCGCCAAAAGAAGAAACTAAAATACAGCAGAAAAAAAGTAATACACTTGAACCAATAAGTATTTTTTCCGCACCATAGATAACCATAAACCAAGGTACTAATGTCATACTCATTAACTGAGCTGCATTAATAACGACGTTTAACCAAGAACCTTGTAAAATATCTAAGCCAAATATGCCACGTATATCAGCTAAAGAAATCGAGAACATACGAAGAAAAAGCGTAGATAAAATAGCCCCTAAAAAAACAGAAAATACAATATATAAAGGCCGACTTTCTTGTACGCTAGATAAACATTTAAGCCTCATCATCAATCGCCTTTATAGATAAACTTTCTGTGTCTATTTTTACTTGCACGGACATGCCTGCACGCAATTTAGCTAATAACTTATTGTTATTATCGAAAGTGATATAAACAGGAATACGTTGTACGACTTTAGTAAAATTACCACTGGCATTATCTGCTGGAATAAGAGCTGATTCACCACTACTTTGAGCGCCAATATAACGAACTTTTCCTTTGAATATTTCATTAGGAAACGCATCTATTTTTATAGTAACAAGCTGATCTGGAAGCACTCTTTTTATCTGCGTTTCTTTTAAATTAGCAATAATATAGATACGATCCAAAGGTGTTAGCGTCACAATTTCTGTACCCGATGTGACCAAACTTCCTATATTGACCTTTATTTTATTTAACTGTGCATCAAAAGGCGCTTTAATCGTTGTATAAGTCAGTTCCGTTTCAGTCTGTTGATACTGAGTTTGAGCTATATTTTTTTCTGTTAAACGAATTTGTTCTTGTGCTTTCAATAATACTAATGATTGCTGAGCTTGTTCCCATTCATGTTTAGATGCATCTTGTAATTTGATTAGACGTTGTAAATCAGATTGTGCATCAAGATAATTTTGTTGAGTAATAGCACCACTCTTAATTAACTCTTTTCGTAATAAAGGATTGCGCTTTGCTTGCGCAACATCAATCATTGTAGCTTCATAACGATTACGTAATATGTCTATATTAAGCTCAACAGCTTTTATCTCTTCTTTTAAATTATCAAATTGTAATTGTGCTTTTTTTAATTCTGCAATAGCCACTTCTTTATTCAGTAATTGTTCATCATTATTAATACTAGCTATCACTTCATTCTGCTTAACTATTTGATAATCTTCTTTTTTTATTTCAGAAATAAATCCAGTTACACGAGACTTTAAAATAGTGGGATCTGTTTTAACATAGGCATTATCAGTTGTTTGATAACGGGCATCACTCCACCATTTGTCCCAATCTAATGTCGCTACAACAATAAAAATGATGACAAAAATAACAGCAATCCAAGGCGTATAACTCATGATAAATTGCATTATTCTTTCTTTTTTTAATGGTTTATTTTCCATTTATCCCCCTAAATAGTACTTTTTTACTTAATCAAACCACCAATCTAACATTGTTAGTCTTAGGAAATATGTTAAACTAACATTGTTAGATAGAAAAGAGGAAATGAGAATTATTTATGAAAAGCCCTAAAATTGATCGGTTAAAAATCCTAGATACTGCTATTTCATTACTAGAATCAGAAGGTATTGAAGGTTTAACCATGCGCAAACTTGCGGATGCTTTACAAATAAAAGCGGCCTCTCTTTATTGGCATTTCGATAATAAACAGACATTAATTGAAGGTATCGCCGACAGAATCGTGAGTGATGTTGCGATCAATTTTGAATTGAAACATCATTGGCAAAAAGATTGTAAGCAGCTTGCTTATGATTTAAGAAATGCATTTTTACGCCATAGAGATGGTGCTAGGGTCTTTGCGGGTACTTATGTGATCTCTGAAAATGTCTTACGCATTAATAATACTTTTATTAGTGCCATTATGCAGTCTGGTGCATCTGCTGAATTAGCGAGCAAAATGACAATGACTTTACTCTACTTTATTTTAGGTTGCTGTATAGAACAGCAATCTGTCATGCTCATTGAAAAAGAAGAGATAACCCATAAAAGAGAAGCATTTAAACAGTTAGTTCAAGATAAATTTCCACAAACTTGGCAAGCAAGAGATATTCTTTTTGCTGATGATTTTGCCCATCGTTTTGATTTTGGATTAGAACAACTTATTTTAGGGTTTCAACATCAAATTAATTAGAATTGAAAAAATAGCCGCTTATTATATGCGGCTATTTTATTTTATAAATCAGACAGGGCCATAGCTAATAGCGGTTGCGATACCAATCGCCGCCATACCAATCACGGTCCAAACCATCAAGATAGGGAAAACAAATTTAACCCAACGAGTCCAAGGCACTTTTCCTACGGCCAATACCGCCATTAATACGCCAGATGTTGGTGTAATTATGTTAGTAAATCCATCGCCTAATTTAAGGATCAAGACACCAGTTTGGCGAGTGAGATCCAAGATATCTAAGATAGGTACCATAATTGGCATCACTATAGAAGCTTGTCCGGTTCCTGATGTTACCAATAAATTAAATAATAAATTAAATAAATAAAGTAACTGTGCTCCCCAAAAATGAGAGGTTTGCTGTAATGGAACGAGTGTGGCTTGAACAATAGAATCCAATACACGACCTTCATCTAAAATAACAATCACAGCTCTTGCAATACCGACGACCAATGCACCATAAACTAAGGACTGAGCGCCTTTCATAAAGGTTTTTATATAGTCATTAGGGGAAATTTTAAACATCGCCGCAACCACAACACTCATCATAATAAAGATGGCAGATAAGTGCTCAATTCCCCATTTATACTCAAATGCACCGTATAAAAACAATCCAATAAATGCAATAAAGACCACAAGACTCAATTTCTGTATTAAAGAGAAAGTACCGTCCACGGTTTGATCTTTGTTAGCATCATAATCAGGATCATCTGTTGCTAGTCCATACATATAACTTTTAGCTGGATTATTCGCGATACGTCTTGCATACCAAACAATATAAGCAATAGTGACCACAATCAGAACTGAGAATAATACAATTCTAAAAATCACACCTGAAAATAAAGGCACTTCAGCTAAAGTTTGTGCTGTACCTAAAATAGTAGGATCTAAAACACCGACTGCATTTCCTGCATAATATCCTAGGTAAACAACAGCAACTCCCGTTATGGCATCTAATTTCATCGAACGCGAAAGGGCTATTCCTATTGGAATAAAAGCAATAACCGCATTTGCAGCCAATCCTAATGATGAAAGCATTCCAAATATAAATGCAACGGTAATAATCAGTGCTTGATAATTACCTTTTGTTTTGACAATTAACGCATTGATCCCTGAATCAATAGCGCGCGTTCTATCATAAATAGCAATCGCACCACCAATCATAAAGATCAGAAAAATAATACTCGCTGACTGCTTCAATCCCACAGGAATGGCATAAAAAACATCCATTAATGATGCAGGGTTTTGGTCAACATAACCAAAACTACCCGGTACAACACGATTTAGTCCATTTACTGTTTCGCGTTCATAAGTGCCTGCAGGAATTAAATAAGTTGCAATAGCGGCTAAGATAACGATGCCAAAAATAATAATAAAAGCATCAGGCATAGCCCATTTTATTTTTTTATTCTTATCCATACATTCACCTTATTGAGACAAGCGCTTTAAAATATTGGCAAATAGCACCGTTCTTTCGGTTAATGAAGGCAAATCAATATATTCTTTATCGCTGTGTTGATATCCCCCAATAGGGCCTAAACCATCTACACTAGGTGTGCCAACCCCTGCTGTAAACGAAGCATCAGAGCCACCACCTGTTGAAATATCTTCAATATCAAGACCAAGTAGACGAGCTTGCTCTTTGATGATGTCAATTAATGCACTACTTTCAGGTGTTTTAACCATAGGAGGGCGATTAATACCACCATTAAGTGTAAGCTTAATTCCTTCTAATACAGGTTTGCTGCATATTTCTCTTACAAGTTTATCAATTTCAACACCTTGCTCATCGGTTGAAATACGAACGTCAATCTCAGCACGCGCATTAGGTGCGACGGTATTAACGGATGTACCACCAGAAATCAATCCTACGTTGACAGAAAGGCCGTCATCATGACGAGAAAGTGCGTGTAATGCTTGGATTTTATAAGAGAGCTCTTGAATAGCGCTAATTCCCGCTTCTGGTGCAATACCAGAGTGAGATGCTTTACCTTCAATTAAAAGCTCATAAGTTCCCACACCTCGACGCGCACTCACAATCGCTCCATTAGCACGAGCTGGCTCCATCACTAAGGCATAGGATTTATTTTTGGCATACTGTTCAATCAGACCACGAGAAGTTTTTGAGCCAATTTCTTCATCACAATTTAAGAAGATTTCAACATTTTTATAAGCATTATTACCTGATTGCATAAGTGCATTGATAGCATAATAAGTCAGAACATGGCTGGCTTTCATATCAATAACACCAGGGCCATAAGCACGAGTATCTTCGATACTAAATGGGCGTTCTGCCACTGTTCCTTTAGGAAAAACAGTATCAAGATGAGCAGCTA
The DNA here is from genome assembly GCF_033708015.1 of Proteus vulgaris. Lineage (NCBI taxonomy): Bacteria > Pseudomonadati > Pseudomonadota > Gammaproteobacteria > Enterobacterales > Morganellaceae > Proteus > Proteus vulgaris. The sequence goes on along the minus strand of NZ_CP137920.1, from coordinate 4,116,474 downwards.
TGAAAATCTGTGGATCTTTGGCTTCTTTATGAACTAAGCGATAATTATTGCCCAGTTTTTCATTATTAAAAACCTCAACAATAAAGCCTAATTGCTCATAACGTTGAATCAGTAAATTAGCAACAGCATCAACGCCCTCTTTATCATAAGATCCGCTTTCTGTGTTCACTAATTCTTTTAAAAATTCAACCATTTCATTGTATTGTGAATTAATTGTGTTTTGCATTTCTCTTACCTCTTGTAATTATAATTTGCAGTTTTTCTTAGCTTGCTTTTGAGCTTTATTTCTCCTGAAAGAACTCGCTTATAAACTGCAATAAAATGCTAAATAACGCTCATTAGCGCTAATTTGTAATTTTCATTATTTATTAATAAATAAAACAACCTTAAACTTTACATATATTTAATATGATTGCATCTATTTTTTAAAACCATAACAACAATTAATCAAACTAGCGATAAACCGCAATTTAAAGAAATATAACTCCTGAATAGGGGGTCGGATGAGATAAGATAATTAACCTGAATATTACTTGACTATTTAAATAATAAATTAGACAAATAAAACCAAATAAAACATAAATTAACACTTCTCTAAATCAAATTAATACAGAAAGAATAAAACATAAATATAATAAAAATTTAAATTAAAGCATAATATTTATAAAAAATTATTTTAATAAAAAAAACAAAAAACATTAAAAAACAATACATTACAATAAATACCTTTATTTATTTTTAAAATCTAAAATATATTTTAGATTTTACCATTTAATATTTTATTCCTAGAAAAGGTAAATAAACATTCCTATTGAATAAGCGGTTTAACTTTAGTGATTTGTTCTATAAGTTAAGATCTCTTCATCAATAATTATTAAATATTATTATTACTAAGATTGTTGTTAATTCACAACGCTAGCCTTATTTAATAAATATTATTTATAACTAAAGACGAAAAACACTATAAACATAATAAAAAACCCAGTGATTCAATTAAGATTTCACTGGGTTTAAGTATAAATAACAATAAATTATTTATAAAAAGCTAATTTTTATTCAACTGTAACCGATTTTGCTAAGTTACGAGGTTGGTCTACGTCTGTGCCTTTAATCAAAGCAACATGATAAGACAATAACTGTAATGGTACTGTATAGAAAATTGGTGCGATCAGATCTTCAACATGAGGTAAAGAAATTAACTTCATCGTTTCGTTTTCTTCAAAGCCTGCATCTTGATCAGCAAACACATACAGTAAACCACCTCGAGCCCGAACTTCTTCGATATTAGATTTTAATTTCTCTAATAATTCATTGTTAGGAGCGATGATGATAACTGGCATATCTGCATCAATTAATGCTAATGGACCATGTTTTAATTCACCAGCCGCATAAGCTTCAGCATGAATATAAGAGATCTCTTTTAACTTTAATGCACCTTCTACCGCAATCGGGTATTGGTCACCACGACCTAAGAATAAGGCATGGCTTTTTTCTGAGAAGTCTTCAGCTAACGCTTCAATCACTTTATCTTTCGATAACATACTTTCAATGCGGCTTGGTAATGCGTGTAATGCCACTGAAACTTCATGCTCTAATGTTGTAACACCTTTAATACGTCCCATATATGCCACCAGCATTAATAGAACAGTTAACTGTGTTGTAAATGCTTTGGTCGATGCAACACCGATTTCTGCACCCGCTTTAGTCATCAAGACAAATTCAGATTCACGGACCAAAGAAGATCCTGCCACATTACAAATCGCCAATGATGATAAATAGCCTAACTCTTTAGATAAACGCAGAGCCGCTAATGTATCCGCGGTTTCACCCGATTGAGATAATGTAATCAGTAAGCTATTACGGCGAGTTGCGGGTTTGCGATAACGATATTCTGATGCAATTTCAACATCACAAGGAATACCCGCTAAAGATTCAAACCAGTAACGAGAAACCATTCCTGCATTATAAGATGTACCACAAGCAACAATTTGGATATGTTCTACTTGAGATAAGATCGCTTCTGCTTTAGGACCTAATTCACTAAGATCGATACCTTCAGCCTGTAAACGACCTTCAAGCGTATTTTTAATTGCAAGAGGTTGTTCGTAGATCTCTTTTTGCATGTAATGACGATACACGCCTTTATCACCGGCATCGTATTGAACGTTAGATTCAATCGTATCGCGAACAACTTCCTCACCGTTCATATCAAAAATATGAACATGGCGACGTGTAATTTCAACGATATCGCCTTCTTCAAGGTAGATAAAACGACGAGTGACAGGTAATAATGCTAATTGGTCTGAAGCTAGGAAATTTTCACCGACACCGAGACCAACCACCAGCGGGCTACCTGAGCGAGCAGCAACGAGAAGTTCAGGTGTGCGGCTGTCCATAATGACAGTGCCATAAGCACCGCGTAATTGAGGAATAACACGTTGTACAACTTCACGTAATGTACCACCTTGACGCTGTTCCCAATTAACAAGGTGAGCAATGACTTCGGTATCCGTTTGAGATGCAAACTGATATCCTTTTTTAATTAATTCTGCTTTCAGTTCTTGGTAGTTTTCAATAATGCCATTGTGTACAACTGCAATCGTACCCGATACATGAGGATGCGCATTATTTTCACAAGGTTCACCGTGTGTTGCCCAACGTGTATGAGCAATACCTGTACCACCAATCACTTCTGTTTTTTCTGCCTCTTCTGCCAGCATTTGTACTTTGCCAACTTCACGCAGACGTGTCATTTTACAGTCATTATCCACAACCGCTAAACCCGCAGAATCATAACCGCGGTATTCTAAACGACGTAAGCCTTCAATTAAGATTTCAGCGATATCGCGTTGTGCAACTGCACCTACTATTCCACACATTGTGTTATTCCTAAAACTGTGCGTTTATTCGCACTTGGATGTCTTATACCTGATTGGTTTGTTCCCCAAGCCATTGTAGAAAGTGGGGATATTTTTTTGTTTTTAGAATAATAGCGTACAAGAAAAGGACGTTAATTAAATATACGCCCTTTTCTTAAAATTATTGTTTTTTCTTCACTGGACGTTTCCATCCAGTGATATGGGTTTGCTTAACTCGACTGATCACTAACTCGTTTTCATTCACGTTTTTAGTGAGCGTTGTGCCTGCACCAATGGTTGCTCCACTAGCAACCGTCACTGGCGCCACTAATTGGGTATCTGAACCAATAAAGACATCATCACCAATCACTGTTTTGAATTTATTCGCACCATCGTAGTTACAAGTAATCGTACCTGCACCAATATTAACGTTAGCGCCAACTTCAGTATCGCCTAAATAAGTCAGATGACCTGCTTTAGAACCAACACCTAAGCTTGCTTTTTTCATCTCAACAAAATTACCGACGTGTGCTTTATCCGCTAATTCACTACCTGGACGAAGGCGCGCAAATGGCCCAACAGTACACTCTTGAGCTAAGTTTGCATCCTCGATCACCGTATAAGGGCTAATAATAGAATTATCGCCAATCACACAGTTTTTCAGGACACATCCTGTACCAATTTCAACGTTATTTCCTAAAGTCACATTGCCTTCAATAATAACGTTAGTATCAATCACAACATCTTGACCGTGAGTTAATGTGCCACGTAAATCAAAGCGTGCGGGATCAAGCAACATAACACCTTCTAATAATAAGCGTTCGGCCTGTTCTGTTTGGTAAATACGTTCTAATGCAGCCAGTTGTAAACGGTTATTCACGCCTTCCATTTCACTATGACGACGAGGATGAGCCGTTTCAATTTTACGACCTTCTTTATGCGCTAATGCGATAATGTCAGTAATGTAATACTCTTTTTGTGCATTGTTATTATTGAGCTTACCTAACCAACGTTTTAAATCACCACCGTTTGCGACTAAAATACCCGTGTTGATTTCAGTAATTTTGAGTTGTTCTTCAGAAGCGTCTTTTTGTTCAATAATGCCGGTCACTTCGCCATTTTCGCGAACAATACGACCATAGCCTGTTGGGTTATCTAAAATAACCGTTAATAAACCAATACCACCTTCTGGTTTCACTTCAATTAAACGTTCTAACGTTTCTTTGGTAATAAGTGGAACATCACCATAAAGCATCAGGATATCTTCATCATCAGCAAAGAAAGGGGCAGCTTGTTGCATTGCGTGACCCGTTCCTAGTTGCTCTGCTTGTAGTACCCAATTAACAGGTTGTGAGCCTAATTTTTCTTTCATTAGTTCACCACCGTGCCCATAGACAAGGTGTGTTTGTTGAGCACCTAATGACTTGGCGGTATCAATCACATGTTGAACCATGGATTTACCTGCAAGTTTATGAAGAACTTTAGGTAATTGTGAATACATGCGGGTGCCTTTTCCCGCAGCAAGAATAACAACGCTTTTAGCTGAATTAGACATAATTAACCTGATAACTCCCGTAAAGAATGGCAAGTAAACCTGTTTATGCCAAATAATACTACATATTTCGTCACACAAAATATTTCATGACGCAAAAAAGCCAGTTAGCGAAGAACCAACTGGCTTTTTTATTCATAGACTGCCTGTTTACATCAACGTCGAGTCAATTCGATTACACGTAGTTTTGCAATCGCTTTGGCTAATTCTGCTGATGCTTGAGCATAATCAACATCACCATGAGAGGATTGAATGTGTTCTTCAGCTTTACGCTTAGATTCCAACGCTTTCGCTTCATCCAAATCACGACCACGGATCGCTGTATCTGCCAGTACAATGACGCCCGTCGGCTGAACTTCGAGAATACCACCTGAAAGGTAGATAACCTCTTCTTCACCCGATGTTTTTACGACACGTACCATGCCCGGTTTTATGGCAGTTAATAACGGGGTATGCTGCGGATAAATACCGAGCTCACCTTCGCTACCAGTTACCTGAATTCGTTTGACTTCGCCGTCATATAACTGCTTTTCAGCGCTGACAACTTTCAGGTGGAACGATGTATCGGCCATATCAACCTCCCGTCAGCCGTATTAAAGCTTCTTAGCTTTTTCTACTGCTTCTTCGATAGTACCAACCATGTAGAACGCCTGCTCTGGCAGGTGGTCATAATCACCGTTCAGAATACCTTTAAAGCCACGAATAGTGTCTTTCAGGGAAACGAACTTACCTGGTGAACCGGTAAATACTTCAGCAACGAAGAATGGCTGAGATAGGAAGCGCTGGATCTTACGCGCACGCGCAACAACCAGTTTATCTTCTTCTGACAGTTCATCCATACCTAAGATAGCGATGATGTCTTTCAGTTCCTGATAACGTTGCAGGATAGACTGAACACCACGAGCCACATCATAGTGCTCTTGGCCAACTACCAGCGGGTCTAACTGACGACTGGTTGAATCCAGTGGGTCAACCGCAGGGTAGATACCTAATGAAGCAATTTGACGGCTCAGTACAACTGTCGCATCTAAGTGAGCAAACGTTGTTGCTGGAGATGGGTCAGTTAAGTCATCCGCAGGTACGTATACAGCTTGTACAGAGGTGATAGAACCTGTTTTGGTTGAAGTGATACGTTCTTGCAGAACACCCATCTCTTCAGCCAATGTTGGCTGGTAACCTACCGCTGATGGCATACGACCTAACAGTGCTGATACTTCAGTACCTGCTAAGGTATAACGATAAATGTTATCAACAAATAACAATACGTCACGGCCTTCATCACGGAATTTTTCAGCCATCGTCAAACCCGTCAGTGCTACACGCAGACGGTTTCCTGGTGGCTCATTCATCTGACCATAAACTAACGATACTTTGTCAAGAACGTTAGAATCTGTCATTTCATGATAGAAGTCGTTACCCTCACGAGTACGCTCACCAACACCAGCAAATACAGAGTAACCTGAGTGCTCGATCGCGATGTTACGGATCAATTCCATCATGTTAACTGTTTTACCAACACCCGCACCACCGAACAGACCTACTTTACCCCCTTTAGCAAATGGACAGATTAAGTCCATTACTTTGATACCGGTTTCAAGCAGTTCTTGTGAGTTTGATAACTCTTCGTAGGTTGGCGCTTCACGGTGGATAGACCAACGTTCTTCAGTTGCAATATCACCTTTCATATCGATAGGTGTACCCAGAACGTTCATGATACGTCCCAGTGTTGCTTTACCTACTGGTACTTCAATTGGGTGGCCTAAGTTTTCAACTTTTAAGCCACGGCTTAAACCGTCTGATGTACCCATAGCGATACAACGAACGATACCACCGCCTAACTGTTGCTGAACTTCCAGCACCAGTTTTTCTTTACCATTCATAACCTCAAGAGCGTCGTATACTTTAGGGACGCTATCCTGAGGGAACTCGGCGTCCACTACGGCGCCGATTACCTGGACAATCTTTCCAGTAGCCATCTTGAATCCTCTACGTAATTCGTAAACCTAGCTGTTATACCGCGGCTGCACCAGACACAATTTCTGTAAGTTCCTGAGTAATGCTTGCTTGGCGTGCTTTGTTGTACACCAATTGCAGTTCTTTAATCAGGTTACCACCGTTATCTGTAGCGGCTTTCATCGCGACCATTCGGGCGGCCTGCTCACTCGCTAAGTTCTCTACGACGCTCTGGTAAACTTGCGATTCGATATAACGACGCAGTAAAGTATCCAGTAACGCCTTAGGATCAGGTTCGTACAGATAATCCCAAGATTTTTCTTTCAGCTCTTCATCATCACCTGGAGGTAATGGTAAAACCTGAAGGATTTTAGGCTCTTGAGCCATGGTATTGATGAACTTATTTGCCACCACATACAGTTTATCTAAACGACCTTCGTCATAAGCCTGCAACATGATATTGACTGGACCGATAAGGTCTGACAGTTTTGGATCATCACCCATACCCGTTACTTGACCAACAACATTCCCGCCTACTGAGCCAAAGAATGAAGCGGCTTTAGAACCGATTAGTGCTAAATCTACCTGTACACCTTTTTCAGACCACTCTTTCATGTCTGCCAGCAGTTTTTTGAACAAATTAATGTTCAAACCACCACACAAACCACGGTCGGTCGAAACAACCAGGTACCCGACACGTTTAACTTCACGCTCTTCGAGGTATGGATGTTTATATTCCAGATTCCCTAACGCAAGGTGACCAATCACACTGCGCATGGTTTCTGCATAAGGACGGCTGGCTGCCATGTGTTCCTGCGTTTTACGCATTTTCGACGCGGCGACCATCTCCATCGCTTTAGTGATCTTCTGTGTGTTTTGCACACTGGCGATCTTCGAACGTATCTCTTTTGCGCCGGCCATTTCTGCTTCTCCTCATGAACCAGACGGCCTAATGTTTAATTATTAGGCCGAATAGTTATTACCAGGACTGAGTCGCTTTGAAGTTTTCTAGCACGCCTTTCAGCTTCGCTTCGATTTCTTCGTTATAAGTACCAGTCTGGTTGATTTCTTTCAATAAATCAGCATGTTCACGAGAGGCATAAGCTAATAAAGCCGCTTCAAATGGCACAACTTTTGAAATTTCAACATCTTCCAGATAACCACGTTCTGCTGCAAACAGTGATAAAGACTGTTGTGCGACAGACATTGGTTCGTACTGTTTCTGTTTCAGCAATTCAGTCACTTTCTGACCATGGTTCAATTGTTTACGGGTAGCATCATCCAGATCTGAAGCGAACTGAGAGAATGCTGCCAGCTCACGATACTGCGCAAGTGCAGTACGGATACCACCAGAAAGTTTCTTCATGATCTTAGTCTGAGCTGCACCACCAACACGAGATACAGAGATCCCCGGGTTAACAGCTGGACGAATACCTGCGTTAAACAGGTTAGATTCTAAGAAGATCTGACCATCGGTAATAGAGATTACGTTCGTAGGAACGAATGCAGAAACGTCCCCTGCTTGCGTTTCGATAATCGGTAACGCAGTCAGAGAGCCGGTTTTACCTTTAACTTCACCATTAGTGAAAGCTTCTACATACTCAGCATTAACACGAGCAGCACGCTCCAGTAAACGGGAGTGCAGGTAGAAAACGTCACCAGGGTATGCTTCACGTCCAGGTGGACGACGAAGTAATAGTGAAATTTGACGATATGCGACAGCCTGTTTAGACAGGTCATCATAAATAATCAGGGCATCTTCACCACGGTCACGGAAATATTCACCCATTGCGCAACCAGAATAAGGTGCTAAGTATTGCAGCGCTGCTGATTCTGATGCAGAAGCAACAACAACAATGGTGTTTTCTAATGCGCCATGTTCTTCTAATTTACGAACAACGTTCGAAATAGTAGACGCTTTCTGACCGATAGCGACATAGATACATTTAATGCCAGAGTCGCGTTGGTTGATGATCGCATCGACAGCCAGAGCAGTTTTACCTGTTTGACGGTCACCGATGATCAATTCACGCTGACCACGACCAATTGGGATCATGGCATCGACGGATTTGTAACCTGTTTGTACAGGCTGATCAACGGATTGACGGTCGATAACACCAGGAGCAATCATCTCAACAGGTGAGAATCCATCATGCTCTACTGCACCTTTACCATCAATCGGCTCACCCAGTGTGTTTACCACACGGCCAAGCAGACCACGCCCAACAGGTACTTCCAGAATACGACCTGTACATTTAACTTTCATGCCTTCTGCTAAGTCAGCATAAGGACCCATCACAACCGCACCAACAGAGTCGCGCTCTAAGTTCAGTGCGATAGCGAAACGGTTACCCGGCAGTGCGATCATCTCACCCTGCATAACTTCGGCTAAACCGTGGATACGAATGATACCGTCACTAACGGATACAATCGTACCTTCATTGTGAGCTTCACTCACTACATTGAACTGAGCAATGCGCTGCTTGATCAGTTCGCTGATTTCAGTGGAATTCAGTTGCATATGCTCCAGTCCCCTTAAGACTGCAAGACGTCTGTTAATCGCTCTAAACGGCCACGAATACTGCCATCGATGACGAGGTCACCAGCGCGTATAATCATGCCTGCGATAACAGACTTATCAATTTTGCAATTCAGCTTCACTTTGCGTGATAGACGTTTTTCCATCGCTGCAGAAATGTTAGCTAGCTGCTGTTTAGTTAGCTCAATGGCAGAAGTTACTTCAACGTCAACCGTTGACTCTAGTACTGCGCGCAATTGAATAAATTGGCTCAATACTTCAGGCAACGTTGATAAACGGCCATTATCAGCCATAACACGAATTAAATTCTGAGCATGACCATCTAATTGTTCACCACAAAGGTCAACAAAAATGTCAGCCAGTTTTTCTGATGCTAAAGAACCAGAAAGTAATTCGGTTACCTGCTCATTGCGTGCTACTTCAGCGGTGAACGCCAGCATAACCTGCCATTTATCGACAGCCTGGTTTTCCACAGCAAAGTCAAAAGCTGCTTTGGCGTAGGGGCGAGCTACCGTTGCTATTTCAGACATGCCCCTCCCTCCTTACAGTTCAGCGACCAGTTTATCAACGATGTCGCTATTAGCAGCTTCATCCACGGAACGTTCAATAATTTTCTCGGCACCTGCGATAGCCAGCATTGCGACTTGTTTACGAAGTTCTTCACGAGCACGTTTACGCTCTGCATCCAATTCGGATTGAGCTTGTGCAACGATCTTACTACGTTCTTGCTCTGCTTCTGCTTTAGCATCTTCAATCATTTGAGTGCGTTGTTTATTCGCGGATTCAATGATTGCTTGAGCTTCTGCTTTTGCTTTCGCTAGCTGGTCGCCTGCATCGGCTTTCGCTAAATCTAAGTCCTTTTTAGCTCGTTCTGCAGATGATAAACCGTCAGCAATTTCTTTTTGACGTTTTTCAATGGCCGCCATAATTGGTGGCCATACAAATTTCATACAGAACAAAACAAACAGGACAAATGCGACGGCCTGGCCGAGGATTGTTGCATTTAAATTCACAGCACAATACCTCTTTCTTGGTTATTAACTAACTTGATGCTTTTGCTACTCATTGCCAACATTAGGCAACAGCAAACATCACGTAAAGGCCCAGACCCACAGCAATCATTGGGATGGCGTCAACCAGACCCATAACGATAAAGAACTGTGTACGCAGAAGAGGGATCAGATCAGGCTGACGAGCAGCACCTTCTAAAAATTTGCCTCCGAGGATTCCGATACCGATTGCAGCACCGATTGCAGCTAAACCCATCATAATAGCGGCAGCCATGTACAGCAGATCCATACTCAGGTTTTCCATGACAGTCTCCAGTTTGTTTCAGTTATTTCTTCAAAGAGTTAATAATTAATGTTCTTCAGATGCCATCGACAGATAGACAATCGTTAGAACCATGAAAATAAATGCTTGTAACGTAATAATCAGTATGTGGAATATTGCCCAAGGAAGGCTTAATAACCACTGTGACCACCACGGTAACAGACCAGCAATAAGAATAAAGATCAGTTCACCCGCATACATGTTACCAAACAGTCGAAGACCGAGGGAAACAGGTTTTGATAGCAGGCTTACCCCTTCCAAGATTAAGTTGATAGGAATAAAAATTGGGTGATTAAAAGGCTGTAAAGTCAGCTCTTTTGTAAACCCTTTTATGCCTTTCATCTTAATGCTATAGAACAGGATCAGGATAAATACACCAATTGCCATCGATAGAGTAATACTCACGTCCGCAGTCGGAACGATGCGTAACGCAGGTAACCCTAAGATGTGTTCACCGATATAAGGGATGAAGTCGATTGGTAATAAATCCAGGGCATTCATTAACAGCACCCAAACGAACACAGTCAATGCCAAAGGTGCAATGACCTTGCTCTTTCCGTGATACATATCACGAACGCTGCTATCAACGAAACCGATGATCATTTCTACTGCAGTCTGGAATTTTCCCGGTACGCCACTGGTTGCTCTTACTGCTACTTTTCTAAACAGCCATAGGAATAATGCGCCCATCAGTACTGAAAAGAAAAGTGAGTCAATATTTAACACCCAGAATGATGGCGCATTTTCAGCATGGGGATTGACCAACTCGAAAGTACGCAGGTCCAACTGAAGGTTATTCAGATGGTGGCCTATGTAGTCTCTAGTGGTTAATGCTTCTCCTGATGCAGACATGATGCCAATTACCCTTTTGTTGTTAAAAACGCTAACCGTTAATGACGGCTGGTGCAACGACCTGCATAACAAGCACCGCTAAGTAGGTCATGACCAGTGGTGCAAATGCCGCTTTAAACACTCCTAAAGCAACAATCAGCAAGGCTATTGATAATATAACCTTCAACCCTTCACTGAAAGCAAAAAGCCAGTTTATGCGAACTGGAGCTTCTTCTTCGTTGACTTTTTGTAAGCGCATTAACAAAAGAAAAGCCATATTGGGTAACCAACATGCTAACCCGCCTAAAAAAGCCGAAAAACTCCAGTCTGTACTCTTTAAGTAGAAAACCGCACTGAGAATAACAAAAGTCATAAACTGCAAAAATAACAGTTTCAGTGCAACTTTCCCGTTGTAGAGGGAGACAGACATGACGTTTGTATTCTCCAGACTAGCTATCGTAAAAGGTATTACTGAATGATGTATCAAACTGTCTTTGCTATAAAGTGTCAAGTGACAAAAACGAGCAAATTATACGGGGCGTGGCAATGAATTCAATCAATAAGTAGCGAAAAAGTGAAGATTAATTTAAATTTCTTACCAAGGTTCCATTTATGAAAAATGATTAAGAACAAAAAGAATAAAAATAATAGTGCTGAACAAAATAAATAGCGTGACATTCATCACAAATATAAAAGTATAAATAAAGCTTATTTCATAAATTATATAATGGGGTTAACAAATAAAGCCCCTTTTATGAACAATTTAGTGGCAATTGAAAAATAATTAACCGAATTTCAATTAAATAAATTCAATATTTTTATAATGCACAGAATTATTAATTTATTTTGGAAATAAAAAGAGAAAAACTCAGGTTACAAAGAGAATTAAAGAAAAAGATAATAAATTGTTAATTTATTGTTTTATTAAAGTGAATTTTAATGTTTCTCATAAATCCCCATAAAACAAATGGCGATAACATTGTAAATATTATCGCCAGAGCACAAAAAATGAAAAAAGGATCAATAAGACACAAGATATTTGATTAAATAATCACCAAATGTCTTTGTTCATTCAATTCAGGTATCGATAAGCGAATCACTTCTTCAGGTATTTTTAATCCATTATCAGCAAGTTCATCTAACTCTTCTTGATGAATTTGTCCTTTCAGTGCATAAAAACGACCGTGTTCTTCAGTCACTAAATGAGAGCACCAAGAGAGCATATCCTTCATAGAGGCAAATGCTCGGCTAATAACGCCATCAAAAGGTTTCTCTGTTTGGTATTCTTCAACACGGTATTGAACTGGCTCGATATTATTAAGTCCTAATTCGTGCTGAACTTGCTTCATAAAGCGAACACGTTTACCTAAGCTATCCAATAAGACAAAGTGATGATCGGGACGCATTATCGCTAGTGGAATACCAGGCAATCCAGGCCCAGTTCCCACATCTATAAATCTTTCACCTTCAAGATATTGGCTTACAATAATGCTATCCAGAATATGACGGATAAGCATTTGCTGTGGATCTCGCACGGATGTGAGGTTATAAGCTTTATTCCATTTATCAAGCATAGCAACATAACCCGTGAGTTTTTCAGCTTGAATGTCTGTAAGCTCAATATTGGCTTGCTTAGCCAGCTTTTTTAGCCGATTAAGTAAGTCATTCATGATGCACTCCTGCGTAATAGGCCTTGTTTTTTCAACCAAACTAATAAAATGGAAATAGCAGCAGGCGTGACACCAGAGATCCGTGATGCTTGTCCGATCGATGTTGGTTTGTGATCGTTAAGTTTCGCAATAACTTCGTTAGATAATCCGCTAACTTGTTTATAGTCCAGATCAATTGGTAACGCGGCATTTTCATTGCGTAGTTGTTTTTCGATCTCTTCTTGTTGGCGACTAATATAACCTTCGTATTTAACTTGGATCTCAACTTGTTCAGCGGCTTGTGGTTTTGAATCATCAATACCTGGCGCAAACCGAGTGATATTTTTCAATATATCGTAAGTCATTTCAGGGCGGCGTAATAAATCTTCACCATTAGCTTCTTTGGACAATGGTGTATTTAGCAATTCATTGATTTCTGAAAGATTATCAGCTTGAGGGTGAACCCAAATATTTCTTAAACGCTGACGTTCTTTTTCAACTAGTTCAACTTTTTCACTAAATTGAGCCCAACGAGTATCATCAACCATGCCTAATTCACGACCAATTTCAGTGAGACGTAAGTCAGCATTATCTTCACGCAGCATCAAGCGATATTCAGCACGAGAAGTAAACATACGGTATGGTTCTTTTGTACCAAGAGTACAAAGATCGTCAACTAATACACCAATGTATGCTTGATCACGACGAGGGAACCAACCTTCTTGATCGAAGGCGTAACGTGCCGCATTAAGCCCAGCAAGCATGCCTTGAGCCGCTGCTTCTTCATAACCAGTAGTACCGTTAATTTGTCCAGCAAAGAACAATCCATTGATAAATTTACTTTCTAGTGTTTGTTTTAGATCTCTTGGATCAAAGAAGTCATATTCAATGGCATAACCAGGTCTAATGATCTTCGCATTTTCCATACCTTTCATGGAATTTACGATCTGCATTTGAACATCAAAAGGTAAGCTTGTTGAAATACCATTAGGGTAAATTTCATTACTTGTTAAACCTTCAGGCTCTAAAAAGATTTGATGTGAATTACGATCAGCAAATCTCATCACTTTATCTTCAATAGATGGGCAATAACGAGGGCCTATTCCTTCGATGACACCCGCATACATTGGGCTACGATCAAGGTTATTACGAATAACATCATGCGTTTTTTCATTTGTGTATGTGATATGGCAAGGCATCTGTTCAGGATGTTGATCCACATTACCTAAAAATGAGAAAACCGGCATTGGTGTATCACCCAGCTGAACCGCTAATTGGCTAAAATCAATGGTTCTTGCATCAATACGCGGTGGTGTCCCTGTTTTTAAACGACCTACACGTAGAGGTAATTCACGTAGTCTGTGTGATAATGAAACTGATGGTGGATCACCTGCACGACCACCACTGTAATTTTCTAAACCAATATGGATTTTTCCATCAAGGAAAGTACCTACGGTTAGAACAACCGATTTAGCACGGAATTTTAAACCCATGCGAGTAACAGCACCTGTTACTTGGTCATTCTCAACGATGAGATCTTCAACTGGTTGTTGGAAGATCATTAAATTAGGTTGATTTTCAAGACTTGTACGAACAGCTTGGCGATAAAGAACACGATCAGCTTGTGCTCTTGTTGCTCTTACAGCTGGACCCTTACTTGCGTTAAGAGTTCTAAATTGGATCCCTGCATGGTCAATAGCGGTTGCCATTAATCCACCCATGGCATCGATCTCTTTTACCAGATGCCCTTTACCAATCCCACCAATCGCTGGGTTACAAGACATTTGGCCCAAAGTATCAATATTGTGGGTCAGTAATAGGGTTTGACGCCCCATACGAGCTGCAGCCATAGCGGCTTCTGTACCGGCGTGACCACCACCGATGACAATGACGTCAAAGTGTTCTGGATAAAACATGTGTGAACCTTAAATGTTACGAATGCTGAATGTGTTGCATTGGGAAAACGAATTCTACTCAACTTTTTGACAGATACAAGCGAGCAGATCCGCAGGTAATTATTTAAAGATCTTTTTATTTAAAGATCTCTTTATTAGATCTTTTATTAAGGAAGCGATCCTCTGTGGATAAGTGGATTTTCTATTTAAAGATCATAAAAGTGTAAAGGATCATATACTGTGAATGATCCGTGATCTATCTGCTGATAAGCTGGGATCAAAATGACGACTTATACACAGCTCATTTCTTGATATTACCTTATACAATGGATAACTACGGGTTAATCCCTGCTTTTAAGCAGAGTTATCCACATTCGTTTGCTTGTTTTTTGTACAAATTAAAGTAAATTTTTCCAAGATGCTATCCATTCTTCTGCTGGATCTTCTGGAATGTCGTACTTTTGAATATCAATTTCGAGACGATCACCTAGTCGAGTCGCTCCTTTTTCCACTAGTTTTTGATCTAATGTTCTGATCGCACCACAGAAAGTGTCATATTCACTACTTCCAATGCCGATCGCACCAAAGGTGATATGACTAAGATCAACGGAGTCTGATGATATTTCGTTAGCAAAAGGCAATAGGTTGTCAGGAATATCACCAGCACCGTGCGTGGAGGTAACTACGAGCCAGATCCCTTCATTAGGAAGATCATTAAGCGAAGGTCCATGGTGTAAATCAGTCTCAAAACCTTCTTCAGATAAGATCTCTGCAAGGTGTTCTGCGACATATTCAGCACTACCCATGGTACTGCCACTAATTAGAGTGACTTTTTTCATTAATGATCTCCTTATGTTCAAGACGCGCTATTGTACGCTGTGAATCACTTGGGATCTACCTGTGGATAATGTGGTTATAAAAAAAAATAAGAATTTACCCTTATGGCTTGATCGTCCTTATTATCGGGTTTTGCAATGAGATCAATGTTTCTGTTGATTGAATTTCATCAATTGTCTGAATTTTGTTGATAAGTACGTCTTGTAGCGCTTCTATACTTTTACACATTACCTTAATAAAAATGCTGTATTGTCCTGTTGTATAGTATACCTCTACGACTTCATCTAACTTATCTAACTTGTCTAATGCCGTGTGGTAATCTTTTGCACTTTTTAAAATGATGCCAATAAAGCAACAGACATCAAAACCTAATTGCTTTGCACTGATATCAACACGTGTTCCAGTAATAATTCCAGCTTGCTTCATTTTCTCTACACGAACATGAATTGTGCCTGGGCTTACTTCGAATTTTTTAGCTAATTCAGCGTAAGGTGTTCTCGCATTGGCCATTAATGCGTGAAGTATGTCGCGATCGAGATTATCGATCTGATAAATATTGTCCATAAACTCCTCCTGTTTTTAACGATAATACATTTTTACATCGATATTTTTAACGATTTAAAACAAGCAAGGCTATTTTTGATGAGATATATTGAATTTAGTACCCATTTTGTTGCTTAATCTATATCAGCGAAACACAACATCACCACTAGGGATATAAAAATGGAAAAATCATTCATCCAGACTCAACAGCAAATTAGCTTTGTTAAATCATATTTTTCTCGCCTTCTGGAAAAAGAATTAGGACTGATTGAAGTTCAAGGACCGATCTTAAGTCGCCTTGGTGATGGAACTCAAGATAACTTGTCTGGGCATGAGAAGGCGGTACAAGTTAAAGTCAAATCTTTACCAGATTCTACCTTTGAAGTTGTCCATTCATTAGCAAAATGGAAACGTAAAACATTAGGTCGTTTTGGATTTAGTTCTGGTCAGGGGCTTTATACACATATGAAAGCGTTACGACCAGACGAAGATCGCTTAACTCAGATCCACTCTGTCTATGTTGATCAGTGGGACTGGGAAAAAGTGATGGAAGCTAAGGATCGAACTGTTCCTTATCTTAAGCAGACTGTGGGTAAAATTTATCAGGCAATAAAAGAAACTGAAAAAGCCGTCAGCGAAGAATTTGGTCTGGTACCGTTCCTGCCAGATCAAATTCATTTTATCCACACTGAAGAGTTATTGCGTCGTTACCCTGATCTTGATGCTAAAGGTCGTGAAAAAGCGATAGCAAAAGAATATGGTGCCGTTTTCTTAATTGGTATTGGAGGAAAACTTTCAAGTGGTGAATATCATGATGTCAGAGCGCCTGATTATGATGACTGGACGACACCAAACGAAGAGGGATTTGAAGGTTTAAACGGTGACATTATTGTGTGGAACCCTGTTCTACAAGATGCATTTGAGTTGTCATCAATGGGAATTCGTGTTGACCCTGAAACCTTAATGCGTCAGTTAACATTAACCGACGATACTAAACGTTTAGAGCTTGATTGGCATAAAGCATTAATGCATGGGGATATGCCTCAAACTATTGGTGGTGGTATTGGTCAATCACGTTTAGTGATGTTACTGCTACAAAAAGAGCATATTGGACAAGTACAATGCGGTGTATGGGAAAAAGATACCCGTTTAGCTTTCGCCGATATGCTGTAATTATTGTCGCCAGCGTCGAAGTAAACGACTTTTTAATCCAGTGTCAAAACGCCATATATGGTCAAAGATTTTCATGATGCTGGGTTTACCATAATTGGATAGGGTAACCGCATGGAAGCGATTGTGCTGTTGCTGTTGGCTTTTTTTGATTTTGTTGATTAGGTTTTCGGGTAACCTTTGGGCGACAAAGTCAGAAATAACAACAGCATCAGCATCTTTCCATTCTGGGCTATTTAGTTTATTTGCGACATTATCTAAACAGGCACTTAAGTCCGTCCCTCCTCTAAATGATTGATTCAAAAACTTGATAAGATCTTGCAGGCCATTAGGCGATGACAATTGATAATGCACCGTTTCAGTAGAAAACAACATCACATGACATGAACGATTATCAGCTAGCGCTATTTTCATTAATGCTAACCCAAAAGCTTTGGCACACTGTTCGTTAAATCCGCCCATCGAACCTGATGTATCAATACATACAATAAAAGGCCCTCTTGGTCTTTCTTCATCATGATGATGAGTTACGGGTCGCAATACAGTACGTTCTTGCCAATTATCACCTTGTAATCGATAGGTATTTAGCTGTTTTTCCACCAGCTTTCGATAAAACTCATATTCGATTTCATTAATACCTAATAAAGCGAGTTCTGTGGGAAGTAAGCGTAAGATATCATCACTGAGTCCTATTCCATTAACTTGCTCTGGTGTTGTATCAGGCGCTTTTTCAACAATAGTTACAGGTTCAAAAATAACACTCTCTTCTGGAAGCGATTTAGCTGTTTTGCTACGACCTAGCAAACTGGCGAGCTTATGTAACTCCGGTTGTTGATCAAGAAAGTCGCTATAACGTTGAATAATTTTCTCATCAAAAGGCGTTTTTGTTAAAACACCTTTACTCATATCCCATAAACGCCCTGCGGCACGCTCATTTTCTGAAAATGTATGACTTAGGCTTCCACTTAACGCTAAACGTTCCTGAAGCTCAGCAAGGAGTTGCTCTTGTTCTTGGTCAAATAGGGCTTTGTGTAATGCCGTGACTTGGAAAATTAAACTTATCCGCCAGTGTTGAATAAACAACGCTTGTTGAGCGGGTGAAAAAGGCTTATTAATTTTAATTAGCTGTGATGCTTCTTCAGTAAAAGAGGAGTCTAGCTTGTTTAATTCAGCCAGTATTTGCTCTACTTGTTGATTAAATATGGCGTTACCTAATGATTGTGTTTGTTGATAAAGGGCGAATTCATCAGCGATCATTGTAGGTACTAATGTTTCTTTTACTCTTTGCTGTAAGCTCTTTTTCCATTGGTGGATATCTTTAAGTAAGGCTTTTTTGAGTCTTGGATGTTTTTCAAAAAATACCGCTAATTGAGGCGATGCGAGTATAGCAATAATAACTTCCTCAATAAGTTGCCCTTCATTTATGGCTAAAAGCATATCTAATGTTGAAAGTGTCAGCATAATATCATTACTTTATTTGGCTTTTTAATTGCGATAGTTTTTCATTAAGCTGAACAAAACTTTGCTCGATGGAAATAAGCCAATCATTATCAATAAATAAATTAGGTTGATGATGATTAAATTTTTCCTGCTCACCATAAATTTCTTGTGTTAGATCTTTTAACTTATCTTTCCACTCGTTGTTATCTTCAATAGGAACCGTTGGCGCTGTCTCTTTCTGTTGATAAAGAGATGTTGTTCGACGACTTACATCCAAAATTTCTAATACACCATCTTGGCGTATTTGTGCGTTAATTGATTGCGGGAAACCAATACCATTTAAACGTGCTAATAACTCCCCCCCTTTAGCCAAAAAGTTTTCTAATGCTTTTTGCTCAATAGTAATAAAGTTAACCTGAATACTATGGATATGGAGAGGGATGTGTAAAAACAGAGTGAATTTATCAGCCCGCATTTTATCTGATAGGCTAAAATGTGTATTTCGTCCAAACATTCCACTTTGTTTTTCGAAACGAAACGCCTGTTGATCTTGCTTATTTCTTGTCGATTGCATCCACTCAGCCCATAAACTTTCTGTTTTTCTTATCAACTCTAGCTGGTGGTAGGCTTGTTCTGTTAAAAGGTTTTGTAATAACTTATCTAATAATGCAAATGATGCTTGGTCATGCCACAGGCAATCTTTTAATAAAATAAGATCTAATGGTGAAATAACACTACGACCATTAAAAAAGGCACTTGCTTGTAAAAGACGTACTGCTTTTTTCCAACGTCTATCTGAAACATAAGGTGCAACATCACTTTTATCTAAAGACTCACGAAGTTGATAAATTAAATCAAATATGTGGTCATCTAAAGTGACCTTTTCTAATTCTGATTGCCAGCGTGAGAATTCTTCGGTAGTAATTTGGATATGTTCTGGAATATGAAAAGAGCCCACTTCTTTATTAACAAGTAATGCGCGGAAGTTTTTCTTATCCTGGACTTTTGTTAACCAAATACGAATAAGCATTCGGTCATATAGTGCTTCAAGACTGCTGTCTGAATCAGGTAGCTCATTAGAGGCTGATACTAATAAGCGCATTGGAATAGTGACTTCTGCTTCCCCATTTCTAAATTTACGTTCATTAATTGCTGTTAATAACGTATTAAGAATAGCGGGTCCTGCTTTCCATATTTCATCAAGAAAGACAACTTCAGCATCTGGTAAATATCCCTCAACCAAACGTTGATATTTACCTTCATCTTTTAAGGCTTGAATAGATAAAGGACCAAAAATTTCTTCAGGGGTTGAAAAGCGTGTCATGAGGTATTCAAAAGCGTTAGCCTCTTTAAAAGCTTCTTTCATTCTTCTTGCTATTAAGCTTTTAGCAATACCAGGAGGGCCTAGTAAGAAAACACTCTCACCACTTAGTGCTGCAAGTAGACAAAGGCGGATAGCTGACTGTCGTTCATAAAGTCCTGTTTCAAGATATTGGCTAAGTTGTGAAATCCGCTCTGCAAGTTGCATAACCACTCCTAATAATGGGGACTTATTTTTATCATCATCCTGAAAGTACCAGAAAAGGATTGTTGATATATAGTCAAACATTCTATTAGCACACTAATTGTTTATAACAAAAATCGATTCAGCTTCCTACTGCTTATTTTTGGTTCTTTTTTGTTTTACTAGCGAAACGTTTCGATAGTGATCACGTTTTTTCATTAATGTTGCTGAGATGATCGGTTTAACATATTGAATACCCCATTTATGCCGTACATCTAGAATTTATTATTGAGAGTAAGGAAAAATCATGGAAGCGAAGAAACTTGTGATTTTAGGTAGTGTTAATGCAGATCATATTCTTAATGTCGCCCATTTTCCGCTTCCTGGTGAAACCATTTCAGGTAACCAATTCCAAATGGTATTTGGCGGTAAAGGTGCTAATCAGGCGGTTGCTGCTGGGCGTTGTGGTGCTAATATTTCATTTCTTGCTTGTTTAGGGAGTGACGATATTGGTAAAAAAGCCAAAGCTCAATTAATGACAGATAACATTGATACAGATAGCATTGAGTTAATTGATGATGTAGCAACAGGTGTTGCGCTGATTTTTGTTAATCAACAGGGAGAGAATGTTATTGGCATTCATGCTGGTGCTAATGGACGATTAGATACAAATTATGTTCAGCGCCATCGAAATATTATAAAAGAAGCTGATGCTCTGTTAATGCAATTAGAATCGCCACTTGATTCAGTATTGAAAGCTGCTGAAATTGCTAAACAAGAAAATGTGCAAATAATATTAAACCCTGCGCCTGCCCAAGCATTACCTGATGAGCTGTTATCACTTGTCGATATTATTACTCCAAACGAAACAGAGACTGAATATCTAACTGGAATTAAAGTGATTGATGATGAAAGTGCTCAGCAAGCAGCGGATGTATTACATGATAAAGGTATTAAAACGGTTCTTATTACATTAGGAAGTCGTGGCGTTTGGGTGAGTGAACAAAATAGTAAAGGTTGTATTGTTCCTGCATTTAAAGTGAAAGCTGTTGATACTATCGCGGCTGGAGATACATTTAATGGCGCACTGATCACCGCTTTATTAGAAGGACAATCAATGATGCCTGCGATTAAGTTTGCTCATGCGGCAGCTGCTATTGCTGTTACTCGAGCAGGCGCTCAACCATCCGTACCATGGCGTCATGAAGTAGATACTTTTTTAGCTTCATCCTTATAATTTTTATAGATAAAGAAAAAGAGAGCATGTGCTCTCTTTTTAGTTTGAATAAAGCTATCAGGCTTTTTTCTTTTTATTAGTTAGATTATCGCCATCATGTTTATTAAGGAGTAAAAATACAAAAGAAGAAAGCAATGTAATGATACCAACAGTAATAAAAGTATAATGAAAGTTATCAACTGTAGTGCCCACTTTCTCTGTCTCAAAATATCCTAAAATAGATGCACTCACTGCAATACCAAAACTAATTGCCAATTGTTGGGTGACAGCTAAAACACTATTTCCTGAGCTAGCATTGTTGTCTGTTAAATCAGCCAATGAAATGGTATTCATTGATGTGAATTGTATAGACATGACCACACCTAATAAAAAGAGTGGAATGACAAGATAATAAATAGACATATCAGGCGATTGTAGTGAAAACTGAGCGATCATCAGCCCAATAATAATCGTAATAATAAAGAGTGTTCGGCGATAACTAAATTTCACTAAGATCTTAGTGACAAATGATTTTGCTAAAATAGAACCCAGAGCCATTGGTGCCATCATCATACCGGAAATAACTGCAGGGTAGCCAAAACCGACTTGCAACATAAGTGGCATTAAGAAAGGAATACATCCAGTTCCTAATCTTGTTGCAATATTTCCTACAATACCTACAGAGAAAGTTCGTGTTTTAAATATATTGAGGGGAATAAGAGGTTGCTGGTGGCGTCTTGCATGATTGATATATAAGCCTAGTAAAGAAAATCCACCTAAAATAACAGCAATAGGAATATATCGAGAGATATTTTTATCACCAAAAAGATCAAGGCTAACAGAAAGCATCACTAAGCCAAATCCAAAGAAAATAAAGCCAAGTAAATCAAATTTACGTTTTGGCATAGTGAAATTAGGCATATGTTTTATGGCATAGAAAATACCTAATAAGCCAATAGGAATATTTATAATAAATATCCAATGCCAAGAGGCATAAGTAACTAATATTCCCCCTAGAAGAGGTCCTGCTATGGGACCTACCAATCCTGGCATTGTGACAAAATTTAGAATAGGAAGTAATTCGCTGCGCGGATAAGCTCTTAATAAAGCAAGGCGTGCAACTGGCATCATCATTGCACCACCTATACCTTGTATAATCCGTGAAATAACAAGAAAAGTAAGATTAGGAGAAAGTGCACATAATAAAGATCCACCTGAAAATAAAGAAACCGCAATAATAAAAATTTTACGTGTTCCAAATCTATCTGCTAACCAACCACTGACAGGGATTAATAATGCAACAGTTAAGGTGTAGCTGATAACAGCCGATTGCATGGCAAGAGGAGAATGATTAAGGCTTTTTGCTATGTCTGGTAATGCCGTATTAAGAATAGTTGCATCGAGAGCCTGCATAAAAAAAGCCATTGCAGCAATCCAAGGCAACCCAGACATATTTTGGGCGGATTTCAACATGAAGCGTACACCATCTTTATTCTATATTTTGATTATCGCTATATTATAAACAGAAAATCTACAAAATTTGTATTAAAACTATTCAATCACTTGTTAATAAGATTAAACAGAGATCACGTGCCTTATTTCCATCTTTATCAATAATGGCTTGAACTATTTGATTATGTGTTTCTGGCTGAACGGTTTCGTTACCTACAATAAGATCGAAATACTTTTTGTAAGCAGAAAGAAATAATGAGCCGAAAGAGGCAAAGAATGGATTGCCACTTGCTTGATAAATAAGATAGTGAAATTGAGTATCGATATCTAACCAATGTTGTCTATCAAAATTCTCATCAAGTAACTGCATTTCTCTACCAAATAACGCAAGAGACTGTTTTTGGCTTTCTGTTGCATTAAATGCAGCTAAATAACAGGCTTGAGGTTCTATTGCTAAACGAACGTGATGAAAATAATGGCTGACCTTATTAAATTCACCACTGTCTATCCACCAATTAAGAAGATCATTATCTAATAGATTCCAATTTTGCATTGGAGTCACTCGAGTACCTATTCTTGGGCGAGGCAAAAGCATTCCTTTAGCAGCAAGCATTTTTATTGCTTCTCGGATAACTGTTCTGCTGACGGAGAGTAATTCTGCTAATTCTATTTCTCCTGGTAACAAAGATTCAGGTTCATAATGGCCAGAAAGAATTTGTTTACCTAATTTTTCAGCAACTATATAAGAAAGATTTTTCTGAGAAGCTGAACGTTGTTCGCTAAATTGCATAATAAAGGTTACCTATACCATAGTTTATTTTCTATCTTACGTGAGTCAGCTAGAGAAAGCTGTTCGGATTTCACGCTATCAGCATAAAGTTAGAGCGTTTTTCCTTGTTTTGTTGAAAAAAAAAGCGAACGGAAAAAAAATTGAAATAAATACTTGCGCTAATCCGAGATCTCCCTATAATGCGCATCCACTGACCGACGATGAGCTGACAACAGCCACGAAGGACAGCGAAGAGAAAAGAAAAAAGTTTGAAAAAACTCTTGACTCTTCAGAGGAATAACGTATTATACGCCTCCTCGCAACAACGCAGAAGACCGGAAACGGCAGCGAATGTTGCACTGCTCTTTAACAAATTATCAGACAATCTGTGTGGGCACTCGCAGAGACGATATCTTCTAAAATATTAGATGTATCAAGTCTTGAAGAGTGAACAACAAAAGTAAATTCATTTATGAATAGCTAAGTTTTCGATTTCTTTGAGCATCAAACACTTTTAATTGAAGAGTTTGATCATGGCTCAGATTGAACGCTGGCGGCAGGCCTAACACATGCAAGTCGGGCGGTAACAGGAGAAAGCTTGCTTTCTTGCTGACGAGCGGCGGACGGGTGAGTAATGTATGGGGATCTGCCCGATAGAGGGGGATAACTACTGGAAACGGTGGCTAATACCGCATGACGTCTACGGACCAAAGCAGGGGCTCTTCGGACCTTGCGCTATCGGATGAACCCATATGGGATTAGCTAGTAGGTGGGGTAATGGCTCACCTAGGCGACGATCTCTAGCTGGTCTGAGAGGATGATCAGCCACACTGGGACTGAGACACGGCCCAGACTCCTACGGGAGGCAGCAGTGGGGAATATTGCACAATGGGCGCAAGCCTGATGCAGCCATGCCGCGTGTATGAAGAAGGCCTTAGGGTTGTAAAGTACTTTCAGCGGGGAGGAAGGTGATAAGGTTAATACCCTTATCAATTGACGTTACCCGCAGAAGAAGCACCGGCTAACTCCGTGCCAGCAGCCGCGGTAATACGGAGGGTGCAAGCGTTAATCGGAATTACTGGGCGTAAAGCGCACGCAGGCGGTCAATTAAGTCAGATGTGAAAGCCCCGAGCTTAACTTGGGAATTGCATCTGAAACTGGTTGGCTAGAGTCTTGTAGAGGGGGGTAGAATTCCACGTGTAGCGGTGAAATGCGTAGAGATGTGGAGGAATACCGGTGGCGAAGGCGGCCCCCTGGACAAAGACTGACGCTCAGGTGCGAAAGCGTGGGGAGCAAACAGGATTAGATACCCTGGTAGTCCACGCTGTAAACGATGTCGATTTAGAGGTTGTGGTCTTGAACCGTGGCTTCTGGAGCTAACGCGTTAAATCGACCGCCTGGGGAGTACGGCCGCAAGGTTAAAACTCAAATGAATTGACGGGGGCCCGCACAAGCGGTGGAGCATGTGGTTTAATTCGATGCAACGCGAAGAACCTTACCTACTCTTGACATCCAGCGAATCCTTTAGAGATAGAGGAGTGCCTTCGGGAACGCTGAGACAGGTGCTGCATGGCTGTCGTCAGCTCGTGTTGTGAAATGTTGGGTTAAGTCCCGCAACGAGCGCAACCCTTATCCTTTGTTGCCAGCACGTTATGGTGGGAACTCAAAGGAGACTGCCGGTGATAAACCGGAGGAAGGTGGGGATGACGTCAAGTCATCATGGCCCTTACGAGTAGGGCTACACACGTGCTACAATGGCAGATACAAAGAGAAGCGACCTCGCGAGAGCAAGCGGAACTCATAAAGTCTGTCGTAGTCCGGATTGGAGTCTGCAACTCGACTCCATGAAGTCGGAATCGCTAGTAATCGTAGATCAGAATGCTACGGTGAATACGTTCCCGGGCCTTGTACACACCGCCCGTCACACCATGGGAGTGGGTTGCAAAAGAAGTAGGTAGCTTAACCTTCGGGAGGGCGCTTACCACTTTGTGATTCATGACTGGGGTGAAGTCGTAACAAGGTAACCGTAGGGGAACCTGCGGTTGGATCACCTCCTTACCTAAGAGATACGTGTTATGTGCAGTGCTCACACAGATTGTCTGATGAAGAACGAGCAGAAATACCGGTATAGGCTTGTAGCTCAGGTGGTTAGAGCGCACCCCTGATAAGGGTGAGGTCGGTGGTTCAAGTCCACTCAGGCCTACCACTTTTCCTTTATGCTGTGTTGTGAAGCAACTCGTTTACTTTAAGTAAACTTCGTTACTCCACGCCTTGCCTAAAGAAAAAGCTTCTTTCTATAAGAAGAAAAAGGAGTGGTTATACGGGTATTTCGACTGCATTATGGGGCTATAGCTCAGCTGGGAGAGCGCCTGCCTTGCACGCAGGAGGTCAGCGGTTCGATCCCGCTTAGCTCCACCATAATCTCTTGAATATAAATTAATAATTCAGAGTATATTAGCAATAGTATACTGCGAATTATTTTGCTCTTTAACAATCTGGAACAAGCTGAAAAATTGAAAACAAATCAATATATCACCGAGGTATATTGATGAGTCTCTCAAAATCTCAGACCTTGAATTTGTGATACTCCAAGGCGAGTGTCATGAGCGAACAACAGCAATTCTAGGCGGACAGCGCGCAGTAAGCGCAGCATACTTAAGTATGTGAGCATTACGAGCACTGCCCAACAACGAATTGATGCTTGTGTAGCCATGACCTTTAAAGTCGTCTTCGAGAGAAACATCTTCGGGTTGTGAGGTTAAGCGAATAAGCGTACACGGTGGATGCCTAGGCAATCAGAGGCGATGAAGGACGTGCTAATCTGCGATAAGCGTCGGTAAGGTGATATGAACCGTTATACCCGACGATTTCCGAATGGGGAAACCCAATATCCTATGGATATTATCATTAACTGAATACATAGGTTAATGAAGCGAACCGGGAGAACTGAAACATCTCAGTACCCCGAGGAAAAGAAATCAACCGAGATTCCCCTAGTAGCGGCGAGCGAACGGGGAACAGCCCAGAGTCTTAATCAATAGCAGCATCAGGAGAACGGTCTGGAAAGTCCGGCAGTAAAGGGTGATAGCCCCGTATCCGAAGATGCTGTTATTGTGAACTCGACGAGTAGGGCGGGACACGTGTTATCCTGTCTGAATATGGGGGGACCATCCTCCAAGGCTAAATACTCCTGATTGACCGATAGTGAACCAGTACCGTGAGGGAAAGGCGAAAAGAACCCCGGCGAGGGGAGTGAAAAAGAACCTGAAACCGTGTACGTACAAGCAGTAGGAGCCTCTTTATGGGGTGACTGCGTACCTTTTGTATAATGGGTCAGCGACTTATATTCTGTAGCAAGGTTAACCGTATAGGGGAGCCGTAGGGAAACCGAGTCTTAACTGGGCGAATGAGTTGCAGGGTATAGACCCGAAACCCGGTGATCTATCCATGGGCAGGTTGAAGGTTGGGTAACACTAACTGGAGGACCGAACCGACTAATGTTGAAAAATTAGCGGATGACTTGTGGATGGGGGTGAAAGGCCAATCAAACCGGGAGATAGCTGGTTCTCCCCGAAAGCTATTTAGGTAGCGCCTCGTGAACTCATCTTCGGGGGTAGAGCACTGTTTCGACTAGGGGGTCATCCCGACTTACCAACTCGATGCAAACTGCGAATACCGAAGAATGTTATCACGGGAGACACACGGCGGGTGCTAACGTCCGTCGTGAAGAGGGAAACAACCCAGACCGCCAGCTAAGGTCCCAAAGTCATGGTTAAGTGGGAAACGAAGTGGGAAGGCTCAGACAGCCAGGATGTTGGCTTAGAAGCAGCCATCATTTAAAGAAAGCGTAATAGCTCACTGGTCGAGTCGGCCCGCGCGGAAGATGTAACGGGGCTAAACCATGCACCGAAGCTGCGGCAGCGACACTTATGTGTTGTTGGGTAGGGGAGCGTTCTGTAAGCCTGCGAAGGTGTACTGTGAGGTATGCTGGAGGTATCAGAAGTGCGAATGCTGACATAAGTAACGATAATGCGGGTGAAAAACCCGCACGCCGGAAGACCAAGGGTTCCTGTCCAACGTTAATCGGGGCAGGGTGAGTCGACCCCTAAGGCGAGGCTGAAAAGCGTAGTCGATGGGAAACGGGTTAATATTCCCGTACTGGTGGTAACTGCGATGGGGGAACGGAGAAGGCTAGGTTGTCCGGGCGACGGTCGTCCCGGTTCAAGCATGTAGGCAGAGTGATTAGGCAAATCCGGTCACTTAATGCTGAGGTGTGATGACGAACCACTAAGGTGGTGAAGCAATTGATGCCCTGCTTCCAGGAAAAGCCTCTAAGCTTCAGGTTACCAACAATCGTACCCCAAACCGACACAGGTGGTCAGGTAGAGAATACTCAGGCGCTTGAGAGAACTCGGGTGAAGGAACTAGGCAAAATGGTGCCGTAACTTCGGGAGAAGGCACGCTGGCGGTAAGTGAAGTCCCTCGCGGACGGAGCCGAAGCCAGTCGAAGATACCAGCTGGCTGCAACTGTTTATTAAAAACACAGCACTGTGCAAACACGAAAGTGGACGTATACGGTGTGACGCCTGCCCGGTGCTGGAAGGTTAATTGATGGGGTTATCCTTAGGGAGAAGCTCTTGATCGAAGCCCCAGTAAACGGCGGCCGTAACTATAACGGTCCTAAGGTAGCGAAATTCCTTGTCGGGTAAGTTCCGACCTGCACGAATGGCGTAATGATGGCCAGGCTGTCTCCACCCGAGACTCAGTGAAATTGAACTCGCTGTGAAGATGCAGTGTACCCGCGGCAAGACGGAAAGACCCCGTGAACCTTTACTATAGCTTGACACTGAACATTGAGCCTTGATGTGTAGGATAGGTGGGAGACTATGAAGTGTGGACGCCAGTCTGCATGGAGTCAACCTTGAAATACCACCCTTTAACGTTTGATGTTCTAACCTAGGTCCATAATCTGGATCGGGGACCGTGTCTGGTGGGTAGTTTGACTGGGGCGGTCTCCTCCTAAAGAGTAACGGAGGAGCACGAAGGTTGGCTAAGCATGGTCGGACATCATGCGGTTAGTGCAAAGGCATAAGCCAGCTTGACTGTGAGAGTGACGGCTCGAGCAGGTACGAAAGTAGGTCTTAGTGATCCGGTGGTTCTGAATGGAAGGGCCATCGCTCAACGGATAAAAGGTACTCCGGGGATAACAGGCTGATACCGCCCAAGAGTTCATATCGACGGCGGTGTTTGGCACCTCGATGTCGGCTCATCACATCCTGGGGCTGAAGTAGGTCCCAAGGGTATGGCTGTTCGCCATTTAAAGTGGTACGCGAGCTGGGTTTAGAACGTCGTGAGACAGTTCGGTCCCTATCTGCCGTGGGCGTTGGAAGATTGAGAGGGGTTGCTCCTAGTACGAGAGGACCGGAGTGAACGCACCACTGGTGTTCGGGTTGTCATGCCAATGGCATTGCCCGGTAGCTAAGTGCGGAAGAGATAACCGCTGAAAGCATCTAAGCGGGAAACTTGCCTCGAGATGAGTCTTCCCTGTCACCTTGAGTGACCTAAAGGAACGTTTAAGACTAAGACGTTGATAGGCTGGGTGTGTAAGCGTAGCGATACGTTGAGCTAACCAGTACTAATGAACCGTGAGGCTTAACCTGACAACACCGAAGGTGTTTTGTCAGAGAGACGAAACGATGAAGTAAGCTTGTTTAAGATTGATATTACTGGTGACGAACCGCTAAAAAGGTGAGTGACGGGTAATAAAACAGAATTTGCTTGGCGGCCATAGCGCAACGGTCCCACCTGATCCCATGCCGAACTCAGAAGTGAAACGTTGTAGCGCCGATGGTAGTGTGGGGTCTCCCCATGTGAGAGTAGGGAACTGCCAGGCATTAAATAAGACGAGAAAGCCAACCCAATGGGTTGGCTTTTTTGCGTTTATTATTTATGAATTTAAAAAATTTTATACTGATAGTTTAGCTATTCATCATTCTATAATAAGTTGTTTTTATTATAAATAACAATTTATAAATCTTTATATTTAACATTTACCCGCATTTTAAACATACCAAGTTATAAAAAAACACAGAATTAAACATATATTTAACAGCTTTTTTGTGCCAGTATTAATTGTCATACAAATAAAATAATAAACTAACGGTTTGAGTCAGTGTGTTGTTTTGCAAATGATGAGTAATAGGAGCATAAGCGTGGATGTTAATTTCTATGTAACTTGTATCGGGGATGCTCTGAAATCCCAGATGGCGAAAGACAGTGTATTGCTGTTAGAAAAGTTAGGTTGTCGAATTCATTTTCTGGAAAAACAAGGGTGTTGCGGTCAACCAGCAATTAATAGTGGTTATATTCAAAATGCAAAACTGGCCATGAAAATGTTAATTGAGACATTTGAAGCTAATGAATTCCCTATCATATCCCCCGCTGGTTCTTGTACTTATGCAATAAAAGGTTATGCCAAATATCTTGCTGATGAGCCTGAATGGGCATTACGTGCTGAAAGAGTTGCTAATAGAATGTTTGATTTAACTTCTTTTATCGTAAAGCAATTAGACATTGTTGATGTCGGTGCAAGCCTTAATGGTAAAGCGGTTTATCATCCTTCTTGTAGCCTATTTCGTAAAATGGGCGTTAAAGAAGAACCTCTTATTTTGTTACGTCATGTCAAAGGGCTTGAGTTATTACCTTTTACGGACATGGAAACGTGTTGTGGGTTTGGGGGAACATTCTCTGTAAAAATGGCAGAGATCTCTGGTGAAATGGTGAAAGAAAAAGTACACCATATTATGGAAGTTAAGCCTGATTATTTAATTGGTGCTGATGTAAGTTGCTTATTAAATATTGGTGGGCGTTTAGAACGGGAAGGTCATCCTGTCAAAGTATTACATATTGCTCAGGTATTAATGAGCCATGAGGAGGAATTATGTCGTTAAGAACAAGTACTATTCCCTTCAAGGATTTAATTAATCGCCAAGTCCATGATGAAGTGATGCAAAAAGCAGTTGCTAATGCTCAAGAGACCATAGGACGTAATCGCCAAAAAATGGTGGATGAACTCGGTCATTGGGAAGATTGGCGTGATAGAGCAGCTCAAATTCGTGATCATGTATTGGCAAATCTAGATGCCTATCTATATCAGCTATCTGAAAAAATTGAACAACATGGTGGCCATGTATTTTTTGCTCAAACAAAAGAAGAAGCAACACAATATATATTAAATGTTGCGAAAGAGAAAAAAGCAAAGAAGATTGTTAAAGCTAAATCAATGGTGACAGAAGAAATAGGCATGAATAAAGCATTAGAAGATGCTGGTATTAATGTTATTGAAACCGATTTAGCTGAATTTATTCTACAACAAGCAAAAGATGCACCTTCTCATGTTGTTGTGCCTGCTATTCATAAAAATAGAGAGCAAATACGACAAATATTTCACGATAAGCTGGGTTATAACGGCTCTGATACACCAGAAGAGATGACTCGTTTTGTTCGCCAAAATATACGGGATGATTTTTTTACGGCAGATATTGGGATCACTGGGTGTAATTTTGCTGTTGCTGAGACGGGTTCTATCTGTCTAGTAACGAATGAAGGTAACGCTAGATTAAGTACCACATTACCTAAAACTCATATAGCGGTAATGGGAATGGAACGTATTGCTCCTACATTTAAAGAAGTTGATATCTTGATTACTATGTTAGCGCGTAGCGCTGTAGGGTTGCGTTTAACGGGGTATAACACTTGGCTCACAGGTCCTAGAGAAAATGACAACGTAGATGGCCCAGAAGATTTTCATCTTGTTATTGTTGATAATGGGCGTTCAAAAATCATTGGCTCTGAATTTAAAGATATTTTACGTTGTATTCGTTGTGGTGCTTGCATGAATACTTGTCCTGCCTATCGACATATTGGTGGACAAGGTTATGGTTCTATTTATCCAGGCCCTGTTGGCGCTGTTTTAACTCCGCTTTTAGGCGGATATAAAGATTTTAAATACTTGCCTTATGTTTGTTCATTATGTACAGCATGTGACTCTGTATGTCCTGTAAAAATACCATTATCAGGTCTCATTAAAAAACACAGAGCGGTTATGGTTACAGAAGGTATTACCCCAAAAACAGAACGTACTATTACCGATATCTTTAATTATGTTAATCGTCATCCTGCATTATGGAAAGTAGGGATGAATGTAGGTGCTCATGCAGCGAAATGGTTTATTAAAGATGGCAAAGTACCATTAAATATTGGAGCGTTAAAAGCGTGGACTGAAGCAAGAGATCTCCCTGAAGGTGATGGAGAAAGTTTTCGTAGCTGGTTTAAAAAACATCAAAAAGAGGAGAAATAAGCAATGAATAATAACAAAGAAGCTTTTTTATCTCATCTTGCTTCTCAATTAGGTAGACCATTAAAAACTAATCCTGAAGTATTGCCTGTACCCGTTAATATGTATCCTGAAGAACGATTAACTGATCTATCAGAAGAAGATTGCTACCAGTATTTTCTTAACACCGCTAAGTTAGCAGGAAGTCGTTATGAACTTACAACACAAGATGCATTATCTCACACCTTACTTACACTGACTGAGAAGTATGGCGAACCTGTTATTTTAACAGGAGATCTGCGTTTAAAAGAGAGTGGTGCTATCGATTTATTATCACTGCATTGTGAAGTGCAAATTTGGGATCACCATCTCGGTGAAAAAAATATTGAATTAGTTAAGCGGGCTAAGGTTGGAATTGTATTTGCTGAATATGGGCTAGCAGAATCGGGAGGGGTGGTTTTATTTTCAGGGGCAGATAAAGGACGTAGTGTTAGCTTAATACCAGAAACCACGATTTTTGTTATTAAACGCAGTACCATTTTACCCCGAGTTGCACAGTTAGCAGAGAAGCTACATCAAATGGCTGAATGTGATATTAGAATGCCTTCTTGTATTAATATTATCAGTGGTCCTAGTTGTACCTCTGATATTGAGTTAATTAAAGTTGTTGGTGTTCACGGATCTTTAAATGCCATTTATGTTGTAATTGAAGACCGTTAATTGTTGTTTATAATGAGCCACATATTATTGTGGCTCTTGTTGCTCTGATCTCAAGTTATTATAATTTAACAAATTTTTATTACCATCAATAACGGTGATTGATGCTTTCGGACGATAGCACTCATTTAATGGTGAGTGACATTTTTGAGGAGAATGATGTTCTATTCCAAGCCAACTACTGAGTAACCAATAGTTATTTACCGTAGAATAAGGCTTATTTAAAACGTCATTATTGATAATAGGTTTAATAGATGATGGGCTATACCAAATGAACAAGGGGATGTCATACGCTTCTTTTCGTGGTGTATTGACACCATGATGATAACGAACCTCTCTATTTTTATCGAGACGCTGTAAAGCGTGATCTGCAAAGTAGAGAACAGTGGCTGGTTTATCTTTCACTCTCTCGATGATGTCATTAATTAATTTATCTGTATATGCGATAGAGCTGTCATAGCAGTTATCATCATCTTCTTGTGTAAACTTTTTCAAATACTGACTTGGAAATCGATTACAGGCCGGCTCATGACTACCATATGTATGTAAGATGATTAATTTTTTCTGTGTAGATGGCTCATTGAGAGCTTTATCTAAATAAGGTAGTAGCTCCTCATCATAACCGATAAATTCATTCCACTTTTTATTTTGGGCCATATTAGCAATGACAGAAATAACACTGGTTTTTTGATTGCCTTCACCTTGGTTACTTAGCCAATATGTTTTAAATCCAGCATGATTTGCGAGGGAAACAATATTGTCAGCGTAATGATTTTTATCTTGTAATTGTTCTAACCCTATATTTGAGAGTGAAATTGGTACAGAAAGAATGGTTACTGGTGCTGGAGAATACACTTTATTGAATAGAATAAGATTACTCTTTTCTTTCATTAGATTAGGTGTTGTATTGTGCTGATAGCCATAAATTCCTAGATGATCTCTACGCACTGATTCTCCAAGAATAAGGATATAAACTTCTGTATTATCACTATTTTTAGTATATTGAAACTCAACTTTCTGAGAGGCAATTCTTCTAATTTGGCGATTTTCGTGAAAGGTTCGGACAAGTGCTGCTGCATTATAAAAAGGTGTATTTAGAAGGGTATATTCTGCAAGTAATTTACTGTTATTATCGCTTCTTAATGCCAAGCTTTTATAAATTGGAATGAGTGCTATTAATATAATAAAGGCAATCATACTTTTTTTTGTTGTTTTTAGATTAGAGACGCTAGCCGCTTTATGGATGAGAAAATAGTAAATAGTAAAAACACATACATAAAATAAAACATAATACTTATTATAAGAGAGCATACCGACAGTTTCGCTGCCGTTAGTATTAATAAAAGTTTCAGCAATGGATGATGAAAAGGTACTATCGTGCTCACGATAGAAAAAGAGAGAAATAGAGAGGTTTAAAGACCATAGTGCACTAATAGTAAAGGTTATTATTTTCCCAAAAACAGAACGATAAATGCCACTACATATCAGCATAAGTAGCCAACCAATAAGTACAATATAGATTTTTTGTTCTATATGCAGCGTTGAACCACCCAATATTGCCGGTGCCATAGATAAGAAAAATAAAAGTGCGTAATGAGTTAACCTAGACATAATCTATTTAAAAACTACCACCTCTTTTTATGTAGAATAAAAAGTTAACCATTTACTTTTTGACAATACAAGCCTTGTTTGGCTGAAGTGTGTCTGAAACTGATATTATTATGTTTTTTACTTATTATTTTTGGCTTCTTAGTGTCATTAATAAGTTATATAGGAAATAAGTTGTGTGTGATTTTACTTGTAATTGATTGATTTTATTTTGATTTATTTTTGTTCTTATAACGGTAAAATAATGAATAATAAGTTATTTAAATAATCGTATAGATATGTAGTTAAAGCTTAAAAATATTCTAAATAAGTAAATGCGATAAATAAAATCAATATTTTTATGTTAATTGGTAGAAATCATTGGTAATGAATAACCCCAAAGTTGGCGTTCACTTTGGGGTTATTTTTATTTAGATATAACATTATTTTAGGCTGTTAATGCTGTTTACCTTGTTCAATACCTAAACCTATTTGAGAACGAATAAACTGTGCTTGGAATTTTGCTTTTTCTTGCTCACCTAAAGATGATTTATCTGTAATAGAGAAAAGCCATGAGACAACAAACGCAATGATTATTGAGAATAATGCTGGATACTCATAAGGGTATATAGGTTTTTCATGACCTAAAATACTCACCCAAATTGTTGGTCCTAAAATCATCAACATGACAGCAACTAATAGCCCAGACCATCCTCCCGCGACAGCACCTCGTGTTGTAAGTCCTTTCCAATACATAGATAACAAGATGATCGGGAAGTTACAGCTCGCCGCAATTGAGAACGCTAGCCCTACCATAAAAGCAATATTTTGCTTTTCAAATAAAATCCCTAAACCGATAGCGACAATGCCTAAGATAACCACAGTAATTTTGGATACTTTTAGCTCTTGTCTTTCATCTGCGTGACCATTTTTAATTACATTAGCGTAGAGATCATGTGAGACCGCAGATGCACCCGCTAAAGTCAGTCCTGCAACAACCGCTAAAATCGTGGCAAAGGCAACGGCTGAAATAAAGCCTAAGAAGAAATTACCACCAACGGCATCTGCTAAATGAACTGCCGCCATATTGGTTCCACCAATCAAAGCGCCAGCGGCATCTTTGAACATAGGATTAGGGCTAACGAGTAAGATAGCGCCGAAACCAATGATAAAAGTAAGAATATAGAAATAACCGATAAAACCTGTTGCATAGAAAACACTCTTACGGGCTTCTTTTGCATCACTAACAGTAAAGAAGCGCATGATGATATGAGGAAGTCCTGCCGTACCAAACATGAGAGCAAGACCTAAAGAGAGAGCAGATATAGGATCAGAAACCAACCCACCAGGACTCATGATAGAGGATCCTTTTGAGTGAACACTGACGGCTTCTTTAAATAAGGTATTGAAATTAAAATCGACAGTTTTCATCACCATAACAGCCATAAAACTTGCACCTGCAAGTAATAAGATAGCTTTAATGATTTGAACCCAAGTGGTGGCTAACATGCCCCCAAATAAAACATATAACACCATTAGAATACCGACGAGCACAACGGCAATATGGTAGTTTAAGCCGAAGAGGAGTTCGATTAATTTTCCAGCACCTACCATCTGTGCAATCAGATAAAGAGCAACAACAACCAATGATCCAATGGCGGAGAGTGTTCTTATAGGTTTAGGGCTTAAGCGATAAGAGACAACATCAGCAAAGGTATAACGCCCTAAATTACGTAAGCGTTCAGCAATGATAAAAAGAATGATAGGCCAACCAATTAGAAATCCAATTGAATAGATAAGCCCATCATAACCTGAGGTATAAACCAGTGCAGAGATCCCTAAAAACGATGCGGCAGACATAAAGTCACCTGCGATTGCCATCCCGTTTTGAAAGCCAGTAATTTTTCCTCCAGCAGTATAGTAATCAGCACGAGAGCGTGTACGTTTAGAAGCCCAATAAGTGATGTAAAGTGTTAATCCTACAAATATTAGGAACATAATGATGGCCTGAATATTCATAGGTTGTTTCTCTCCTCCTTCTGTTATTGCGGTAGCGTAAGCAACCGTTGAAGAGAGAAAAAATAAGCTTATTGCGTAGAGTAACTTTCTCATTTTTCTACCTCTTCAATAATTTCAGTGGTAAGTTTGTCGAACTCTGTATTGGCTCTAATAACGTAAATGCCCGTTAATAAAAATGAAGCGACGATTAATCCCATACCAATGGGGATACCTCGTGTAATGTAGCTTCCCTCATACAGTGGTGTACCTAACCATTGTGGATAGAACGCAATAAGTAAGATAAATGAGACATACATAACGAGCGTAATAATTGAAAGTGTCCATGAAAAACGACTACGTTTATTAACCAGTTCTTTAAAGCGAGGGTTGTTTTTTATCTCTTGATAAATATTGGCATTCATCAGAGTTCTCCTCTATATAATTGTTTGGTTTATCACTTGATTTAGAGGCTTCAATCCCCTGCATTTCATGATTTTTAGGTAAGAGAGCCCAGCAAAGGCATGAAAATGCCTTTGCTTTGTCGTATTACGTTTTTTAAATGACAGCTATTTTGTTGTGTACTAAGCCGTGAGTGAAAGAGACTGTTTTTCTTCTAACAGTTTCTCTACAACACCCGGATCTGCGAGTGTTGAGGTATCCCCGAGGTTAGTTGTGTCGCCAGAGGCAATCTTACGCAAGATACGGCGCATAATTTTCCCTGATCGTGTTTTGGGTAAGGAATCTGTCCAATGAAGGATATCAGGTGTGGCTATTGGTCCAATCTCTTTACGTACCCAGTTGCGAACTTCAGTATAAAGTTCAGGTGTTGGCTCTTCACCATGATTTAAAGTGACATAAGCATAAATGGCTTGCCCTTTAATATTGTGTGGAATACCCACTACGGCAGCTTCTGCAATCTTAGGATGTGCAACAAGCGCTGATTCAATCTCTGCTGTTCCTAAACGGTGACCCGAAATATTCAAGACATCATCAACACGCCCTGTTATCCAATAGTCACCCTCTTCATCTCGACGAGCGCCATCACCAGAGAAATACATCCCTTTAAAGGTTGAAAAGTAGGTTTGTTCAAAACGGTCGTGATCACCAAAAAGAGTCCTTGCTTGGCCAGGCCAAGAATCAGTAATCACTAAGTTACCTTCGCAAGCCCCTTGTTGTATTTCTCCCATATTATCGACAATTGCAGGCTGAACGCCGAAGAAAGGGCGTGTTGCTGAGCCTGGTTTTAGATCCATAGCACCTGGTAATGGGGTTATCATAAAACCCCCCGTTTCTGTTTGCCACCATGTATCAACGATAGGGCATTGACTGCGTCCCATCTTCTGATAGAACCACTCCCATGCTTCAGGGTTAATAGGTTCACCAACAGAGCCTAGAATGCGCAGAGAAGTGCGTTGAGTGCCCTCAATTGCTTTATCGCCTTCAGCCATTAATGCACGGATTGCAGTCGGTGCTGTATATAAGATATTGATTTGGTGTTTATCAACAACTTGAGCCATACGGTTAACAGATGGATAATTAGGAACCCCTTCAAACATAACCGTAGTCGCACCATTTGAAAGCGGACCATACAATAAGTAGCTATGTCCTGTTACCCAGCCGACATCTGCAGTACACCAATAAATATCGCCTTCGTGATAATCAAAAGTGTATTTAAAGGTCATTGAAGCATAAACGAGATAACCCCCCGTTGTATGCAGTACACCTTTAGGTTTGCCTGTTGAACCTGATGTATACAGGATAAAGAGAGGATCTTCTGCATCCATAACTTCAACATCACATTCTGTACTGACACCTTGAATAATTTCATCCCACCAAACATCACGCCCTTCAATCCATTGTTCAGTATGTCCTGTTCGACGAAATACCACTACATGGTTAATAGGGGGGATATCAGCGTGATTTAAAGCATCATCAACATTTTTCTTTAAAGGAATAGCGCGACCTGCACGTAAACCTTCATCAGCTGTGATCACTAATTTAGCTTTTGAATCAATGATCCTACCTGCAACAGCTTCAGGAGAGAAACCGCCAAAAATAACGGAGTGGATGGCACCAATACGAGTACAAGCGAGCATAGCGACCGCGGCTTCTGGTATCATCGGCATATAAATAGCCACAACATCGCCTTTTTTAATACCTAAGTTTTTTAATACGTTAGCGAATTGGCAAACATCTTGGTGGAGTTGTCGGTAGGTGATTTTTTTCGACTCATTTGGTGAGTCACCTTCCCAAATAATGGCAACTTGATCACCTCGTGTTTTAAGGTGGCGATCAAGACAGTTTTGACTGATATTTAGCTGACCATCTTCAAACCAGCGAATGCGTACATGGCCAGGATCAAAGGAAGTGTTCTTTACCACCGTATATGGTTTTATCCAGTCAATGATTTTCCCTTTATCTGCCCAAAAGGCCTCAGGGTTTTTGATGGATAATTCATAATCTTTTTGGTATTGCTCTTTATTTATCAGGGCGTGTTCTGCAATGTTTGCAGGAATATGATGTTGGTTTATTTTTGTCATAATAGTTCTCCTCACTATTGTTAATACTATGTCAAAAAGTCGTTAACAAAAGAGGGTAAATAAAGATTGTTTCTTTTTTGCGCAGAAGATCACGAATTAATGGAAATGCTTTTCATGGAATGTTCAATTAGTGCTAAAGCTAGCGGGATATTATTTATCTATTATTTTCTTGTTTAATAGGATTATTGTGTAATTAAATGCTTTTAAATTAAAATAATATACTGTGAAAAATAGTTTAACCGTGCTGGATAAAAAAACCACAAAAATAATATGGATATGATAATGATTTTCATTAACGTTTTTTTCACTATAATGAAATGAAAAGATAAATCACATGGTGTGATCCAAGATAAAACAGCACTGGAGATAAATATGAGCTATACATTACCTGCACTGCCTTATGCTTATGATGCATTAGAGCCTCATTTTGATGAGCGTACAATGGAAATTCACCATACTAAGCATCATCAAACTTATGTGAATAATACCAATACAGCATTAGAAAAATTACCTGAGCTTGCTGGTTTAGACATTGATGAGTTAGTTAAAAATCTTCATAAAGTGCCTGCTGATCAACGCACTTTTTTACGTAATAATGCGGGGGGTCACTCTAACCACTCATTATTCTGGAAAGGCCTGAAGCTAGGTACTCAATTACAAGGTTCACTAAAAGATGCGATTGAGCGCGATTTTGGTAGCGTTGATGCCTTTAAAGAACTATTTGAAAAAGCTGCTGCTAGCCGTTTCGGTTCAGGTTGGGCTTGGCTGGTATTAAAAGACGATGGCAAACTTGCGGTAGTATCTACTGCAAACCAAGATAGCCCATTGATGGGTGAAGAGTTAGCGGGCGCATCTGGTTACCCAATTGTAGGGTTAGATGTGTGGGAACATGCTTACTACTTGAAATATCAAAATCGCCGTCCTGATTATATTAAAGCGTTCTGGTCTGTCGTTAACTGGGACGAAGCGCAAAAACGTTTTCAGAGTAAAGCATAATTGAGTAGATAACGTCCTTTTTTTTATATTTTCAATGCCGACATTTGTCGGCATTGTTTCTTTTGAACACTATCTTTACTATGAGTTATTCTTTTCTGTTTAGGTAGTGAACTATGCGTTATTTTCCTAGTGTTTTTATCGGTAATATCACAACAACATCTAATGGATTTACCAGTGCGATCACCAAAAGGCTGGTGGATGGTCATATCAAATTGACACCACAAGGATTAGAAGGTGATGAGCAAGCAGAAAAGCATTTTCACGGTGGACCTGATCGCGCACTTTGCCACTATCCTAAAGAACATTATCGTTATTGGGCTGAACAATTCCCGCAATTGACTGATTTTTTCAATGCCCCTGCATTTGGTGAAAATATCTCAACAACAGGCATGACAGAAGAAAATGTTTTTATTGGTGATATTTATCAATGGGGAACAGCATTAATTCAAGTGACTCAACCTCGTTCTCCTTGCTACAAACTGAATACAGTGACAGAAGTTAGTAATTTTTCGCAAATTATGCAAGATAGTGGTTATTGTGGTTGGTTATATCGCGTTGTAAGTACAGGAGAAACAGGCAGTCATCATCCTCTTGTTTTGGTTTCAAGAAACAGCAGTGTCTCTGTTAAAGAAGCGATTTCGATTGCTTTCCATATGCCGTTTGATGAAGAGCTTTATCATCGCCTATTAAGTACAGCAGGATTATCAGCAAGTTGGAGTAAGACTATGCAGTTAAGATTGAAAAATCAAACTATTGAGAGTTTTAATCGACGGTTGTTTAAGGCGTAAAGCGTTAATTCCCTCTTTACTAAAAAACACCTTCCTAAAAATAGGCGAGGTGTTTTTTATGTATTAACGAAATATCATGGATGTGCAATAAATCCGATTGCGTCATAAACCTTATCTAAGGTTGCTTGAGCGCGAGCTTTGGCTTTGTCAGCACCTTCTTTCATGATTTTATTAAGTAAGGCTTCATCATTACGGAATGTGTTAAAACGTTCTTGAATGTTGGTTAGCATTTCAGATACCGCATCAGCGACAGCACCTTTTAGATGACCGTACATTTTGCCTTCAAATTCAGCTTCTAATTCAGGAATAGTTTTACCTGTAACACCCGCTAAGATATCGAGTAAATTAGACACACCCGCTTTGTTTTCAAGATCGTAAATAACACGAGGTGGCTCTTCTGAGTCTGTCATTGCTCGTTTTATCTTTTTAGCGGCTGCTTTTGGATCTTCAAGCAACGCGATAACGTTATTACGGTTATCATCTGATTTAGACATTTTTTTAGTTGGATCTTGTAATGCCATTACTCGAGCACCGCCTTTAGGAATAAAAGGATCTGGCACGGTAAATATATCGCCATAAATAGCGTTAAAACGCTGAGCAATATCACGGCTTAATTCAAGATGTTGTTTTTGGTCGATACCAACAGGCACTTGGTTTGTTTGATAAATCAGAATATCCGCTGCCATTAATACCGGATAATCGAATAAGCCTGCATTGATATTTTCAGCGTGACGTGCTGATTTATCTTTAAATTGAGTCATTCGGCTCAATTCACCAAAATAGGTATAGCAGTTAAGTGCCCAGCTTAATTGCGCATGTTGTGGAACATGTGACTGAACAAAAATAGTGCTTTTTTCTGGATCAATGCCACAAGCAAGGTACAGAGCCAATGTATCTAAGGTTCTTTTTCTTAGCTCTTTAGGATCTTGGCGTACTGTAATAGCGTGTTGGTCAACGATACAGTAAATGCAATCATAATCATCTTGCATTTGTACCCATTGACGTAGCGCACCCATATAGTTTCCGATTGTTAATTCACCAGAAGGTTGTGCACCACTGAATACAATTGGCTTTTGTGCCGTTTTTTCTACTGAAGTCGTCATTTTAATTCTGTTCCACAGTTGTCATTGGCGTGATATCGAGGATAGAGAGCAAGTCAGCAAAATTATCGAGAGTAAAATCAGGTTTGCTGTCTGCAATAGGTACGCCGTAGTTATAGCCGTAGGTTAAACCTACGCAAGGGCACTCAGCCGCTTGTGCTGCAATAATATCATTGCGAGAATCCCCAACAAAAAGGAGTTCTTCTTTTTTAACACCAAACGTGCCCATTGTTAAATATAATGGTGCTGGATGCGGTTTTTTTTCTTTTACATCATCACCACCTAACACTAAGGAAAAGTATTTTTCAATTTCCAGTTGTTGTAGTAATGGCGCAATAAATGGTGTTGGTTTGTTGGTCACAATACCCAGAGGAATATTGTGTGACGCCAAGGCTTCAAGAGTTTCTTTGACGTGGGGGAATAAATCGCTGCCTGTTTTAACTGAGATGGCATAATGTTCATCAAAAAGATCACGCATCTCTTTTAATAAGGTATCAGTTACATCCTCGACGCCAGCATTGTGTAAAGCGCGTGTTAGTAACATATCCACGCCGTTCCCAACCCAAATAGTGACATTATGTTTACCCGCTGGAGGGAAGCCTTTTGCTTTTAATGCGTAGTCTGTTGCTTCTGTAAGACCAACAGCACTGTCGGTAAGGGTGCCATCAAGATCAAAGGCGATAGCACGGATACCTTTGAGTTTTTTATCTGTCATTACGATACCTTTTCTAATTCACGGCGCATATTGTCGATAACATGCTTATAGTCTGGCTGATTGAAAATAGCAGAGCCTGCAACAAACATATCAGCGCCAGCTTGCGCAATTTCAGCAATATTATCGACTTTGACACCGCCATCAATTTCTAAACGAATGTCATAACCACCATCGTCAATCATCTTACGAACTTGGCGTAATTTATCGAGCGTATTAGGAATAAAAGATTGGCCACCAAAGCCTGGGTTAACAGACATTAGCAGGATAAGATCTAATTTATCCATAACATAGTCGAGATAGTTTAATGGGGTTGCTGGATTAAGCACTAAGCCTGCTTTACAACCACAATCTTTAATTAATTGAATAGTGCGATCGACGTGGTCACTAGCTTCAGCGTGAAATGAGATATAAGTTGCACCAGCATTTGCAAAATCAGGAATGATTCGATCAACGGGTTTTACCATGAGGTGAACATCAATGGGGGCTGTAATACCGTAGTTGCGCAGTGCCTTACAAATTGGTGCACCAAAGGTCAGATTAGGAACATAGTGGTTATCCATAACATCAAAATGAACAACATCGGCACCCGCTGAGAGTACTTTTTCAGTATCTTCACCAAGACGAGCAAAATCAGCAGATAAAATAGAAGGGGCAATCAGAAAGTCTTTCATCGCATTCTCCTGACAACACTCCCATTGTCGGGAGGTGTTAACGATTATTTATATAAGGCAAGTAATTCGTTTACTTTGCTACGACCCAGCGTGTTGCTACTGATTGTTCTTCTGACTTTCACACTGTGTAGCTCTTTTGCGTTCACGTACCACTCTTTTGTTAACGCAGTCTCATGATTTGATATTAACACGGGTATCTGTCTCTCGTAAGCCAGC
The DNA here is from genome assembly GCF_033708015.1 of Proteus vulgaris. Taxonomy (NCBI): domain Bacteria; kingdom Pseudomonadati; phylum Pseudomonadota; class Gammaproteobacteria; order Enterobacterales; family Morganellaceae; genus Proteus; species Proteus vulgaris. The sequence continues at coordinate 4,073,271 of NZ_CP137920.1, read as the reverse complement.
ATTGAGGCAAGTTGAGCCAGATGTTCCTGCTCCTGAAAACTAAAGCTATTTGTATGGTATGACGTGAAATTTGCAGTCGGTGATAATGGAGCATAAGGCGGATCGCAATAAACGACAGCGCCTTTTTCTGCGTTATTCATAGTCGATGAATAGCTTTGGCAAACAAATTCGGCTTTTTGTGCTTTTTCAGAAAACCAAACTAGCTCTGCTTCAGGAAAATAAGGTTTTTTATAACGACCAAAAGGGACATTGTATTCACCTTTTGAATTATAACGACATAACCCATTGTAGCAATGACGGTTAAGATAGAGAAATAATACACTACGCTGATAAGCGTCCTTTGAATGATTAAATTCTTGTCGTAGTTGATAAAATTCTTCTGCGATATTCATTTTAGGGGTAAATAATAAGCGGGCATCCTTCATAAATTTTTCAGGATGTTGCTTTACCGTATTATAGAGATGAATTAGATCACTATTTATATCGGCAAGAATATATGAATCGTATTCTGTATTTAAAAAAACAGAACCAGCACCCATAAAAGGTTCAATTAAACAATTACCCTCAGGTAGATGACGTTTAATGTCATCTACCAAAGGATATTTACCACCAGCCCATTTTAGGAATGCGCGTTTTTTTTTCATGCCGTCCAAATTTCTCAATCGTTTCAGAGTCGCCGATTGTACTCTGTTTCAGACAGCATATCAGCGGTGAACTTCGTCTTAATTATTTTTTTAGATCCTGATGAACATGCTTCATCGGTCTAACCCAAGGTTGTTTTGCTTGTACTGGCGTTGGTAAAGAAGAAATGGCCTGCTTGGCCTCACTTATATTACGATAATTTCCATAGATGAGTACATACCATGGGTTACCGTTACGCTGTGTTTTGTAAATAGCGTAGTTTCCATTAAGGTTCTTTTTAGCGAAAGCCTCTAAGGTATCTTGGCGGCTTGCACCACTTAATTGCAGCGTATAGTTAGTCGCAGGGATCGTGCTTAAATTACCTGCTGATAATGAGCCAGAAACAACAGGTTTAGTCGCCGTAGGTTTAGGTTGCGTGGTCGCTGCTGGTGTTAGTGGTTTTGTTGGTGGTGTTTTTACTTCAGCTGGTTTTTGTACTGGCTGAGTGACAGGCGGCTGTGTAACAGGTTGTACCGGTTTTGGCTGTTGTGTATTTTGCTGATTAGTCGCTTGATTAATACCCGTTTGTTGTTGATTTAAAGAATCAACGATATCTCCAGGGATCTCAACACGTTGACCTTGAGAATCAATCATTGGCGGTAAATTTTGTGAAGGTGGTGTTACCGGTTGTATATCTTGCCCAGAAATAGATTGAGGTGTTGATGGTTGACCATTTTCTGAAGGCGTAACGGATGACGGTTGCTGAGATAAGTCGATATTTCGTTCTGTATTGGTTGCAGGCGCAGGTTCAGCTGTTTCTGGTGATTTTAATGCTGAGCTTATTGCGATAATGAGCAGAATAAGGACTAAAACACCGACACCAATCATCATCTGTTGACGGGATACAGAGAATCGTGCGTTTTTTAATGGATTACTACGAGGTCGGTTGGTTCGACGTTCAGGTCTATCCGATGTATCAGGTTTGAGTGAATTATTACCCTTGGTTTCATTATCAGGTTTGAACTCGTCCATTATGCCCTCCGTCAGAGCGTCAAAAAGCGAAAAATATTCTATTCAGCCTTAGCCATTACCTCATAGTATAAGGATGAAACGCTTTTTCTGAAACGTTGCATTTGACAATATTAACCAGAATTTTCCTTAAATGAATATTCTGGTTTGTTTGTTGTCAGATAATGGGAAGCTTAATTTGCGTTAATACAAGATGTTATCGCTTTGCGGACTTGTTCGCGAGTAATATCGGCACGCAATTCAGATTGACCGATACCTTTTGGTAAAACAAGGTGTAATTTGCCACCAGATACTTTTTTATCTCTCATCATATGAGGTAAATAGTCATCAGGCGTCATTTCAATAGGACCATTGACTGGGAGATTGGCTTTCTCAAGCAATTGAATAACACGCTGAGTTTCTTCTTCAGTGAATTGACCAAGCGATTGAGATGTTCTTGCCGCCATTACCATGCCTGCAGAAACGGCTTCACCATGCAACCAGACACCATAGCCCATATGAGCTTCAATGGCGTGTCCATAGGTATGACCAAGGTTGAGGAGTGCGCGTAAACCACTTGTTTCTTTTTCATCAGCGGCAACGACGTCCGCTTTTAGCTCACAGCAACGACGGATACAAAATGCCATGGCTTTAGGATCAAGAGCCAAGAGTTTATCAATATTATTTTCAAGCCAGATAAAAAAGTCTTTATCTAAAATGATGCCATATTTAATAACTTCAGCTAGACCCGATGAAAGTTCACGAGATGGTAATGTGGCAAGACAATCGAGATCGATAACAACAGAAGCGGGCTGATAAAATGCACCAATCATATTTTTGCCAAGAGGGTGATTAACTGCGGTTTTTCCACCAACAGAAGAATCGACTTGTGACAATAGTGTGGTTGGTACTTGAATAAAGCGAACGCCACGTTGATAACTTGCTGCGGCAAATCCCGTTAGATCACCAATAACACCACCACCTAATGCGATAAGTGTTGTATCTCGATTGTGGTTTTTTTCTAATAATGCAGTAAAGACATCATTCATGATTTCAAGCGATTTATATTGTTCGCCATCAGGCAAAATTACGCTATCAACCAAAACACCTTGTTTTTTTAAGGTGTCCGTTACCTTTTCTAAATAAAGTGGAGCAAGTGTCACGTTTGTGACGATCATAACTTGCTGCCCCGCTTTTAAAGGCAAAAAGGTCTCTTCTTGATGAAAAAGGCCAGAAGCAATGGTAATGGGATAGCTTCTTTCACCTAATGTGACAGTGATTTTTTCCATAACAGTGGCCTTCTTCTTATTGTCTTAACTTAACATTGTAATTAACTGAATTTGTTAGTTTTGTTCTAATAATTCAATTATTTGATTGGCTACAATTTTTGCACTCTGATCATCAGTATGAATAGTGATGTCAGCAATCTCTTCATAAAGAGGATTACGTTCTTCAGCTAATGTCTCTAAGACATCGCGCACAGGCTCAACACCTTGCAATAAAGGACGTTTTTTATCACGTTGGGTACGCGCGAGTTGTTTTTCAATATTGGTTTCTAAATAAACAACCACACCACGAGCAGATAATCTGTTACGGGTTTCTCGCGATTTCACCGAACCACCACCTGTTGCAAGAACAATGCCTTGTTTTTCAGTAAGTTCGTTGATTATTTTCTCTTCTCGTTGACGGAAGCCTTCTTCGCCTTCAACATCAAATACCCAACCTACATCCGCACCTGTACGCCGCTCAATTTCCTGATCGGAATCATAAAACTCCATACTAAGTTGTTGAGCTAACTGACGACCAATAGTGCTTTTGCCGGCACCCATAGGCCCAACCAGAAAGATATTACGTTTCTCTGCCATGTTTTTGGTATTACTAAGATATTCGTTAATGATAACCCGCCCCGCCAAATTCATTCAGCGACGGGACCTAAACTGAAATTTATGAGTGTTTATCTAATTCACACCTGATAACATTTGTTATCTACTCTCATAATAAGACTGAGTTCTTTCAGTAGATCGCTATAAAATAACCACATGCTGTCATTAGCGACAACATAGGATAAAAATCCCTTTGCCCACAGTACATAACAAAAACTACTAAAAAAGTAATTATCTTTGTTGGCAACGCGGAGATTCTAACACAATTTAGTCGGAAAACCGCATCTGATAATATTGTCTTTTTCGTTATCAATCGATCAATATTACATATAAAAAGCCCTACCTCCAACAATAGAGGAAGTGCATAAAATGTATCCGTATTTTTATTGTGATGTTTCAGGCTCACTCAAATTAGCTAACCCTTGTAAGCTAAATCGTCCTCATCGTCAAATCTATAAATACTTATTATAAGAAAAAACAATAGATAACTCTCAGTTTAACCCTAGTAAAAAACATGTAGCACCTTGTATTTTAAAGTAAATTTTTTTATTACATAAAAAATTAGATTAATTTGGGTGTAATAAAAATAACCAATTCATGGCGGCTGTGTTGATCTCTTTTATGACTAAAAAGTACGCCTAACAATGGAATAGAGGATAAAAAGGGGATCTTTGCCGTGTGTTCTTGCTGTTTTTGCTGAAATATACCTCCTAACATAATGGTTTCTCCATCTCGAATAGTCACTTCAGTGCTGATCTCCTGTTTATCAATAGACAGATGTTCACTTCCGCCTTGAACCAGAGCAATACCTGGCGTGTTTTGACTAATTTTAAGTATTAATCTTATCTTTTTATTTCTCTGAATAATGGGGGTTACTTCCATACCTAGGACGGCTTCTTTAAATTGAACTCGTGTAATTTCATTATCTCGACTGACATAGGGGATCTCTGTGCCTTGTTTGATGGATGCTGTTTTTTCATGGGCAGTTGTTAGTCGTGGACTTGCGATAATAGCTAATTGTTTTTCTTGTTCTAATGCGCTTAATTCAAGCTCCAATAAGCGCCCATTAATTCTGGCAATATTAAATGCAATATAGTGAAGCGGATTTTTAGTGTTTTGATGGAGTGATAATGCAGAAAGTGAAGGGGTTGATTGTGCTGAATTAAGCGAGGCGCCTGTTGAAATAGCATTGGGTGTTGCCGATGCTGCTTCGGCTTGTGTTTTTAACGCTTGTAATCCCCATTGAGTGCCTAATTCATTTAAAGCATCCTGACTGCTACTTACAATATGTGCGGTGATATGAACTTGTTGTTGTGGAGTATCCCGTAATTTTAGCCAATCTCCAATTTCAGACAGTGTTTTACTATTATCAATTATCGAGAGACTATTCGCTTCTTTATCAATAATCACTCGCCCCTGTTGACTAAGTAATGGGATCGTGTGACGACTTAGTTGTTCGCCTAGTCTTTCAGCATCAGCATAATTTAGAGGATAAAGCTGGTGATGTAATTCTTCGGATTGTCCAGTAGTTGATATTCGCTCTTCAACAAAGGTAGATGATGTTTTTTCGTCATGGGTATCAGGAAAGAAGGGATCTCTAGTGTGAGCCATAATAGCGGTGGTCATACATAATATGGTGATTAAAATACCTATCTTCATGATATTTCATCCTGTATTACGCTTGAATCACTTAGCTCACTAAGGCTCATTTGTACTGAAATTAGGCGGGTTTCTATGGGGACAATATTTAGAGAAATAAGCGCTAAACTTGTTTGATTGAGATATTCCAATAGTGTGAGAAATTGTGGATAAGACAAAGTAAAAGTAAGTTTATATAAAGAATTAGGCATGTTCTCCCAAACCTCAGGGATAAAAGAGTATGTCATCAGTAAGCGTTGTAATTGCTCACTAACCGGTAGGTTGTTGAAGGGAATGTCATAATCTATTTGTTGTATGATGAGTGAATTAATAGATGGCATTGTCCCTAACGTACTTTTATGGTGATTAATACGTTTTAGTCTTTGTGCTATTTCTATGTGCTGTTGGGTTATTTCTTGCTGGTAGTTTGTATAGATAAAGAGGTAATAAAACAAAAGGATAATAAAAGGCATCATTAAGCTTAGTAACGTTAGTTTCCACTTCGGTAGAAATATCATTAGTAACAACCATTGTGTGTTTATTTTCATTGCCTTCCCTTATCTTCTTCATTCCATGGCTCTTTTTCTTTTAATTCTGTTTTTAAATGTACTTCAGTGTAAGACGGATCAATTTTACTTTGCTGTAAATAACTTAATGCTAAAGAGGCTAAAACAGGATGAGTTTTAAGGTTGGTAATAAAGGCGAGTGATTGTGTATTGGGGAGAGTGAGATGCAATGTGCGTTGATTATCAGTTTCATCATAGTGGCTAATCCAACCTGCTGAGGGAAGATGTGTTTCGATAGCTCGAAAGAAGCGAATGTAATGTAAATAGCGCAACCAGTTTTGGTAATAGAGTGAATAGTGTTGATAGCGTAAAAGTGTCTGTTTTTTCTGTTTTTGATATATATCGAGCTGTTTTAGTAATAAATCTTCTTGTTGTTGAGTTTGGCGTTGTTGTTCAGTTAAGAGTGTTCGTTTTTGTGCTAAATGGTAGGTGTAATAGCCACAAATAACGAAAGTGATCGTGATCAAAGAGAGTGTTTGAGAAAGCCATAACAATGCTTTTTGTCTAAATAACTTGTGGCGCCAAGGTAGGTAATTTATTTGATACATAACACCTCCTCAGGGCGTAATGCTAAACCCAATGCAATCAGTGGAATGGGATCTTTATTTGATGTTATTTTAAATAACTCATGGGAAAAGTTGGGCCAAATAGGCATCAACTGGCTAAAGTGCTCTTCATTATCACCTGTTAAATAACACTGTTTTAATGACCAATGATATTTTTCTATTAATTGGTCAATACAAGCTTGTTGCTCTTGTTGGTTTTCATAGGCGAGATTACCGTAATGGGGCATATTTTCATCAGGTGATATCCAAAATAGCGTTTTGTTTTTACAGTACAAAAGTGGAGCTTGATGTGGGATGTTAAGGTAAGTTGCTAAATAGCGTAGTGCGCACGCTGGGGTATCAATCGCAGTTATTGTTAAGTTTATTCGAGAAAACAAGTCAATATACTTATCTAAAATCATTTTATGGCATAGATGAATAGCGAGTTTTCCCTTATTTTGCCGATAATCAAAATTAACAGGGATTTTTGTATTTTGTGTATAAGATGTGGCTCGTAGTTGCGCTAACCGATAACATGCTGCTGAGGTAAGAGAAACTGCATGAGGCAGTGGGATAATTTGATAGTTTTCATAAATATCGGGTAGAGAAAGCGTAACATTATTAATAGAAGGTAATTTTTTACGCCAATCCATTAGGATTTTTCTTAATTTTATGTCATTTAAATCGTCATTAAGAGGTAAAGGGAATTGCCAAAATGCACTAATCTTCCATTGTTTATTCTGCTGAAATACCAAAACTGCATTGATATGATGAGTGTTAATTTCAATACCAATCTGGTAATTGTGTGTTTCCATAAATGATATCCATATCTATTGATGATGAGTAATTGCCTATTTTCAAAGAGGCGTTACCTTTATACTACGCACTGTTTGTTTATAAACCGCCCAATTCACACTACATGGGAAATTTAAGGTGAAGTTCTTAAAATATTTTTTCATCTTCGTTTTTGCTTGCATAATTTTGGGAGCAGCCTCGATATACGGTATGTATAAGTATGTTGAGCCCCAGTTACCCGATGTCGCGACATTAAAAGATGTTCGTTTACAAACCCCTATGCAAGTCTTTAGTGCAGACGGAGAGTTGATCGCGCAATACGGTGAAAAACGTCGTTTACCGTTAACATTGGAGGAAATGCCTCCTCAACTTATTAATGCCTTTATCGCAACAGAAGATACGCGTTTTCGTGAGCACCACGGTATTGACCCTATTGGGATCTCGCGTGCAGTGGTTGTAGCATTAACATCAGGGCAAGCCTCTCAAGGCGCTAGTACTATTACGCAACAATTAGCTCGAAATTTCTTTTTAACCCCAGAAAAGAAATTAATGCGAAAAATTAAAGAGGCCTTTTTGGCGATCCGCATAGAAAAAGAGCTCACTAAAGATGAAATTTTAGCGCTGTATCTAAATAAAATTTATCTCGGTAACCGTGCTTATGGTGTGGGTGCCGCTGCTTATGTTTACTTTGGAAAAAGTGTTCACGAGCTTAGCCTAAATGAAATGGCAGTTATTGCGGGTTTACCAAAAGCGCCATCGACGCTAAACCCACTCTATTCTTATGATCGCGCCTTAAAACGTCGTAATGTCGTTTTATTGCGTATGTATGAAGAAAACTATATCACTCGTGCACAGTATGAAAGTGCAAAAGCAGAGCCTATTGTTGCTAAATACCATGCACCGCAAATTGATTTCTCTGCACCTTATCTAACAGAAATGGTGAGAATGGAAATGTATGAGCGCTATGGTGAAAATGCTTATACAGATGGCTATAAAATTTACACGACGATTGTTCGTAAAGATCAATTAGCTGCAGAAAAAGCTTTGCGTGACAATGTGATCGATTATGACATGCGTCATGGTTACCGCGGTGCTCAAGAGGTTCTGTGGAGTGAAGGGCAAACGCCATGGGATAACGAAGCTATCAGTCAGAAATTAAAAGGGATCCAAACTTATGGTCCTTTAATTCCCGCGGTTGTGTTATCTGCTGATGCAAAAGAAGCCAAAGTTATCTTAAAAACAGGCGACAACATTACATTAGATTTAAAAGCGGTTCGTTGGGCTCGTAAATTTATTTCTGATACCTCTCAAGGTGCAACACCGACAAAAGTTGATGCGGTTGTGCATGCTGGAGAGCAAATATGGGTACGTCAAAATAACGAAAACAACTGGGTGTTAGCCCAACTTCCGGGGGTTAATGCTGCATTTGTTGCATTAGATCCTATCAATGGAGGGATTATTGCGCTCGTTGGTGGTTTTGATTTTGAGATCAGTAAATTTAACCGAGTTTCTCAATCGTTACGCCAAGTCGGTTCAAATATTAAACCTTTCCTATACGCTGCTGCATTAGATAAAGGATTGACGTTATCGACACTGCTTAATGATTTACCTATTAGCCGTTGGGATGCTGGTGCAGGTACAGATTGGCGACCTAAAAACTCACCCCCCACTTATGCTGGTCCTATTCGTTTACGCCAAGGTTTAGGTCAGTCTAAAAACGTGGTGATGGTACGTGCAATGCGTGCAATGGGTGTGGATTATGCTGCTGATTATCTATTACGTTTTGGTTTTCCTAATCAAAATATCGATAGAACAGAATCGTTAGCATTAGGATCACCATCATTTACACCAATGCAAATGGTACGAGGGTTTGCTGTTATGGCAAACGGCGGATATCTTATCGAGCCTTATTATATCCAACGTATTGAAAATGCTGATGGCGAAGAACTGTTTACTGCAAATCCAAAGGTAGCTTGCCCAGATTGTACGGATATTCCCGTTATTTACGGCGATACCCTGCGTTCTATTGCGTTATCTGATGACTATATGGAAAACGTTGCTCAATCTAATAAATCTCAGCCAGCAGCAGCTACGCCTGAAATTGAATTAGAACAAGCCCCGTTAGCTGAAACTGTAAAAGAAAGCCCTTATGCACCACACGTTATCAGCACACCTCTGGCGTTCTTAATGCATGATGCATTAAGAACAAACCTTGTAGGTGAACCAGGATGGTCTGGTACAGGTTGGCGCGCTGTTCGTGATCTGAAACGCCAAGATATTGGTGGTAAGACAGGAACAACCAATAGTTCTAAAGATGCATGGTTCTCTGGATATGGCGCTAATATTGTTGCCACAGCTTGGATTGGTTTTGATGACAGTAGTCGTAATTTAGGTCGAACGGCTGCTAGTGGTGGTGAAGCTGGTGCGAAAACCGCACAACCGATTTGGAACGACTTTATGAAAGTGGCTCTCGACGGTGTGCCTGTTAATATGATGCCAGTACCAAAAGGTGTTGTAGCCGTTCAAATTGATAGAAGAACAGGAAAATTGGCGGGTGACGGCTCTTCAATGAAAGAATATTTTATTGAGGGAACTCAACCGACAGAAAGAGCAAAAAATGAAGTAGGAACACAGATTTTTGAGGATAATGGCGAATCTAACGAATTATTCTAATTAATCGAAAATAAAAACCGGATGTTAAAGTCCGGTTTTTTATTATCTATTTATTTTGTAATAGATAGCGATGGGCTAAGAAGAGGGCACTGACACTGCGAGCTTCTGTAAAATCGGGATGATCGAGTAAGTCCATCATTTTTGCGATAGGCCAGCGTATTTGGATCAGAGGCTCAGGTTCATCACCTTCGAGTTGCTCTGGGTAAAGATTATGTGCAATGACAATATTCATTTTGCTAGAAAAATAGGATGGCGCCATAGAAAGTTTTGCGAGTTCTATTAACGAGTGGGCACCATAGCCAATTTCTTCTTTTAGTTCGCGGTTTGCAGCTTGTAGGGCATTTTCACCTGGATCAATGGCGCCTTTTGGAAAACCAAAATCGTAATTTTCGATACCTACGGCGTATTCACGAATAAGGATAAGATGGTCATCAATAATAGGCACAATCATAACGGCTTCACGATTAGCGGGTTTCATTCGCTCATAAGTGCGCTTTTCTCCGTTACTAAACTCCAGATTAACGGATTGGATCTGAAATAATTGAGAACGGGCGATGTTATCAATGTTTAATATATTGGGTTTTTTGAGTTCTTTCATAACAGTCCCTGACAGAATAGAGATTAACCTGAATTTAACACATTAATGACAAAATAAATCTAACAATTAGATTTAGCTTTTAAAGAAAAATTGAGTACACTCCGCTATCAAACCTAGTTATTTATTGATTTTTTGAGAATATTATTATTTATTGATTCGCTATTTTGCCTGAAGATTGCATTGTTAGCGGATATAAACTTGAAAATAGATATAAATTATAACGCGACTATAAAAACATAATCTATTGTATTTAAATAAAAAATAGAACAAAAGAATAGGAATTGCCTTATGTTAGGCAGGGTTTTAAATTTGTTATTGTTACTACGCAGCATCAGTATAAGTATGGGGAAAAAATGAGATTATCAGTCATTATATTGGCTATCTTGATGATAAGCCTATTTATAATGGCCGCCTTTCTATTCTTTAAAAGAAGGCGGCTTGATGGCTCATATCATCTTCCATCTCTCGCTAAACCGACGTATCGCAAGCTCACTTCTGATGACTATGGGCTTATTAGTGATTATTTATCTTATTTTGGTACATCTGATTTTTCCTCTGGCTATTCATTACAAAACTTCCCCGATATGCCACTTAAAGGCGAAGTCGTGACTACATTAAGAAATATCGTTAATCGTTTTGCGGGTTCTAGTGAAGGATTAAATCATTGGCGTTACTATATTGATGCGGTAGAAATTCATATTCCCCCGTTACTTGTTCCTTACCTTCAGCAAGAAAATGTTCTCGATGTTGTCTGTACCCCTTCAATCCCCATTGTTATAGGTGTTAATGGCCATTTCTTAAAAGATGAAAAAATTCATTTCTCCGCTTTAAGTTTAAAACAGCTTTCTGAGCCTATATTGGCAAATGGTTCATCAACAATTCAAAAGAATGAAGGTGATGCGGCGCACTTATTACAAATCCGAGAAGAAACAAACGAAGAATATCGATTACATAATTCATCTGGTTTTTGGGATGGCTCTTTGATTTGTATAGGGTTTACGTTGTGCCTAACCGCCTTAATGATGCCTCAAGTTTTTCTTCCTTGGATCCTAGCGACTGGAGGGGCTTTTTTTGCTGTTGGCGTTTTTTTGATCCACAACCCTTTGATTAAACCGCGTAAACAAGAAATTCACTGTTTTAAGGGGCGTTTAAAGCGCTGGGGACTTTTTGGCAATTTTGATCATGGACAGGTAAAAAACGTTTCTTTAGGGGGGATTGATCTTGTTTATCCCCCTCATTGGGAGCCTTATATTCAAAATGATATTGATAAGGTGACTTATTTAGAAATGTATCCAAATCATCATGTTGTAAAGCAAGGAAATTACCTTTCGTTGCATGATGAAGAAAAAAACTACCCTTATAAACGCTATATTAAAAATATTATTTTCGTTTTCTGGTGCTTATTTATTATTGGCATGTTGTATCTTTATCAACCCCTTTCTCTTTCAATGAAACTCAGTTTTTCATGGCTGAAAGATACAGAACCTCATTTAGTCACCAATTTTACTGAACTAGAGACAACCAATTTACATGTTGGGGATATTATTCAAGCGAAAGGGGTTGGGATGTGCTACATGCCACCTAATTTATCAAGTAAGAATAATAAAACGATTTTTGCACCTTTTGATTGCTCTGGCATTTACTGGAATAACAGTAATCCAATGCCAATGCCTGAATCGAGTACGATAGAAAAAGCAGCGGCTTTATTGCATATGGTTGAAGAGCAATTACATCCTGTTTCTAATAACCGAGTTAACCCAAGTTTAGGTCAAGCGATTACTAAATCCGGGATGAACCTATTAGATAATTTTGATGGTATTGTGTTGAAAACACAGGATTTATGTCCACGAGAAAATGAGTGTATTCGCCTTAAAATGGCGCTAGTTAATTTAAGTAACGTCAATGATTGGGCTGCATTAGTTCAACGAGCTGAAAGCGGTAAATTAACCGGAACCAATGTTTTATTACGAGCTGTGAGTGCTGAGGCCTTGGAAAAGCTTATCGACACCACCACATCTTCTTTTATCTACCGAGAAATAGATAAAGCCGCAATACTGTTAAACAGTCCTCCACCGGGTGGTGTGCTGTTAATCAGTGATGAAAGAAAACAGCTTGTTGATTACGCTTCAAGTTCAAACTCAGTGTTTGAACCAACTCCGTTAGAACAGTGGCGAGAACTACAACGTTTATCCGATATTTTATTGCATACACCTTTTGATACAGGTGGCGTAATAACGGGCATGGTTATTGATGCAAATGGTACGTTACAGATATTTTTACATAGCCTGCCAGATTCGATGACGATGTTATATTACATCGGTAATACGTTATTATTGTTTATCGCTATTGGGTTCTTAATATTGAACCTATTTCTTATCATCCGGCGTCGGCGACAAAATAACCAACGCATGAATAAAATCAGTCTCTATTATGAGCACTGTTTTTATCGCCCTCCTCAGTAAGTCCCTTGTTGTGGGAGGCTATGTGTTTACACTATCGCCTTCATAAAGAAGTTGTGAAGTTAAGGAGAAAGGGATGAGTCAACCATCGCAAGAAAGTGGCGTCCGTTTAGATAAATGGCTTTGGGCTGCACGTTTCTATAAAACGCGCGCTATTGCTCGCACAATGATTGAAGGTGGCAAAGTTCACTACAATGGGGTGAGAAGTAAGCCAAGTAAAATTGTTGAAGAGGGGGCTGAAATACGCCTACGACAAGGTAATGATGAACGGACGGTAATTCTTCTTATGGTAAGTTCACAGCGGCAAGGTGCTGCTCAAGCCCAAGCACTGTATTGTGAAACACCGGAAAGTATTGCTAAAAGAGAAAAAATTGCTTTAGCAAGAAAAATGAATGCATTAACAATGCCTCATCCGGAACGTCGTCCCGATAAAAAGGAAAGACGTACCTTACTTCGCTTCAAACAGACAAATTTACAAGAATCGGATTAATCGATTCCCTGAAATGAGAGAAAATCATGTCTAAAAAAGATTCTTTATCACGTTTTTTATTCGAAAAAAACGCGGTACGTGGTGAATTGGTCAATGTGACTGAAACCTATCAATCAATGCTTGAGAATCACCATTATCCTGAGCCAGTTCAACACCTTCTGGGTGATTTGCTGGTGGCAACCAGTTTGTTAACCGCTACGCTTAAATTTGAAGGTGATATTACGGTTCAAATACAAGGTGATGGCCCTGTGCGACTGGCTGTGATCAATGGAAATAACAATCAACAAATGCGTGGTGTTGCACGTATTGGAGATGATGTTAAAGCGGGTAGTACCTTAAAAGAGATGATCGGTAATGGTTTTATGGTCATCACAGTAACGCCTGAAAAAGGTGAACGTTATCAAGGTATTGTTGCGCTTGATGGTGAAACGATTGAAGCCTGTATTGATAACTACTTTAAGCAATCAGAACAGTTACCTACACGTGTATTTATTCGTAGTGGTATGCAAGCGGGCAAACCTGCTGCAGCCGGTATGTTATTACAAGTATTACCGGCATCAGAAGCATTTACAGCAAAACATACTGCTGAAAGTTTTGATTTACTGACGAAATTAACACACACAATCAAGGCTGAAGAGCTATTTACGCTAGATACTAAAGAGATCTTACACCGTTTATATCACGAAGAAGATGTCACTCTTTATGATCCTCAAGTTGTTGAATTTCATTGCACTTGTTCGCGTGAACGTTGTGAAAATACATTAGTAACATTATCGGAAGAGGATGTGAACCACCTGTTGCAAGAAAAGGGAAAAATTGATATGGAATGCGAATATTGTGGAACACATTATATCTTTACAGAGAATGATATTAATAATATCAATAAGTTGGATAAATCCAAATTAAACTGATTCGATTTAGCAAGACGATTTTATCCTAAGGACGCTATTTTGCGTCCTTTTTTATTCAACAATTTTTCTTTAGTTTTGTGCATTAGTTCTCGTTCTTAACATAAAAAAATTATAAATTTTCAAAATATTGATAACAATCGCTGTTAATTACTTGTAACACCTTAATATTATTCGTAGAAAGGTCTATTTATCAGGAGCAAAACTATGAGCGTTAAAGGTCTTACCCCTAAGGATCTCCAGCAGTACGGTATTAAGGACACAAGTGAAATCATTTATAACCCAAGTTATGAGCAGTTATTTAATGAAGAAACTAAGCCCGGATTAACAGGTTACGAACGAGGCACTCAAACCTCATTAGGTGCTATTGCTGTTGATACAGGTATATTTACTGGACGTTCTCCGAAAGATAAATACATTGTTCGTGATGATGTTACTCGTGACACCGTATGGTGGGCTGATCAGGGTAAAGGCAAGAACGATAATAAGCCACTTTCACAAGAAGTGTGGGCTGACTTAAAATCATTAGTAACCCATCAGCTGTCAGGCAAACGTTTGTTTGTTGTCGATGCATTTTGTGGTGCGAATGCGGATACTCGTTTGAAAGTTCGTTTTATCACAGAAGTTGCTTGGCAAGCTCATTTTGTTAAAAATATGTTTATTCGTCCTGAGCAAGAAGAGCTGGCGAATTTCACACCAGATTTCATTGTGATGAACGGAGCGAAATGTACAAATCCAAATTGGAAGGCGCAAGGTCTGAATTCAGAGAATTTCGTTGCTTTCAATTTAACTGAACGCATTCAGTTAATTGGTGGTACTTGGTACGGTGGCGAGATGAAGAAAGGTATGTTCTCTATGATGAACTACTTCCTTCCTCTTAAAGGTATTGCTTCTATGCACTGTTCCGCAAACGTTGGTGAAAGTGGTGATGTTGCTATTTTCTTTGGTCTATCAGGCACAGGTAAAACAACGCTTTCAACGGATCCTAAGCGTAAGTTAATTGGTGATGATGAGCATGGTTGGGATGATGACGGCGTGTTTAACTTTGAAGGGGGTTGTTATGCGAAAACAATCCACTTATCAAAAGAAGCTGAACCCGATATCTATGGTGCAATTAAACGTGATGCCTTGTTAGAAAATGTGGTTGTATTATCTGACGGCTCTGTTGATTTCGATGATGGTTCGAAAACAGAAAATACCCGAGTTTCTTATCCTATCTATCATATCGATAATATCGTTAAACCTATCTCTAAAGCAGGTCATGCTAAGAAAGTTATTTTCTTAACGGCAGATGCGTTTGGTGTGTTACCTCCAGTATCACGATTAACACCAGAACAGACGCAATACCACTTTTTGTCAGGCTTCACTGCTAAACTTGCGGGAACAGAACGTGGTGTGACTGAACCAACGCCAACATTCTCAGCTTGTTTTGGTGCGGCATTTTTATCTCTGCACCCAACACAATACGCTGAAGTTTTAGTAAAACGTATGCAAGCATCAGGTGCAAAAGCCTACTTGGTTAATACCGGTTGGAATGGGACAGGTAAGCGTATCTCGATTAAAGATACACGCGCGATTATTGATGCCATCTTAAATGGTGATATTGATAAAGCCCCTATGAAAACATTGCCTGTATTTGATTTAGAGATCCCAACAGAACTACCTGGCGTTAACAGCGAAATCTTAGATCCTCGTGATACTTATGCTGATAAAACGCAATGGGATACCAAAGCAGACGATCTGGCCGATCGTTTTGTGAAAAACTTTGATAAATATACAGATACCCCAGCGGGTCAAGCGTTGACTAAAGTAGGGCCAAAACGTTAATTTTTATTTGTATGAATAAAAACACCAAACTCATAGGATGTGGTTTTGGTGTTTTTTTATTTGAAATCTTTGAGCAAAAAAAATCCCTGAAATGCGAGAAGATTTCAGGGAAGAGAAAAATAAAGTGAAATAGTTTATTAGAGAAAAAGTGGCTTTAGAGGGTGATAACCCAACTATGCTGTTACAGGAGGTAAATCAAACAGTAAAATTTCACTATCTTCATCACCAACGAAACGGATCATATCTTCATTAGCAATTGCTACACCATCACTGGTGGTCGCAATAATGTCATTAATCGTTATTTTACCTTTCACAACTTGTAGCCAAACATGACGACCTGTTTCGGCTTGATATTGTGCTTCTTCACCTTTTTTAAGGTTCCAGCGCCATAACGTCATATCTTGGAAGACTTTTAAAGAGCCTTCACGGGCATCTGGCGATAAAATAAGTTGTTTACTCACTGTGGTATCAAAACGACGCTGATCGTAACGTGGTGTGATACCGACAGTATTAGGCATAATCCAAATTTGGTAAAAATGCAGCCCTTTATCACTATTTGGATTATATTCTGAGTGAGTTATGCCTGTCCCTGCACTCATTATTTGGAACTCACCTGCGGGAACATTTTCTTTATTACCCATGCTGTCTTTATGCTCGATATTACCTTCAAGCACATAGGTTAAAATTTCCATGTCTTTATGAGGATGAGTACCAAAACCTTCACCGGGTATTACGCGATCTTCATTAATCACTCGTAGTGCAGAAAATCCCATAAAATTACGATCGTAGTAATTTGCGAAAGAGAAGGTATGCCAGCTATCTAGCCAACCATGATTAGCATGTCCTCTTTCATTTGCTTTGCGTAGATAAATCATAATGTGTTTCCTTCTCTGAAGTTATTGAACACAGTTTACTCAGTGGCGCAAAGTAAAAAAGCGGAGGAATTTAACTTGAGGATCCAAATAATTTGAATAAGAGAAAATAAAAATATCGAATAAGTTCTAGAAAAGAAAAAGCCAGCACCCGGCTGGCTAAAGTAAAACACTGGAAGCAATGTGAGCAATGTCGTTCTTTCATATGACCCTGAAGGTGGTGCATCTGAAAGTGTTATTGATGATAATAGTTCTCAGTATCATTTGTAAAGTCCTTTTTTTAATCAAATTAGAAAAAAAAGGCTAAAAAGTCTTAACTTACTGATTAACGAGTTTTTTTATTTTAATTATTTTTTAAAAAAGTAATATAACCAAATAGTTAACAATATTCTTTATGGGGGTATTGATAGAAAAAAGAAGAGAAAATGAGGTATAAAACCCAAGAAAAGGAAGGGAGATAAGGCATTTTGAATCGCTATCAATAAATACGAGAAGAAAAAGCCATCACTGATTGATGATGGCTGGTTTTTATTATGTATGACTTATAAGTTTATAGAATTATAAAGCTGATATTTATAACTTTAATAATTATAAATTTATTTATTATTGTTCAACAAAGGTCGATTTTGATGTTGAGATAAGGTTCTGAGCACAAGCATAAGCTGAACTCCACGCCCACTGGAAGTTATATCCACCTAACCAACCCGTCACATCAACTACTTCTCCAATAAAATAGAGTCCTTTTACTTGTGTGGCTTCCATTGTTTTAGAAGAAAGAGCGCGAGTATCTACGCCACCTAGAGTGACTTCTGCGGTGCGATATCCCTCTGTACCATTGGGCTGAACTTGCCATCCTTGTAATAACGTTGCAATTTGCATTATCCGTTCATTACTAAGTTGAGTTAGAGGAACATCAGGTAACTGTTTGCTTTCTATCATTATTTCAATGAAGCGTTTTGGTAATAAGCGAGAAAGCGTATTTTTTAATAATTGATTCGGGTGTTTTTGACGTTTTTTTTGTAGCAAGCTTTCAACATCAATATTTGGAAGTAAGTTAATACTTACATACTCACCAGATTGCCAATAACTAGAGATTTGTAAAATAGCAGGACCTGAAAGACCACGATGTGTAAAAAGAATGTTTTCTTTAAAACTGATCCCATTTTTTGCCGTCACAATAGCAGGTACAGCGACGCCAGATAGTTGGCTTAATTGCTCAAGTTGGGGTTTATGTAATGTAAAAGGGACTAATCCTGCTCGTGTTGGTAAAACAGAAAGCCCAAATTGCTCTGCAACTTTATAGCCAAAAGGCGTAGCCCCTAATCCGGGCATAGAAAGACCACCACTGGCAACGACCACCGAAGGTGTTGTGATCGTTTTTCCATCAACAAAAAGAGTAAAGCCCACATCTGTTTTCTCGATTTGTGTCACTTCACTACGTAAGCGAACACTTACTTTCCCTTTTTGACATTCGGTGAGTAATAAATCAACAATTTGCTGTGCAGAATCATCACAAAATAGCTGTCCTAATGTTTTTTCGTGGTAGGCGATATTATGCCTTTGCACTAATTCAATAAAATCCCATTGTGTATAGCGAGCAAGTGCTGACTTACAGAAATGAGGGTTCTCTGATAAATACGCTGAAGGCTCGATATACATATTGGTGAAATTACAACGTCCACCGCCTGACATGAGAATTTTACGGCCTGCTTTTTTGCCATTATCGAGGACTAAAACAGATAATCCTGCTTGCCCAGCTAAAGACGCACAAAAAAGCCCCGCGGCACCTGCACCTATAATTACTGTATCGTATGATCCCACAATGATGTCTCGTTCTTGGTTTTCTCTGACTACTTAATCAATGATTTTCGCGTAAGATCAGAGTGTTTTGTAAAATTATATGGAGAAATCTGCATTTTTCACCTAAATTCTTATTAGCAAGGAAAAAAATTGTCAGAAATTTACTTTTTTTTTATTTTTATTAATTAAATGATATATAAGGAATTATCTTAAAAAGGTTCTGATTTTCTTGGTTATCAAATCAAAAAAAGGTTAAATTTCGCTTCCACCGTTCGCATTTGTCGCTGATAATGCGCCGCGTTCATGTCCAACTAACTGGCTTAACGTCTATGCTACATTTGTTTACTGACCTAGAATTTCATACAGGTTTGATGTTGGTTTTAGCACTGTTATTTGTGCTATTTTATGAAGCTATTAATGGCTTTCATGATACCGCAAATGCGGTAGCAACTGTTATCTATACTCGTGCTATGCGTGCGCAATTTGCGGTCGTAATGGCGGGTGTATTTAACTTCCTTGGAGTTTTGCTCGGTGGATTGAGCGTAGCTTATGCTATCGTTCACTTGTTACCGACAGATCTTCTGCTGAATGTGAGCTCAGCTCATGGCCTTGCCATGGTCTTCTCGTTGCTGTTAGCCGCCATTATCTGGAACTTAGGTACATGGTATTTTGGTATTCCAGCATCAAGTTCACATACGCTGATAGGTGCTATCATTGGTATTGGTTTAACAAATGCTATCGTGACAGATTCGTCTATCGTTGACGCATTAAACATACCAAAAATGATCAGTATCTTCCTATCACTCATACTTTCACCGATTATCGGCTTGGTTATTGCGGGCGCGATGATTTTCTTACTGCGCCGTTACTGGAGTGGTACGAAAAAACGTCGTCGTATCCACCTGACGCCAGCTGAACGTGAGAAGCAAGATGGTAAGCGTAAGCCGCCATTTTGGACTCGTACTGCACTGATTTTATCGGCAGTTGGGGTGAGTTTCTCTCACGGTGCAAATGATGGGCAGAAAGGTATCGGTCTCATCATGTTGGTATTAATTGGCGTGGCGCCTGCGGGCTTTGTCGTCAATATGAGTGCGAGCGGATACGATATCACCAAAACTCATGATGCAGTTGTGCACTTACAACAATATTATGAGAAACATCAGCCAGCGCTACAACATGCTATTGATAATACACCGGTAGTATCAGTTCAAGCTGATGCTAGTGATACAGATTTTCATTGTAATAGCGCAAGAACGCCAATTGTTCTTAATCAAACAGAACAGATGCTTGCAAATATTAGCTCTTATGATGAGCTAACAGCAGACCAGCGTGCTCAAATGCGTCGATTACTTATGTGTATCGCTGATACTGCAACTGAAGTCGCTAAATTACCAGAAACTAGCGCCCAAGATGCACGGTTCTTAAAAACATTGAGTCGTGACCTGCTAAACACCGTGGAATATGCTCCGATTTGGATCATTATCGCAGTGGCATTAGCGCTCTCTATTGGGACAATGGTAGGTTGGAAACGCGTTGCAGTAACAATTGGTGAGAAAATCGGTAAAAAAGGGATGACTTATGCTCAAGGGGTTTCTGCTCAGGTAACCGCAGCAGTTTCCATCGGAGTAGCAAGTTATACGGGGATGCCGGTATCAACAACACAAGTTCTATCATCTGCGGTTGCAGGTACGATGATTGTTGATGGTGGTGGTGTTCAAACGAAGACAGTGAAAAATATTGCACTGGCTTGGATCTTAACATTACCCGTTAGCATTGGTTTATCAGGTTTACTTTATTGGATATCACTGACATTTATTGTGAATAGCTGATAACAGTCAATTACCCAAGTTTGTTTATAAACGGTGACTTTTAGTCACCGTTTTTTGTTTTGTTGCTACCAAAAAAGCATTGCAATTAAACTGGCGACAGCCAAAATACAAAAACGGCTAACAAGATAGAATTGCCGATAAATGCGCTCGCAACGCATAATAACTTCAGGATTATGATGATTGATGTATTGGCGTTGGTTGATATAGCGGATAAGGCGTAACTGTTTTGAAAATTGCCCATGCATAGTAAAAAATCCATTGCCGTCCACCGATTGGTAGAGCAAAGGATCCGATTGGCGCAGTATTGTGAGTAATACCCGAATAGATGAAAAATAACGCATCATATTAATTAGGCAAAGAATACATAGCGCCCAAAAGACAACAATGACATTAAACATAATCCCCTCCCTAGAATAATAGATTCTGAGATGAGAAAACCTTTACCTATAAAGGTTACTTTTTTCTCTACTCTAAGTTTAGGTGAAATTAAGCAATAAACAAAAGTGACTTTTTCAAGTTGTTTCCTTTTTCAGAAAAAAGATAAAAAAATAACTCTAAAAGGGTGTATTTGTTGTTTTTTATACTTAATTCTCATTATTATGATGATATTGTCGGTGAATAACATCGTGCTAATCTAAAATGGTGTATATTGTTATTTATCGATAGATGCTTTCTTGATGAATTTGGCATAAGTTGTGATCAAGACGACATCTAGCTTTCATCTTAAAACGTTATATTTAATATATAGGATTTAGGCTTAACCGCCTTTCCAACCGATTAATCAGCTTATGGAAGGAGTTCACGATGGCTTATAAGCATATTCTAGTGGCAGTTGATTTATCCCCCGAGAGTAATGTCTTAGTACAGAAAGCTGTATCTATGGCAAAACCCTATAATGCCAAAGTTTCCTTAATTCACGTTGATGTTAACTACTCTGATCTTTATACCGGTTTAATTGATGTCAACCTCGGTGATATGCAACAACGTATTACTGATGAAACCCGTAACGCGTTAAAAGACCTCTCTGATAATTCAGGTTATGAAATTCAGGAAACCTTGAGTGGTAGTGGTGATTTAGGTCAAGTTCTAGTTGATGCGATTAAGAAATACGATATGGATTTAGTCGTTTGTGGTCATCACCAAGACTTCTGGAGCAAATTGATGTCGTCAGCACGTCAACTCATTAATACAGTGCATGTTGATATGCTTATTGTTCCTCTGAAAGATGATGAATAATTACCGTTTGCTTATTTAGGCAAAAAAAATACCTGCTTATGCAGGTGTTTTTTTGCCTAAAATTCCTATTTTTCCTACTGTTAAATCGAGTCAACCTTTTTTTTTTGTCTAATTGTGAAAAAAATGTCTTGAAGTGTGAATACATTTTAATGATATATTCAAGAAGCAAAACAATATCAACCTCACAAAACCCAAAAATATTCCGAATAAATGAGGTTATACCAACATCACATGACACAAAAAAGGAATAGCTGAATGAATATATCTGGCTCATTATCTTCGTTTTTAGAAGGGGTAGAAAAATATAACGCTCATCAACCTGAATATCATCAGGCGGTTCGTGAAGTTTTTACCACTTTGTGGCCTTTTTTAGAGAAAAATCCACAATATCGTGAACAATCATTACTTGAGCGCTTAGTTGAGCCTGAACGTATTATTCAGTTTCGCGTTTGTTGGTTAGATGATAAAGGGCAAGTGCAAGTTAACCGTGCATGGCGTATCCAATTTAACTCAGCCATTGGCCCTTACAAAGGGGGTATGCGTTTCCATCCATCAGTTAATCTTTCCATCCTAAAATTTTTAGGTTTTGAGCAAACATTTAAAAATGCATTAACGACATTACCGATGGGAGGAGCTAAAGGCGGCTCTGATTTTAACCCAAAAGGTAAAAGTCATGGGGAAGTAATGCGTTTTTGTCAGGCATTGATGACTGAACTTTATCGCCATCTAGGTGCTAATACGGATGTTCCTGCGGGTGACATTGGTGTAGGTGCACGAGAAGTTGGCTTTATGGCTGGTATGATGAAAAAACTGTCTAATAGCAATGAATGTGTATTTACAGGTAAAGGTCTTTCATTCGGTGGTAGTTTAATCCGTCCAGAAGCCACAGGGTACGGTTTAGTTTATTTTACTAATGCGATGCTTAAACGTCATGGTATGTCTCTTGAGGGAATGCGTGTGGCGGTTTCTGGCGCAGGTAACGTTGCACAGTTCACTATCGAAAAATGCTTAGAGTTAGGTGCTAAAGTAATAACGGCATCAGATTCAGGCGGTACAGTAGTTGATGAGGCTGGATTTACGACGGAAAAACTCGCTCGACTTACCGACATTAAAAATAATTACGGTCGTGTTGAAGAGTACGCAAAAGAATTTGGCTTAACGTACCTTGAAGGACAACAACCTTGGGCTGTTCCTGTCGATATTGCTTTGCCTTGTGCAACACAAAATGAATTAGATCTAGAAGCGGCGAAAGTCCTTATCAAAAACGGTGTAAAAGCGGTTGCTGAAGGTGCAAATATGCCAACAACAATTGCAGCAACAGATGCCTTTATCGAAGCGGGTGTCCTTTTTGCACCAGGTAAAGCCGCTAATGCGGGGGGTGTTGCAACCTCAGGTTTAGAGATGGCACAGAATGCGGCACGTTTAAGCTGGAAAGCCGAAAAAGTGGATGCTCGCTTACATCACATTATGTTAGATATTCACCATGCTTGTGTGAATTATGGTGGTGAGGGTAAGCAGACTAATTACATTCAAGGCGCGAACATTGCAGGCTTTGTTAAAGTCGCTGATGCCATGTTGGCACAAGGCGTTCTGTAATTTTTTAGATTAGTGCGAGTGCATAGCGCTCGCTCTAGCCATTTCAATCATTTTCCGCTCTCCTTAAGCTACATTTTCCTCTGCTATGCTTAAAAGCATGAATACTTATTTTTAAGTTGGAGGTTATATGGCTACGCAAATTGATTTTTCTCTCTCGAATAAAGTTGCTGTTATCACTGGTGGTGCGGCAGGAATTGGTTTATCTATCGCACAGATGTTTATCGAAAAAGGGGCTAAGGTCGCTTTATTGGATAGATCAGAGCAGATTGAGCAAGTGGCGCAACGTTTAAATAGTGCCGTGGGGATCTGGTGTGATGTCTC
This sequence comes from Proteus vulgaris, assembly GCF_033708015.1. Taxonomy (NCBI): domain Bacteria; kingdom Pseudomonadati; phylum Pseudomonadota; class Gammaproteobacteria; order Enterobacterales; family Morganellaceae; genus Proteus; species Proteus vulgaris. The sequence continues at coordinate 4,049,606 of NZ_CP137920.1, read as the reverse complement.
AAGTGAAGAGTCAGTCAAACAAGCGATACATTCGGTTATTGAGGAGTTTGATCGCATTGATATTCTCGTCAATTGTGCGGGTATTGTTGCTTTAGCCCCTGCCGAATCATTATCTCTTGAGGATTGGAATAAAACTTTATCAGTAAATTTAACGGGTACTTTTTTACTGTGTCAGCAAGTGGGGCAATATATGCTACAACGCGGACAAGGTAAGATAATTAATCTCGCCTCTCAAGCGGGAATTATCGCTTTACCTGAACATGTTGCTTATTGTGCAAGTAAAGCTGCCATTATCAATATGACAAAGGTGATGGCGTTAGAATGGGCACCAAAAGGACTACAAATCAATGCAATCTCCCCAACGATTGTGATGACCGATTTAGGGAAAAAAGCTTGGGAAGGCGAAAAAGGTGAACAGATGAAAGCACAAATACCAGCAAGGCGATTTGCTGAGCCGGAAGAGATTGCTGCCGCTGCTGTATTTTTAGCAAGCTCAGCAGCGGATATGATCAATGGCCATAATCTTGTCATTGATGGTGGATATACTATTCAATAGATTGTGAATAATATAATCAAAAGATTATAGCAAAGAGGGGGAGGTTACCCCCTCTATGGGCTATTTATACGATGTTGTTAAATACAAGGATAGATATCAAAACGGTGATTTTTGGTGGTGACACTTGCATGTGAGGGTTGATGATTTAATGGCTCCGCATAATCAGGACGTTTAACAACCACGCGTTTTTTAGCCAGCGCCATTGCGGGTGCTAATAGCGCATCGGCATCTTCATCTGCACCGACAAGAGACTGGAAAACCCGCATCTCTTTTTTCACTAATGCACTTTTCGCCTTATGCGGATACATTGGATCAAGATAGACAACATCAGGAGGAGGAGTGATCTCGGTAAGTGCTTGGGCAGAAGAGGCATGAATTAATGTCATTCTCTCTTGCATCCATTCACCAATATCTGCATCAAGATAAGCGCGCTTTAGGCCATCTTCCAGTAATGCAGCAACGACGGGATGGCGCTCTACCATTCTGACTTTACAACCAATAGACGCTAAAACAAATGCATCACGCCCCAGTCCAGCTGTTGCATCAACAACATCTGGCAAATAGTCTTTTTTGATCCCAACAGCTTTTGCTACCGCCTCACCTCGACCCCCGCCAAATTTACGACGATGTGCCATTGTGCCCTCTACGAAATCTACATAGATGCCACCTAATTTAGGTTCATCTTGTTTGCGTAATTCTAGGTGGGTGGGCGTTAAAACTAATGCCATGATTTGCGTTTCGTCGTGAACTAATCCCCAACGTTGTGCTAAATCAGATAAGGCGCTGTTATCAGCGCCTTCTTCACAAAGTAAACAGATATTCACATATCATCCTTTAATGCCGTAGCCTTTGAGCATAGCATCAAGTTTCGGCTCACGACCACGGAAGCGTTTGAACAGCTCCATTGGCTCTTCTGAACCACCACGAGTTAAAATATTATCAAGGAATGATTGACCCGTTTCGCGATTAAAAATGCCTTCTTCAGAGAAACGAGAGAAGGCATCAGCTGCCAGTACGTCAGCCCATAAATAGCTGTAATAACCTGCTGCATATCCACCTGCAAAGATATGGCTAAAGGCATGAGGGAAACGCGCCCAAGGTGTTGAAGGAACAACAGAAACTTGTTCTTTTACATTAGTTAAGGTTTCCATTACACAAGCACCCTTCGCTGGGTCATACTCGGCATGTAAACGGAAATCAAACAAACCAAATTCTAGTTGGCGTAATACAAACATCGCTGACTGATAATTTTTTGCTTTGAGCATATTATCAAGCATTTCCTGCGGTAATGGTTCGCCAGTTTCATAATGACCAGAAATAAAGGCTAACGCTTCTGGCTCCCAGCACCAGTTTTCCATAAATTGACTCGGTAATTCAACAGCATCCCAAGGCACGCCATTAATACCTGCAACATCAGCAGTATCAATTTGCGTTAACATGTGATGTAAGCCATGACCAAACTCATGGAACAGTGTAGTGACTTCATTATGAGTAAATAAGGCGGGTTTATCACCTACAGGTTTATTGAAGTTACAAGTGAGGTAAGCAACGGGATTTTGCAGTGAGCCATCAGCATGACGCATTCTGCCTATGCAATCATCCATCCAAGCGCCGCCACGTTTGTGTTCACGAGCATATAAATCCAGATAGAAGCTACCACGTAACGTGTTGCTTTCATCATAAAGTTCAAAGAAACGGACATCATCGTGCCAAGTGTCGATATCGTTACGTTCTTTAGCTGTTAAACCATAGATACGATGAACGACTTCAAATAAGCCACTTAAAGCACGTTGCTCAGGAAAGTAAGGACGTAGTTGCTCATCATCGATTGAGAACAGGTGCTGTTTCTGTTTTTCACTGTAGTAAGCCAGATCCCATGACTCTAATTTATCAACGCCATAGTGCTCTTTTGCAAATTGGGTGAGTTCAGCTAACTCTTTTTCACCTTGTGGATGGGCCCGAGAGGCTAAATCGGTCAAGAAATTAAGTACTTGTTCTGGAGACTCCGCCATTTTGGTGGCAAGCGATTTTTCAGCGTAATTTTTAAAACCAAGCAATTGAGCGAGTTCGTGACGTAATGCGAGGATCTCGGCGATAATTTCGCTATTGTCCCACTGACCCGCATTTGGACCTTGATCAGAGGCACGTGTGCTATAAGCGATACTCATCTCTTTTCTAAGTTCACGATTATCCGCATAGGTCATAACAGGGAGATAGCTTGGCATATCCAGTGTTAATAGATAGCCGTCTTGCTCTTTCGCTTGTGCGATAGCTTTTGCGGCATCAATGGCACTTTGAGGCATACCTGATAAATCTTCTACATTAGTAATTAATTTAGACCACCCCATTGTGGCATCTAATACATTATTACCATATTTAGCACCTAACTCAGACATACGTGCGCTGATTTCACCAAAACGCTGTTGTTTCTCTTTTGGTAAACCGATACCAGATAATTCAAAGTCACGTAATGCATTTTCAATTGCTTTTTTCTGTGGTTGAGTTAATGCATTAAAATCAGCACTTTCTTTAATTGATTTATAAGCTTGATATAAGCCTTCGTGCTGTCCCATCCATGTACTGAATTCAGATAGTAACGGTAAACACTGTTCGTATGCTTCACGCAGTTCAGCACCGTTTTTAACAGAATTTAAATGGCTAACGGGGGACCAAACACGAGAAAGTTTATCACCTGCTTCTGCTAATGGTTGGCAAAGGTTATCCCAAGTAAATTGCGTATTATCAGCCAGTAATTTTTCGACGGTTTGGCGATACGTGGTTAAAACGTCTTTTAGTGCAGGAACAATATGTTCTGGTTTGATAAGGGAAAATGCAGGTAATCCCGTTGTGCTAAGTAATGGATTTGACATAAAAAACATCCTGTATTTTGGTTTGCAGTGACGTAAAATACACCACTGAGTTTATTCGTTATAGAGAGTAAGATGAGGATGAAACTGTATAAGTTCAATAGTATCGCGGTAATTATCAGAGGTTTTACTCAAAAATGGGATTATTTTATTTGAAAGCGCTTTTATTGATTTGGTGCACTTGGGATTAAAAATAATTCAGCGTATAATCATCCCGTTATTTCCTTTTTACCCATTCAAAAATGGAAGATCATCGTCCCCGGTGGGGCGGCTGGACTTCAAATCCAGATGGGGCCGCCAGCGGTCCTTGGCAGGTTCGACTCCTGTGATCTTCCGCCACTCAAATTCAATGTACCTCCAAAAAACTCAAACGATCCCTTATAATGCTAATTAGCCATCTTTACTTCTAGATGTAAAGATGGCTTGGGTTATTTCTTATCCATTTTAATGATACTTGGGTCTACATGTAGTTCTTTATTTCTAAATGGCGAGCTTCTTTAAACCTGGTATCTGATTAGGGTTCGAGTGTGGGGGAAACGCTCTTATCCTTATCATTCTTAATTAAGTGTTACCATCACTTCCGCCGATGCCGTCACCTTGCCGTAAGGCAATTTACCATCGCCCCCTGCACAAAGGCGCCATAAAACAGGATTAATAAAACTGGCTGAGGGCTGATCTTTAGTGATATGCCCAAGTTTTATTGCTGTTGTATTGTCAAAAGGAATGCCTTTTCCTGTTAAACCACAGCTGCCATCAAAAGATTGCTGTGCCCTTTCAATTTGTCCCGTGATATATCCTCCGCCTTCCTTTAAACTTAATTTGCTCGTATCGTTTTCAAAATATCCAGATATAGCTCTAAAGGTTAAGTTAATATTAGAGTCAATAACCTCATCACCCTGTGAGCAATAAGTTTCAATAGTGGTCATTTTACTAGCCAACTCTTTACCTGCCTGATTAGAGTGCAATACATCGCCAAAATTAATTGTAGGTGGGGTGTTTATATTACATTCCAAGGTAGATATTTTAAATTCGGTATCTTTCGGGAAAATACTCGTATCCGAAGCAGTGCTAAGAATGGATGCTGTATTTAAAACCAGTGCCGAAACAAAAGTCGAGGTCGCTGTTTTTTGTGTTCCGTCTGCAATTAGGACCCAATACCCACTCATTTGTACCTGATAGTCCGTATCTCTCCTAATCAGCGGTGTTCGTGATGTCTCTAGTGATAAACAGTTTACCGCATCATTTAAAATAGTTAATTTTGGTGAATTCTTGGGCGCGTTCGATGTAACAAATTTATTGTTCCCGAAAGCTCCGTTAAATGACACCCTTTGGTAACTTTTTTGATCTGTGTACTCCCCCCAGAAATTACCAGCTATCGCTATATATAGTCCTGGAATTACCATCATAGCATCGTAACCTGCGACTTTGGTAAAGTCTCCAGGTTTTGGATTTGTAGTATATAATGGACAGCTTATTGTATATGCAGAAGTGCCTAAATTAGTTGTAGCTGTTAGCAAGGGGTCTAAACGGCCTCCAAAATTAATAACATCATTAGAAGAGTTATAAATTTTCAACAATTTGCTGGTAAACGGTTTTCCTTGCCACACAATCCCTTCTCCTTTAGGAATAATAATCACATTTTTAGCTTGTGCTATCGAGGTCATTCCCAGTAACCCACTCAGCCACAATAAAATGGGTATTTTTTTTACTGCGTTAAAAGATAAGAATGAAAACATCGGATCTACTCCTATTTTTAATGTCTAATGGATAATTTGCTGTTTTATTTTTGTTGAGCGACCCAATTCGTCAATCAAGCTCCATTCGATAGAATACGCTCTTTTATTTTTTGACAATACAGGGGAAGAATACCGTATCGTCCCAAAAGGAGGGATCATCCTTCTTAATGACTCCTTATCTATATTGCTCCCATCTATTATTAAATGATCCAACGTTATCCAATAGGGGCTTGGGTTACTTATATTCAGAGCACCTTGTTTGATACTGAAAATCAATTTCTCACTTTCGGAGAGTTCTTCAATAAACCATTTCTCTAAGCTATTTGGACGATAAAATAATTTCAAATTAATCACCGTTGAAATGGTCATATTGTTCTTATTCATTTCACTGTGAATAATGGGAATCGCCTTTAAGGAAATATAAAAAACAGACTCTTTTTTATTATCCAGTAATACACTCGGGACCCGTCTAATCAAGAGATTAATCTGACTTTTTGATTCAAAACGAAACAAAGGAGGCGTGATCATAAAGGGTTGTTTTTTACTGGGCGTGGCTGATTCATCCTCATTCTCCACCTCCATCATTAATCCCGTATTGGCATCGACGTTGCGTATTACCGATTGTAATAAATAGGTGTTATCCGTTTTATTATTAATCTGTAAACTGACGCCTTTCTCGTCACTTTCATGGAAAATTACCCGCGTAAATAATAGCGATAACCCAACATTGGTATCGACTTTCTTTGCTTGCACGGGCAAACACAGGAAGAACGATAATATCAGCCCCACTAATCCTCGTATTTTCATCACTTCCCCTTATGGCTTATTGACAATCCGCGGTATATTCAATGACCGGGGTAATTTTATCCTGTGCCGCGCGCTCAATCGGTAAGGTATAATTCACTTGGCAGCTTTGCTGGGCGCCATTTCCCCACCGTACCGTTAACAGCCCTTGTGGTAACAGCCCCGCTAAATACACTTCCCCATTATCACCGACTACTGACGTATTTTCTTCATCCCCTACCACCGATACTAGCGCGCCAAAAGGAAGAGGTTTGTGCTGGCGCATCAGCGTCATAATCACTTGATACCCCACTTTGGTATTAAATTTCGTGTACACAACCGCATCTTTAGTAGGGTAGAGTTGATGAATTGAATTATCCACTTCCACGTTGTTCGGTAAGGAATAGATATCCAAAGAGACGGGGTTTTTATTGTAGCTATTACCAATCGGCACTAAAGCAAAACCCCTGTCATTGATGGTGCCCATTCCTGAGTTGACTTTGGTCCCCGCCGCTTGTTCTGCTTCCACTAAGGCCAATGGCGATGATCCCACATAACGGGCTAACGTTATTCCATAAGGATGGGCAATGATCCCACCGTTAAGGCTGCCCGATAAAGTGTTGTAATCATTACTGTAACTGTAGGCTAACGTACTGTTGGATACCTCACCCACATAGTTAATATTTAAATTGCTACTATTGTTAGCGTGTTTCTCTTTGCTGTAATCTTGGTCAACGGAAATGCCCAGCCTATCGTCCAATAGCGAGGTTCTGAGTCCCACATTTTGCGCCGTATTACCATGATTACCTGTATTAATCGCATAGGATAAAGAGGATTTCTCGGCCAAAGGCGCTGGACTGAAAATCTTGAAGGGGATCTGCATCCCTACCGATAACCGACGATCTTCTGGCCAGTTATTATGTTCGTCTTTTCGTTTTTCAATATTGTACGTAATAAAATAGTTGATCTCTTTTAACGTCGCATTATACGATAATGACACCCGTTTATTGACTTCATTGCTATTCCAGTAATCTTCTCGATTCCCCGATAATGTCAACGAGCCATAACGGCCTAATTGTTGGCTTAAGCTGATTTGGAAATTATTTTTACGCTTCGCTCTACCCCAGGCGTATAAGCCATTTTCATTGATAACGTTTGCATCGTTAAAACTGTAATACTCTTTGGTGGAATAACGATAAGCGGCTAAATCCACTGTGGTCCCCGTTGACAGCATACTTTTGGCATAGCGGACACGATAAGATTGCCCATTTTTCCACGAATCTGACCCTTGAATTTTCGCCCATGACATAGTGGCATCAAAGGAGAGCGCCCCCAGTTTCCCTAACGAGGTCCCGAACCCTACCACGGAAGATAAATAATCACTGCCCCCCATTCCCCCCCCATAGAGGGTGATATTATGGGGTAACCCGTAACTGAATGTGCCTAACGCAAACTTTGATTTCTCTGAGCCTGAGGCATTATATTGCCCTGCCGAGATTTCATATTTAAACGCCCCCTCTCTTTCCATAATGGGTAAACTGCTGCTGGCGATCAATTGCTTGCGTACAGAACCATCTGCTTCTTGGATAAAAACTTCTAACTCACCAGAAAGCTGGGTTTGTCTTAAATCATCAATTCGAAATGGCCCCGGCGAAACATAGGTTTGATAGACCGTATTGCCATTTTGCTTCACGAGCACCAACGCGTTGGAGTTCGCATATCCAGTGATAACGGGGGCAAATCCACGTTGGGATTGTGGGATCATATCTTCATTTGAGGACAGTGATACCCCTTTAAAAGGGAAGGATTCAAAAATACTCAACACCGGCATAATTTCACCGAGTTGCAAGGTCGATTTTAACGATTTGATATCACGGTATAATCGCACATTATTAAAATTATTTTGGGTATGGCTATTGGAGTCACCGTGACCATCATATTTTGCATAATTACCAAAATAGTTAAAGCGAAAACGCCAAGCTTGGAAATTTATTCCGCCAAAGACTTGGGCTAATACGTTTTTTATATCCGCGCCATCGGTGCGAGAGGTGGAGCCTATCAGTGAATAGTTAAATAATAACGCGGGGATCCCGTCATTCCACAATGCGGGATCAACTTCGCTTTCCGATTTATTTTTCATAATTAACTGAGGAAAGCTCAACTTTAAGGCTAAATCCGAGGTGATAAATGTAGCTCGATAATCGGGAATAAGCGCGGAGAGGTCCTCAATGGGGGCCTCTTTGGGTAAACGTTTAAGCATGGGGACATTCTCAACATCCACGCCTAGCGCTTGCAACTCTTTCGGAGTGAAGACCGGTACCAGTTTGTATTCTTTATTCAAGACAAACTTAACCATTTTTTCTGGCATCGCCTTCTCATTCACACTGATTGATACTAAATAATCCCCAGGTGAAATAGCCCCATCTTTTGAATAGAAAGAGAGATCTAATTGACTATCTTCATTCCCACTAATAAATGCTGGATCAAAATATTCTTCCGCCCACGTTGAGCCCGCATAAAGCGACAATAAAACCGCTAAGGTTAGCTGGCTTAAGGCGTGAAGGCGCCTATTATCAACCACGTTGGGGGTTTGTTTCTGTTTGTTTTTCACACAACACCTACATACATTTTAGTCAAGAGGAGGCTTATTTAATTGGAGGGTGTTGTAAGGTTGAACGACACCACTCTGAAGCAAAACCATAATCATTAATTGTTTGCCAATGAATTTGTGTATTGGGTGGGAGCGCTTTAGGATAAATAAAGGTCCCTTGTGCCAACGGTGAAAGCATTATTGTGTTCGGTAAAATATTTTGAGCGTCATTATTGAGTGTGACCGCCACGAGCGTAATAAAATACGGAGTCGTATTTTTTAAAATCATCGCCTTACCGTTATGACTTATGTCAATCAAACAATCATTGTCTTTTTTCTTGTCAGCCAACGCTGCAGGACGAATAAAGACTTTAATAATATTTCGTAAGCCGATCGCCACTGTATTTTTATTTTCTACGGCGTCTTTATCGAGGGCAGGAATAGCCAATACCGCTAAATACCCCAGCGATTCCACTGACTCGTCGGCGTTATTTTTTTTATACAATTTAATCGGTCGGGATTCATGCGCCGCTAATTTAAATAAAGGTGGCGTGATCATCACGGTATTATTTTTTTTTAGATTATCGGGCGATTCCAGTAAATCGGATTTAATTAAATAAGGACGCGAGCTATTATTGGTCATTTGGATCGTTTTACTGTCTTTATCTAAAATGACACGCGTTGTACTTAATACAATGCCGTCATCCGCAAACGATAAAGAATGAAACGTGGCAATGACTAACATACTTAGAAATAAAGAAATTGATTTCATCATTTTTCATTAATCATAGAGAAGGTCAAAACTCACCACGGCTTTCAAGGTTCCCGTTTCCGTTTTCGCTTTATCACACGTTTCATTATCACCACAGGCGATCATCGCATAAAATGGGGTATCCAAATTAAGTGTCGAGACTTTATAGGTTTGGTGATAATCAATAATATCATTATTATTCAGTGAGCTATCCGAATAAGTCGGTGGTGTATCGCTGTGATATAATAAGAACCCCATATTTTTGACGGGTGAATCTTGTGTTTTAAATAACCATTTTCCATCGAGCGTACTAAACCCTGATCCCGAGACTTTTAATTTAGGGGTAATGTTGTCTTCACCATCCACCGCATTACACCGTGAAATATTCAAAATAAAATCACGGGTACGCAACAAGGTTTGCGGTTTAATCTCATTAGTCATCACCGTATCAAATTTAATTTGACTCTGAGAAACCGATAATTCACAAGCCACTTTCACTACATTGGCTTCAAAATTCAGGGGTGCACTGACTGATGCGAGGACACCGGAAGACGTACACAACGTCAGTAAAAAAAGTGTACTCTGCAACACACGCTTATTTTGAATACTCATACATGCCACCCGAATCATTAATTAAGGTCCATTGAATTTTATGTGGGGCAGCAGAAGAGGTCTTTTTCCCAGTGAACGGATATTCAAACGCCTCATAAGGCGGTAGCATTCCTTTACCCACTAAAGGTACTTGTTGACCATCTATTTTGATGTTGACCAACGTAATATAATAAGGAGAAGCATTAGAGACTTTTAATGTCTTGTCTAAAACGTTGAACTGTAAATTAGCTTGAGCCGTTTCAACGCTCATGGGTAAATTTTTAGGACGATAAAAGAGTTTTATCACCGACGAGATCCCAATATTGATGCCCCCAGCGATATTATTTTTTTGTTCGTCTTGATGCTCCATTAACGGGATTGCTTTACTGTTAATATAAAAAATCGATTCGCGATCGTGAGGCAATGACGTCCCCGGTTTGAGCATGATTTTCACACTCGTTGAGGATTGAGGGGCAATTTTGACAATGGATGGTAAAACATAAAATATTTTTTCTTCAGGCCCTGACGGAGTTTTTAATGTCACAGTTTGAGTTAAAACAGACTCCTCTTTCGTGTTATTAATCAGCGTTAAAGGTACGCCCTTTTCCCCTTCAGGGTACACCACTCTTAATGCCCCTAATTGGTAAGAGATCCCCGCAAAAGTATAAGTGGGGCATAATACCATCATGGCACTAAAGCATAACGTCAAAATCGATTTCACAACCTATCCCCCTGATAGAATAAAAGGGAGGTTTCCCCCCCTCATGGTTATTTACTCATAAACAAATGAGAATAAAACAGGTGCTTTAAATGTCCCTGTGGTCACGTCTTGATCAGTGGCAGTCGAGCCATAAGCAGCAGTTAATTTTATTGATACATTGTCCAGAGAAGCGAATTCACCACCTTCTTCTGGTGCTGTGATATCGGCCATTTGGACGGCTTTACCATTTTCAATCGGCTGTTTTTTGTCATCTAAAATCATCACACCCGCATTGCTGGTTGGGTTTTTGCTTTTTTGTAAGAAAATGTTAGTGGTACCAGGTACGGTATCACCGCTAATTTCAACCTGTGCTTTACCCGCTGTTTTCAGTGCATCACAACCACTTAAGGTTAATTGGAAATCGGTTTGACCCGCAGCAACGGGTGTTGATGCAGTAGTGAAATCGGAAGTACGTACACTACCTAAAACCACTTGGTTTTGGCCGTTAACGTTGATATCGCAGCTGACCGCTTGGATATTCCCTAAAAATTCCACGTTGGCTTGGTTAGCCGCTTGTGCTGAGCCCATTCCCATTAATAAGAAAGGAACGGACAGCGCGATTAATTTAGTACGCATAATTAAATACCTTTGAAAAAAATTAAAATGACGCTTATTTGGTTATATTCAGAAAATGACCTCTTTCGATATAACCCCTTTTAAAAAAAAGAGTCAGCCTATCATTGACTCTTTTTTTAAAGATGATTAAAAAATAGCTTGAATGTGTGGCTAATCGCCCTCGTAAAAAGAGATATATAAAGTGCGATTTAAATTCCATCTTGTTACAAATTACGTATTATTTAAAATAACAAATGGCATAAAAGAGAACGTGCGTGCTCTTAATTTTATATTTTATTTTTCATTATATAATCAAGAAAATCAAACCAGTCTTTATCTAAGATAATTAAAATGGCGTTCATGGTTTCGATATTAATGCTAGTCATCGCATTTTCATAACGTGATATTTGCTGCTGACTTACATTTAATAACTCACCCAATCTTTTACCTGACAAAGACTTATCATTACGCGCATTTCTAATATATATGCCAATATTTCTCCTTAATAATAAATCATTATTTTTTTTCATATGATAAGGCCGTATTTTTGTTTAAATCATAATAAATGAATTATCTTAAAGTATCTAATTTGACTAATCAAAATTAGATACTTTTATTATTTAATGTACTTTGATTTTCTTTGTTTTTTTATTATTTACTTATTTCCTGAGTAAAATCTAATACTAATATCAAGGTGTGTAAATACGTTATTATCGATCGATAAGTGCATTTTCAATAGGCTTTATCTATCAAAAATAATAATATTGATCGTTTTTTACTATTATTTTATTTTATTTCACTTCATTATCAATGGATTAATAAAAAAGCACTCAATGACAGGAATACGTAATATTTAAAATAACCAAGAGGATATTTTTAAATTATGTGGTGATGGTAAATATTAAGTAGTCGAATAAGGATGAGGTGCGTAATAGCCATATTTAAAAAAATAGTTAATTCGTAAAAAATTAAAATATAAACGCGTAAAAAACTTCTTTTTAATACTTTTTTGCATAGCAATACATTACAAGAGCATCATAAAAAGAAGCGTTATTTAATTTCGATTTTATACCCTCTCTTTCCCCTTTAATATCTGATAATCAAAATTGATATTTATTTTTGATAAATAATCTAATTTAGATTGCAATACAATTAAAATAAAAGCATCAGTAAATGATTTTTTAAGACGTATGATCTGGAGTAGTCCCCAGCTAATAATGATGATATTGATATATTGGGTATGTAACACATAGCCAATGCCAATAATTTGAAACATCTTAATATTCTTAATTTATTTCATACGAGCTTGATAAGGGATAATGATGAGTTAATATCATGGCCTTTAAAGATAACTGACTGATGTGTAAATAGCCTGTATTTATGCTGATCCTTGAACGATTTAATCTATTGCTACACAACAAATATTTTCGTTGCCTGTGTCAATGATGATATTGATACATTAGGTATGTAACACATAGCCAATGCCAATAATTTGAAACATCTTAATATTCTTAATTTATTTCATACGAGCTTGATAAGGGATAATGATGAGTTAATGTCATGGCCTTTAAAGATAACTGACAGATGTGTAAATGACCTGTATTTATGCTGATCCTTGAACGATTTAATCTATTGCTACACAGCAAATATTTTCGTTGCCTGTGCCAATCTGATTGACTCACTTTTTACTCATAAAACGATAGATTAAGCGCCGTGTCCATTGGTAAGACAAGAAAGTATTTTTATCGGTTAGTTATAAGAGTGAATGAGATAAAAAGATCAGAAAAAACGGTCGCCATATTAAGATAACTTATGTTTATGCAGTAACTTGGGATGAATTGGAGACGGTAAAGACTTCAGAGGGGACTTCACCTTTTGAGGGGAGTAATGAGTTTATTGTGTGCGAGCTTTTAGTAGAGAAAGGATGTTATAGCGTGGTAAAAACTCAGCTACCTAGGGAGACTGTATAGCTAGTGGCATCTGGGTTGTTAACGTTAAGAAGAAACAAGCCACCTTTATACCTAATATGACTCACTGTGATTTTGATATTGAAAAAATGCAGTGATTATTTATCCACAACAAGGGTATGCCAATATTTATCAAAGTAGCACGAATGCAACACCGAGTCTCAGTGAAGTCGAGTTACCTTAATTGAAAAAGAGTATGTGGGAAGAGGGCAAAAAGTAAGGTGATTAAATCAAGAAAATCTTAGATATACCTTAATCACTTGACGCAAAATAAAGGCTTTACATCGAAACGACACATCCTGTCGTTTCAATCTTTTTTATTTTTTGAAAATAATAATTTTGCCTGTCATACCCTGTCAGTGGGGTGTTTTATAGTAACGTCATCTTAATTAAATGAGGACACAAAAGATGGCGAACTATCGTATTGATGCAGACTTATCTTTTATTGGGCAATGCAGTAATGAAGACTTATCATTACTGTTATCGGTATTAACACACGATATTAAAGACGGTGAAAAACGTTGGTCTGAAACGTTAACCAATACCCCTGAATATCAACTCTTTTATCCTGACCATCAAAAGTATTGGCCTGCCATTTGTGCAGAATTACAAACTTATGGTGCTAACAGTTTAGTGAGTTTATTTCGTGGCAATAAAGGCGTGTTGTATCGTGAGATATTAACCGATGTTTGTGATAAGTTGGAGGTGAGTTACGCTAAAAATAGTGAAACAGAAACCATTGAATTAAATCTTTTATTAAAAGTTTTTGAGAAAAGCTTAGGCAAAATGACAGAGGAGGAGTTAAAAACACTGGCTCAAGAATTACAATTAAATCTCACCAATCCCACCCCTCAACTGGTGTTAATTGCCATGCAGGCAGCCATTAGAACATCGGGTTTTGCCGCCTTAGAACTTGCAACCTTATCGGCTATCAGTGTGATTAATGCCTTAGGTGGTGTTGCTACCGTTGGTACGCTCTTTGTTGCTCAACGCGCACTGTCGTTTGTCGCTGGTCCTATTGGTCTCGCTCTCAGTTCGGCTTGGTTACTGTCTGATATCGCCGGACCTGCCTATCGTGTCACGGTGCCGGCGTGCATTATCGTGGCTTATTTACGTCAAAAACACCTTTCTTGTGACTAAGCTGGCTTTTCATTTGTTGCTTTAACGGAATAACGTCTATGTCATCATCTCAACATCGGCATGACCGTTTGGCACAACGGTTGACCTTTATTATTACCCAGTTGTTTAAAGGAGAAACCTTATCCTTAAAAGGATTAGCACAAGAATTTAATGTGTCAGTACGCACTTTACAACGTGACTTTAATGAACGGCTTATTTATCTCGATTTGGACTATAAAGCAGGATGTTATTGGTTAGCGAAATCACAACGTTTTTTTAGAACCGATAAAGACATTCTACAATTTGCGTCGATGACGAGCATGGTGCCGTTTTTTCCTTCATTGGATAGAAAGCTTATTTCGGTGTTATTGGACTCTGAGGAAGCACCGCCTTATCTGATTTATCATGAGGCTCCTCAGCATTCGCCTTCGTTGTTTGGGGCATTTGCAGTATTAACTCAAGCCATTATTGATAAACGCTGTATTCAGTTCTTGTATTGCGATACCACGGTAAAAGGTATCGCACCGTACAAACTGATTTATTTTGACGGTCATTGGTATTTTTGTGGTGTGAAAGTGAGAAATAAAACCATACAGGTTTTTTATCTTAAAGAGATGAGTGATGTGTTTGTCACTCAACACACTTTTATTAAACAACAGGAGGTAGAGCAATTAATACAGCAACCGCAGTTTATAATGGCACTTCCTCATTTTCATTATATCAAAACACTTATGATGTCTTCTTAAGTCCGTGGTGCCATAAGAAATAATTTATGTCTTCGTTAAATAGAAGTATTGCAAGTGTATTAGGAACACTAACAACACAGATTTACTTTCATTAACATTTTAATCCTTATTAACGAGGTTAATCACACCTCGTTTTTTATGCCCTAAACAAGGAAATTGATGATGAGTCGAGAAGTGAACGTTATACCTATATTCCTACTATTATCTTACTGGATAGTGATACACCTCGGCATAATGAATATCATCGGTATCGCCCTGGGCATATCCGTGACGGCTGCAATCAAGGTGTTTTGTGCTTGGTGGTGGTTATGATCTTTATCAACCGAGCTCGATAGACGACGAAACTGACTCATAACACCATGAACCTGTTTAATGACTATATCGGTTAACTTATTGCATAGGGAGTAAAGGCGAGCGAGGTACTATCGCGGCGTCACTGTTGTGGTAATAAGTCTTGAGTATAACAAGTGAAGGTAATTTGGTAATAGTAGATATCACTGATAGCTTCACGCCAGTGAGCGAAGTGTATTGGGTAAATTTAAACGAGATATCTGTCAGTGATATTTCAAAAATAAGCTTGAGCAAGAATAGAGGGCACTAATTCGGTTTTTGTAAAAAATCATTCAGCGTATTTTATTTAGTAAGCTAGCGCAGATTAACGTTATCACTATTGTTGAGCTGATTATGTTCAGTAGGATTTCGATGTCCGCAAAATAATGAGAAAAGGAAGGAGGCTATACTATAATGAATGAAAAATTTGAAATCGCCAATTTAGCAGACTATACAGTAAGAAAAAGACTTTTTAGAACTTTAAAATAAAGAAGCTAAAAAACGTATTATTCAAAATCCTATCTATCAATACAACTTCTAATATTATTAGCTATTTTCAAGATTAGGTGATGTAATTCAGTGCGTCGTTTTAGAATTGTCACTTCTTATCCCATTTGTTTATATTTGATTGGGTTTAAACTTTATGCCATTTAACATTAAATAATAATTATTCCCTCTTTAAATATTACATAATTGGAAATGAAAAATTTATTTTTTATAAAAAACCGAACATCAATCAAATATCGATGTTCATAATTTGATTTAACTTGGGTTAATTTGTAACAATTTATTTCTGATAAATTTAAATTATTAAAAATTTGATGTCAACTTGTTATTAATATTGGTTGAAATAGTAAACATAAAAATTTCTAATAAACAAAAATATCATTTTGAATCATCATGTTAAATGCTTTCTATTTGATTTAAGTTATTATATTGATCTGTTTTAACGATCGTTAATTACTATTTGATAGGCGCCACCTATTAAAAATCAATTAATGAACGTTAATATCGTCTTTTAATACTTTTTTTTGTTGTATATATTTCACCTAAGCTAAATTTAAAGATAAATATTTTATAGGTTAATAACGAAGATAAAATAAGCTGGAGATTTTAAATGAATAATAAGAATGATGACATTATTGATTTAAATATAAAAACAGGTGCCTTTATAAAAAAACATCGGATTAGTAGAGGTTGGAATGGTGTTTTATTTGGTAGTTTCCTTTTTATTAGCCAGCAACAAGTTTCTCGATATGAAAATGGAAAAAATATTTTATCCATTACAATGTTAAATAAATGCTTAAAGATATTTGATTTAACATGGGATGATTATATTAGAGAAGTTATCTATAATGATAATCCAAAAAATAATATTGATGTAATTATCTAACGCTATTATTCATTGGCTTTTTCTCTAATTCCATTACAGAAAAGTATTGAGACTAATATATATAAAATTAATTTAAAATTAATTTTATATTGCTATGTTTTTGTCTGAAAAAGAAGTGTTTATATTTATAACTTACGAAAGGTGTTAAAATGAAATTATTAAAATTATCTAGTCTGGCTGCAGTATTAACAATGGCATTTGCTGGATATGCTAATGCTGCAACTGTGACAGTAAATGGTGGTACCGTTCACTTTGTTGGGGAGGTTGTTGCTGCTGGTTGTTCTGTCGATAGCCAATCAATGAATCAGACCGTTGAAATGGGTCAGGTAAGAACTTCTGCTTTTGCTGCTAAAGGTGATAAATCTGACGCTAAAGATTTTAATATTACTTTAAATAATTGCGATACGGCTATTGCAAAGAATGTTGCTTTCTCATTCTTAGGTCAAACATCTACCGCTAATGATATTCTTGCACTTTCTGGTAACACGGATGGTTCAGCAAAAAACATTGGTATCAATATT
Source organism: Proteus vulgaris (assembly GCF_033708015.1). NCBI lineage: Bacteria > Pseudomonadati > Pseudomonadota > Gammaproteobacteria > Enterobacterales > Morganellaceae > Proteus > Proteus vulgaris. The sequence continues at coordinate 4,032,341 of NZ_CP137920.1, read as the reverse complement.
ATTGACCAAGGTGGTATTAATCTTAAAGTTGATGGCAGTACTTTTGGTGCTAAAACTGTGCTGGTTAATGGACGAAATGTCATTCCTTTAACTGCACGTTATATCTCTACTGGTGATACTGTACAAGCTGGACAAGCAAATGCAGTAGCTACATTTAATGTTCAGTATGACTAACTGATAGTAAAGCAGATATGAGGATCCTCATTTTCATATTTGCATTAGCGTTACCACTTTTAGGAAATGCTAAAAGTGGTAATCTAGATGCAAAGATCAGTGGGTTTACTTTCTTTAATGGGAGTATTGTTAATTCAACCTGTCAATTAGATATTAACGGAGACTACCAAAAAAGAGATCTTGAACGAATTATTGATTCAAATATAGAACAAGAAAAAGACATTATAAATTTATTAAAATATTCATTTATCTTTAAGGGATGTAAAAGATACATCGCTGATGGAGTTACTGTTTCATTTAATAAAGTGTCTTCTAATCATCAGGATTTTTTAATAAAAAAATATGATGGAAATATAAAATATCATACTGGAATTGTTTTATTTGATCATAATAAGAATTTACTTGTTGTGAGTTCAGAGTTTGATCCTAACTATCAGTCAAATGATGATTCTCTTGAGTTTTATTTGATTGCAAAATATCGAATAATAAAAAAAGATAAAGTAAAACTTATTCCAGAAGTTGCAACAGAACTGCTTGTCAGTTATCAGTAAAATAAAAGTGGATCAATTAAATGATATTCAAAAATAGAATTATTGGAGTTATAACTCTAATTATAGGTATGATGAGTGTGTCATTATGGGCACAAGCTGGCGTATCTTTAGGTACAACAAGAGTTATTTTTCCTATGGATAAAGAGCAAGTTGTATTGCCTGTAAATACAAGTTTAGATGAAGATGCTTATTTAATTCAATCTTGGATAGAAAATAGCAACGGTCAAAAAAGTGAGCAATTTGTTATCACTCCACCTCTTTTTATGATGCAAGGAAAAAAAGAGAATAATTTATTAATTCTGGACAAAAAAAATACACAATTACCTACAGATAGAGAATCTTTATTTTGGGTTAATGTTAAATCAATTCCAGCTTCTGATAAAAAAGATGCAGATAAAAATATACTTCAATTCTCTATTACAAATAGAATTAAAATGTTTTATAGACCTGATGGATTATTAAAATCATTAGAAGAAGCACCTAGCAAACTGGTCTTTACTGTCTCTAATGATAAATTAATTATCAAGAATCCTTCTCCTGTTTTTGTGACCATTGTTCAGCTGAAATTAAATAATGATGATCTAGACAATATTATGGTTGAACCTTTTGGTGAGGCTAATATTCCTATTAAATCTACTTCAAAAGTAAGTAATGAAATCAGTTATGAAACCATTAATGACTATGGTTCTATGACACCAAGGATCACAAAGAAAATATAAATTTTCTATATAGACTGGATGCATTATGAGAGAAGATCACAAATTTAAAAAAAGTAGTAAGTATAGTATTACTTCTGCTTTTCTTGTTTATATTGTCAGTCTTAATTCATCGGCACAAGACTTATGGTTTAATCCGTTACTTATATCGGATAATGTTGAAAATGTTGCTGATCTATCAAATTTTGAGAAAGGTCAAGAAATCCCAGACGGCTTTTACAAAGTTGATGTCTATATCAATAATAATTTTTTATCAGCATTAACCTTAGATTTTAAGTTTAATAATGATAAAAGAAAGATGCAGCCGTATTTTAATGAGAATGAAATTGGCCTTATGCCAATTAAACATGAATATATTCCTAAAGAAATAAAAACAACGACAACGATAGATGAAATATTTCCTGATGCAAAAACAAATTTAGATATTGGTAAATTACGCTTAGATATATCAATACCACAGTTATATATTGATAATAAAGCAAAAGGATATATCCCTCCTAGTCAATGGAGTAGTGGTATTACGAGTGCTATCATTAATTATAATTATTCTGGTGGTAATTATGATTATAAAGGTAGCTCTTCAAATCGACATTATTTAAATTTAAGATCTGGTTTAAATATTGGTGCGTGGAGATTAAGAGACTATTCAACATGGAATTATAATAGTAGCAAACAGGGCTCTAAAACTGATTTCAATCATATTAATACAACCTTATCTCGTGATTTAGGGCAATGGCGCTCGCGGTTAATCATAGGGGATACTTATACATCATCAAACTTATATGATGGTGTCAGTTTTAGAGGGATTAAACTGACGTCAGAAGAGTCTATGTTACCTGATAGTCTGCGTAATTTTGCGCCTGTTGTCCGAGGTATTGCGAAAGGAACAGCGGTTGTTTCTATTAAACAGAGCGGATATGAAATTTATCAAGAAACGGTGCCTGCGGGTCCTTTTGAAATAAATGATTTAAATTCCGTGGGCTCAGGTGGTGATTTATATGTAACAATAAAAGAAGCAGATGGTAGTACTCAATCATTTACGGTTCCATGGTCTTCTTTACCCAATATGCAACGTGCAGGTGGTTTTCAGTATGCTATTAATTTTGGTGAAGTCAGGAATGGAGGCGCTGAAGTTGAAAAAAATAAATTCGTAATGGGTGAATTCTATTATGGATTAAAGAATGATTTAACTCTTTTTAGTGGTACACAATTATCCAAAAATTATAATAGCTTTACATTAGGTAGTGCAAAAAATTTAGGTACGTTAGGAGCGGTATCCCTTTCTGTTACACAAGCGCATTCAAAACTTGCCGATAACAGTTCTCATGACGGGCAACAGTTTGAAATATCTTATCAAAAGAATTTAGAAAAAACAGATACTGATATTCATTTTGCAGGCTATCGCTATTCAACGAGTGGTTATTATGATTTTAATGATACTAACTATAAATATATGAATTCGGATAAATATGACAATGATGATAACTATTATTATGACTTGAACTTTAAAATAAAAGGTAAAACAAGTATTAACATCTCTCAGCCAGTTGGATTTGGTTCAATATATTTAAGTGGTGAGAATAAAACATATTGGAACACGTCTAAAAAAGAGACATTATTACAAGTTGGTTATTCCACTAGTTACAATGGGATCTCTTTTAGTACTAACTACTCTAATAATAAGACGGTATGGAATGATAAGAATGATCAAATGCTATCATTTAATATGTCCGTTCCGATGAGTCTATTTTTATCACCAGATAGTACAGCTATTTATAAAAATAGTTATATTAGTAATTCATTTGTTTCTGACTTAAATGGTTCATTGAGCGATCAAATGACATTAAGTGGCAATTTACTTGAGAATGACGCATTAAGCTACAATATATCGCAAGGGTATAATAAGAATGAAAGAACATTATACCAAAGTAGTATTTCAGGTAGCTATTTTTCACCTAAAATGATCACTAATGTCGGCTACTCTTATAATAAAGATAGTTCACAGCTCTATTATAGTATGTCAGGCGGGGCCTTAATTCACTCTGACGGTATAACCTTTGGACAATCTCTAAATCAAACGGCAATTTTAGTTAAAGCGCCAGGTGCGAGTAATACGCCAATTGCGGGACATCGGGGTATTTCAACGGATAGTCGTGGTTATGCACTTATTCCTTATGCATCGAACTATCGTGTAAACAGAGTAGAGTTGGATATTACTAAGCTACCTAAAAATGTTGAAATTGAAAATGCTATCGTCAGCGTAGTACCAGATAATGATGCTGTAGTACTCGCAAGCTTTGATCCTCAGGTGGGGTATAAAGCCTTTATTAATATTACTTATAAAGGAAATCCAGTACCTTTTGGTGCTATTGCCACGATAGAAAATAAAAGTATTTCCTCTTTTGTTGGTGATGCTGGCCAAGCTTATATTGCAGGTCTAAATGATAAAGGAATGATTAATGTGAAATGGGGCAACCAAGCAGACCAAGCCTGTTCCTTCACATATGACTTATCAAATATTGAGAAAAACCAGTCTATTGTTAATTTCTCAGCTCAATGTCAATAAAGTGAAGGTGAATAATGAAACTGGAAAAACCACTTTATATTTTAGCGATAATTTTTCTTTTGCCTTTTATATCAAGTATTGCTAAAGCACAAACGCAAATAACTATTAAAGGGCAAGTTTGGTCTAATTCTTGTGAAGTTGAAATAGGAAGCCAAAACTTTACTGTTAATTTAGGTTCTAATGCAAATAAAAATTTCTTAGATTTAGATCGTAGAGGACCTAAAAAAAGTTTTAATATTGTATTAAGTCGGTGTGGAGAAACTGCGAGAGGGGCATATTTAAGTTTTAATGGTGAGCAAGATCCTTCTAATCGTGACTTATTAAAATTAGATAGTGTGCCAGCAGCAGCAACAGGAGTCGCCATTATGATAACTAATGCTAACGGTACGCAGATCCCTATTAATAAAAATAGAGCTGTAATGGTCGACTTGCAACCCAGTGTAAGTAATGTGATTAATTTAAATGCGGAATTAGTCTCTGTTCGTTTACCCGTTACAATGGGTAAATTTACAGCAACTGCAAATTTCGTTCTTGAATACTTATAAAGAAGGTTTTATGACTAAATATATTATTAGTATGCTACTTTTATTCAGCTTGCCTTCATTAACATATGCTAAAGAAATTAAAACTTCGGTTGTCACGATTTATGGAAAAGTATTAGCTAAGCCGTGTACTATTATTCCATCAAATAAAGTCGTCGATTTAGGTGATATTTTTACTTATAAACTAAACCCTTATTCAGATTGGGTGGATTTTGATATTACTATGACTAATTGCCCTAATGTAACAAATAATGTTTCGGCTGTATTTTCGGGTGACTATAATGTTGCAAACAGATATTTTATTAACAAAGGAACATCAACGAATGTCGGCGTACAAATTAGAAACAAGGATAATTCAGTGCTAATTCGTTCAGGTGATTCTATAAATAAAAAAATAGGTAATGTAAATAATAGTACAGTCATATTTAATCTGTCTGCTAGGGTTATTAAATTAAACGGTCCGACTTCATCTGGAACATTACAATCAATTATTAATGTTACATATACTTGGGCTTAGCCAATTATAGAGAGTTTTATTATGAAATATAAGTCATTAATTCTAACATTTGCTTTATTTTCTGTAAGTACTTACTCCTATGCAGATTGGAAAATTTATTGTGGTGACATTAGTCCTTCTATCTCCTATGAGGGAGCGCGAGAATATGGATTGCCTTCTGGAAGTATTTTACCATCCGATCAGGCACTTTATGTAGTCGGATTACCGCCAGTTATAAAACCAAGCGACGCAGCGAAAGGAATATCGGCTAATGTAGCCGTGAAATGTTCACTTGCTCAATCAAAAGAAATAAGGGAATTTAAGACTAATGATAATTGGCAAAATTACAATGTGTTTGGTGTATGGTCTCCTAGAGTTTCACAAGAATTACTAAATGACCAATATTTATTACCATATACAGGGGGGAAAGATAACTCTGATATTGGTGGTGTATATAGTGGCTCAATTAGGCATCCAAATAATATTAAGCAATGGTATAAGATAGCAAATAATCAAATAACAGCTAACGTATTTAGATTTAAACCTACTGCCGGCATCATTCCAGCAGGGACTGAATTATTTAAAATGGAGCTAAGAGGAAGAGCCGATCTTCCTGGCGCTGATGAGGCTTTTAATGTTTTAGTGCCAGTAAGAACATCTAGTGAAGTACGAATATTAGAGCCAACCTGTGACTTTTCTACCCCTTCTGCATCTATTACTCTTGATAATTATAACGCGGGTGCAAATACATCAAAAAGAATACCAATAAATTTACAGTGTAATACAAATAATACAATAAATATTACCTTTATAGGCACAACAGTAGATAGTAATAGAACTGTTTTTAAAAATACAGAAACTAATAATCCTGCCAAAGGCATTGGTTTTAAGATAGTCGATATATATAATAAAACCATAAAAGCGGGTGAGCCAGTTGCTTATAATATTACTGCAGATGTTCTTACCTCTTTATTCAATGCAGAATATGCACCTGAGCCATCATCAACGGTAAAGGCTGGAAATGTAAAAAGTGTTGTAAATATTCAGATGGAGTATAATTAAAAATATATTAAGTTAATATAAAGGTGAATGATTTTATCAATTATAAGAATTAGATAAATTCTCACCTTTTTTATTTTATTAAAAACAACGATTATTGATTTTATTATTTATTCAATTCTTCTCTTTTTAGCTTATTTTGGCATAGAAGACGGATTTTGAGACGGATAATATACAGCTCAAAATTTTGTTAAATAGTCTGCTTTACGATAAAGCAGACATTGTGTTCTCTATTTTTTCTTATTAAGCATCGATTTTAAATCAGCAAAAGGGTTATAAGTGGCTGCACCTATATCATCTTGTGCATCTTCACCAGCGATAACCGTTGTGCCATATTGGTCTGCTTCTGTGTATTTTGAATGTTCATGATCATGGCAAAACAGACACAATAATTCCCAGTTACTACCATCTTCTGGGTTATTGGTGTGGTCGTGATCAATATGATGAACGGTGAGTTCACGTAAGTTCGAGTAGACAAATTCACGCGCACAACGTCCACACACCCATGGATAGATTTTCAGTGCTTTTTCACGGTAGCCACTTTCCAACCGTGCATAGTTTTTTGGGATCAGAGCCATTGTTAGTATTACCTGTTATAAGCGAAAGTTTGATAATAGTTTTTCCAATATACTCTGAATGCACGGATAGGTTCAAATCTCACAAGGTCTATTTCCTCTCTTAACTGACTCATCTTACAATCTAATGCACTCTTGGAAATTACAGGTATAATTTCAAAAGTGATTGAGCAAATTTAGGCATAACAATGGCAAAACTTACCTTACAAGAGCAAATGTTAAAAGCTGGGCTTGTGACCAGTAAAAAAATGGCAAAAGTCCAAAGAACAGCAAAAAAATCACGCGTTCAAGCGCGAGAAGCAAGAGAAGCCGTAGAAGAAAATAAAAAAGCGCAGCTTGAGCGAGATAAACGGCTTAGTGAGCAACAAAAACAAGCCACTTTATCTAAAGAATATAAAGCGCAAGTTAAGCAACTTATTGAAATGAATAAAATTACGCCATCAAAAGGCGATATTGACTTTAACTTCACTGACAATAATGTGATTAAAAATATTGTGGTGGATAAACTGACGCAATCTCAATTGATTAGTGGACGACTCGCCATTGCGCGTCTGGATAACGCAGATAAAACGGAATACGCAATTATTCCTGCCAGTGTCGCGGATAAAATTACCCAACGAGATGTGGACTGTATCTTGTTAAATAACGCACTTAGCGAAACAGAACAAGATGAAGACGATCCTTATGCTGATTTTAAAATTCCAGATGATTTGATGTGGTGATGAGCAAAGTGGTTTATAAGCATAGTCTGTATACGCATTGTGCTTTATACTGCGTCTGGACATTTTTGTAGATAAACGATTAAGTAGGCGATAATGGCAATGAACGGAATAATCACAAAGTGGTTTGAAGATAAAGGTTTTGGATTTATTAAAGATGAAAACGGTGATAACCGTTATTTTCATGTGATTAAAGTTGCCAACCCTGCTTTGATAAAGACAGATGCCAATGTCACGTTTGAACCAACCACAAATACGAAAGGCTTGTCTGCTTACGCAGTGAAAGTGATCCCAGACAGTAAATACGTTTATATTGCAGGTGAGCGAGTTAAACTAGCATCCATTAAGTCATTTCGAATTTATAGTGAAGAGATATCTGCAGATACGCATATCAATAAAGAAAATACGGTACTTTCTGTTGGTACCTTAATGAATAGCATCAGACCAAAATCAGCGGATGGCGCGAATAACATGCGCACGTTGAGAAAGCTTGCGATCACCACTATGCACGGAACAGAAATCATTTTTACTGAAGATGAGCTCGATATCGATGAAACAATAAAGGCACTTAAACTGTAAATATCGATAGCTAAAACGGGCTCTCACTGCACGCTTTTATGGGTGTTTGGCTAATGGGGTGGACAAAATGAAGTTCACTCGCATGAAGCATAAGTCGCGGAGTCCGTTCTGTTCCTTTCCTTTCTTCAATTAAACCTTCGTTGCCTCCGCCATATAAATCACAACCTAAAATAGGATGCCCTATAAACTGGCTGTGAATGCGAAGTTGGTGTGTCCTTCCTGTTTCAGGCATAAATTGTACCCGCGTTAGAGGCAATAATGTTCCATCTTCTAACGTCTGATAAAAACGCGCAATAACACGATAACGAGAGCGTGCAGGTTTGCCATTAGTGGGGCAAATCGACATGCGTGGAAACAGAGATGGATCTTTTGCAATCGGCGCATCGATAATTCCTTCATTCTCATCTAAATGCCCGCACAGTAGTGCGTTGTATACTTTGGTTACTCTGCGTAGACTAAATTGTTGACACAAAAGCGCGTTGATTGCTTTATTGCGCGCCACAACCATCACACCAGAAGTACCAAAATCAAGGCGATGAACAAGAGTACAGTCTGGAAATAGCTTCACTAATCGATAATGTACCGAGTCGATGTTTTGTGGATTTTTTCCTGATAAGCTCAATAGTCCAGTTGGTTTATTGATAAGTACTAAATGCTCATCTTGATAAAGGATCTCGATTTCATCATGGCAAGGTGGAGCAATAAAAGTATCAATAATCGTAGACATCAGCTTATCCGCAAAAAAGAAGGAAGTGGATGATAGCGAATTTTAGGCTAACAGGCGAATGTAGAGATATACTCTTACTCATTTGAATACGACGAGTATAAACGTTAATCCTTGGGGACAACTTATGAACAATGACATTCATTTTAAATATTATGATATGGTCGAAGAGTATGCGATGGAATCGATAGAGCCTGTTGCTGAAGCAGAAGAAGATGCACTTGCTCTCTACTTCCAGTTATTACTTACACGATTAATGAATAACGAAGAAATTAGCGAAAACGCACAGCAAGAGATGGCAAAAGAAGCGGGTATTGATAAAAAACGCATTGATGATATCGCCATGTTTCTTAATCGCTGGGGTAACGAATAATACGTATTGGGCTCATAAAAAATGAGCTCATTATTATCCTAATTCACAAAATAATACTCTGCTCCTATATAACTGTATGATTTAACGTATACTCGTTATGCACTTTATTTCATATAAACTCGCAGAAAGAACAGAACTGCTTTTTATGTTTGCTGTTTTCATCAGATGTTTTAGATTAATTTATTAGGTGAGATATGCTGGATTTTTTAAAAAATTATGACAATTTAACGATCAGCGAAAAGAAAGTATTAAAGTATCTCACCGATAATATTGCGGATATTCCGTATTTAAATATTAATGATCTAGTCGCCAAAACCTTTGTATCAAAAACGGTTATCATTAATTTATCGCAAAAATTGGGATTTAGTGGATTTAAAGAGCTTAAATTTCAAATTAATAATTATATTTTAACAAAAAATAAAGTCGAAAAGACTAATGCCGCGTCCTATAAAAAACAATTAGAAAAAAATATTAATAAAACATTTACCTTAATTAATGAAGAGCAAATTCAGGAGTGTGCAAAAACTTTACGTCATTCTAGGAATATTTTTATTGTTGCAAGAGGCACGAGCAAAGCAGTAGGGTATTACCTTGAACATCTATTATTTGCATTAGGTCTACATTGCTTTTTTATTAATGATTATAATTTATCTGATTCGTTTACACGTCTTGTTAATGAAGACGACACGGTGATCTTTATCTCCCTTTCAGGTGGTACTAAGAAAATCATCGAGACAGCAAAGATCGTGCAGTTAAAAGATGCCAACATCATTAGCATGACAGCATTTAATACCAACGAATTAACCACTTATGCAACTCATGCTCTATTTTGTTTTGCTGATAATCATGATACAAAGAAAGATGATACCAAATCTCGCATTGGCTTTTTTATGCTGGTGGATTTACTGATTAATGAGTTGGAAAATTTACTTTAAAAAGAGACAGCGGTATCTATATGGTTTATTCGAATCTCTTTGAAATTATTAAAGCGTGAATAGTATTAATCTATTCTGTTAGATTAATCATGCTTTGTTCTAAAATAGTCTTTCTTTTCAATCAGACTTCCAAACCCTAAAATAAATATTATTTAATAGAGTAAATTCATTTATTCTCGGTTATTTATTAAATTAGTCATTAATAAATGACCTAAGTCATAAATCATGACCTGAGATAATATTTAAAACCAGTACGTCATTCATTTCTTATAATCCCTAAGATAGAGTACCTCGGTAATTCTTTTATATTCGAGAAGTCATAAGGAAAAAAATATGGCCAGGAAAAAGTTCAGCGAATCTATTCAGCGCTTTGGTAGAACCCTACTTCTACCTATCGGTGTGTTGGCACCTATTGGTATGATCTTAGGGATCAGTGGTGCTTTAGTTCAGTCTTATATGATTGCACGCTTTCCTTTTCTAGGAAATGAAACCGTCAATGCTTTATTAGTGAGTATCCGCTCGATTGCTGGTGTTGTGTTTGACAATATCCCACTCTTATTTGCAATGGGTGTGGCATATGGTATGAGCCACAAAGATAAGGGGATAGCGGTCTTTGCCTCTGTTGTCGGCTATTTAACCTTGATAAGTACTATCAATATCTGGCTGGTATTGACAGGAAAACTTGCTGATCCTGCGGTTATGACGCAGGTAGGGCAAATCAAGGTTCTGGGTATACAAACCATGAATATTAGTGCCGCGGGAGGGATTATCACGGGATTAATTGCTGCATGGGCAACGGATAAATTCTATAATCTTGAATTACCGACGGCATTTGCCTTCTTCTCAGGAAAAAAATCTGTCGCCATTATTATGGTCGGATTAATGATTGGTGTCGGTGCACTACTGCCTTTTATTTGGGAAGTATTAGTCATGGGCTTAACCAAGCTCTCGGCTGTCTTCTTAAGTCCTGTCGGGCCTTTCTTTACCGCGGGTGGTGAACGTCTCTTTATTCCATTTGGTTTACACCACGTCTGGAACGTACTGTTTAGATTTACCGAAGCGGGTGGTTCTTATGTGATTGATGGGCAAACCTATGTAGGTGTTGTGCCTGCAATGACGGAAGTGTTATTTAACCAAGGACCAAGCAGTGAATATTGGACAATGATGCCAAGCCTAACGCGTTTTATGGCTCAGCAACAGATGCTTGTTACGCTGTTCCTATTCCCAGCGATTGCGTTAGCAATTTACAGAACCTCTAAAAAAGAAAACCGTCCTGAAGTGAAATCGATGTTGGTGACGATGGTCTTAACCGCCATGTTAGGTAACGTCACAGAACCTCTTGAATTTACCTTCGTCTTTATCGCGCCGCTACTTTATTTAATTTACGCGATTATCGTGGGTATTGGCGCAGTTTTACTCTCGTTTGCGGGTGTTGCAATTGGTTATATCCGAGGCACAGTCTTCGACTTCACGATTTTTGGTTTACTGTACGAACATACTAACTGGATCTTCTTAGTATTGATTGGTAGCGCACTGGCTGTTGTGACCTACTTTATTTTCTACTGGGCTATCGTCAAATTTGATATCAAAACGCCGGGTAGAGAAGAATCAAGCAATATGAAAAATACGCTAATCAAAGAAAAACGTTATGGCGAAATTGCCGAGATTTTAATTCAAGCATTAGGCGGTAAACAAAATATTCGTAATGTTGATAACTGTATTACACGATTACGTATTGATATTAGTGAAGTTAATCAAATAGATAAAGAATTAATGTTGGAGTCTGGATGTACAGCATTCTTCTTTCCGGCAGCAAACCATGTCCATGTCGTTTATGGCCCTAAAGTCGAATTTGTTCGCAATGCTGTTGATGAAGCAATGAAGAAATAAAAGGATATATGATGAGAGCGTTATACGATTCTAAAAGTAAAACAATCGACGATCGCGGTATAAAAAATCTGCTGTCCAATGAAGCTAAATATTCAACTTGGTTGATGTTTGAAGCAATGTTAGCGCAAGCACAAGCTGAATACGGTTTTATTCCACAGTCTGCCGCAGATGAAATTAAAGAAAAGGCGATTATTGAGAATATCGATTTTGAAGAGATGAACCGTATTTATCAAAAAATCGGTCATGGCTTTGTGCCTTTCTTAAAAGTGCTGGTGAAGGCATGCTCTGAAGAAAGTGGTAAATATGTGCACTACGGTATTACCACGCAAAATATACAGCAAAGTTCACAGCTGTATATGATGAAAACCGTACACAATAAGTTCATGTTATTGTTGAGTGAGATTATTGAAAACTTATCAAATCTCGCAGAAAAAACAAAACATATGGTCATGGCGGGAAGAACGCACGGTCGTCATGCCATTCCTATCACTTATGGGTATAAAGTTTCCGTGTGGATCAGCGATTTTATTGATTGCTACCAGCGCATGAAAGAATGTGAGAAGCGTGTATTTACCATTATGATGGGAGGCGCAGTAGGTGCTTTTAACTCAATGCCTGAAGTGGGAATGAAAGTACAAAAACGCGTTGCTGAATTAGTGGGTATGCAAGCGATGGAGGTTCCTTCACGTAACCTCAGTACGCATAAATTAGAGTACATGATGAACTTGGCTTTGATGGCAAATATCTGCCATAAAATAGGTGAAGAAGTTTATAGCACGACGTTAGAAGAAATTGCTGAAGTTTCTGAAGGGTTTACAAAAGGCACGGTGGGGAGTAGCACGATGCCTCATAAAATTAACCCCAAACTCGCGAAAGGAATTATTGCTAACTCGCAGAAACTGTACTCATTACCTAATGTGGGGATGTACTCTGCGGTAAGACCTTATGAAGGTGATAGTAGTTCTTATATGTTATTCGATGGCTTAATTGAAGAAGCATTAGAATTAACAACAGAAATTTTATTAAGAACGGAAGAACTTTCAAGAACCATTGTTCCTCATGAAGAGAGAATGCTACATAACGTGATGAGAAATAAGGGTTTAGATAATACCGAATACGTTATGATGAAAATGGCAGAAAAATTAGGGAAAGATAAAGCGCATTCACTGTTATATGAAGAAGCGATTAAAACAGCGGCAGATGGTGAAGATTTTTACACTAACCTGATGAAGAATGAAACCATTACCGCGGCGTTTAATGCAGATGAAATTAAGGCAATGCTCGATCCTCGTTCTTATATCGGTTTATCCGTAGAACTTGCTGAAAAGGAAGCAAAACGTGGGTTAGCAGCGGCTCAAGAAATTAAGCAAAGCTATAAATAAAGTCATCAAGTATCCATAAATAATTAAGTCGAGAGCCACTCATTTGAGTGGCTCTTTTTGCTGATGATTAACCAATTAACCCGTGTACTAAAATAATTCCGATACAGATAGGACCAATATAACGCCATACTAATAATAAGCTTTGACGTTTTAATCCCGTGATATTTTCAGGAATAAAGGCATTTGCTCTACGTGACCAACCAAAGATCAAACACATTGCAATGCCAAACAGTGGCATCAAAATATTAGAAGTCAGGTAATCCAACAGATCAAAGACGGTTTTTCCTCCCAGCGTCACATCACTCATAGGTCCGAAAGATAATGAAACGGGAATTCCCATCAACATAATAGAGGCGGTAACGACTAATCCAGCACGACGGCGAGTCCACTGAAAACGCATCTGCACATAAGCAACGATATGCTCAAGTAATGAAATTGCAGAGGTTAATGCTGCCATTAATAACAAGACAAAGAAAGTCACGGCTAAAACATTACCACCAGGTAAATTAGCGAAATAAACGGGCATCGTCATAAAGGTCAAACCAGGGCCAGCATTCGGCTCTAAACCTGCGGCAGATAATGCGGGGAAAATCATTAATCCGGCAAGTACACAGACCATACATGACAAAATAACGACCCACATACTTGAGTTAGCGATACCTTTATTATCCGCTAAATAAGCACTGTAAGTGATGTGAATACCTAAACCAATAGACAGTGAGAAGAAGGCTAATCCTAACGCATCTAATACGCCTTGAGGCGTTAACTTACTGAAATCAGGGTATAAAAATAATTTTAAACCTTCAGAAGAACCAGGCAAGCTGATGCCAACAATAATCAATAAAATCATAATGATAAACAACATTGGCATCATGATTTTGACCGCTTTTTCTAATCCACGTTGTACACCCGCTAAAACGACAAAACAGGTTAATCCAGCAAAGGTAAGGTGAGCCAAAATAGGCCATAAAGGATCACTAATAAAATGAGTAAAAATACCTGTTAATTCAGCGCTATCTGTAATATTCAATTGGCCTGTTGCCGCCATAACGGTATAGCCAATTGTCCAACCACCAACAACACTATAGAAGCTATAAATACACCATGAACTGAATACACCAATAACGCCAATAATGACCCAATTACGTCCCATCATCTTTTTAAATGCGTTAACGGCTTCAGCGTGTGTGCTACTTCCCAAAATATTCTCAGCCAGTAATACAGCAAGTCCGATCACAAAGCTAAATAACAAGAAGACAATTAAAAATGCACCGCCGCCATTATTGGCTGCAACATAAGAAAACTTCCAGATTGCGCCAATGCCGATTGCAGAGCCTGCGGCTGCTAAGATATGGCCGACTCGTGATGTCCATTGTTGGCTCATTTTGCCTCCTGTGTTATCGAATGAGTGGTAGAGGCTATTGCCATCATATAGTGGCTTATTGATAAGACGTTGTAACTCATCATCCTAATGGTGAAACTAGACATCATAGAAACTCCCCTAAAAAACAGTTCCACCAGTAGGGGCACAACAAAAAGCCACCTTACTGGTGGCTTTTGCAAAAAAATGAACGTGCTCAGCCACCTAACGAAGGAGTAGGTTTAGGCTTAATAGTCGGTTATTAGCGTTCATGTTCATCTTTTTGCTCTTTATTGAAATGGATATCATCGCAATGCAATATGAAAGATTGTTTTTCAAAATGCGTATTTGTTATTTATAACATAAATTCAAACTAAAGAAACAAAATTTATTAGAATGGGGTGTTAATTTTTATTCATAAAGGTTTTTCTGATGCCAATAGCTGAAAGTGGTAATAAGTTATGTCTTGCTGTAATGTGAATGAGACAATCAATAAGTAAGCGATTTATATGACTTATCAATGGTGGATTGGGGCATGTAATGAGCTGACTCAAGATAATCTTGATCCTATTTCAAAAACGCCATCTTTACCTTTATTCTATTATTTTCTCTAAAACTTGATTTTAAATCCCACTCAAACCAAAGTATTAGTCATCATTCTATTCTTGGTTTAGGTTTATTTATGGCTTACGAATTTTTGACACAAGCGACCCTGAAAAAGTTAGCAACAGGTGAAACTTGGCAACGACAAATTAATGATGAAAGTATTATTGATGTCAGCTTAAATGCGGGGCAATTAATGATTTGTCAGCCTGAAATTGAAGAAAACTTTATTCCTTTTAGTCAGAAGCTAACGACTTATTGTGAACAGCTTGCACTTAAGTTTCCATTTATTGAATTTACTCAGCCACAAGAATTTCATTCCACATTATTAACGATTTTTAATCAAAAAAATGAGCAGTTTAAACGGCAACGTCCCGTATTATTATCGTGGTGTCATGAGATTGCAAAAATCTTTAATCAACTAAAAAGTATTGAAATTTCATTTAATAACGTTGTCCTAACATCCAATGGTAGCCTGATATTAACGGGTATCTCAGAAGAGTTAACACGCTTTAGGCAGCAGATTTATCAGCAGATCCCTATTGAGAGTACACTTCATAAAGATATTATTCATATTACGCTTGGACGATTACGTGAGAATACGCTATCAGTAGATATGAAAACGCTTTATAAGGCGTTAGAGCAAAACCGATCATCATTAATACATAATGCGATTAATACCCCTATTGTTATTCGACATCCCAAATTTGTGGTAAGCAAAGGTTCACTTTCAACTGAAGTACAGATGGGTTTAACGATGGAATTTAATCAATTATGGCCATTTAGATGTTATTAATAGACAATATTAAAGCGTAGTCTTCTTTTTAAGACTGAAGCGATATGGCTAATTAGTATATAATCCAACGATTCTTTTTATTCGGATTATATGTTTGACTTATGAATATAAAATATCGTGCTGATGTCGATGGTTTAAGAGCGATCGCTGTTA
Source organism: Proteus vulgaris (assembly GCF_033708015.1). Classification (NCBI taxonomy): domain Bacteria; kingdom Pseudomonadati; phylum Pseudomonadota; class Gammaproteobacteria; order Enterobacterales; family Morganellaceae; genus Proteus; species Proteus vulgaris. Next base: position 4,016,148 of record NZ_CP137920.1, on the reverse strand, counting down.
TTTTGGTTATCCTTTTCCATTTGGATAATCGCTTAATTCCTTCAGGATTTATTGGTGTTGATATTTTCTTTGTGATCTCTGGTTTTTTGATCTCGTTGATAATTAAAACGTCATTGTCACAAGGACATTTTTCATTCCGTGATTTTTATAATCGTCGATTATGGCGATTACAGCCACTTTACCTTGTTGTTCTAATTGCAGTTTTAGTGATTTCAGGTATTTTCTATCTCCCGAATGATTATCTTGATATTACAAATAGCGAAAAATATGCCTCAGCCTTTCTCTCTAATAAATACTTTGCGAGAGCGACAACCAGCTATGCAGCACAAGATGCACTCTTTTTACCGTTATTGCACACATGGTCTTTAGCAATAGAGTGGCAATGGTATCTTTTCTTGCCTTTTGTTCTTTATTTTCTGCATAAAATCAATCATAAAGAAAAAATAAATAATTTTTATCTTGTTGTATTTATTACGATAATTTCTTTTTCTCTGGTGTTTTTTTATCAAAAAGATCAACCGAAAAATTACTACTATTTTAGTACGCGTATCTTTGAATTTATGTTGGGGGCATGTGTTGCTTACTTCCCGACAACGATAAAACTTAATCGAAGAATAAATGACGTTATTAGCTTAATTGCGCTAGGTATTATTATTTGGGTTGCATTCCAAAATGATATTATTGCAGGTTATCCGAATCTTAATACGTTGTATGTTTGTCTTGGTGCTGCATTAATTATTTATACAGGACAGCATGAAAGTATTATTAAAAAACTACTTTCATTGAAGCCAATCGTGATTGTTGGATTATTATCTTACTCGCTCTATTTATGGCATTGGCCATTATTTGCCGTTGCGCGTTATATCGGTGTGTTTAATACAGAACTACAAAAAGGATCACTGTTAGCATTAACCTTATTGCTCTCACTGGTCTCTTATTTTCTTATTGAAAAGCCATTTAGAAGGAAGCGTTTAGCCTTTAAATATTCCATCACACTGTTGTTAATTGTTCCTATTTTATGCGCTTTAGGGCTCAATGCACTAAATGAAAAATATCAAGGTATTGGAGCAAGGCTTGGGCAAAATTACGTTAATTTAGAAGCTAAGTTAAATCAGTTTAATTATCCCAACCGAGCTAAATGTATGAATTTTGAAGCCTCTGATCCCGATAAAATGTGCCATCTTGGTGAAGTAGGAAGCCAGAGAAAAGCATTTTTATTTGGTGATTCTCATGCAAATCATTATTGGGGCTTTATGGATATATTAGGTAAAGATGCCAAGATAGATGTATATGCACAAGCAACGTCATCGTGTATTACTCTTCCTAATATTTATCTTTATGACTGGTCTAACCATAAAAATACAGTTTATCAACGTTGTTACGATCAAACGGCAAAATATTATCAACTTATCAAGAATAACCACTTTGATTATGTCATATTTGGGCAAGTTTGGAATAACTACGCGTCAAATCATGTCATTAATAAGCTAGGTGATGTGAGAACGGTTGAAGCGTCTCGTAAACGTGTTGAGAATGCGATGCGAGAAGCGCTCGATCTTATTATTGCCACGGGAGCTAAACCCGTTTTTATTAAAACAGTCAATTCTATGCCAAGTGGTTTTATGACCTGTTTTTATGAAAATGCAAAATTAAGAAAAGACTTTGCCGATAATAACTGTAATCCCAAAAACTATAAAGGTGAGGGGAATACATGGATGGATCAGTTATTTGTTAAATTAAAAAAGGATTATCCAACGTTGATTATCATCGATCCTAAAGATGTACAGTGTGATAAAAATATCTGCTTAACCGATATAGAAGGTGTACCTGTTTATCGTGATGTCGGCCATATTACAGATTATGCTTCAACAATTTTTGGCATGATGTATCTAGAACGTTTTGGTAATCCGTTAGTTATAAAAAAACCTTAATGTGACCATTAATCGGTCATCAAAATAAGATAAAAAGTGCGCCGTTAAATTAAGCGCACTTTTTATTTTTAAATAGATTAATGATCTAGCGAAACAGAATGAACATGTTCAAGCTGTTTTAATGAGCAATAAAATTCAGGCAAGGTAATTTTTTGCCTTACTAACAGTTTTAAATTCACCTCAACGCGCTCTTTTTTAATATCACGAATAGTCAGGTTTTCAATTACATCTTTATGGCTTTTTAAATACTCAATTAAAAGAGGAACACCATTTTCATGAGTAAATAACATACGCACTTTAATCTTACCTAAACGTTGATTTTTCATCTGAAATAGCACCACTTGTGGGCTAAGTTGAATAGCCATAAAAAAGAGCACAGTGACAATCATGGCATGCCAATAAAAACCTGAGCCACAAGCAATACCAACACCCGCTGATGCCCATACGATAGCCGCTGTTGTCAGACCTGAAATAGCATCATCACGTCGATGTAATATAACACCAGCCCCCAGAAAACCGACACCACTGATAATTTGTGCCGCTAATCTCATGGGATCGCTACGAATATTATCGGAGATATTGGCGTAATATTCCGCAGATTGAATAGAAACGATAGTTAATAAACAACTGGCAACAGCAATAATGACACAGGTTTTAAAACCGACAGGTTTTCCCTTTGATTCACGCTCTAAGCCAATAAGGCCACCCAAAATAAAGGCGGCCAGTAATTTAGCAATGCTTGATAGTGATAAAGGGCCAATGCTGTCAACAAACTGAATTAATGCGTCCATGGTTTGATCCTAACGTTGGCCTATTATTTTAATACTAAGCGGTTGCTGTACTTTCTGGTGCTTTCTTATCTTCGTTATTTTTCTTTTTACTTACATCATCTTTAAAGAAGAAGATAAAGAACAAGGTTACGACGGCAGCAACGACGGCTGGATATATCCAGAATGTTGACCACTGCGGTAATGCAGCATCGCCTGTTTCTGTTATGGTTGAATTAAAGATTTGACCACAAATAGTGGAAGCAAATAATAAGCCGAAACCATTAGAGACAATAAAGCGTAGGCCTTGTGCTTGAGCACGAATTTCCGGTTTGGCTTTTCGGTCAACATAGATATCACCAGCAGTAAAGAAGAAGTCCCAACATAATCCCTGTAACATTAATCCGATAACGATAAAGTAAAACTCTGTATTTACCGCTGCATAAGAGAAGAATATTGAGCGAATGATCCAACTAACAGCCCCTAAAAGTAATGTGATTTTGAAGCCAAATTTCATTAAGAAGAATGACAATACGAACATAAACAGAACTTCACAGGCTATACCTATTTGCATAATAGATGCCGCGTTATTAAAACCTAATGCTTTAATAAAAACGGGAATATAAGCGGAGTAAGCTGTTTTTGGGATCATTAAAATAAAGATACTAAACATTAAGATAGCAAAATAACGATCTTTAAATAATGAAAGTGCATCTAAACATAAAATATCGCGAGCAGAGAATGGCTTACCTTTCGCTTTAGGTGGCGTATTAGGTAAAGTAAAGCAGTAGAAACCAAGTAAAACACCCACAGCAGAAGCGATATACCAAGTCATCGTACTGCCAGAGAAGCCCATTTCACCTAATATAAATCCGATAGCCATAAAACCGAATGTACCGAATACACGAATAATAGGGAAATATTTCACGCCATTAATATGAGAGAAACTAATACTATTTGACAGCGCAGTTGTTGGATAAAACAATAATCCAATAATAAATATTAAGAATAAAGTCATACCACTGTTTTGTGCTTCAATAAATTGAGGAACACAAAGAATGACGGCGGCATTAATTAAATGAAGGATGCCCATGACTTTTTGTGAAGCAAAAAAACGATCTGCTACCATACCAATAAATAATGGGGAGATAATGGTTGCGACGCCTAATAAAGCGTAGGCATTACCAATAATGCTTGCCATGCCATAGCTACTTAATACTAGCCCCATGGTCATATTCCATGCACCTTGCATGAAATATTGCACAAACATCATAATCAGTAAGCGAGAGGTTATTTTCATATCCATCGTCGTTCTCCTCTTAATTTATTTCTAAGGTTAATCCGTCGTAGGCAACGCGGATATTGTGAGGAGCACAAACAGCTTCTAATTCGTGGTGAAGCAATTTACCACTGTGTGAAATATGTGAAACGGCAATTTGTGTATCTTGATGTAAACAACCTTGCTGTTGCAGTTTTTCTTTTGCTGCAAATACGGTTTCTAGGCTCATATGGTTATCAGTACGATCTTTACCATTGAGTCCATAAGTACATTCAAACACAACGATATCAATTGGTTTGTTTTCTAACCATTTCCACGTTAATTCAGGGAACCAACCTGAATCATGGCCATAGAAAATAACCTTGCCATCTTTCTCAATATGATAAACATAGCAAAGCTCCCATTTCGCATGATTAGCGAGTAATGGTGTAATTTTATAACCGTTTCTTTCGACAGTAACAAAAGGAATTAAGCAGTGAAAAGCGAAACGCTCTTTGCTGTAACCGGGTAAAACTTCGATACAACCATTAATTGCACGATCATTACCAAAAATGTGAAGAGGATGATGAATTTCAAAGCCATAACCTTCCATTCGGCTAAATAGATCGCCAACATTGAAATGATCGGGATGAGTATGGGTGAATAGTAGGTTTTCAAAATGGGTAGCATCCCTGCCATCACGCATTAACTGATAACTAAATGTAGGCGATACGTCGATTAACATAATGTCATCGACAATGGCTGAAGAGTGAGTTCTGATATCTTTCCCACCAAGTTCTCTTGCTTTCAGACAGTGTTCACAACGGCAGAAGGGATTCGGTATACCTTCTGAGGCAGCCGTCCCTAAAAAATGAAGTTTCATAAGTAATCCCCTTATCCTATTGTTTTATTATGATTTTATTGAATGTCTGGTGTTGGTTATCTATAAGGTATAGATAAATTTGAACGTTCCAATAATAAAATGCGGGAGATTGTTTGCCAATAAATGAAGATCAGATCAGTGATCTTATTCAAATTAAATTTATAATCCTATTGATTATTAACGAGATAATTTTTAATTGATATTGATAATCATTTATTTGAGATAAATGACAATTGTTTGTTTTTAAAACAAATCAAGAATGGAACGTTCAAATTAATTAGCAGTAGTCGCGATAAATAATTCAGGTATGCTAGTAAAAGCAGAAATTGAGATGGAAAAAGGTCAATGGCAACGATTAAAGATATTGCAAAACTAGCAGGTGTCTCTCATGGAACAGTTTCTAACGTATTGAATAAACGTGGAAATGTAAGTGTTGAGAAAATTGAAGCAGTGCATCAAGCCGCTAAACAAATGGGCTATCAATTAAATACACAAGCTCAACTGCTAAGAACCAATAAAAGCCATAAAATTGCGATACTTTTACCTCAATTGGTTTCTGAAAAATATGCCGTTTTCTTTAATTCGTTAAGGCAGTCTATTGCCCACTTTCCTGAAGTTACCTACGATCTTTTTTTAACAGATGATCTGGAAACCACAGAATTAGAGGTATTACAGAAAATTGCGGCGGGTGGCTATAAACAAGTGATCACGGTTAGCTGCCTTAAAGATGCGAATACTTATTTTGACACGTTAAAATTAGCGCCTTCTCAAGTTGCATTTGTGTATCGCCAGCCATTGAATGCTCAACGATCGTTCACACTCGATTTTGCTCAAGCAGCAGAAGCTATTTGCCAGCAGGTTGCAAAAACGACAGGCAAACTAGTGGGTATTTTTATCGGGAGTAGCCATTATTTAAATAATCACAATTTTGCTAATGAATTACAAAATAGACTTGTAGAATATGCACCCGATAAAAAGCATGTGATGCTTTGTGCATCTGATGAAGAGAGTTATAAAATTGCGTTTGATTTCTTTTCTCTGGAGCAAATCCCTGACATCTTTATAGCTCAAGATATAGAGAAAGCGCATTATTTAACACAAGCGAGTTATTTTGGTAGTCATCATGATTGCCCACCTATTTTTGCATTGAGCGACAATATTCCACCTGTATTAAAAGGGTTGTATTACTTTCCAATGAATTACGCTCAGCTTGGATTAGAAGTGATGGATGCATTAATGCAGGTAGAAGATGACAATGAACTCACTGAAATTAATGTGACTTGCGTGCGTAATCAAAGTGACCATCTTTATACTTTTACACCCGCAGTGATCAGTGAGAATAAAGCAGAGATAAGTCTTAACTTACTTATTTTACCTAGCCCTTCAACAAGTGCATTAAAAAAGCTACTGCCTCATTTTTATCGTCAAACAGGGATTAAAGTTAATTTGGCGATACATCCTTACGATGAAATTTATCAAATTTTAAGTCAGTTACATTTGCATCCCTATTATGATTTATTGCGTATTGATATGGCCTGTTTTCCTTGGTTTGCGGAAAGAATATTACAGCCATTAGATAAGATCGGTAATGGCCTAACGGACTTATTAAATAATTTTTCATCGCCGACACAGCAAAAATTTAGTTTAGTCAATAATGTTGCTTATGCCATGCCTTTTGATGCCAGTGCGCAACTCTTATTTTATCGAAAAGACGTATTTGAAGATCCTATTCTAAAAAGAATGTATTACGAAAAAACAGGTAATGAGTTAACTGTACCGACAACATTTGAAGAATACGATAATGTGACGCAGTTTTTTACTGAACAACATGACGAAGGGCAATTAAATTGCCCTATGGGGGCTTCAACAACATTGGGTAGTGCAGGGCTGATTGCAACAGAGTATCTATTACGTTATTACGCCAAAGGAGGGTGTTTAATAGGAAGTCATAATATTCCTAGACTAGAAATGCCTTTAGCAGGTGAAATATTAGAAGAATATTTAAAACAGTTGTCGATCACTGAAAATATTCATAATAAGTGGTGGAGTGGATCCGTTAGACAATTTGAGCAAGGGCATCTAGCTATGCTGATCGCTTATATGAATCTATTTAATGATGTCGCTCATAGCAATATTTTACCGAAAACAGGTTTTGCACCTGTACCCGGAGGTATTCCACAATTAGGGGGTGGCGTATTAGGGGTTTCACGTTATAGCCAAAAATCACAATATGCAGAGCAGTTTTATCGTTGGCTTTATTCCCCAATGGTGATAGATCACCTTATTTTATTAGGTGGAAACAGCAATCATCAAAATTTCAGTCATAACCAAGAAATTAGCCATCGCTACCCATGGATGACATTGGCTTATCAAGAAATTAATAAGGGAATACGAGAATCATCAGTACCAAATGGTAAATTATTTAATTTACGTCAAGCAGAAATAATTATCGGACAAGGTATTACTAATGTTATTAATAATATTATGACGATAGACGAGACTATAGAATATATAAATCAGCGTTTGTTGATTGATACGCAAGGTGAACGGTGAGTTCAGTTAGATCACAAAGATTTGAGATTAAAAGAGCATACTCTTCATCGAGCAATTGTTCTAACAAGAGCTGGATGACTCGTTAGCCATTTTGCTTTAGGGGCTGAAAATCCAGTTTATTCAGGAGCTCAAATATTATCTTCTGAAGGCAAAAGTTTAAAAGAAGTAACGAATGATTTTCAGCGAGACTTAATGAAACAAGCATTGATACATAATAACCAAAATTGGGTAGCAACTGCGTGAGAATTATCACTTGATCCGGCTAACCTACGCCGTTTAACAAAACGCTTAAGATTAAAATCATAATCATTAAAAAAGGTAATTTGGGTGCGTGGTCCAAATTACCTTAAATAATTATGTTAGGATGATAAGTTATTAATAAATTTCTATTTTCTGAATGCGTTCACCGTGATGGTTACCAGTTCTGTTAACGTGCTATAAAATTGGCTATACCCACTCATTTTTAATTTATTTAAATAGTGAGGTAGCCAAGTGGTCAAATGAAGGGATAATAGTTCATTAACCGCTTCTTCTCTTTTTTCCGAAGCCAATACTGCCGCTTGAAATAACATCAAACCGATATGATCAATCGGCTCTGGAAAAGGTGTGTTTACTTTTAAACGTTCCCGTTTTAAAAATTCACTCAGTGCAAGAGTCGAATCCCCTTGTAATAAACCTTCAGGATCTAAATAGACCGAACCCCAAGGAGGAGCGGGCAACGCATTAGGACCAACAAAAAGATTTTGCCATTGGATTTTTAATTGCTCTGTCTCGATAGAAACAGAATTAATTAAACGTTCACACAGACAGCTTTCAATTTTACAAGGCCACTGCGCTGCAAAATCCCCGGTTTTAAAAAAGTTGAGTGCAGTTTTATTGGTGTCATCATCAGGTGGGAATAAATAACAAATTCCCAATAAATTAAATGCAGCTGCATAATAAGAGAGTCTGCTCATAATTTTTGATACTTCCTTACACAAACCCCAATTAATGAGGTTTGTTTTTTTTATTATTTAAACGATTTGCTCAATGACAATTAGTGAATTGAGTAGAAAACATAGCGCAACATAAAGTCAGCGATAATGGCGATCACACAGCCAAACACAAAGATAGACTCAGTTGATTTATCTTGATTTTTAGGGGCTAGGAATTTCACTAAACTATAGCCACAAGCCAATACTGCAAAGGTTGCTAAGATCCAGCATATCGTCCGTAACGAACCAATGGAGTAATAGACTTGAATAGGTGATAACGGAAATGTCACCGATTTTTGGCTATAGAGCGTGCTAGTTAAATATTGCTCATAAAAAGGTTGATACAGTAATCGACCTATTAAGCTAAATGCCATTATTCCCCATAACTGCCATTTCCAGCGCATTGGGAAAGAGGTTTGTGGTATTTCAATACCTAACTTATTTCCAATACGTTGTAATACTTTGATAAGTAAAAAGAAAATAGCTGAACCTAGTGTTAGCATTGCCCCGAAGAACATCACGTAAGTGTTTGGATCCATCCATGTCAAAATGGAAGTATGGCGATAAATCGATGCCATGCAGTAAATATCAAATAACCCAATCAGAATGCTGGTACTCAATAACAACATTGAGAGTTTGCGAGTACGCCAGAGCCATAAAAAGGTTAAGCCTAAACAGCCAACGAAAATAGCCGTGACGGCAACTTCACGACTGAGCCAAGCAGAAAAAACATTTCTAATCGCATTAGGGGCATTTAAGGGCACACCTAAGTGAGTGATTGAGGCAATAGAACCTAGACCCGCCAATCCGCAAATAACGAATAAGGTCAATAGCATAAAGCGATAATAGCTTTCTGCATTAAGATAATGAGAAAGGCGACACGCAAAAAAACCTGTTGTTAGTGCAAGACCGATGGTCGCATTCATCATGAATGTGAAGATTAATAATGACCATTCATTCATTTTCTTTCTCCCTTATTATTAATTCCGTCATTATTTGCACCCTGATGTGGGTTAATAACAAGGTTGGGATGTGTTATTTCAGGGGAAGGTAAACCCGTGACATAATCTAAATCGCCATAGCGTTCACGTAGTTCATCAATAGGACCAAATTGGATTGCGCCTAGCGGGCAAGTGGCGACACAAACGGGTTGTTCACCTTTTTGCTGTAAATCAATACAAAAGTCGCATTTTGACATCTGTTTAGTTTCTGGGTTCATCTGTGGCGCGCCATAAGGGCAAGACCATGCACAAGCACCACAACCGACACATTTGTCTGTATCGACCATGACAATACCGTCTCCTTCACGCTTATGCATTGCTGTCGTTGGGCAGTTTTTAACGCAAATCGGATCGTCACAATGGTTGCAAGAAATAGATAACGTGTAAGCAAAGACATTATTGACCAGCGCGCCTTTAGAATTACGGGTATAACCCCCACCAGTGATTTCATAGACACGACGAAATTTGCGTCCGACATCAAGGTTGTTTTTATCTTTACAAGCTACCTGACACGCTTTACAACCTGAGCAGCGAGCACTGTCGATATAAAATCCTAACTGTTTGTTGCTCACGGCAGGATAAACGATAAATTTACTCATACTTTTGCTACCTCGACCAATAATGTTTGGTGAGCATTGCCATGTGCCATTGCGGTGCTACGGGATGATGTTAATACGTTGGCACATCCACCTTGATCTATGCCTTTTGCATCAGGTTGCCACCAAGCACCGGCTTGCAAGGCGACGACACCAGGCATAATTCGTTGTGTTAATTTGACGGGAACCATCGTGATCCCACGATCGTTATACACTTTGACTTTCTCGCCTTCTTTGATGTTTCTATCTTGGGCATCTAACGGGTTTAACCAGAGTTCTTGGCGTTGCACTTCTTGCAACCAAGGGTTGGCAAATTGTGTTGAATTTGCGCGGTTACGTCCTTTCCATGTGATAAGTTGTAATGGGTATTTATCCGTTAACGTATCTTCAGGGCCCTCAATAGCGGGTACATAATGAGAGAGTGCAGGAATATCGACATTATTCATGTCATATAAGCGCTTAGAGAAAATCTCAATTTTGCCTGATGGTGTTGGGAATGGATTATTCTCGATATCTTGGATATTTTTCTCAAACGCGACATTTTGAGTATGCGGGCGATGTTTTAATAGATGACGACGTTTCACCAATAGCTCTTTAAAGGTTGGAATACCGTCTTCAGGACGTTTGACACTTGCGTCATCGACTAAATATTCAATCCAATCACGATCCGTCTCTTTACCTTCGCTAAATTGTTCACCTACCCCTAATTTATCGGCAACTTCACGTAACCAATCATAGTCAGTGCGACGCTCAAATTCAGGCTCAATTACTTTTTCAGAAAGAATAATATAGTCGCCATAACTCCATGTACCACCGATGTTCCAGCGTTCTAAGAAGCTGGTTTCTGGCAGTAAGATATCGGCATATTTTGCGCTGGGTGTCAGATAGAGATCACTACAAACAATAAATTCTACTTTTGATTCATCTTCAAGTACTTTTGCGGCATGAAGGATATCGGTATTTTGGTTTGTCATGTAGTTACCTGCCATTGAGAAAATCATCTTGATTTCAGTATCAAGTTTCTCTGCATTCAGTAACCCATTTTGCGGTGTGACTAAATTTCTATCTTCGCACGCTTGTACCCAGTTGGTGATATTGATTTTTGCTTTTACTGGGTTGGTTAATAGACTTGGCCCCGCAATGGTCTTACGTAGTTCGGAGTTTAATGCCATACCATAACCCGCAGCCCAACCGCCACGAACACCTACATTACCGGTAATAGTCGCAAGTAATGTTGCACCACGCGCCGTCCGTTCACCACAAATATGGCGCTGAGGCCCCCAGCCTTGCATTAATGCTGCTGGTTTTGTCGATGCGTATTCACGAGCTAATTGTTTAATAGTATCTGCTGGTACTTTAGTGATGGTTTCAGCCCATTCAGGGGTTTTCTTAATGCCATCTTTTTTACCCATTAAATAGGCAACTAAAGACTCATTTTCACCCACGCCTTCTGGCATTTGGTGTTCATCAAAGCCAATCGTGTATTTATCGATAAATGCTTGATCATGAAGGTTTTCACTTACGATGACATACATCATCGCATCCATCATGGCATTATCTGTTGTTGGCAGTAAAGGGATCCACTGATCCGCTAAAGAAGAGGCGGTATCAGAATAACGTGGGTCAACGACAATAAATTTAGTGCCGTTTTTCTTCATTTTCTGGAAGAAATGGTTTGAATGACCAAAAATAGTTTCATTAGGGTTATGACCCCATAAAATCACAAGAGGGGTATTTTCTAACGTATCGAGTGTACTACCACTGGCTGCGGTGCCGTAAGTATAAGGGGTGACTGCAAGCGTATTGCCGTTACTGACAGAGTGATAATTTTCCAGAAAACCACCCGTGAGATTAAATAGGCGACGTAACATATTCGCACCTGAGAAAATACCACCAGTCACACCGGTACTTAAGCTGACAAAGCGAGAGGCTGGACCATATTGCTGGTTAATGCGTTGCATATTTTGCGCAATAAGTGTGGTTGCTTCTTCCCAAGTAATGCGCTCAAATTTTCCTTCTCCCCGTTTCCCAACGCGTTTCATTGGGTATTTTAAACGGTCTGGATGATAAACAAATTTACGATAACCACGGCCTCGTACACAGGCACGCATAATTGGCATCTCTTCATCTAAATCAGCATCTGGACGTGTACTAATACGGGTAACTTTGCCATCTTTTACATGGGCACGGATGTCACATTTACCGCCACAGTCAAAGCTACTACACGTTGAAACAACACGCTCACTATCTTCGGTTGTTATTGATTTTACTGGGATAGCGTTATCTGATGTCGCCGCAAAAGTGTTTGAAGCGAGAAATGGAAGGGTAACTAATGCTGAGCTCGCTTGAATAAAGTGGCGGCGGCTAACATCGTTGAGAATACTCTTTGTATCACTATCGTGATCGGACTGATTGCTCATAATGAACTCTACCTTAAACATAATAGGCGGATCCCGATATACCCGATACTTGATATAAAGAATGTGCGTGATTTTTCTAGACTATGAATAAAGGGAATGTCTGGTATCCGCTGCATTATTATTGAATGCATAGATAATTGCAGAATGCGCGAAATAACCTCTGCGAGAGGGATAGTAGTTGATTAATCTTTTGCCAACATTCTAAAACCAGACAATGACATTTGAATTTCAGCCTATTTACGAGGGGTGTTAAAAGTGCGTTTTTTGATTGTTAATAAAGTTTGTTAAATAGATATCAAGAAGGTTGAAATTTCACATAAGGCACTTACGTTATCTATTTAGATATATATCGATTTTAATCATAGGGCTCATTATTTGCCAGTGTGTAGTGTGCGTGAGAACTGTTATATTAAAAGAATGAAAATAAAAAGAGAGTGGCTTAATTGTGAGAAATGTACCTTTAAAAAGCGTTGATTCACTTGACCGAGATGTTATTGCGCTGGGTACAGATTATTTGCCCAATACTTTGTTAGAAACGCATCAACATCGCCGAGCTCAATTTTTATATCCTGCCACCGGTTTAATTGAAGTGAGTACCAATGATGGTGAGTGGGTTATCCCACCGTCTTGTGGTGTGTGGATCCCGCCAGAAACTGGGCATGAAACGCGTATGCTAGATGTGAGCACTCGTAGCCTATATATTGAACCTTCTGCAGCACCGCGTCATAGTAAACAATGTGAGGTTGTCAGTGTTTCTCCTCTTTTTCGTCAACTCTTGCTTGATGCTGTAGATGTGCCCGCAGAATATGATAAAAAAGGTCGGGATGGTCTGTTAATGCAGTTAATCTTATGTGAGTTAGCGAAAGCAAAACCGTTACCGTTTTTTGCGCCAATTCCACAAGACGGTAAATTAGCTCAACTATGTCGTGATTTTATTCGTAATCCTAAAATAGATTCTTTACCACAACAGTGGGCAGATAAATTACATAAAAGTGAGCGTTCTTTTAGTCGTTTTTTCCGCCAACAAACAGGAATGTCATTTTCACAATGGCGACAACAGGTCTGTTTATTGAATTCATTAACACAAATATTATCAGGCCGCGGGATCACTGAAATTGCTTTTGATTTGGGTTATAACAGTGCCGGCTCTTTCTCAACGATGTTTAAAAAGCAGATGGGACAATCGCCTTCTCATTTTAGTCTGGATGGATTAAATATAGATTGTTTTTAATATCTAAATTAAAAATATCCGCTTAAAGAGTATATTCTTAATATATACCTACATATTAATACGTAGATAGTATTAACTATATCAATTATTTTTAAATAAGGTTTTTTGTCTTTAACTCGTTGAATGTTTTATATATAGTGATTTTTTTATAAAGGTTTAAATATACAATTATAATAATCTTAATAAGATTAATAATAATTGGTTTTTTATATCTAACACAATGAATGAATAAATTATAATTATTCTTGTATTAGTGTTTTTTTTTGACTTATATCTATTTTTTAGTTGTTTTGTTTGTTATTTTTCATCACAAGATGATTAAATAATTAGCACAGAGTATACGATTGTTCATCTTAAATAGGTTATGCACATCATTATTACAGTGATATATAGGATAAAAACCTGTGTCATTTTTATATTTAACTATAATTAAAAATTAACTAATAGTTTTAATAAAATTATTGTTGCAATAGGGTTAATAATAATATGTCAAAGGGCGCTTCTAATAACAATGCAAGCCAAAAAATAGGCTTGCTTGCACTTGTTGCTATCGTCATTAGTTCAATGATAGGCAGTGGTGTTGATGGTCTACCACAAAATATGGCTGCAACCTCGGAAGTAGGTCCAGTTATTGTTGCTTGGCTTATTTGTGGTTTTGGCATGTATTTTATTGCTCGTATTTTTATGGTGCTATCTGACGTTCGTCCAGATCTCCAAGCGGGTATTTATATGTATGCTCGTGAAGGATTTGGATCTTTTGTCGCTTTTATTGTGGCGTGGGGCTATTGGTTAATGACCATATTTAGTAATGTTGCTTTTGCTATTATGGTTATGGATACTTTAAATTATTTTTTACCTGGTGATTTTAAGGGAGGAAATAATATTCCTTCTATTATTGGTGCCTCTATTCTCATTTGGGGATTTAATTACCTGGTTTTATCCGGTACAAAGTTAGCGGGCGCAATTAATATTATCGGGACATTTGCTAAGTTAATTCCTTTAAGTATTTTTGTTTTTATTCTCGTTTATTTTCTTAATTATGAAGAACTCACCAATAATTTTTGGGGAAATTCTGCCTCTATACCGGCTGATAATCTGGGTTCTATTTCAGAACAAATATTAGCGCCACTCGATGTTGCTTTATGGTGTTTTATCGGTGTAGAAGGCGCTGTTGCGTTATCTGGACGCGCTCGAAATAAGAAAGATGTGGGGAAAGCCACGTTGATCGGCTTTATTGTCTCACTGATTATTTGTATTTTTATTTCAATATTACCTTTTGGTGTTTTATCTCAAAAAACATTAAGCATGATCCCCACGCCCTCTACGGCAGGAATATTAAAAACAGTGTCAGGAGATTGGGGTGAATGGTTAATTAATATTGGCGTTTTGGTTTCCGTATTAACCAGTTGGTTAGCGTGGACAATGATTTGTGCTGAAATTCCTATGGCCGCAGCTCAGAACGGAACTTTCCCGAAAGCCTTTGCCACTAAAAATGATAATGGCGCTGCTAGCGTATCACTTTGGGTCAGTAGCCTATTTATGCAGTTAGTCGTCTTTGTTGTTTATTTCTCCAACAATGCTTGGTTAACAATGTTAGCCATTTCCGCATTAATGGTTTTACCCGCTTATTTAACTTCCTCAGCATATTTATTACAACTTTGCTTATCAGGCGATTTTTCTAAATATGCAGATAAAGGAAAAATCTCAGCCTTGATTAGTGGTTTTATTGGGTTAGCCTTTTGTCTATTTATGTTTTATGCCTGTGAAATAAAGTATTTAGTAATGGTTCCTATTTTACTGACTTTGGGGATCCCCCTCTTTGTGTGGTCTCGATATCAAGAGAAAAAAGTGATATTTACGCCCACAGAACGTGCGTTCTTTATTTTTATTATCATGCTGGACATATTAACTATTATTTTATATTTGAATGATTTTATTAAATTTTAATTTGATCATTGTGAAATGACCAACTGATTTTTTGTGAAGCAAAATGAGTAATGTAATGTAAACCTAATAAATATAGGTATTTGATACCTATGGAGGTGTCCGTGAAATTTAATCATAATGTATTATTTGTCTCTTCATCTGGGCTAAAAGAAGATAGCCCCGCTAAACAGGCATTAACATCTTTACAAAAAGCAATTGCTGAACGTGGATTTGTAGCTCAAATTGCAGATAATATTGATCATGGTATTAAATATATAAAAGAAAGCCCGAAATATAGTGCCGTTGGTATTTTTTGGGATAAAAATAATCCCAAAATGAATATAGAAGCCGAAGGTTTTATTTCATTATTCAGACAGAGAAATTCAGATACACCGATATTATTAATCTCCGAAGAAAATATTACAGATAATGTCTCTATCAATATTCTTAAAGAAGTTAGCGAATATATCTATCTTTACTCAGAAACAGCTACATTTACGGCGAATCGCATTTATACATTAATTCATCGCTATGCAGAAAGTCTTTTACCACCTTATTTTAAAACATTAAAAAATTTCACTGAGGATGGTGATTATTACTGGGATTGCCCCGGGCATATGGGCGGTATGGCATATTTAAAACATCCTATTGGCATCGAGTTTATTAACTTCTTTGGTGAAAATATGATGCGGGCGGATATTGGTGTCGCGACGGCTGAAATGGGTGACTATCTTATTCATGCTGGGCCATCAAAAACATCAGAAGAAATTGCCGCAGAGCTATTTGGTGCTGATTGGACATTTTATGGTGTGTCTGGCTCATCAGGCTCTAATCGTATTGTTGCTCAAGGTGCTGTAGGTGCTAATGAAATCGTAGTCGTTGATAGAAACTGCCATAAATCGCTTAATCATGGTTTGACGCTTTCACAAGGACGCCCTGTTTATTTGAAACCAACACGTAATGGATACGGATTAATTGGCCCTATTCCAACCAAACGATTATCACAGGCAAGTATTCGTCAACTAATAAAAGAGAGCCCGCTAGCAGAAGGTGCCGTTAGTACGGAGCCTACTTATGCCGTGGTTACCAACTGCACTTATGATGGTTTTTGTTACAACGTCAATGATGTCGTAAAAAATTTAGCCGCCAGTGTACCCCGTATTCATTTTGATGAAGCATGGTATGCTTATGCGCGTTTTCATCCTCTGTATAAAAATCGTTTTGCGATGGATGTTGCTGAGGATATGCCAAACCGTCCTACCATTTTTGCGGTGCAATCAACACATAAAATGTTGCCATCACTCTCTATGGCATCGATGATCCATGTGAAGAAAAGTGATCGTGCGCCTTTAAATTTTGATGATTTTAATGACTCATTTATGATGCATGGCACAACATCGCCTTATTACCCAATTATTGCTTCTATTGATGTTGCTGTGGGTATGATGAAAGGTGAATCAGGTCCATCTTTAGTACAGGAATCGATAGAAGAAGCCATTGGTTTTCGTAAGGCGGTTGTTTCTGTCAAACGTCAATTAAAAGAACAGAATGGTGAATCAGAGTGGTTCTTTGATGTACTACAACCGACCCAAGTACGTGATCCGAAAACAGGTGAAAGCCACAGTTTTGAGCAAGCACCTCTTAATCTGTTAAGCCAAGAGCCAGATTGCTGGACATTAAAAGTGGGTGATAAATGGCATGGTTTTTCTGATGAAGATATTGCCGATAGCGACAGTATGCTAGATCCCGTGAAAGTCACAATAACTTGCCCTGGGATCACCGCGGATGGCAAATACCAAAAAATGGGTATTCCTGGTTATATCATCACGAAATTTTTAGATGATCGGCGTATTGAGATCGCAAGAACAGGAGATTACACCATTTTAATTCTGTTCTCTGTTGGCGTGACAAAAGGAAAATGGGGAACACTATTAGAAAGTTTACTCACCTTTAAAAAACTCTATGATTCAAATGCGTTAGCGACAGAGGCAATCCCATCACTGAAAGACGCGTCTCCTAAATATGCAAAAATGACATTAAAACAACTTTGCCAAACTATGCACAATAAGATGGATGAGTTGGATTTAATGAAACATATTAGTGAGGCGGTAAATACCGACCCTACACCTGTAATGTCCCCCGCTGATGCTTACCAAAAAGTGGTTCGTTATAAAGCTGAGCATATCCCTCTTGATGATTTTTCAGGCCGTATTTCTGCGACTATGTTAGTTCCTTACCCACCAGGAATTCCTGTACTTATGCCGGGTGAACGCCTACCTAAAGGGGATCAAGGTATTATTGGTTACCTTAAAGCATTACAGAATTTTGATAAAGAATTTCCAGGATTTGAGCATGAAATTCAGGGAATTAATGTAGATGAAAACGGAGATTTTTGGGTTAGAGCTATTGTTGAAGATGAACGCGAAGCGAAAGTGTTACCTTCACATATAAAATTTAAACGCCATGTTTCTGCTATTAAGAAAGGCCGTCAATAATCAATAACGAGATAACAATTTTATCAAAATATCTGGCACTGATTAAAGTGCCAGATAGGATTATCTGGAGATAAGAGGTTTTTTATGGCGAACAAATCTGAAATAACATCATCAAGCAACACCACTAATACAACGGGAGGTAGTGGTGCAAAATTGGGCTTATTGGCACTTATTGCAATTGTTGTAGGTTCAATGTTAGGTGGTGGCGTGTTTAGCTTGCCACAAAATACCGCAGCAAGTTCAGCAATAGGTCCTGTGCTTATTGCATGGATTATTGCGGGTATTGGCGTTTATTTTATTGCTAATGCATTTCGCTTGTTATCGGATTTAAGACCCGATCTTCAGGCAGGCGTATATATGTATGCACAAGAGGGTTTTGGTTCTTTTATTGGATTTAATGTGGCTTGGGGTTATTGGTTAATGACTGCATTTGGTAACGTGGCATTTGCCGTTATCTTGATGGATGCATTTGATCAGTTTTTCCCTGGTGTCTTTACTGACGGTAATAATTTAAATTCGATTATCTGTGGTTCTATTTTAATTTGGGGCTATAACTTTTTAGTGTTATCAGGAACAAAAGTTGCGGGCTTCGTTAATACACTCGGAACCCTTGCTAAATTAGTGCCATTGATTTTATTTGTTATTGTGCTTGGTGTACTTATTGATTATTACCAATTATTTAGTAATTTTTGGGGAACATCTCCTCAAATCATGAGTACTGTCGGTAATAAGTCAGAGCCTGTCTCGTTAATGTCACAAATCTTGGCACCAATGACGGTAACATTATGGTCATTTATTGGTGTGGAAGGGGCTGTTGTTTTATCGGGTAGAGCAAAAAATAAGAAAGATGTGGGTAAAGCCACTTTATTAGGATTTTTATTAGCATTAATTATTTATATTTTATTATCAGTATTACCCTTTGGTGTTATGCCACAAAGTCAATTAGCGCAATTAAGTAACCCCTCTACGGCAGGTGTATTGGCTAAAGTTGTTGGAAATTGGGGCGATTGGCTAATGAATGTTGGGTTGATTATTTCTGTATTAGCGGGGTGGTTAGCATGGACAATGTTATGTGCTGAAATCCCAATGGTTGCAGGTCAAAAGGGCGCATTTCCTAAGGTCTTTGCTCGTACGAATAAAAATCAAGCGGCAAATACATCGTTGTGGGTAAGTAGTATTGTTATGCAGGCGGCAATGCTATTAGTCTACTTTTCTAATAATGCCTGGAATACAATGTATAACATTAGCGCGTTAATGGTTGTTCCCGCTTATATTACGACAACACTTTATATCACCAAGATTTGTATTAATCGCCAATATGATCAATACGCTAAAACAGGAAGACAATTAGCATTATTAAGTGGTGTATTAGGTGTTATTTTCTGTCTCTTTATTTTGTATGCAAGCCAAATCCAGTATGTTGCGTTAGTGCCTATTTTGTTAACTTGCGGATTGCCCATTTTTATTTGGTCACGTAAAGAAAAACACGATAATAAACCTATTTTCCAGGCAAAAGAGATACTTTATTTAGTTATTTTATTATTACTTGATGTTGTTGTAGTAGGGTTATTAATGAAAGGAATTATTACGCTTTAATATCATCTAATATTGCAGTTAATAACCTCACGCACCATGATATTGCGTGAGGTTATTTATCAATTACTTATTATTAAGTGCATTTTATCTTACTGTGCTACGTAAGCAATAAGGTAAAAAAATCAAGCTAAGTGCGGTAATCATTGCTGTCGCAGTTAACACGACAAAAAAAGCATTTTCAAAGGCGATATTTGCTTGAGATATTACAAGAGAAGCCACGTCATTTGGCAATTTCTCGGCAACAATAAGCGCCTCATCTAAGCTGTCATATACGGTATCATCGATGGTTAATGAGTCAGGCAATATCAGTTTTAAGGTATACACCGTACTCATCAAACTGCCCATAAATGTTACACCAATCACACTACCTAGCTCATAAGCGACATCTTCAATGGATGCTGCCATTCCTGCTTGGTTATCTGCCACACTCAACATAATTGATGTCGATGCGGTGGTAAAAATAATGCCTAACCCAAAGCCAATGAAGAATAAGCTACCAATTAACACCATGGGTGATGTTGTTTGATAAACAGCAAGTAACCACAGATTTCCCACTAAAGTAAGTATAAATCCGGCAATAATTAAGCGAACTTCACCTAAACGTACCAAAAAATAACCTGCTAATGGAGAAGCCAGTACAGAGCCAATCGGAATAGGTAAAATAACCAGCGCTGCATGAAGAGGAGTAAAACCTGCAACAAGCTGTAAACGTTGACTAAGCAATAATTCAATGCCCACGATGATCACCATCGAAAGTATAGCCATTAAAATACCGACACTAAAAAAGCGGTTTTTAAATAGCGTAAAGTCAATCATTGGGTGAGTCTGTTGACGTTGGCGTAGCGTAAATAGAGTAAGAAAGACGACGGCAATAATAGTGGCAATCGTAGCTTCATTCCACTGTGTATAAGGTTTTCCTATTTCTTTTAAGGCATAAATAGCACTGATCAAACCCACTAAAATGAGTACTGAGCTTAAATAATCAATTTTATGATCACTGTGTCCCGAAAACTTAGGGATAAGCCAAAAAGAGAAAGGTAAAACGAAAAGAACAATGGGAACGTTGATTAAAAAGACAGAACCCCACCAGAAGTTGTTTAATAGAATTCCACCAATTAACGGTCCCAAAGCGGCACCACCAGAAGCCACAGCAGACCAAATACCAATCGCAATAGCGCGCTCTTGGGGATCGCTAAAAACTTGGCGCACTATTGATAGTGTTGCTGGCATACTCATTGCGGCGCCTACGGCTAAAAAACCGCGAGAAGCAATTAAAGCAGTAGCCGAAGGTGAAAATGCTGCACATAATGAAGCGAGCGCAAACAGCGGTAATCCACTAATAAATAATGTTTTATGGCCGATCCTGTCCGTAAGCATACCCGCAGCGGGTAATAATCCAGCAACAATAAGAGGATAAGCGTTCATTATCCACAGTTTTTCTGAAGCACTTGCGTTTAAATCATGGGTTAAACGTGGCAATGCGGTATAAAGCACAGTGACATCAACAACAATGAGAAACAGCATGCTAGAGACCAAAAGTAAGACTATCCAACGTTTATAATCTTTTATCATAGAAATCTCAGTTATTTTTATGTGTATTATTTTTACTAGCAGCTATAATATAAATCCATACGGTCGTATTGAAAAGAGGTTTTTTATGGGACGTCAAAGAACCATTGATAGGGAGAAGTTGTTAGAAACAATCTTCGATATCGTAATGGAACAAGGTGCGGCAGCACTCACTATTGATACAGTGGCGAAAAGAATGGGCATTTCAAAAGGGGGTGTCCAATACTGTTTTAGCAGTAAAGAAGCGATGATTGATGCGATGTTTGAGCATTGGGAAGAGAGTTATGAAACCAAATTTAAAGAAGTTATTAAAAATGATGATTCATCTGAAAATCGCGTCGCTGCACATATTTATGCCACGCAGGCTCATGATCAAATCTCTTTTGCTAAAGGGGCAAGTTTATTAGCGGCATTGCTACAAACGCCAGAATATTTGCAAAGTACAAAAGCGTGGTATCAGCAACGATTAACGGGTATAGATACGACGACAGAAGCTGGAAAACGTGCACGATTGGCATTTTTAGCAACAGAAGGCACATTCCTATTACGCTATTTAGGCTTAATGGATATTAACGATAATGAGTGGCAATCTATCTTTGAAGATATTGATTCGGTGTTACTTCAGCAAGGAAAAAGAGAATAAAAAAAGCATGTTGTTAATGAGAAGAACAACATGCTTTTTATTGAAGCGAATCAAGCTAGTTGGAATTAGTAATACATAGCAATTAGCTTATTATCGAGCTCTTTAACGTCAACGGGAGTATCGAAAATATCTTCGATAATATCTGCTTTCATGATCTCTTTGGGTGAACCATGATAATACAGTTTTCCATTCCGCATGGCTAAAATATAGTCAGAATAAACAGAGGCAAAATTGATATCATGAATAACGATAATAATGGTTTTTCCTAATTCATCCGCCGCTTTTCGCAGAAGTTTCATCATTATTACCGCGTGTTTCATATCAAGATTATTCAGCGGTTCGTCAAGCATGACATATTCTGTGTCTTGACATAGCACCATCGCAACATAGGTACGTTGACGTTGCCCGCCCGATAATTCATCTAGATAGCGATGACGAAACTCGGTCAAATTTAAAAAGGCTAATGATTCATCAATGACTTTCTTATCATCGAGTGTTAAACGCCCTTTACTGTAAGGATAGCGCCCAAAACTCACTAATTCTTCTACGGTTAAACGACTGACAAACTGGTTTTCTTGGCGCAGTATTGAGAGATTTTTAGCAAGAACATCGCTATCTGTTGCCGCAACATCCATACCATTAACGCTTACCATGCCACTTTCAGGAAGTAATAAACGCCCAATAACCGAAAGTAGTGTGGATTTACCTGCGCCATTAGGGCCTATGATCGAAGTAATACCGCCACGTTGAATGGTTGTTGTGATATTATCGAGAACCGTTGTGTCTTGATAACGTTTTGATATTTTGCTGATTTCAATCATATTAAAGTCTTCTTAACACCAAATAGATAAAGAACATCCCACCAACAAACTCAATCACAACAGAAAGTGTTCCTGTCATTTTTAAGCCATATTCTAAAACCAGTTGTCCGCCGATTAAGGCAATAGTCCCCAATAGGAAGGCAACAGGCATCAAGAAACGGTGTTGGCTACTGCCACTGATATGATAAGCAAGGTTAGCCACAATTAAACCCAAGAAGGTTAACGGACCAACTAAAGCAGTAGAAACGGCAACTAAAACAGAAATCAGTAACAGGATATAAGTGGTCTGTTTGCGGTAATTAATACCAAGGTTAATGGCATTTGCTTGGCCTAATGCCATGACATCAAAACTATAGCGCATTCGCCACAGTAAGATACCGACGACAACGATAATGGCTAAGGCACAAAAGATAAGATCAGGAGTGGCACGAGTGAATGTGGCAAACATGCGACTTTGTAAAATGGAAAACTCATTAGGATCCATCAAGCGTTGTAATAGCGTAGCTGAACTACGAAATAGTGTTCCTAAAATAATCCCAATCATGAGGACTAAATTGATGTTAAAACGTACAGAACTAAACAGCCAGCGGTAGAGTACAACGGAAAATAGCACTAGCAATGTCGATTCTAAGAAAAACTTTGATAGATTCAGCATCCATGAGGCTGGCATATCGCCTTCAAAGAAGACAAACACCGTTTGTAGCAACACGAACAGGGCTTCTAATCCCATTAGTGAAGGCGTCAAAATACGGTTATTGGCAATGGTTTGGAACAGGATAGTAGAAACACCCGCTGCAAATGCCACCACAATCATGGTGAGAATAATGTAAGCACGATGCGTCAGAATATAAGAGATATTGCCGTTTAGGTTTATCGTCATAAATAACACAATAGATAATAACGATGCCCCTAATAATAACCAGATACGAGACATGGGGGAAAGGCGCATTTTCTTATGTTCGGCAGCGCCAGTACATTTGCTAATTATGGATGAATTAACTTTTTGCATAACGTTGCTGCTTTAGTAGTAAGAAAAGGAAAATAACGGCACCCACAGCGCCTAAAATAACGCTGGCAGGAATTTCAAATGGGTAGCGAATAAGGCGACCAATCACATCACACAGTAAAACAATCCCACCACCACTTAAGCAGACCCAAGGGATGGTTTTGCGTATATTATCCCCCATTACTAAGCTCACCAGATTGGGCACAATTAAACCAAGGAAAGGCAATGCACCCACAACAGAAACCACGACACCACTGATAAGCGCGATAATGGATAATCCAATGATCATGATTTTGCGGTAATTCAGTCCCACGTTAATCGAGAACTCTCGGCCCATTCCAGCCACAGTAAAACTATCTGCAACCCAACATGCCATTAAGGCAAGAGCGCCAACAAGCCATAACAGTTCATAACGACCTTGCAATACACTTGAAAAATCGCCACTTGTCCATGCATCTAATGATTGCAGTAAATCGAAATACACGGCTAAGAAGATGGTGAGTGCGCCAATAACCGCACTGAGCATAATGCCAACTAAAGGAACTATTAGCGCTGTTTTTAAGGTGATCCTTTGTAAAAGCAACATAAATAGTAACGTCCCCAAAAGGGCAAAAACAGTGGCGACCATCATTTTGGTAAAGATACTCGCTGCGGGAAAGAGCAGCATGACGACTAATAATCCAAGACTTGCAGATTGCGTTGTGCCAGCAAGAGAGGGCTCAACGAAACGATTTTGCGTAAGCAGTTGCATGATTAAACCTGCAACACTAATGGCACCACCGGCGAGTAATAATGATAGGGTTCTCGGAACACGGCTGATAAAGAAGATATCGCGCATATCGGGATCAGAAAACAGCGAAGCAGGAGTAATATCTCCTGCACCGACAAATAGGCTGATCATTGAGAGGATAGCGATGACGCCTATCCCCAATGATAAATGGAACGTTTTCATTCAGTTACTTTATTTTTTTGATCCAATGCCTGATTAATTGTATCCATTAAGCGAGAGTATGTTTGGATCCCGCCAGAGATATAAATGGAACTTGCATCAAGATAGATAACTTGGTCTTTATTCCAAGCATTTACTTTTCTGACCAGAGCATTATCAAGAACTTGTTGAGCAGGTTGTGAATCTTCACGACCAATTGCGGCATCACGATCAATAACAAACATCCAGTCTGGGTTAAGTTTTAACAGTAATTCAGAGTTAACGATGTTGCCGTGTGAACCTGGGCTATCAAAAACATAAGCGGGTTCAAAACCTAATACATCATAGATAAAGCCAAAGCGAGAGCCTGGACCATAAGCCGAAATTTTACCGCCACTGACTAAAACGACCATTGCTTTACCTGCGTCTGGCGTTTTGGTTTTTACGGTATCAATTTTGCTATGGAAATCAGCCAGTAATTTTTTGGCTTGTTCTTCTTTGCCAAAAATTTGACCTAATGTTGTTGTGCGCTCGGCAAGGCTTTCAACGAAACGTTTAGGATCGATATCCATCGAAATCGCAGGGGCAATTTCACTTAATTTTGCATACGCATCACGAGCACGACTACCACTTAAAATTAAATCAGGTGCTGTTGTACTGAGTTTTTCATAGTTCGGCTCAAATAATGCACCTTCATTGATATAGTCGTTCGGATTGGTGTATTTCTCTAAGAATTTTGGTAAATGAACATTCGTTTGTGGAAGACCCACAATAGAAACACCTAATGCATCAATAATATCGAGTGTTTCCATATTCATCACAACCACTTTTTGTGGGTGTGCAGGGATTTCAGTGGTCCCTTGGAAATGTTCAATCGTGAGAGTTTGTTTCTCTGCTGATTGTGCTGTTGATGTGTCTTGAGCATTATCACAACCAGCGATAACAAGTGAAGAAAGCAGTAAAAACAGTGGGCTTAATGACTTTTTAAACATTCTCTTTCCCATATTGTTGCAATACGAAATAACACGGATCTTTACCGCAGTGGCCTAAATGTCGATCCACAAAGAAGACGATAATACCATCAAAAACATAAAGAGTAATGATACTAATTCACATTCTCATAATAATAAAGAATTAACTTGACTAAAATGGCGAAATGTTGCGAATGATCATAACGGTTAATAAGAAAGACAAATTTCGTGACGTGAAAGAACTCTTCAGATTATTTACTCAATTTGTGAAGAGTGTCAAAAGAGCAGGTCAAGGAGAGACAATTCTGGACCTATAAGAAATATCGTTAACTAGTATCATTGCGTATACTTCATTCAAGCAGAAACAATCCTTATTTTAATCTTACTTCGGTTTCTGTACTGACACAGTAATGAATGCACAAGAGAAAGTCTTATTATCTCTAGGGTCAATCGTTACCAATTCAAGAGGGTTTTATGCAAAAGAAATATATTTACTTATTTTGTTCTGCTGGCATGTCAACATCTCTTCTCGTGACCAAAATGCGAGCACAAGCAGAAAAATATGAGGTACCCGTGGTCATTGAAGCATTTCCTGAAACCTTAGCGGCACAAAAAGGACAGGATGCAGATCTGATTTTACTTGGACCACAAATTAGCTGGATGTTGCCTGATATCCAAAAATTACTCCCGAATAAACCGGTCGAAGTGATCGATTCTTTGTTATATGGAAAAGTAGATGGTTTAGGTGTGTTAAAAGCCGCTGTCGCCTCTATTAAAAAAGCATCTGCAACAACAAATTAATTCTATTTTTTTATTTTTTATTATTTCTATTCCAGTCAAAGAGCGAATTTTTCAGCAAGCCGAGCAATTAGCGGCATTTTAAGGGTATTTTTCTATGAGTAAGTTTATTGGTTCACTTGAAAAGGTACTCCTTCCTTTTGCGGTTAAAATTGGAAAGCAACCTCACGTCAATGCGATTAAAAATGGCTTTATTCGTTTAATGCCGTTAACCCTTGCAGGGGCAATGTTTGTACTTATCAATAACGTCTTTCTTAGTTTTGGTGATGGCTCCTTTTTTTATTCTTTAGGTATCCGCCTTGATGCATCCACAATAGAAACACTCAATGGTTTTAAAGCCATAGGAGGGAATGTCTATAACGGTACATTGGGGATCATGTCGTTGATGGCCCCCTTCTTTATTGGAATGGCTTTAGCTGAAGAGCGTAAAGTTGATCCAATTGCGGCAGGCTTACTTTCTATTGCCGCCTTTATGACCGTAACACCTTATAACGCAGGTGGCGCTTATGCAGTAGGTGCTAACTGGTTAGGTGGTGCCAATATTATTTCTGGTATCATTATTGGTCTTGTTGTAGCTGAGATGTTTACCTTTATTGTGCGTCGCAACTGGGTTATCCGTTTACCAGATAGCGTGCCAGCCTCTGTTTCACGCTCATTCTCTGCATTAATTCCCGGCTTTATTATTCTATCAGTTATGGGGGTCGTTTCGTGGGGATTAGCGACGTATGAGACGAACTTCCATCAAATTATTTTAGATTCTATCTCAACACCATTAGCATCAATGGGCTCTGTGGTGGGTTGGGCTTACGTTATCTTCACCTCTCTACTGTGGTTCTTTGGTATTCATGGTTCTCTTGCACTTGCAGCACTTGATAGTGGCATTATGACGCCTTGGGCGTTAGAGAACGTCTCAATTTATACTGAATACGGTTCAGTGGAAGCGGCGCTCGCGGCAGGTAAAACGTTCCATCTCTGGGCGAAACCTATGTTAGATTCCTTTATCTTCTTAGGGGGAACAGGGGCAACATTGGGGCTTATTTTGGCTATCTTTATTGCATCTCGTCGTGCCGATCATCGCCAAGTGGCAAAACTGGCATTACCAGCAGGTTTATTCCAAATTAACGAACCGATTATTTTTGGTCTACCTGTGATTATGAACCCAGTCATGTTTATTCCCTTTATTCTTATTCAGCCTATTCTTGCTGCAATTACGGTGACGGCTTATTACTTAGGGATAATCCCACCAGTAACAAATATTGCACCGTGGACAATGCCAACCGGGCTAGGTGCCTTCTTTAATACCAACGGTAGTATTGCGGCACTGTTATTAGCACTGTTTAACTTGGGGGTTGCCACACTGATTTATCTTCCTTTCGTGATTATTTCAAATAAAGCGCAAACTGAAATTGAAAAAGAAGAAAGTGAAGAAGATATTGCCAATGCGTTGAAATTTTAAGTGATAGAAAACACAAGTGCAGAGGTTTCTCTGCACTTGCCAGTGTTAAAGAGGAACGATGATGTTAGATATTGAAAATGCCGTTGATAGCAGTGCAACCGATGACGAATTTGAAGAGATCATTATGGGGCTCATTATTAACTCAGGCCAAGCGCGTAGTGTGGCTTATGGTGCATTAAAAAAAGCCAAAGAAGGTGATTTTGATGGCGCTAAAAAATTAATGGAGCAATCTCGCGAAGCATTAAATGAAGCACATAAAATACAGACGCGTTTAATTGGTGATGATCAAGGCGTCGGAAAAACAAAAGTCAGTTTGGTATTAGTCCATGCGCAAGATCATTTGATGACATCGATGTTAGCCAGGGAGTTAGTGACAGAATTAATCGAGTTACATGAGAAGATAAAATAAGATGAATACCGTGGTGGAGTCATTGAGAGCACAAAGCGAAATACGCATGGTCTATGAAGATCAGCTATTTAATGGCAAAAACTTTCATGTCTTTATTTATAATAAAACAGAGAGTGTCAGTGGGCTGCATCAGCATGATTATTATGAATTCACCATTGTATTAACAGGACGCTATTATCAAGAGATTAATGGTAAAAAGATTTTATTAGAGCGGGGTGACTTTGTTTTTATCCCCATCGGCTCTCATCATCAAAGTTTTTATGATTTTGGTGCAACTCGTATTTTAAATGTGGGAATTAGTAAAGCCTTTTTTGATAAACATTATCTCTCGTTATTGCCTTCTTATTTTATTGCTTCACAAGTTTATGAATTGAAAAATGAGTTTCTGTCCTATATTGAATCTGTTATTGGCTCCCTGAACTTCCGCCATACTGAATTTAATGAATTTATTGAAATGGTCACCTTTAATGTGGTGAATAGATTACGACACCATCGAGAAAACAGAACGCAAGACGATATTCCCTTATGGCTGAGAGACACTGTAAACGAGATGCATGACAAACAAAAATTTGGTGAAAATGCACTGGTTAATATGGTGATGTTATCAGGGAAATCACAAGAATATTTAACCCGAGCAACTCGGCGTTATTACGATAAAACACCAATGCAAATTATTCATGATATTCGAATTAATTTTGCGAAAAAACAATTGGAAATTACAAACTACTCGATAACAGATATTGCTTTTGATGCGGGTTACAGCAGTCCAAGTTTATTTATTAAGACATTTAAGAAAATAACATCGCTGACACCTAATAGTTATCGGAAGAATTTATACAGTATTAAAGAAACAAACTAATTCATTATTAAGCGTAAAAGTTAATAACCAATAAAGGTTAACCTTTATTGGAAATAGAGAGAAAGAAGAAAATAAGCTTATTTTCTTCATGGTTCTTTACGCCTTAATTTCGCCATTAATACACAAATAACAGCACTATTATGCTGTATGGGAGTATTTTATGAGTCATAAATTAAAAGTTGTTACCATTGGTGGTGGAAGCAGTTATACGCCTGAATTATTAGAAGGTTTTATTAAGCGCTATCATGAACTACCGATCACTGAATTATGGCTAGTGGATATTGAAGAAGGAAAAGAGAAGCTTGATATTATTTTTGCGCTTTGTCAGCGCATGGTAAAAAAGGCAGGTATTCCTTTAACCCTTTATAAAACCCTTAATCGCCGTGAAGCATTAAAAGAGGCTGATTTTGTCACAACACAATTGCGTGTTGGTCAATTGAAAGCAAGAGAGCTTGATGAATCTATTCCTTTAAGTCATGGCTATTTAGGGCAAGAGACTAATGGTGCTGGGGGGCTATTTAAGGGTTTACGCACTATCCCTGTTATTTTCGATATTATTAAGGATGTTGAAGAAATTTGCCCTAATGCGTGGATCATCAACTTTACGAATCCAGCAGGAATGGTAACAGAAGCCGTTTATCGTCATACCAATTTTAAGAAATTTATTGGGGTTTGTAATATCCCAATCGGTATGAAAATGTTTATTACCGATGTTTTGAAGTTAACGGATAAAGATGAACTCTCTATTGATTTATTTGGTTTAAATCACATGGTGTTTATTAAAGACGTTATTGTTAATGGTCAATCCCGTTTTCCTGAATTATTGGACGGTGTGGCTTCAGGAACCTTAACCGCGGGCTCTGTAAAAAATATTTTTGACTTACCTTTTAGTGAAGGGTTGATCCGCTCTCTTAATATGCTGCCATGCTCTTATTTACTGTATTACTTCAAGCAAAAAGAGATGTTAGCGATTGAAATGGGTGAATACTATAAAGGGGGCGCTCGCGCTAAAGTCGTACAAAAAGTCGAAAAGCAACTGTTTGAGTTGTATAAAGATCCTGATTTAAATATCAAACCGAAAGAGTTGGAATTACGTGGCGGTGCTTATTACTCTGATGCGGCGTGCGAAGTGATAAATGCTATTTATAATGATAAACATGCTGAGCATTATGTGAATATTCCTCATCATGGCCATATTGATAATATTCCAGCAGATTGGTCAATTGAGGTGACTGCTATTTTAGGACGTGATGGCGCTAAACCTCATCCACGTTTAACGCATTTTGATGAAAAAGTGATGGGATTAATTCATACCATCAAAGCCTTTGAGATCGCGGCCAGCAAAGCGGCTATCAGTGGTGAATTAAATGATGCTTTATTAGCGATGAATTTAACACCGTTAGTACTTTCAGATAAAGATGCAGAAGTCCTTACACGAGAGATGTTATTAGCGCATAAAGCACATCTACCTAATTTTGCTAAAGCAATTACAGAGTTAGAAAAAGCCTCTCATTAATCGTCAGCAGATAAAAATAAGTAATAAGGAGACAGAATGGCGGGTTTATTAATTGTGAATGCGGATGATTTTGGGCTAAGTAAAGGGCAAAACTACGGTATTGCAGAGTGTTTTCGTTATGGGGTGGTTAGCTCAACAACAGCACTTGTCAATGCTGAAGGAATTAAACATGCCGCACAATTACGTCATGATTTGCCCGGATTAGGCGTTGGGCTTCATTTTACGTTGACGATGGGTAAACCACTGTCTCCTTTACCTTCTTTAACGCGTGAAGGTGTCTTAGGGAAATGGGTATGGCAAATGGCAGAAGAGGGCAATTTGCCACTTGATGAAATTCGTGTTGAGCTTAAAGCACAATATCAGCGTTTTATTGAGATCTTTGGTTGTGAACCAGACCATATTGATAGTCACCATCATGTGCATATGTTTAAACAAATTTTTCCTATTGTGGCGGAGTTTGCCAAAGAAAAATCGCTACCAATGCGGGTTGATAGACGACTCGCACACAAAGAGGGGATTGATACTCAAAGTGTAATAAGTAGTGATGGTTTTGATAGTCAATTTTATGGTGATGAAATCACTCAAGCACTGTTTTTAAAGGTACTTGATGAATCGAAAGCGCGGCATGAGCATTCTATTGAAGTGATGACACACCCTGCTTTTGTTGATAACCCATTGCGTGCAAGTGGTTATTGTTTTCAGCGTCTAACAGAACTTGAAGTCTTAACCGATAGCGCATTAAAACAGGCCATTTTGGAACGAGGTTATCGGCTAGGCACGTATCAAGATTTAATGTAGTGGATTTTTAGATAATCGGTGTCTGTGTTTATTCCCTAGTGTGGGTCTTTTTGAGTTATTTTGCCTCTGTTTTAAATTAGACAGAGGTATTTTATTTTTGGAAGCACATATTATTTTATAATATGTGCTTATTTTTAATTAAAAACGATAACCGATATTAGCAATAAAACCATCTAAAATAATTCGGTCATCGGTGTTTTTAAATTTAAAACGGCTATTTTCATATCCGAGAGAAATAGAAACCATTTCTGCTGGATTAATGATTAAACCTGCGCCCCAACTAAATGCATTTTTCTTTACTTTTTTTAATTCAGAATGTTCAGATTTAAATTGAATTTGGCTCATCCCTGCCGTGCCATAAACACTAATAAAATCATTTAAACGTACTGTGGGGCCCGCCATAACAGAGTAATAACGTGCATTGACGTCTTTAAAGAAAGTATTAATCGATTTATTTAGATCATATTCATTTTGGGCGTAAGTCGTTGTGACTAAAAGACCAAATTGTGAATTGACTTCTTGGCGAATAGAAAAAACACCGCCATGCATTGGATTTTGACCAGCCATTTTGACTTGTGCATAACCTGCTGAAAGTGTGGTTTTATCTAATGTAAAATCATTTTGAGCATAAACAGAAGAGGTCGCCAATAAGCCACTTATAAATAAAGCAGATAGTAATTTCGTTTTCATTAGTTATATCCCATAATTAAAATAATAAGAATGTATTATTAAACGAGAGGATTATAATAATGAGTCTATTTTTAATGAAATAAAAAAGAGTACATTAATTTAAATACGGTTGTTTTATTAAAAGAGTCTATTTATTATAATTAATATTATATAATTTATAATATATTGTTAATATAAATTACCATGTAAATAAATAAGAAATAAGAAATAAGAATGTAAATAAGGTGGAAGGCTCTCTGTATAATAATGAGAGCCTTTTTAGGTTTATTTAAGGCCTAAATCACTTTGTAGGCTAATGACCTGATTTTGTAAATTTTCTAGCTCAAGTTGTTTTTCCATCACTGATTTTGATGGGTTGTTTTGGGCTGCTTTCATTTGTTTATCAATTTCATTGATCTGCTTTTGAATATCATTTTGCCCTTTCGTTTTTTGGCGAATTTGATTTAACAGATTGGTCATTGATTGATTTAATGCGCGTTGGTTTGCTTGTTGGGTTTTGAGGCTGGCATTAGTTTGTTGCTTTTCTTTTTCAATGGCAGCTAAAACAGCTTTAAATTCTCTATTTAATGCTTGTTCATTGCCTAGGATCACTTTTTTTTGCTCAATACGGTTATCGTAAGTCCCTGAGTAATTACAATTAAATTTGGTGATAATGCTGACATCGCCTGTTGTCGGATCACAATCCGCTGGATTAGTCACACATCCACTTAAAAGTAAGGTCATTCCGAGAAGGGAAAGTGGTAAAAATTTCATCATTATCCTTTTTAATTTTAACTAAGTCTTATTGCAGTGCGTTGAGTATAAAGGCTATCAAGCTCTTCTTGTAAAGAGGCAACTTGTTGCTTCATCCCATTGATTTGTTTATCAAGCTGTGCTGTTTTTAAGCCATCTTGACGGCTTTGCGCTGCGATATCACGCCATTCATTTTCACGTTTTTTCATATCTGCTAAGCGTGAGCGAAGTGCTGCAATATTGGCATCAATACCTTTGAGTTGTTTCTCTGCGGCTTCTTTATTTAAACGTTGCTGTTTCATATCTTGCTGAATTTTTGCAATGGCTTTTTTATCATCAGCAATCACCGCTTTCGCTGTGTTAGAGGCACTTTGTAAACGCTGATTTTCATTTTGAATGTCAGCAATCATGGAATTGAGCATCTCTTCTTTTGTCGCGTAATTTTGGCGTTTGTTGTCTAAATAGGCATTTGCACCAATACCGACACCACAACCCGCGACAGCAGCAATGAGCATACATGCGCCTTTATTGCTGGAATTTGAGACTAAGCATCCTAATGCCCCAATTGCAGCCCCCCCTGCACAAGCTGTAATGCCTGATTTGCTGAAAAATTCCATATCACTGTTGTTTTTTAATCGAGGATCAGTACCGTTATTGCTTTGGCATCCTGATAAGGCAAGTAATGTACTAATGCTAAGTACAGCCATAAGTTGTTTGTTCATACCACACCTATCTCAAAGTCTCTGTTATTGTTTTTTGCACGCTTCAAGCCATTCATTGCGTGAAACTTTACCATTAGCCCAATATCCTTGCAGTCCTTGCATATACGTTGAAAGGTACGTATTTAAATTGGATTTTCCTCTGGCCTCCATCAATTGGCGTACAACGTCAATTTGAGGTTTTACTAAAGAAGCATCATACGTTGTTGCCATATCCACTAAGGTGTCTGCGTAATAGCTCACAACAAAGTCGAGGGTTTTTTTATGTTCATTAACTTGCGCTTGACGTCGCTCACATGTGGCATCTTTTGTGCCAGTAGGGCAGTTTTTTTCATGGAGAGCGATTAATCGATCATAAAATTCGCCATCATCTTTTAATTTGGTACATAAAAAAGCACCTAATTGCAGTGAAGTGCGGATAGCTTGATCTCGTTGTTCATCACGCAGTTGTGCGTTTGCGCGTAATGTATTTTTCAATTCAGCTAATTGTTTCTTCAATGCTTCATCTTGTACTTGGGTTGATAGCGTATTTAGGCTATTAATGGAATTATCGCTATTGGTTTTTGATTTATTGTTAGCGGGTTTCTCATTACCTAATTGTTGCCACTCTTTTTCTATCTCTTTGATTTTGTCACGTGAGGTTAATGCTGGGGCAACTATCGCTAAACGAAAGCCTGTGTATTTGTTTTTATTCGCACCAGTATTAGTGTAATAAGGCTCTTCTTGACGCCATGAACTGCGCATATCGCTTTCTGGGGTGAGATAGCTACCACCGCGCACAATAAATCCACCCGCTTGTCCATGTAAGCGGTCGAGTTTATTGAGTCTAAAAGGCTCAAACATCATTTCAGCGACATTACCCAACATATCATGTAAGCCAAGTGGGTTCGGTGATAACAAACCGGTGAGCTGTAATGAGCCATTAGCGGATTGGCTACCTGCTGACCAAATATAGTTTTTGGTGCCTTCTGGCATTGGGAAACGCATATCACGAAATTCTGAGGCAGAGACGTTTAAACCACCACGCGCCGCAAATTCCCATTCTGTTTCTGTCGGTAATCTTGCAAAACCTTTTGCGCCATCTTCAACAGGGAGTGCTTCTGGATGTTTGCTTCTTAACCATTGGTTATATTGATCTGCAAATTGCATTGCTTCATACCAACTGATATTCACTTTTGGTAAACGTAATTTATTTGAAGCAACAGGGCACTCTTTACCGTTAACCACGCTCTGCATGGCGTTATATTGCAGATCAGTAACTGGATATTTCGCCATAAGGTAATAACGGCCTTTTTCTTTGCCTTTTAGTGGGAAACTACCCGCAATATGTTCAGCTCGTGATTGCTCTAAATAACCCCATTCATCGCCTTCTTGCCCTAGCGTCACGCTGTAGTCTTGTAACGGTTGACTTAATGGAATAGTGACTTGGCGAAAGATCATTGAACCGTCACAAGGGAAAGGCAAGATCACATCATCAGGTAAAGCTTTTGGGTTAACGAATTTATCGTCCCATTTGGCAGATGCGGTAAAACTGCTAGATAACAGCGCGAATGATAAAGTTAGCAGCGATAAATTAAATTTCACGTAAGCTCTCCGCTGGTTCAATCGAAACGGCACGTAATGCGCCAATACTTGCCACCACTAAGGCCACCAGTAAGGCACTGCACATGGCAATCAATAAATCCCAAAATGTTAACTGACAAACAAAGGCTTGTTCAGGTAAATGTGTACCTAATAATGAGGTAAATAAGGCGCTACCGATGGTATAAAGCCCAAGGGCTAAAATAAAGGCAACACTGGTTAATAGCAGTGCTTGCAACACAATATATAAAGAGACGGCAAATTGACGAAAACCTAATAGACGTAGTACAGCCATGTCTTTGCGTTTACGGTCAATATTGGCAAGGAATGCACCAATTAATGAGGCAATGCAGCCTAATAGTGATACCCATGCAATCACGGAGAAAATTACGTTAAGGACGTAGCTGATTGCTTTTACAGCGTCTATTTGGCTTTTTTGTGTCATCACATCGATGTGTTGTTGTCTAAACCAATCATCAAGAGGCGCAATGGCATCTAAATTTTTTGCATAAAGGCGAGCTTTAGCAAACTGGGTTCTTGGTTTTGCTTCAACGCCTTGTGTTACGCCAAAAAGAGGTGCTTGATAACCATCTCGGTAATCTTCCATTGCGACTAAAACATCAAGAGAAACAAAAGCGGCTGCTCTTGGAAACTTGCTATCACTGATAATGGCACTGACTGTAAAGGTACGTTTGGCTCGTTCATTGACACCATTAAGCTTACGGCTGATAAATAAGCGCACACTATCGCCTACATTCGCCTGTAGTTTTTGTGCCGCATTGGCAGAGAGCACTAAGGTGTCTGCATTTTGAGGAATAGTCGCACCCTCTAATAAAGGATCGTGCTCTGCCGTCGGAATAATTTCGGCATTATCAATAAAATGTTGCCCATCAATCACAATATCGGCTTGTGTGTTTAAGCTACGTGTTAATGGGATAACAAAACGAACTTCTTCTTTTTGCGCAATTTCATCAAACCAAGTTTGAGGGTAGTTGCCATTACCTAACATACGTATTTCAAGGTTACGAGGATCATTTAGCAGTTGGTTGTGAAGCTGCGTTACAATGCCATTCTTTAGTCCAAACAGTAGCAGTAGTGGCGCAATCACAGAAACTAAAGAGAACACAATACAGAGTGCGACTTTGCGATCATAAATTAAGTCACGCCAAGCGAGTGAGCAAAGTAAGCCTAGGCGATTAGGATTGGCGCTATTGTTTGATAAAGACACTACCGCCTCCTTCAAGTTGTGCGTGATAGTGGTTAAAACCAAAACGCTCGACTAAAGACCAATCGTGACTCACAACCAGTGCAGAGATATCCAGTTGCTTTACCATTTCGACAATGAGTGCATACAGCACTTGCGCATTATGGGGATCAAGGGCTGCGGTGGGTTCATCAGCAAGTAATAAAGCGGGCTCATGGGCGATGGCACGAATAAATGCTACGCGTTGGCGCTCACCAATAGAGAGTTGGCGAGGAAAGCGACTAAGTAAGGGGCGTAATTGCAGATGCTCAATCGCGTGATCGAGCCAAGCAGAGTGTTGCGTTAATCCCAGCATTTTGCGAGGTAATTGAATATTTTGCATAACGGTTAAAAAGGGGAGTAACCCACCGCTTTGGAGCATAAAACCCAATTTTTCAGCACGTAATGATGCAAGTTGAGTTTGTTCATTATTCAACAACGCTTGTGTGATAATTAACTCATTATCAAGTTGAAAATGCGTTAATTCGTCAGGGCGTAAGATTAGCCCAATCATTTCTAGTAAGGTACTTTTCCCACAACCACTTAGCCCTGTTAGCGCGCAAATTTCTCCTTTTTCAAGGGTCAATGAAGGAAGCGCAACACGAAAACCATGTTGCGCATCACCACGCGTAATTGCCATGCCTTCAATCTGGATCATTAAGGCAAGTTTTCCAGTGGAACCGGATAAACGTGATCGCGCGGATCGCTTTGCGGTGCGAGGGATATCCAACGATCAACATCTTCATTATAACGTTGGTAGTATTGCAACTTGGTATTGAGGCGACGGATAAACTTCTCTTGTTCTAGCCCATCCCAGCTTTTCCAAGTTTCTTCATCTAACCCTAAGACTTCACTCAAGTAAGGTAAGTTTTCGACATATTCACCGAGTAAGCCCATTTCACCTAATTTAGTTGCTGAACCTTGTTTGATTTGATTGGGATCGTTCCCCATCGTGGCAGCAATTGAGCGTAAATCAGCAAACATATTGTCAGGCGAGATCAAGCCTTCATTAGCCGCATTAACAATTTTTTTCATTACATCACTTAAATCGCTAAGCTCACTTTTAGTCAGTAAAACTTGTACTTCTGTCGTTGGGATATTTTGCTGTAATAAGTCCCGATCACTTATCCATGCTTTAAAGACAGGAGGCGCTTTTGTACCTTGCTTTTCACCTAAATAAGCTAAACGCATTGCATAGCCTAAATCGTGCGCATCGTTTAGTAAGGTATCTGTCTCTTTATCTTTGCTATACGCAGGATCAGCATTTAATGCGCTACCTACTGCTGCTTCGCCACGATAAGCCGTTTGAATTTGAGTGGTGACTGCGGTGGCTAGACTATCGACCATTCGACCAAAACTATTTACATCTCCTGAGTTGATAGGGTAGTAAAGGGATTTGTGTAAGAACGGATTCAGCGTTAATGCCTCATATTGCGCTTGTGCAGAAGCATGATTTTTTGCTCCTGATGGGGTTTTTAAGTGCAATGTATAAAGTGCAACACCGCGATAAGCGGCTTCTTGGCGAATTTGTTCAGCATCGAGCTTCGTTGATGAGAGAGGATCATCTCCCGTTAATGCGCCTGCATCGGTGATTAAAATAATGTAGCGCGCACCAAAACGTGTCCAATCAACATCATCAAGGGCTTGCATTACACCAGCGTAAGCATCTTCATCAAAACGACTACTTGAGACTTTAGCTTGGCGTAATTCTTTAACTTTATTCAGGAAATCGGGACCATCTTTCACATCATTAGGATTAACAAACATCTTGCTGTCATATTCCAATGCGGGGACGGCTTTGATATTAGAGCGAAACGCGACTAAACCAAATTTAACCTTATCCAACATGTTGTCTTTTTCGACTTGTGCATAAACCTTTTGGATCGCTTCTTTGGTTCTATCAATATAGGGATCCATGGATATTGTTGAGTCGATAACAAACACTACTGCCGCAGAAAAACCTTGCATCATATTGTCAGCATCTTTGCTGTCTGGTGTTGCCGGTTTTGCACTGTTTGCAGCCGCATTCGCATTCTGTGCGTTTTTTCTGTCTTTGGTTTGAGAAGAGACAGAAGCCACATTGAGCACGCGGACTTTATAGCCCGCATCAGTAAAGACTTCATCTGATCCGAGTACAGGCAACAGATAAAAATTACTTTTTTGATCAATCATATAATCAGGCTCTTTAGCTAAAACAGCCGGATTAACTTTTTGATTTTTGATATCAGCTAAAAAAGGTTGGTACTGTTTTTCAGGCGTTGGGCTTTCAAGTAAGCCTTCAACCGTTTGTTTATCTTTGAAAAATAGCATTGGGTTACGACCCGCTGGGTTAGTAAAAGCCAGCGTTAATTGCATTTTCCATTCAGATGTACAGCTTGCATTCATCCAACCGCTAATATGACCCAAGCTATCAGGGCCGACTTGTAGCCATTCATTGGCGCCTTGTTTTTGACGCTGATAGACATAAAAACGGCTAAATGCGGGTTGTTCTTTACCTGCCGCGCCAATTGTGTCTGCCACTTGGCAACCTGGGTAGGTTAATACACGCTGATAGAGAGTCTTTTTACCCTCTTGTAATAGTGGTTTTTTCTCTTCAGCACTGGCTGGCGCTGTGAGAATTAAACCGCTGAGAATAAGAGTAAGCCAATGCGCCTTTTTCATGCGACTTTCCTATTTTTTCAAAGCTTCAAGACGCGCTTTGGCGTCACTGTTTTGTGAGTCATAATTAAGAACCGCTTCGTACCAATAAATGGCGGTTTCTTTGTCGGCACTAAAGCAGCCTTGTGCTGATGCCGTTTCTGGATCGTATTCACGAGCGTAATTCAGTGCGATATCAACATCACCTGATTGTGCTTTATAAGCATATAAACGCTGAGCCACATCACATTGATTGTTCTGTTTTGCGAGTGAGATCGTTGCAAGGATAGTCTTGCTATCTGGTTGGCTCTGTATACAACTTTGTACAAAGGCTAATGCGGTACCTGATTTCATGTTTTCAACACTGCACACACTGGTTGTTGCCGGTTCTGGTGTCGGTTGTGGTGCAGGTTCGCCTGCTGGATTGCCTCTTAGTAAGAAGAACCACGTTAAGATACCCGCTAAAATTAAAATCAGGATAATCGCTAAAATTAAGCCAATTTTTGATTTTTTCGGTGCAGGTGGTGTTGGTCGTTGTGGCGGTTCATCCACCTTCATTTCAGGAATAATTGGCTCAGGCTCTTTGATTGATTCAGGCTCTGGTGAAGTTTCGACAATGGGAGTGGGTGGAACGGCTTGAGTATCTAACGTTGCCGTTGATTTTAATGCTTCACTTTGACCTTGTGCTTGTGAGGCTAAGACACCATCACGAATACGCAATCGTCCGATATCTTGTGTTTCGTTATCGTCTTTTAACGTAAATTGATACGCCATTTGTAAGTTGCTAACGAGGGGATCGACCAACGTTTTATCAAGAACGATTTGATAGCCGTCCTCAGCATCTTCAAGTGACAGCTGGTGGAAAAAGGCATTACCTACCCATTCCCCTTTATCATTTAAGAAATAGCGATCTTGATTACGCTGAATGCTTAAATAAACAGGGGAAGCGTCACCTTCCCAATTTCGAATGCTTAATACCGCAAAGCCAGGTCGAGCAGGTTGTACGGGTTTTAATTCTGGATTAAACACGAATTATGACTCCACGATGGATGATTTCATGGTTTGAATGATTTGACCTAACAGTGCATTTTGTTCAGCACTGATCTCTCTTCCCGCAGAATGCCCCGCATTCTCGGTAATAATCGCTGATAAAGCGATAAGCCAATCAATCACAAATAAAAGAGTATAGTTAACGGGGTTGGTCGGTAAGCGAACTAAACGCTCATCATCAGCCCATTGCACACTCGTGTTATCGGGTCTTTCAAAGATTTTATGACCAACATTGATTTTGCTATCTGGCTTTTCAACCCCGTTATCTTTGAAATTAAACCAAGTAATAAAGTCGCCCAGTACATTA
Organism: Proteus vulgaris; assembly: GCF_033708015.1. Classification (NCBI taxonomy): domain Bacteria; kingdom Pseudomonadati; phylum Pseudomonadota; class Gammaproteobacteria; order Enterobacterales; family Morganellaceae; genus Proteus; species Proteus vulgaris. Next base: position 3,975,784 of record NZ_CP137920.1, on the reverse strand, counting down.
TATACGCGAGATGATTGCTGTTCGGCTAAGTCATCGCGTCGAGCGATGGCTTCGGTGCCTGCAAGGGTTTTCAACATACGTTGTTCAACACCAAGGCGGTTAATCGCCGTGATAAGCTCATCAACTAACAGCACCATAATTTCTTGATCAATGCCTAAATAGGTTAACAACGTACCGTTATCTGGCAGGCTGCGCAGATGGTTTATCCATAATGCCATCACTTTTTTAGGGTAGGTAACCTCATTACCGTGACCTTTAGGGGCTTCATCTTCTTCTGAGACCAGAGAAATTGGCGCATCGCTAAAGAGATCGAAAGTGGGTTGCTCCATAGCTGCAAAAGCAGAAACTGGGGCTTGAGTCGCTTTTTTGTTATCTGAAAGCGAATCAACAATCTCTTTTTCTTGCATATACAGGTCGTAGAGTGATTTACGCGAAGGCAGAAGATAATCTAGCAAGGCACCTTGTAGATAAGGGCGACTTTGCATAAAGCGTAAGATAGTGGCTGCATTACGACGTTTGACTTGAAGCTCTTCTTCACCACCGGATTGATACCATTTTTCAAGATGATGACCAATTAAATCACGTTGAATTTCTTGCAATTGCTCGCTAATACGTTCAAGTTTTAGTGATTTTAATGCAACGGTTTCAAGGTAGTCTGCAAGGCGTTGCATCCCCCCATCGTTAAGCGACAACATCGCCTCCCATGCTTGGTCTGGCTCACGAATATAGCGTTGGACAGTTTCATCTTCAGTAAAGGTTTTTTTCATCAGATGTAATTGTGAAACACTGTCCTCATTGAGAACAATCTCTTTGCCATTACTGATTTGAATAAATGGGGTAGGTACACTGGGTTTACGTACTAAGAAGGTGTTATTAAAGGCTTCACCATTGATCCAATCGGATGACATCCATTCATATTGACCAAAGCGCTCTAGCATTGCCATTTTGATCATGCCACCTTTGCCCCATGATTGGCGTAATAACGCTTCATTCATGGTTAAAGAGTTGGTAATACGCATATCAAACATGGTCATTGCCCAAATTAAACCTGAAGGACGTTTAGCTCGAGTTTGTGCATCTTTGCCTTGTGTATTGTTGATCCATTCTGTGAGAACAGCACCGACTTCTTTTACATCTGACTGTTTGTTTGATGCAGTACATACCACTAACACATTCATCTCTTGATTATCGGTATAACGTTCAAACAGATAGGCAACTTTACCCCGAAGAATAAGTTGTGCCAGAGGGTTAGCACTATCATCGTTGACTTGACGACGTACATCCGCCATGGTTTCAACCCCTAAACGACCGCGATAGCCCGGAAAATCGAGCAGCTCAACATGTTCAAACAGGGTTTTACTTGGTGCATCTAATAATGGGACGACTAATTCAACCGTCAGTGCGGTTAACTCTGCTAACGAAAGGGTAACAGGGGCATCAATATGATCGCCATGAACAGGACAAATGCTGATCTGGCTATCATTGGCAGTATTGAGACGCTCTAACATATCTACGTTCATAATACTGTCTTCTTGTACTAACACGCCGTCTTGCTCTTTAACTAACGCAGAGAGCGGGGCTAAAACAAGAGAGGCATTACCTAAAGAAGCAAGTGTGGTGCTAAAACGTTGATAAGCGGAAGTGAGCTCTGCAATATCGCCCCATAAAACAGAAAAGAGTTTAGCGCGTTGTGCAATGTTGAGATAAGGCGCTAATTCAATCGCTTTAGGCCAATAGGTTGTTGCCAGTTTTTTCTGGCTTTTTTCCGCGTGGCGTTGCAGATAATCCCATAATGAAACAACATCATCATGAGTAATACCGGCAACAGGTGTCGCATTGCATTGTGTGCTTAATGAATTGATTAAACGAGAAATTTTCTCGTCATCTAGTTCAAATTCAATTTTTTCTTGATTAAAATCATACAGGTAAGCATTGGCGAGAATTTTAACGATCTCAATTTCGCTGAAAAGATGCAACTCGACAGGAAACGCTTGTGTACCTTTTGTGGCATTGCGGCTAAAGCGAGTCACTAAACCAGTCGCTTCCTTACCGCCGCCCGGTGGGTTGATATGGTCGATAAAATCAAGTGTTTTACCTGCCATACTGGTTCTTAATCTACCCTCTTGCCCTGCGGCAAGTGCTGAAATCAGGTACGATTTTCCTGCTTGAGAGAGACCAAAAAAGCCCACAGACATGGGGCGCTGTGTTGCTAAACTGAGATTTTTTGCCATATTACGGCTACGGCGTAGACGATAGATAAGGCTATCGGCTTCGGTATTTAAACGAGGCGCATTACCTCTTACTGCCGTCACCCAATCAATGGCTTTACCTGCACCTTGATAAATGGCATCCCATTTGGCTGTTAACTGTTTTTCATCCATCATATTCATTTACCTAATACACTCCCGCTATCCAGCCAATAGGATGTTTCACCAATACCACTATCTGCTAACGTATTGAGTTTGAAACTTAACCCGTTTTTATTAACGCCACCTTTGCCATTAATCAGTTCCATTTCTTCAATACGTAATTTTTCAGATTTATTGTCATTATTATGACCAGAGGCGCCTCTTTCTTCTCCAAGCTTGATATGCAATACGCTGTCTTCTTGGCTAAGTTGTTGCGCCAATTTCGGATTTTTAATGCGTAAGGTATAAAGTGGAGATGCTGGCCAACGGGCATTATCTAATTGACGGAAACCTAAGCGGATCCCGCCTCTGACTTCGAAATAGGTATCAGGATCAGGCTCAAATTTATCCTGAATATCACGGTAGTAAACGTCATTATCGGAAATTGTGTTGTTATTATCCAACATCCCTAAATAACGGACGGTTGAATACGTTTTAAAGTTACCTGTTGAGAAGTAGAAGTTGAGCAAACGTGCATTTTCAGCCATTAAACACAGCATCGCACCGACTGCCGCGGTAGATTTTGGATCGTCAATACGACCTTTTTTGTTGAATGGATACCAACCACCTGTTTTGTAGCCGTGTAATGGCAGAATACGCGAAGGCGGTACAGGCTGTAATACTTTTAATAGCGCCTGAATACCCGGTAAACGAGAAGGGCGACCCGTCAGCAATAAAACATCACAGGAGTAGTAATAAAGCACTTCACATAGGGCTTTTAAACTACGGGTGATATTAATACGTTCACCCGAAATAAACTCAGCGTGTAATTGTGCAAAGTTAATTTGTACAGGCACATTTAAAATGGAGAAACTGTCGCCGCCACCGAGCTCTTTATTCGTTGCGTCATCAATATAACGACGTACATGCTCTGTAGGTAGAACGCTAAGTAATTCACCAAAAGTACTGTTAATGCCTTCATGAGGAACTAATGGATCGTAGTTTTCGTATTGGCTTAAAATCTTTAACCCAATCGGATTAAAGATTTGTAGGGTAAGCTGTTGGCGTAACACTTGTTGCCCTGCATCTAAACCTTCGCTCCCAAAAAGAGAAGACATCAGCGCATCAGCATCAGAAATACCCGCATCCGTTAATGCTGTGCGTAATGCAGGCAATACGCAAATCTGGATGATATCTAATAAAATATCATCACCTGCAATTTTGAATCCTTCACGGAATAACTGTGTTGGAATAATTTTGACGTTGCTCCCCGTCCCCGTATCCAGTTTATAGCGTGTGATCACGAGATCGGTTGTTCCGCCACCAATATCTATTGAGGCAATCTTTAAGGCGCTATCACCCGTTAATGCGCGGTTATCTTCACGCACTTGGCTGGCAAAAAAGGCTTCAGTACGCTCACCAAATTTAATTTGTGTTTCGTTATAGAGGTAAACTAACTGGCCACAAGTGGCTTCATCCCATTTCACATGGATGTTTGGCATCGGGATACGGCATTGTTCATCTTTACCATCAAAACGGAGTTTCTCATCCGTCGGATCCCAATTCATTGCTTTCCAAATGAGCCCTAATGCGTTTTCCATGCACGTTTCAAAAATTGCACGCTCGGGTTTTGGCATTGCAGGTGGAATAGTCAAAATGATATTGCGCAACTGACGAGGCGCACTTGCGTGACTCATTTTAAGGCGTTGAGCTGGGCTGTTCATTTGCGTCAATGCTTGTGCTAACACTTCGGTTAACATCATGGTCATTAATGAACTGCGAGTATAGTTTGGCGTAAATACTGGCATGCGATCATCTGGTTCTAAACGGAATAACGGTTCACCGTGATCGTTTAGCAGGTATGTCATTGGAACAGCCGTCGCCAGTGGCTCTCGGTCTGTTTGACCAAAAGAGCGGCTAAAGCGCCAACCTGGAGAATATGGTGAGTCATCCCATAAATAGCGTTTAGGGCTTGAAATACCCGTTGAGCCTTCCGTTCCTAACCGTTGCGCTGCCATGCGATTGGCTTCAGGGCCAACGCGACCAATAGTGGGCCACATAAAGGCATTGTTGCGACCGCTATTAACTGAAAAATCTTGTTTACCAAATTCCGCTTGCGCAAATTCAACACGGCTTTCAAATGGTTCATTATAGATTTGATAAGGGTGACTTAAATCACGCAGCGTCATTTCATAGAGTTGCGTTAACCCTTTGTTATCATTGATATGATCTTCAATTAAGATCCCACAGGTACGTGAGTTACCCACATCAAGAATAAGATCAACGTCAATCGCGGGCTCTTGCGGTTTGGTTTCGTTAATTTTGATTTCAGGCAAGTGTAGTTTCTCACCTAATATATTGAGCAAATTGAGATAATGTGCCTGATGTTGAAACTCTTTGAGCGCATCTTCAAGTTCATCATGGTACATTTTAGTCACCGCCAGCGCTCTTTCGCTAAAGACTTCCTTTAACCAACCATCAATCCATGGTGTTTCAAGGAAGTTCTCAACTTCATAGCCTAAATAGGCAAGCGCAAAAGCAACACCCGAGCGAACATCTTCTTCGTTTGGTGCCAGATAAGCTGTATTGGCGCGATTCGGCTCAATTCGTGTGTCAAATGCCACAACAACGCGATGTGTATGCCCATCTTCATCTGGCTCTGTCAGTTGATGGAACATCATTCTTACCCAGTTATCAGGGCCTTGAGAGAACGCTCGTGGTGGATTAAAGCGGAAAAATGGTACAGGTAGCCATGTGTCATTTAAGAGTGTTAATGACGCTTCAAGGGAGAAACTAAATTCAGCTTCTCTCGGGGTTTGAGGCTGATCCTTAGGTGCAGGATAAAGATAGTTATCATCTCGTTCATTATAGATGAGTCGCATTAATGGGCCGTTTTCGCCTTTTTTAACAAACTCACCGTATTCTTTACGTTGTGGTAGCTTAAAGCCAAAATCCAGAAACTGAATATTACTGTCTCGGATAAGGGTAATTTTATCTTTATAATCGGTCAGTGGCGCTAACATGAATTAGTTATTCTCCCGCTTCATTGATAATGGGAATGGCTGATTATTTTCATATTTTCCTTGGCAATCAGCTATATTTTGGCTTCCTGGCTGGCAAATGATATTTGGCATCAAATAGTTTGAACCATCACTGCACAGAGCTTGACCTTGGTTATTAATATTTAATCCGCCTTGATTAATGGTTGCATTGACAGGGGCTTTACAGGTCACGCCATCACTGCGTGTCATGACGACTTGCCCTTTACCATTATCGAGTTGGTAATTCAGGCTCAGTGGTTTACCTGTTTTTTGATCTTGAATTCCTGCCCCAGCTTTCCATTGACCATTCAGGAACTGGGTTGAGCCATTCGCTAACGCATTCGCAGGAATGGTCAGTGGTGTTGTGTTATCTGCTGTCGTGGGCGGTGTGACATCGGGTGGCGCATTGGGATCAACAGGCGGGGTAGAGGGTTTACTCTCATTTCCCATATTTGGAGTGTTATCTGTTTTCGGTTGCTCATTTTGTGTAGTAGGATCAACCGGCGGTACAGTCGGTTGTTGTGCTTCTTCAGGTAATATTCCTTCAGGCAATGCACCTTGGTTATTGTCTGTTTGAGGATCTACCCTAGATAAATCCGTATTAGGATCAGCCTGTGTGCTATTACCACCAGTGCTATCAATCACATTTCCATTCGCCTCTACGGTACCTAATGTTCCTGTATGAACTGTACCTGTTGGTACGCCGACTGTGTGGCCATGAGTAACTACTGTGGGGACTTTCGGTTTTTCAAGCGTCGGTTCTGGCAATTTAGGCGCTTCAATATCGGGTGTTTTACTATCGATCATCGGTAACGCTGGCGTTGAGAAACAACCTCTTAAAAAGAAAATTGCGAGTAGAAGCAATAATAAAGGTAACAACCACCATAAGAAGCGCCACCAAGAGCGTTTCGTATCAGTAATAATGATTTTTTCTTCTTGTGCTGGTGGAACTGCTGTTGATGTGGGTGCAATAGGGACAACAGCGGGTTTTAAGCAAGCAACAGGATCAGCTCTAAGTTGTTGGTTGGCATTGACAAAACCCCAAAAAGTAATAATCGGTTGTCCATCAACAATAAAAATATGGTTTTCGTCAGGAAATTGGATCGTTTTACTGAGCAGAGCACCAAATAGCTGACTTTCTTTATTTCCAGTCTTTTGTTGTTCTTGTTCACTGAAGGCGATTAAATCATCTTGGTTCTTTTTCAGTAAAGCATAAGCGGCGGCGCGCTCTTCTTCTGAAGCCGCAGACCAAGGAATAACAGAGCCGTCAATCGGTGAATACCAGTCAATGCGTTCGCCAGTTTCATTTGGCTGAGGAATAGCAAGGCATTGAGAAATATGAGCCTTTCCTCTTAAACGTAGAGTTTCACGCAGCTGCAGTGCAGAGATATAAACAGCCTGTCCATTTTCCCCCATTGGGAGGTAATTTTCTAATTTACCACTTCGTAAGAATGCTTTATTCACGACGATCATTCCGCTAGGCAAGATTATCTATGGGTAAGTTGGCTTATCCGTAAATAGGCTTTAAGGCTAAAAATAAAGATATAAAATTGATATACATTTTATATTATCAGAAATTATGTGTCTATCTAGCGGATTATTTAGGGTTAATTAACTAATTATTATTAAAGGTTTTTTTATTTTTCTTGTGTGAAAGAGGGAATATTAAGATAACGATTATGATAATTAAATAATGATTTTACAGGTTGCGCTATATTTTCTTAAATATATAGATTAAATCACCGAGATGTTGAGTTTTACATTAAAAAATAATGGAGTAGAAGAAAAAAAAGACAAAATATAAAAGAACAAACTATTAATGATTGTTTAGTCACTGTGATAATAGTCACAAAATAGGGTTATTCTGAATAACGTGAAAATAAAAAAGAAAAAACACATAATTAAAGAGGCTTAAGATAGATAAGATATAGAGCTTGCCAACTTCAATATAATAAAATACACGTGATACATGAAAAAGTTCACCCTCAATGTGAAATTAAAGAGAGTGAACTCAATATGAGTCACAGTAATCAATCATTACAGTTCTTCGGAATATAATCTTCAATCGCTTTTCGTGTCATTAAACTGACTTCATTCGCATTACGCGCAGTGAAGACTTTTCCGCCAGTGGCATCGGCAACGCAGTTACCTGCACCAGTACCTAAGATATCGACAACATTAATAATGGCGCGAGGGTGAGCGCGTTTTAAGGTTCTCGCCGCTGCACATGGATCTTGATCGCAAGATTCTAAACCGTCTGATAACAACACAATAATCGTGTCACGATTATTGCCTTTAATTAAATTACCTGCACGTTTAATAGATTCAGCTAATGGTGTGCCACTATCAGGCTCAATACGTTTAATATAACTGAGTAATTTTGACCTTTCATTACTACCATAAGTCGGACTTGATTTCACAACACCGCAGTCAGATGCCACAACAGTGGTAATTTTCATATCTGACGGCATGTTATTAATAATTTTTATTGCTGCGTTTCTTGCTGTCGTGATCCGTCGAGGTTCAGCATCATAACCAGGGAAAAGTTGTCCAGTTAACGCGAGATAGTCTAAATCACTTTCTGTTAAATTCATGCTTAGTGCCATAGATCCTGATGCATCAAAGATAAGGATCACTTGAGGGGCCAGTTCTGCAGGGCGATCGGCAGGACACATTTGCTTAATTTTGTTTGCTAAGCGATTTTCACAAGTCGTATTTGCCCTTTTTTCTGTCACACCCGTTTTTTTCACTTCATCTTGTACACAAGCTTCGAGCGGGGTGAGTTTTACTGGCACAGGCTTGGGTTCAGGTACTGGTTCAGGCTCAGAAATAGACTCTGGTTCTGGTTCTGGAACGGGTTCCGGGGTCGGCTCAGGAGCTGTCTCTGGTTTTGGCGGTATGACAACGGCAGGTTTCTCTTCAACCCTAGGAGGAACGGTATTGGGATCAAAACAGCCTTTCAGCCAAGATGCCAGTAAGACCAAAAACAGTAAAAATAACAGTAGTAATAACCAACGTAGCCAGCGGTTGCGTGTTTTGGCAGGAACATCGGCAAGTGCCGCACCCGCCGCTGCCGCACTTGCACCTGCGGTGACTTGTGCAATAGGGGGTGGCAATGGTGTTGTACGTGGCCACCATGTAATAACAGGTTGTCCATTAATAATATAGACACTTTCACTATCAGGAAGTGTTGATGCTGTATCTAAAAGATGGCGCTCTTCATCTGTAATTCTATTTTGTGATGCTAATAGTGCTGTTTGCGTTTTAATATCGTTGAGGCGTTCATCTAAAATACGACTTATTTCTTGTCGCTCTTGCCCTTGTAACGACGTTAAAGCGACAGGAACACCAGAAACAGGAGAGTACCATTCAATCACGTCATCCGATTTTTTCTCTGGGGTAGCAAATAGAGAACGATACTTAGCAGGAAAGTGTTGAGTCAGCAATTGAAGTAATTGCTGTTGATGGGTTAAGGCAAAATCGGCGCGGGTAATATCAGCCGTTAATCGTGAAATTCGATTCATATTTTAGAGAGCCTTATGTGACGGCTATATTCGTTAAAAAAAAGAAAGTTAAGATAGCAATATTATTGACTATAACGGTTTTATAAAAAAGGTGAAATTAAAGGATCCACTTTTTTAATATAAGAAAAAATTAATTTTTATTTCTAAATTCGCTCAATTTATTTCTCTATTTTAACAGGGGAAATAATCCATTTGCTTATTTAACTTCACTCCCATTAGGATGCATATTTATGCTAAAGATGAAGATCGCAAATTGGCAGTTCTCCCTTGTTGAGTACGGGTGAATATTGATATAGCACATAGAGCAGCTCGGGGTTACAAGGTATGTTACCCACACTAAAAAATAACCAAATCATTCGCTTTTAGAGGTAGTTATACCTCTCTTTACGTTGATATAACAGCAGGTTTCTGATGATAAACAAAATAAATAATAACCAATTACTTAATGATGTAACGCGCTACTGGAATATCAGAGCTGAAAGTTATAGTGAGTCGAATCAACAGGAATTGCTAAGCGAGAAACAACAGAAATGGCGTCATCTGTTATTGGGACATATCAAAGACGGTAACACCTTAAAAGTGCTTGATATTGGAACGGGACCGGGTTTTTTTGCCATTTTATTAGCGTTATCGGGCCATGATGTTACGGCTATTGATGCAACAGAGGGTATGCTACTGGAAGCTAAACAAAATGCGCAAACGCATAAAGCAAAGATCCAATTTATTCGTGGTGATGTACATCAACTGCCTTTTGCCAGTGAACAATTCGATTTAGTGGTGAGTCGCAACGTAACATGGAATTTAAAAGCGCCTCAAAAAGCATATTCAGAGTGGTTTCGTGTATTAAAACCGGGGGGCAGTTTAATTAATTTTGATGCTAACTGGTATTTACATCTCTTTGATGAGAATTATTGGCAAGGTTTTGTGGCAGATAGAGCGCGTTCAATTGAAAAGCAAGTTGAAGATCATTACGTCAATACAGATACCAAAGAGATGGAACGCATTGCTCGCCAATTACCATTAAGTCAAATTAAACGCCCACAATGGGATATTAATACCCTGCTAGAAGTTGGTTTTAGTCGATATATGATCGACACTCGCATTGGTGATTTTGTGTGGAACGAAGAAGAAAAAATTAATTATGGCTCAACACCGATGTTTATGATCCACGCACAAAAGCAACGAATAGATAATTAAAGGAGAATAACGTGAAGCCCTTATTTTCAGTGTTCCCAACACTACTGTTAGCATTTGCCTGCACTTTTCCTGCGTTAGCAGATAAAAGCAATAATATGTTGGATTATGCCAGCACAAAAGACATTCGTGATATAAACCCGCATCTCTACTCTGGCGAGATGGCGGCTCAAAATATGGTATTTGAACCTCTAGTATTAAATACCGAAAAAGGTGTTGCACCTTATTTAGCGGAGCGTTGGGATATTTCTCCTGATGGAAAGAGCTACACTTTCTTTTTACGTCATGATGTGACCTTTAGTGATGGTGCCCCCTTTAATGCTAAAGCGGTAAAATTAAATATTGACGCTGTTTTAGACAACTATGAACGTCATGCGTGGTTAGAGTTAGTTCGCCAGATTGATCGTGTTGAAATTGTGGATGAATTCACGGTTAAATTAAATCTAAAAAATCCTTACTACCCAACATTAACTGAATTAGGTTTAACTCGCCCATTCCGCTTTATTTCGCCAAATTCTTTTATTAATGGCAAAACTAAAACAGGTGTTGCGAGCTATGTGGGTACAGGGCCTTGGGTGTTAACTGAGCATAAAAAAGACCAATATGCTGAGTTTAAGGTTAACCCTAATTATTGGGGAGAGAAGCCTGTACTTAATGGCGTGATATGGCGAGTGATCCCCGATAGACAAACCATGTTACTTTCGCTACAAAAAGGGGATATTCAGCTTATTTTTGGTGCAGATGGCGACATGTTAGATATGGATTCATTTGAGGCTCTTATGGCGTCTGATAAATTCAAAACTGAAATGAGTGCACCAATCGCTTCTCGCGCAATTGTGCTCAATAGCAGCCGAGCAATGACATCCAGCCAAAAAGTCCGCCAAGCGTTGCAATATGCGGTTGATAAAGAAGGAATTGCCGAAGGTATTTTAGCGGGCAGTGAAAAAGTCGCTGATACGTTAATGGCACGCAGTGTGCCTTACTGTGATTTTACTTCTCCAACTTATGTTTATCAGCCAGAAAAAGCGATTGAGCTATTAGAAGCCGAAGGCTGGGTATTACCAAAAGGTAAGACCATCCGTGAGAAACAAGGTGAAAAATTACAGTTGTTGCTCTCTTATAATGTGAATAATGCCGTTGAGAAAGAGATAGCTGAACTTATTCAAGATGACTTTAAAAAGATTGGTGTCGGTTTAACGATTTTAGGTGAAGAGAAACAAGCTTATTTAGATAGACAAAAAAATGGTGATTTTGATTTACAATATTCACTCTCATGGGGTACGCCTTACGATCCGGCTTCTTTTGTTTCATCATTTAGAATACCCGCTCATGCAGATTATCAAGGGCAAAAAGGATTGGCAAATAAAGCTCAATTGGATGCAATAATTGGCGAGTTATTAATTACACCTAATGAGGTTCGTCGTCAGGAACTCTATAAAACCTTATTTACTTCATTGGCAGAGCAAGCGGTCTATATTCCGCTAACCTATTCACGTACTAAGGCTATCCATCGTAGTGAATTAGAAAATGTGGGCTTTAATCCCTCTCAATATGAAATACCCTTTGAAAAGATGCGCTTTAAGCCTTAGTTAATGCATCAATGAGATTAACCCAAATACGTGTGGCATGTCATATCCACGAGCCACACTGATTCAACTCTTATGCTACGTTATATATTCTGGAGAGTGCTGGCTATCTTCCCACTGGCACTGATAATTTCATTTATTGCTTTTATTCTGTTGGAGTTAGCCCCGTCTGATCCTGCGGAAGTCGCGCTACGTGTCAATGAAATAGTCCCAACACCCGAAGCCATTGAAGGCATGCGCCATGAGTTAGGATTAGATAAGCCTTTTTTTACGCGTTACTTTTTATGGTTAATAGCAGGTTTGCAACTCGATTTTGGTACCTCTTTTCTTACAAGAACCCCCGTTATTCAAGAGATGTTAAGGGCGTTACCACCCACACTTTGGCTAGCCTCAACGGCGCTATTCTTTACGATTGTTCTGACACTCCCTTTGGCACTATGGTGTGTGGCTAAACCTCAAAGTTTTACGGATAAATGTATCCGTTTTATTGTTTTTGTTTTAACGGCTATTCCTAATTATTGGTTAGGATTATTATTAATTTGGGGTGTCGCTGTTTATTTAGATTGGTTGCCTGTCAGCGGAATGTTATCGCCTCAGTCTGTTATTTTGCCTGCTTTGGCGCTCTCTTTAGGATATATCGGCACTTATTTACGACTATTACGAGGTGCGATGTTAAATCAATGGCATCAGCCGTATGTCTTTTATGCCAAAGCGCGAGGATTACCCGATAATCTTATTTTACGCCGCCATATTTTACGTAATTCGCTGTATTCCAGTTTAACGGCGTTGGGGATGAGTATTCCTAAGCTTATTGCGGGTACGGTGGTGATTGAAAATATTTTTGCTTGGCCGGGGATCGGACGACTCTGTATCAGCGCTATATTTGGTCGTGATTATCCGATGATACAAGCTTATATTTTATTAATGTCACTGTTATTTCTCTTTTTTAATTTTCTGATGGACGTCATTCAAATGATGGCAGATCCACGGTTAAGGCGATAATGATGTGGCGACTTTTTTGGCAACGACTCGGAAAAGATAAAAGTGCACAACTGTGTTTATTGGTGATTATGATGGTAGTCATTGCAGGAATATTCGCCCCTTGGTTGGCACCACATGATCCTACATTAACGTCGATACGCTTGAAATTTAAACCGATGAGCTTTGATTATCCGTTAGGTACGGATAATTTAGGACGCTGTATTTTTTCAAGATTATTGTTTGGTATCAGAACAACAGTATTTTATGCCTTATTAGCCATGAGTGTGACATTAATGATTGGTTGGCTAATGGGAATGTTAGCCGGATTTTTCCATGGCAAGATAGATACATTGATTATGCGGTTATGTGATGTCGTTTTGTCATTCCCTGCAGAAATTATGATCTTAGCATTAGTGGGAATAATGGGACCGGGTATTGGTAATATCTTAATTGCCGTTATTTTAGTGAAATGGGCATGGTATGCCAGAATGATCAGGGGCGTTGTTCGTCAATACGCTCATCGTAATTACATTGCATATGCACAGGTGATTGGTGCACCTTCTCGTCATATTTTACGGCGTCATTTATTACCTGTCACCTTTGCTGAAACTATTGTCTTAGCATCAACAGATATGGGGAGTGTTATTTTAATGATCTCGGCACTTTCCTTTTTAGGGTTAGGTGTACAACCACCAACGCCAGAATGGGGAAATATGCTCAGTGAAGCAAAAAATGTCATGGTATTACACCCAGAGCAGATGTTACCCGCAGGAATTGCCATTACCCTTGTTGTCACCGCATTTAATTTTTGGGGCGATTTCTTACGTGATGTGTTTGATCCAGATAATCGTCAGTCAGTAGGAGAAAAGCATGAACAACTTACTGACGCTTAAGCACGTTTCGATTACTCATCAAGAAAGTGGAAAAAAATTGATTGATGATATCTCTTTCTCGATAAAGCAAGGACGTACATTAGCGATCGTAGGAGAAAGCGGTAGCGGTAAAAGTTTAGTGAGTAAAGCCATTATGGGATTGTTGCCTGAACAATTCGTCATGTCAGGGGAGATTTTCTTGAATGGAAAGACAATCAATCATGAGACGTTTTCTCAACGACAAGCTTTATTGGGTACCTCTTTAGGTGTCATTGTGCAAAATGGTATGAGTGCCTTTGATCCTTTAATGAGAATAGGAAAGCAATTTTGCCAAACGTTAATCTACCATTTTTCCTATTCTAAAAAGCAAGCGATAGAAAAAGCTGAATTGGCATTATCTCATGTATTTCCTCATCAATTTCAATCTATTATGCAGGCTTTTCCTCATCAATTAAGTGGTGGACAATTACAACGTGTGATGATCGCAATTGCACTTGCTTTATCACCGACCTTATTAATTGCAGATGAGCCAACAACGGCGCTTGATGCACCTTTACGCCAAGATATTTTAAAACTACTCCAGCATGTTGTTACGACGCATCACTCAACATTAATTTTTATTTCTCATGATTTAGGGATAGTCAATGAAATTGCTGACGATATATTAGTCATGCAAAAAGGGAAAATGGTTGAATGTGGTGAGAAGATAACCGTTTTATCCTATCCAACACAAGAATATACGCGTTATTTAATTCATGCACGTCGACAGCTTTCATTACGGTTCGAGCAATTGATTAATAAAAAAACAGATTAATATTGTCATCATGAAGAGGGGTTATGTTATTAAACGTTGAGAATATAAGTAAGTATTATACTCAAAAAAATAACACACTTTTTGGTGAAAAAGTGAAGGTTATTGACTCACTCTCTTTTAATATTAATGCGAGTGAAGCTTTTGGTTTGGTCGGTGAAAGTGGCAGTGGTAAAAGTACGTTAGCGCGTTTAATTTGTGGATTAGAGTTACCTGATCGTGGGGCTATCTCTTTAAATAATAAACCGGTTACAAAACGACTTCATCGTCAAGGTATAATCAGTATTGTTTTTCAAGATTATATGACTTCTGTTAATCCGACATTAACGGTAGGCGAAATTATTGCTGAGCCGATTAAAATCATTAATCCAAGCATGAGTCATCAAGCATTAAAAACACTTATTTTTTCTTTTTTAGATAAAGTAGAATTACCTAAAAATAGTTATACACGTTATCTATTTGAACTTTCTGGGGGGCAGGCTCAACGAGTATGTTTATGTCGTGCGTTAGCGTCTTATCCAAAACTTATTGTATTAGATGAAGCCCTTAGTTCTTTAGATATTCCAACGCAAGTTCAAATATTGGATTTATTAAAACAGTTAAAAGAAGAATTTACTCTCTCTTATCTTTTTATTAGTCATGATATTCAAACAGTGGCTTATTTTTGCGATAAGGTGATGTTCTTTTTACGAGGTAAAAATATTGAATTATGTGAGATAAATAATCTAGGTAATGTTTCTCATGATTATTCTAAAAAGCTTATTCAATCTGTTATTTAATCAACAAACAGCAATATCTTAACGTATTACTGTTTGTCGAATTTTATTCTCTTTAGAGATTATTTATTAGGTGTTCTTGAACAGCTTTTGCATCGTTTGCGGCATTGAAATCAATACCAAAATTTAACGTGCCTTCTTTGAGTTCAATATTACGTGGTGTTGCCTTAGAGCAGGTAATAGTCTGTATTTTTTCTTTTACTGTTTCTTGTGCTACTTTTGAACTCTCACAAGTATTTATTACGCCTTTTAATCCTTCGCTACAATAACTATCAACACCTGTTGTTTTTAAATCATCAGCTGTGAACGCAGACCAATCAAACACAACTTTGATATCAGCATCACAGCTTTTATTTAAATCAACAACACGAGACTGAATATTCTCCTCGAATTTTTGTTGTAATTCTTTTTCAGCTAATGTCGCAGAAAAGGCAGAAGAAGAAATAAGAAGTAGGGAAAGGCTAATAGCCATATTTTTCAACATAATTAAATGCTCCAAAAAAGAATATATAAATTAAAATGAACATATTAAAAATAAAGTAATAGCGTGTTATAGCAATAGGAATATTATTATTTTTAATTTCATTATTTTTTGAATAATATCTCATCATTATTAATGAGATACCTTTTAATAAAATTTAGAGAATTATCCAGATATTATTATTTTAATAAGTATTCTTGCTGATTTTATTTATTAAATGTTCGTTAGTTTCATAACGAACATAATCGATTCAGTACATCATCTAAATAATGCATAAAGCCAAATAAATAAATTATCAATAAAATCATTAAGTTAAATTATCTATGTAGATCTGCATCACAAACTAATCTTATAGTGATTGTTTTTTCGTCATGCTCGAATTAACTTGCTAACTCGAAGTAGCAAAAATTAGCATAGCGTTAGCAAATGATGAGGGTTCGCATGGAACAACAATATTTTATTGGCGTTGATGTTGGCTCAGCCAGTGTCCGTGCAGCGGTATTTGATAGCAATGGAAAGCGTTTGGGCTTTTCTGTCCGCCCTATTGCTCAATTTCGCCCAAAAACGGATTTCGTTGAGCAATCGTCTACCGATATTTGGCAGCAGGTTTGTACGACCGTAAAAGAATCGGTGGCGTTATCTGCTATTGATCCTATCCATGTGAAGTCTATTGGTTTTGATGCCACTTGTTCTTTAGTTGCTGTGGGTAAGGACGGTAAGGGACTGTCTGTTTCACCAAGCGGTAAAGTGGAACACGATATCATCATGTGGATGGATCACCGTGCTGTACAAGAAACGGTCACCATCAATTTGACGAATGATCCTTCACTGCGATATGTCGGTGGTGAAGTGAGTATTGAAATGGAATTGCCAAAAATTCTGTGGTTAAAAAATCATTATCCAGAGCGTTATCAAAACGTATGGCGATTCTTTGATTTAGCTGATTTTTTAGTTTGGAAAGCAACATCAGGGGATGTAGCAAGTACTTGTACATTAACCTGTAAATGGAATTATTTAGCCCATCAGGGGCAATTTAGTGAGAGTTTGTTAGCCGATGTAGGTTTGGATGAATTATTAGAAAAAGTACCACAAACCATTCTTGCGTTAGGTGAACAAGCGGGTTGTTTAGATGAGTCAGTTGCTAATGCGTTTGGCTTGCACACAGGTGTCATTGTTGCTTCAGGCATTATTGACGCGCATGCAGGTGGTTTGGCATTAACGGCATCACAACCTGAAGGGAGTTTAGCCATTATCAGTGGTACGTCTAACTGCCACATGATCGTAAGCCAATATCCCATTATGGTACCCGGTGTTTGGGGACCTTATTTTGGCGCGATGTTGCCCGAATTATGGCTAAACGAAGGGGGTCAAAGTGCCGCTGGTGCGTTAGTTGAATGGTCTATCCGCCGTCATGAGTCATGGGCTGAATTAGAGCAAGAAGCGAATGAAAAAGGGGTTAACTACTATGCCCTATTAAACGAAGCTGTCGCTGAATTGGAAGAAAATGAACAATATCCAACTGCTCAGTTTCATGTTTTAGCGGATCACCATGGTAATCGCTCTCCACGCGCAAACCCTGCTGCCAAAGGCATGGTAAGTGGATTAACGCTGGAAAGTGGTCGTGTTGCATTGGCTCGTTATTATCTTGCGACACTGCAATCTATTGCTTATGGCACACGCCATATTATTGACACTCTTGAAGATGCTGGACATCAAATCAATCGCATTGTGATGTGTGGTGGCGCCACAAAAAATCCATTGTGGCTACGTGAATACGCTAATGCAACAGGCCGTGAAATTCATTTAGCACAAGAAGAAGATGCGGTGAATTTAGGAGCAGCATTATTAGGTGCCGTAGCGTGTAAAGCCTTTGATGATTTCTCTAAAGCTGCCAGTGCAATGGTGCGAGAAGGTGGCATTATCACACCAGATAGCGACACATTTGCCTTCCATCAGGCTAAATATCAAGTTTATTTGCAGATGTACCAAGATCAGCAGCGTTATAACGAAATGATGTCAGATTGTTGACCTCTAATTTTTCCGATTATGTACCGAGTTTACCTTACCAGGGATATCTTATGTTGAACTTAAATCTACCAAACTTACCAACAACCATCACAGCAGGTCAGAACGAGATCCTGATGGTCACTAACGCAGACTTACGTGAGCCTGCAAACGTAACGTGCTGGCCTGTACAGAAAAAATTTGAAGATAAACTGGCCGCGGCATTAGAAGCCCAAGGTTACAAAATGAAGCGTGCTCATGAAATTAATGAAGCTCGCGGTCATGGTTTTATCAGTAGTCAGCGCGAAGGTTGCGATATGTTTGCCGCAATCGATCCGAATGCTCCGGTTATCGTGTTATTAACCGCGTGGCAATATTCACACCATATTGCCTCTTCTTTAGCACACCATCGTGGTCCTATTTTACTGCTGGCTAACTTTGATGGTACATGGCCAGGTCTGGTGGGCATGTTGTGTTTAGCGGGTACGATGACCAGTTTAGGTAAAAATTATTCACGTTTATGGTCAGAAGAGTTTGATGATGAATTCTTTGTAGATGGCTTAGCGACTTGGTTAAAATATGGTTATGTAAATCATAAGCTTAGCTATCTTACGGATATTGCGCCAACACACAGGGTAATGGCGACAGAAGCTGGCGAAGTGGGTCGTAAAGTCGGCGAATATATAATTAAAAATAAAGAAATAATAGGTTTGTTCGATACATTCTGTATGGGAATGATTAACGGGGTCTTCCCACAACAGGCCATGATCAATATTGGTATGCCAATTGAATCTCTTTCTCAATCTGCGTTACTGGTCGAAATGGCGAAAGTACCGACAGAGTTAAGAGAGGCATGTTTACAGTGGTACGAGGATAACGGGATGACGTTTATGTTTGGTCAAGATGACAAAACTGAACTCACTCGTGAACAAGTGATGGAGCAGTGTGCCATGATGATTGCCATGGCGCGTTTCGTAAAACGTTTTGGTTTAACCGCAGTGGGTGTGCAATATCAGCAGGGCTTAAAAGATTGTTGCCCAGCGTCTGATTTTGCTGAAGGTGCGATTGGTTCAACCGCGCGTTTTCCGTTGCCAGATGAAAACGGTGAGATTATCTGCCCTAATACGCCAATTCCTTGCATCAATGAAGTGGATATGGGTACGGCTATTCCTCAAACGATGTTATGGCGTTTATTAACATCATTAGGATTACCAGCTGAAACCACACTACATGATATTCGTTGGGGTAGTGAGTATGAAGGAACATTCTACTGGGATATGGAAATTTCAGGATCTGTTCCTTTTGAACACCTCAAAGGCGGCCTAAAAGGCGCAACAGGTTATCGCCAGCCTCCGATGTTCTTCCCTAAAGGAGGGTCAACTATCGCAGGTCAAGGCAAGGCAGGTCGCTTGTTATGGAGCCGTGCACACTATGAAGGTACGGATGTAATTATGCATATCGGTACTGGTGTGGCGGTAGAACTACCTGAAGCAGAGTTTGAACGTCGCCGTAGAGCAACTAACTACGAATGGCCATTATTAAACTGCACGTTGGATGGTGTAACACGTGATGACCTTATGGCGGGACATCAAAGTAACCACATTACGGTGGCTTATGTTGATGAAGATAAATTGGCGTTTGTGCTAAAAGCCTTCGTGGCGCAAGCACTGACTCAAGGTATCCAAGTGAAAGTGGCAGGTGATGCCATTAACTTACTGTAAGGAATTGATGATGAGCCAGCAAAAATACGTCGGTGTTTGGCCTGTTATGCTAACCCCTTTTGATGCCAAAGGGGAGATTGATTGGGCGTCATTAGCGCGCCTTGTAGATTGGTATATTGATTCTGGTGTACATGGACTCTTTGCCGCCTGCCAATCAAGCGAAATGTTTTATTTAAGTGATGAGGAAACGCAAGCACTTACCCGCTTTATCGTTGAAAAAGCAGATGGAAGAGTCCCCGTAGTAGCTTCGGGTCATACTGCAACCGCATTAAGTCAGCAAAAAGAACAATTGCAGGCAATGGCGGATACAGGCGTCGATGGCGTCATTATGATCAGTAATCGCTTGGCTCTTGTCGGGGAGTCGGATGAGAAAGCGTTGGAAACACTGCAAGTGTTAACCAATGTGGTACCTAAAGAGATTGATTTGGGTATCTATGAATGCCCTTATCCTTACAAGCGTTTGTTATCTGAAGAAATTGTAGAGTGGTGTGCACAAAGTAATCGCTTTACCTTTATCAAAGATACGTGCTGTTCTCTTCCGATGATAGAACGTCGTTTGGCATTATCAAAAGGGACTCGCTTGCATCTTGCAAACGCCAACAGTCAAACGTTATTAGCTTCATTCCAAGCAGGATGTCAGGCATATAGCGGTGTTATGGCAAACTTCCATCCGGAGCTTTATGTTTGGCTTTATGAGAATTGGAAAAATAAACCAGAGCAGGCTGCGGTGTTAGCTGATTATTTATCAACAGCAGCGATGACCGAAACTCTGGATTATCCAGCATGCGCTAAATATCATCAGCGCCTGATTGGTAACTTCAGCACACTGGTCTGCCGTTCCCGTAACAGCAGTCAGTTTGAAAACTCATTTTTCCCTTCTGCCGTCAATAGCATGACTGCATTGGGTGAGAATATGAAGAAGTGGCTTTCGTTAGATTAATTTAGGACACAGGAGTAGGAATATGCCTTTCGTGATGAAGGAAACCCAGTTTGTGCTTGATAATGCACATTCACTTTTTAATCACTGCCATGCTTCAACGATTGTGCGTGTGCCTAACTCTGAGCGTTTGTTAACCGCTTTTTTCGCTGGTGATAAAGAAGGTAGCGGTAATACCGCTATCTGGCTAGTGATGAAAGAGGGTGATCATTGGCAACATGCTCAACCTGTTGTTAAAAATCTGGGTGTTGCGCACTGGAATCCCGTTTTACATGTTGACCCATCAACAGGTAATATCTGGCTGTTTTATAAAACGGGTCCCGACGTACATAGTTGGACGACCCAATACGTTATCTCGAAGGATGGCGGAAATAGTTGGGGTTTACCGAGAGAATTGGTTTCTGGTGATGTCGCACCTAGAGGTCCTGTGAAAAATAAAGTGTTAGTGATGTCGAATGGCGAGTGGTTGGCACCAGGATCGGTGGAGGATGACCAATTCTGGGATGCGTTTGTCGATATTTCGAGTGACAACGGTCAACATTGGCTGCGAGTCGATATTCCAATTGAGCATCATAAAGGTGAACAAGCGGAACATGAAATCTGGCAGGGTTTAAAGGACGATGCCCTATGGGAGACTGATTTACAACGTGTTTTTCAATGGGATGGCGTGATACAGCCAACACTATGGGAATCCCAGCCTGGGCATGTGCATGCCATGATGCGGAGTACGCGCGGTACTATTTATCGTAGCGATTCAACGGATTATGGGCGCAATTGGTGTCCGGCTTATGCAACAATATTACCAAATAATAATAGCGGCATTGATGTCGTCTCCTTCGCAGATGGTCAACTGGCATTGGTGTATAACCCGAATTCAGGTAACTGGAGTCGTCGTTATCCTATCTCTGTCAGTCTTTCATCCGATAATGGCAGTACTTGGTCTGAACCATTCGATTTACTCGATGGGGAAGGCGAATTTTCATATCCGGCTATTATTGCTGAAAACAATACCCTACACGTGACCTTTACTTGGAATCGAAAAAACATTGTTTATCAGCAATTAATAGCTACTCAA
The DNA here is from genome assembly GCF_033708015.1 of Proteus vulgaris. Classification (NCBI taxonomy): domain Bacteria; kingdom Pseudomonadati; phylum Pseudomonadota; class Gammaproteobacteria; order Enterobacterales; family Morganellaceae; genus Proteus; species Proteus vulgaris. The sequence continues at coordinate 3,954,433 of NZ_CP137920.1, read as the reverse complement.
TAAAAATGTGGAGAAAGGGTTTTATGAAAAAGAGTCTACTCGCAGCGTTGGCGATTACGATGACACTGGGCATGGGGAACGCAGTTGCCCAACAGTTAACGTATCCTACAAAAAATATTGATGTTGTCATTCCGAAAAATCCAGGTGGGGGTACTGATACTTCTGCTCGTACTATCATTGAATTTGCAAAAGATGTTATGCCAGCGGGGCGCATTTTCGTTCCCGTGAATAAACCTGCAGGTAATGGTTTAACAGGTCTGATTGAAGTGGCTAATGCGCGCCCTGATGGTACAAAATTAGTGATGACAACGGTTGAACTCGCGATGTTCCCACACCAAGGAAAATCACCCGTTACTTATAAAGACTTCACGCCAATTGCAACAACTATCGCTGATCCAGTGGTATTAGTTGTTAACGCAGAATCACCTTACACCACGTTACAAGAGTTTATCGATGGCGCAAAAGCGAATCCAGGTAAACTGAAAGTCGGTAACTCCGGTATGGGGGCTATTTATCACTTAGCGGGTGTTAATATCGAACGTACCACAGGTACTAAATTTAACCATATCCCTTATAACGAAGGTACTGGTCCATCAATCGCTGCTTTAGTGGGTAACCATATCGATGGTGTATTAACAACGCCAGGTGCTGTTAAATCTCAAGTTGATGCCGGTATTCTACGTGTTCTTGGTGTAATGGATGAGCGTCGCTTCCCACTATTCCCAGCCGTTCCTACTTTCAAAGAAGCATTGAAATTAGACACTAACGTGAAAATGCGTGCTTGGGCTGTATTAGCAACAACGGCTAATGTACCTGATAACGTGAAGAACGAGTTAGTTGGTGCATTCTCTGAAGTGGTTCAAAAACCTGAATATCAAGAAGCACTGAAAAAACAAGGTATTATGCCTGTATTTATCACGGGTGACGATGCTTACGAAATGATGAAAGAAGATCATGAGATGTATGCTGAGCTCATTTCAACAACCCTGAAAAAATAACTTTTCTATTATTATAAACCACCCTACCTGTTACGGCAGGTAGGGTCGGGGAGATCCCGACATGACAAAAATCAATACAATCATCGGTGCGATTTCAGTGGCCTTCGGGGCACTTATTATCTATCTCTCCCGTGATATGAGCATGTTTGATGATTATGGTGTACCAGGGGAGCGTTTCTGGCCTTACGGTTTAGCCATTTTATTTATTTTACTGGGGATTTTTCAATGGATCAGTGTTGTGGTTGATAAAATCAAACATGTACACCAATCTGTTGATCTGAGCTCTACCGCAGTTAAACGCGCTTATGGTTTAGGCCTCTTTATGTTGGTCTATGCCACTGGCCTGCACTTTTTTGGCTTTATTATTCCGTCACTGCTTCTTATCCCAGTCATTATGTGGCTGATGAATGAAAGAAAACCTATTGCATTGGTTATTATTCCGATTGTAATGGTTGCCGCCGTTTATGTCTTCTTTGACATTATCTTTAATTCACCTCTGCCAACCTCCGTCTTTTTTGAGTAAGCGGTAAAGGAGCTTTGAGATGGAAATACTAGACGCTTTAATGGTCGTTTTCAGTCTGGAAACGATAACGATGATCTTGTTGGGGGTGTTCGCGGGTATTATTATCGGCGCATTACCTGGCCTGACAGTAAATATGGGAATTGCATTACTTCTCCCATTAACTTACTCCTTCCAAGGAATGACGGGGATCCTCCTGTTATTAGGTATGTATTGTGGTGCCGTTTACGGAGGCTCAATTACTGCGATATTAATTAGTACACCGGGTACTCCCGCTTCTGCGGCAACGGTATTGGATGGTTATCCAATGGCGAAAAAAGGGGAAGCAGGAAGAGCACTGGGTTTATCTACGATGGGCTCTATGTTCGGGGGGATCTTTAGTACGATTGCCTTGATTGTTATTGCGCCTCAATTAGCAAAAGTGGCAACAGGTTTCTCTGCGGCTGAATATTTTGCACTCGCGGTATTTGGCATAAGTATTATTACCAGTGTATCATCGCAATCGATTGTGAAAGGATTAATGGGGGGAGCAATAGGTTTAGCGATTGCCACTATTGGACTTGATCCAATGACATCCGGGCCTCGTTTCACCTTTGATACCGTTTACCTAATGGGTGGGGTTTCATTTATTCCTATCTTGGTTGGTCTGTTCGCTTTCTCTCAAGGCTTGATCAGTTTTGAAGAAGAGTACCGTGAGCGTAAGCAGAAAAAGAGTGAAAAAATTAACGCACGTATTCACCGTGTATTACCAACATGGGCTGATTTTAAACGTGTGTTGCCAACGTACTTTCGTTCATCTGCTATTGGTACAACGATTGGGGCTATTCCGGGAACGGGGGGAGATATTTCATCATTTATCTCTTATAACGAAGCAAAACGTTGGTCTAAACACCCTGAAGAGTTTGGTCACGGTTCACCAGAAGGTGTGTCTGCACCAGAAGCGGGTGCAAACTCAGTAACAGGCGGAACCATGGTGCCTTTAATGACCTTAGGTATTCCAGGTGATGGTGCAACAGCCATTATCATGGGTGCATTTATGGTTCAAGGCCTGGCATTAGGTCCTCAGCTCTTTACTGACAATCCTGTTGAAGTTAACAGTATCTTTATTGGTTTGATGATGGCGAATATTTTCCTCGGTATCTTAGGTTTCTTATGTATGAAACTCTTTGTTCGAGTGATGGATGTTCCGCGTCGCGTATTAGTACCCATTATCTTTGTATTATGTAGTGTAGGTGCTTATTCTGTGAACCATAGTATCATCGATGTATTTGTGATGATGGGGGCAGGATTACTCGCTTACATTATGATCAAGCTCGATTTTTCCATGTCTCCTGTGGTTATCGGGATTATCTTAGGGCCGATGGCAGAATCAAACTTACGTCGTGCTTTAATGATGTCTCAGGGTGATTTATCTATCCTGTATACACGCCCGATTACAGCGACATTTTTAGGTATTGCGATATTGACGTTGATCCTACCTATTATTGGACCTTCGTTAAAAGCAATGTGGAAGAAATACCGAGCTAAGCCTGCTCAGTAAGGTTAACTGGCCCTCATCATTAAGGTGAGGGCAATATCAATGATGGAATATTAATGGCAAAAACAGTTGAACAGATTGCAAATGACCTGAATTTGTCTATTACCACAGTCAGATTGGTATTAAATGGCAAAGGTGATCAATACCGGATCAGTGCAAAAACGCAAAAGAAGATAGCGGACTATGTTGAGGTATTTGGTTATACTGTCAACCATGCCGCTAGAAGCTTAAAACTTAATAAAACAGATACCTACGGATTAGTTATCCCTCGCCTTTCTAACCCATTCTTCGCTGCTTTGGCTGAAAAATTAGAAATGCATTGTCACCAAATCGGTTGTCAGCTAACGATTAGTTGTACCTATGGTGATATCAAAAATGAAAATAAGCTCGTTAAATCAATGGATGAGCGCAATGTTGATGGCATTTTTATTGTTTCATCAAGTCGTAAAAATCAGCTACATCATGTTAAGCATCGCCAAAAACCATTGGTTTTTTTAGATAGAGATTTTTCTGTCAGTGAGGCTATTTGTGTTGCTTCCGATAACTGCGATAGCGGTGCCCAGCTCACAAAAGCGATGTTAATCAAACAAGATGCACCCATTCATTTTTTTGCAGGTGATGCGTTGCTTCCTACCATTGCCGCGCGTTTGCGCGGTTATGTGCAAACCATAAAAGGGCATTATGGTGATGATAACCGAGTCACTGTCTCTTATGCTGAGCATAATACGACCAAAGATGGTGAGCAGATGATGAAACAGTATTTGGAGCAATATCAGCAAATTCCCTCTCATTTTATTGCCTCATCATTGCCTATTCTTGAAGGTTTATTGAGTGTTATCCGTCAACGTGAAGGAAGCATTCCTGATCATCTTCATATTGGTACCTTCGATGATCATGTCATGCTCAGTTTTTTACCTAATAATGTGTGGTCAATGAAGCAGGATGAAGCGTTATTAGTTGAAAAGGCCTTTGAAATCATGTCGGCAAAGATAGCTGGCACCGCAGTCAAATCTCCAGCATTAATAAAAACACAGCTTATCGAGCGCCTAATCGCTACCCAATGAGTCAATTAAATCGCTTATTCGCTTTACTTTGTGAGTAGATTAGCAAGATTAATTGACTCATCACTGTATAAATAAAACATAATAGAAACATTAATCTGCTCGTTTTATTGTTATTCTCTTTTTTACTTTTCTAAATGCGCGCTACTCTATTGATAGCATTTTAACAAGAATAGGGGCTCTTGATTATCTCTGGTTAGAGGCTCATAATTTAAGCGAATAGTTCCATTTTATTAATATAAAAGGATATTAAAGAAAGATGAACGATGATGTTGACCGATGTCCTGAGTGTGAAGTAAGGGCATATTATACGAATGATTTTGTTCGTGTTTATCAAGCCTATTCAAATACTATTGCTCAGAGCGCAGTCGCAAACGGAACATTTGTTTCCCCCCCTTTTAGTATGACCCGCATGACTTGGGTAAAACCCTCCTTTCTTTGGATGATGTACCGTTCTGGTTGGGGACGTAAAGACGCTAATCAAGCTTCTATTCTTGCTGTCGATATTACGCATGAAGGTTTTCAAGAGATGCTGACACAAGGTGTGGTGAGTCATTTTGATCCAGACCGCTATGTCAGTGCTGAAGCTTGGAAAGAGGCATCAGAAACCAGTAATATTCGCATTCAATGGGATCCTGAGCGTGATATTTATCTGAATCGGCTCAGTTATCGCACCATACAAATTGGTTTGCGAAATCAAGCCGTTGAAAAATATTGCAAAGAGTGGATTGTGAATATTACCGATATTACCGATAAGGTACATAAAATAGATGCTTGTATTGCTAATGGTGATCTCGACACTGCATACAGCCTATTACCGGTAGAAAAACCATACTATTTTGGTGAGTAATTCATCAATATATCACCCCGCTTAATTGGCGGGGTAATTGTGAGATAAGATCAGACTTGCACAAGCTCAGGACGAACACCGAGCGTATGGCAAATAGCATAAGTTAATTCTGAACGATTAAGTGTATAAAAATGGAAATCTTTGACGCCTTCACGGCTTAAAATTTTCACCATATCAATAGCAATTGAAGCTCCAACTAGGCTCCGGGTTTCCGGATCGTTATCTAACCCATCAAACATTTTATGCATCCAACCTGGAATTTTCACATTGGTTAAACCGGCAAAACGTTTTAGCTGTTTAAAATTAGTGACAGGTAAAATTCCTGGCACAATTTCAACATCAATACCCGTTGAAACACAGCGATCACGAAAACGTAAATAGCTTTCGACATCAAAGAAAAATTGAGTGATCGCGCGATTTGCACCTGCATCGACTTTTCTTTTTAAGTTAATTAAGTCCGCTTGTGCGCTTTTTGCTTCAGGGTGCACTTCAGGATAAGCCGCAACAGAGATATCAAAGTCACCGACATCTTTCAGTAAATGAACCAAATCTGTGGCATACATGTCAGGTTTTTGTGTGTTGTCTGGTAAATCGCCTCGTAAGGCGACAATATGGCGAATACCATTTTGCCAATAATCTTGTGCGATATGTTGTAGTTCTTCACGGCTGGCATCAACACAAGTTAAATGCGGTGCAGCTTCTAATCCTGTGCGCTCTTTAATTCCTTTAATAATCGAGTGTGTTCTATCTCGCTCACCTGAATTTGCACCATAAGTCACAGAAACAAAGCTCGGTTTTAAGGTATTTAAGCGCGCAAGAGATTGCCAAAGGGTATTTTCCATCTCTTCGGTACGAGGTGGAAAAAACTCAAAGGAAACTTGGATCTGACCATCAAGTTCGGCAAGATTTTGGTTTAATGCTTCATGTTGGCTTGCGTGATAAAAGCTCATACCTGTACCTCATCAATTATGTCACTGTGTTGTTATTTTTATTTAAGTATCACTACCTATTTACCCATCTAACCATTTAGACGTCTAGATGTAGATTCTCTTAATTAGGTTATTTAGTCAACACTTATTCGCCCTATTTTTGATGAGGATAATTCAGTCACAATGAGAGAAAAATTCATGTTGTAAACGGTAATGATGAGAAAAGTGAGGAGGTGGCCTGATAAGGTGAGTGATTTTTCTTCTACAATAAAACTAACGAATTTATTAATGGGAGGTGAAATGATCACTTGTAAACGCGTATATCACGATAAAGACGGGACGAATGAAGGTTATCGCGTATTAGTTGATAGATTGTGGCCTAGAGGCGTGAAAAAAACAGATTTTCATTATGATGAGTGGAATAAAGAGGTTGCACCTTCTACCGAATTACGAAAATGGTTTCATGCGGGGAAAGGGGATTTCGCTGAATTTACGCAACGTTATATTGCCGAATTAACAGGTGCTCCTGAACATTGGCAACCTCTCCTAGTGATTGCAAAAAAGCAACCGTTAGTATTACTTTATTCAGGAAAAGATGAACAGCAAAACAATGCAACAGTGTTAAAAAACTTTTTAGAAAAACAACTCATACATTGTTAATCGTTATATTTTTTCATTTTGATAAAAATGTAAAAAAAAGTGGCGCGGTATTAGGCGCCACAAAAATTGCTAATAAAAACATCGAACAGAGTCAGAGAATATTTTGCTACTTTTATGCAGTGTGTGTATTTGCCGTTAACCATTGACTAATACGTTGTTTTTGTTCGTCATTTAGCCACATACCGAGTTTAGTACGACGCCAAATAGCATCATCAACTTCAATAACCCACTCATGTTTCACTAAATAACGTAATTCTGCTTCATACAGATTATGACCGAAGTTTTCACCCATACCTGCTAAATCAGTAATGCCTTCCAGCAGTAATTCAGTATTGCTACCATAAGTGCGAGCAAAACGTAGTGCCAGTGCTTCTGGTAACCAAGGGTGACGTTGACGAATTAAACGTGAATAACCATCACGATCACAACCTTCTAAATTCCCGCCTGGTAATTGACCATTTTTAGTCCACGGTTTACCCATGTTAGGGAAGTAATTGACCAGTTTATCAACGGCATGCTCACCTAATTTACGGTAAGTCGTTAATTTACCACCGAATACAGATAATAGCGGTGTTTGACCATTATCGTCGTGAACATCTAAGGTGTAATCACGGGTGATTGCTTGTGGTGAATCTGATTCGTCGTCACATAATGGACGCACACCAGAGTAATTCCAAACCACATCTTCTTTGGTTAACTGTTTTTTAAAGTGATCGTTATACACTTTCAGTAAATACTGAATTTCGTTGTCATCAATAGCGACATCTTTAGGATCACCTTTATATTCAACATCCGTAGTACCAATGATAGAAAATTCATCCATCCAAGGAATAACAAAGACAATACGGTTATCTTCGTTTTGTAAAATATAAGCTTGGGGTTCGTTATGGGCACGAGGAATAACAATATGGCTACCTTTAATTAAACGGATACCATAAGGTGATTTCAGTTTTAAGCCTTCATCAAACAGTGTCTTAACCCAAGGACCAGCAGCATTGACAAGGGCTTTTGATTGATAGAGCGAAATTTCACCAGTACGTAAATCTTGTGCCTCTACCATCCATAAATTGTTTTCACGCCAAGCACGAGTGACTTTAGTGCGTGTGCGTACTTCACCGCCACGACGGACGATTTCTTGTGCGTTGAGTACCACTAAACGTGCATCATCAACCCAACAGTCTGAATATTCAAAACCGCGTGTTAATTCTGGTTTTAAAACAGAGTTTGCACCAAATTTAATGCCTTTACTGCTGGGTAGGCTGACGCGTTTCCCTAAATGATCATAAAGGAATAGACCAATACGGATCATCCAAGCTGGGCGTAAATGAGGTTGGTGTGGCAGACGGAAACGCATTGGAAATGCAATATGTGGTGCTAAGCGTAATAGCACCTCACGCTCTGCCAGTGCTTCGCTTACTAAGCGAAACTCATAATGTTCCAGATAACGTAAACCACCATGAATAAGTTTAGAGCTCGCGGAAGATGTCGCACTTGCTAAGTCTTGAGCTTCCAGCATAAGTACTGAAAGGCCTCGGCCAGCTGCATCCGCCGCAATTCCAGCGCCGTTTATTCCGCCGCCGATGACAATCAAGTCTTGAGTTTTCATAACATCCTCCTACGAATGCGCGAAACAATTCTTTAATGTTCGTTTTCGCTCATAATTGTAATGAAGTTTGATGAAAATGCCAACTATATAACTGATAAAAAACATAACTGCGTGATATGGATAACAATTTATTATCATATCCACATTTTTTGTGTGCTTATTAAAAAGAAGCAACATCGTTTATGTCTTAATAAAAAAGAGTGAAGGTAAGTCAAAAATAAGAGTAAATAGAATGAGTTACTCAGAGGATTGTGAGAAATTAGTAAAAAAAAGTACCTGATCAGGTACTTTTCGAGGTATTTATTTCATTAACATAATTCGAGTTGAACGTTGTGCTGCTCAACAATTTTTTGGATCCCCGCAGGCGGTTCTTGATCGGTAAATAAGTAATCGATCAGATTCATATTCCCTAAATTCACCATCGCATTACGACCAAACTTAGAATGATCCGTCACCAACATGACACAGCGTGAGTTTTCGATAATTGCGCGTTTAGTTCGAACTTCATGGTAATCGAACTCAAGTAGAGAACCATCCATATCAATGCCGCTTATCCCTAAAATACCGTAATCGAGACGGAATTGAGAGATAAAATCAAGTGTGGCTTCACCGACAATACCGCCATCTCGTGTACGCACTTCACCACCAGCAAGAATTAAGCGAAAGTCTTCTTTACCCATCAGTAGCGTTGCCACATTGAGGTTATTCGTCACGATACGTAGGTTTTTGTGGTTAATTAATGCATGTGCAACCGCTTCAGGTGTTGTACCGATATCAATAAACAGTGTTGCACCATCAGGGATAAGGCTGGCAACACGTTGTGCGATACGTGACTTTTCATCCGACCACATGATTTTACGATCATGATAAGCCGTATTCACTGAGCTTGAAGGTAATGCCGCGCCACCATGGTGACGTTGGATTTTGTTCTTTTCCGCTAATTCGTTTAAATCACGTCGGATTGTCTGTGGGCTGACTTCAAAATGCTCCACCAACTCTTCTGTGCTGACATAGCCTTGCAGGCGTACCAGTTCAATGATGGCATCATGTCGTTGCGTTTGCTTCACAGGTATCCCCTAATGTTAAAAATATTATGTTCATTTTATTATGATCTACGAGATAATTGATGTCGATTATCCCACAAAGCCATCAATAAGCCGATAAGGAAGCCTGCAAAATGTGCAGTGTTCGCAATCGAACCTCCTACTAGGCTATCTAAAACGCCCATATAACCCATAATAATCCACAAAACAGACATCACCAGTAAGCCTGACGGTACGTAAATGCCTTTTTCTGGATTACGTAAACTGGTTAAGCCTGTATAGCCAATTAACGCAAAGGTGACGCCAGAAAGGCCACCAAAGGTTTCAAAGCTAGAACTGATAACAAGTGCCTGCGCCCAATTGCTGACCAGTGCAGAGATAAGTAAGACAACAAACAGTTTACCAGAGCCAATCCGTTGTTCTACTTGACCCGCAAGATACCACCATATCGCCAAGTTAAAGGCGATATGCGTTAAGGAAAAGTGGAGAAATGCCGGTGTAATATAGCGCCATACTTCAAAGTTTAGGCTTTCATCATAAGGCCATGCAAGGTAGGTTAGGACATCTTGGTCACCTAATACTTGTTGTAGGATAAAGATAACGATACATAAAATAACCAAGAGTACCGTTAATGGGCCTGATCGTTGCACCATATTTTTTATCGAAAAGGCGGGGCGATATTTGATACTTGTATTTTTCGGATCACCGGTTTGCCAACTTGCGGCTTGGTAACGTGGGTGAAAAGGCTCACGTAAAAAAACATTTAGTTCTTTTTCAACCATTTCCAATTGATGTTGGTCTTCTAACCAAAGTGAGATCTGCTGATTTTCATTTTTTGCGTGAATTCGCACACCTTTCGTTGCCATGTAATTGACAAATAAATCAGCTGCTTGAGGGTTAGAAAGCGTAATAATGTGGATCATTAACAAAACTCATCTGTAGTTATTGCAGAGAAGTTATCGCTTGTGGAAACTCTCTTAGCCATGCTTCAAAACCACCGTTAATACTATAAACGGTTTCAAAGCCCATATTGACCAGATATTGAGCTGCACCTTGGCTACTATGACCGTGATAACACATCACCATAACGGGCACGTCAAAGTCAGCATCTTGTAAAAATTGGTTTAGCGTATCATTGGTGAGATGAAATGCGCCGGTAGCATGACCAATGCGGTAACTCTGAGGATCTCTAACATCAACCAATATCGCTGATTGAGATGTCCAGAATTGATAGGCTTGTTCAATACTAAGAAATTGAAACTTATCCATAATTGTCTTATTTATTATATTGTTAATTTATTTGTTCTGAGCGAGAGAACGATACATTTATCATAACGTCAAATAGGTAAAGATGACGTTATACTTTGTAAATGATTATTTTAATAAACAAATCCCCCATGATATCAGTGCAGGTGAGTATCATAGGGGATGTGATACTGAGAGATCAGTAGTAGGAATGTTCGCCACGTTGGTGTTCAGTTAAATCTTTCACACCTTTTAACTCATCAGGGAACAGGTTTAACAGTTCTTTTTCAATACCATCTTTTAATGTGACATCAATCATTGAACAACCGTTACAACCACCACCGAATTGTAAGATAGCATAACCATCCTCAGTGATTTCCATTAGGCTAACGCGACCACCATGGCCTGCTAATTGTGGGTTAATTTGTGATTGTAGTACGTATTCTACACGTTCAATTAACGGTGCATCAGCATCGACTTTACGCATTTTGGCGTTAGGTGCTTTCAGCGTTAATTGTGAACCCAGTTGGTCAGTGACAAAGTCAATTTCTGCATCTTCTAAGAAAGGCGCGCTGATATCATCAACATACGCAGAAAGTTTTTCGAACTTAATTTCAGTATCGTTTGGCTCTACGGCATCGGGCGGGCAGTATGAAACGCCACATTCAGCATTAGGTGTGCCCGGGTTGATAACGAATACACGAATTTGGGTGTTGGGTTCTTGATTAGCCAGTAGTTTGGCAAAATGCGCCTGTGCGGCATCAGTAATAGTAATCATATTGTCTTGCTCAATAGTTGACTGTTCTGGTTGGTTATCATACGCCCAATTGGCGGTTAACTACAAGGTTCGACAAATCGCCCATACCTCAACAGAGCGTGCTCCCGCACGAAATAACAAGGGTACAATGCTCTTTAATGTCGCACCAGTAGTGATAACATCATCAATTAGTGCCAGATTTTTCCCTGATACCGACACCGTGTTATTTAATACAAATGCATGCTTTAAATTTTGTTGCCTTTGCTTGGCATTAAGATGCGTTTGCACCAGTGTAGCACGAGTTCTTATCAGGGTATCCGGTTGATAAGCACAATTTAGCCACCTTGCCAAAGGCTTAGCGATAGCTTCTACTTGCTCAAAGCCTCTAGACCAACGGCGATGACGATGTAAAGGAACGCTAATAATTCTATCGGGTTTCTGCACCAAATTTTCTCGCCGATGTGAGAGCCACCGCAAAAGAAAAAGTCGTGCAAGACATAACGCTATTTGAGGGCAAGGTTGATATTTATAAAGGTGTAATAATTTATTTAATGGAGGTTGATAGTCAGTAACTGTCAACATCTGTTTCCATGGTGGAGGTGATTGTAAGCAGTGTCCACATAACATCATGGGGTGAGATGAGGGATATAAACAGCATGGGCAACGGTTATGCTGTTTAGGTAAATAGCGAATACAACTCGAACAAATACCTTTAGTATCATAATGTAAGGGTTGGCGACATAACCAACAATATCCTGCTATTGTTATCCACATAATGAAAATCCCTGAATTAAGAGAAGAGAGCATAACAATGAATAAATTGTATTGGCAGACAATAGGTGAAGGAAATACGCATCTTGTGCTATTACATGGATGGGGATTGAATGCAGAGGTCTGGCAATCATTAATACCGCGACTAAACTCGCATTTTACACTGCATCTTGTTGATTTACCGGGCTACGGTCGTAGCCAAGGTTATCCTGTTCTCACATTAAAAGAGATGGCTGACATTGTTTTTGCCAAAGCCCCTGAGCATGCTATTTGGTTAGGATGGTCTTTAGGCGGATTAGTGGCGAGTCGCGTTGCTTTGGATAATCCCAATAATGTGCAAGCATTGATTACGGTAGCGTCTTCACCTTGCTTTGGTGCTCATGACGATTGGCCGGGCATCAAACCTGAGGTTTTAAAAGGATTTGAACAACAGTTAAATGAGCATTTCCATCGTACCGTTGAACGTTTTTTGGCACTGCAAACATTGGGTACTCAGAGTGCTCGCGAAGATATGAAGGCATTAAAATCAGTGGTATTAGAGCAGCCGCTCCCTTCTGTTGAAGTGCTGAATGGGGGATTAGAAATTCTACGTACTGAGGATTTACGAGAAGCGCTAAAAGATCTACAACGCCCTTTTATTCGTTTTTATGGCTATTTAGATGGCTTAGTGCCTCGGAAAGTAGCTGGATTATTAGATGATATTTATCCACATTCACCTTCGGTTATTTTCCGTAATGCAGCCCATGCGCCGTTTATTTCCCATCCTGATGAATTTGCTCAGGCGTTAATTAATGCCTGTAACATGACATCATAACTCACACTCAGAACTGCCCATACTTAAAGGCAGTTCTGGATAATTTATGCTTCTATATTTTTAACACTATGGTGATAGGATGTTTCCAAGATAGGTGCATTTTTAATTGTGTCAGCAATAGGACAAGTACGTTCAATAAAAGCGATAAATGCAGCAATTTCTTCGTCATTGTTATCTGCATCAATAAAGAATTTTGTCGTAATTTTACTAAAACCGATTTTTGCGTTTTTGTTTTTTCCTGTAAAACCATCAATATCTAATTCACCGTTAACCTCAATGCGAAGATCGTTAAGGTTAATTTTGTGCATATTTGCAAAGCTTTTAGCGACAATACCTTTACAAGCACCCAATGTACCCAGTAATGCTTCAACCGGATTCATTGCACTGTCTTTTCCACCTAATGACAAGGGTTCATCAAGTAAAATTTGAAATTGCCGCGATGCACATTGCATCTGTAATCCACCTTGCTTGCCACTGGTAATAATCGACGAAAATTCAGTTATTGGCATAATCTATTATCCTTATATATAATTTCAATTTAGACATATAGACGTCTTTATGTCTATTTTATTATGGTGAGATAATTCGAAAAGTAAACCAATAAAAAGAAGATAAAAAGGTAGATGAGTAATGAGATAAAAAAAATCCTTTATTCTCATAAAGGATTTTGTCTTTGAACAGAGTTAACAACTCGTTAGCGTAATTGATAAAGCTTTGTTTGGCATGCCGTGGCTTCTGGACAATGTTTACAACTGCCTGAGAGACAATCTTCCACTTCGACCTCTTGAAGCTTACCCATCAATGTGAGCCGCTCTAACATTGCTTGTACCAAAGGTTCAGGCATATTGAGTTGATGGCTGATAAGACGGGCATCGGCTCGACCATTAAGGGCGATACAATCACGTACTTCTATCAGACTGGCCATCTTTCATTTCCTTTGTCACTTAGTGACAGCTACCTTTTGAACAACACTGTTTTGCCAATGAAGGTTTATTGCTTAAGTTAATTGTTAGGCGATTACGTGCATTACGCAAGGCGATAAACAGAATTAAGTTAAAGATAATTACGGCAACAATCGTGATAGTGCTGCTTTGTGGGTGCTCGCTAAAGGTTGCCACTTGATAGAACAGGGCTGCCAGTGAGTAAGCAATATTTAATCCCCAAAGGATCGAGAAGGTCATCCAGCCACGACTGGTTTCACGAGCAATAGCTCCCATCACTGAAACACAAGGTACATACAGTAAGACAAAGATTAAGTAGCTATAAGCCGCAATACCTGAGCCAAATTTTGCCCCCATCGTTCCCATTGTACCCGTATCCATTTCACCATCACCTTTACTGGCTTCAATTGGATTAGAAAGTGCGGCTAATGTGAAAGTCTCTTTTAAGCTATCCCATGTTTCACCAAATGCATCACCAATTTCTCCCCACAAATCAAATTCTTCAGGATCAAATGGCTCATTAACAATACTTTCTGCGGTATAGAGGGTATTTAATGTTCCGACAACCACTTCTTTTGCCATTGCACCAGTGACTAAACCCACTGTTGCTTGCCAGTTATCATTGTGAACACCAATAGGTTGCAGTAATGGCGTGATCACTTTACTGACAGAAGCTAATGCAGAATCATTGATGTTATCTGCGGGTTTACCAGAGAAGGTGAAGCTATTTAGTGCACCAATAAACATACTGGCAATAATGATGACTTTACCTGCTCGTATCACGAAACCTTTTAGACGTTGCCATGTTTGCATGAGTAACGTTTTTAGGTGAGGAACGTGATAAACAGGTAGCTCCATCACGAAAGGTGACGCTTCACCGCGCATAATGGTGTGTTTTAGCAGTAAGCCTGTGAGGATAGCAACGACAATACCCAGAAGGTAAAGAGAGAAAACAACACTCGCGCCGTTTTTACCAAAGAAAGCAGCCGCAAATACCGCGAAGATGGCTAAACGTGCACCACAAGACATAAAGGGTGCCATTAATATGGTAATTAACCGCTCTCTTGGTGCATCAAGAGTACGGGCACCCATAATGGACGGTACATTACAACCAAAACCGACAATCAGTGGTACGAATGATTTACCTGGTAAACCCAGAGCTTGCATCAATCTATCCATAACGAATGCGGCGCGAGCCATATAACCTGAATCTTCCAGAATAGATAAAAAGAGGTACATCATCCCGATTTGTGGTACCAATGGCAGAACAGTATTGATACCGCCACCGACACCTTGAGCAAGGAAAATTGTTAACCATTCAGGGAAGTTAAAAGTTGCACCAACCCATTGAATGCCATGAATAAAGATAGCTTCGGAGCCACCTTCAAAAGCAGGTTGTAAAGCACCACCGATATTAATGGCGAGGACAAACATTAAATACATCACAAACAGGAAGATAGGAACACCTAACCAACGGTTTAATATCACTTTATCGATATTTTGCGTCAGGATATTAGGTTTAATGGCTTCCATATTAATGACGGTATGGCAGATGCGCTCAATATTTTGATAACGAGCATCAGCGATGACGAGCTCGGGTTCATTATTCTGTTCATCTTGAATGCGTTGGCGGATGATTTTGATATCTTCATTCGTGATTTGAGCTCGTTGGTGAGTATAGATATCACCCTCTAAGCACTGTAATGCCATCCAACGACGTTGTTGTAAATTAAATTCATCATGATTAATTTTTTCAGCAAGTGCCTCAACTTCATTTAATAACCATAGTGGATAAGAAGTCAGTAATTCTTGAGGTTTTTTCTTTTCAGCAGGGAAGGTATCAATGGCTTCTTTGAGCTTATCAATGCCAGATGCTTTGGTTGAAATCATTGGAATAACAGGGCAACCCAGTTGCTCTGAAAGTGCCTTGATATCAATTTGCATATCTTGGTGTTCTGCAATATCGAGCATGTTTAACGCCACGATACATGGAATACCGAGCTCAAGCAGTTGCAATGTCAAATAGAGGTTACGCTCAAGGTTGGATGCATCAACTACGTTAATCAGCATGTCTGCTTCATTACTTAAAATGAAATGACAGGCAATTTGCTCATCAAGTGATGTCTGTTCTGATATTGTCGTTAAAGAGTAAGTTCCGGGTAAATCGACGAGCTCAATTTTATGATTTGCTGTTGTGAAGCGACCAACTTTGCGTTCGACCGTTACACCTGCCCAGTTACCAACACGTTGACGAGAGCCTGTTAACTGATTAAAGAGTGTTGTTTTACCGGCATTGGGATTACCGATAAGGCCTATAGTGAGAGGAGTCATAATAGTGATGCCAATAGTTGTCTTGCCTGGTTGAATGAGAAATAACAATTATTTTTCGTGATGAACGACTTCGCTAAGATTAATGAGAGCGAGATCTTTTTTCCTCAAAATTAAGGATACTCGGTGCGTCTCTATTTGAATAGGATCACCCAGTGGCGCGATACGAATAACGTTAAACACAGCGCCAGGTAGCATACCTAAAGATAATAGTTTCTGTCTGTATGCAGGGCTAATCTGAGGTGAGTAGCTCAAGATTTTATAACTGTGATTAGGGATCAGAGACATAATTGTCCTTCCACGAATATTGATACAAAAAATAGTGATATTGATAAGTATTAACGAGTATGAGAATTCACATAATAGTAGTCAGGTTAATTATAATAAATATTTTTAATGCTAATGAGAATTATAATTATCCTTATTGGGTATAATTTAGCCTAGTCTCGGCTTATCTGCACTTGATTTAAATCAACCAGAGAAAAGATATTGAGATGAAAATAGACGGTTTGCCCTATCTGTTACTAGACAAAAACAGAATGTGAAGAACTGACATGTCAATGTAGCAACAAAATAACAATTAATTAATGATATTAACGGGCAACGGTATAAAAGTAGATTTTAAGAAGATGAAAAGCGCGAGCTTCAGGGAAAAGCTCGCGTTGTTATTGTGAAATATCCGCTAATTAGTGAGTTTGCTGGTGGCTAAAAAGTTGATAAATATTGTTAGGGGTATAACTATCATCTTCGTATGAAATGACCCAATCTGTTATTAATGCGGTGTTGATAGGATAGATTTCACCTTCTTGCATATCTTTAACATAAAATGGCACATTGAGTAATTTTGCATAAACCGTGTCCCCATCGCGAGACTGTGGTACAAACCACATATGCTCGAGCTCTTTTTCTTCCTCTTCTTCGCCATAAGGAATGCCGAATTTGATCATAAATTGCCAAGGATTTTCGGTCTCTTCGGGTTTGTCTTTTCCTAATAATTTGGAGAGAAACCCACTTTTTTTCTCAACAGGTGGTTGATTGTAGTTATCAAACATAGAAACGAAGTATTTCCAGCGTCGCTTGGCTTTTTCGGACATTTCATAGGTTTCTTCATTGCTACGCAGTAGCATCATCGCTTGCTGCTCTTCATAACCTTTAAAGAAGGTTTCTAAAACAGGGTTTTCTTCATTGGTTCTAAATAGCATAGAAGAAGGATGTTGATGATATTCATCTCGATCGGCTAAATCACCCAAGAAAACGCCATTTGGCGCGCCTTCAGTGTCATAACGCATCTCTTCTAAAGGTCTCAGATTGTCGAGAGGTGTTGATTGATTAATATGGCGAATGCCTTCTTCAAAGGGTAATGCGACAAGATATTCTAAACCTGACGATGTTTGGCCACACAGCATCGGTTCACCAAATTCGATTTGACGATGATTAATACTGTTGTTAACAAAGCAACGGAAGAGATCAGGAATACCATAGTAAGATTCAAGCATACTTGGAATAACTAAATCGACTTCTGTTAAGCCACAACGCGCTAATCCATGCGTATGGAACCAGAACATGGTTGGTGGATCATTTTCTGTGTCATAGACAGCATGAATAACATATAAGCTTTCAACTTCAGGATAGAGATCGGGGGTTTCTAATTGAAAGCGGATCCATTCTGGTGTCAAGGCTTTACCTGCCGCTGATTCATCTAATGCCAAAACCATTTCAGGAGCGATGATATTGAGAAAATTCAGTTGATGGCGGTAACTTGCTAAGGGATGCAATGCCTCCGTAAAGCGTGTTTCTAATAATAAATCTTGAGTAGTGGCATTTGCGTGCGCTAACAATTGCGGGGTCAGTTCATCTGTCGAATACATTGGGCGTATTTCATAATCTTCATCTCGAGGATAAAGACAGACAAAAAAATGCAATTCATTATCGCCATGTTGGCAACGATAGAAAAAACCATCATCAATATTTTCACTCAGATAATTGATTTCACCATCCGTATAATCCGTCTGCTCTTCTAGGCGTTGCTCAATAAGTGCATAGTTTAGTGGCTGTGCAGGAAAAGCCACTATACGAGAGGGCACTTTTTCTCCTTGCCCAGCTGCGATATCTAGGTACTGCTGTCTGTTATCCATATTTCTTATCACTCGTATATTTATATTAAAGATAGAAAAACAGGATATCAGGGATAACAAGAGAGGAATAGATGGAGTTATCTGAGCTTGAGAAGGTGATTTCATCTATTGTTAATCATTATTTTTAATGAAGGCACAATAGAGAGAGATTGTTATAAAAATAGAGGATATCAATAAGTTATTGATATCCTCTAAATGTAAGCCGATCAAGACAAATGATCCGCCTCTGGATTATTTACCTTTCAGTAATTGCATGATGTCTTCTGTTTTTTCTTCATCGTCATCATCTTCAAACTCAATACCTAGCTCAACCATTAATTCATCAATGCGATCAAGGTTTTTTTCAGTATAAGCCTGCTCTTCAGCGTTGAGTTTTTCACCGTTTTCAAGACGAGACAGTAATTCATCTAAACGTGCATCATTTTCTAACAGGTCTAACTCTTGTTCAGGCGTTAAACGAACGGGCTCTTTTTTAACGGGCGCAGGTTTTTTCTTCACCACTTTAGGAGCATCACCCACAATTAGAGGGATCGGTTTCTTGCTTCCAATACGTGGATCTTTCGGTGCCGTATTTGTGGCTTGTTGTTTATTTTCTGCTTCCTGCTGACGGTTACCAGCAGGATTGCCGCGGTGTTTCTTTTGACGTTTACGTTCACGTCCTTCCGCGTTCAGCTCTTCACGTGATTTTTTACGTGTTTTAGCTGCGGGCTTTCTTTTAATCATATTCATAATGGTAACTCGATAGTGATCTTCTTGGTTGCGCAATCTATCAGAAACAAATTTTCAATAAAAGCGCAAATTTAAGACAATTTAATTTTTGCTCACGTACAATGTGCGGTTCGTTTCACTATACTTTATTGTGTTGTGACATCAATTAACGTCCAAACTAAATTAATTAACGTAAATTATATTTATTATGACATTATCATCTGTACAATCACGTAAACCAGTATATTGGTGGGTTATTGGTTATGCGACACTTTGGATCTTAGTGAGTTATCTCTTTGACCCTACGGTACCTTATGATGCCGTTGAGGCTGTCAATTGGGGCACTAACGGAGGGTGGGGTTCTCCAAAAAATCCTTGGTTTGTGGGTTTTATAATGACACCCGCTATTTATGGCGGTATCGATTTTAGCTTTTATTGGTATTTTATCCACTTTATTGTTATTGCCATTGGATTATTAGGTGTTTGGAATTTAGCTTATAAATTGACACGTAATACTCGCCTTGCATGGTTTGCCATGTTGGGACTTAATTTATCTGGCGTCATCAATTTCGATATTATCCCTTATAACGATAACTATATTCTAGTGGGTTGTTGGGCATGGGCGTTTTATTTTTTCCTTTGTGCGATTAATGACAATCAAAAATATTGGATTGGCTTCGCGATCACGATGGGTATTGCCACAATGGGGAAATATTCATCATTAGCTTTTATTGGTTCTGTGTTTTTATCAAGCCTTTTTGTACCTAAAGTTCGAGCAAGTTATTGTTCTCCCTATTTCTATTTAGCGTTGGCGATTTGGTTTGCTTTTGTTATTCCCAATTTTATTTGGTTATGGCAAACCGATTTTGCGGCTTTTAAATGGGTCGATTCACAAATCGAAAACCGTTTTAATTTGCGTACAACTCGGGCTGCGCTGACCGTTTTTTACCCTGTGATTTTAATGTGGGGAATTTTACGTTTTTATGGTGGACGTGTAAGTTGGTCTGCATCTAAAGATAGCCAATTACTCAATTTTATTTTTCTGTTTCCCTTAGCGATTATTTTTATTTGGTTTAGTTTTCATGAAGGGGGGCGTATCAGCGAATGGTTACAACCCTTTATGTCGATTGCGACTGCGCTTTTTGTAGGCTCAATTAGTGTCATGCCTAAGCGTTCATTACGTGGTGCACTGTACGGTTTAGGTGTTTTCGGTATGTTGGTTATTTCTGGTTATACCGTCGTTCAAGCTGCTAATGTGCGTAATGCAGGTCAAAAATTTATTGGCATAAAACCTTTTGTGCAAGATGTTGAACAAGCTTGGCATCAGCATTATCACACACCACTGGCGTATGTGGGTGGCGAGTATATGCATGAATGGGTGACTTTTTATGGTAAAGATAGACCATTATCTTCACAGCCTTGGGTGTTAGAAGAGAATGTGCAGCCTCCTAATATTTATAATCGACATATTACCCTTCAACAATTAGAAGAAAAAGGTGTCGTATTCGTAAGTGAAGTAGGCTATTACTGTGAAAAAGCACATTTTGATGAAGGATTAAAGCATTGGCCGAGTTTAAAAATAGCTGATACTCAAGAGATAATGTTTCGTTCCGAACCAAATGCTATTGCAGAACCCGTTTGTATTGCTTTTGTGGCGCCAAAAACACATAAGGAAAAGTAGAGATGCGTTACGCTGATATTCAGATTGAAACGGAAAGGTTGAGATTGAGCCCTTTTGAAATGGGGGATAGTGAAGATTGGTTTAAGATCATGAATTCACCTGAAGTGACGCGCTACTGGAGCCATCTCCCTTGGCAATCACTGCAAGAAGCGCAGGAAGATATTATTCAAGATATCACGCATATGGAAAGAAAAGAGTACCTGCGTTTAGCGGTAATAGATAAAACAACAAATGCACTGATGGGCATGTGTGTTTTCTTTAATCATTACCCTAATTCACGACGTGGTGAAATCGGGTATTGCCTTGATACAGCTTATCAAGGTAAAGGCATCATGAAAGAAGCGATGATCGCATTTATTGCGTATCTTCAAACACATCTTTCTATTCGTCGTTTAGAAGCGGATATCCACCCTGAAAATAAAGCTTCAGCTGCATTATTAGCGAAATTAGGTTTTGAACAAGAAGGGTATCTAAAACAGCGTTGGATAGTCGGTCATGAGGTTTCTGATTCGATTATTTTTGGTTTGTTGTTGCCCACAAAAGTCGCGTAATTGTAGAGAATAGAAAGGCACAAGTGACATATAACACTTGTGCCTTTCGTTATTTAGCCAAAAAAGAGGCTTGATTTTTTAAGCTTAATGCCTGATTTACCGTAAAAATATCACCGCGTACTTCCGGAATTCCAAAAGATTTTAATCGAGCGCTGTGTTTATCTAAATAAGCTTGAGCGTTTTCTTCTGAATCAAACAGATAAATTCCCCCTGCCTTTTGTGTTTCTTTATTTTCAGTCCATATTTTCCAAATAAAGCCAGGCTCTTGGTTGATTGATGTAGACAATGCATCCATAGCTTGTGTCATTTCATCACCGAAAGGACCATGATAAGGGAAATCGACTTGTAGGAGTACGTGCATAATCACCTCTTTTATCTGTATCATCATGATCTTAATTTATTGAATATTAGAATAAAGAATTCAAATCAATTACATGAGTATCGATCAGTAATATTTTTAAAATAAACAGCAGTGAAACAATCACAACACACAGATTAATTTCTTTCCAGCGGAATGTGCCCACTTTCATCACGCAATAGGCAATAAAGCCTAGTGCGATACCTTCGGTAATTGAGAAGCTAAATGGCATCATTACCGCAGTGATAAAGGCAGGAACGGATTCCGTTAAATCATCCCATTTCACGCGAGTCAGGCTGGATGTCATTAATACACCAACATAAATTAATGCACCAGCGGTTGCGTAGCTTGGTACCATACCTGCAAGTGGGGATAAGAAGATAGCGAGTAGAAAAAGGACACCCACAACAACCGCTGTTAAGCCTGTACGGCCACCCACAGAAACCCCTGAAGTACTTTCGATAAAGGCTGTGACTGACGATGTTCCCATTGCAGAGCCTGCAACTGAGCTTAAACTATCGACATATAACGCTTGTTTCATGCGTGGAAATTTACCTTTGTCATCAGTTAAACCTGCTTTATCCGTCACACCAATTAAAGTGCCTGATGAGTCAAATAAGTTAACCAACATAAAGGCAAAAATAACACCAGAAAGGCTGATATCTAATGCGCCGACAATATCGACTTTACCTACCACTGTGGTAATAGAAGGTGGCATAGCAAAGATGCCTTGATATTGAACATCCCCTAAGAGGAGACCAATGACAGTAGTGATAATAATTGAGATAAGAATTGCTGCGTGAATATTACGTGCAGCAAGAATGGCGATAATAAAAAAGCCTAAGGCACCTAATAACACGTTATGAGAGGCAAAATTACCAATAGTGACGATGGTATCATTGTTAGGAATAATAATACCCGAGTTTTTTAGCCCCATCATGGCGATAAATAGCCCGATACCGCTAGTAATACCCACTCGTAAACTCAATGGGATATGGGCAATTATCCAATAACGAATACGAAAAAGAGTCAGTAAAAATAACCCCACAGCCCCCCAGAAAATCGCTCCCATAGCGACTTCCCATGAATAGCCCATTGCCCCCACAACCACAAAGGCAAAGAAAGCATTTAGGCCCATAGCTGGGGCAACTGCAATAGGTAAATTGGCCACTAATCCCATTAAAATACTGCCGAAAGCCGCAATTAAGCAGGTTGTCACGAAGACGGCTTTAATATCCATATTGGCAGCGGCGAGAATTTGAGGGTTAACGAAGATAATATAAACCATCGTTAAGAAAGTCGTGATACCCGCAATCAGTTCAGTGCGAGCGTTTGTACCGTGTTCTTGTAGCTTAAACAGGCGTTGGAGCAAACTCTGTGAACCAGAATTTGGTGATGACATGCTCATAGACAAAAGATCCCAAAAAAAATGTTTTTCGCTTTATCCTACACAAATAAAACAAGAACTGCACCTAAAAAGTAATCGATTGCGTCGGCGGATAAATCTAAAGCTTAAAAATACGTTGAGATCCTTTGAGGGTTAAATTAGATAAATGTAAGGAGGCTAATAATGGTATTGATATAATGCAATTTCCATCGCGGGATCAGTAACACGGTAGATGAGACTGATGTTCATCAGTGCTCCGTATTGACCAAAAATCGGTTAATTCATGTTTCAAGGGCTCAGGTTTGCCTATTCCGCTAAACGGTGTTCTTTTAATCTCTTTTATGAGTTCGTTAATGTGTTTAATTATTTTCTTATAGGATAGATTATAAGCATAATAAAAAGGCTAAATTGCTTTAGCCTAGTAATGTATTAACCTAAACTTTTCTCAACAAAGGGTCTCTTTTTTATCGGCAACACCATTTGCCAAAAAGGACGCTTCTCTTTTTGCGTTGAGAATAATTTAGCCACGCTATTGGCAATCATTTCTAATGAGAAACAGAGCACAAAATAGACGAAGGCCACAAATAAAAAGACTTCCATTGGATAAACCATACTGCGGTTATTGACCTGTGTCGCTAAGAATGAAAGCTCACCGACACCAACCACATAAGCTAATGAAGTATCTTTAATTAAGGCTATCCATTGATTTATAAATGAAGGCACCATCATGCGTAATGCTTGAGGTAATACGATATACCATAGTACTTGCCAGCGATTAAAGCCTAACGATAATCCTGCCTGCCATTGCCCTTTTCCTATTGCCAAAATGCCCGCTTTAACGCCATGCGCAATATAAGACGATGTAATTAAAGCCAATGCACAAATGACGGTGGTGATTTCAGGTATTTCCATTCCCAATACAACGGGCAATAAAAAATAGACCCAAAAGATCAACATAATGACGGGAATAGCGCGGAAAAAACCTAAAAAAGCAGCGAAAAGGTTAACCCAAACACCTCTGAGCATAGCCAGTGCAATGCCACCTAGTGTACCTAAAATAATAGATACAATACCCGCAATGATGCTGATAAAAAGAGTCAACGCTGCACCTTCTAAAGGCCCATCAGGATAAGCACCAAAAAGTAAGTACTGCCAGTTATCAGCAATAACAGTGAAGTCCATATTAATACCCTTGTGCTAATTTACGTTGCTGATGCCATTGTCCCCAAGCTTCCATTAATGCGATTGCCGCAATATAAAGGATGGTTGCGACCCCAAAGGCTTCAAAGGTACGTAATGATTCTGTTTCGACTTGTCTTGATGCATAAGAAAGCTCCGCAACACCTATCGCCATAGTCAGTGATGAGTTTTTTATCACATTCATGTATTGACCCAGTAACGGAGGTAGAGCGATACGAAAGGCTTGAGGTAAAATTACATAACGCATAGATTGCCATTGCGTTAAACCTAATGCCAAAGAAGCATATTTTTGCCCTTGTTTAACGCCTTGAATACCCGCTCTTAGCTCTTCAGCGATAAAAGGTGTGGAATAAAAGGTTAGACCCACAATACCCGCCAGAAATTCAAAGGAAGGCCAAGACAGTGTAAGTCCTAAAAATGAAACTTCATGAGGCGTATTTAGCCACATCATTGCGCTTTGTGGCAGTATTTCTCCTGAGGCGAAATACCAAAAAAAGAGTTGGACTAATAACGGTGTATTCCGAAATAACGATGTATAGGTTGCAGCTAACCAGCGTAATGGGGCAAAAGTGCTATCTCTTGCAGCACTAAGGGCGAAGCTCATTAATGTTGCAATGACAATAGTCCAAAAAGAGATAAGCAAGGTGATGAGAAAACCGCGCCAGAGCCAGCTTAAATAGTGTGGCTCAAGAAGGTAATGTGAAAGAAATTGCTCAAACATATATAGACCTATTGTAGACACCAAACCCCGCAGAAGCGGGGTAGGTGTTTTAATAAAGGAATAACTTTATTTTTAATAAAAGAAGAAAGTTATTACGCTTTAAGGATCAAGACTGTGGTGTTTGCTCTGATAATGGGGCAAATTTGAAATCGCCACGAGGCTGAGCTGATTTTGTTTCAGGGCCAAACCAACGGTTGTAGATCTCGTCTGCTTTGCCTTCTTTTTCCAATCTTAATAGCGTGTTATTGATTTCATTAATTAAACGTTCTTCACCTTTAGCCGCAGCGACGGCTTGGTATTCACGTGTAATGCTAAATGATGACACTTCAAAATCTGCTTTAATGGCATCAGGAAGATTTGCTAATAAACCCACTAATTTTGCATCATCTTGTGTGATGGCTTGTACGTTACCGTTACGTAATGCAGCGAATGCGAGTGGTGTATCGTCATAAGAGATCACTTTGGTGTCGGGATAGCGTTCACGTAAAGTGATTTCTTGAACAGTCCCTTTATCGGCACCAATACGCAGTGAATGAATTTGTTCTGGATGAGTTAAAACGCCTTTACGTGCAATAAATTTTTGCCCAGTTGCAAAGTAAGGAACAGAGAAGTCAACTTGCTTCGCTCGTTCATCAGTAATAGTGAAGTTAGCGGCGATTAAATCGACTTTCTTAGAACTTAAAAGTGGGATACGGTTTGCTGGGTTAGTTGGACGTAGTTCCAGTTTTACGCCTAAATCTTTGGCGATCTCATTGGCGATATCCGCATCATAACCTGCGAGTTTTTTGGTTTGAGGATCAATAAAGCCAAAAGGAGGATTGCTATCGAAAATCGCGATACGTACTACACCGGCTTTTTTTATATCATCGAGCTTATCGGCTTTTGCAATACCAGAAAATAGTACAGAGCCTGCAATTAATGCGGTTGCCAAAACACGTAATTTCATTATTCACCCCAAAGAAAAGAATTATCATCGTTATGTTGGATATCACGCTATCAAGTTGATCTAAGTTCATAAAATAATAAAAATTGATATGTATATGCTTTTAAGGAATAAGATGAGAAGAAGCGTTGAGCTATAACGGCATTCATTTATGAGAGAATAAAAAAACAGCGACATAAGTGTCGCTGTTTTGAAGAATAGAAAAAGAGGGAGAACGTTATTTAGAGGTGTTGCTGTCATCATTTTTTGTGAGCATTTTTTCAACTTGATCGCCGCCTAAGTGACGGAAATCATGACCTTTTACGTAATAGAAAATAAATTCACAAATGTTCTGGCAACGGTCGCCAATACGTTCAATTGAACGGGCACAAAATAGTGCGGTTAGCACGCTTGGGATGGTACGAGGATCTTCCATCATATAAGTCATTAATTGACGGACGATACCCTCATATTCGTTATCAATTTTAGCGTCTTCACGATAGATACGTACGGCTTCATCTAAGTCCATGCGTGCAAATGCATCAAGAACATCATGAAGCATTTGTATGGCATGTTGACCTAACGATTCTAAGCTCACGAGCAGTGGCTGATGTTGGTGTGAAAATTTTTCAAGCGCCGTTTTACAGATTTTTTCAGCGACATCACCAATACGTTCTAACTCAGCGATTGTTTTTGATATCGCCATAATTAAACGTAGGTCACTCGCTGTTGGCTGGCGTTTAGCAATAATTCGCATACACGCATCATCAATGGCAACTTCCATCATATTGACATTATGGTCACCTTGAATAACTTCATTTGCCAATGCTTGGTCTTGATTATGCATTGCCATAATGGCTTTTTTCAGTTGCTCTTCAACAAGCCCACCCATAACCATCAGCTCGGTACGGATATGCTCTAATTCAGCATTAAATTGACCAGAAATATGCTTATTGTGATTTAAATTATCCATTTATTGCCTCGTTATCAGCCATAACGCCCAGTGATGTAATCTTCAGTTTGTTTTTTCGCAGGACGCGTAAATAACGTATCCGTATCGCTAAATTCAATTAACTCGCCTAAATACATAAATGCAGTGTAATCGGAACAACGTGCCGCTTGTTGCATGTTATGTGTCACGATAACCACGGTATATTCTGATTTGAGTTCGCTGATAAGTTCTTCAATACGGCCTGTTGAGATTGGGTCAAGTGCTGAACAAGGCTCATCAAGTAATAAAACTTCAGGACGAATAGCGATACCGCGCGCGATACATAAACGCTGTTGTTGACCGCCTGATAGACTATATCCACTCTGATGTAATTTATCTTTGGTTTCGTTCCATAATGCGGCTTTAGTCAACGCCCACTGAACGCGTTCGTCCATATCCGCACGAGACAATTTTTCGAATAAACGTACACCAAAGGCGATGTTGTCATAAATAGACATTGGGAAAGGTGTTGGCTTTTGGAATACCATTCCGACTTTGGCACGTAATAGCGCAATATCTTGCTTATCTGTTAGGATATTGTTGCCATCTAGCAGGATTTCACCTTCTGCACGTTGTTCACCATAAAGCTCATACATTTTATTAAAAGTACGCAGTAAGGTCGATTTACCGCAGCCTGAAGGGCCGATAAATGCAGTCACCTTATTTTTGGCAATATCTAAAGAGATATTTTTCAGCGCATGGAATTTACCGTAGTAGAAGTTCAAATCACGAACTTGAATTTTATTTCCTGCGTTATCATTAGCCATAATCATTCAACGTCTCTCTTGCTTAACTTTCTGCGTTAACCGTGCTTGCGTTTAGCAAACAGCACGCGCGCAATAATATTGATAAATAGAACACAGAGGGTGATAAGTAATACGCCAGCCCAAGCAAGCTCTTGCCATTGTGCAAAAGGACTCATGGCGAACTTAAAGATAGTTACAGGTAAGTTAGCTATCGGTTCGTTTAAGTCTGTGCTCCAGAATTGATTTGATAGTGAAGTAAATAACAGTGGCGCAGTTTCACCTGCAATACGTGCAATCGCTAATAACACACCTGTAATAATGCCTGATACCGAGGCTTTTAAGGTGATTTTAGAGATCATTTTCCACTTTGGTGTCCCTAGTGCGTAAGCGGCTTCGCGTAAGCTATCAGGGACTAACTTCAACATATTTTCAGTAGTACGAATAACGATAGGAATTTGCAGTAACGCTAATGCGATAATTCCAGCCCATCCTGAAAAGTGCTGCATCTGTGCAACAACAATGGTGTAAACAAAGAGCCCGACAACGATTGATGGTGCTGATAGCAAAATATCGTTAATAAAACGTGTCGTTTCAGCAAGCCATGAACGGCGACCATATTCAGCAAGATAAATCCCTGCAAGAATACCTAACGGTGTTCCAATCACTGTCGCCCATAAAATCAGTAATCCACTACCGACAATGGCATTTGCCAATCCACCACCATCGGTATTCGGTGGCGGTGTCATTTCAGTAAAAAGCGCAAGTGACATACCATCAAAGCCTTTGGTGAACGTAGAGAATAAAATCCACGTTAACCAGAAAAGACCAAATGCCATAGTCGAAATGGATAAGAACAGTGCGATACGATTCTTTTGACGACGCCAAAGTTGGCGTTTATGGCGTATGCGTAATTCGCTTTCAGTCTGAACTTGTAATGAAGAAGAGGATGTTTTGGACATATCAGCGCGCGCCTTCATTTTTTGATAAACGTAATGTCATAAACTTCGAAATCGCAAGAACGATAAAGGTGATGACAAACAGGATAAGCCCTAATTCCATTAATGCGGCCGTGTGTAATCCTGTTTCTGCTTCAGCAAATTCGTTTGCTAATGCAGACGTGATACTGTTACCCGGCATAAACAGCGAGATAGAATCTAACTGGTAGGTATTACCGATGATAAAGGTTACTGCCATCGTTTCACCTAAGGCACGACCTAATCCCAACATAATACCGCCGATAACGCCATTACGGGTATAAGGTAGAACGATATTCCAAATCACTTCCCATGTTGTACAACCAATGCCGTAAGCAGACTCTTTCATCATGACCGGTGTTTGTTCAAACACATCACGCATAACAGAAGCGATATAAGGAATGATCATGATCGCGAGGATAACGCCCGCAGCTAAAATACCAATACCAAAAGCAGGACCGGAAAACAGTTCGCCAACGATAGGAATGGAAGAAAGTACATTACCAACGGGCTCTTGGAAGTAGGTTGCAAAGAGTGGTGCGAAGACAAATAGTCCCCACATGCCGTAAACAATACTTGGAATAGCCGCGAGTAACTCAATCGCGATACCTAACGGACGTTTTAACCAATTAGGGGCTAATTCCGTTAAGAAAAGCGCGATACCAAAACTGACAGGAACGGCAATAATTAGTGCGATGACAGAGGTAACGATGGTGCCGTAAATAGGTACTAGTGCACCAAATTCCTGAGCAGGAGGATCCCACTCTTTTGACCATAAGAATGAAAGACCAAATTGTTGAATGCTTGGCCATGAGGCGAAAATCAGTGAAACAATGATACCTGTTAAAAGCAAAAGTGTAACCAACGCAGCTAGGCGAACCAGTGCGCTGAAAATAACGTCCCCTCGTTTACTAGGGGCCTTTATTACCGTTGTATGCTCGGCCATAAAGCCTCTTTTAATTTATTACCCCCTGTTTAGCAGGGGGTGAACGTTAACTTATCTCTTAATGATTACCAATTTTATTAGTAAATCGGTTTACCATTACTGTCTTTAATACTGGTTTTCCATGCAGCACGAATTTGTTCTACAACTTCTGTGGGTAATACGGCGTAATCTAGATTTTTCGCTTCTTGATTACCTTTGTCGTAAGCCCAGTTGAAGAAATTCAGTACTTCTTTACCTTTTTCTGCATTCTGCTGCTTCTGATGCACTAAGATAAAGGTGGTTGATGTAATCGGCCATGCATTTTCACCTTTCTGATTAGTCAGATCTTGTGCAAAGCTTTTGCTCCAATCAATTTTTCTTGCAGCAGCACTGAAACTGTCTGCTGTCGGAGCGATAACTTCGCCATCAGCGGTGACTAATTTAGTGTAAGCAAGATTGTTTTGTTTCGCGTAAGCATATTCAACATAACCAATTGAACCGGGTACACGTTGAACGAATGCAGCGATACCATCATTCCCTTTTCCACCTAAGCCTGTCGGCCATTTAACGGTAGAGCCAGCGCCGACTTCATCTTTCCAGACGTTATTGACTTTTGATAAGTAGCTAGTGAAAACGAAAGATGTTCCTGAACCATCAGCACGACGAATAACCGCGATATTTTGATCCGGTAATTTTACGCCAGGATTGAGTTTAGCAATGGCAGGGTCATTCCATTTTTGGATTTTGCCTAAATAGATATTACCGATAGTTTCGCCATCTAAGGTCAGTTCACCTGATTTGATACCAGGAATATTGACTGCCATAACAACGCCACCAATCACGGTAGGGAATTGGAATAAACCGTCAGCTTGTAATTTATCATCTGCTAATGGCGCATCAGAAGCACCAAAATCAACCGTATTTGCAATGATTTGCTTAACACCACCAGAGGATCCAATGCCTTGATAGTTAATTTTGTTACCCGTTTCTTTCTGATAGGAATCTGCCCATTTAGCATAAACTGGGGCAGGGAACGTTGCGCCAGCACCAGTCAGCGAGGTCGTTGCCTGTGCAGAAAGAGCGGTCATTGAAAACGCAGCGGCAATGACACTAGTCAGGGTGGTACGCATCAGTTTCATAATCCCTCCTGTGGGATAGGTAGAATAAATTTCGACATCTATCAACTTCGGTTACGGTACGCACAGACAATAGGTCAGTTTGATGACAATTAAATGTCTTAATTGTGACAGTTTTATGACAAAGCGAAAAAATGATGAAATATTTATAGGGGGAGAAAAACAGAATGGAAATGGCGTAATAAAAAGCCGGTC
This sequence comes from Proteus vulgaris, assembly GCF_033708015.1. Classification (NCBI taxonomy): domain Bacteria; kingdom Pseudomonadati; phylum Pseudomonadota; class Gammaproteobacteria; order Enterobacterales; family Morganellaceae; genus Proteus; species Proteus vulgaris. The sequence continues at coordinate 3,923,743 of NZ_CP137920.1, read as the reverse complement.
TAAGACTTGAAATCGAGTGGACTAATCATCCTCATCTTCACGTTCTTTTAATGGGAAGTTGGCACGAATTAATAATCCGCCTTTAACGCTATCATCAAGCTCAACATAACCACCATGAGCATCCATAATACGGCGAATGATGGACAATCCTAAACCTGCACCCGTTGAGCTACGTGCTTGCTCACCTTGAACAAAAGGTTGAAAAAGTCGTTGTCTATCTTCTTGTGGAATACCCGGGCCGTCATCTTCAACTTGGAACCACGCATATTCTTCATTTTTGCCACTTGAAATGCTTATCCAGCCATTGCCATAGCGAGTGGCATTCACAACCATATTGGCAAGTGCCCGTTTTACTGCAATAGGATTAGCGGTGATATTGATAGGTTCAGGATGAAGATGTTCTTCACTGATTTTTCCTGAATTAGATTCAGCTGAAATGACTTCTTGTAATAGATTATTCATATCACACAGTTCTAAAGACATCTCTTTACCTGTGCGCATATAGTCTAAGAACTGCCCAATGATGGCATCACAATCTTCGATATCTTTATTGATAGAGTCTGCAAGGTAACTATCTTCGGGGCTCATCATTTCCGTTGCCAAACGAATTCGAGTTAATGGTGTACGCAAATCATGGCTAACACCTGCCATAACAAGCGTTCTATCATTATCTAATGAGCGAATTCCTGACGACATTTGGTTAAAGGCACGAATAATTGATCGCATTTCAGAAGAGCCAGATTCAGGGATTGGAGGGGGAATAACCCCTTTCCCGATACGACGTGCGGCATACTCTACTTCATTGAGTGGGCGATTTTGAAAACGGCTATAAAGCCAGAAAAAAGCGACAACGATAATAATAAAAATAATCGCTTGGCGATAAACAGGCAGTAAGTAGTTTTGCCCTAATTCCGTCAGTGGGACTCGGATCCAAAGAGAAGGAGAGATATGTGTATTGACCCATAAGACAGGATATTCCAACGTATTCTCGATCCAAATTTCGGTTTCCCCTTCGAGATACTCAGTCATCTGTTCACTGAGTTCATCATTCATTTTTGCCCAATAGAGTCCTGCCTCAAGTGCGGCTTCCTTATCAAAGAAAGAGATACCCAATTCGTTATAGATTTTATTGCGTAATGCAGGGGAAATTTTTAGCGGAGTGCCATCGACTAGGATCAATTCTTCAGGCATTAATGTGCGTATTTCATACGCTAATACTTTATTAAATTGCTGCAGGCTTGGTCCAACAATAAGGTGCTGTACAACGATATAACTGGCTATCAAGCTAAAAAAAAGTAGCGAGATAACCAGAAATAACGAGCGTGTCAGTTTATTGTGAGGGGAAAGCCTCAGTCTTCTCATTGAGCACTGGTTCCATCAGGAACAAAGACGTAACCCAGTCCCCAAACCGTTTGAATGTAACGAGGGTGCGTAGGATCTTCTTCAATCATGCGGCGTAAACGAGAAATTTGAACGTCAATTGAGCGCTCCATTGCGCTGTATTCACGACCACGAGCAAGACTCATTAACTTATCACGAGAAAGCGGTTCACGAGGGTGTGATACCAGTACTTTCAATACAGCAAATTCACCACTTGTCAGAGGCATATGCTCTTCTTCGTGGAACATTTCTCGTGTACCAAGGTTTAACTTGAACTTACCAAAAGAGATAACGGCGTTATCTTGTGAAGGCGCACCTGGTAATTCGTTTGCTTGGCGGCGGAGAACTGCGCGAATACGTGCGAGTAGTTCTCTTGGATTAAAGGGTTTTGAGATGTAATCATCAGCACCAATTTCAAGTCCAACAATTCTATCAACCTCTTCCCCTTTCGCAGTAACCATAATAATAGGGATAGGGTTGTTTTGGCTTCTTAAGCGGCGGCAAATAGAGAGACCATCTTCACCAGGAAGCATTAAATCGAGCACAATAAGATGGATAGATTCGCGAGTGAGCAGACGATCCATCTGATCGGCGTTTGCGGCAGTACGGATTTGAAAACCCTGCTCTGTCAAATAGCGCTCTAAGAGTGAACGCAGACGTAAATCATCATCCACGATTAGCACTTTATAACTTTCTTGCATTTTTTAAGCTCCTGAAGTGCAAATGCTTTTGTTAGCGAATTCTATCATCGATAAGAATATTAAACCAAAACCAAAGAATAAATGTTAATAATTTATAGGTAAAACTTGTTCATTGGCTCAGCTAAAGTGAATAAAACTATTGATTTATCTTATTCCGAATTGTATTTGATAGATAATACGCAGTAATTAACTTCACCACCGGGTGTTTGCACACTAATTTCATCATCAACTTGCTTACCAATAAGCGCTCTGGCAACAGGGGAATCAATAGAAATCCACTGTTTTGCTGGATCAAATTCATCGGGACCCACAAGCCTAAAGGTTTTGATATTTTCGTTATCATCTTCAAGCGTGACCCAAGCACCAAAATAGACTTTTCCTTCTTGGCGAGGATCTGGGTCAACGATTTTGAGTTCATCAAGACGTTTTGATAAAAAACGAACACGTCTATCAATTTCACGTAATCGCTTCTTTCCATAAATATATTCAGCATTTTCTGAACGGTCACCTTGTGCCGCCGCTTCTGAAACTGATTGTGTGACACGCGGGCGCTCTTCTTTCCAAAGATATTTTAGCTCTTTGTCTAAGGCATACCAGCCATCACGGGTAATATAGTTACTTTTTGCCATTACGAATAAAAACTATCATCAACATTGAATTTCATAAAGGTACTATAGCGTGAATGTTAAAATAATCTGTTAATTTCCTCATAATTGTCGAGCTAGATAGGAAATTTGCCAAATTTTTTTAGTGCTCTGCGTGTATAATAGCCATCTTTTTTAACTATTCCTCTCGGTAGGTAAATATATTATGAATGAATCATTAAGCCGAATTATTGCAGATGAGCTCTCTGTTAAGCCCCAGCAAGTCCTTTCGGCCATAACGTTACTGGATGAAGGGAATACGGTGCCATTTGTTGCCCGTTATCGAAAAGAGGTCACCGGCGGATTAGATGATACGCAATTACGTCAATTAGAAACCCGCCTCGGTTACCTACGGGAACTCAACGATCGCCGCCAAACAATTTTAAAATCAATTGAAGAACAAGGAAAACTGACACCAGAATTGCACTCTTCAATTAATGCAACTCAAAGTAAAACAGAGCTTGAAGATCTCTATCTTCCTTATAAGCCTAAGCGCCGTACTCGTGGCCAAATTGCGATTGAAAATGGATTAGAACCTTTAGCGGATTTACTGTGGAATGAACCACAACATAATCCAGAAGACGCGGCAACTGCTTATATCAACACCGAAAAGGGTGTTGATGATACAAAAGCCGCTTTAGATGGTGCGCGTTATATTTTAATGGAGCGTTTTTCAGAGGATGCTGGATTATTGGCGAAAGTTCGTCAATATCTATGGAAAAATGCACATCTTGTCGCCAAAGTGATTGAAGGTAAAGAAGCAGAAGGGGCGAAGTTTAGTGATTATTTTGATCACCATGAGCCTATCGCTAACGTTCCTTCCCACCGCGCATTAGCTATGTTTCGTGGTCGAAACGAAGGGATCCTTCAATTATCACTTAATCCAGATCCGCAATTTGAAGAAGCACCTAAAGAGAGCTACGGTGAACAACTGGTTACTGAGCATTTAGGGTTACGTTTAAATAATCAACCCGCAGATAGCTGGCGTAAAGCCGTTGTAAGTTGGACTTGGCGCATAAAAGTTTTAATGCATATTGAAACTGAGTTGATGAGCCAATTACGGGAGAAAGCGGAAGAAGAAGCGATTAATGTTTTTGCCCGCAACCTTAATGATTTATTGATGGCAGCGCCTGCTGGCATGCGTGCCACAATGGGACTTGATCCGGGTTTACGTACGGGGGTTAAAGTTGCGGTTGTTGATAGCACGGGTAAATTAATCGCCACAGATACCATTTATCCACATACAGGACAAGCAGATAAAGCGGCGGCAAGTGTTGCTGCGTTATGTATTAAGCATAATGTTGAATTGGTCGCGATTGGTAATGGTACGGCTTCTCGTGAAACGGAACGCTTTTTTGCTGAAACAGTAAAACGTTATCCAGAAGTGAAAGCGCAAAAAGTGATTGTCAGTGAAGCTGGTGCATCCGTGTATTCAGCGTCAGAGCTTGCAGCTAATGAATTCCCCGATTTAGATGTTTCTATCCGTGGTGCGGTTTCTATTGCGCGTCGCTTACAAGATCCTCTGGCTGAACTTGTCAAAATTGATCCCAAATCAATTGGTGTTGGTCAATATCAGCACGACGTTAGCCAAACATTATTAGCGAGAAAACTTGATACTGTTGTTGAAGACTGTGTGAATGGCGTTGGTGTTGATTTAAATACAGCATCAGTACCGTTATTAACCCGTGTTGCGGGGCTTAGCCAATCTATTGCTCAAAATATCATTAGCTGGCGTGATGAAAATGGCCGTTTTGTTGATAGAAAACAGTTACTTAAAGTGGCGCGTTTAGGACCAAAAGCTTTTGAACAATGTGCTGGGTTCTTACGTATTCGAGATGGTAAAAACCCACTTGATGCCTCAACGGTTCACCCTGAAGCATATCCAATTGTTGAAAATATCCTGCAATCTACCCATCAAAAAATTGATGATTTAATGGGTAATAGCACGTTGATTTCACAAGTAGATGCAAGAGCATTTATTACGGAGCAGTTTGGTCTACCAACGATTAATGACATCTTAAAAGAGTTAGCAAAACCGGGACGCGATCCACGCCCAGAGTTTAAAACAGCGACGTTTGCAGAAGGTGTCGAAACGATGAATGACTTAGTTAGTGGCATGATCCTTGAAGGAACAGTGACTAACGTGACTAATTTTGGTGCATTCGTTGATATCGGTGTACACCAAGATGGCTTGGTTCATATCTCTTCTTTAGCGGATAGATTTATTGAAGATCCACATACGGTGGTGAAAACCGGAGATATTGTTAAAGTCAAAGTTCTTGAAGTTGATTTAGCGCGTAAGCGTATTGCGCTGACTATGCGCTTAGATGAAGTGGCGGGTGATAGTGATAAAAAACAATCATCATCTAATAACACAAATTCTATTAGAAATAGCAAAGGGCAAAAACCCACTCGTAATAACCGTCAGTCAATGAATAATGGTAATAATGCAGGAAATAGTGCAATGGGTGATGCTTTAGCCGCCGCATTTGGAAAAAAACGCTAATCACGCATTTATTACTCTTGCATAAGTGAGTAAAAGGACAAAATAATGAGCGCGATATAACCCATGTTGGTTATATCGCGTTTTTGTTACACATTATTTTATTACACGTTATTTAGAGGTTTTCTTTAGATAAGAATATTTATAAGAACTAATTAAATAGTAAAGTAATATAAATCTGCTTCCGTTCTCTTATCGATTTAATTTTGAACTGACTTAAGGGATATTAGAGAAAGAATAGATAAAGTATTCTCTGTTTTATCTGTATATTTATTTGTTATTATTTTTATCACCTATCTTCTATTCTCCCCATCGCTGATTGCCTTTATATTATCAAATAAGAGTTGAGACTTTTTTAACCTTATTATTATTAGGGTTTTAAGGAAGATGCCTACGCGCTAAAACTGAAAAGTATTATTTCTGTTTATATCAGCTCTTCTATTAATTAATACAATGAATATCTATGGGTTTATTTCACCTTTATTAGGTTATTAATATGAATTTAAATAAATTATCGTTTGGTTTGATTATGATTTCTGCTTCATTACTAGCAGGATGTGCATCAGAATCTTCACGCTCTTTAGATGTTGCTAAAGTTGCAACCTATAACACAACGTATACAGGTACTAAGAGCGCTATTTCTATTGGTAAGTTTGATAACCGTTCTAGTTATATGAATGGAATATTCTCTGATGGCGTGGATAGATTAGGAAATCAATCTAAAACTATTTTAATGACGCATTTGCAACAAACAGGGCGTTTTAATGTATTAGACAGAGCCAATTTATCTGAATTAAAAGAAGAAGCGGGTATTAAAGGGCAAAGCCAACAATTGAAAGGCGCTACTTATGTGATCACAGGCGATGTGACAGAATTTGGTCGTAAAGAAGTCGGTGATCGTCAATTATTCGGTATTTTAGGTCGCGGTAAAACACAAGTTGCTTACGCAAAAGTGAATTTAAACGTTGTGAATGTGAATACATCAGAAGTGGTATTTTCATCTCAAGGAGCGGGTGAATACGAGCTTTCTAACCGTGAAATTATTGGGTTTGGTGGTACAGCCAGCTATGACTCAACACTTAACGGTAAAGTCCTTGATCTCGCGATCCGTGAAGCCGTTAATAACTTAGTCGCAGGTATTGAGAGTAATGCTTGGCAGCCTTCAAAATAATCTATATTTATAAGGATATAACGATGTCTAAATCATTAATAAGCCTTATTTTTGGGGCATTATTACTGACGGGCTGCGCTAGTGGCTCTAAACCACTTTATAACTGGGACAGTTATCAACAAGTGGTATATCAGCACTATCAACAAAGTGAAAGTGATCCTCAAGCACAAATTGATGCATTGAAGAAAAGTATTGAGCTTTCTCGTGCTAAATCATTAGGTATTCCACCAGGATTACATGCGCATTTAGGGATGTTATATAGTGCGACGGGGGCATTAGATCTAGCGATGGCCGAATTTAATGAAGAAAAAGTACTTTACCCTGAATCAGCGGAATTTATGGATCGCCTGATGAAAAATAAAGGAATACAAAAATGAGCCGCTTATTCACTTTAATTTGCTTGGCTTTTGCGTTGGTATTAACGGGATGTGCTCAGCCAGTTAAAACAGATTACACTGCATTTAAACAGAGTAAGCCAAAAAGCATTTTAGTCTTAGTACCTCAAAACCACACAACGGAAGTCGGAGCGGAGCACAGTTTCTTATCTCAAGTGACATACCCTTTGGCAGAAGCGGGATATTATGTTTTCCCTGTTGCTGTTGTTGAAGAGACATTTAAGCAAAATGGTTTATCCATGGCTGGAGATATTCATGCAGTAAGTCCTAATAAACTACGTGAAATCTTTGGTGCTGATGCTGTTTTATACTTAGATATCATAGAATTTGGAACGTCATATAAAATTATTTCTAGTGATACGCGAGTGACTGTTACTGCAAAGCTTGTTGATCTTCGTCATGGTGGCGTGTTGTGGAGTGGTTCTGCAACGGCATCAAGTACAGAAACTGAAGGTTCGTCAGGTAGTTTAATCGGAATATTGGTTTCGGCTGTTGTGAATCAAATTGTGAATACGGTATCAGATAAAAGCTACCAAATCGCGGGCATAACAAGTGTACGTTTGCTTTCAGCCGGAAATGCAAACGGTATTCTATATGGTCCCCGTTCTCCAAGTTATGGTAAAGATGCTGAATAAGCAACTACAATAAAATAAGTATTATAACGATAAGGCTCTGTTTGATGAATTTAAAATAAGCAGAGCCTTATTTTATTCAAGGATAATCATTATTCTTATTTGATGTTGCGTAATACTACCTATATTTATCACAGAATAAGTATGAAATAGAGAGTAAATAAAAAAGAGGCATTGTTATTGAAAAGATAAACCATCCTTGGTTGCTGGTCCGTTTCCCTCCGTGGTTAATAATCCATAATTCGGGTATATAAAAGAGACTGACCAAATAAGAGAAACGTCAATTAGAATAAGATAAGGTATGGGGGGATGCTATCTTTCCTTGTAATATAGCGACCTTTATTCTTTAAATAGTCCTCAAATTTAAGTCAAAACACGACTTAGTTGGATATTAATCAATGTTTGTTCTTAGGATATGTAATATTATAATTTAGGTAAAGATATAATTGTTACTATTATTATAATCATCAAATTAAGAGGGAATAAAAGAATAATAAAACTAATATAACGATATATTTAATTAATTTAAATCGTATTTTGAGTAATATATCGTTTTAAACTCGGTGTAAATTTTTTCTTCTGATATTCCACGATGAATTAAAACTACTAACATATTGAATAAACGTAATTTATTTACAGATATCTTTAATGGATAAGATTATTTTTACATAATGTGATTTACATCACGTCGTATATTGGCGTGTTATCGCCTATCAATATGAGGGTAAGGATTTATACGATACCTCTTTCGATCATATTCAGTTCCCGATTTATTGGTTACACTATTCTTTCAGATATTCATAATGTCTGTTTGCTGGTATGAATATCAGCGGTTCACTTTTGGAAGGTAGAGGCATGTCAGAACAAACAATTATTTGGGATCTTGACCTGATCCATAAGTATAACTATTCAGGTCCTCGCTATACATCATACCCAACAGCATTAGAGTTTAATCAGCAATATGGCGATGATGATTTTATTAAAGCAACGCAACGTTATCTTGAGCGCCCTTTATCGCTTTATATTCATATTCCTTTCTGCCATAAGCTGTGCTATTTCTGCGGCTGTAATAAAATTATTACACGTCATAAACATAAGGCAGACGAATATCTTGATGTTTTAGAAAAAGAAATTATTAATAGAGCGCGCTATTTTAAAGACAGAAAAGTGACTCAAATGCATTGGGGGGGAGGGACACCGACTTTTCTGGATAAACAACAAATTAGCCGATTAGTTTCACTATTACGTCAGCATTTTCATTTTGTTGATAATGCAGAACTCTCTATTGAAATTGATCCTCGTGAAATTGAGCTAGATGTTATTGATCATCTACGTCATGAAGGATTTAATCGCTTGAGTATGGGAGTGCAAGATTTCAATAAAGAAGTGCAACAAAAAGTCAATCGTGAGCAAGATGAAGCGTTTATTTTTGCATTGGTAGAGCGTGCGCGTGAGGTAGGTTTTCACTCCACCAGCATTGACTTGATTTATGGTTTACCTAAGCAAACTAAAGCGAGTTTTGCCTTCACACTACAACGTGTTATTGAGTTATCACCAGATAGATTGAGTGTTTTCAATTATGCACATTTACCTAATTTATTCGCGGCTCAGCGTAAAATCAAAGATGAAGATCTTCCTTTAGCAGAGGAAAAATTAGAAATATTACAAGAGACAATTTCTACGCTGACAACAAATGGCTATCAATTTATTGGTATGGATCACTTTGCTAAACCTGATGATGAGTTAGCGGTTGCTCAGCGTAAAGGTATTTTACATCGTAATTTCCAAGGCTATACCACCCACGAAGATTGTGATTTGTTAGGTATGGGCGTTTCTGCAATAAGTATGTTAGGTGATAACTATGCGCAAAATGAAAAAGTATTGAAAGAGTACTATGCGCGAGTCAATAGTGAAGGAAATGCACTCTGGCGAGGTTTATCTCTGACTCATGATGATTGTATCCGCCGTGATGTGATTAAAACCTTAATTTGTAATTTTAGCCTGCGTTTTTCTGATATTGAAAAAATGCACCATATTGTCTTCCATGACTATTTTAAAGAAGATCTAGAATTACTTGTGCCAATGAAGGATGACGGTTTGGTTGAAATAACAATAGACGGTATCCAAGTTACGCCACAAGGACGTTTGCTTATTCGTAATATCTGTATGTGTTTTGATACCTATTTACGAAACCAAATGCGCCAACGTCAATTCTCGCGTGTGATTTAATTGATTAAGGGTTAGAGGATCAATATTCCTCTATCCCTAATTCTTTTAATTTACGGGTTAGTGTATTTCTGCCCCAACCTAATAATCTTGCTGCCTCTTGTTTATGCCCTTGTGTATATGCCAAAGCACTAAGTAATAGTGTACGTTCAAATTGAGGTAGCGCATCTGTTAAGATGTTTTCTTTTCCTTCCCCTAATGCTTCATTTGCCCATAATGAAAGATGTTGTGACCAATGTTGAGATGAAGCTATTCGACTGATATTTTTAGTTTTTTTATCAGGTTGACGAATTTCTTGTGGTAAATCTTGAGGCATAATCTCTTGGCTTGCCGTCATGACCGTTAACCAGCGGCATACATTCTCTAATTGTCTAACGTTACCTGACCAGTTGTATTCCATCATGATTTGCAAACTTTGTTGATGAAGAACTTTGGCTTCAACACCCAATTCTTTTGCTGTTTTTTGTAGAAAATAGCGCGCTAAGTTGGGAATATCTTCGGTTCTATCGCGCAGTGGTGGTAACTGAATGCGTATGACATTGAGTCGATGATAGAGATCTTCACGAAAATCACCGGCTTGAACTCGTTTTTCTAAATCTTGATGTGTCGCGGCAATAATACGTACATCGACTTTTACAGGGGCATAACCGCCTACTCGATAAAATTGTCCTTCAGCAAGGACTCGCAGTAAACGTGTTTGAATATCAAGGGGCATATCGCCGATTTCATCAAGAAATAGTGAACCACCATTCGCTTGTTCAAATCGACCTTGGCGTACTTGTGAGGCACCTGTAAATGCGCCTTTTTCATGACCAAACAGCTCTGATTCAATCAAGTCCTTAGGGATTGCCGCCATATTTAGCGCAATAAAAGGAGAAGAAGCTCTTGGACTGTGGCGATGTAATGCATGTGCGACTAACTCTTTTCCTGTGCCCGATTCCCCATTAATGAGGACACTAATTGAAGAGCGAGAAAGTCGACCAATAATACGGTAAACCTCTTGCATTGCTGGTGCTTCACCAATCATATCTGTCACTGATTGTAGTGAGGTTTCATCGGTATTCGGTTGTTTTTGTTCGCGATAATGCGTTATGGCGCGATTAATTAATGCCAGTGTTTCGTCGATATCGAACGGCTTTGGTAAGTAATCAAAAGCGCCTTGTTGATAGGCATTAACGGCAGCATCAAGATCAGAATGTGCCGTCATAATAATAACGGGCAAGGTAGGATATTGTTCTTTAATTATTTTTAAAAGAGATAAGCCATCAATATCAGGCATACGAATGTCTGATAACAACACATCAGGTATTTCTGTATTGAGCGCATTAAGCACATCATTCGCATGTTCAAAGGTTTTACAAGACATACCTTCACGAGAAATGGCACGCTCAAGTACCCAGCGAATAGCGCTGTCATCATCAACAACCCATACATTTCCTTTTTGCATTGGTTATCTCCTACTTAATTGGTAAATAAATAGAAAACTCAGTATTTCCGGGCCAACTGGTAAATTCAATTTTACCTGCATGTTGATCCACTAAATTACGCGCAATAGAGAGCCCCAATCCATTACCACCTTCTCTACCACTTACCATCGGATAAAAAAGCGTATCTTGTAGATGAGAGGGAATGCCATCACCTGTATCAATCACATCTATACGAGCCACAAGGCGATGACGTTCGCCATGAAGTGTGACTTGAAAAGCAGTACGGGTACGCAAAATAATTGTCCCACCTGTTTTTTCAACGGCTTGTAAGGCGTTACGTGTAATATTTAGTAGGACTTGTTCTATTTGATCTGGATAATGTGATAACTCCGGTAAGCTGGGATCGTAATCTTTTAATAAGATGACATTTTCAGGGCATTCGAGCGAAATAAGCTGAGCAACGCGCTCAACAACATGGTGAATACTCTGATGTGTTTTTGTTCCTGGATGTTGGGGGCCAAGTAATCTGTCCACTAGCACACGCAGGCGATCAGCTTGCTCAATAATGACTTGCGTATATTCCGTTAAAGTAGGATCAGGTAAGGATTTTGCTAGCAATTGCGCTGCGCCCCGTAATCCTCCCAATGGATTTTTAATTTCATGTGCCAGCCCCCTAACCAATTCCCTAGCAGCCATTTGCTGGGCTTGTTGTATCTGCTCTTGGCTTAACCGGCGTTGACTATCCATAGGCGCCAGTTCCAGCAAAATATGTTGCTCGGAAATAGGTTGGGCACTGAGCGACATTGTGTGTGATTGGTTATTAATAACCAGTATCACTTCATTGTCGGTAAAGCTTTGCCCATTCGCTAATGTTTCACGCATTAAATCAGCATCAAAAGAGTAATAACTGAAGAGGGCAGTGAAAGGCGTTTCAAATAGTTTTCGACGGCTTTGTGCTAAAACCTGTAACGCAGAATGATTTGCGTAGCAAATAATAAACTCTTTGTTGATAACCAATACAGAGTGTATCAATGAGTCTAAAATTAATGTGTTGTCAGGTAAGTCCGCCGTTTCCATATTGAATACCCCATTGCACCATTTTAGTGCATCTTACCTTTATTACAGTAGTGAACCAATGCGTAAGTGAAAAGGCTGATCCCTTAAATGGGAGAAAAGTGCCCATCCGAAGATGGGCAAAATAGCTTCACGGCAAAAAAAAACAGTTTTACATCTTGGCTTAAAGGTTTATCAACAAGTTATCTTAAGCGCTGTAATACATTTCAAATTCAAGAGGATGCGGAGCCATACGTACACGCTGAACATCAGCACGTAATAATTCTAAATAAGCATCAATAGCATCGTCAGTAAATACGCCACCACGGGTTAAGAATTCACGATCGGCATTTAATGTATTTAATGCTTCTTCTAATGAACCCGCGACAGTTGGGATCTCTTTCGCTTCTTCTGGTGGTAAGTCATAGAGGTTTTTATCCATAGCATCACCAGGGTGAATTTTATTGATAATGCCATCAAGACCCGCCATTAACTGCGCTGCAAATGCAAGATAAGGGTTTGCTAAAGGATCTGGGAAACGGACTTCTATACGACGTGCCTTCATGCTAGCAACAACGGGAATACGAATTGACGCTGAACGGTTACGTGCAGAGTAAGCCAGCATGACTGGTGCTTCAAAACCTGGGACTAAACGTTTGTAAGAGTTCGTGGTTGGGTTAGTAAACGCATTTAATGCACGAGCATGTTTGATAATACCGCCGATGTAGTACAGCGCCATTTCAGATAATCCGCCGTATTTGTCACCTGCAAACAGGTTTACACCATTTTTAGACAGTGACATATGACAGTGCATACCAGAACCGTTATCACCCACTAAAGGTTTTGGCATAAAGGTCGCTGTTTTACCAAATACGTGAGCCACATTTTGTACCACATATTTATAAATCTGGGTTTCATCTGCTTTTTTGGTCATGGTATTAAAGCGAGTTGCCACTTCATTTTGACCAGCCGTTGCAACTTCATGGTGATGAGCTTCAACAACTAAGCCCATTTCTTCCATGATGTTACACATAGTAGAACGAATATCTTGTGATGAATCAACGGGTGGCAGTGGGAAATAACCCCCTTTCACCATCGGGCGGTGGCCTTTGTTGCCGTCTTCGTATTTGGTATTGGTGTTCCATGCCGCTTCAATATCATTGATAGCGTAAGATGCACCGGAAATATCGTTTTTGAAACGAATATCATCAAATAGGAAAAACTCTGGTTCTGGTCCAAACAGGACTGTGTCTGCGATACCACTTGATTTTAAATAGTCTTCAGCACGTTTTGAGATAGAACGGGGATCACGATCGTAACCTTGCATTGTGCCTGGTTCTAAAACGTCACAACGAATAATCAAGGTCGGATCTTGGAAAAATGGGTCAAGCATTGCGGTTGTTGCATCTGGCATCAGCACCATGTCTGATTCGTTAATGCCTTTCCAGCCACCAATAGAGGAACCATCGAACATTTTTCCTTCTTCAAAGAAATCATCGTTAATCTGATGAGCCGGAATAGTAAGATGTTGTTCTTTACCTCGGGTATCAGTGAAACGTAAGTCAATATATCTAACTTTATGTTCTTCAATCATGGATAATACATGTTCAAGGGACATAGGAACTCTCCTGGCGAATGGTTTTATTGAGTGCAGTGGCCTTACACATTTTTCGGTGAATTTTTTGCTCACCTAAATTCTATTGCGAAAAGCATGCCAACTTATCTAAAAAGGGATATATACTGTATTGATGAAGTTTAGTGTAGAATATCTCCTGTGATTTTTTAATTATTGCACAAAATTGGTGCAAATTAAGCCTAATTAACTGCACCATTTTGGTGCAACTGAACGGATGCGACTAAATTCTGAGGCGTGAAAAGGATCACAATTCAATTAATTGCATATTGTTAAGCAATCATTATTGTGATCTTGTTTAGTCTCTCGTCTAAAGCGTGTACAATACTGCGCTTATTTCTACAATGCCTGAGGCAAATTTTGTGATCGAAAACTTGCGTAATATCGCCATCATCGCCCACGTTGACCATGGTAAAACAACTATCGTCGATAAATTACTCCAGCAATCTGGTACGTTCGGTGAACGTGAAACTGTTGCTGAGCGCGTGATGGATTCAAATGATCTCGAAAGAGAGCGCGGAATTACTATTCTTGCGAAAAATACAGCGATTAAATGGAATGACTATCGTATCAATATCGTAGATACCCCAGGACACGCCGACTTCGGTGGTGAGGTAGAACGCGTTATGTCTATGGTAGACAGCGTTCTATTGCTGGTTGACGCGATGGATGGCCCAATGCCACAAACGCGTTTTGTGACACAAAAAGCGTTTGCTAACAACTTAAAACCAATTGTTGTTATCAATAAAGTTGACCGCCCTGGTGCGCGTCCAGACTGGGTTGTTGATCAGGTATTTGACCTGTTCGTAAACTTAGGTGCCACTGACGAACAACTTGATTTCCCAATTATCTATGCATCTGCATTAAATGGTATTGCGGGAACAGATTACAATGACATGGCTGAAGATATGACTCCGTTATATGAAGCTATTGTTAAATATGTAGAGCCACCAAAAGTGGATCTGGAAGGTACATTCCAGATGCAAATTTCTCAGTTGGACTACAACAACTACCTAGGTGTTATCGGTATCGGTCGTATCAAGCGTGGTAAGGTTAAACCTAACCAGCAAGTCACTATCATCGATAGCGAAGGTAATACTCGTAACGGTAAAGTTGGTAAAGTGTTAGGTCACTTAGGCTTAGAGCGTATTGAAGTTGAAGTCGCAGAAGCTGGCGATATCATCGCAATCACTGGCTTAGGTGAACTGAATATTTCTGATACGATCTGTGAAACAGGTGCTGTTGAAGCATTACCTGCATTAGCCGTTGATGAACCTACTGTTAGCATGTATTTCTGTGTTAATACTTCACCTTTCTGTGGCCGTGAAGGTAAATTTGTGACTTCTCGTCAGATTTTAGATCGTCTGAAAAAAGAGTTAGTCCATAACGTAGCATTACGTGTAGAAGAAACTGAAGATCCAGATGCATTCCGTGTATCAGGTCGTGGTGAGCTTCACCTGTCAGTTCTGATTGAAAATATGCGTCGTGAAGGTTACGAATTGGGCGTATCTCGTCCTAAAGTTATCTTCCGTGATATTGACGGCCGTAAACAAGAGCCTTTCGAACAAGTAACTATCGATATTGAAGAACAGCACCAAGGTGATGTGATGCAAGCGATGGGTGAGCGTAAAGGTGAAATGCGTGATATGCAACCAGATGGTAAAGGACGTGTACGTTTAGACTACATCATCCCTAGCCGTGGTCTGATTGGTTTCCGTACTGAATTTATGACCATGACATCAGGTACTGGTTTACTGTACGCAACATTCAGTCACTATGATGATGTTCGTCCAGGTGAAATCGGTCGCCGTAATAACGGTGTTATGATCTCTAATGGTCAAGGTAAAGCGGTTGCTTACGCACTGTATAGCTTACAAGATCGCGGTAAATTATTCGTTACTCATGGTGCTGAAGTTTATGAAGGCCAAGTAATTGGTATTCATACTCGCTCTAATGACTTAACAGTAAACTGTTTAACAGGTAAAAAGCTGACTAACATGCGTGCTTCTGGTACAGATGAGGCGACAACGCTGACTCCACACCTGAAACAAACATTAGAACAAGCATTAGAATTTATTGATGACGATGAGTTAGTCGAAGTGACTCCGCAGTCTATTCGTCTGCGTAAGCGCTATTTGTCAGAGAACGATCGTCGTCGTGCTTACCGTAGCAAAGACTAATTCGTAATTCTGATAACATAATTCTTAGGGCGCGTTAGCGCCCTGAGTTTATACTCGTCATATTTCAAGTTACAGGGAGATTGACTACACTCAGCGAGTCGAGTTACATCGTTTATCTCTGTTGCTCGCCTATCTTCACTTGTCACCTATCTGTAACTCAAATTATTTAGAGTATATGGTATTATAAAACGAATGCGGTGGTTAATTTGCCACCGTATAAGTTTTTTCACTTCTCCTTTTTCGACCTATTTTTTCTTATTTTTTATCTTCCGATTAGCATTTACAACGTAAGTCTTGTTTTATGATTTAATGACAATTTTTGAGTTGTGTGCTTTGAATGAATGTCGAATATCATTATTTAATCACTCAGGTATTTCAGATAGTGATACTTTTAGGTTCATTTTTTGTATTTGCCTATTCTGGTTTTATGTTTTACAAAAAATTAAGTGTGATTATTGTCCTTTTTTAGTGTTTAAGCCTGTTCAGTAAAGCGATTTATGATTAAAGTAAAATGAGTTTTCTATTATGGAGAGGATTTATGCTTTATATCTTTGATATGGGTAATGTGATTATTGATATCGATTTTAACCGAGTATTCGCAGTATGGAGTAAGCTTAGTGGTGTTCCATTAGCCAGCATAAAAAAGAACTTTACAGCAGGCGAAGTTTTTAAATTACATGAACGCGGTAATATTACAGATATCGAATTTGCTGAAGAAATTAACTCAGAACTAGGGATGAACTTAAGTTTTGAGCAATTTGCTGAAGGGTGGCAGGCTATTTTTATCGCAGTACGACCTGAAGTCATTGATATAATGAATAAATTAAGAGAGCAAGGGCATCGGGTTGTGGTGTTATCAAATACGAATCGCTTGCATCATGATTACTGGCCTGAACATTATCCAGAAATCGCGGCTTCTGCTGATTTTCTTTACCTATCTCAAGATCTTGGCATGAGAAAACCTGATCCTGAACTCTTTAAGTATGTTTTAGAATCTGAAGATGTTGAAGCACAAGATGCGGTTTTCTTTGATGATGTAAAAGCCAATGTTGATGCGGCAATTGCTGTGGGTATCAAAGGTGTACATGTCATTGATAAACAATCCGTCATTGACTACTTCAAAGATTATGATTTTTCTCTCCCAGTAGAAGAATAATGCTATTGTAAGGATGACAATGGATTGAATTTGTTATCCTTTTTTATTGATTTATTTTGGAGAGAGTATGATCGCGTTAATTCAACGAGTGACACAGGCAAAAGTGGATATTGCAGGTGAAACAGTCGGTGCTATTAATCAAGGCTTAGTCGTTTTATTAGGTGTAGAGAAAGACGACAACGAACAGAAAGCCAAAAGATTATGTGAAAAAGTATGCGGTTATCGCGTATTTAGCGATGAAAATGGCAAGATGAATCTAAATGTGCAACAAGCTGGTGGTCGTCTATTAGTGGTATCCCAATTTACACTTGCTGCGGAAACACAAAAAGGTATGCGTCCAGGATTTTCGAACGGTGCGCCTCCAGAATTAGCGAAAAATCTCTATCACTACTTTATTGAACAATGTCAGCAACAAGGGTTAGAAACGCAAACAGGTCAGTTTGCTGCGGATATGCAAATCACCCTGACTAATGACGGCCCCGTCACCTTTTGGTTACAGGTATAATGTTAAACGTATAGTGATGTTAAAAGGAGCTCAGATATGTACCATTTACGAACCCCAAAAACAGAGGCAGAATTTGATGCCTATTATGCTTTTCGTTGGGAAATGCTTCGTAAACCGCTACATCAACCTGAAGGCTCTGAAAAAGACGGTTATGATACCTTTGCACATCATCAAATGGTTGTCGATGAAACAGGACAACCCGTCGCAATTGGCCGACTTTATATTAATGCCGATAACGAAGGCGCTATCCGCTTTATGGCAGTGCGCACAGATGCACAAGGTAAAGGTTTAGGTACTCTTGTTGCCATGGCGCTAGAGTCATTGGCTCGCCAAGAAGGGATAAAACGGATCGTGTGTAGTGCCCGAGAAGAGTCTGTCAGCTTTTTTGAAAAATTGGGTTATGAGAATTGCGGTCTTGTTACAGGGCCACAAACAACCCCCATTAAGCACTTTTTTATGAAAAAAAGTATTGAGTCTCTGGATGATATTCTTCATCGACCAGATTGGTGTGCTGAATTACAAAAACAGTGGCACCAACATATTCCTTTAAGTGAGAAAATGGGGTTACGTATTACTCAATATACGGGAACTCGTTTTTATACCACTATCCCAGAAGCGGGAAACCAAAACCCTCACCACACTATTTTTGCAGGTAGCCAATTTTCACTCGCCACTTTAACCGGTTGGGGATTGATTTGGTTATTAATGCAAGAACATAAGTTGCAAGGTGATATTGTGCTGGTGGATGCGCATATTCGTTATCGCAAACCTGTATCAGGGCGTCCCGCTGCTGTTGCGGATATGGAAAATTTAAGTGGAGATTTAGGGCGATTAGCGAAAGGAAGTAAGGCTCGAATTAAACTGGATGTTGATATTTGTGGTGATGAAGGTATCGGTGCTGTTTTTAGTGGAACTTATATTGTTTTACCTTCACAAAATAAGCAGTGCTAATTTAGCTATCCATCTTTAAAGTAACTTAAAGGAAAATCACTCTTTTCTTTTGGGTTACCTTTTCTATTTTCTGCATTTTTTATTAAAAAAATAGAGTATAAAAAATCTATTCTTGAATGCCGGTGTTATAGAGTTTCTATCGCTATCCAATTGATGTATATTTCGCAGTTTACGGAGGGAAGCATGGACACCAATTTATCTACTCGTCTTAATAAATATATCAGTGAAAGCGGGATCTGCTCACGTCGTGAGGCTGACCGTTATATTGAGCAAGGACTTGTCCTTATTAATGGCAAGCGCGCCAGTATTGGCGATCAAGTCTTTGCTGGCGATGAAGTCAAAGTCAATGGGCGATTGATTGAAGCGCAGGATAACTCTGAGTTAGTTTTGATTGCGCTGAATAAACCAGTGGGCATTGTTAGCACCACAGATGATGGCGAAAAAGATAATATTGTTGACTATGTTAACCACAGTACCCGTATTTTTCCCATTGGGCGTTTAGATAAAGATTCCCAAGGATTGATTTTCCTGACCAACCACGGTGATTTAGTCAATAAAATCTTACGTGCAGGTAATGATCATGAAAAAGAGTACCTTGTGACAGTGAACAAGCCGATCACCGATGAATTTATTCATGGAATGGGTGCGGGTGTTCCTATCATGGGACAAAAAACCAAAAAATGTAAGGTTAAGAAAGAAGCACCGATGGTGTTTCGTATTACTTTAGTTCAAGGATTAAATCGCCAAATACGTCGTATGTGTGAATATTTTGGTTATGAAGTCACTAAGCTTGAACGTATTCGCATTATGAATGTTAGTTTGTCTGGATTACCTGTTGGTGAATGGCGTGATCTGACCGATGATGAACTCATTACTCTATTTGAAGCAATTGAAAAATCGACTTCTGAAGCGCCACCAAAACCAAAGCAAAATAAACCGAAAAAACAAATCAGTAGTAATGCGAAAGCATTAGGTATCCATATTCCTCAAACAAAAACCAAAGAAACGGAAAATAATTCTCGTAAGCGTTTTGTTCAGCCTGGTCGTAAAAAGAAAAGACGTTAATTTTATCTGTGAAAATGCGATAAAAACAAAAAAACACCTGGAAGGGTGTTTTTTATTTGTTCTCTTTAAGACGAATGATTGCATCGATAAAATTAGTCTAAATTAAGCTCATCTAATTTATTTTGGCGACGTTCAAGTACGATCGCTGCAAGTTCGGCATCCATAACTCGCTCAATTAATGCATCATAGTCTTCTTTGGAAAGGCAATAGAACAACGGAGTTTTGTTATCATCACACACAAGCAGTGTGCTGTTATCTTCAAGTGCAGTTAAAGGAGATTGTTGAAATACATTTAAAGATATTTTTTCAGGGGAAAAATCTTCGTCAGACATGAAAACTCCACAATAAAGAAAAGGGCAATAGCGCATTGTAACGCTTTTTATAAAGGGAGCAATCCGTGCTCCTGCGAAAAAATCAATATTATAGGTGATTAATTATCTCACCATTTTGTATCACTGCGTTGAGTATTTGTTGTTCACCTTTATTGCCAGTTAATGTGCCATTCAGTGTTGATATGACTGGTTTTGAACGTAAATCACCTTTCAATTTTAATGTGAATTGGCCTATTTCATCAGAGTAGGTTGTTTTTAAACCTAATGTATATAGCGTTGATAAAGGGACATTGAGACCATTAGCAATAAGTGAAAATTGGCGCTGCTGGTTAGATTGCACTAAAGCGGCTGAACCTCGAACAATGCCATTACCAATAAATGCTGAATATTGCTCAACAATAGCATTATCGTGTTGAGTGACAATGTTTAAATCAGGACGACGTAATTCAATACGATTTAATGTACCGCTATCGGCATTTAATACGGCTGAACCTTGCCATAATCCCCATTCACCTTCTTTTGCAACCATTAAATTTTGCAATTTTCCTGTTAAATTGGTGAATTGGAATGGAAATTCTGGCGTGATATCAATCAAGATAGATTGATTGATAGATAACTGTTCGATAGTGATATTTTGAATATTGCTTTTGTTATCTATTGGTTGAGCTAAAAAAGTGAGCCAATTTTCAGGTAACGTATATAAAAAACCTGATAGTGTGGCGTCTTGGATTGTGATGGTTTTATTGTCTTTATTCCAATGACCGGCAAGTTTAATTAAACCTTTTTCATAGCGTAGACTGAGGTTATCTAGATTGAGTTGATTGTTCTGTTGGTTGAGTTTTGCAATAAGATCAGTAACGTGTTCATTTTGAAAAACAATATCATCTGTATTGAGTTCACCAGTGGTAAATGAAAGCGCGTTATCCCAATTCAATTGAGCAAATTGCCCATCAAAACCACTTATTGCCCACTGTTTCCCTTCAGCAGTCAAATCAACGATATTGAGTGTTTTTATGCTAACACGAGGATATTCAGAGAGAGATTGAATTAATTCGTCAAAGGTTTGTGAGGATTGCCAGCGCAAGCCATTCATATAAACTTCATCAAACTTCCATTGATTGTCTTGATATTGTCCACTTAAAGATAGTGAGCCATTCAGTAGGCGAGTACCTAATTTTTCTATTTGAATATTATTGGGTTGATATTGTCCAGAAATAATAAAATTACTGAATTCATTATTATTTATCATGCCACTAGCAATGGAAAACTGGAAATGACCGGCTCCAATTAAGTCGGTTGATGTTGGGAGCCAGGGTGTGATCCCGCCCGTTATTTTCTTGGCATCAAAAGAAAAATCTGCTTTTTCACTACGTAGCGCCATATTTTTAAATTGTAAGATGTCGGCGCTTAACGGTATTGAAGGTGTTTTGTTGGTAAAATCAATATTGCCATTTTCTAATGTGATTTTTTGTAGATGAGATGGAGTAGTAAAAAATTGCCAATTCAATCTAATTTGTGCTGATTTTGCCGATACTATCGCTTTATCTTGCTTAGGATTAATGAGGAGATCATGAACAATGACTTGCTCGGGTTGCATAAGATCATGCTCAATACCAGAGAAGCGAATATCATAGTCGGTGTATTGTGTCAGCCATTCACTGGTTTTTTGTGCGCCCCACTGAGTCTGAATAAAAGCATAAATGATAATAATAAATAAAATAACGATAAGTATCAGAGATACCAAACTTTTCATCAGCCAGCGCATAACCTGTCTCCTGTTTTATACTCCATCAAAACATTATACAGTTATGCCTGAAAACTCGGTGATGCTCAAGTATTCATCACTCTATAAAACAAGATCATTTAACTGCTTATTTATTTGAGATAAGGGATATCTTGTTTACCAAGTCTTTGGTGAGTGAATTACTGCTCTCTAGTAAATTGGCTTTAATATTACCCAATATTGTTTCTATAATGTTTTTATGGCTTTGCTCTCTATCATTTAATTCTCCGGTTTTTAATTTATTACCATAGTTAATAAGTTGGGAAATTAATTCATTAGGATCAATGCTACCTGAGTGATAAATATCGTAAAAATTAGGGAGAATACCCGCTTGTTTTGATGAATATTGAAACGTATAGTTTAGATATTCCTTTTTGTTTTTATCTTCAGAATTATTAAGGGAAGGATTTTTTAAAAACTCATTTAAGTCTTGTTGAATATGTTCTAAATTAAATTCAGCAATAGATTTATTTCCTAAATGAGTAAATTTATGATCACTATTAAACAATGAAAGAATGGAATCTTTGAGATAAGTAAAAAATTGCCCAATAGTTTGTATGTGAAAGTCTTGAGTAGATGCGTGCTTTTTTAAGTATTCGAGTGCAGGATTTTTAATTAGATTAAAAGTTGTTGTCATCTTATTTTTTTTTGAGTTTCAATAAAAGATGAATATTATTTACTGTAATCAAACGGAAAGTGCTTTTATAAAAACGCCATTGATCTGCAGGTAATAAATAAAGCGCTATTTTTTGATGATGAAAATAGTGCTTTATTATTTTGTAACTAATTAATGATTATTTTTCTGGCGGAAAAATCAGGTTTAAAATAATGGCTGTTAAACCACCTGCAGCAATACCCGATGACAGCAATGTTTTTAGCCAATCAGGTGCAAACTGCAATATTTGAGGTTGCTGTGAAACGCCCAGCCCTACCGCAAGTGAAATCGCAAGGATCATGATGGCTCGGCGGTTGAGTGCTTCTTTAGAAACAATGCGTACACCCGATGCCGCTATCGTACCAAACATGACTAATGTGGCTCCACCTAATACGGGTTCAGGAATTTTTTGCACAAATTCTGCAACGAATGGAAATAAGCCTAAGATAATGAGCATTGCGGCAACAACATAACCTACATAGCGACTTGCAACGCCTGTTAATTGAATAACGCCATTATTTTGACCAAAACAAGAATTTGGGAAGGTATTGAAAAATGCCGAAACCATGGAGTTAATTCCATTCGCTAAGACGCCTCCTTTAATTCGTTTCATATACAAAGGGCCACTGACAGGTTGCTCTGAAACGTCAGAAGTTGCTGTAATATCTCCTATCGTTTCGAGTGATGTGATCATAAATACCAGCATTAAAGGAATAAGCAAATGCCAATCAAATGACAGCCCATAATAAAACGGCTCAGGAATAGTCATAAGCGGAGTTTCTTGATGTTCTGCAGGTGTGGGTAACATATCTAAAGCCCAAGCAAGAACATAGCCCACTGCCATTGCAATGACCAAAGAAGCAACGCGTAAATAAGGGTTTTTTTGTCGATTAAGTAGAATAATAACAATAAGAACAGAGCCTGCTAATAACAGGTTTTGTGGTGAACCAAAGGTATTATTTTCGATGGCTGCATAACCACCACCAATAGAGGTTAATCCAACTTGGATTAAAGAGAGACCGATTATCATCACGACGACACCTGAAACCAGCGGTGTAATAATACGTCTTGCTAAGTGAAGTACACGAGAAAGGATGATTTCGGTTAATGAGGCAACCATTAATGTCCCAAACAGGGCTGCCATCATTGTTGGAATATCGGCTCCACCATTTTTAAGTGCTAATCCCCCCATAATAAGTGGAGCAACAAAGTTAAAGCTTGTTCCTTGGATTGATAACAATCCTGAACCTATTGGACCCCATGCTCGAATTTGAATAAGAGAAGCAATACCTGATGCAAATAAAGACATACTGATAATACGTTGAGTATCGTGTGCAGGTAATCCTAATGCTTGGCAAATAAGGATCGCAGGTGTGATAACCGCGACAAACATAGCTAAAAGGTGTTGGCAAGCAGCAAAAAGTGTTTGAGGTAATGGCGGTTTCTCTTCTAAAGCAAAAAGAAGTTCGCTATTTTTTTTAATTGAAACGTCACTATTTTTAGGCAAATTTTGATTTTCTGAAGTAACCATGGTGTGAATTTCTTATTCGACAAAAACAGTATTTTAATGATCTGTGCCACAAAAGCAATCGTTTGCGCGAAAATGATGTTATCAAAATGCTTAAGAGGCGCTCACATTTTTATATGTTTTAACTTGTGTTTGTCTCCATTTTTTTTTCTAATCGGGGATACCTGCTTTTGGCGTTGTTTATGGATGAACTTAGCGTCGTAGTATTTTTATATAAAATTAACAAATAAGACGGGGTACATAAATGTATCATCTTGATGTTTATGGCACGCTGGTTGCGGCCACTTTGGTTCTCTTGATCGGACGTAAATTAGTGAAATCTGTTCCTTTTTTAGAACGGTATACGATCCCAGAACCCGTTGCAGGTGGGCTACTTGTTGCAGTTATTCTATTAGCATTCAAATCTTTTATGGATTGGGAAGTGAGTTTTGATCTTTCACTTAAAGATCCATTAATGCTGGCCTTCTTTGCAACAATTGGTTTAAACGCAAACCTCGCAAGTTTAAAAGCGGGAGGAAAAGCACTTTTTATTTTCGTCTTTGTTGTTGTGGGATTGTTGTTAGTACAAAATACCGTCGGTATTGCATTAGCAGAAATGTTAGGTCTGGATCCTTTAATGGGGCTACTGGCCGGTTCGATTACCTTATCGGGTGGTCATGGTACGGGTGCCGCTTGGGGTAAAACCTTTGTTGAAAATTATGGTTTTATGAGCGCATCTGAAGTGGCAATGGCTTGTGCTACTTTTGGCTTAGTTTTAGGTGGATTGATTGGTGGTCCAGTTGCACGCTACTTAATCAAAAATATCCCGACACCGGGATTAGGCGCCGATGACCATGAAATGCCAACCGCATTTGAGAAGCCGACAACAGGTCGAATGATCACTTCAATGGTTTTATTAGAAACGATTGCGATGATCTCTATCTGTTTAATGGCAGGTACGTTCCTTTCCCAATTGTTAGAAGGTACTGCATTCTCACTACCAACCTTTGTGTGTGTTCTATTTATTGGTGTGATTTTAAGTAATAGCCTTTCAATGCTTGGGTTCTACCGTGTTTTTGATAGAGCGGTGTCAGTCTTAGGTAACGTGAGTTTATCGTTATTCTTAGCGATGGCATTAATGAGCTTGAAATTATGGGAGCTTGCATCACTGGCGATACCAATGCTGGTTATCCTTGGAGTTCAAGCCGGTGTAATGGCGCTGTATGCTATTTTTGTGACTTTCCGTGTCATGGGTAAAAACTACGATGCCGCGATTTTAGCAGCAGGTCACTGTGGTTTTGGTTTAGGCGCAACACCAACGGCGATTGCGAATATGCAAGCGGTAACAGACCGTTTTGGACCGTCTCATCTTGCGTTCTTAGTCGTGCCTATGGTTGGTGCATTCTTTATTGATATTGTGAATGCAATAGTGATTAAACTGTATCTAATGCTACCGTTTTTTACGCCAATCGTTGCAGGGTAGTTTGGTTGCTATAAATTAAAATAGCGTCAAAACGTTAAAGAGCACCTCAATGTTGAATATCAGCATTGAGGTGTTTTGCTATGCGGTATTAAATTTACGAATATTTCAAGATCAGCCCAAAGCGAGTTTAAACGCACGCTAAGCCATACAAAAGAATCACCTTAAGCTTGGCTGTATTGTGTCTTAGCAGGTAGCCAGCGTTCGATTAAGGCTTGAGAATGTTTAGGATAGTGTTGATGCAGATAACGAGCAATGCGCTGAACCTCAGGAATAAGCCCTTGGTCGCGTAACAAATCAGCGACTTTAAATTGTGCATTACCTGTTTGCTTAGTACCTAAAAGTTCACCAGGGCCACGGATTTCGAGATCTTTTTGTGCAATCACAAAACCGTCATTGCTATCTCTTAATACCTGCAATCGCAAACGTGCTGTTTGTGTGAGTGGTGTTTTATATAGCAAGACACAATGAGAGGCGATTGCGCCTCGGCCTACACGTCCACGTAATTGGTGTAACTGTGCGAGTCCCAGTCGTTCTGGGTTATCAATGATCATTAAACTTGCATTAGGTACGTCAACACCGACTTCAATTACGGTTGTTGCAACTAAAAGTTGAAGCGCATTTTCTTTAAAGGCGGTCATGACGGCCTGTTTCTCTGCAGGTTTCATTCGCCCGTGCACCAATCCCACGTTGATTTCAGGGAGTGCAATGGTCAGTTCATCATAGATAACTTGGGCGGCTTGTGCTTCAAGAACATCAGAATCTTCAATTAAGGTACATACCCAATAGGCTTGTCGCTTTTCTTCTGTGCACGCTAGCTTGATGCGTTCAATAATGTCATTACGGCGAGTATCAGGGATAGCGACCGTGGTCACTGGTGTTCGACCCGGTGGTAATTCGTCGATAATAGAGGTGTCCATATCCGCGTAGGCCGTCATCGCTAATGTTCTCGGGATCGGCGTTGCTGTCATGACTAATTGATGGGGATGAAAGCCTTGCTCTTCACCCTTTTTCCATAATGCGAGACGTTGATGAACACCAAATCGGTGTTGCTCATCAATAATCACTAAGGCTAGGGAGTGAAATTTAACTTGTTCTTGGAAAATAGCATGCGTTCCAATAATGATCGATACTTCACCATTCGCAATGGCGTTTTGTTGTGTTTCGCGCGCTTTCCCTTTCTGTTTTCCGGCTAGCCAACCTACTTGGATATCAAAAGGTTCAAACCATTTTTTAAAGGTTAATGCATGTTGCTCTGCCAATAACTCTGTTGGTGCCATTAAAGCCACCTGCTTGCCATTAGCAATGGCACGTAATGCGCTTAACGCTGCAACTAACGTTTTACCTGAACCTACATCTCCTTGGATTAATCGCATCATTGGATAGTCTTTTTCTAAATCGGCTTCTATCTCATTGACGACACGTTGTTGTGCATTCGTAGGCGTAAAAGGGAGCGATGCGAGAAATTGCTGACGTAATGTTGACGTATTTGGCATAAACAATGGTTCTGCACGATAAGATTGTGCGCCAGCTCTTGCATTAAGCATACCTAGATTGTGGGCAAGTAACTCTTCAATAATGAGTCTTTTTTGCGCAGGATGCTGTCCTTTTTCAAGCTCTGCAAAAGCGATATCTGGTGGCGGATTATGCAGTGTACGTAATGCGGTGGCTAGCGGGGGTAAACCGTGAATAAACTGATCGGGTAATAGTTCATGAATAGCACAGGTATCAAGTAATTCTAATGCTTGCTCTATTAATTTACGTAGTGATGCTTGGCGCAAGCCTTCTGTTGTTGAATAGATGGGCGTGAGTGTTTCTTGCAGTTTAACTTCAGAGCCAGCTACTTTGATTTTGTATTCAGGATGAATAATTTCTGGGCCCCGACTTCCTCGTTTCACTTCACCATAAGCAGTGACTTGTTTACCTTGAGCAAGGTTATTTTTCATTGCTGCTGTAAAATTAAAAAAGCGAAGTGTTAAAATGCCAGAGCCATCCGAAATTTGGCAGGTCATCATTTTACGTCTGCCAAAACTGACTTCAGTTCTTAATATTTCACCAGAGACAGTGGCAGGAATACCGGGAAGGAGATCGCTGATAGCATAGAGATGCGTTTGATCTTCATAACGCAAAGGAAGGTGGAGTAACAAATCCTCAATAGTCACAAGCCCTATTTTTGCCAGTTTGTCTGCCTGACTTGCACCTACGCCGTGAAGAGTGGTTAAGGGGATTGCATCAAGCAGTTTTCCTTTCATGGGATCAATACTCCGTCTTTTTTAATTTCCTAAGTTGTTTTTGCGTCATTTGCATTTCTGCCCACCATGACTCAGGTGCTTCAATTTCGCCGTTGCCATTAATATAAGGGCGAGGCAGTCCTTTTCGACGAGAAACTTCTGCCAATACAGGGTATCCACCTTCAAAGAGAAGAATTTGTTGTTCTTCTTCCGTTAAGATGCTCTCTGTTCGATTATACATACCCGCAGCCTGACGTTGGCGTTGTGCTTCATATAAAATGAGTGCACTGGCGACAGAAACATTTAGGGATTGTACCATTCCCATCATCGGCACAATAATATCTTGATCTGCAAGGGCGATAGCATCTTGTGAGATCCCTGTTTTTTCTTGTCCCATAATAATACAAGTCGGGTGTGTGTAATCAATCTCACGAAAATCAACCGCTTTATCTGAGAGGTGAGTCGCAAGAACTTGCATACCTTGGACACGAAAGGCACTCACCGCATCTGTAATAGTAGGATGTGTTTCTACATTGACCCAACTGTTACTCCCTGCCGCAGGGGAAACTAACATCCGCATTTTTTCTTCAGGCCAAATCGCATGAATTTTAGGGATCCCCACAGCATCAGCCGTTCTTATAACAGCAGCAACATTATGAGATTTATGTACTTCTTCAAGGCAAACAGTAAGATCAGGCTGCCGCATCGCCATCATTTGGCAGATGCGGGCATATCGAATTGAATTCATGACTAGTTTTTATTACGGCTAACGCGCAGAACGTCAGGCATGATGCGAAGTTTACGCATGATATTGGCTAATTGAATTCTGTCTTTCGCCGTTAAGCGAATAAAAGCACAATACACACGACCATCTTTCTCTTCTGTATTCATACTTTGAATACTTGAGTTTGCATCATTAATAGCTGCGGTTAAGTTTGCTAAAGCGCCCTGGTGGTTAATCATATCGACTTTAATTTCAGTAATGAAATCGCTATTGATCTCTTTATCCCACTCGACAGGCATGAATTTTTCAGGCTCTTTTTGGTAACCACGAATATTACGACAAGATTCATGGTGGATAACCAAACCTTTACCTGGACTAATATGTGCAACGATAGGATCACCCGGAATAGGGCGACAGCATTTAGCGAAGGAAATCAATACGCCATCAGCACCTTTAATTGGGAGTTTAGGGGTTTCATCATGGGGTGTTTCTGTTTGTGCGTTTTCATCTTGATTTTGACTATCAATCAATAAGTTACGCGCAACAACAACACTCATTGTATTACCTAAACCAATTTCAGCCATTAAGTCGTCGATTGAATGAAGCTTCATACGCTTCAATTCGCGCTCAATATTTTCAGCTGAAATATCAGCAAGCTTGTGCTCGCCTAATGCGTGATTGAGTAAACGACGACCTAAATTAATAGAGTCTTCACGTTTTAGATTTTTCAGTAGTTGTCGAATTTTAGAACGTGCTCTTGAACTGACGACAAAGTTTAGCCAAGCTGCATTGGGTCTTGCGCCTGGCGCGGTAATAATTTCAACTGTTTGTCCGGTGCGTAGTGATTGTGAAAGAGGGTAGGGTTGTCTATCAACTCTTGCACCCACACAAGCATGACCGATATCTGTGTGTACAGCATAAGCAAAATCGACAGGTGTCGCACCAGTGGGTAATTCAACTATGCGACCTTCTGGTGTGAAAACGTAGATTTCATCAGGAAAGAGGTCTGATTTTACGTTCTCAATAAATTCAAATGAGCTACCCGCACTTTGTTGCAATTCAAGTAAACTTTGCATCCATCGTTGAGCTCTAACTTGTGCCGTGGTGCCTGGTTGTTCACCTTGCTCTTTATAAGCCCAATGTGCCGCAACCCCCATTTCTGCCATTTGATCCATATCTTCAGTACGAATTTGCACTTCAACAGGCACTCCGTGAGGGCCAATTAGTGAGGTATGAAGAGATTGATAGCCGTTGGCTTTGGGGATGGCAATATAGTCTTTTACTCGACCGGGACGTGGTTTGTAAAGACTGTGCATTTGACCTAAAACGCGATAACAGGTATCGACTTCTTTCACGATAACGCGAAAGGCGTAAATATCCATGATCGAGTGAAAACGTTGCTCTTTTAACAACATTTTCCGATAGATAGAGTACAGGTGTTTTTCGCGACCGTTAACTTTGCATTCAATATGGGCTTCTGTCAGGCGACCTTCAATTTCAGAGAGGATTTTATTAATCATCTCTTTACGGTTGCCTCGAGCGGCTTTCACGACTTCTTTGATTACACGGTAGCGATTAGGATGTAGCGCCTCGAAACCCAGCTCCTCAAGCTCTGTTTTGATATGGTGTATACCCAAACGGTGTGCAAGAGGACTGTAAATTTCGAGTGTTTCACGAGCAATACGGCGACGTTTATCTGGGCGTAATGATCCCAGCGTGCGCATATTGTGAGTTCGGTCTGCCAGTTTGATCAAAATGACGCGGATATCTTTTACCATCGCCATAATCATCTTACGAAAGTTTTCAGCCTGAGCCTCTTTTTTGTCTCTAAATTTCAATTTATCAAGCTTAGAGACACCTTCAACAAGATCGGCTACCGTACTACCAAAGAGGTTTTCGATATCTTGGAAGGTTGCAGGTGTATCTTCGATAACATCATGCAACAGCGCCGCCATGAGCGTTTGGTGATCTAATCGCATATCTGCAAGAATACACGCAACCGCAACAGGGTGAGTAATATAAGGCTCACCACTTGAACGAGTCTGCCCCTCGTGAGCATTTCGGGCGACGATAAAGGCTTTTTTAAGTTGTTCAACTTGCTCCGATGGCAAATATTTTTGAACGATTTGATTCAGGCTTTCAAACAGGTACAAGGCAGACCTACCCCTATTTTATAAAACGATTAACGACGACCTTCCGCAATCGCTGAAACAGCTTGTAATTCTGCTGCTTCTTGCTCTTGCTGCTCTTGACGTTCACGAGCATCAAGAATTTTACCGTTAATCAGGCCTTCTTCGATTTCACGTAGCGCGACAACAGTCATTTTATCATTTTCTTCTGGCACTAAAGGATCTTTAGCGCCGACTTGTAACTGACGCGCACGACGTGCTGCGACCAGAACGAGGTCAAAACGGTTACCAATTTTTTCTACAGCGTCTTGAACGGTTACGCGTGCCATATTTGTGTTACTCCACCATTAACGAAATGACTGGGCATAATACTGAAAGTTAACTCAGTCTGCCAATAATTTGCTGATTAAATCACCATGTCGTAGCGTTTGACGATCAAGGCGTAATTTTTCTGAACGAATAATTGATTGTAAATCAGCAAGCGCAGTATTGAAATCATCATTAATCAGCAAATAATCATACTCATTAAAATGTTCCATTTCCGATACAGCTTGTGACATACGTTTTGTAATCACTTCTTCGCTATCTTGTCCACGTCCACGAAGACGGCGGTAAAGCTCTTCTTTTGACGGTGGCAGAATAAAAATACTGCGAGCTTCAGGCATTGCTTTACGCACTTGCTGTGCGCCTTGCCAGTCGATATCTAAAAAGACATCCACACCACTGGCTAATATCTCTTTGATAATTTTACCTGAAGTGCCGTAATAATTACCAAAAACACAAGCATGTTCGAGGAAATCCCCGCTGTCTATCATGCTTTTAAATTCTTCTTCAGTAACAAAGAAGTAATGTTCACCATGGTTCTCTCCCGGTCGCATTGGGCGGGTTGTATGAGAGACAGAAACCTGTGTGTCATATAAAGGTTGTGTTTTTAACAACGCTTGAATAAGACTTGATTTACCCGCACCGCTTGGAGCGGAAACAATATAAAGTGTTCCTTGGATCATGATGACTTTCTGAATTTGACTGGAGAATTAAGTATAAATACATATTTAGGGACAATCCCCTATATAGTATACACATACAACGAATGACATACAGTGCCCATGTTTAATACGGGACCATTTTTTTCTTATTACATTCTATTTTCTTAATATAGAAACAAGAGAAAAATTAAACGATGTCAATATTAACATACAATTAAAGATTCAGTGATAGGAATTACCTTTTATCACAATAGTGAAAAGAGATTATATTTTGAGATACCCCACAGAATCAAAAAGAACCGCTACCGTTAAAATAGCGATTCGTTAATCTTGATTCTCATAATTAAAGACAGGTAAGCCCAATTTATAACGAATAGCGAGAAGTCGAGCGGTTAACCCCGCAATGAGGGTAATGATGATAATGACATCTCTTGGTAACGGTGTATAAAATAGTAATCCCATATAAAGCCACGCAGCACCAAAAGCGATACCGGCATAAATTTCTTTTTGGAAAACCAGAGGAATGGTATTACAAAGCATATCTCTTAATACACCACCAAAAGCACCTGTAATCACCGCGGCAATAGCAGCAATAATTGGACCATACTCCATATCGAGTGCGATCTGTGCGCCGATAATAGAGAAAACCATTAGACCGATGGCATCTAAGATAAGGAAGAGTCGCTGTAAGTGTTTCATCATAGGAGCAACCCACATGGTGATCACAGCAGCACATGCAACAGTGACAATATATTCTGGGTGTTTTACCCAACCCAGTGGGTAATGGCCGAGTAAAATGTCTCTGACAGAGCCACCACCGATGGCCGTTGCAGAGGCGATAATAATAACGCCAAAAACATCCATTTTACGGCGACCAGCAGCAAGTGCGCCAGTCATGGCTTCGGCAGTAATACCAATAATATAGAGAACACTAAGTAACATGATTTTCTAATTTTTTGACTATTTAGTGAGGGTAGAATAATTACCTTGCGAAAAAGTCTCGACTGAATTTTTTTAGTGCCAGGTAAAATTAATTAGTTTTTATAATGTGGAAATTTATTTCCCGATAAGGATAAATATGTCTTTTCAGGAACACCAGATTACGTTTGATAGCCGTCATCATCAGCTAACCAATATAAATGTTTGGACACCAGATAGCCAGTGGTTAGTCTATGATGTACGTCCCAATGGCGGATCTTTTACAGGTCTAACCATAGAAAAAATTCATGCGAAAACAAAACAGCAACAGATCATTTACACCGCAACACAAGGAGCACATGCAGGGGTTGTGACAGTAAGCCCAACAGAGCCCGTACGTTATGCTTTTATTCATGGACCAGAAAATCCAGATAGTGAATGGCATTATGACTTTCATCATCGTCGAGGTGTGATTGTTGATGAGTCAGAAAACAATCGGGTATTTAATATTGATGCTTGTTCATTGACATCCCCTTATCAAGCTGGTGCATTACGTGGCGGTACACATGTTCATGTATTTAGTCCTGATGGCACACGTTTAAGTTTTACTTACAATGACCATATCATGCATGAACTTGGCAGCGAATATGATCAACGTAATGTCGCTGTTGCTGTGCCGCTGAAAGCGGTTAGCGTTGCTAAAAAACACCCACGTGAATATGACGGTGAATATTTTTGCACTGTAATCAGCCAAACCGTCGCGCATCCACAAAAGGGGAGCGATGAAATTAATAAAGCTTATGAAGAGTGTTGGATTGGTACTCAAGGTTATACAAAGGCTGATGGTTCACAACAACGTTGGGCGATTGCATTTATCGGCGATACTGTGAGTGAAAGTGGCGATAAGGTTTCTGATATTTTTCTAGTGGATTTACCAGATGATAATCAGGATTTCAGCATTGAAGGAGATAAGCCACTGGCAGGAACCGACACAACAATGCCCGCAGTGGCTAAAGGTATTCATCAAGTTCGTCTAACAAATACAACAAATAGGAAATATGCGGGTGTTTTAAATCAGCCTCGTCACTGGTTAAGAAGTTCACCACAAGGTGATGCAATCGCCTTTTTAATGAAAGATGATAACGGTATTGTGCAGTTATATACCGTATCGCCAAGTACGAAAGAGATAAAGCAAGTCACTTCGCAGGATTGGGATATTCAGTCAGCCTTTACATGGAATAGTAACGGGCAATATCTCACCTTCATTTGTGATAACAGTGTGATGTTATGTCATGCAAAAACGGGTGAGTTAACGCGATTAACAGAAAGAACAGCACAAGCACCAAGTAGTGATGCGGTCGTGTTCTCTCCGAATGACCAATATATTGCATTTATGCGTGATATTGAGGGTTATCGCCAGATATTTACCGTAAAAACAGAACTGTAAAAATTTTCAATATATTGAAAAGGTATCTTAAATAATAAGATACCTTTCACTTAATAAAAAACTAATAATTTAAATGTGAATTAAAATATTTATTTGTTTTGATTTATTTTATTGTTTTTTCTATTTTTATTTATTGTGCTAAATTATTAAACTTTAATGAAACAATAATGGGTAATATTTAAAGATAATTTATTGTTAATGGAATAATATATAAAAATGGAATTGAATTTATGCTGGTGGAATATGGGATTATCTCCACCAATAAGATCAAGTAAGAAAACAAATATAGAAGACATTGGATTAGCCAAACAATACCTTGGGAGAATGATAAAAAAAAGAACACTGGATATCGTTGCACTTTGTGAGATTTCTAAAAAAGAAAACCTAGATTTTAAACAATTAGCTTGCGAATTAAATATGGAATACATTGATCTATCAGGAAGAATAGGGCGTATATTTATTGATATATCTATAATGTATAAGATGAGTAAATTAGAGTTTATCTCAAGTAAATTTTTAACTAAGCTTCAACCTGATAATAGAACAATAAGAGTCGGTGTGAGTGTTGTATTTAAAGAAATTGAAAATCAAAAAATGATCACATTCTTTTTATCACACTGGCCATCAGTACTCAGTGCTGATGATAAGATCAGGCGTATAGCCGCCCAAGAATTGAGGAATAGTATTGATAAGTTATTTGAGAGTAAAGGAAAAGATACTCAAATTATTTGTATGGGGGATTATAATACAGAGCCTTATTCTGATGCGATGATTAATACATTATATGCAACGAGAGATTACCATATAATAAAAAAGAAAAGAGAGTTATTATTTAATCCATTTTGGTATCTTTTGTCTGATAAGAAAACAAATAATTTAGGTACATATTATTATAATTCAGCTTCAATGAGTCGATGGTATGTTTTTGATCAAATGATCTTTTCTTCATCATTTTTATATGGAAAAGAGGATTGTTTTAAGTTAGATCTCGAGCAGATTGATTTTTATCGGATCCTCACTGATGACAATCACTGCCTTGATGATATTTTCTTTAAAAAGTTTGATCATTATCCAATATTTTGTAGGATTTCACATGAACGATGAAAATCATTTTTTTGAAAAGATAAAGGCTTCATTGGATAGAGCATCATCTATCATTGATATAAAAAAGCAAATAGAAAATAAGATAAGTATAGTTATCGAAAAACTAGAAATGATCACTAATAATAAAATAAAAATATTATTTAAAGACAATCATCATTACTGCCCTAAATTTATTAATAGTGAAAGACTTATTTATATCAATAAAGTAAATATAAATGATGAGTCTGGGTTTATACTATTTGGTTATAGTTTTAGTAAAATAAATGGGTTTCCTATTGAGATAGAAACGGAAATTGAATCTTTTCATGCAGAAGATATTGATGATTTATTACATATTATTGTGAATATCATTGATAAACAATCGATAAGAATTATGGAACTTGTCCATCATCCTCTCAAAGATAATTGAAGTGAAAATAATGATTTTGATAAAAAACCGGCATTGCTTTTACAATGCCGGTTTACACTTTTTAAACTTTACAATTTATTGTAAAACAGAAATATCCGCGACTCTTAAGAACAGTTCACGCAATTGACTTAACATCGTTAAACGGTTGATACGAACCGCTTCGTCTTCATCCATTACCATGACTTTATCAAAGAAGTTATTAACCACATCACGTAATGATGCCAGCTCAACTAATGCTTCCTGATATTTGCGTTCTGCAAATAAGGGTGCCAACTTATCTTGTAATACCGCAAGATTCGCTGCTAATTGAACTTCTTCTGGTGCTTTTAAGACGGAAGCTAAAACGGCGTCATTCAGTTTTACATCAGCGGATTTCGCTAAAATATTAGAAACACGTTTATTAGCTTCTGCTAATGCAGAGGCTTCTTCTAATGTACGGAAATAAGTGACTGCTTTAACGCGGGCATTGAAGTCAGCAGGTTGTGTTGGGCGACGTGCTAATACAGCTTGAATAGTATCAATGCTGTAACCCAGCTCTTGATACCAAGAGCGGAAACGGCCTAACATAAATTCAACCACATCACTGACGACATTTTTATTCGTCAGCTTGTCACCGTAGAGGCGAACCGCTTCTTGTGTTAGCTCTTCAATATCTAACGGTAAATCTTGCTCAACAATAATACGTAAAACACCCAATGATGCACGACGTAGCGCAAATGGGTCTTTATCCCCTTTAGGATGTTGACCAATACCGAAAATACCCGCAAGTGTATCCATCTTCTCTGCAATAGCGAGGGCGCTAGCAACAGGATTAGAAGGTAATTCATCACCTGCGAAACGAGGTTGATATTGTTCTTTCAGTGCCACTGCGACTTCTTCGGCTTCACCATCATGACGTGCATAATGCATACCCATAACACCTTGGGTATCTGTGAATTCGAATACCATATTGGTCATTAAGTCACATTTTGACAGTAAACCTGCACGGGTTGCTTTATTAACATCAGCACCCATTTTGTCTGCAATAAAGCCAGCTAATGCTTGAATGCGGTCTGTTTTATCACGCAGTGTGCCTAAATCTTTCTGGAATAATACCGTTTCAAGGCGTGGTAAGTTATCTTCTAAACGTTGTTTGCGGTCAGTTTTAAAGAAGAATTCAGCATCCGCTAAACGAGGACGTACGACTTTTTCGTTACCGCTAATGATTTGTTGTGGATCAGAAGATTCAATATTAGTAACGAAAATAAAGTTAGGTAACAATCCACCTTGTTTATCATAAACAGGGAAGTATTTTTGGTCACCTTTCATGGTGTAAACCAGTGCTTCAGCAGGAACTTCAAGGAATTTTTCCTCAAATTTTGCTGTTAGTACAACCGGCCATTCAACCAATGAAGTGACTTCTTCCACTAAGCTATCGCTTAAATCTGCGATACCACCAAGTTTTTCAGCAGCAAGGCGAGCATCATGAAGAATAATTGATTTACGCGTTTCGTAATCAGCGATAACTTTTCCGCGTTCATAAAGAATTTCAGGATACTGATCCGCATTATCAATAGTGAACTCAGCTTCACCCATAAAGCGATGACCACGAATAACGCGATCGCTTTGGATACCTAAGATTTCACCATCAATAACAGTATCACCTAATAATAAGGTGACTGTATGAACAGGGCGTACAAAGTGAGTGTCTTTATCGCCCCAGCGCATTAATTTGGGGATTGGTAATTTTGATAATGCAGTGCTTACCATGCCAATCAGTAATTTGTTAACCGCTTCACCTTTTACTTCTGCACGATAAAATAACCATTCGCCTTTCTCTGTTGATAAACGCTCAGCTTGGTCAACAGTAATGCCATTACCTCTTGCCCAACCTTCAGCCGCTTTGGTTGGTTTACCCTCAGCATCAAAGGCCTGAGCAATCGCAGGACCACGTTTTTCAATGGTTCTATCTGCTTGTGATTTTGCCATATTAGCCACTTTAATGGCTAAACGGCGTGGGGCTGCAAACCAAGATACATCACCATGAGTGATATTTGCGTTATCCAGTTCAGCCGTAAAATTAGCAGCAAAAGATTCGGCTAAAGAACGAAGCGCTTTCGGCGGTAATTCTTCTGTGCCGATTTCCACGAGGAAAGTCTCAGTTGTCATGATAGCCTCTTACTTTTTACACATAGGGAAACCAAGCGCTTCACGAGAAGCATAATATGCTTCAGCAACCGCTTTGGTTAAAGTACGGATACGTAAAATATAACGCTGACGCTCTGTCACAGAGATAGCTTTACGTGCATCCAATAAGTTAAAGGTGTGTCCTGCTTTTAAAATACGTTCATAGGCAGGTAAAGGCAGAGGCTTTTCTAACTCTAACAACTCACGCGCTTCTTTTTCATATTGCTCAAAGCAAGAAAATAGGAAGTCTACATCGGCGTATTCAAAATTATAGGTTGATTGCTCAACTTCGTTTTGATGATAGATATCGCCGTAGGTGGTTTTACCTAACGGACCGTCACACCAAACTAAGTCATAAACGCTATCAACACCTTGAATATACATGGCTAGACGTTCTAAG
The DNA here is from genome assembly GCF_033708015.1 of Proteus vulgaris. Taxonomy (NCBI): domain Bacteria; kingdom Pseudomonadati; phylum Pseudomonadota; class Gammaproteobacteria; order Enterobacterales; family Morganellaceae; genus Proteus; species Proteus vulgaris. The sequence continues at coordinate 3,885,850 of NZ_CP137920.1, read as the reverse complement.
CCGTAGGTAATTTCACCCGTAACTGGTTTGCACTCTAATCCGCCTACTTGTTGGAAATAGGTAAACTGCGTCACTTCCATGCCGTTGAGCCAAACTTCCCAGCCTAAGCCCCAAGCACCTAAAGTTGGGTTTTCCCAGTTATCTTCTACAAAACGAATATCATGGATTGTTGGGTCTAAACCTAACTCTCTTAGTGAGCCAAGATAAAGCTCCTGAATATTATCAGGTGATGGCTTAATGATAACTTGGAATTGGTAATAGTGCTGTAAGCGGTTAGGATTTTCACCGTAACGTCCGTCTGTTGGACGACGTGAAGGCTGTACATAAGCCGCAGCAATAGGCTCTGGTCCTAATGCTCGTAAACAAGTCATTGGGTGTGATGTGCCTGCGCCCACTTCCATATCTAATGGTTGGACAATGGTACAGCCCTGGCGAGCCCAGTAATCCTGCAGTGTCAGGATAAGACCTTGAAAGGTTTTGGTATCAAACTTTTGCATGTTATATCCGCATGGCGATACATAGAATAAAAAGAAAGGTTTCAGTATACCTTCTAGACGAAAGATATACAGCAAGGAATGAGGGCAATTTTTCCTCGATCAAAAAAATAATCCCTTAATTGAGTTTATGACTATGCTCAAAGAATTAGATTGAAATTTTTTTTGCCTATTTACATGTATGTTTATACAGTATATAAAATGGTGTTATTAAAAGTTATTAGTAACAAGGAAATAAGAAAATGAATAAACAGCGTTGCGATTGGGTAACCAATGATCCTGAATATTTGGCATATCATGATGAAGAATGGGGTAAACCTGAGCGAGATAAATATAAGCTTTTTGAAATGATTTGCCTTGAAGGTCAACAAGCGGGGCTATCTTGGTATACCGTACTTAAAAAGAGAGAAGGTTTTCGTCGCTGTTTTTTTGATTTTTCACCTGAAAAAATTGCCAAAATGACAGATAAAGAAGTTGAAGCTTTATTGCAAGAGCCCGCAATTATTCGTCATCGAGGAAAAATTAACGCCATTATCAATAACGCACGTATTTTTATGGCGATGGAAGCGCAAGGTGAAGATTTTAGTCAATTTATTTGGCAATTTGTGGATGATAAACCCATCATTAATCAATGGAGTGATATCTCTCAAGTGCCTGCATCCACTGAAATCTCAGATAAAATGGCAAAAACGCTGAAGAAAAAAGGCTTTAAATTTGTGGGAACGACAACTTGCTACGCTTTTATGCAAGCCGTTGGTATGGTAAATGACCATATTCTCTCTTGTTTTTGTCACCAAGATAAGACTAAAAACACCAATAAAAAGTAAAATATGAGTTGAGTTATCTTTAATTTTGAATACTTTTAGCTTTATATTTCAATATTTAAAATTATATTAATATTACTATTCTATCATTTCGATTATAACTATTGATGCAGATTAAAGCTCGCGGTATGGTGTTTCTTAACGAGAAAGCAACATAGAAGATACCTGCAAAGATGACTCAACTATCACAATTTGGGCAAAAGTTTGCTCAGCATTCAGGCATTGCTCGCTTGATGCAAGACTTAAATGAAGGCATACGCACACCCGGAGCTGTGATGCTCGGTGGTGGAAATCCAGCTCATATTCCTGAAATGGATAATTATTTTCGCCAATTACTTAAAGAGATGACAGAAAATGGCTCATTAAGTGATGCGGTCTGTAACTATGATGGTCCACAAGGCAAAGATGCCATGTTACAAGCGTTGGCGACATGTTTAAAAGAGAAGCTAGGCTGGAATATTTCGGCGAAAAATATTGCACTAACTAATGGTAGTCAAAGTGCTTTTTTCTATTTATTTAATTTATTAGGTGGCACAACAAAGAGTGGGAAAAAACGTAAAATTCTTTTCCCTATCGCTCCTGAATACATTGGTTATGCTGATTCTGGATTAGAAGAAGATCTGTTTGTTGCGAATAAACCAACAATAGAAATGTTGCCGAATGGGCAATTTAAATATCATGTTGATTTTGCTCATCTTGAAATCAGTGATGATATTGCGGCTATTTGTGTTTCAAGACCAACAAACCCAACGGGTAATGTGATTACAGATGACGAAGTTGAAAAGCTAGAGGCTTTAGCTAAACGACACAATATCCCGCTGATTATCGATAACGCTTACGGTGTTCCTTTTCCGGGTATTATTTTTACTCAGGCAACACCTCGTTGGAATGACAACACTATCCTTTGTATGAGTTTGTCTAAGTTAGGCTTACCAGGCGCACGCTGTGGCATTATTATCGCCAATGAAGAGCTGATTTCAGCCATTACAAATGTTAACGGCATTATTAGCCTTGCACCTGGTGGAATTGGGCCTGCAATGGCATTAGAAATGCTAAAACGTGATGATTTAATGCGATTATCCCAAGATGTGATAGGTCCTTTCTATCATCAACGAGTACTTGAAACTATTCATATTATTCGCCGCTATTTACCTGAAGAACGTTGTCTTATCCATAAGCCTGAGGGGGCGATCTTTTTGTGGCTTTGGTTTAAAGATTTACCTGTTTCTTGTGAAGAGCTTTACCGCCGCCTGAAAAAACGTGGTGTATTGATGGTGCCAGGACATTACTTCTTTCCAGGATTAGAAGATACATGGGATCACGCTCATCAATGTATGCGAATGAATTACGTACCTGAGCCTGAATTGATTGAAAAAGGAATAAAAATTCTGGCTGAAGAACTCGAGAATATCTATCAGCCAGTGAATATCTAATAAAAATGCCCCTTCAGCGAGAAGAAGGGGCAAAGACAATAACGAGGACTTTTGAGCATAAGTTTGACGGAAAGAAATTGATTACTAAAAATTTAGCAATCCGTCTCAATCTAAATTTCTTAGCACGAGAACTATTAAAACAGACATTCATAAAATCTATGGCTTAAATAAGAGCCATTCATTGCCTTAATTGTCCCTCTGCTAAGCTAAATGTGGATTTTGATAACAATTTTTGTTCAACTATTTAATATATTTATTATTTTTACTACAAAGTCCATATAATAAGAGCCATTAATTGTGGTGTTATAATACGTAAAAACATTGCTAAAGGATAAACTGTGGCATAGGAAAGAGCAGCCGCTCCGCTTGAGTTATGAATTGAGTTTGCGAAGGCTAATGCAGGGGGATCTGTCATTGAACCTGCTAACATTCCGCAGAGGCTTAAATAATTAAGTTTAAAAAAGACTCTGGCGACCACTCCGACAATTAATAGTGGTAATAACGTAATCAAAATACCATAGCCAATCCAACTCAAGCCTTGACCATAAATTAATGTTTCGACAAATTCACCGCCAGAGTTTAGCCCTACCACCGCAAGAAACATGACAATACCCAGCTCTCGCAATGCTAAGTTTGCACTTGGAGGCATAAACCAATAGAGCTTACCAAATGTACCAATACGCCCTAAAATTAAGGCAACAACAAGGGGACCACCTGCTAACCCTAGTTTAAGTGCCACAGGAATACCGGGAATAAAAATAGGAATAGAACCAAGTAAAACGCCTAAGCCAATACCAATAAAGACTGGGAGCATTTGAACTTGTTCTAATTTCTGACGAGCATTACCAAGCAGAACGGTAATGGCTTCAATAGATTCAGGGCGCCCAACGACATTAAGGATATCCCCGAATTGCAACATACTATTATTGCTTGGGATCAGTTCAATACCCGCGCGGTTCAATCGAGTGACGACGACATCGTATTTTCTTTTAAGATCCAGATCTTTTAAACGCTTACTGAGCACAGAATCATTTGTTACAACGACCCGCACTGATTGCAGTAAATTTGTTGATGTTGAAAGTGAAGCATCGACCTCTTCACCAAGTACTAGACGTACCTTATTGAGATCTTCCTTTGACCCCACAATATGCAGTAAATCTCCCAACTGAATAATTGTTGATGGCATAGGTACCATAATGTTATCTCCGCGCTTTAAGCGAGAGCAGACGATGGCATCTTCATTGAGTAAAGGAATATCTTGCATTAATAAGCCATCTAAATTGGGGTTTTTAACCGCAATATTAATAGTATGTAGCGCATCTTTAGTGCTGTGTTGTTGGTTGCTAAAGGCTTTTGCTTCTTCATCAATATTGATTTTAAAGAACACACGAATAAGCCACATAACTAGCAGAATGCCACAGATCCCCATAGGATAAGCCATGGCATAGCCCATTCCCATTTGCCCCACAGATGTTGGGTCGACATGCAGATCCGTCAGTATTTGTTGTCCTGCGCCTAAAGAAGGCGTGTTGGTAACAGCACCAGAAAAAATACCTAATATAATAGGTAAAGGAACGTCAAATAGACGATAAATAGATGCAGTTATGATTGAGCCAAGCAGAATAATGAATATGGCAAAGGCGTTTAGTTTTAAGCCCGAAACACGTAGTGAGGAGAAAAAACCAGGGCCGACTTGGATACCAATAGTATAAACGAAAAGAATAAGCCCAAATTCTTGAATAAAGTGAAGGGTTTGTGTATTAAGTGACAAATTATACTGTTGAGCAAAATGACCAACAATGATGCCACCAAAAAGAACACCACCTATCCCTAGGCTGACCCGATAAATTTTGATATTGCCGATCCAAAGACCTAGAGCGCCTGCTAATGACAACATCACCATTGTTAATGCAATATCACTCATAAAAAAGATCCTGTACCCAAAAATAAAAATGAGAAAATTTGAGCTAAAACGATAAACCTATTTTGGCAAAGAACGAAGAAACTCGCTGTGTCTTATCGCACAGATTCAGCATATATAAAGATCAAAAAAATAAGAAAGATAAATATAGAGTTAAAATATCTTATTAAAATAAATAAGGTTGAATTCTAATATCATAAAAACATAATAGTTATGTAATATTATTATGATTTTTTTAATTAGATAAAGTGAAAATTTTCTTACTCTAAAATTATATATTTAATGACTAAAAAATTAAGCTTTTTTATATCATCTTTCTCTTGTCCTATAAGTGAAAACAGGTTTAACTGTATGATAAAAAGCGCTGACTCCAGATCTCGTTTTATAGGTGCCTTATGATATTCAGAACAACAAGTAAAAATTTAACATTAGTAGCCACATTTTTGACGACATTACTGACAGGTTGCTCGAGTGTTATGACTCACGCTGGCCCGAATAAAGAACTTTATTCAGGGACAAAAAATAACATGACCATGCTAAAAGATGATGAAACCGGATGGGCAATGAAACCATTGGTTATTCTCGATTTCCCTTTTAGTGCCGTATTAGATACTTTATTATTACCTTATGATTATTATACTCAGGGGGAAGATAAAAGTGAGAATTCACCTAAAGAGCGCATAAAAAGATTGGAAAGTACAACTGCGAATAATAATCATGAAAATAAGAACTAATATCAAATTAATGACTAAATAATAAATAAGTAATTATATCTAGTCATTAACTGTTTATTTGATTATTTATTTAGTGTTGTTTCTTCTTTAGGGCCAAACATTTTATTCAAACTATTAAGCTCTTGCATTTCTTTGTCACATATTGCTTTTTGCTTTGTCAGAGGCGTTGTCATTATTAGCTTTTTGCTTTGCTCGAAGTTAGCTTTAATCTCTGGCATATTATGCTTTAGATCTTCTCGTTGAGAAATATACTGAATAAATTTATCCGCTTCTTTAAAGTACACTTGGCAAGCATGAACTGTAGATGCTTGAGCTGGAAGTGTAGTTGATAATAAAAGTAGTACGATACTCCACCAACGTTGTTTCATTCTTCTAAACTACCTACCTGATTTGACATAAGGGAATTATATAAAAAACACGCTTATTAAACGATAATAATTAAAAATAAATTTTTATTTTTGTCATGTTTTATAAATAACGTTAAGTAAGAAAGTGAGAGTAAAACGAAGAAAGGAAGGTAAGCTTGTTGCAATAACGCTAAAATTCACTTTTTTTATGATAAAAAGTTAAAAATCAACCGTTTTGTTTGAAAACCATACGAACAGTCAGGAGATACTAAAAAAGTATTGACGGAGTAGCTTTCTGGCAGTAAGATGCACCTCGTTTTCGGCGAGTAGCGCAGCCTGGTAGCGCAACTGGTTTGGGACCAGTGGGTCGGAGGTTCGAATCCTCTCTCGCCGACCATATTAAGAAACCCCGCTTTTAAAGCGGGGTTTTGTCGTTTTGGTATCCCTTCATAAATAATCTTTTATGACTTTTTACTTTCTGATAGGTCGACATGGTTGCATTATTAGTAACTATGGAAGTAAATGAGAGTAAAAGACGTTTTTTATAAATCTTTTTTGTTTCTCTTTACATATACATAGCACTCCTATTTTTTATATAAGAGTGTAAATTGAATGCGTATTGCGTTGTCTATTCTAATCTGCAGTATTTTATGGTGTTGCGCTTTTTTCTCTGTAGCAAATGAAAATCATCTTGATCTTCCCGTACCCGTAGATTTACCGACAGAAACACAACTTAGAGATAACTTATTACAACAAAATAACAATGTCTCTCTAGTCAATTTAGCACTACAAAATAAAATGGAGTTTGCCACGACTTCTTTACCCTGTTTTTCAATTAAGCAGGTAAAACTTCATCATGTTGAGGCATTTTCTTCCCCATCATTACAACACCAAGTTGCAAAATGGCAAGCTGCATTAATAGGACATTGCCATTCGCAGTCATTATTAGAACAAGATATCAAGATCCTTAATGCGATGCTTTACGATGCTGGATATGTGACGAGTGAAGTGGGTAAAGTTGATCTTTATGCTGATGAGGAGATATTGGATATCATATTAAATGTCGGGAGAGTACAAGATATTGTTTCCAAAACACAGACAGATAAACACTATCTGATTTCACAGGCAGTGCCAGTAAAAAAAGGCGATATTTTAAATATTAAAGACATTGAACAGGGGGCTGAAAATTTCAAAATCCGTCCTAAAAGCAATGTCAAAATTCAGATAGAACCATCATCAAAAGAAAATGAGTCGATTATTTCCCTCTCTCAAGTTGGAAAAAGGACAATTGCTGGCTCGGTATCGATTGATAATAAAGAGCAAAAAATTTACGGAGATCTATTTGGTACGACAAAGCTCAGTCTGGGTAATTTAGCGCAACTTAATGATACATTAGTGGTTATTCTTTCAAGTCAACTTGATACCTTAAAATCAAGAGGTATCAAAAAGCAGATATTGTTATGGCAGGTACCTTACCAATATTGGCGTGCTACGCTATTTGGCTACAATATTGAATCAAAAAGTAGAGTATCTGAAGCGACAAAAGGATTACAAAAAAATCGCCAACAACTTCTTTCTTTTGAGATCCAACGTCAGTTTAGACCCTCAACACAGCGCACGGTGACGTTAAGTGGAGGAATGCAGTATTACACTTATCGAAATGAAGTGTCTGGCTATCGCTTATCAGTACATGAGCGTCGTAGCCCTTATGTTAATGCGGGTATCGAGCAAAATTATCGCTTTATGAGAGGGGGTTACCTGAATACTAAATTGGCTTATAAGCAGAGTGTTTTTATTCCTGGCGCTAGACTTTCTCCGATAGATTCACTTAATGGTGTACCCATTTTTAATATTAATTTAGAAGCGTTAATTCCTTTTAAAATCAATTCACAGCCATTTTTTTATCAGCCAGAAATCATCTTTCAACTGACGCGATCGGAGATTGATGGGTTACTTGATAAAGCAAACATTGGCGGTCTATATAGCGTGTATGGCTTTGAACCAGGCAAAGGCTATTCTGATACAAACCAGTTTGTTTCCCGACATAAGGTCACTTGGCTTACACCTTTTTATAACCAAATGTTATTCTCTGCAATAGATTATGGTTCTGTCTCAGAAGATAGAAAAAACGTTTTTTATAATAAAAATAAATATTTGGTTGGTGCGGCAGCAGGGCTAGAAGGGAGCTTTAAACAACTTAGTTATCAATTTGTATGGAGCATACCGCTATCGGCACCTGCTAGTAGAAAAGAAACAGGATCACAGTTCAATTTTAATGCCCAATTTAACTTCTGATTATGGCAGTTTATTTTATATTTTTTACTGTTTATTTTATAAGCTATCTAATAAATCACTATAAATTATCGAGTTATATAGCATACTCGTAGTTAAAAAGAGAAAAAGGTATTTTTCTCTTTTTAAGTTAGCTTAGTATTGCACTGATTATCTTCTAGATAGTGGTATTATTCTTTTGGGCTAACAGAATAAACCACTCACTTCTTTGTTTCATTTCAATATATTCGTTTAATATTTAAGCGTTCAATCACAAAATATCGTTTTTTTTAAAATAGTCATTTAACTTAAGACTCACTTAATGTGTGGTTTTATTCTCTACTATTAAACGAATTTGTCCAATTTTTATCCTGTAATTGTTTGGTGTTTGTTTAATTTATGTTTGTAATTTGTTCGTTTTGGCCTAGAGCCCTTATTGACGTAAAGGAATACAGTTGGTTAATTGAACAATGACAAAATAAAAAGGTATTCCGTTTTTAAACAGGAAGCCAAAACACAACAGAACAATTTCGGAGAGTAATAATAATGAAAAGCTCCAAAAAACAGACAGGAATTTTGACCGCTACTATTGGATTGCTCGCATTAGCTGTTTCTGCGGGAGTGCAGGCAAAAACATTGGTGTATTGCTCAGAAGGTTCACCTGAAGGGTTTAACCCTCAGTTATTTACTTCTGGAACAACCTATGACGCAAGTTCAGTGCCTATCTATAACCGCTTAGTTGAATTTAAACTGGGGACAACCGAAATCATTCCCGGTTTAGCTGAAAGCTGGGATGTGAGTGATGATGGCAAAGTGTATACCTTCCATTTGCGTAAAGGCGTGAATTGGCATAGTAGTAAAACCTTTAAACCAACACGCGAATTTAATGCGGATGACGTGATGTATACGTTTATGCGTCAAATGGATCCAAAACATCCGTACCATAAAGTCTCTGGTGGAAGTTATGAATACTTCTCTGGAATGGATATGAACAACATGATCGAGAAAATCGAGAAAGTTGATGATCATACCGTGCGTTTTGTTTTAACTCGCTCAGAAGCGCCTTTTATTGCTGATATGGCAATGGACTTTGCATCCATATTATCTGCTGAATATGCGGATAATATGATGAAAGCAGGTACACCTGAGAAAGTAGATCTAGATCCCATTGGTACAGGACCTTTTCAATTACAGCAATATCAAAAAGATTCTCGTATTCTTTATAAAGCCAATGATCAATATTGGGGTAAAAAACCCGATATTGACCGTTTAGTTTTCTCTATTACACCTGATGCCTCTGTTCGATATGCAAAACTGCAAAAAGGGGAGTGCCAGGCAATGCCTTTCCCTAATCCTGCTGATATTGCGAAGATGAAACAAAATAGCGATATCAATCTGTTAGAACAGCCGGGCTTAAACGTAGGTTATATCTCTTTTAACGTTGAGAAAAAACCACTGGATAACCAAAAAGTTCGCCAAGCATTAAGTATGGCGGTGAATAAAGACGCCATTATTGAAGCGGTTTATCAAGGTGCTGGTCAGAAAGCGAAAAACCTTATTCCTCCTACAATGTGGGGTTATAACGATGATGTCGTCGATTACGAATATAACCCTGAAAAAGCGAAAGCATTGCTAAAAGAAGCAGGTCTTGCTGATGGTTTTACTATCGATTTATGGGCAATGCCAGTACAGCGTCCTTATAACCCAAATGCCCGCCGTATGGCTGAAATGGTACAAGCGGATTGGGAAAAAATTGGTGTTAAAACCAAAATCGTAAGTTACGAGTGGGGGGAATATCTCAAGCGTGCTAAATCCGGTGAACACCAAGCAGTTATGATGGGGTGGACAGGTGATAACGGAGATCCAGATAACTTCTTCGCTACGCTGTTTAGTTGTGCGGCAAAAGAGCAAGGCTCGAACTATTCAAAATGGTGCTATAAGCCATTTGAAGATCTGATCCAGCCTGCACGAGTAGCGGCTGATCATGAAAAGCGCGTAGAGCTCTACAAACAAGCTCAAGTTGTGATGCATGACCAAGCACCAGCTTTGATTATTGCTCACTCGACCGTTTATGAACCAGTGAGTAAAAAAGTAGAAAACTACGTGGTTGATCCATTAGGCAAACATCACTTCGAGAATGTCTCTCTTAAATAATAGCAATTCCTAATTATTGGGTTGCCTTAAGTACGGTGCTTTTCTTTATGAAAGGCACCGCTATTCAATAATAACGAATACATTCAGTACACTGTGGGCGCAGGGGACTTTCCTCTGATTTATCAGCGCTATCTTTTAGCTGATGTTTGAAAAGAGAATTAGGATATGCTGCAATTTATCCTTCAACGTTTGGGACTTGTGATCCCTACGTTTATCGGAATTACATTACTGACGTTTATTTTTGTTCATCTTATTCCCGGTGATCCGGTAATGATTATGGCTGGTGAACGTGGACTTTCTCCAGAGCGACATGCTTATTTAATGGCAGAGTTGGGACTGGATAAGCCGTTATGGCAACAATATATCAATTACCTAAATGGCATTTTCCATGGTGATTTAGGTATTTCATTAAAAAGCCGCATTCCTGTATGGGATGAATTTTTACCTCGCTTTAAAGCTACTTTAGAACTTGGCGTTTGCGCCATGATTTTTGCGGTTTCGGTTGGGATCCCTGTGGGGGTTTTGGCAGCCGTAAAACGTGGTTCTATCTTTGATCATACTGCGATTAGTGTGTCATTAGCTGGTTACTCCATGCCAATCTTTTGGTGGGGGATCATGTTAATCATGCTAGTGTCTGTAAAACTCGATCTCACGCCTGTCTCTGGCCGCCTTGCTGATAGCGTCTTTTTAGATGACAGTAACCCACTGACTGGATTTATGCTGATTGATACCTTTGTTTGGGGAGAGGAAGGGGATTTCTTAGATGCCGTTCATCACATCATTTTACCTGCCATTGTATTAGGAACCATTCCTTTAGCTGTTATCGTGCGTATGACGCGTTCTTCGATGCTTGAAGTATTAGGCGAAGATTATATTCGAACCGCGAGAGCAAAAGGTTTAAGTCGCGCTCGCGTTATTCTTATCCACGCATTACGCAATGCGATGTTGCCGGTTGTCACTGTTATTGGATTACAAGTTGGAACAATGCTGGCGGGGGCAATTTTAACAGAAACAATTTTCTCATGGCCGGGATTAGGGCGCTGGTTGATTGATGCCTTACAGCGACGTGACTACCCCGTTGTGCAAGGTGGTGTGCTGTTAATTGCAACGATGATTATCTTCGTCAATCTGTTGGTTGATGTTCTTTATGGCATTGTGAACCCTCGTATTCGCCATAAAAAATAAGGAATGCATAATGACTGAAAATAAAGTAACACCGGTCATCAGTGCACCGGCTCCTATGACCCCCTTCCAAGAATTTTGGCACTATTTTAAACAAAATAAAGGTGCCGTTGTTGGGTTAATCTATATTGTAATTATGTTGCTTATTGCATTACTGGCAGGTTTTCTTGCACCTCATGCCCCTAATGAACAATTTCGTGATTTCTTATTAGCGCCCCCTGTTTGGCAAGAAGGGGGGAGCTGGCAATTTATTCTCGGTACTGATGATGTTGGTCGCGATATTCTTTCTCGTTTAATGTTTGGTGCTCGTCTTTCATTATTGGTGGGCTGCATCGTTGTCGTACTATCACTTATCTTAGGAATTATTCTAGGGTTGGCAGCGGGTTATTTCGGTGGCCTTGTGGATATCGGCATTATGCGTGTTGTTGATATCATGCTGGCATTACCAAGTTTATTATTGGCATTAGTTTTGGTCGCTATTTTTGGTCCCTCTATTGTTAATGCTTCTATTGCGTTAACTTTTGTTGCCTTACCGCATTATGTTCGACTCACTCGTGCCGCTGTCTTAATTGAAGTGAATCGCGATTATGTGATTGCCTCTCGTGTCGCTGGCGCGGGTTCATTGCGTCAGATGTTTATTAATATCTTACCTAACTGTCTTGCTCCTTTAATTGTTCAAGCTTCTTTAGGTTTTTCTAATGCAATCTTAGATATGGCAGCATTAGGCTTTTTAGGGATGGGCGCGCAGCCACCAACACCTGAATGGGGAACCATGTTGTCTGATGTATTACAGTTTACACAAAGTGCATGGTGGGTTGTAACGTTTCCTGGTTTGGCGATTTTGTTTACCGTATTAGCCTTTAACTTAATGGGTGATGGTTTACGAGACGCGCTTGATCCGAAATTAAAGCAGTAACGGGGTAAGAACATGGCATTACTAAATATTAATCAACTATCTGTTCACTTTGGTGATGAAGATACTCCGTTTAAGGCGGTAGACCGAATTAGCTATCAAGTTGAAGAAGGGCAAGTTGTCGGTATTGTTGGGGAATCAGGTTCAGGTAAATCCGTTAGCTCATTGGCGATTATGGGGCTTATCGATTTTCCGGGGCGAGTGAGCGCAAAAGAGCTCTATTTTGATGGCAGAGATCTGATGAAAATCTCTGAATCAGAACGACGCAATTTAGTCGGAGCCGATGTTGCGATGATTTTCCAAGATCCTATGACAAGCTTGAATCCTTGTTTTACGGTTGGCTATCAAATTATGGAAGCCTTAAAAGTCCATCAGGGAGGAAGTCGTAAAACACGCAAACAACGTGCTATCGACCTCTTAACGCTGGTGGGTATTCCTGATCCCGCTTCTCGCTTAGATGTCTATCCACATCAGCTTTCAGGGGGAATGAGCCAGCGTGTTATGATTGCAATGGCAATTGCTTGTCGCCCTAAATTATTGATTGCTGATGAACCAACCACGGCACTGGATGTGACTATTCAGGCTCAAATCATAGAACTTTTGCTAGATTTACAAAAACAAGAAAATATGGCGCTCGTGTTGATCACGCATGATCTCGCATTAGTGGCGGAAGCCGCAGACACCATTATTGTAATGTATGCGGGGCAAGTGGTGGAATCCGGAAAAGCATCAGAAATATTTAAAGCGCCTCGCCATCCTTATACTCAAGCATTATTAAGAGCACTTCCTGAATTTGCGAGTAATAAAGCACGATTAGCATCGTTATCGGGTGTTGTACCAGGACGCTATGATCGCCCAACAGGCTGCTTACTCAATCCACGTTGCCCATATGCTCATGATGAATGTTATAAGATTGAGCCTGAATTAAAAGAATTAGGGGCGCACCGTGTGAAATGTCATACACCGTTAGATAATGCAGGGAGACCTACCCATGGCTGAAATTAATCCAAATGTATCAACTCCCTTATTAAAAGCGGTTAATTTAGCGAAGTATTACAGCGTAAAAGGCGGTATTTTTTCAAAAGAAAGAACAGTTAAAGCGCTTGATGGTGTCTCTTTTGAATTAGAGCGCGGTAAAACCTTGGCTGTTGTTGGTGAATCAGGGTGTGGTAAATCTACATTAGGTCGATTATTAACGATGATTGAGATCCCGACTTCAGGTGAGCTTTCTTATCGTGGGCAAAATCTATTAGTTAAAGATAAATCGGCTGAGAAGCTACGTCGCCAAAAGATCCAGATTGTATTTCAAAACCCTTATGGATCATTGAATCCACGTAAAAAAGTGGGACAAATTTTAGAAGAGCCTTTATTGATTAATACAGCGCTTAATGCTTCTGAGCGGAAAGAAAAAGTATTATCAATGATGGCTAAAGTAGGATTAAAAACAGAACATTATAGCCGATATCCACATATGTTTTCTGGTGGTCAACGTCAGCGTATTGCTATTGCACGAGGCCTGATGCTTGATCCAGACATTGTGGTTGCAGATGAGCCCGTTTCTGCACTAGATGTATCTGTTCGTGCCCAAGTCTTGAATTTGATGATGGATCTGCAACAAGACATGGGACTTTCTTATGTTTTTATTTCTCATGATCTTTCCGTTGTTGAACATATTGCAGATGAAGTTATTGTAATGTATTTAGGGCGTTGTGTAGAAAAAGGAACAAAAGCTCAAATTTTTGAAAATCCTCAACATCCTTATACACAGGCATTATTATCAGCAACACCAAGATTGACGCCTGAATTAAGACGAGAGCGTATTAAATTAACAGGTGAATTGCCTAGTCCGTTAAATCCACCATCAGGATGTGCTTTTGCCGCTCGTTGTCGCCGAGCATTTGGTATGTGCACACAACTGCAGCCCACTTTAAAAGAGTATGATGGGCAGCGAATCGCTTGTTTTGCCGTAGAGCAAGATCACGCAGAAGTTTAATCAGAAGATTGATAAATATATTTTATAAAATAAGAACAATGTTCGTATTATGCATTGTTCTTATTTTTATATAATCAAGATATATCGTGAATTATATTTCTTTTTTTTAAAAAGGAGTGTTAATCATGATGAAAAAATTAAATTTATTCGCTAAACCCCGTTATGGTTTATTAATTTTATGTCTATCAACTAATGTTTATTCATCTGACAATGGAATTGTTGTTGATACTCATAAATATAAAGATTTGGAAGTGGTTAAAAACCAAGAAGGTATTGAAACGGTATTTATTGAAAAACCCGATGAAAATGGATCCTCTTTTAATTATTTTACGTCATTCAATGTTAATAATGCAGGTGCTATTATTGATAATCGTTCTGCTGAAGCCAATATCATTATTAATGAGGTCACTTCACAAGAAACAAGTAAGCTAAACGGTGATTTATCTGTTTTAGGAAAAGCGTCCGCACTTATCATTGCTAATCCTAATGGTATCGAGTGTAATCAGTGCCAATTTTCTGGTGTTAATAATGTGTCGTTAGTGACAGGAGTTAATGATATAAATAATAAAGACCATTATAATATGTCTAATAAAGAAATCATTATTAATGGTATGGGAGAGACACCTAAAAAACAGACAATAAATATTGTATCAAATAATATTAAGATAATTGATGATTATGATATAGATTATTTAAATGTTATTGGAGGATATAGTAAAGTAGTTTTTGGTGATTATCTATGGGACGGATTTAATTACCGTAATGGTCTCATTACTATTGAAAGAAAAAATTATTTTGGATCAGATAATATTGAGTATTCTATTGATAAAGGATTGAAATTAACCTATCCAGGTATGATTGCAAATAAAAAAATCGATAACTATTACGAATTAAACATTATTAAGGTAAATAAAGATAATGATTTGATTTATTCTGCTTATAGTAAATTTAAAAATCAGGGTATTTCAACAAAAGAAATGTTAGCTTACACTCATGCATTAAATAGCAAAGAATATCAAGTTCAATAGTAATTATAAAATATAACTCAGTGTTGAAGTAACCTCCAGTCGTTGGACAACCAATTACTGGGGGTTTTTTATATTAAAATACAATCAAGATTTAGACATTATTATTTCAAGTGAGCATTTAGTAGATGACTTATCTCGAAGGTTTTAAAAAAGACGCGATAGCTTCTTACCAAATTATATAGGACTCAAGTTGTTACCATTGCGTATAAAGCGAAATAGAACTTGAAAAGGTTATCAATAATGGGGTGTTTAGAAAAATATGTTTTTTTATCAATCTAAAGAATAATGTTTGTATTATGCATTGTTCTTATTTTTATATACTCAAAATATATCGTGAGTTATATTTCCTTTTTTTAAAGAAGAGTTAATGATGATGAAAAAATTAAATCTATTTGCTAAGTCCCGTTATGGTTTATTAATTTTATGTTTATCAACTAATGTCTATTCATCTGATAATGGAATTGTTGTTGATACTCATAAATATAAAGATTTGAAAGTGGTTAAAACCAAAGAAGGTATTGAAACGGTATTTATTGAAAAACCCGATGAAAATGGATCCTCTTTTAACTCTTTTACGTCATTCAATGTTAATCATGCAGGCGCTATTATTGATAATCGTTCTGCTAAAGCCAATATCATTATTAATGAGGTCACTTCACAAGAAACAAGTAAGCTAAACGGTAATTTATCTGTTTTAGGAAGTACATCCGCACTTATCATTGCTAATCCTAATGGTATCGAGTGTAATCAGTGCCAATTTTCTGGTGTTAATCATGTGTCGTTAGTGACAGGAATTAATGATGTAAACAATAAAGATCATTATAATATTTCTGATAAAGAAATCATTATTAATGGTATGGGAAAGACACCTAAAAAACAGACAATAAATATTGTATCAAATAATATTAAGATATATGGTAATAATAAGATAAATGATTTAAATATTCTTAATGGATATAATAAAACAGTTTTTGGTGATTATCTATGGGATGGATTAAATCAACATTATGGTATCTTCACTATCAAAGATGGGGCAGTTCTAACAACGGATAGTTTTAAATTAGATGGTGGTGAGTTTTTTATTGATGGACGATTGAGAACAATCAATATAAATATAAAGAGCAGTGAAGCAATCAATATTAATAAAAATGCCAAGTTAGTCATTTTTAATAGAAATAGAAATGATAAGTTTAATAGTGTACAAACTATTGAAAGTAAGGATTTTAAAGTAAGGGGACAGTTAAGTATTATTAATAATAATGTCATATTTAACACCGATAATATGGAATTAAATAATGATAATAAAGTCACAATAAAACATGCCTCTGTGCTTTTTAATGTAAAAGGAAAATCATTTTTAGTGAAAGATAAGAAAAGTTTACTCATTAATATTAATGAAAGTAAAAAGAAGGGTGAAAATTTATTTGGTAGAGATGATTTTTAATTTAATATGAGAGTAATAAGTATAGTTTATTGATGACTCTCTTTAAACGAGTTTTTATCAGAATAAACTAACAAATAAAGTAAAATAGGTTTCTTATTAATGAGACCTATTATACTTAATAGATAATTTTAATCATTATTTTCTTTCTGGTAAGGTGATACATAATCACAAAAATACAGTATAATCACTCTGTTCAGACTATGTATATTGGAAATAGCAACGGTGAAACCTCATCTTAAACATTCATTAACAATAAAACAGATGGCCGCTGTTGCGGGCGTTACGTTGGTGACTATTGCTATTTTTATCAGTATTCAGCTTGTTTATTTAATAGATCAACGGCGTGAAGATTATCAAAATCAGCTTTTTAATGCCGGTGTAAGTATCCAGCAACCACTTGCTGATGCATTGTTACGATCAGATTTGAACGATGCTAAACAACAAATCGTTGCACTAAAAGCAACAGGCATTTTAGGTAAAGCGATTGTTATGCAACCTGAAAATGTGCAAGTGATGAATTTAGACTTTGCACCTAAAAAAGAAGTCTCTGAATTCTCAAGCTGGCTTTTTGGTATCCCCGTTGAAGCTGTTATTCCTTTACAGCCATTAGGTATTACTTCAACAGATGATAAGTCCTATAGTGGTCATCTCATTTTACAGGCAGATACAAATCGTTTTTATCGTTTTGCCAGTAATACTGTTGCATTGATGCTAACAACATATCTGCTGATGGGGCTTATTCTGACGGTTGCTATTAGTTGGTGTATTAACCGTATTGTTGTAAAACCTTTACGCCAAATCGCCGTGACCCTCAACAAAGATAACAAAGTTTCAGCGTTATCTTGTCCCAAATCACATTGTGATGACGAGATTGGTTTGCTGGTTAAAGGATATAATCATCAAAAATCTGAGCAAAAATTGCCAAAGGTCTGAACCTTCTTACACCATAATGAGTCTAATCACCATAGTGATTTCATTTCATGTTTCTGTGGTGATAAAGAATGATAATACAAAAGATAGACATCCGACATCAAACATGTCTTTTGGCACTTATTGTTAAACCTCATAAGTGGTTTAATACCAAGGATTAATACAACAGAGGTTCACATGCAGGGTGTAATGACACGAATTTTATTGGGAAGCGTTATGTTCGGCGCTGTTGTTTGCCAAGTTCAAGCAGAGGCTTTACAGCCTGATCCAGCTTGGCAAGAAGGGCGACTAGCAAATGGCTTTCAGTGGCAAATTTTACAAACACCGCAACGCCCAAATGATAGAATACAGATCCGTTTATTAGTCAATACGGGTTCTTTATCAGAAAAAAGCAGTGAAACGGGTTTTTCATCCTTGGTGTCCAAACTTAATGTTTTGGAAAATACAGGTTTAACGCCAGAGAAACGTGATAACTTATGGAAAAATGCGTTAGATCCTGATTATCCGTTGCCTCCAATGATCGTTTCATACGATTTTACTGTTTATAATCTAAGTTTACCGAATAATCAGCCTGAGCTGTTAAAGGATGCTTTTGCATTATTAGCGGGTATTGCTAAACCTGCACAATATACTGAAGATGCGGTTCGTAACGCAGTTCAATCACCACTTCCCGTTGCAACGTTTCCCCTTAATATTGAAGATCCTATCTGGCGCTCACGTCTTGAAGGGTCTAATTTAAAAGGCCACAATCCGGGCAAACCGGTTAATCAATCTGTCAATACGAAAGAGCTGTCAGATTACCAACAGCGTTGGTATACCCCAGATATGATGACTCTCTATGTTGCAGGTAATGTTGATAATCGAGTATTGACTGAAAGTATTAATCAGGCCTTTTCTCCTCTATCAGGAAAGCGTGTAACCCCCGTTCCAGTACCTGTTCTTGCCGATATGAAACCTGAAACGTTATATGTGCAAGAGCCTATGCGTGCAAAGGATCAAATTGCTTTAATTTGGGATTTAGACTGGTCGCCAGTAAAAGATTCGGACACGTTAAATAAATATTGGTTAAGTGATTTAGCTCGTGAAGTGATTTTTGTGCATTTAGGTCGTAGCCTTGAACAGCGTAAGGAAAACGACAGTACGCAAATTAACATTGATTGCCGAGTACAATATCAGCGTGCAAGTTGTTCTTTAAATCTTGATACTGCCACAGCGCATATTCCTGCATTAGCATCATGGGTAGGAGAAGAATTGGGGCGCTTGCGTAACCAAGGTATTAGTGATGAGTTATACCAAGAGCTACAACAAGAGAAACAACTTCAATTAACTCAATTGTTTGCTCGTTATGCGAAAACCAGTACGGCTATTTTAATTAATCAGCGTTTGTTATCACAACAAAGTAATATTATTGATATTCCACCTGAACAATATCAGCGCTTACGCCAAGCCTTTTTAGCGGGTTTAACAAAAGAGACATTAAATCAGGAGCTTTCAAGAGTTTTATCTGAAGATATTACTTTTGTATTAACGCAAAGTGGTGAAACGCCAACGGTAAATCTAGGTGAATTACGAATTCAATTTGAAAAGCAAGTTCATCCTGAAATGACAAATACACCTGCACCGGTTGCAACTAATGCTACACCAAATAAAGCGATTGAAGCGCCTGCTGCAACAACTCCAGCACCAACGAAGAAATTGTAATAAATCAGGGATAGGCTGATATTGAAAATATATCAGCCATAAGATAAACAAAAAGCCAAAAGTGTGATTGATACGTTTTTGGCTTTTTATTTTTTGATTTTAAAGGCGTTTAAACGCTTCTTTAATAATGGCTATCAAATCTTCACGATGATTTCTTTGGGTTGTAAAACCGGCAATAGCAATCTGTTTTTCAGGTAAATAATAAGCGACTGAGCCCCAATAACCAAGATGGTAGTAAAGTGTGCCTAAGCTAGTTTCTTCCGCCATTAAGCCTAAACGATAATTTTCCGCACCGGTATGTGAGCCTTGCCATTTCATCTCTTTTAAGGTCGATGGATGTAAGTAAACTCTATCTTCGAACAAATCTGCAGTAAATTTAGCTAACTCAAGGGTGGTCATCACAAGCCCACCACCGCCAAAAGCATCCATTGAAGCATCTATATGAGTCCCTTCATGCTCACCTGTAAACTGTCTAGCTCGCGCTTTAAAATGCTTAGGTTGTTGTTCTAAACCTTCCCACCACGTTTGTGGTAAATCTAAGTTTTGAAAATGCAATAAATCACGCACGGCGGTGGCCATATTTTTTTTCATAAACTGAGAAAGGATATCACCTAACAAAATGTATCCTGTATCTGAATAAATGAAGCGTTTTCCCGCAGGGATAATGGGAAAGCCTTGTTGAGCATAGCGCGCTATTTGCTCTTCTCGTGTCCATTTATGAGTGGGATCTTTAATCACCTCTTCGAGGTAAGCTTCATTGGCATGATCGAATAAGCCACTGCTATGACTTAATAAATGGCGTAGCGTAATGGTTTTAAGATCATACCCTAGCTCTAATAATGTCTGTTGATAGTTAGCACTTAAATATTTAGTTATATCATCATCAAGGGATAGGGCATCTTGTTCCCATAAACGTAAAAAAGCAGCTGCGAGAAAAGTTTTTGTATTACTCGCGATTCGAAAAGGTGTATCTACAGTTAATTTTTTCTGGATACTTTCGTCAGCAAATCCATGTGCCATACCAAAAGGGTACTGAATACCTGCACCTGTAATATAAATAGCACTTGCTGAAGGTAAGGCATGAAAAGCATCAGTCATTGATTGAACCATAGTTACTTCCTTATCTGTCAGGATAATAAATCAGTAAAAAGGGTGTACTTGGCACCCTTTATTTTTATTGCAGAAATGCTTTATTTACTTTTTGTTGCTGCTCGTAACTCGGTGACTGTTTTACCACCTATTCCCCAGTTATCTGTTTCAACTTCATCGATGACCACAACGGTCGTTGCTGGGTTTTTGCCTAATACATCAACTAAAAGTTGT
Source organism: Proteus vulgaris (assembly GCF_033708015.1). Lineage (NCBI taxonomy): Bacteria > Pseudomonadati > Pseudomonadota > Gammaproteobacteria > Enterobacterales > Morganellaceae > Proteus > Proteus vulgaris. The sequence continues at coordinate 3,865,158 of NZ_CP137920.1, read as the reverse complement.
GTTGCTCCCGCAATGAGTTGTTCTTTTTGTTCTGCGGTTGCACCTTCGCGTGTAATTTTAATATTAACGTATGGCATTTTTTTTCCTTATTACGTTATTTATAGGAGGTTAATGCAGGGAATTAACCATGTTGTTTTATCATAAAGTTAAGATGTTGATTGCGTTTCATTCAACTGTTCTTTGCGCATATTTGGACCATCGGTGGCTATCCACGCGGCACAAAAGAGCGTTAATCGGGCAAAAAAGTAGAAGAAAGCCATTAAGCCTATCACTGAACCAAATGCGGCACCTGAAGGTGAGCTTGCGATTTTAGGTAGCATCCATGTCATGACGGATTTTAATATTTCAAAACCAATGGCCGCGATAAGTGTGCCTTTAATAAGCGAAATTCGTTTGGGTTGATGGCGAGGAAGGATCCACAATATCCATAAAAAGAGTAAGTAATTTGCAGTAATGGAAATCGTTAAGCCGATGATCGTCCAAGCTGGTGTTAGCCATTCAATGCCATCTAATCCCAATGTATGAACAATCATTCGTTGGGCTGAACCTGCCACAGAAGTGAGTGTAATAGTGACAATTAACGCAAAAAGTAAGCCAATTAGCGCTAAAAAGTCACGAAAGTAGCGAAAATAGATTTTCTCTTGCTCTTCTTTGTTTCTTTCCCAAACGGGGCGAGATTGCGCCAGGATGGCTTGGCGTAAATTACCCACCCAGTTAACACCAGAATAAAGTGCAATTGCTAAACCGGTTAAACCCACGGTAGTACGCTGGCGAACTGCAGTATCAATACTTTGTTGAACCGTGGATGCCAGCGTTGGATCGTCAATGCTATTTGCGACACCTGTAATTAATTTAGCGAGTAAATCTGGGTTTGAGGCTAAAACAAAACCTGCACAGGCAAAGGAAAGCATTAATACAGGAATTAATGATAAAAATGAAAAATAGGTAATAGCGGCACCAAACTGATTTCCCATTCTGTCAGTAAAGCGTTCGGCAGTGCGAATAAGATGTGCAATAAAAGGGATGTGAGTAATAAAGTTACTGATTTTTATCCCAATACCGATGGCCTTCTTTCCGCCATGGATCCCTTTTTCCAGCCCTTTTTTGAGTGGCTGAGTCAGTTGAGTTTTTTCGTTTTCTGTTTTGGGTTGCTGCTCTTCTGACATATGTCCTCTTTAATTAGATCTGTCCATTTTTAATAACTGAGTGTCACTACTATAGTTCTCACTCAAAAATATCATAGCTTAATTTCTATTATACACCTTATGCTTATTGTAATTAGCCACTGATTTAGGATATGTATTTGTTTGTTATAGCTTAAGTGTAGATGATGCCCTATCAAAAGGTGTAGATAATCTTGTGCTTAATAAAGGATAAAAAAACCAATACCGTAATTATGAAATTAAGTTTAGTTTACTAAGAGAATGGCTACTCACTTATTATTTTATTCTGTATTTCACAGTCAAATAAGGAGTAGACATTAATTACTGATGATAACTACTTTGTCAGTAGGTTTAATTCTTCTTCAATTGCTTTTAAATCAGCTTTTTCTTCAGCTAGCTTTCTTTCTTGTTTAGCTATTTTAGCTGCATCACCCTTAAGTTGTGCTTCTTTTAATTCCAGTTCACGCTTTTCAACATCGAGTTGTTTTTCACGTAATTCAAGGCGCGTATTTTCAACCACTTTTTCAGGAGTGCAATAGCGTTCAACATTTTGTAATGCTCGCTCCAAGCCTTGGATACGATATTGATTACCATGTGCTTTTGCATATTCCATTTGTTTTTGGATATTCTGTTTTTTTATCTCACAGCCATTGGTTGAACTATTGGCATAAGCATTACTCGCAAGTAAGCTTAAGGTTATGACAGTAAAAAGTAATTTTTTCATCTTTTTTATCCTATTTAAACTTAAGTGAAATATAAACTTATCATAACGGTTGAATACTAAGACACAACGTTTCTTTCGCTTTCAATGAAGAAGTTCGGCTTTTTCTGATACACTGAGTTTAATCACTATTTCAGAGTAAATTAATTACTAAGCTATACTTATTTCTAACGGAAGATAAAGAATGCTGAGCTATCGCCATAGTTTTCATGCTGGCAACCACGCCGATGTTTTAAAACATATTGTTCAAACACTCATCATTGAGTCTTTAAAAGAGAAAGAGAAACCTTTTCTTTATCTTGATACTCATGCTGGCGCTGGACGGTATCAATTAACCAATGCTCATGCGACTCGCACTGGCGAATACTTAGAAGGGATCGCTCGCTTATGGCAGCAAGAAGAAGTGCCTGAGCTTATTTTGCCTTACCTTGAAGCGGTTGGGGAATTAAACGCAAATGGGGAACTGCGTTATTATCCAGGATCGCCGCTATTAGCGGGAAAATTACTAAGAGAACACGATTCTCTAGCGTTAACAGAATTACATCCAACGGATTTTCCTTTATTACGTACCGAATTCTCTCGTGATAAGCGAGCGCGAGTTGCTCGTGAAGATGGTTTTGGCCAATTAAAAGCTAAGTTACCTCCACCAAGTCGCCGTGGATTCGCATTAATTGATCCACCTTATGAACTTAAACAAGACTATTCTGCGGTTGTGAAAGGTGTTGTTGAAGGCCATAAACGCTTTGCCACTGGAACTTATGCGATTTGGTATCCCGTCGTTCATCGCCAGCAAATCAAGCGTATGTTAAAAGAGCTTGAAGCAACAGGGATCCGTAAGATTTTACAAATTGAATTAGCAGTAAAACCGGATAGTGATCAACTAGGGATGACGGCATCAGGCATGATTGTGATTAATCCGCCTTGGAAATTAGAATCACAAATGAAATCAATACTCCCTTGGTTACATAAAATCTTAGTTCCTGAGGGGATTGGGCATACATTAGTGGAGTGGGTTGTACCAGAATAAGCCTCTTTATTATTGTTTTTGCCTATTACTGTAAAAGCTAAAATCTGACGTGCTATGTTTTAAACTTTGTCATAATAGATTTCATGACATGAAAGACTTAGCCTGTGAGTTACCTATTTTTCTACAGATAAATGGATCAGAGAAATGATGAGCAAACATTACGATTATATCGCCATCGGTGGCGGTAGTGGTGGTATCGCATCAATTAATAGAGCTGCAATGTATGGACAAAAATGTGCATTAATTGAAGCGAAAGCATTAGGCGGCACTTGTGTTAACGTGGGTTGTGTACCTAAGAAAGTGATGTGGCATGCAGCGCAAATTGCTGAAGCTATTCATCAATATGGTCCTGATTATGGTTTTAATACCACAGTGAACCGTTTTGATTGGGATACCCTCATCAGTAGCCGTTCTGCTTATATTGACCGTATTCATCAATCTTATGACCGTGTCTTAGGTAATAACAAAGTTGATGTTATCCAAGGGTTTGCTCGTTTTGTTGATGCCAACACTATTGAAGTTAATGGTGAAAAGATCACGGCTGATAATATTCTGATTGCAACAGGAGGTCGTCCTGTTCAACCGAATATTCCAGGTGCTGAGTATGGTATTAATTCTGATGGTTTCTTTGAGTTAACTGCTTTACCCAAACGTGTTGCTGTTGTTGGTGCGGGTTATATTGCGGTTGAACTTGCGGGTGTGTTAAATGCGTTAGGTAGCGAAACACATCTATTTGTACGTAAACATGCACCACTGCGTAATTTTGACCCATTAATCGTCGAAACACTGTTAGAAGTGATGGAAACGGAAGGGCCTAAGTTACATACACACGCTATTCCTAAAGCCGTGATAAAGAATGCAGATGGAAGTTTAACGCTACAACTGGAAAACGGCACAGAGCAAACAGTTGATACCTTAATCTGGGCAATTGGCCGTGAGCCTGCAACGGATAACTTGAATCTGTCGGTAACGGGTGTTGAGTTAAATGAAAAAGGCTATATCAAAGTCGATAAATTCCAAAATACCAATGTAAAAGGCATTTATGCTGTTGGCGATAATACAGGGGCGGTTGAATTAACGCCTGTTGCTGTTGCCGCAGGGCGTCGTTTATCAGAGCGCTTATTTAACAATAAACCGAACGAACACTTAGACTATTCTAATATTCCAACGGTTGTATTTAGCCATCCTGCTATTGGTACTGTTGGTCTAACTGAGCCTCAAGCGATTGAGCAATATGGTGCAGACCAAGTGAAAGTGTACAAATCGTCTTTCACTGCAATGTATAGTGCGGTGACTCGTCATCGTCAACCATGCCGTATGAAGCTGGTTTGTGTTGGTGCAGACGAAAAAATTGTTGGCATTCATGGTATTGGTTTTGGTATGGATGAAATGCTACAAGGTTTTGCCGTTGCACTGAAAATGGGCGCAACGAAAAAAGACTTTGATGATACGGTGGCAATTCACCCAACAGCAGCAGAAGAATTTGTGACGATGAGATAAGCCATTACCATTTATATTGTGTAAGCTTATTTTTATTATTACGTGGAAAGCTAGAGTTAACCCTCTGGCTTTTTTATTGAGAATTTGTCTTTATTTCAGTTTTATGTCGCCCTCAAATATCCTCTTTTCTACCTATTTTCCAAAAAGCATATTTATCTACTTATTGACCCAAAAACCAGCCACTCAATGAAATGACTTATTTTTTAAAAATAAAGTTATCTCATAGTCAACATTCATTTTTTTATTTATGTAATTGTGCGATAGGTTTGCTTATTTTGTAAACAAATCTTGACATATTTACATGCTTATTTGTATCAAAATGTTAATTAAATGCATGATTACACTTTCCATTAACAACTTTAATTTTGTAGATAATTCTCTTATTTATCATTGCATAACAATAATTAACTCAATAAATGATTATCTGTAACTGACGGTTTTTTATGAGAAAAAGTAATTATAGTAACCATATAGTATCTATGGATATTGTTGCTTAGTGAAATGCTTAACAAATAATTATAATTATTAACAATATAATGAACTATGGTAATATCCACTTTTAAAGATACAAACTAATAACATTATAAATATAAATGGTAAATCCATTACTGAGGTAGAAGATGAAAATTTCAAGGAGAAAGCTGCTTTTAGGTGTTGGTGCTGCGGGTGTTTTAGCCGGTGGTGCTGCATTAGTTCCGATGGTTCGTCGTGATGGCAAATTCGTTGAAGCTAAATCTAGAGTATCGTTTGTCGAAGGTACAGAGGGTGCTCTGCCTAAAGAGTCTGATGCAGTGATTATTGGTGGTGGTATTCAAGGTATTATGACCGCTATCAACCTTGCAGAACGTGGCATGAGTGTCACTATTTTAGAAAAAGGCGAGATTGGTGGTGAACAATCTGGCCGTGCATACAGCCAAATTATTAGTTATCAAACATCACCCGAAATTTTCCCATTACACCATTACGGGAAAATCTTATGGCGTGGAATGAACGAGAAAATTGGTGCTGATACCAGTTATCGTACACAAGGTCGTGTAGAAGCCCTTGCAGATGAAAAAGCATTTGATAAAGCTCAAGCATGGATCAAAACAGCAAAAGAAACGGCAGGATTTGATACACCACTAAATACTCGCATTATTAAAGGTGAAGAGTTATCAAATCGTCTTGTTGGTGCTCAAACACCATGGACGGTTGCCGCTTTTGAAGAAGACTCAGGTTCTGTTGATCCTGAAACAGGGACACCAGCATTAGCACGCTATGCTAAACAGATTGGCGTGAAAATCTATACCAACTGCGCGGTAAGAGGCATTGAAACTGCGGGTGGTAAAATTTCTGATGTTGTAACAGAAAAAGGCGCAATTAGAACATCTCACGTTGTTCTTGCTGGTGGTATTTGGTCACGTTTATTTATGGGGAACATGGGCATTGATATTCCAACGCTGAATGTTTACTTATCACAACAACGTGTATCCGGTGTTCCAGGCGCACCTCGTGGTAACGTGCATTTACCAAATGGTATTCACTTCCGTGAACAAGCCGATGGAACTTATGCTGTCGCGCCACGTATTTTCACCAGTTCTATCGTGAAAGATAGCTTCTTGTTAGGGCCTAAGTTCATGCACCTATTAGGTGGTGGTGAGCTGCCATTAGAATTTTCTATTGGTGAAGACTTATTTAATTCATTCAAGATGGCAACATCTTGGAAATTAGATGAAAAAACACCGTTTGAACAATATCGCATTGCAACAGCAACACAAAATACTGAGCACTTAGATGCTGTATTCCAAAGAATGAAAGCAGAATTCCCAGTATTTGAAAAATCACAAGTTGTAGAACGTTGGGGGGCTGTTGTTAGCCCAACATTTGATGAATTGCCAATTATTTCTGAGGTCAAAGAGTACCCTGGTCTGGTTATCAATACAGCAACAGTATGGGGTATGACTGAAGGTCCTGCCGCAGGTGAAGTGACTGCGGATATTGTTACGGGCAAAAAACCCGTTATTGATCCAACACCATTTAGTATGGATCGTTTTAAGAAATAAGTAACCCCTTGTTTTACTGTAAATTAAACATGTTAAGGAGTTTTCATGCGCTATAAAAGTTTACTTGTTGCTCTACCTTTTATTTTTGGTGTAGCAAGTGCGAATGCGGAGGGTGTTGTGCACCATAAATTAAACGGTATGCCTATTTCAGAATCTGTTGAAGTGAGTGCAGGTAACAACCTTGTTTTCTTAAGCGGTAAAGTTCCTGCTAAGAAATCAGCAGATGCGCCAGAAGGTGTATTAGCGTCTTATGGTAATACTGAAGAACAAACTATCAGTGTATTAGAGCAAATCAAAACTCACTTGAATGAACTTGGCTTAGACATGAAAGACGTTGTTAAAATGCAAGTCTTCTTAGTTGGCGGTGAAGAAACTAAAGGTGAGATGGACTTTAAAGGCTTTATGGATGGCTATTCTAAGTACTTTGATGCTTCTAAAACTGAACAATTGCCAGCGCGTTCAACTTTCCAAATCGCTAAACTGGCAAATCCAGCATGGCGTGTAGAAATTGAAGTTATCGCTGTTCGTCCTGCAAAATAAAGACGGTAGCTTTTATTTCGTTTTGAAGTAAAACATAATCAATTAAAACGCCAAAGAGGGCTAACTTTCTTTGGCGTTTTTTATCACAAAACGGCTATAAGAACTGAATCAACCATTAACTGCTTTCACCTTGAATAAACGTCACTGGAATAACAGAGACATTATCTGTTATTTCTTTATTCTCAATTAATGCACTAATTACTTCTACGCTTTTTTCAGCTAGTTTTTCAAAGGGCTGTTCAATACAGGTTAATTGCCGCAGTGTTTGATTTAACCAGGGGCTGCCATCGTAAGCGACAATTTTTAGTTGTTCTGGAATGACGATATTTCGCCTTGTTGCTTCATTAAATAATGCTATGGCGGGAATATCCGCAGCAAAAATAGCATCGATATCTGAATGCAAAGAAAGTGTTTTTTTGGCAAACGATTGAAAATAATCTTTTTCTTCTTTTTTCCAATTTACTTTGCAAGGAATAGGTTTAATACCAGCCTGAATAAGCGTTTCTTTAAAAGCTAAACAGCTTTGATATGAAGGAGTTGATGATAAATAACTTGAATTATCTTCAATATAGAGAATGTTTTGGCAACCTTTTTGAATAAGGTGTTCTGCGGCTAATCGACCACCAGTATGGTGATCAGAGCAAACTAATGGAATATCATGAAGATGACGATCTAGTGTTACCACGGGTCTTTGAATATGCTGATATTCACTATCATCCAATAGCAGATATTCTGCAATAATACCGTCGATCTGACCTCGTTTAAGCATATCAAAAAATATACGTTCACGTACTTTGCTATTTTGTGTTGCACATAACATCATGCTATAGCCATTTTCAGCGAGCTTATTTTCAATAAAACGTGTCACAGTCGCAAAATAAGGATATTCAAGGCTATTAATAATGACACCAACAACCGCGCTTTTTTGTTGATATAAATTTCTTAGCCAAGTATCAGGAATATAGTCTAATTCCTCTACCGCTTTTTTTATTTTTTCTCGCGCAGCTTGAGATACATAACCACTATTATTTAATGCCCTAGAAACAGTGCTTGCTGCGACATTTGCTTTTTTTGCGACATCCCGGATCCCCGCCATTGAATATGCTGTTGCTCCTTTCAATTAGTTGATGACCTAATATATCTTAATATGATTATGAGAAACCCATCTTTATTGAGGTAATTGTGTTTTTTTAATATGAGCTATTTCACATTTTAGTATGTTAATTACCTTACCCTCTCTTTTAGTGCTTATAGTATTCTATATTAATTATGGAACAGTTCCATATATACGAATTACCTTGGTGAGGTGAATATGTCTAGTACTTGGTGGAAAGAAGCGGTGGTCTATCAAATTTATCCCAAGAGTTATTATGATAGTAATGGGGACGGTGTTGGGGATTTAGCTGGGATCACCGAAAAATTAGATTATATCCAGTCACTTGGTACAAATGTTATTTGGTTATGTCCCATATTTAAATCGCCAATGAAAGACAATGGTTATGATATTGCTGATTATTCTGTGGTTGATCCTATTTTTGGCGATAATAACGCGTTGGATACCCTTATTAGCGAAGCTAAAAAGCGTGATATAAAAATTCTACTCGATTTAGTTTTAAATCACTCTTCTAATGAGCATCCTTGGTTTAAAGCAGCAATTGAAGATCCTAGTAGCCCATATGCCGATTATTATATTTTTAAACAATGGGATAAATCGACTCCCCCTAATAATTTACGCACTTATTTTGATTGCTCGGTTTGGAGCCGTGTTGGAAAAACTAATCGTTGGTATTTTAATTCATTTGGCCCTGAACAGCCGGATTTAAATTGGGAAAACCCACAATTACGTAAAGATATTATCAATATGATTAATGTCTGGATCAAAAAAGGTGTTGCAGGATTTCGCATTGATGCGATTGGTAATTTAAAAAAATCCCCTGAAGCCTTATCTGAATATCAATTTGAGCCTGACAAAGACGATGGTTCTGCATCTTTAGTACCTTGGGTTTTAAATCAACCGGGTATTGATAAGTTCTTAACTGAATTAGCCGAGAATACTTTTAAGCCTGCAAATAGTATGACGGTTGCAGAAATTGATGTGCCTGAAAAAGATTTGTGTGCTTATGTTGGTGAAAATGGTTATTTCTCCATGGTATTTGATTTTAGTATCGCTGACTTAGATATTCGCAATGAAAAGCCATTCACCCTTAATCCAATCACAGGTGAAAGATTAAAACCTGTATTTATTAAAAGCCAACTAGATACTCAACGAGTTGGTTGGGGAGCACCTTATTTAGAAAATCATGATCAACCTCGTTCATTAAATAAATTTCTCCCTAAAGGTGGTATTAATCCAACTAGTGCCAAAATGTTAGCGACATTTTTATTAACTCAACGAGGAACACCTTTTATTTATCAAGGACAAGAAATCGGTATGACAAATTGTCCTATGACATTAGAGGAACATGATGATTTACATGTCTTTAAATTATATGAATGGGGGCATAAATTAGGTTATAGCGATAAGCAAATAATGGAATATTTTAATGATCGTAGCCGTGATAACTCAAGAACACCTTTCCAATGGAATACTGAAATAAATGGTGGTTTTAGTACAGGTAAACCATGGTTAAAAGTGAATCCTAACTATGTTGATATTAATGCACAGAAAGAAACGCAAGATAAGCATTCTCTGTTCGCTTATTACCAACAATTAATTGCATTAAGACGACATTCAGAGATCAGCGATATTTTGATTTATGGTGAGTTTTTGCCATTAAATTCACCAGAAAATGTGATTGCTTTTAAACGTATTTATGAAGATAACTCAATCAATATTTACTGTAATTTCAGTGGTGAAGAAAAAGCACTAACCATAAAAGCGAAAGATATTTATTTGCATAACAGCCCAATAGTGGAAAATGCACAAGGCGAGCTTATCCTTCAGCCTTATCAAGCAATTATTTTTGCTTAATTTATTTTATCTAATTAAAAATAGAGCGCCTTTATAAGGCGCTCTATGACTTATAATTTTTTATTTCGTCTGCTTCAGCCAATCTGCAATAAATTCAGCAATAGCTTCAGGTGCGTTGATATCTAGTAGTGGAAAATCTACGCTTAAATCACAATCACTGGCAACGGCAATAACGTGCTCATCAAGTAAATCATTAAAATTACGCTCATTGATATGACGATAAAGTGCAATTTTAGGAATGGTTTCGCTTTTAAATCCTTCGACTAAGATTAAATCTAGCTTATCTGCATCAAAACGAGATGCGAGATAATACAAATCTAATTCTGGGAGTTCTGGCGTTTCTGTCATTAATGCCCAACGTTGTTGGCTTGCGACTAATGTCTGGTCTGCACCTGCTTTTCTAAGCTCGTAGCTATCTTTTCCGGGCTTATCCACATCCATATCATGGTGAGTGTGTTTGATCATACCTACGCGAATTTCTCTTTTGCGTAATTGTGGAATAAGTTGTTTCAGTAGTGTCGTTTTACCGGTTCCACTCCATGCTGTGATCCCTAAAAGGGGTAAATCTGCTTGTGCCATGTTTTTTATTCCTATTTTTTTAATTTGTTGGCTTTTTCAATGTCGTCAGGCGTATTCAAATTAATAAAAGCACTCGCTTGATCGGCGAATAAAACAGGGTGCGCATTTATCTGTTTCATAAACAGCATTAATTTTCGATCACCTTGCGCTAAATATGCTTCTAGCATAGGAATAATACGACGATTTAGCAGTGCTAAGGTAGGATGTTCTCTTTCACCATCATCAACATAAACGGCTAACGCTTCACCTTTTTGCTCATAGAGTTTTTCAACTAAATTAAGAGGAAAATAGGGAACATCGCAAGGTACAAAAACAACCCAAGGTGTTGAGGCTTGCTTTAATAACGTGAGCATGCCAGCTAAAGGCCCAGAAAATCCTTCTATTTCATCTGTAATAACCGGATATTGGCTTTGGCGATATTGTTCTAAATTTCGGTTAGCACTAATCAGTATACTATCAACTTGAGGTGCTAATTTTTGGGCAATATGGCGGTATAAAGGCTGTCCATGTAAAATTTGAAGCCCTTTATCTGCCCCTCCCATTCGTGTCGCTTGGCCACCTGCAAGTATACCACCTGTAATATTCTTCATTTTCATATTCAATATTTGTGAATAAATTGGCTAAAATTTCCGAACGATTTTTATCAAGGAAAGACGATATACTAATAAAAAATATCGACTTAATGAGATTTCATGTAAAGCAACAGCAATTTTTATCAAAAAAGCGTAATCTTTACGCATATTGACAGAGGTTTCCTTTTTCTATCGGATAATAATTGGTACTTTGTTGTTGTCATTAATAATAAGGATTTTTTGTATGAAATGTCACCGTCTTAATGAAGTTATGGAATTATTGCACCCAGTTTGGGAAGAAAATTCTGATTTAAACTTAATTCAATTATTGCAGAAACTGGCTGATGAAGCGGGTTTTAAAGGTCAATTATCTGATCTGACTGATGATATTTTGATTTACCATCTAAAAATGCGCGGCTCAGCGCCGACAGATGTGATACCAGGACTGAAAAAAGATTACGAAGAAGATTTTAAAACCGCTATTTTACGTGCTCGTGGTGTAATTAAAGATTAAATTCAGGATAGAAAATGGAAATGTCTGCCTCATTTAATTTTCAGGGACTTTCACCTGATAACATTTGGGACGCGTTAGTTAAAATCGGTTTTTATCCTGAGTCAGGGTTAATAGAGCTAAACAGCTATGAAAATCGTGTTTTTCAATTTGTAGATGAACATCGACAACGTTATGTGGTGAAATTTTATCGTCCTCAACGCTGGTCGTATGAACAAATAAAAGAAGAACATGAATTTGTTTTAGCATTAAAGGAAGCCGAGGTATCCGTTGCGGCTCCTTTAATGATTAATAGTGAGACAGTCCACTTTTCTGATGATGGGTTTTATTTTGCAATATTTCCCAGCATAGGGGGAAGAGCATATGAAACGGATAATTTATTTCATCTAGAAGAAGTTGGACGCACATTAGGGCGCATTCATCAAATAGGTAGAAAGAAGAGTTATGAGTATCGTCCAACCCTTTCTATTGCAGAATATCTGAGAGCGCCAAAATTAGCATTTGAAAGTAGTGCATTAATTCCTAATAACCTCAAACCTCAGTTTATAGAGGTTATAGATAAACTTATTCATGATGTGCGTCCTAGAATAGAGGACTCTGCATGGCAAATGTTACGGCTACATGGTGATTGCCATCCTGGTAATATATTGTGGCGTGATGACGTGGTGATGGTTGATTTTGATGATTCCCGAATGGGACCTGCGGTACAAGACTTTTGGATGTTATTAAACGGCTCGCGGCAAGAGCAAGTTATACAAATGGATACAATCCTTGAGTCTTATAATGAATATCAAGATTTTGATTTACGTGAGTTGTCATTAATTGAGCCACTAAGAGCAATGAGAATGGTGCATTATCTCGCGTGGGTATTAAAACGCTGGAATGATCCTGCTTTTCCTCGTGCCTTTATTTGGTTTCAAGATCAAGATTTTTGGTTTAAACAATTAGCCTTATTCAAGGGGCAAGTGGAGCAATTAAATGAGCCTCCTTCACAACTTAGCCCAATGTATTAATTCTTAGGAGACGATGAGAAATGAAAAAAATTTGGCTGGCGTTAGCAAGTATGGTGTTAGCATTCAGTGTTTCTGCTGCTGATATTTCTGAAGGAAAACAGTACACGAATCTTTCCAAACCTATTACAGCATCGCCTGATGTTGTTGAGTTTTTCTCTTTTTATTGCCCACATTGTTATCAATTTTCTGAAGTATATAAAGTCAATAGCACTGTTGAAAAGAATGCGCCAGAAAACACCAATGTTGTCCGTTATCACGTTGATTTCTTAGGACCTTTAGGTAAAGATCTGACACGTTCTTGGGCTGTGGCTATGGCTTTAGGCGTTGAAGATCAAGTTGCTCCCGTTTTATTTAAAGGTATTCAAGAAACTCAATCTATTCGTTCTGTTGACGATATTCGTAATGCTTTTATTAACGCAGGCGTTAAAGGCGAAGATTATGATGCAGCAATGAATAGCTTTGTCGTGAATTCTTTAGTTAGCCAACAACAGAATGCTGTCGTTGATTTCCAAATCAATGGTGTTCCAGCCATGATAGTTGGTGGCAAATATAAAATGAAAAATGATGGTATCAGTGCAAAATCACCAGAGGAATATGCAAAAACATATTCGGATATTGTGAATCAATTATTGCTGAAAAAATAAGAGAGACTTAAACTTTTCCTATATAGACTAAGTAAAAGTATATAGATTCTTATATGAAAAATAGCACTCAAGAAATAAGAGTGCTATTTTTTTACTCTCTTATTTTGTCATAATATAACTATCCACATTAATAAAAAATACGACAATTAATTGATAATATCTTGATGAATACGCTAAGTGATTGATTTTTTAATTATGTTAATAAATTGAAAAGAAAGCTAACTTATTAATATAGAGAGGTTTACAAAACTACTCACAGAGTTATCCACAGGTTGTTTTGATATTGACTAAAAAATAAATCTTTAATGAAAAAGATGACACTAACATTAATATTAATGATGAGAGAATGGCTTTATCTTAAATACTTTCTAAATTACACAGTACGTTTACGCTTTACTCTTTTTATAATTGAAATCAGATTAATGGATATGGCTTTTGATAAAAAATCACTTTAATTAATATTAAATTATCATCCATACTTATTCTTTCTGTTAAGTTCGATCAATAATAAATAATTGGGCACTTAAGCCGAATTTCTGCATTTAAGAACAGGTAATATTCGTCTATTGGGCTGTGATGTGGCATTCTAGTGATATCAACGAACCTCAGAACAATGATGAACAGATTATGGTCCAGATAGCAGAAAACCCCTTTATCCTTGTAGATGGCTCTTCATATCTTTATCGCGCCTATCATGCATTTCCACCGCTAACCAATAGCCAAGGTGAGCCAACGGGTGCGATGTACGGCGTGTTGAACATGCTACGTAGCCTAATAATACAGTATAAACCAAGCCATGTTGCGGTTGTGTTTGACGCTAAAGGTAAAACATTCCGTGATGAGTTGTATGAGGAATATAAATCTAATCGTCCTCCAATGCCGGATGATTTACGTGAACAAATAGCACCCTTGCATGAGATGGTGCAAGCAATGGGTTTACCATTGTTATCTATTTCAGGTGTAGAAGCAGATGACGTTATTGGAACATTGGCACTAAAAGCAGCGGCTGATGGGCATGATGTTTTAATCAGTACTGGCGATAAAGATATGGCGCAATTAGTGACGCCAAAGATTACGCTGATTAACACCATGACCAACGTTATTTTAGGTCCTGATGAAGTTAAAGAAAAATATGGTGTTCCTCCTGAACTGATTATTGATTTCCTCGCATTAATGGGCGATTCTTCTGATAACATTCCTGGTGTTCCCGGTGTCGGTGAGAAAACGGCATTAGGCCTTTTACAAGGACTTGGTAGTTTAGATGATATCTATCAACAGCTTGATAATATCGCCACATTGAGTTTCCGTGGTGCTAAAACACTGGGCGCCAAAATGGCAGAACATGAGAAAGTGGCAAAACTTTCTTATAAGCTGGCAACGATTAAAACAGATGTTGAACTCGATAAAACGTTTGATGATTTAGTGGTTAATGAGCCAAATCTAGATCAATTACTAGCGATGTTTACGCGTTATGAGTTTAAACGTTGGATCAGTGATCTTCAAAATGGTGGATGGTTAGCTCAACGGAGTACACACAAAGTTGCTGTACCTTACTCCTCTGAAGCCATTACTCCCAAAGAAGTACCTGCATCAGCTAATTTTCCTGTTATTACACAAGAGAATTATGAAGCTGTCTTAACGCATGAAAGCTTAACGCGATGGGTTGAACTTCTTAAGAAAGCGCCTGCATTTGCATTTGATACAGAAACTGACAGTTTAAATAATATTGATGCTCGTTTAGTGGGGCTGTCATTTGCTATTGAACCGGGTAAGGCGGCTTATATTCCATTGCGTCATGAGTATTTAGATGCGCCAGAGCAACTTCCTGTTAATGAAGTGCTAGCGGCATTAAAACCTATTTTAGAAGATAAAAACATTCTAAAAATTGGGCAAAACTTGAAGTTTGATCGTGGCATTATGGAAAATGAAGGTATCGAATTAAACGGTATTTATTTTGATACTATGCTGGAGTCTTATGTCTTAAATAGTGTGAGTAGCCGCCATGATATGGATACCTTAGCGGAAAAACATTTAAATCATAAAACCACAACATTTGAAGAGATTGCTGGTAAAGGTAAAGGTCAGCTGACCTTTAACCAAATTGAGGTTGAGCAAGCGACGTTATATGCTGCTGAAGATGCTGATATCACTTTATTACTCCATCAAGCGCTATATCCTCAAATAGAAGCCATTGAGCCTCTTAACCATGTTTACCGCGATATTGAAATGCCATTAGTTCCTGTGTTGTCGAGAATGGAACGCAAAGGTGTATTAATTGATGCTCAAGTGTTAGCTGTTCAATCTCAAGAGATTACACAACGTTTAGCAGAAATTGAAAAAGAGACGTTTGCGTTAGCAGGACAAGAATTTAACCTCTCTTCACCTAAACAGTTACAAGAAATCTTATTTGATAAATTGCAATTGCCCGTTATCAAGAAAACCCCGAAAGGGGCGCCCTCAACGAATGAAGAAGTATTGGAAGAATTAGCGCATAGCCATGAATTACCTCGTTTAATTTTAGAGCATCGTGGTCTTGCGAAATTAAAATCGACCTATACGGATAAATTGCCATTGATGGTGAATAGTAAAACGAAGCGTGTACATACTTCATATCATCAAGCAGTGACGGCAACGGGGCGTTTATCTTCTCGCGATCCGAATCTTCAAAATATCCCAGTAAGAAATGAAGAAGGACGTCGAATTCGCCAAGCATTTATTGCCCGTGAAGGCTTTAAAATTGTTGCAGCCGACTATTCACAAATTGAATTGCGGATCATGGCACATTTATCACAAGATAAAGGTTTGTTAGATGCCTTTGCTCAAGGTAAAGATATTCACCGAGCTACTGCATCTGAAGTGTTTGGTATACCTTTAGACGAAGTTACCTCTGAACAACGTCGTAGTGCGAAAGCGATCAACTTTGGTCTTATTTATGGTATGAGCGCATTTGGTTTATCACAGCAGATTGGTGTGGAGAGAAGAGAAGCTCAGCGTTATATGGATCTCTATTTTGAACGCTACCCAGGTGTATTGGACTATATGGAGCGCACTCGTAAACAAGCTTCTGAACAAGGCTATGTTGAAACGTTAGAAGGGCGTCGCCTCTATTTACCAGAAATTAATTCAAAGAATGCAATTCGTCGTAAAGCTTCAGAGCGTGAGGCGATTAATGCTCCAATGCAAGGTACAGCGGCAGATATCATCAAAAAAGCAATGATTGCTGTGGATAATTGGATTTGCAATGAATGTCCAGCAGATGTGCATATGATTATGCAAGTACACGATGAATTAGTATTTGAAGTGCGAGAGTCTTATTTAGAGAATGCAAATATCATGATCCACAAATTGATGGAAAGCAGTATGAAATTAGCGATCCCGTTGAAAGTGGAAGTCGGAGTGGGTAATAACTGGGATGAAGCCCATTAAATATTAAATCTCAGCTATCAAATAAAGGGCGCAATCAGTTGTGCCCTTTATTGTTTATGCTTTTGTGTTGGGAACAAGCTCTGACTCATCAAACTCAAGAAAGTCTTCATGCAATCCTTGGATTAATCTATCTGTTGTTTCACCTTGTTCATTTAATTCCATTAAAGACCAACCTACTTTAGCGTTAACATCATAAAGATAGCCTTGATCAAGCATATCAATCACCTTGCCAATAACGGATTTCCCATAGAAATGCAGTAGTCTCTTAAGTTCTTGATTATCAAATTGGGAAGCAAGCTTTTGATATACGTCAGTTACCTCATCAGAGTAAATATCCATTTCACCGATATTTTCGTCAACATCATGATAGATATCGGTAAGTCCTTTTAACACGAGGAATCGAGCGACTTGCGGAATATTTTCCTGTAACTCACTCTTTACCCATGATTTGGGGTCTGTTGCACCGGCTGCTTTGAGTTGTTCACATAAATCCTTAAATCGACTATTTTCCATTTTTGCCTCAATGAATGTGCTGTTGATATTTTAAATCTATTGTATAGGGGATGGAGAGAAAAACCGTGAAAATTTATTTTTATTAGGGCAAGAAAAAGAAAAGCTCGGTTAATAACCGAGCTTTTTTATGTCAAAATTCATCAACAAAATATGAAAAAGAGATAAGTGAATAATTAAGCAACTTGTGAGTTTATCAATTTGCTCAATTTCTTTTGTTTTTTCTCAATACGTTGACGTTTTAACGGAGATAAATGGTCAATAAAGAGTTTGCCATTAAGATGGTCCAACTCATGCTGAATGCAGCCTGCGAATAAATCCGAGGCTTCAAGTTCAATTTCATCCCCATTTCTATCTAATGCCTTAACCTTTAAAAAACGGTAACGCTCTGTTGGAGCAAAAGAATCGGGAATAGATAGACACCCATCCATCATATCCATCATTTCATCTTCAGTGCTGATAATTTCAGGATTGATAAGTGCAATCGGTTGATCTCGGTTTTCAGAAACATCAATTACAATAATGCGTTTAGATACATTAACCTGAGGGGCTGCTAAGCCAATACCTCGTTCTGCATACATGGTTTCAATCATGTCATCGATTAATGTGCGTATTTCGTCATCTACTTTTTCCACTGGTACTGCGACTCTGCGCAGACGCTCATCAGGAAAACGCAAGAGCGTTAATACAGCCATGGATACCTCATTTTATCGCTAATTACATATTTACTACGGTCTCGCAATAAGCGTATCACAAAATCATTAATGATAAACCGCACCTTTTGTGTGATCTGTTCTATTTTTAATCACATTCATGTAGGTGATTAAAGTCTCATAATTATGTAATTAAACTACACTTATTTATGCTTTGAATACATAATCACATAGCTGAATCGTGTCTGCATGTGAAAAAAAATTACAAAAGGGCTTTTATTAGCCAATAAAATAGGGTACATTATCTCTCGTAGGGTACAGAGGTAAGATGTTCTATCTTTCAGACCTTTTACTTCACGTAATCGGATTTAGCTGAATATTAGCTGCTCCAGTCGACTTTATTTCGACTGGAGCATTTTTTTACCTAAAATTCATTGAAGTGGTTTATGTGAGAAGTGAAAGGGAAAAGTGACTTTCCCTTTGTCAATAGAAGATCAAAACATTATCTTTGAGAGAAAAGAAGATAATTAAGCGTTATCATCATTTGTAGGCTGCTCTTCTGAACCTGAAAACCATTCATTAAGTGTATTACGTAGTTTATCAATGCCAATTTTTTTCAATGATGAAAAATATTCTACGCGAATATCACCTACTTTATTTGCTAGCGCTTCACGTACGCTAATTAACTGCTTTTTACGCGCACCTGATGCTAATTTATCTGCTTTAGTCAGTAAAACGAGCGTAGGAAGCTCTGAGTCTACGGCCCAATCAATCATTTGCATATCGAGATCTTTTAATGGATGGCGAATATCCATTAAAATAACCACGCCTTTTAAGCATTCTCTTTTTTGTAGGTATTCACCTAAAGAGCGTTGCCATTTACGCTTCATTTCTTCAGGAACTTGAGCATAGCCGTAACCTGGTAGATCGACTAAGCGTAAGCCCTCTTCAATTTGAAAAAGGTTGATTAATTGTGTGCGACCTGGGGTTTTACTGGTTCTGGCTAGTCCATTTTGTTGGGTTAACGCATTTAAAGCACTGGATTTACCGGCATTAGAGCGACCCGCAAAGGCAATTTCAATTCCTGTATCTGGTGGTAAATGACGGATATCAGGCGCACTGATGATGAAATGTGCTTTTTGGTAATTAAATTGGGTCATTATGGTATAAACCTCTCTGAAATAATGCGGCTTTTCATGCATACTCATTTCAATTTTGCATGAAAATGAATATCTAAAATACTATTTGCTCTATTTTGGCGCAATTTAATGACTTATAACAGTGCTTAAAAATTAAAATTTACCCTGTTATAACGTAATTAGACTTATTGAGCGTAAATAAAGGTAAATGATTGGCACTATTTACCTCAGCGAATTAGAATCGCTGCATATTAAGTAAGTTGTAGACTATTAAAGTAAAGGATCCCTGCATGTTAAAACGTTTTCTTGTCACCTTCGTTACCGCTTGCACTTTAACAACAGCGACTTTTGCAATGGCAACGGGAGAAACCTTCGTTAAATTAGTCACCTCTGAAGGCAATATTGAAATCTCACTGGATAATAAAAAAGCACCAATCACAACGAAAAATTTTATTCAGTATGTCGAAGATGGGTACTATAACGGCACCACTTTTCATCGTGTTATTCCCGGTTTTATGGTTCAAGGCGGTGGTTTTACTGCTGATTTACAGCAAAAACAAACCAGAGCGCCAATTAAAAATGAAGCCGACAATGGATTACGTAATGTAAAAGGTTCTATTGCCATGGCGCGTACATCAGATAAAGACAGCGCAACCAGCCAATTCTTTATTAATGTGGCTGACAATGCATTTTTAGATCACGGTCAACGTGATTTTGGCTATGCCGTATTTGGTAAAGTTGTGAAAGGAATGGATGTAGTCGATAAAATTTCACAAGCTCCAACTCGTAATATTGGACCTTACCAAAATGTACCAGTAAAAACGGTCACTATTTTATCTGCGGAAGTCGTAAAACAATAAACGTATTATTAGGATAGGATATTTACTTATTCTAATAAGATAAAATGCATATAAACCGGAATGAATGTTTTCATTCCGGGGTTTTTAGCACGAAAAAATATTTTTTATCCTTCTTTTTTCGTGTGATCCCCTGTAATAAGTATGTACTGCGCTATTAATCACTCTATTCACCATCAATTACCGTCATTTTTGTTATTGCTCAATAAATCAGCAGGCTTTCTTGCTTACTATTCATATTTTACACCTGTGCTATGATAATCGGCTTTGTTGTACCCAAGTCGGTTAAACAACGAGCTATTTTGGCAAATCTACACTCGCTTTAAAATAGTAATAAAATAGATAATGATAAGAAAATCAGTCGGATAGGCTAATATGCTGTTACTTATTGATAATTACGACTCGTTTACCTACAACCTCTATCAGTATTTCTGTGAATTGGGTGCTGAGGTTGTTGTTAAGCGTAATGATGAGATCGGACTTAAAGAGATAGAAAAGATGATGCCAGCACATCTTGTTATCTCGCCAGGACCTTGTACTCCTAATGAAGCAGGGATCTCTCTTGAGGCTATACAGCGGTTTGCTGGTGAAATTCCTATTCTTGGCGTTTGTCTTGGACATCAAGCGATAGGGCAAGCTTTTGGTGCATCGGTTATCAGAGCACGAGAAGTCATGCATGGTAAAAATTCATTAATACATCATAATCAACAAGGTGTTTTTAAGGGACTTAATCGACCCTTAAGTGTGACGCGTTACCACTCCTTAGTGATTGATGCGACAACATTACCAGTCCCTTTTGAAGTGACGGCATGGAGTCAACATGATGGAAATGTTGATGAAATTATGGGAATTCGTCATCGTACATTGCCAATTGAAGGGGTTCAGTTCCATCCAGAAAGTATTTTAAGTGAACAGGGACATGAGCTATTAAATAATTTCCTTAAATATTAAATGGATAGCATTTAAATAGCGAAATAACGCTTTTTTATACAAAACCACATTTGATTTTTTATTCATATTTAGTGATTATATTTTCATATTGAATGTGAATAACGATCAGGTGGGATCATGACAAAGCAAAGCATCAACAGGGCAACTTACGATCAGGTAATGTTGCCAATTTATTCACCCGCAGAATTTATTCCTGTCAAAGGGATGGGGAGCCGTGTTTGGGATCAGCAGGGAAAATCATATATTGATTTTGCTGGTGGTATTGCTGTTTTAGCATTGGGTCATGCTCATCCTGCTCTTAATCAAGCCTTAAAAGAACAAAGTGAACAACTTTGGCATGTTAGTAATATTTTTACTAATGAACCTGCATTACGTTTAGCACAAAAATTAATCGATAATACATTTGCAGAACGTGTCTTTTTTGCCAATTCAGGCGCAGAAGCGAACGAGGCAGCATTTAAATTGGCTCGCCATTATGCCATTACTCGCCATAGTCCTTATAAAACGAAAATTATTGCTTTTCACCATGCATTCCATGGCAGAACGCTGTTTACAGTCTCTGTGGGTGGGCAACCTAAATATGCAGATGGTTTTGGTCCTAAGCCAGCAGATATCGTGCATGTTCCTTTTAATGACTTGGATGCGGTTAAAGCGGTAATAGACGATCACACTTGCGCTGTCATTTTAGAGCCAATTCAAGGTGAGGGGGGGGTAACGGCAGCAACACCTGAGTTTATGGAAGGGCTACGTGAGTTGTGCGATAAGCATCAAGCCCTGCTTGTTCTTGATGAAGTACAAACAGGTATGGGGCGTACAGGCAAGCTTTTCGCCTATATGAACTATGATGTGACACCCGATATTATTACAACTGCAAAAGCGCTAGGAAGTGGTTTTCCACTAAGCGCGATGTTAACGACACATGAGATAGCTTCTGCTATGGGCGTAGGGACTCATGGTACAACTTATGGGGGAAATCCATTAGCTTGTGCTGTGGGCAATGCTGCATTTGATTTGATTAATACACCTGAGGTACTTGCGGGGGTAGAAAAGCGCTATCAATGGATTGTAGATGAACTGATGGACATTAATCAAACGTACAATGTCTTTTCGCAAATCCGTGGGCAAGGTTTATTGATTGGTGCGCAATTGGCACCACAATATAAAGGTAAAGCCAAAGAGTTACTGGCTCTTGCTACCAAACATGGTTTAATGATGTTAAACGCAGGAGCCGATGTGATGCGTTTTACGCCATCGTTAATTATTACCCAAGAAGAGCTACAAGAAGGAATGGTGGCATTAAAAGCGGCTATTGCGGAATTTGTAAGAGGGTAGTATTGACTAAAAACCCCATCAACGAGGATGGGGTTTATACAACAAGTATACCAATAGCACTTTTATGGCTATTATTTATTCGAGTGGGGATACTTAGCGAGTCCCGTAAACGACGATAGTTTTACCGTGTGCGGAGATCAAGTTTTGATCTTCCAACATTTTCAGAATACGGCCTACTGTTTCGCGTGAACAACCAACGATTTGACCAATCTCCTGACGTGTAATTTTAATTTGCATGCCATCAGGATGTGTCATTGCGTCAGGCTGTTTTGCTAAGTTTAATAAAGTTTGTGCAATACGACCTGTTACATCAAGGAAAGCAAGGTTGCCTACTTTTTCTGATGTCGTTTGTAATCTATTCGCCATTTGAGCAGACAGGCGCATCAGAATATCAGGGTTAACCTGAATTAATTGGCGGAATTTTTTATAGGAAATTTCTGCTACTTCACAGGCTGTTTTTGCTCTAACCCATGCACTACGTTCTTGATCTTCTTCAAATAATCCAAGTTCACCGATGAAATCCCCCTGATTTAGGTAGGAGAGGATCATTTCTTTTCCTTCTTCATCTTTAATAAGAACAGCCACGGAACCTTTAACAATATAATAAAGTGTTTCCGCTTTCTCACCTTGGTGGATCAGCGTGCTCTTGGATGGATATTTGTGAATATGGCAGTGTGACAAAAACCATTCAAGAGTCGGGTCTGTTTGCGGCTTGCCGAGAACCATTCGCGTTATCCTCTGTACGTTAAATGCAGCCTTTCAAAACGGATAGGTTCCTTTTTGAGACAGCATGCTTAAAAATCCTAGCTTTACCTATTAACTTCCTGAGAAGACGGTAAGTTAATATGGAGTAGATTATAATAAATGAGAAAATAATGCATTGATCTTAACCACTATCATCAAGCAGATATTGTTTTTAACACAATTAGTGCATTAAGTCTCGTTTTACGCAGTCAGCATAATAAACCTATTTGCTAATTGCTAGTTGAATTATGAGAATGTACTCTTTTAGTCTATGTCATCTTTTAGGGGAAAATAAATGGAAGCACGAGTTAAGTGGGTTGAAGATTTATCTTTTGTCGGCGAATCTTCATCTGGCCATCAAATTATGATGGATGGAAATTCGGGTGATAAAGCTCCAAGTCCAATGGAAATGGTATTAATGGCTGCAGGTGGATGTAGTGCTATTGATGTTGTCAGTATTTTACGTAAGGGTCGTCATCAAGTGACTGATTGTGAAGTAAAATTAACATCAGAGCGACGTGAAGAAGCCCCTCGTTTATTTACTGATATCAATTTGCATTTTATTGTTTCAGGTAAAGAATTAACGGATAAAATTGTAGAACGAGCAGTTCAATTATCCGCAGAAAAATATTGTTCTGTTTCTTTAATGCTAGGAAAAGCAGCTAATATTACACATTCATTTGAAATAAAGAATGCTGACTAATTTTGATATTTTAAAATAAAGTTTAATTTAAAAAATAATATCCCTTAATAAATGGGATATTATTTTTAGAGAGATAAATTCTATTTTGGTTAACTTATCTTTTCACCATTTAATAATTTTTTGACTAATGGTGCCATAATTAATTCCATCGCTAATCCTAATTTCCCGCCCGGTACAACAATAGTGTTTATTGTTGACATAAATGAGCCATGCAACATTGCAAGTAAATAGGGAAAATCTATATCGGTTAAGCCTCGAAAACGAATAACGATAAAGCTTTCATCAAGAGTCGGGATTGCTTTGGCTGAAAAAGGATTTGAAGTGTCGACCGTTGGAACTCGTTGGAAGTTAATGTGTGTGCGTGAGAATTGAGGAATAATGTAACTAATATAATCATCCATTGAGCGTACAACCGAATCTCTTACCGCCTCTTGTGAGTGTCCTCTTTCTGTGGTGTCTCGTATAAGCTTTTGTATCCACTCTAGGTTTACGATAGGAACAACACCGACTAATAGATCAACATGTTGAGCTACATTATGTTCGTTGGTAACAACGCCGCCGTGTAATCCTTCATAAAAAAGAACATCCGTATTATTGGCTAATGGCTCCCAAGGTGTAAATGTTCCTGGTAATTGGTTGTAGGGTGTTGCTTCATCATAAGAGTGTAAATACTTGCGAGATTGACCTTGTCCTGTATCACTATATTGACTTAAGGTCTTACTCAGTAAGTTAAAATCATTTGCTTCAGGGCCAAAATAGCTGATATGTCTACCTTGTTCTCTCGCTTTTCTTATCGCCATATCCATTTCAGGGCGAGTATAGCGATGGAAGCTATCTCCATCAATCAATGCAGCATTTGCATTGAGTTGTTGGAATATTTTACGAAAAGCTTGGCTTGTTGTGGTCGTTCCGGCACCACTTGAGCCCGTTACTGCGATGATCGGATGCTTGATTGACATAGGTTATCCTTTTGCTAAATAAGGTTGGCCCTTATTGATGGCGATACATCGCTGGCTTTGAATAACTAACCAGAGCGAAACTGCGATGCAGGCATAATATTGACGCTCTCATGAAGTTCAGACCAAACTAACACGGCCTCACCAGATTTAAGTTGTTTTTTTACGTCGGCGACTTTTTGTTCAAGCGTTTTCTCTTGGATACCATAATCAGTACCTTCTCGTAAAACGAAACTTTCAATAAGATTGTCTAGTGTTTCTGTTGAAAGCTCGTTCCAAGGTATTATCATTTTGCTTTCTCCAAATAAGTTGCTAACCAATCAGGGATACGACTTTCTAGCCACATCACGGGTTTAGAGAGTTTCCCACCAACAAACCCTACATGGCCGCCAAACTCTGTAAGTTGATATTCAATGTTGTTTGGGAGTGTTTTAACATCAGGAATAACATCCGCAGACATAAATGGATCATCTTTAGCATGAATGATAAGTGTAGTTTTCTTTATTTTATTTAATAAAGGTAATGCACTGCATTGGCGATAATAATCTAACGCATCTTTAAATCCGTGAATTTTAGATGTAATAAGATCGTCAAACTGGCGTAGTTTTTTGATGGATTTTATCGTCAATAAGCTGATAGGTAAGGAATCGGGATAGCGTATAAGTTTTCGTGTTGCGTTATTTTTGAGTTCTTTTAACAGATACCATTGATAAAAACGAGAAAAACCATGTTCAATTTTTGCTGAGCATGGCTCTAGCATTAATGGTGCGGAGACAATAACGGCTGCATCTACAACTGCATTTTCACCACTTTCTGCGAGATAATAGGCAAGCATATTTCCACCAAGCGAATAGCCAACAGCGGCGGTTGGTTGCTCACCAAATTCCTTTTTCAACCAATTTAAGAAGTAGCGAGCATCTCCCGTTTCACCTGAGTGATAAATACGATTTTGTCTATTGGGTTCACCACTACATCCTCTGAAGTGCATCACAACGCTTAGCCAGCCTCTCTCTTTTGCTGCGGCTAACATACCGTGAGCATAAGGGCTACTAAATCCCCCCTCTAAGCCATGAAAGATGACTAAACGGGGTTTATTGAGTGCGGTTGTCGGATCTTCACTCCACGCTAAATCGACAAAATCGTTGTCTGGAAGATTAAGACGTTGCCAATATGGAGTCAGTTGTGGCGTCCTACGTACAATTCTTGGTAAAAGCGTTTGTAAATGTGGATTTTTAGCCCAACGCATTGGATTAAAGTATTGAGACATATTTTCCGTCTATCAAAATGAATTAACACTTGTTTGCTAAATAACATACTGCTATTTTCGGTGAAAATAAAACGTCTGTCACATCTTTGAGCATGTCCCATGACAATTAGCCTTATTTTTTCGTTAACTGTTTTCCTGTTTATTGCCGCAATAACACCAGGGCCAAACAACTTACTGCTTACTTCATCAGGGGCAAATGTAGGCTTTAAAGGCTCGTTAAAGTTAATGGCCGGTATTATGCTAGGCATGCAATGCGTTTTATTGAGCTCTGCATTTGGTGTTGCCGCATTATTGATAATTTATCCTGCACTGCATATCGGATTGAAGATAGTTGGGAGTGCGTATTTGCTTTGGCTTGCTTGGAAAACAGCAACATCATCTTATCAGCGTTTAGATATTCCAGCAAAAACACGCCATGCTGTAAGTGGGGTTCAGGGCGGATTATTGCAATTTCTAAATCCAAAGGCGTGGATGATGGGATTAGGCGCAGTAGGAAGCTTCAGTTTATCAGGTGATGCTTATTATAGCTCTGTGATTGCTATTAGTATTGTCATGGTCATTGTTAATTTCGTTGCTGGTATTGTTTGGATATTAGGTGGGACATTAATTAGCCTATTTTTACAAAACAGACGCTCTTGGTTTATGTTCAATATCGCAATGGGATTATTAACGGCACTCTGTGTCCCTTTGATTTGGATAGAGTAAATTCAGAAAATAGGTATAAATCAAGAGGTAATTAAACTTTTTTGATTTAAATGATGCTTTTTTAAGATTGGTTAAAATGATCTCCCTTGATATGTGTCAAAAAAAGAGTATTTCTCTATAAAAAGAGAGATCTACGATCGCTCACTGGTGCTGCCATTCATGTTAAAATACGCTTTATAAAAATGATGATTAATTTTGAGTCATTATATAGAGAGCCTATTATTTAACTATTTGGTTTTTATTTCTCATTATTTACATCACTAAAATTGAAAAATAACTATTTTATATAGGAATTATTTATTCTTTTTATGGGTTTCTATTAAAGCAAATTTTATTACATTTATGTTTTAACTTGTTGTTAACTTAATGGAAGTATTTGAAAATAAAAAATTATTGAGTGCAAATAGATTAGGTCTATATCACGCTATTGACTTAAAAGAATAAATTATTATTTAAAATAGAGCGGGAAATAAATTAATTATTATAAAAGTAGGAATTGATGAATCTAGGTCTGATTGAAACGATAATTATAAAACTATTATAAAAATAAGCATTCCAATAATAAGGTGATTTTTTCTATACTTTATTATTGTTTATTTTCTATTTTTAATTGATTTTATTCTAAAAAATTAATTACTTGAGATATTAAACGCTGTATCAAGAATTATTCCATATATAACTATATAATACTCGAAGTGGATATTGTCATTATGCCAACATTAACGAAAATTGCCTGGATAAAGCCAGGTATGGCTACAAATCAGCGAAAAATAGCAGACTATATTTTAGATAATCCAGAAAAAACAATCACTTTATCGTCACAGCAACTTGCTGAAATTATGGGTGTGAGTCAATCTGCCATTGTTAAATTTAGTCAAAAAATAGGATTTAAAGGCTTTCCTTCTTTGAAGCTCGCAATTAGTGAAGAGCTTGGGCGAAAGAATGCAAATTCAGGTATAAATCCTAGCATATTACACAATCAAATAGGCTCTGAAGATAGTTTAGTGGTTATCGCGCAAAAACTCGCACAAGAGAAAAATAATTCAATTGTCGATACGACTCGCCAAATTAATTATCTTCATTTTGAAAAAGTGATCCAGCTTATTGATGAAGCTCAGCGAGTTCAGATTATTGGGATTGGGGGTTCAGGATTAGTTGCGAGAGACTTAAGTTATAAATTACAGAAAATAGGGATAACAACGTTGATTGAAACAGATCATCATATACAAATATCTGTTGCTCAAATGTTAAGTCCAAAGGATTTACAGATAGTTATTTCTTATAGTGGCAAAAGAAAAGATATGTTAGTTGCAGCCTCTGTGGCTAAAAAACAGGGAGCAAAAATCATTGCTATTACAGGAGAAAAACACTCTCCATTAGGAAGAATGTCTGATTATATATTAGAAACAATTGCGGATGAGGGGGAGTGGCGAAGTGCTTCAATTTCTTCACGTACAGCACAAAACACGATCACTGACCTTATTTTTATGGCGTTATTACAGAAACGTGATGAGTGTGCGAAGACATTAGTGTTAAGTTCACAGGCATTAATTAATAGCCTGGACAATTAAAAATTTTGAACTGATTCAAAAAACTAATATTTAAAAGTAAGTATTTTCACTTATTATTAAAGTTATTCTCCTAACAGCCGAAACGATAGTTATTTAGGCAGTCTTTTTTTTATTGAGATGATTTAATTTCAATGTCGAGGAGAGTAACTAATGCGTAACAATCAACCGGTGACACAGCGAGAATTCCCGGTATCTGAAAACGCAACACTGATGTCGACGACAGATCTTAATGGCAATATTATTTATGCCAACGAGGATTTTGTCGAAGCCAGTGGGTTTTCATTGGAAGAGCTTGTGGGGCAACCCCATAATATTGTCCGACATCCAGATATACCTTCAGAAGTCTTTAAGGATATGTGGAGAACGTTAAAGCAAGGAGAAGTTTGGACTGGGATTGTGAAGAATCGGCGTAAAAATGGGGATCACTATTGGGTCAGAGCGAATATCACCCCTATTATACGTCAGGGAAAAATTCAAAGTTTTATGTCGGTGAGGACCGCCGCAAAAAAAGAGGAAGTCGCACAAGCTTCAGTACTTTATACCGCATTTAATCAAGGTAAGTATCCTTCACACACGTTTTTAAAAGGTGCTTTTGTTTATAAAGGATGGCAGCGTTGGCGATCATGGAATCAAACTATTTCATTAAAAAAACGACTCCGTCTTTTTATCCTTTTACCTTTACCTTTTATGTTGTTAAGTGCATGGCTTGTGGGTTTATCGGGTTATGCCCTTTTTATGCATATCGCGATTTTGTTGGTATTACTGATGGCAAATGAACGTATTCTCTATTTTCAGATTGTTAAGCCAATCAGACTACTTAATGAGCAAGCAAATCGTGTTGCAACTGGCGATGAGCATAACGTTACATATATAAATCGTATTGATGAAATAGGTATGACACAGCGTTCAGTTAATCAATTAGGACGTATGTTCCGTTGGTTAGTCAGTGATGTAAGTCATCAAATTCATCAAGTGGATATTTCTTGTGATCAATTAGCCGCAGGTAATCGCGATCTGTATGTGAGAACAGAGCAAACTGCTAGCAATGTTGAAGCAACTGCTTCAACGATGAATGAGTTAACGACAGCAGTCAGCAGTAATAGTGAAACGGCAGGGCAGGCAAACAATCTTTCGAATATCACGTGTGAAGCAGCGATAAAAGGAGGTAGTGCAATGGATAATATCGTTAATACGATGAATGATATTGCGAAAAGCTCTGATCGCATTAGTAGTATCATTGGTGTTATTGATAGTATTGCTTTCCAAACTAATATCCTTGCACTTAATGCATCCGTAGAGGCTGCCAGAGCAGGCGAACAAGGTCGAGGCTTCTCAGTGGTTGCCACTGAAGTAAGAGAATTAGCGCAGCGCAGCGCAGAAGCGGCGAAAGAGATTAAAGCCTTGATCAGTGCTTCAAGTAGTAATATCAAAGTCGGTTCAAAGCAAGTCAATGAAACCGTTGGAACAATGGAAGATATTGTGGTGCATGTTAAAAACGTGACCGATTTAATTGGTGAAATCAGTCTTGCATCATCAGAACAGAGTGCGGGTTTAAAAGAGCTTGGTCGCGCTGTTGAAAAATTGGAATCGATTACGCATGAAAATGCGAATTATGTTTCTAAGGCCTCAATGATTTCAGGTGAAATGAAAGTACAAACTAACTACTTAGTGAGTGCAATCAATGTATTTAATTAATTTGTCATTATTTAAGAAGTAAAAGGAAAAGACACCTACTAAAAATAGGTGTCTTTGTGTTTATCTAAATCATGTTCTTATCATGATCAAATCAATGAGTTAAAAGCTAGTCCAATCATCATCTTCACCATCATTTACCGTTGCTGCGCCTTTTGTCGATTTTCCCTCTTTCACTTCATCTTTGACGGTATTTTTTATCTTTTCATCTTTTGTATATAGTGATTTTTCAGATGAGAACTGTTTTTCTATTACGCTGTGTTGTACTTTTTTATTGAGCTGATCACTTTCGACCGTTTTAAATTGCTCAACGATTTGTTCAAGATTACCGGCTTCTTCAGTCAATAGGCTGGCAACAGCGGAAGATTGTTCAACCATCGTCGCATTTTGCTGGGTGGCTTTATCCATCTCAGTGACAGCAAGAGAGACTTGAGTTATACCTCGCGTTTGCTCTTCTGACGCAGATAAAATTTCAGTCATTGAATCTTCTACATGTTTTACGGATGTCAGTATTTCGCCCATAGAAATACTCACTTGTTCAACAAGTTCATTACCATGACGCACTCGGCTAATAGAGGCATCAATAAGTTCTTTAATTTCCTTTGCCGCCTCAGCACTGCGCTGTGCTAATTCTCTTACTTCAGTGGCAACCACTGAGAAGCCTCGACCTTGCTCACCAGCTCTGGCGGCTTCAACCGCAGCATTTAATGATAAAATATTGGTTTGGAACGCGATGCTATTGATAACGGCTGTAATTTCCCCAATTTTTTGTGAGCTATCAGCAATGTCAGTCATCGTTTTCACCATTCTATTGGTGACATCGCCCCCTTTGCTGGCAATATTGGAAGTTTGACGGATAAGGTGTGAAACTTCACGAGCACTTTCTGTATTATTTCTCACTGTTGCTGTGAGTTGTTCCATACTTGATGCCGTTTCTTCTAATGCACTCGCTTGCTCTTCAGTACGACAAGAAAGATCGGTATTCCCCGCAGATAATTCTTGAACACCGGTATAAATATGATGACTTGTTCCGCGGATCGCATTCACAATTAATGACAATTCGGTACGCATATATTGAATACCTGTAATTAATTGGTCGATTTCATTATTTCCTTTTACTGTGACATCTTTATTTTCTACTAAGTTTCCTTGTGAAATCTCCGACATATAATCGACAACTTGATTTATACGTAAAACAATATTTCGACGTATCCAAAGTACAACAAGGACAGTGAAAAGAATAAAAATAAACATAAAGATAAAAGCTAATGCCAGGGTACGTTCATAATTACCTTGAGCTGCTTTTATTGCGTGAGTAACAACATTATCACTGAGATAATCGGTGGCTTCATAAAGGGATTGAGTGAATCGTTCATTGGTATTATGAGCATAAAGAGATTGAAAACCGTAGTAATCGCGGATCTCTAGACATGATACAAGTTGGTCAAGATCGTAAAGCACACGATTAAAGCGCTTTTTCATGTTCCCTATTTTTTCAGGATCAAAATTGGCTTCTTCGGTCGCCGTGAAGTATGCGGTAATAATACGTATAACTTCTTGTTTTCTTTTTGGATAAGAGGAAAGGAAATCAGAGATTTTATTTTCTGCAATATCAGGTGTGAGATGAGCATCAAACATAATATTTAGCATATCTTCACGTAATTTATTTAACTCAGCATAACCATAATCCATCGTTTTTATCTGTTCAAAGCCATTCGCTAATTGTGAGATCCGCTTATTTGTTAAACTCGCATCACGGATACTCATTGCTCCAGAGAAAAGTTGAATGGCGCAAAACAGTATTAAGATAAACATTAAGCCATTAGATATTTTTATTCGTTTCAGCATAGCCTTACCTATTTAATTGGTTTGTAGGACACACAGCAAGGAGCGATAACTATTTATCAATTAAACTTATTCGGCTTAATATTCAAAAACTTTACTTTTTCTACTCTATTTAATAGTAAAGATGACTTATATTTCTTTTTTTAGCTTTAATTGTCAGCTAATGGCTAAAATTCTCTAATGATTAACAGAAAGCACTATAAGTATATTGCCTTACTTATTTTTAGTGTTAATTATTAAAATATAAATATTAATAATGTTTTGTCGGATATTAAAGCGATAATAAGCAGTATTTTATTTTTATTTATCTTTTTATCTTATGATAAGTAAAATAAAGTTATTGCTTTCATAAATGTTCTTAATATTTCTTAAAAAATATTATTATTTCGTATAAAAAACGATCTTTTTTTGTGTTTATGTGTGAAGGAAAAGAAATACTCCCAGAAAAATGACTGGGAGTCGTGTAGGTAGAGGTTTTATTATATTGTTTTGGGCTATTTTCTACACCAAGCTTTCACAGGACGTTGTGTGAGAGATATCGTTAGAAACTTTCCCAATTGTCGTCTGTTTCATGATGATTAGTTTTGATTGTTGGTGTTTTTATTGTTTCAGTGTCTTGTGATTTAGCTGAAAATACAGGTAATTTAGTTTGAACGGGGGCGGTTTTTTCATCTTCAACTTTAAATGTATTCACAATAGTATCCAACATACTTGCTTGTTCACTTAATGTGGCAGAAGCCGCTGTTGATTGTTCAACCATCGCCGCATTTTGTTGAGTTGCTTTATCCATCTCGTTAACAGCAAGGCTAATTTGTGCAATTCCTCGCGTTTGCTCTTCCGATGCAGATAAAATTTCTTTCATCGAACCTGAAACATGATTCACAGATGTCACAATCTCACCCATTGATAAACTAACTTGTTCGACGAGATCATTACCTTGTTTAACACGTAATATTGTCGATTCAATAAGCTCTTTGATCTCTTTTGCCGCTTCTGCGCTACGCTGTGCTAAATTACGAACTTCACTGGCTACCACTGAGAAACCACGACCTTGTTCGCCAGCTCTGGCGGCTTCAACGGCAGCATTAAGCGCTAATATATTGGTTTGGAAAGCAATGTCATCAATAACCGCGGTGATTTCACCAATCTTTTGTGAGCGATCGGCAATATCGGTCATTGTCATTACCATCTTATTACTATGCTCACCACCTTGAACGGCAATATCAGCAGTACTCATAACCAGCTCTGTCACTTCACGGGCGCTTTCCGTGTTATTACGAATAGTTGCGGTCATCTGCTCCATGCTGGATGCCGTTTCTTCTAATGCGCTCGCTTGCTCTTCAGTTCGGCTTGATAAGTCATTATTACCCGCTGCAATTTCTTGTACGCCAGTGTAAATAGTTGCACTCGTATTCCGAATAGAGCTTACCATCTCTTTTAATTGCGCACGCATTTGCTGTAAGCCGAGCATAAGCTGATCGATTTCAGTCTTACCTGATACATCGCTATCAATGCGACTGACTAAATCACCTTTAGCAATGGCGTCTTGATAGGTGATCATTTGGTTAATGCGTACAATAATGTATTTGCGGATCCAAATAAGAACCAGGGTGGTAAAGAGGAGGAAGATACCCATAAAGAGTGATGCTATCCACAACATGCTATGGTAGTTATCTTCTGCTTCAATCACTGAAGGGTTAACAACTTCATCCGTAATAAAGTCGGTAGCTTCATACAATGAATTCGTGAAGTTAGTGTTTGCCGGACTTTTTAAAATTAAACGAATCGCGTTAGTGTTACGTTCACTTAAATACTGTGCCAGTAAATCAAGATCAGCTCGGCTCTTTTGATAAAGCTGTTTGATCTGAGCCATACGTTGCTGATCGAAACCTGTTTGCGCGGATAGTTCAACATACTCATTCATCAATGCATCAACTTGCGCTTTACGGGCAGGCATGGTCTGCATAAATGTAGTGATGTTTGTATCCTCAGCTTGAGGATTTGATATATAACTAAATGCTTGTGCAATAATATCAGTACGTAATGTATTCAACTCCGCATAGGTATTATCCATCGTGCGTAGTTGATCGAAACTGTATGAAATTTTTTTAAGAGTGTTTTGAGTTTGGTAGGCATCGTGAATGCTTTGTACTCCAGAAATAATCTGAATAATACAAAACAGAGTCAGGACACACATTAAACCTTGAGAGATTTTAATTCGTTTTAACATAACCCTACCTATTAGCTTTGCCTTTTCGTTGGTAAGTGGGAGGTCCACTTAGCAGAATGATTAATTCGGCTGAAATGTTAAAAACTTTAGCGTGAAAGAATTTATTTCCCTTACTTAATATAAATAGGTAGAAAATAAACGTTAGATTGTTATTTTTATTGGGTTATTGCTAGGTAGGGAGAGATTATGTTTTGTGTAAATCATGCTATTGTAAAATGATATCAATACGGTAAGTGAAATGAATTGTATAAATATTAAGAATGAATTGAAGGAAAAAAAGCAAGGAACTATTTTACTTAAAAATAGTTCCTTTTTTAAGAAATGACATTGTATTACTGGGCTTCAAATGCGTTTGTCATTTTTTCTAATGTTTCTTGTAATTCCATCCACTCCATTTCCACTTCTTCTAGGGCGGATTTCGTAACACCTTGTCGGCTTAAGCAATCAGAAAGCTCATTTTTACGGCTTGTATCATAAATACCACTATCAGAAAGAACGCTTTCGATATCACTAAGCTCTTGGCTTAATTTATCCATCTTGCTTTCTAATGTGGTAAGTTTCTTGCGTAAAGGCTGGGTTTGTTGTCTAAATTCAGCTTCTTTGCGTTTTTGCTCTTTTTTATCCTGAGCACTTAAATTGGCAGTCGTCGTGATATTGTTGTTATCTTGTTGGCTTTTATTTGCCTGTGTTTCTTGACGATTTTGATCAACTAACCATTGTTGATAATCATCAAGATCACCATCAAATGGCTCGACTTGACCATCATGTACAAGGTAGAGATCATCAGTGGTAGAGCGTAATAAATGCCTATCATGCGATACAACAACAATTGCGCCTTCAAAGCTAATTAAAGCTTGAGTCAGTGCTTGACGCATATCTAAATCAAGGTGGTTTGTTGGTTCATCCATTAATAGCAAGTTAGGGCGTTGCCAAACTAAAAGTGATAAAACTAAGCGTGCCTTTTCACCGCCAGAAAATTGACCACAAGCATCGGTGACTTTATCGCCATGGAAACCGAATCCCCCCAAGTAATCACGTAATTTTTGTTCAGTTTCTTTGGGCGCTAAGCGGGTTAAATGCTGCAGTGCTGATTCATCAGCGCGTAAAAACTCTAATTGATGTTGAGCAAAATAACCAAGTTTAATGCCTTTAGAAAGAGCTAATTTCCCTTGTAAGGGTTGTAGTTCGCCAGCAAGTAATTTAATCAGCGTCGATTTACCTGCCCCATTACGCCCTAATAATCCAATACGTGAGCCGGGAACTAAATTGAGTTTGATATCATTGAGAATAACTTTTTCACCATAACCCGCACAGACCTTCTCCATTGATAAAAGTGGATTGGGTAAGCTTTCAGGTTGGCGGAAACTAAATTGAAATGGGTTATCTGAATGTGCAGGAGAAACACGTTCCATGCGTTCAAGCATTTTTACACGGCTTTGAGCCTGTTTTGCTTTTGTCGCTTTCGCTTTAAATCTATCGATAAAACTCTGTAAGTGTGCAATTTTGGCTTGTTGATTTTCAAACAAAGCTTGCTGTTGTGCGAGTTTAGTTGCTCGTTGCATTTCAAACGAAGAGTAGTTACCTGAATATTCAAAGATTTTTTCTTGCTCAATATGCAAGATTTTATCTACGATAGGATCAAGAAAATCACGATCATGAGAAATTAAAATAAGTGTACCAGTGTAGCTTTTTAGCCATTTTTCTAGCCAAATAACAGCATCTAAATCTAAGTGGTTGGTGGGCTCATCGAGAAGTAGTAGGTCAGATCGACAAATCAGCGCTTGTGCTAAGTTTAAACGCATTCTCCAGCCACCTGAAAATGATTTTACAGGTTCGCTAAGTTGCTGTTGGCTAAACCCTAAACCATTCAGTAAGGTCGCTGCTCTCGATTGTATTGTCCATGCATTAATGGCATCTAATTGTCCGTGTATCAGTGCAATAGCATGACCATCGTTTATTTCGTTAGCTTTTTGTAATCGTTGTTCTAACTGGCGGTATTCTCTGTCACCATCAATAACATAATCAATAGCAGGTACATCAAGTGCGGGGGTTTCTTGGTTAACCCATGCCATTGACCATGTACTAGGATAGGTAACATTACCTGCTTCAGCCTGAAGTTCACCTTTCAATAAAGAAAGTAATGTGGTTTTACCACAGCCATTTTTACCGACTAGACCAATTTTTTGCCCTGGATTAATGGTTGCACTGGCATTGTCCAGTAACACTTTGACACCACGGCGAATTTGCAAAGAAGAAAAAACAATCATAAATATCGTCTATTAAGAGTATGTAAATTAATATATAGAGTAAGTTGTTCGTAACAGTTGGTCACAATGCGTGCATGGTAACGGAAAAAACCGTTTCTGACACGTTTTGTAAGGAGGAATGATGTCAAACGCATCAAATGTATTGCTGGTGTATGTTCATCCCGAGCCGCGCCAATCAATTGCTAATAAAGCATTATTAAAAGCGGTGAGGGATTTAGAGAATATAACTATCCATGATTTATATGCTACTTATCCTGATTTTTTTATTGATATACACCATGAACAATCCTTGCTGTGTAAGCACCAAGTGATCGTTTTTCAATTTCCATTACAAACATATAGTTGTCCAGCATTATTAAAAGAGTGGCAAGACCGAGTGTTAACTCGCCCCTTTGCCAATAAAGCAGGTCGGGCACAATTAAAAGGTAAGTCATTTCGTTGTGTAATTACAACGGGAGAGCCAGAACTGGCTTATCAACATAATGGGAAGAATCACTACACACTCACAGAATTATTACGCCCTTTTGAATTAATGGCCGAAATGTGTGGTATGCGCTGGCTATCACCCATGGTTGTGTATTCAGCAAGACAACAATCTAAAACAACACTGACTTAT
Organism: Proteus vulgaris; assembly: GCF_033708015.1. Lineage (NCBI taxonomy): Bacteria > Pseudomonadati > Pseudomonadota > Gammaproteobacteria > Enterobacterales > Morganellaceae > Proteus > Proteus vulgaris. The sequence continues at coordinate 3,828,411 of NZ_CP137920.1, read as the reverse complement.
ATCGGTGAAGCTTATCGTCATTGGCTAAGTGCACCACTTGAAGGGGAGCAAGCTTAATGGAAGATAATTGGATGATTAAAGCTGTTCTCTTTTTCCTGTGTGCTGCCGTGGTTATGGTACCTATTGCACAGCGTCTTAAAATTGGTGCTGTACTCGGTTATTTGATTGCTGGTATTGCGATCGGACCTTGGGGATTAGGGCTGTTTAAAGATGTCGATAATATCTTACATTTTGCTGAATTAGGGGTGGTTTTTTTAATGTTCCTTATTGGTTTGGAATTAAATCCAGCCAAGTTATGGGAACTGAGACGTGCCATTTTTGGTGTGGGTTCAATGCAGGTGGTATTAACCGCTTCTATTTTTTCAGGGCTTATTCTTGTTTTTACGTCTTTCTCATGGCAGGCCGCTGTGATTGGTGGATTAGGTATTGCGATGTCTTCTACGGCGATGGCATTGCAACTTATGAATGAGAAAGGAATGAACCACAATGAAGGCGGGCAATTAGGTTTCGCTGTTTTACTTTTCCAAGATATGGCGGTTATTCCTATCTTGGCTGTTATTCCTTTGTTAGCCGGAGAAACGGCAAGTAGCGATTGGTATCGCATTGGTGTGAAAGTCGCGGCTTTTGCTGGGTTGCTGATTTGTGGTCGTTATTTATTACGTCCACTTTTACGCTTAGTGGTGAAGTCTGGCGTCAGAGAAGTTTTTACTGCTGCCGCACTACTTGTTGTATTAGGTGCCGCTATTTTTATGGAAACCTTAGGTTTTTCCATGGCAATGGGCACCTTTATTGCGGGAGTGTTATTGGCAGATTCAGAATATCGACATGAATTAGAGATCGCTATTGAACCTTTTAAAGGTCTACTTTTAGGACTCTTTTTTATTTCTGTCGGTATGTCTTTAGATATCGGTATTTTATGGCGCTATCTTCCACAAGTATTATTGGGCGTCTTAGTGCTGGTTATTGTGAAAGCCTTGATCCTTTACAGTATTGCTTGGTTAGCCAAATTGCATTTTTCCCCGCGTTTACAATTCTCGGCGGTATTAAGCCAAGGTGGTGAATTTGCGTTTGTTGTGTTCTCGACATCGATGGCTATGGGCGTATTAGAGAGTCAGCAAATGGCATTATTGTTGGTTGTTGTCACACTTTCTATGATGACAACGCCTCTTGTGATGCAAATGACAGACGCTGTGTTTGCTCGTCGTTATAATGAAGCCAAAACAGACGAACAGCCTTTTGTTGAAAATAATCACCCAGAGGTCATTCTTGTCGGATTTGGTCGAATGGGGCAGGTTGTAGGGCGTTTGTTAATGGCAAATAAGATTAACGTCACAGTATTAGAGCATGATGTTGGAAGCATAAGCACCATGCGTAAATATGGCTATAAAGTTTATTACGGTGATGCAACCGATCTCAATCTATTGCGTGCTGCTGGCGCAGAGCATGCTAAAACGATTGTTATTACCAGTAATGAACCTGAAGCTACGATGGAAATCGTTCATCTTTGCCAACATCATTTTCCTAATTTGCATATTATTGCAAGGGCAAGAGGACGAGTTGAAGCTCATGAGTTGCTCAAAGCAGGGGTGACAGATTTTAGCCGTGAAACATTTTCTAGCGCCTTAGAATTAGGACGCAAAACATTAATTGAATTAGGCATGCATCCTCATCAAGCATATCGAGCACAACAGCATTTTCGTCGTCTGGATATTAACTTATTGAGAAAGCTGGTGGATGAATCTCCGGAAGAAGTCTCTAACGTTTCACGAGTAAAAGAAGCGAGACGGGAACTTGAAGAGCTTTTTAGTGAAGAAATTCGTCAAGAGCACCATCAGCCTGATATTTGGGATGACTCTTTAACAGAAGACATTCCTCAAATACATAAAGAAAAAAAATCTATTGATAAATAGGAGAATTGACCCCATGTCTGCAACCCGTAAACGCTTTATCGCAGGAGCCGTGTGTCCACACTGTCAAGCTCAAGATACACTTAAAATGTGGCGTGAAGATAAAGTGGATATTGTGGAATGTGCGAAATGTGGCCATCAGCAACGGCAAACAGAGGGTGAGGTTAACTCGCTTGTTCGTGAAAATGAACAAGTCATTGGGATCTTTACACCACAATAATTGTAGGTTTTTTTGATATAACCCGATACAGAAGATTTATTTTTCGTTACAATCGGGAAAATTTTGCCCACGGGTATGTAGGAGATGTCATGAAAGTAGCAAACGACTTGGTAGTTAGTCTGGCTTATCAAGTAAGATCAGAAGACGGTGTTTTAGTTGATGAGTCCACGGTGAGTGCACCGTTAGACTATCTGCATGGCCGTGGTTCTTTAATCAGTGGTTTAGAAAATGCATTAACAGGTCGCGAAGTCGGTGAAAAATTCGACGTAGAAGTTGCTTCTGATGATGCATATGGTCAATACGACGAAAACTTAGTTCAACGCGTACCGAAAGATGTTTTTGTTGGTGTTGATGAGTTAGAAGTGGGTATGCGTTTTCTTGCTGATACCGATCAAGGTCCAGTACCAGTAGAAATTACAGGTATTGAAGGCGACGAAGTTATCGTTGATGGTAACCACATGTTAGCAGGTCAAAACCTGAAGTTTCATGTTGAAATCGTTGCAATTCGTGAAGCGACTGAAGAAGAATTAGCTCACGGTCACGTACACGGTGAAGAAGAAGAGCACGAATGTTGTGGTGGCCACGGTCACGGTGAAGAAGGCGGATGCTGTGGCGGTGGTCACGGACATGGCCATTCACACGGTGAAGAAGGTGGATGCTGCGGTGGCGGCGGTCATGGTCATGGTGGTCATGGTCACGGCAATGGCGGTTGTGGTTGCCAGCACTAATCTTTCGTTGAAAAGATCAAAAGGAGCGTTTAAGCGCTCCTTTTTTGTTTTCCGTTTTGATGTTAACAGCGGACGACGACTTAATAGTGAGGTGGAGGCGTTTCATCCTCAGGTCTAGCAAGTATTGAGGTTTGAGAATTTTTTAAGCGCTCAGAAACAATTTTTAAGGCTTCCTTAAAGCGGCTAATTTCAATTTGCTGTTGTGTGACGACTTGATTCAATTCTTCAATAGTCGCATCTTGGAAAGCAACTTTGCTTTCTAATTGAATGAGCAATCGTTCTACTTCCTTAATATCCATTGTGTTTTTCCTCCTTTAAAATGTCCTATTACGACGAATATGACTCAAAAACTCACGAAATTTAATCTTATTTACTGATATATACACAGGAAGACATAAATCTGGTTTGAGATAAAAGACTATTTTGCTAATGTGGTAGCACTCTGTGCTGACAAAAATCCTAACATTAACTGTTAAGAGTGTCGGCAAATTTTTTAAATTCATATAAAATTGCTACCCGCGGATGAGATCTATACCGCAACGACAGCAAGATGTGATGCAAAACGTTTTTATGAAGATCTATGATGATCGTTTGTAAAACGTAGCGACTCACAAACATATACTGGAGAATGGGATGAAATCTTTATTAAAAACGACGTTGCTGGCAACCAGTTTAGCTTTCGCATTCAGTGCACCTCATGCATTCGCTGAAGAAGCAACCGCTAAAGTGCCAACACTAAATAGCGCATTTAAAACTCAAAATGAGCAAAATGCCTATGCGTTAGGCGCGTCGATGGGCCGCTATATGGAAGCTGCGTTACAAGAACAAAAAAATATTGGTATTACTTTAGATTCTAAACAACTGTTAGCGGGTGTTCAGGATGCATTTAACAGTAAATCAAAATTATCAGACTCTGAAATTGAATTAACGTTAGCGGCTTTTGAAGATCAAGTCCGTACTGCTGCAACAGCAAAAATGGAAAAAGAAGCGACTGAGAACAAAATTGCGGGTGATAAATTCCGTACAGAGTTTGCCGCGGAAAAAGGTGTGGTAAAAACCAAATCAGGGTTACTCTATTTAGTTGAAAATCCTGGGAAAGGTAAAACACCAACAGATGCTGATCGTGTTACTGTAAACTACAAAGGCATGCTGATTGATGGTAAACAATTTGATAGCTCTTATGATCGTAACGAACCTCTGACAATTAGCCTGAAAAGCGTTATCCCTGGCTGGACAGAAGGTATGAAATACATCAAAGAAGGCGGTAAAATCAAGTTAGTTATTCCACCAGAATTAGGCTACGGACAACGTGCAACAAGTGGTATTCCAGCTAACTCAACATTAGTCTTTGAAGTTGAATTACTGAGTGTTGAAAGCGAGAAGTAATTCACTTATCGTTAACTACCACTAAAAAATGCTGACATTTATGTCAGCATTTTTATTTCTAATGTATCGTTGATCATTTATAAACACAGAGTGTTAGTCTACGGCCTCTTCTACAATAATGGCTTTGGGCTTTTTAAAAACAAACAGCAAGCCGACAATAATTGCTCCCATCCCTGCTAAGCTCAACCAAGACATCTTATTACCTAAGAAGATGTAATCCATTAATGCTGTCACGCCTGGTACTAAATAAAATAAACTCGTGACATTAACTAAATTACCGGTTGTGAGTAAGCGGTATAGTAGCAATTGTGCAACTACAGAAATGATCACCGCAAGCCAAAGGACTGGAATAACAAAGCCAATATCGAATGAAGCATGAAATGGCTGGAAGGGGACAAATAACAAGCACAACACAAGGCTAACAACATATTGTAACGGTAGGGCATCCATGGGGGCTAATTGCAGTTTTTTCTGTGAGATTGCGCCAAAGCTCATACAAAGTAGTGCAATTAAGGCATAAATCATTCCCGTTAATGATAACGCTGTATTAAATAAACTTTGGGCAACGACTAATACTAATCCTGCTAAGGCGATTAAAAGCCCGAATAGTCGTGTCGCTGTAAAATTACGCTCTATTATCCATAGGGTAATAATCGGTTGAACACCCATAATGGTGGCTAGCATTCCAGGTGTAATGCTATTAGCGAGTGCTAAAAGATAACAGATGGAATAGCCACCGATAATAAGTAGGCCAACCCATGCCGTTTTTAAACGGCTTCCTTTGGGGGGTAAAAAGCGATGGCGCTGAATACACAAGAAAGTGAGAAATACTAAAGCGATAATAAAACGCCACGTTAAAATAGCAAATGAGCTACCATTATCTAATCCCCAACGAGAAAAGATAGCACCACTACTCCACAATAAAACGAATAATGTCGTTGGGCCGAGTTTTGCCCAATATTGATGTAAATACATGCTGAGATACCGGTAAAATAAGCAATGAGTGCGCTTGATTATTTTTAGTGAGTATTAGCTAATTGATAAAATCTCAATGAATAAACCTAACCAAAATATCATTATATTGAGGTTGGTTAAGTACGTTCTTAAGCTAAGCAAATCAATCAAGCAATGTGAGTTGCAACAACAACCGTTGTATTGACTACAACCACTTTCACAGGCGGAGGTGGTGAAGAGAGAATTTCAATAGGTATAGAAGCAACAGAAATTAATCCTATTATTGATGAGGTTTGCTGAGATTGGCATTTCATCAGTATATTCATAGGATTAATCACTCGTTAAAATAACAATAATTTGGAATATAGGTAATCTATTCAATAGTGTCAATCTTTATCCTGGCCCCTTAAAAAGGGACGGTTGTAAAAATAAAAGATAGGAATGAGTACAAAATATAAAGAAAAATGAAAAAAGCTGTGACCTATCACAAAGCTCTTATTCTAAGTTACTTGACGTAGATCTTCTGACGATCTAACGTCAGAATCGTTCTTAATTCTGTTTTTATATTTAATTTTTTTTAATATTGAATTGATCCGCAATGACGAATCGTTATAAAAAATAGAACCTCAAGTCATTATCATAATTAAAGCCTTTAAGGATTATATAATCAAATGTCTAGCCCGTTATTTAATGGTGACAGCAGCGAGTTTGAAAAACTAGATAGCCGACCTTTTACTCAAACTGATCACGAAGTACTAAAGTCCTATGAAGCTGCCGTGGATGGTTTGGCAATGCTTATTGGTAATCATTGTGAAATCGTATTGCACTCTCTGGAAGATTTGAAATGTTCAGCGGTTAAAATCGCGAATGGAGAACATACTGGTCGTAAGATTGGTTCTCCAATTACCGATTTGGCATTACAAATGTTACATGACATCACAGATGAAGATTCAAGTTTTTCAAAGGCTTATTTTACTAGAGCGAAAAGTGGTGCATTGATGAAGTCAATCACGATTGCTATTCGTAATCGTGAACGTCGTGTCATTGGTTTATTGTGTATTAATATGAACCTTGATGTCCCATTTTCTGAAATAATCAAAACCTTTATTCCTGAAGAAACGCATGAAGTCGCATCTGATGTTAACTTTGCATCATCCGTTGATGATTTAGTCGCTCAAACATTAGAGTTCACGATTGAAGAAGTTAATAATGATCGTGAAGTTGCGAATAATGCTAAGAATAAACAAGTCGTATTAAGCCTTTATGAGAAAGGTATTTTTGATATCAAAGATGCTATTAATCAGGTTGCAGACCGCTTAAACATCTCAAAACATACTGTGTATCTCTATATTCGCCAGTTTAAAAATGGCGAATAAGGCAACATTATGAGTTCCTTGACATATTGCTTAGTGGTTACGGGGCCTCATTACGGAACTGAACAAGCTTCGAGTGCCTATTTATTCGCAAATGCCCTTCTTGAAAAAGGGCATCAAATTGCACAAATTTTCTTCTATCGGGAAGGTGTTGTGAACGCAAATAAATGGGTATCGCCTGCAAATGATGAATTTGATCTTCCTAAAGCGTGGGTTGCCTTGGCGAAAAAACATCAAATTCCCTTGCATGTTTGTGTTGCTGCCGCATTGCGTAGAGGAATTATTGATGAGCAGCAAGCCAAAGAGCAGGAAATGGATAGCTATAACATGGCACCTGAATTTGAGTTAAGTGGTTTAGGATCACTGGCTCAAGCGATGTTGACCTGTTCCCGTGTGGTGCAATTTTAATGAAGAAAATGAATTCGATCGCATTCCTTTTTACTCAAGCGCCTCATGGTAATAGTGCAGGGCGAGAAGGTTTAGATGCTTTACTTGCAACCTCTGCATTAACAGAAGATATTGGCGTTTTTTTTATCTCTGATGGTGTGTTTCAACTTGTTGAAAATCAACAGCCTGAAGGGATATTGTCACGTCATCATGCGGCAACATTTAAAGTACTACCCTTGTATGATGTGACAAATGTCTATATATCTCAGAAAGACATGGTTCATCGTGGATTATCCTCTCAAACTTCTTTTGTGTTGGATGTTCAGGTGATATCCCATCAAGATATCGCTCAAAAATTGAGTGAATATGATGTGGTATTACGCTTTTAATACAGAAGTTAGTCAGGAAGGTTGAACAGTTATGTTGTATACTTATTCTGTCTCTATTTATCAAAGTGATTTAGCGACTTTTTTATCTTTATTGACAAAAGAAGATGATGTTTTGTTAATACAAGATGGTGTACTCGCAGTCCTCGAAGATAATCCTTTATTAAAATATTGTCTTCAACAGCAAATTTCAGTTTACGCATTAATTGATGATGTTTTAGCAAGAGGCTTAAAAGATCAAGTATCTCATCATATTAAACTTATCAATTATGGTGGTTTTGTCGATTTGACGGTAAAACACCCCCAACAAATTCATTGGGGAGCATAGAATTGCTGTATAATTCTTGACACATGAGCCCGTCAGCAATAAAATTCTGCGTCCTCATGTTTTGTCTTGTTGACAAGACAGAGTTCAAATCCGTGTTTACGAAGCAAAAACCAGGAGCTTTTTTTAAATGGCAACTATTAATCAGCTGGTACGCAAATCTCGTAGCTCGAAAGTTGTTAAAAGCAACGTTCCAGCTCTGGAAGCTTGCCCGCAAAAGCGTGGCGTATGTACTCGTGTATATACTACCACTCCAAAAAAACCAAACTCAGCACTGCGTAAAGTATGCCGTGTGCGTTTGACTAACGGTTTCGAAGTTTCTTCCTACATCGGTGGTGAAGGCCACAACTTGCAGGAGCACTCCGTAATCCTAATCCGTGGTGGTCGTGTTAAAGACTTACCAGGTGTGCGTTACCACACTGTTCGCGGCGCGCTGGACTGTTCTGGTGTTAAAGACCGTAAACAAGCTCGTTCTAAGTACGGTGTGAAGAAGCCAAAGGCTTAATGGTTCTCCGTTAAGTAAGGCCAAACATTTTTTCACAAATAATGTCAAAATAAACTCATTGAGTTTTGGACAACCCTGAATTTTAAACGGAGTATTTCCATGCCACGTCGTCGTGTAATTGGTCAACGTAAAATTCTGCCAGATCCTAAGTTCGGATCAGAACTGCTGGCTAAATTTGTAAACATTCTGATGGTAGACGGTAAAAAATCTACTGCAGAATCTATTGTATATAATGCGCTTGAGACCCTGGCTCAGCGTTCAGGCAAAACTGAACTGGAAGCGTTCGAAATCGCATTAGATAACGTACGTCCTACTGTGGAAGTTAAATCCCGCCGTGTTGGTGGTTCAACTTACCAAGTTCCAGTTGAAGTACGCCCAGTTCGTCGTAATGCATTAGCAATGCGTTGGATTGTTGAAGCTGCTCGTAAACGCGGTGATAAATCCATGGCGCTTCGCCTGGCAAATGAATTATCTGATGCGGCTGAAAACAAAGGCGCTGCTGTTAAGAAACGTGAAGACGTTCACCGTATGGCAGATGCAAACAAGGCGTTCGCACACTACCGTTGGTAATAATCCACGGAGTATTGCAACTCTTTTCAGGACAGCTCTGCTGTCCTTTACCTGAATTGAACGCCCACGAGAGAGGAAAAAATGGCTCGTCAAACCCCCATAGCACGCTACCGTAATATCGGTATTAGTGCGCACATCGATGCCGGTAAAACCACTACAAGTGAACGTATTCTGTTTTATACCGGTGTAAACCATAAAATTGGTGAAACTCACGAAGGTTCAGCAACAATGGACTGGATGGAGCAGGAGCAGGAACGTGGTATTACTATCACATCCGCAGCAACTACTGCATTCTGGTCTGGTATGGCTAAACAGTTTGAGCCTCACCGTGTAAACATCATTGACACCCCAGGACACGTTGACTTCACAATCGAAGTAGAACGTTCTATGCGTGTTCTTGATGGCGCGGTTATGGTTTACTGTGCAGTTGGTGGTGTTCAGCCTCAGTCAGAAACAGTATGGCGCCAGGCTAACAAATATCATGTACCACGTATCGCGTTCGTTAACAAAATGGACCGTATGGGTGCAAACTTCCTGCGTGTTGTTGAACAAATCAAAACACGTCTGGCAGCAAACCCAGTTCCACTGCAAATTCCAGTAGGCGCTGAAGAAAATTTCACCGGTGTTGTTGATTTGATTAAAATGAAATCAATCCGTTGGAATGAAGAAGACCAAGGTGTTACCTTCGAATACGAAGACATTCCTGCAAATCTGCAAGATTTAGCTGAAGAATGGCATAACAACCTAGTTGAATCAGCTGCTGAAGCATCAGAAGATCTGATGGACAAATATCTGGGCGGTGAAGAACTGACAGAAGCAGAAATCAAAGCTGCTCTGCGTAAACGCGTTCTAGATAACGAAATTATCCTGGTTACCTGTGGTTCTGCATTTAAGAACAAAGGTGTTCAGGCAATGCTGGATGCGGTAATTGAATACCTGCCAGCACCAACAGATGTTCCTGCAATCAAAGGTATGTTACCAGACGGTAAAGATACTCCAGCAGAACGTCATTCAAGCGACGACGAGCCATTCTCATCTCTGGCATTCAAAATCGCAACTGACCCATTTGTTGGTAACTTAACATTCTTCCGTGTGTACTCTGGTGTTGTAAACTCAGGTGACACAGTTCTGAACCCGGTTAAAGACAAAAAAGAACGTTTTGGCCGTATTGTTCAGATGCATGCTAACAAGCGTGAAGAAATTAAAGAAGTTCGTGCAGGCGACATCGCGGCTGCTATCGGTCTGAAAGACGTAACTACAGGTGATACTCTGTGTGCAATTGAAGCACCAATCATCTTAGAACGTATGGAATTCCCAGAGCCAGTAATCTCTGTTGCTATCGAACCTAAGACTAAAGCTGACCAAGAAAAAATGGGTATCGCTCTGAACCGTCTGGCTCAGGAAGATCCATCTTTCCGCGTATCAAGTGACGAAGAAACTGGTCAGACTATCATTGCTGGTATGGGTGAGCTGCACTTAGACGTGTTAGTTGACCGTATGCGTCGTGAATTTAAAGTTGAAGCGAACGTAGGTAAACCGCAGGTTGCTTACCGTGAAACTATTCGTGATACAGTAACTGATATCGAAGGTAAGCACGCGAAACAATCTGGTGGTCGTGGTCAGTACGGTCATGTGGTTATCGACCTGTCTCCATTACCAGCAGGTGGTGAAGAGAACTACGTATTTATCAACGATATCGTTGGTGGTGTAATTCCTAAAGAATTCATCCCAGCTGTTGATAAAGGTATTCAAGAACAGCTGAAATCTGGTCCATTAGCAGGTTACCCTGTTGTGGATATTCAGGCTCGTTTACATTACGGTTCTTACCATGATGTTGACTCCTCAGAAATCGCGTTTAAAATTGCCGCATCAATGGCATTTAAAGACGGCTTCATGAAAGCTAAGCCAATTCTGCTTGAGCCAGTCATGAAAGTTGAGATTGAAACGCCAGAAGATTACATGGGCGACGTTATCGGTGACTTAAACCGTCGTCGTGGTATGGTTGAAGGTATGGACGATCTGCCTACCGGTAAGATCATCCGTGCTCAAGTACCACTGGCTGAAATGTTCGGTTATGCAACTGACCTGCGTTCACAAACTCAGGGTCGTGCTTCATACTCTATGGAGTTCTTGAAGTACAACGAAGCGCCTAGCAACGTCGCTCAGGCTATTATCGAAGCTCGTAAAGCGAAATAAGATCCTTTCGAGTTCAATTTAGTTTACGCTCCCTCGACTAGAGGGAGCGATATTAAGGAATATAGTCGTGTCTAAAGAAAAATTTGAACGTTCAAAACCGCACGTTAACGTTGGTACTATCGGCCACGTTGACCACGGTAAAACAACTCTGACTGCTGCAATCACTACAGTTTTAGCTAAAACTTACGGTGGTGCTGCTCGTGCATTCGATCAAATCGATAATGCGCCAGAAGAAAAAGCGCGTGGTATCACCATTTCTACTTCACACGTAGAATACGATACTCCAACTCGCCACTACGCACACGTAGACTGCCCAGGCCACGCCGACTATGTTAAAAACATGATCACGGGTGCTGCGCAAATGGACGGCGCTATTCTGGTAGTAGCAGCAACTGATGGTCCAATGCCACAAACTCGTGAGCACATCCTGTTAGGTCGTCAGGTTGGTGTTCCTTACATCATCGTATTCCTGAACAAATGTGACATGGTAGATGATGAAGAACTGTTAGAATTAGTTGAAATGGAAGTTCGTGAACTTCTGTCTCAATACGATTTCCCAGGTGATGACACGCCAGTAATCCGTGGTTCAGCGCTGAAAGCACTGGAAGGCGAAGCTGAGTGGGAAGCAAAAATTGTTGAATTAGCAGAAGCACTGGATTCTTATATCCCAGAGCCAGAGCGTGCAATTGACAAACCATTCCTGTTACCAATCGAAGACGTATTCTCAATCTCAGGCCGTGGTACAGTAGTAACAGGTCGTGTTGAGCGTGGTATTATTAAAGTTGGTGAAGAAGTTGAAATCGTAGGTATCAAAGATACGGCTAAAACAACGTGTACTGGCGTTGAAATGTTCCGTAAATTACTTGACGAAGGTCGTGCAGGTGAGAACGTTGGTGTTCTGTTACGTGGTACTAAACGTGAAGAAATCGAACGTGGACAAGTACTGGCTAAACCAGGTTCAATCAAGCCACACACTAAATTCGAAGCAGAAGTTTATATTCTGAGCAAAGATGAAGGTGGTCGTCACACTCCATTCTTCAAAGGCTACCGTCCACAGTTCTACTTCCGTACAACTGACGTAACGGGTACTATCGAATTACCAGAAGGCGTAGAAATGGTAATGCCAGGTGACAACATCAACATGATCGTTGAACTGATTCACCCAATCGCGATGGACGACGGTTTACGTTTCGCTATCCGTGAAGGTGGCCGTACAGTAGGTGCGGGCGTTGTTGCTAAAGTAATTTTAGGTTAATTACTCGCGTAATTCTCCTAGAGAAGGGCATCGATTGATGCCCTTTTTATGCGTTGTTTGAAAAAGAACCTATCTCATCACTAGTTTGATGTAAATTATTGGTGAGATAGGCTCTGATACAACGAATCGAGTCCAGTATCTTGCAGATACGAATGTCATAGAGATATGACACTGTGTCAGATGCAATCATAGTTGATTTTATGGTTAGTCTGATTTGTTTTGCTCTTGCGAGGCAAGCTGGCTATTTATTTACATCATATGACAGGTTAATTTATGAGTGCGAATAGCGGAGCTCAAGATAGCAAACGTGGTGGTGATATCGCTAAGTGGATCATTACCGTTTTATTGCTGGCAGTAGCAGTGGGTGGCAACTATCTTTATCGTGAATTTAACCTAGCGTTACGAGCTTTAGCGGTTGTTGCTTTGTTCGTAGCAGCGGGTGGGATCGCGTTGTGGACAACACAAGGTAAAGCAACATTAGCATTTGCTCGTGAAGCGCGTATTGAAATGCGTAAAGTAGTATGGCCAACACGTCAAGAAACATTGCAAACAACCCTAATTGTTGCTGCAGTGACGGCTATTGTGTCATTAGTTCTTTGGGGACTGGATGGCATTCTGGTTCGTTTTGTTTCATTTATTACTGGCCTGTGAGGTGTTCATGACTGATTCTCCAAAAAAACGCTGGTATGTCATTCAGGCATTTTCGGGCTTTGAAGGCCGTGTTGCACAATCTCTGCGTGAACATATCAAATTAAACGAAATGGAAGACTCATTCGGCGAAGTTATGGTTCCAACCGAAGAAGTGGTTGAGATCCGTAGCGGTCAACGTCGTAAAAGTGAGCGTAAATTTTTCCCAGGCTATGTTCTTGTCCAAATGGTTATGAACGATGCAACTTGGCACTTAGTCCGTAATGTACCGCGTGTCATGGGATTTATTGGTGGAACCTCAGACAGACCTGCACCAATTAGTGATAAAGAAGTTGATGCGATTATGAATCGCTTACAACAAGTTGGTGATAAACCACGTCCTAAAACACTGTTTGAACCAGGTGAAATGGTTCGTGTTAGCGATGGTCCATTCGCTGACTTTAATGGTGTAGTTGAAGAAGTTGATTATGAGAAAAGCCGCTTAAAAGTTTCTGTTTCAATCTTTGGTCGTGCGACACCAGTTGAATTAGACTTTAGTCAGGTTGAAAAAGGTTAAACCTTTTTACGTTGCTTTCTTGCAAAAGGTGGAAAAGTTATCTACAATTTTCCACCTTTCGTTTTGAGTTGTTTTGTCATAAGACAGAACAAAGTAAAATCGGGGAGCCCTAGCCGGGCGATATACCCAAATTGAGGAATTAATTAATGGCTAAGAAAGTCCAAGCCTATATCAAACTGCAAGTTTCTGCAGGTATGGCTAATCCAAGTCCACCAGTTGGTCCAGCTCTGGGTCAACAAGGTGTTAACATCATGGAATTCTGTAAAGCATTCAACGCTAAAACTGAAAGCGTAGAAAAAGGCTTACCAATTCCTGTTGTTATTACAGTTTACGCTGACCGTTCTTTCACTTTTATTACCAAAACTCCTCCAGCAGCGGTTCTGCTGAAGAAAGCTGCGGGCGTGAAATCAGGTTCTGGTAAACCGAACAAAGAGAAAGTAGGTAAAATTACTTCTGCTCAAGTTCGTGAAATCGCAGAAACTAAAGCTGCGGACCTGACTGGTGCTGACGTTGAAGCTATGATGCGTTCAATCGAAGGTACTGCTCGTTCCATGGGCCTGGTAGTGGAGGACTAATCTGATGGCTAAACTAACCAAGCGCATGCGCAATATCCGTGAAAAAGTTGAAGTAACTAAACAGTATGAAATCACTGAAGCTGTTGCTTTACTGAAAGAACTGGCTACTGCTAAATTCGTTGAAAGCGTTGACGTTGCTGTTAACCTTGGCATCGATGCACGTAAATCAGATCAAAACGTTCGTGGTGCAACTGTACTTCCACACGGTACTGGCCGTTCAGTTCGCGTTGCTGTATTCGCACAAGGTGCAAATGCAGAAGCTGCTAAAGAAGCAGGCGCTGAATTAGTCGGTATGGACGACTTAGCTGCTAAAGTTAAAGCTGGCGAAATGGACTTTGACGTTGTTATCGCATCTCCAGATGCAATGCGCGTTGTAGGTCAATTAGGTCAAATCCTTGGCCCACGTGGCTTAATGCCAAACCCGAAAGTGGGTACTGTAACACCTAACGTTGCTGAAGCAGTTAAAAATGCTAAAGCTGGTCAGGTTCGTTACCGTAACGACAAAAATGGTATTATCCATACCACTATCGGTAAAGTTGATTTCAACGAAGTTCAGTTGAAAGAAAACTTAGAAGCACTGTTGGTTGCTCTGAAAAAAGCAAAACCATCAGCAGCGAAAGGCGTTTATATCAAGAAAGTAAGCCTGTCTACCACTATGGGTGCAGGTGTTGCGATTGATCAAGCTAGCTTAAGCGCGACAGTTTAATCTTAGATTAGACTAAAGTCATAAAAGACTTTACCTTGGCGTCAAATTTGTATAGAATTTGACGCCTTGAGTTTAGCTATGTTGTATTTTTTAAGTCAACATAACTAAATTCTCTGAATTTCGGTTGGAGTCTGGCCTATCCAGACCCCGTCCAAGACCGCAGGTGTAAGTAATTACTTAATTTTCCTGCGTAGACGGTGAGAGAGCCAATAAAGAATTATATATTCTGGATTCTACTCACCGTGTTTTAGCGCTTATACCATTGTGGTAATAAGTGATGTGAGTCCCGAGTTTTTACTCGGTTAATCCAGGAGCAAGAAGCTAATGGCACTAAATCTTCAAGACAAACAAGCGATTGTTGCTGAAGTCAGCGAAGTTGCCAAAGGTGCGCTTTCTGCAGTTGTTGCGGATTCCCGTGGCGTTACTGTAGCTAAAATGACCGAACTGCGTAAAGCATGTCGTGAAGCTGGCGTTACTGTACGTGTAGTACGTAACACACTTCTGCGTCGTGCTGTTGAAGGTACTTCTTATGAAGTGCTGAAAGACGTATTTGTTGGTCCTACCTTGATTGCATTTTCTGCTGAACATCCGGGCGCTGCTGCTCGTCTGTTCAAAGATTTCGCGAAAGCGAACCCAGCATTCGAGATTAAAGCGGCTGCCTTTGAAGGTGAGTTTATCCCAGGTTCGAACATCGATCGTCTGGCTACACTCCCAACTTACGATGAAGCAATCGCACGCCTGATGTCAACCATGAAAGAAGCCTCTGCAGGCAAATTGGTTCGTACTCTGGCTGCTCTGCGCGATCAGAAAGAAGCTGCTTAATAGCCAATTTCTTCGTTGCTTTATTTACGTATAAACTTTTTCTGAATTTTAGGAACACTTGTTATGTCTATTTCTAAAGACGATATCTTAAACGCAGTTGCTGAAATGTCTGTAATGGACGTTGTTGAACTGATCTCTATGATGGAAGAAAAATTCGGTGTATCTGCTGCTGCAGCTGTTGCTGTTGCTGCAGGTCCAGCAGAAGCTGCTGAAGAGAAAACTGAATTTGACGTTATCCTGAAAGCTATCGGCGGTAACAAAGTAGCAGTAATCAAAGCAGTACGTGGCGCTACCGGTCTTGGCCTGAAAGAAGCTAAAGACTTAGTAGAATCTGCACCAGCAGCTCTGAAAGAAGGCGTAAGCAAAGATGATGCTGAAGCTCTGAAGAAAGCTCTGGAAGAAGCAGGCGCTGAGGTTGAAGTTAAATAATTTAACTTCCCAGAGTGCAGCCTAACGGCTGATGGCTGGTGATTTTTTGGTCACCAGCCTTTTTGCGCTGTAAGGTAAGAGTAGCTTTTTCACACTTTTTGGCTTTCTCTTTACCTCAATATTTTTTGCTATTGACGACTTAATATACTGTGTTAGTAACTACGATCCACGTTCTCCAAAAGCTCGGTAGTTAGCTCAATGCAATGAAATGATTTAAGAGTAATAGCAATAAGTATTATGGAAAATTACATTTTCCTACCTACAAAAAATAGTGTTAGCAGAATGTCGTGTCGCCCTTAAATAACTAAGGGTAGGCAGAGTGGGTCACTTTTCAGCGAGCTGAGGAACCCTATGGTTTACTCCTATACCGAGAAAAAACGTATTCGTAAGGATTTTGGTAAACGTCCACAAGTTCTGGATGTTCCCTATCTCCTTTCTATCCAACTTGACTCGTTCCAGAAGTTCATCGAGCAAGATCCTGATGGTCAAAACGGTCTGGAAGCAGCTTTCCGTTCCGTATTTCCTATCCAAAGCTACAGTGGTAATGCTGAATTACAATATGTCAGCTACCGCTTAGGCGAGCCTGTTTTTGATGTTAAAGAATGTCAGATCCGCGGTGTCACTTACTCAGCACCTCTGCGTGTAAAACTGCGTCTGGTCATTTATGAACGTGAAGCCCCAGAAGGCACCGTTAAAGACATCAAAGAACAAGAAGTTTATATGGGTGAAATCCCATTAATGACCGATAATGGTACTTTTGTTATCAATGGTACTGAGCGTGTTATCGTTTCCCAGTTACATCGTAGCCCTGGTGTGTTCTTTGATAGTGATAAAGGTAAAACACACTCTTCAGGTAAAGTACTGTATAACGCACGTATTATCCCTTATCGTGGCTCATGGTTAGACTTCGAATTCGACCCTAAAGATAACCTTTTTGTCCGTATTGACCGTCGCCGTAAATTACCTGCGACTATCATTTTACGCGCAATGAACTACAGCACTGAAGAAATCTTAGGTTTATTCTTCGAAAAAACATTGTTTGAAATCAGCAATAACAAGCTGATGATGACATTAGTGCCTGAACGTCTGCGTGGTGAAACGGCTTCATTTGATATTGAAGCAAACGGCAAAGTGTATGTCGAAAAAGGCCGTCGTATTACCGCTCGCCATATTCGTCAATTAGAGAAAGAGCAAGTTGATCGCATTGAAGTACCTGTTGAATACATTGCAGGTAAAGTGGTTGCTCGTGACTATATTGATGAAGCGACAGGTGAACTGATTTGTGCTGCTAACATGGAAATCTCTTTAGATGTGTTAGCTCGCTTAAGTCAAGCTGGTCATAAAACGATTGAAACGCTGTTTACCAATGATTTAGATCATGGTGCTTATATTTCAGAAACTGTCCGCGTCGATCCTACAAACGATCGTTTAAGCGCATTAGTTGAAATTTATCGCATGATGCGTCCTGGTGAACCACCTACACGCGAAGCAGCAGAAAATTTATTTGAGAACTTATTCTTCTCTGAAGATCGTTATGATCTGTCTGCTGTTGGTCGTATGAAGTTCAACCGTTCGTTAGGCCGTGACGAAGTTGAAGGTTCTGGCATCCTGAGCCAAGAAGATATCATTGAAGTAATGAAAAAACTGATTGATATCCGTAATGGTAAAGGTGAAGTGGATGATATTGACCACTTAGGTAACCGTCGTATTCGTTCTGTTGGCGAAATGGCTGAAAACCAATTCCGTGTTGGTCTGGTGCGTGTTGAACGTGCAGTTAAAGAGCGTCTGTCTTTAGGCGATCTTGATGCATTAATGCCACAAGATATGATCAACGCAAAACCGATTTCTGCTGCTGTCAAAGAATTCTTTGGTTCTAGTCAGTTATCACAGTTTATGGATCAGAATAACCCGCTATCAGAAATTACGCACAAACGTCGTATCTCTGCATTAGGTCCAGGTGGTTTGACCCGTGAACGTGCAGGCTTCGAAGTTCGAGACGTACACCCAACTCACTACGGTCGTGTGTGCCCAATCGAAACACCAGAAGGTCCAAACATCGGTCTGATCAACTCATTATCTGTTTATGCACAGACTAACGAGTACGGTTTCTTAGAAACGCCTTACCGTGTTGTTGAAAACAACGCTGTAACAGATGAAATTCACTATCTGTCTGCAATTGAAGAAGGTAACTTCATCATTGCTCAGGCTAACTCCGTATTAGACGATGACAATCACTTCGTTGAAGAATTAGTTACTTGCCGCCATAAAGGTGAGTCAAGCTTATTTAGTCGTGACCAAGTTCAGTACATGGACGTTTCAACTCAACAGGTTGTTTCTGTCGGTGCTTCACTGATCCCATTCCTTGAACATGATGACGCCAACCGTGCATTGATGGGTGCGAACATGCAACGTCAGGCTGTTCCTACTCTTCGTGGTGATAAACCACTGGTAGGTACCGGTATGGAACGTGCAGTAGCGGTTGACTCTGGTGTTACTGCGGTTGCTAAACGTGGTGGTGTTGTTCAGTATGTTGATGCTTCTCGTATTGTTATCAAAGTTAACGAAGATGAGACTTACGCTGGTGAAGCGGGCATCGATATCTATAGCTTGACTAAATACACTCGCTCTAACCAGAACACATGTATTAATCAAACTCCTTGCGTATCTTTAGGTGAGCCTGTTGATCGTGGTGACGTGTTAGCCGATGGTCCTTCAACAGACCTTGGTGAGTTAGCATTAGGCCAAAATATGCGCGTGGCATTTATGCCATGGAATGGTTATAACTACGAGGACTCCATCCTTGTATCTGAACGTGTTGTTCAAGAAGATCGTTTCACTACTATCCACATTCAAGAACTCGCTTGTGTCTCTCGTGATACTAAGTTAGGGCCTGAAGAGATCACTGCGGATATCCCGAATGTCGGTGAAGCAGCGTTATCTAAACTGGATGAATCAGGTATCGTTTATATCGGTGCTGAAGTGAAAGGCGGTGATATTCTCGTTGGTAAAGTAACACCTAAAGGTGAAACTCAACTGACTCCAGAAGAGAAGCTGTTGCGTGCTATCTTCGGTGAAAAAGCGTCTGATGTTAAAGATTCTTCTCTGCGTGTTCCTAATGGTGTGTCTGGTACAGTTATCGATGTACAAGTCTTCACCCGTGACGGCGTAGAAAAAGATAAACGTGCATTAGAAATCGAAGAATCACAGTTGCGTGAAGTTAAGAAAGACTTAACTGAAGAACTGCGTATCTTTGAAGCGGGTCTATTCGCTCGTATTCGTGGTGTTCTGATTGCTGGCGGTATTGAAGCTGAGAAATTAGATAAATTACCTCGTGAACGTTGGTTAGAGCTGGGTATTGCGGATGAAGAGAAGCAAAACCAGTTAGAACAATTAGCAGAACAGTATGATGAACTGAAAGCTGAGTTCGCGAAGAAGCTGGAAGCTAAACGTCGTAAAATCACTCAAGGTGATGATTTAGCACCAGGCGTGCTGAAAATCGTTAAGGTTTATCTGGCTGTTAAACGTCAGATCCAACCGGGTGATAAGATGGCTGGTCGTCATGGTAACAAGGGTGTTATCTCTAAGATTAACCCAATTGAAGACATGCCATACGATGAAAACGGTAATCCAGTAGACCTCGTACTGAACCCACTAGGTGTACCATCACGTATGAACATCGGTCAGATCCTTGAAACTCACTTGGGTATGGCTGCTAAAGGTATCGGTGATAAGATCAACGCGATGCTGAAACAGCAACAAGAAGTTGCTAAATTACGTGAATTTATCCAGAAAGCTTACGATCTGGGTATGGCACCTCGTCAGAAAGTTGATCTGGACACCTTCAGCGATGAAGAAGTGTTACGTCTGGCTGAAAACCTGAAAAAAGGTATGCCAACCGCAACACCAGTGTTCGATGGTGCAGAAGAAATGGAAATTAAAGAGATGCTGAAATTAGCGGATCTTCCAACTTCTGGTCAGATTACACTTTTCGATGGTCGTACAGGTGAACAATTTGAGCGTCCAGTAACTGTTGGTTACATGTACATGCTGAAACTGAACCACTTAGTTGATGACAAGATGCACGCCCGTTCTACTGGTTCGTACAGCTTGGTTACTCAGCAACCTCTTGGTGGTAAAGCACAGTTTGGTGGTCAGCGTTTCGGGGAGATGGAAGTGTGGGCACTGGAAGCATACGGTGCAGCTTATACTCTTCAAGAAATGCTTACTGTTAAGTCAGATGACGTTAACGGTCGTACCAAAATGTACAAAAACATTGTTGATGGTAACCATCAGATGGAACCAGGTATGCCAGAGTCGTTCAATGTATTGTTGAAAGAGATCCGTTCACTGGGTATCAACATCGAATTGGAAGACGAATAACGGATTCCATATAGACAGACTGCTAGAAATGGCAGTCTGTCAAACAGTGACTACACTGGTTTAAAGGGGTGAATGACAGGGGTCATTTGCCTGGCAGGTCTAACTCCGACAGGAGCCATTTCGTGAAAGACTTATTAAAGTTTCTGAAAGCGCAAACCAAGACCGAAGAGTTTGATGCGATCAAAATTGCTCTGGCATCACCTGATATGATCCGTTCATGGTCATTTGGTGAAGTTAAAAAGCCAGAAACAATTAATTACCGTACGTTCAAACCAGAACGTGACGGTCTTTTCTGTGCCCGTATTTTCGGACCAGTAAAAGATTACGAATGTTTGTGTGGTAAATACAAACGTTTAAAACACCGAGGTGTTATCTGTGAGAAGTGTGGCGTTGAAGTTACACAAACTAAAGTTCGTCGTGAACGTATGGGTCACATCGAATTAGCTTCTCCAGTTGCTCACATTTGGTTCTTGAAATCACTGCCGTCCCGTATCGGTCTGCTGTTGGATATGCCACTGCGCGATATTGAACGTGTACTGTATTTCGAATCTTATGTTGTGGTTGAAGGCGGGATGACTAGCCTTGAGCGCGGGCAAATCTTAACAGAAGAGCAATATCTTGATGCATTAGAAGAGTTTGGTGACGAATTCGATGCGAAGATGGGTGCAGAAGCTGTTCAGAACTTGTTACAGAGCATGGATCTGGAACAAGAGTGTGAAACACTGCGTGAAGAGTTAAATGAAACTAACTCTGAAACTAAACGTAAGAAACTGACTAAACGTATTAAGTTACTTGAAGCATTCATGCAATCAGGCAATAAACCTGAGTGGATGATCTTAACTGTACTGCCTGTGCTACCACCAGACTTACGTCCACTGGTGCCACTTGATGGCGGTCGTTTTGCGACTTCAGATCTGAACGACTTATATCGTCGTGTGATCAACCGTAACAACCGTTTAAAACGCCTGCTTGATTTAGCAGCACCAGACATTATCGTACGTAACGAAAAACGTATGTTACAAGAGTCTGTGGATGCGTTATTAGATAACGGTCGTCGCGGTCGTGCGATTACAGGTTCTAACAAACGTCCTCTGAAATCTTTGGCTGATATGATCAAAGGTAAACAAGGTCGTTTCCGTCAAAACCTGTTAGGTAAACGTGTTGACTATTCTGGTCGTTCTGTAATTACCGTTGGTCCATACCTGCGTCTGCATCAGTGTGGTCTACCGAAAAAAATGGCTCTTGAGTTATTCAAACCATTTATTTACGGAAAACTGGAAACCCGTGGTTTAGCGACAACAATCAAAGCCGCTAAAAAAATGGTTGAGCGCGAAGAAGCGGTTGTTTGGGATATCTTAGATGAAGTTATCCGCGAACACCCAGTAATGCTAAACCGTGCACCAACACTTCACCGTTTAGGTATTCAGGCATTTGAACCAATCCTTATCGAAGGTAAAGCTATTCAGTTACACCCACTCGTTTGTGCGGCATATAACGCCGACTTCGATGGTGACCAAATGGCGGTTCACGTACCACTGACATTAGAAGCACAGTTAGAAGCTCGTGCGCTGATGATGTCAACAAATAACATTCTGTCTCCAGCAAGTGGTGACCCAATCATCGTTCCTTCACAGGACGTTGTATTAGGTCTTTACTACATGACTCGTGACTGCATCAATGCCAAAGGTGAAGGCATGGTGTTAAGTGGTCCTAAAGAAGCTGAACGCGTTTATCGCGCAGGTTTAGCCTCTTTACACGCACGCGTCAAAGTACGTATCACTGAAGAGATTAAAGATGGCGAAGGTAACATCACCACTGAAACTAGCTTAAAAGATACTACTATCGGACGAGCTATTTTATGGATGATCGTACCAAAAGGTCTACCTTACGCACTGGTTAACCAACCATTAGGTAAGAAAGCAATTTCTAAAATGCTGAATACCTGTTATCGCGTAATGGGCCTGAAGCCAACGGTTATTTTTGCTGACCAAATCATGTATACCGGTTTTGCTTACGCAGCACGTTCAGGTGCTTCAGTAGGTATCGACGACATGGTTATCCCTGCTAAAAAAGCAGAGATCATTGCGGAAGCAGAAGCAGAAGTTGCAGAAATTCAGGAACAGTTCCAATCTGGTCTGGTAACAGCAGGTGAACGTTACAACAAAGTTATCGATATTTGGGCTGCGGCGAATGAGCGCGTAGCAAAAGCGATGATGGAAAATCTGTCTACTGAAACTGTTATTAACCGTAATGGTGAAGAAGAACAACAAGTATCTTTCAACAGCATCTTTATGATGGCTGACTCTGGTGCTCGTGGTTCTGCTGCTCAGATCCGTCAGTTAGCAGGTATGCGTGGTCTGATGGCTAAGCCAGATGGTTCAATCATCGAGACACCAATCACAGCGAACTTCCGTGAAGGTTTGAACGTACTCCAGTACTTCATTTCAACTCACGGTGCTCGTAAAGGTCTTGCGGATACCGCACTGAAAACAGCAAACTCCGGTTACTTGACTCGTCGTTTAGTTGACGTTGCACAAGACTTAGTCGTTACAGAAGACGACTGTGGTACAACCGAAGGTGTTATGATGACTCCGGTTATCGAAGGTGGTGATGTTAAAGAACCACTGCGTGAACGTGTATTAGGTCGTGTGGCTGCAGAAGATATTCTGAAACCAGGTACTGCCGATATTCTTGTTCCACGTAACACTCTATTAAATGAAAAACTGTGTGATCTGTTAGAAGAAAACTCTGTTGACAGCGTAAAAGTCCGTTCAGTTGTAACCTGTAATACAGACTTCGGTGTGTGTGCGAAATGTTATGGTCGTGATCTTGCTCGTGGTCATATCATCAATAAAGGTGAAGCTATCGGCGTTATCGCAGCACAGTCAATCGGTGAGCCAGGTACACAGTTAACGATGCGTACGTTCCACATCGGTGGTGCGGCATCTCGTGCGGCAGCAGAATCTAGCATTCAAGTACGTAACAAAGGTACTCTGAAGCTGTTCAATGCGAAGTTCATTACTAATACTGCGGGTAAATTAGTTATCACTTCTCGTAACACAGAATTACGTTTAATTGACGAATTCGGTCGTACGAAAGAAAGCTACAAAGTTCCTTACGGTGCTCAACTAGCAAAAGGTGATGGCGAAGCAGTTAACGGTGGCGAAACTGTTGCGAACTGGGATCCACATACAATGCCAGTCGTGAGTGAAGTCTCTGGTATCATCCGTTTTGCAGACATGGTTGATGGTCAAACTATCACACGTCAAACAGATGAATTAACAGGTCTTTCTTCACTGGTTGTTCTGGATTCAGCAGAGCGTACAGGTAGCGGTAAAGATTTACGTCCAGCATTGCGTATCACTGATGCACAAGGTAATGACGTATTAATCCCGAATACTGATATGCCAGCACAGTACTTCCTGCCAGGTAAAGCAATTGTTCAGTTAGACGATGGTATTACAATTAACGCAGGTGACACTTTAGCGCGTATTCCACAAGAATCTGGCGGTACTAAAGATATCACCGGTGGTCTACCACGCGTTGCTGACCTGTTTGAAGCTCGTCGTCCGAAAGAGCCTGCAATCCTTGCTGAAATCAGCGGTATTGTTTCGTTCGGTAAAGAGACTAAAGGTAAACGTCGTCTGGTTATTTCTCCATTAGATGGCAGTGATGCATACGAAGAGATGATCCCTAAATGGCGTCAGCTTAACGTATTCGAGGGTGAGGTTGTGGAACGCGGTGATGTTATCTCCGATGGTCCAGAATCACCACATGACATTCTGCGCTTACGTGGTGTTCATGCGGTTACTCGCTATATCACTAACGAAGTACAGGAAGTTTACCGTTTACAAGGCGTTAAGATTAACGATAAACACATTGAAGTTATCGTTCGTCAGATGCTACGTAAAGTTACCATTGAGAACGCAGGAAGCTCTGAGTTCCTCGAAGGTGAACAGGTTGAATACGCTCGCGTTAAAGTATCAAACCGTATTCTGGAAGAAGAAGGCAAAGTACCAGCAACATATTCTCGTGACCTATTAGGTATTACGAAAGCATCTCTGGCAACTGAATCCTTCATCTCTGCTGCATCGTTCCAAGAAACAACTCGTGTTCTAACGGAAGCTGCGGTAGCGGGTAAACGTGATGAATTACGAGGCTTGAAAGAAAACGTTATTGTTGGTCGCTTGATCCCAGCCGGTACTGGATATGCGTATCACCAAGATCGTATGAAGCGTCGTCAATCACAACTGCCGACAGATGAAACAGAAACAACAATCAGTGCTGATGAAGCATCTGCTAACTTAGCAGAATTACTGAATGCTGGTTTTGGTGGTTCATCAAATAACTAATTGATACTGCATTAGTTTTAAATATAAATACCCTCGATAGATATCGAGGGTATTTTTTTGCTTTTTTATACTTATATAAGTAAGTTAAATAATTAAGTTTATATTTTTCAGATATTTATGATAATTTTTCACTAAGTAAAATGTCATTTTTTTCTGTAAGCTGGCGGTCCACATTTAGCACGGAGTCAGCGATGAATAAACCTATTTTAATTTCTTCTCATGATGCTGCATTCAAACGCTTCATGATGAATATCAATAATGCTAAAGATTTCTTTTTTATCCATTTACCAGAAGAATTAAAAGGCTATTGTGATTTTTCAACTTTACAATTACAGAATTCTTCTTTTATTGATATAAAATTACGTTCTCGGATGTCTGATATTTTATATTTGGTGAAAACCAAAGAGGGTGATGTTCCTATTTATTTACTTGTAGAACACCAATCTAGACCTGATAAAATGATAGCTTGGCGTATGATGCACTATGCATTTTGCACCATGAACCAGCATTTGCAGCAAGGTTATAAGTCTTTACCTCTCGTTGTTCCCATCTTGTTTTATCATGGAAAGAAGAAACCTTATCCTTTTCCTGTTAATTGGATGGAATGTTTTCCACTTTCTTCACTTGCTAGTCAACTTTATTCTAATGACTTCTCTTTAATTGATTTGACCTCAATTGATGATGATATTTTGCTGACACATAAAAAAGCGGCAGTCATGGAAATTGCGATGAAACACGTTAATAGTTGTGATGATCTTAATCAGATTGCAATGCTTCTATCAAAAGCAATAAATCAGAAAAACTGCAGAGATGAAGACACTGTTGCTGTTGTACAATATTTGTTCTCAATCATGGATGCATCAGATTTTGAATTCATTATAAATAATATAGCTGAACAAGTAGATAACCATAGAGAGACAATTATGAATATAGCGTGGCGATTAGAAAATAAAGGATTTAAATTAGGTATAGATGAAGGTTTTGAAATAGGAAAAAATGAAGGTATTGAAATAGGAAAAACGGTAGGTATTGAAATAGGCAGAAAATCAGTGCAGTTAGAATTGGCAACAAATTTATTGAAAGAGAATTTTGATCTTTCATTTATCGAAAGAGTATCTGGTTTAAGTATACAAGAAATAAAAGAATTGACCGTAGCATGATAATGTAGAATAAATAGAATTCTATAAAAATAATAACAGTTGTTCTAATTTGTTTTTCTAGTTAATTGCTAAATTATAAAAATAATTCAATATGTAGTGTGTAACACAGATATTACCTTTTTAACTTATGTTTTATTGAGTATTTTTTATTATTAGTTCTTTTAATAAAAACCGCCTTTATTATTTATAATTAAATTAATTAAAAGCGGTTTTATATTATTTAAACTTTAATTAACGACCTAAATAGTTATCCCAATCTTTCCATACAGGTTGTAATCCTCGCTCTTTTAATGCGTTAATAACATCATTTACATGGCGATTATCATTAGGAGAGAATTGTTCTAATTCTTCATGACTATCAGAATATCCACCTGGTTGAGTTTTAGAACCGGCACTAATGTTATTAATGGCTAATGGCACTGTATTATCGCGAAAATAAGGGGATTCACGTGTTGAAAGTGAAAGTTCAACATCAGGCGCCAAAATGCGAAAAGCACAGATCAATTGTACTAATTCAGCTTCATTCATTACCGATGCTGGGCTGAGCCCACCAGCGCAAGGGCGTAAACGAGGAAAAGAGATAGAGTAACGGCTTTTCCAATAGCGTTTTTGTAAGAATAAGAGATGTTCTGCCACCATATAACAATCGCTACGCCACTGGCTTGAAAGGCCAATCAATGCACCTAAACCTATTTTATCAATGCCAGCTTGCCCTAATCTATCGGGTGTTTGTAGTCGCCAATGGAAATCTTGTTTTTTACCTTTTAGATGGTGAAGTTGGTAAGTAGGTTCATGGTAGGTTTCTTGATAAACCATCACGCCATCAATACCCAGTGTTTTTAATTCTGCATATTCTTCTGTCGCAAGAGGTTGAACTTCCATCATTAATGAACTGAAATGTTCTCGAATAAGAGGGATATATTGGCGAAAATAATCCATTCCCACTTTTTTTTGATGTTCCCCAGTCACTAATAACAAACTATCAAAACCTAATTGTCTGATGCTATTACATTCGGCAATGATTTCACTTTCATTTAATGTTTTACGTTTAATGGCGTTACTCATTGAAAAACCACAATACGTACAGTCATTTGCGCATAAATTAGAAAGGTAAAGTGGTACATATAATCCCACAACATTACCAAAACGCTGACGAGTTAATTGTTGAGCGCGCTGAGCCATTGGCTCTAAATAATGACGACCAGCGGGTGAAATTAACGCCATAAAATCATCAAGTGTTAGAACGTGACGATTTAATGCGGCTTCAACATTCGCATTGGTTTTACTATTGAGCTTTAATGTAATGTCATCCCAATCAAGCTGTTGCCAATAATCAGAAAAAGTATCCATCAGAATGCCTCTAAGTATTGAGTTAATGGACTAGAGGCTTGTGCTTGCATATTTACAACGGAAGCGGGTGTAGTTAGTCCTGATTGTCGGGCAAATTCACCCGCATCAAGCGCAGCTTTAAATGCTTGCGCCATTAAAATCGGATTTTTGGCAACAGCAATTGCAGTATTAACCAATACTGCATCAGCGCCTAATTCTAAAGCTTCGAGTGCATGACTTGGTGCGCCAATGCCCGCATCAACAACAACAGGAATTGAGGCTTGTTCAATGATAATTCGTAGAAAATCACGAGTCTGTAAACCTTGATTCGAGCCAATAGGAGAACCTAAAGGCATTACAGCTGCACAGCCAACTTCTTCTAAACGACGACATAAAACAGGATCAGCACTGCAATAAGGTAAAACAACAAAACCTTCTTTAACGAGGATCTCAGCGGCTTTAAGTGTTTCAATAGGATCGGGTAATAAATATTTGGTGTCAGGATGAATTTCTAATTTTATCCAATAGGTGCCAAAGGCTTCTTTGGCTAAACGAGCCGCAAAAACCGCTTCTTGTGCCGTTTTTGCACCCGATGTATTAGGTAATAATTTTACCCCTAATGATTTTAGTGGTGCGATTAAATCATCATTACCCTTTTTTAAATCCACCCGTTTCATTGCCATCGTGACTAATTGGCTACCCGAAGCTTTAATGGATTCTGTCATTAGTGTTGGTGTTGCAAATTTCCCTGTACCTGTAAAAAGTCTAGATGTGAATGTTGTATCAGCAATTTTTAACATTTCAGCCTCCTGCAATTGCTTGGAAGAGAAGAATAGTATCGCCATCATTAATAACATGTGTTTCCCAATTTTCACGGGGAACGATGGTTTCATTGATAGCAAGTGCTACACCAATAGGGGGTTGTGCTAACTGAATAAGGAGCTGACAGATAGTGACAGGCATATCCAGAGAATATTGTTCGTCATTTACGGTAATGTTCATGCTAACCCTCGACAAACAGGACATGTTTTTGATGGTGTTAAACGCAAAGTACTCCAATTTTGTTTTCTACCATCGAAAAGGCGAAGTTTTCCACTTAGAGAACTGGGTAAGCCAGAGAGTAATTTAATTGCTTCCAGTGCCTGAAGAGTGCCAATCACGCCGACGACAGGACCTAGAATTCCAGCTGTTTTGCAATTTCGTTGTGGTTCTGTCTCATCGGGATAGAGGCAGTGATAGCAACCATGAGTAAAAGGCGGTTCAAATACCATCAGTTGCCCACTAAACCCTACGGCACTGCCACTGATAAGCGGAGTTTGCTGTGTGACACAAGCACGATTAATTGCTTGGCGTGTGAGCATGTTATCTGTGCAATCTAAGACTAAATCGACCTCTTTAACTAATTTAGATAATAAGTCGCCATTGATGCGTTGTTTATAAGCGGTAATTTTTATCTCTGGATTTAATGCCCCCAGAGACTGCTTTGCGATCTCTGATTTTGCGTCAGGAATATCTTGAGTTCGATAAAGAATTTGACGTTGTAGGTTAGAAACATGTAACTCATCATTATCAACTAAAATAAGCTCACCAATACCCGCACCAGCAAGATAAAGTGATGCTGGAGATCCCAAACCACCAAGCCCAATGATCAGTACCTTTGCTTGTTGAAGCTTGCTTTGACCTTTTAATCCAATATCTTCTAACATCACTTGTCGGCTATAACGCATAAATTCATTATCATTTAGCATGATGGTTTCCCTCCACTAATTCTAATAATTTACGAGTCACTTGTTGCCAATCAGGTGCTTTCGTTATTGCACTGACTAAGGCAACACTGCCGACACCGGTTGCAACAACATCGGGCACTTTCTCTAGTGAGATCCCACCAATAGCAACAGTTGGAAAGTCGGGTGTCTGTTCGACTTGTTGTTTGAGTGCCTTCAAACCTTGAGGTTTAGATGGCATATCTTTTGTTGTGGTTGGAAAGATATGCCCTAATGCGATGTAAGATGGACGTAATGCTTTCGCTCTTTGTAATTCCGTTTCATTGTGAGTGGAAATACCAAGGCGTAAGCCTGATTGTTTAATGGCATAAAGGTCAGCAATATCAATATCTTCTTGACCGAGATGAACACCATAGGCGTGATGTTGAATGGCGAGTTGCCAATAATCATTGATAAACAGTCTTGCATGATACTGTTTACCTAATTTTATTGCTTCAATGATCTTTTGTTCAATATCATCTGGTTGTTGATCTTTTATGCGTAATTGCAGGGTAGTAACGCCTACCTTTAACAGGCGTTCGATCCATTCAACAGAATCAACAACGGGATAAAGCCCAAGCTTTTTTTCTGTTGATGCAAAAGGTGTGTTAGAGGATCTGTTCATTTTCAGTCACCTCAATACTGGCGATTTCTGCACTGTGGTATAACTCATTTCCATGCTCTTTAAAGGCTTGAGACATTTGCTCCATGCCCGCTGCATAATCGCGCACTTCTTGCGTTATTTTCATTGAGCAGAATTTAGGACCACACATTGAGCAAAAGTGGGCGACTTTTCCTGATGCTTGAGGCAAGGTTTCATCGTGATATTGACGTGCAGTTTCAGGATCAAGCGCTAAATTGAATTGATCTTCCCATCTAAACTCAAAGCGAGCTTTTGACATTGCGTTATCACGAATTTGAGCACCGGGATGTCCTTTGGCTAAATCGGCAGCATGAGCAGCGATTTTATAAGTAATAAGCCCTTGCTTTACATCTTCTTTGTTAGGTAATCCAAGGTGTTCTTTAGGTGTGACATAACAAAGCATCGCGCAGCCAAACCACCCAATCATTGCGGCACCAATACCCGAGGTAAAGTGGTCATAGCCTGGTGCAATGTCGGTAGTAAGAGGGCCTAATGTATAAAATGGTGCTTCATGACAATGTGTTAATTCTTCTGTCATATTGCGGCGGATCATCTGCATTGGAACGTGGCCTGGGCCTTCTATCATGACTTGAACGTCATATTCCCATGCAATTTTTGTTAGTTCACCTAGGGTATGTAATTCAGAAAATTGTGCTTCATCGTTCGCATCTTGAATTGAACCCGGTCTTAGTCCGTCGCCTAGTGAAAGGGAAACATCATAATCCGTACAAATTTCACAGATTTCACGGAAATGCTCGTAGAGGAAATTCTCTTTATGATGTGATAAACACCATTTCGCCATTATCGAACCGCCACGAGAGACAATACCCGTTAGGCGTTTTGCTGTCATTGGCACATAGCGTAACAATACACCTGCATGAATAGTAAAATAATCAACGCCTTGCTCTGCTTGTTCTAACAAAGTATCTCGGAATATTTCCCAAGTGAGATCTTCAGCAATACCGTTAACTTTCTCTAGTGCCTGATAAATTGGAACTGTACCGATAGGAACAGGGCTATTGCGAATGATCCACTCACGTGTTTCATGAATATAACGGCCCGTTGAGAGATCCATTACGGTATCCGCTCCCCAGCGTGTAGACCAAATGAGTTTTTCAACTTCTTCTTCAATGGAGGAGGTTACAGAAGAGTTGCCGATATTGGCATTCACTTTCACTAAGAAATTTCGCCCAATAATCATGGGTTCTGATTCAGGGTGATTGATATTGGCTGGAATGATTGCTCTACCTGCTGCAACTTCTTGGCGTACAAACTCAGGCGTAATATTGTCAGGAAGATGAGCACCAAAGCTAAACCCTGTATGCTGCTGGCGTAAAACTTCGCTACGAATTCTCTCACGCCCCATATTTTCACGAATAGCAATAAATTCCATTTCAGGCGTAATAATACCTTTGCGGGCATAATGTAATTGCGTCACACTTTTGCCATTGAGTGCTTTTTTGGGGGTTGGTTTTAAGGGAAAACGTAGATGTTCTAATCCAGCATCAGAAAGGCGCTGTTGGGTGAAATCTGAACTTAAAAGTGAAAGCACTTCAGTATCATTACGCTCATCAATCCATGGTTGACGTATTTTTTTTAATCCCAAATTAACGTCAAGTTGAGACGCAGGGTCACCATAAGGGCCCGATGTGTCATACACCGGTACAGGCTCATTGTCTTCAAAAATAGGGGAATCTTTTGATCCTCCTATTAGCGTTTTATCAAGTTGGATCTCACGCATTGGTACTTGAATATCAGTACGTGAGCCTTCGAGGTAAATAC
This sequence comes from Proteus vulgaris, assembly GCF_033708015.1. Classification (NCBI taxonomy): domain Bacteria; kingdom Pseudomonadati; phylum Pseudomonadota; class Gammaproteobacteria; order Enterobacterales; family Morganellaceae; genus Proteus; species Proteus vulgaris. Next base: position 3,797,074 of record NZ_CP137920.1, on the reverse strand, counting down.
GGTTTGAATTTGGGAAACTTACGCCTCGAATGGTGCTGATAAACTTTTGAGCTGCATCACGCTGTTCTTTTCGTGGGCGCTGTTTGTTGTTGGTTGGTGAAATATCTTTAACGGATATATTTTGATTTTGGGACATAGCATTTCCTAATAAATATCATGCAGGCGAGTTGCCTGTCGGGTGAATATTGAGAAAAATGCTTGTCTGGAGGTCGCAGGGAGTATCGACAGATAGGTGTATATAGATGTGTAAAAAATATACGCAATGAAGCTATCAAAAGGTCGAATCACTCTTGTTCCCTTCGCGGGTATTAACCCGATCAGGTTCCGCGGATCCCGAATTAACGGTCTCAGCCTGTATTTATAATAGCCTTATAAACACTAGGCACTCCGACAAGAAGATGTTCAGTATATGAAAGATTTTAAAAACTACAAGTCCGACATGGGCTATTTATTTAAATTCCAATGTTGTTGTCCCCATGCTTGTTCATCAGAAATTTGTACTAATTTGGGGTCGGCGTTAACCGTGATAACATGATCTGCTTGGTAACATAAAGGGAGATCATTAGATGAATCAGTATAGAAATAAACATAAGTATCTTTTATGTTATTAGCTTCTTTCCATTGATTTAAGCGCTCAACCTTCCCTTCTCGAAATGTCGGAATACCTTCAATAAACCCAGTGTAATGATTGTCCTTAATTTGCATATCAATCCCCATTGAAATATCTGCATTAAGTTGCTTTGCAATCACATGAACTAAAAAAGACATTGTTGCTGAAATAATCATAACGGGAATATTCTGCTGTCGATATTGTGTAATTATTGATATTCCTTGTGGGTAAAGCAAAGGCTGAATTTTAGTTTCGGTAAAATCATTAACTAGTCGATTTATTGTATTTATATCATAATGTCTAAAGTACGCTAAATGTTGAAAAAGATATTGCTTTATGTCTAACGTTTCAGCGTAATAATCTGCGATCATTTGCTCATCTAGTTTTAAAAACTGAGGATCAGTGACTATTTTCTTATCCCACAAATAGTTTGTCCATAAGCGGCTAGAATCGCCGGCTAAAAGCGTTTCATCTAGATCAAAAATAGCAATCTTACTTTTGGTTTTATCTGTCATTCTAAGCGTTCTTATTATTAATAAAATTTATATTTATATTTTAAGAATGTTAATGAATTATAGAAGGTAGTTATAATTCATTGAGTGCTTCTTGCTAAAGAGAGTATCCTCTATTTTATATCATTATTTGGGATAGATGGTCGTTATGCATTTATATACATTAACAGGTTCAGAAAAGGGCTGGTGGACAGTTAGTCTTGGGGGGCGCGTGTGGCTACCTAAAGGTGAACTTCCATTTGGTTTAGCTAAAGATTGGGATCTCATTGGTCAACACGCCAAAATTGTGGGTGAATGGCAAGGTGAAACCGTTTGGCTTATTCATGGAAAAATGGATAACGACATGTGCTCACCCAGACTTATCGCCTCACAAGATGAAAACTTATTTAAATTAGTTGGTCGTGGCGTCCAACTGGCTGAGTTTTATCGTTCTCACCGTTTTTGTGGTTATTGTGGTTCTAAAATGCGTCATAGCGAAAGCGAATGGGCATGTTTATGCGATAACTGCCATGAGCGCTATTACCCACAAATTGCCCCTTGTATTATTGTGGGTATTCGCCATGAAGATAAAATCTTATTAGCACACCATGTTAGGCACAAACATTCACCTCTTTACACGGTACTTGCTGGTTTTGTTGAGGTTGGTGAAACGTTAGAAGAAGCCGTGGCCCGTGAAGTGTTTGAAGAGAGCAATATTCGTATTCGCAATATTCGTTATGTATCCTCTCAGCCTTGGCCGTTCCCTCATTCCTTAATGATGGGCTTTTTAGCTGATTATGATGGTGGTGAGCTACGTCATGATCCTTCTGAATTAACGAGTGCAGGTTGGTATCGCTATGATCAATTACCGCAGATCCCACCGCCAGACACGATTGCCCGACGTTTGATCGAAGATACGATAGCCAATATTAGACAAGATAAAGAAAAGAACTAAATAAAGGCGCGGTCTGCCAACAGTTATTTTTCCAGCATGTTACAATGCATGCTATTTTGCGGCCCTATTACTGTTAATGGAGTTAGTCATGAGTGAGTTGAAAAACGACCGCTATTTACGTGCGCTGTTGCGCCAACCTGTTGATGTCACCCCAGTTTGGATGATGCGTCAGGCAGGCAGATATCTTCCTGAATATAAGGAAACACGGGCACAGGCGGGGGATTTCATCTCATTGTGCAAGAATACAGAATTAGCATGTGAAGTCACATTACAGCCTTTAAGACGCTTCCCTTTAGATGCTGCTATTTTATTTTCTGATATTTTAACTATTCCAGATGCAATGGGATTAGGTCTTTACTTTGAAACGGGTGAAGGTCCTCGCTTTAAATCACCAATAAATAGCATTGATGATATTAAAAAATTGCCTATTCCTGATCCTGAAGATGAACTGGGGTATGTGATGAATGCAGTACGTGCCATTCGTCATGCATTGCAAGGTAGTGTGCCATTAATTGGTTTTTCAGGAAGCCCCTGGACACTGGCAACTTATATGGTTGAAGGTGGAAGTAGTAAGGCCTTCACAAAAATTAAAAAAATGATGTATTCAGAGCCTCAAGCATTGCATCTATTACTGGATAAACTGGCAGATAGCGTTATTCTGTATCTGAATGCTCAAATTAAAGCGGGTGCACAATCTATCATGATCTTTGATACATGGGGTGGTGTGCTAACAGGTCGTGATTACCAACTTTTCTCATTACACTATATGCATAAGATTGTTGATGGTCTTATCCGTGAATATGATGGAAGAAAAGTGCCAGTTACTTTATTTACTAAAGGTGGTGGTCGTTGGCTAGAAGCGATGGCTGCGACTGGTTGTGATGCATTAGGACTAGATTGGACGATTGATATCGAAGATGCTCGTCGCCGAGTCGGGGATAAAGTTGCGTTACAAGGTAATATGGATCCTTCTATGCTGTATGCACCACCTGCCAGAATAGAACAAGAAGTCGAGACTATTTTGGCTGGGTTTGGTAAAGGCAATGGTCATGTCTTTAATCTTGGGCACGGTATTCATCAAGATGTTCCACCTGAACATGCTGGGGCATTTATTGATGCGGTTCACCGTTTATCGAAGCCTTATCATCAGGATAATGATTAATACCCAACAATTACGTCAGGAGCAGACAGAGAAAGCTCAACAGATTATTTTAACAGACCAATTTACAGCACCAATTTGCATAGCGGGTGCTGATGTTGGTTTTGAAGACGGTGGCGCAGTTACTCGCGCCGCCATCGTAGTAATGCACTACCCATCTTTTGAAATTCTTGAATATCAAATAGCCCGAATACCGACAACTCTTCCTTATATCCCTGGCTTACTTTCATTTAGAGAGTGTCCAGCGTTACTGACTGCTTGGCAATTAATCAAACAAAAGCCTTCTCTTATTTTTGTTGATGGACAAGGTATTGCTCATCCTAGAAGGCTTGGTGTTGCAAGTCATTTTGGTTTACTAGTGGATACACCAACTATTGGTGTGGCAAAAAGTCGTTTATGTGGTACTGATAAAGCCGTTAATGAAGAGATGGGAAGCTATGAGCCACTAATGGATAAGAATGAGCAAATAGGATGGATTTATCGCAGTAAGAAAAAATGTAAACCTCTGTATATTTCTCCGGGTCATAAAGTGAGTATGAAAGGCGCTTTGCAGTGGGTTGAATTGTGTATGAAAGGATATCGATTGCCAGAACCAACGCGTTGGGCTGATGGTATTGCTTCAAATAGGCGATTATTTGAGCAATTGAATAAGAATAAGCTCTAAATGTTCGGGAAATATGTGGATATTTTGAATTTTCAGGTAAACTGCGCCTAAGTTAAGAAAATGAGTAATCACGAATGTTGAAGAACCCAATCCATTTACGTTTAGAAAAGCTAGAAGCTTGGCAACACCTGACGTTTATGGCATGCCTGTGTGAGAGAATGTACCCAAATTATCAGGTATTTTGTCGTGAAACAGGTTTTACCGATCCAATGCTTTATCGCCGTATTCTCGATCTGGTTTGGGAAACTTTAACGGTGAAAGATGCAAAAGTTAATTTTGATTCTCAATTAGAGAAATTAGAAGAAGCTATTCCTGATGCATCTCTGTTCGAGATTTATGGTGTCTATCCTGCGATTGACGCCTGTGTTGCGCTTAGTGAAATTGTTCACTCACGTTTAAGCGGTGAATCATTAAGTCACGCTATTGAAGTGAGCAAATTATCAGTAGGGACAGTTGCTTCACTTGAAATGACACAAGCAGAAAGAGAAATGAGTGAAGAAGAGCTTAGATCTTTACCTGCTGTTATTGAAGAGTTCGATATCCAATGGGAAATTTACCGTCTACTTGTAGAATGTGAAGAAAGAGATGTCGAACTGATCAAAGGTCTACGAGCAGACCTTCGTGAAGCTGGAATGAGCAATATCGGTATAGAATTAACGCACTAAATCAGAAAAACGTGATTTAGTGCTTGAAAAGCGACGTTTAAAGACTTCACATCACCCCTGTGTATGTTCTACATTGGGTACGAAAAGAAGTGGCTCAGGTGTTTTACTTAATTTATCCTTTTAAAAAGAGAATAAGTTAAGTTTTTTCACCAGATGTTTTTCAAACGATAAAACATACTTTAAGGACTATTTTATGAACAAAGCTGAATTAACCGAATCAGTTGCTGAAAAAGCGGATCTGACAAAAACTCAAGCAAAAGCTGCTATTGAAGCGTTTATCGATTCAGTAACAGGTGCTCTGAAAGAAGGCGATTCTGTACAGTTAGTTGGTTTCGGTACATTCAAGGTAAATCACCGTGCAGAGCGTACTGGTCGTAACCCTCAAACTGGTAAAGAAATTAAAATTGCAGCAGCTAATGTTCCTGCATTTACTGCCGGTAAAGCACTGAAAGACGCAGTAAAATAATTCCTTTGAACGGAATGAACAATAGAGGGGGATTTACTCCCCTTTTGTTGAAACGACAGGGGCTGTTAGCAATAGGATTTGCTTTTTTGCTCAGCGCCTGCTCTTCTACTGTGCAACTACCTGAATTTTCTGCAACAGGTTATATTGCGGACGATGGAGTTGTGCGACTATGGCGTTTAAATAATAAAGCGTCAGAACCTCAAGTGATCATGAGCGTTTATAGTTTTTATAAAAAACCAGAAACGGTCATCACATTCTATGAATATCGCCAAAATAGGCTTTGGCAAGTTCGCTCTGAAATTCTCAATCCTAACGATCCCTCATCTTGGCACCTTCGTTTAAATAAACGTGGTGAAGTTATTTTCATGCAACAAGAGAGCCAGAAGCAAAAACGAGCATTAACAGAAGATGAGCGTTTAAGAATGGTATTTGCTGCAAGTAAAGAGCGTGAAATCAGCGAAGCGCTTACTATTGGGAAAGTAAATTTAATACAGGGTGTCTGGTATCAAAATACAATGACAACATGTGCTGGAGAGAAGGTGAGTGTTTCATTTGAAGGTTCAGAACAACGTTGGTTAAAAACAAGAACACGTAATTCAAGTAAGCCTTCTTATGTTGCTTGGCTTGATTCACCAGAAGGTAAGCAATTACTTATGGTCGCAGATCACGATTTTTGTAAATGGGAACCAACAAAAGAGAGCTTGTGATCACCCCCTTTTGTTGTTAATTCTCTATTTCTTTAAGCGTGCAATCGCGCGATAACCAATATCATGGCGATAAAAACTACCATCCCAATGAATACCTTTAGCTAAAGCATACGCATTTTTTTGGGCTTGTTCGATATCATCACCTAATGCTGTTACACATAGTACTCGTCCACCGGCAGTGATAACTTCGCCTTTGTCATTGAGTGTTGTTCCAGCTTGAAATACCTTCGCCGTTGTTGAGGATGTTGGTGTTAAGCCCTTGATAACATCACCTTGACGATAATCCGCTGGGTAGCCACCTGCTGCAATCACAACCCCCAAAGCTGGACGAGGATCCCAATGGGAATCTTTATCTTTTAAGTTGCCTTTTGCGCCAGCTAAACAGAGATCAACTAAGTCAGATTGCATACGCATCATAATAGGTTGAGTTTCTGGATCGCCAAAACGACAGTTAAACTCAATAACCTTAGCGATACCTTGTTTATCAATCATCAGACCAGCATAAAGGAAACCTTGGTAACGATGACCTTCGGAAGCCATTCCCTTTACTGTTGGATAAATGATTTTTTCCATGACTTGCTGGTGGATTTCTGGCGTAACAACAGGCGCCGGTGAATATGCACCCATTCCCCCCGTATTAGGGCCCGTATCTCCATTGCCAACACGCTTATGATCTTGGCTTGTTGCCATTGGAATTACGTGTTCACCATCAACCATAACGATAAAGCTAGCTTCTTCGCCATCAAGAAATTCTTCGATAACAATACGATGTCCTGCATCACCAAAAACATTGCCAGCCAACATATCTTTAATTGCAGCTTCAGCTTCAGCTTGCGTCATTGCAACAATAACGCCTTTACCTGCTGCTAAACCATCTGCTTTGATAACAATCGGCGCGCCCACTTTATTGAGATACTCAAGTGCAGGCGCTATTTCTGTAAAATTTTGATAAGCCGCAGTTGGAATGTTATGACGAGCTAAAAAATCTTTTGTGAAGGCTTTAGAGCCTTCTAATTGAGCGGCTCCTTTTGTTGGACCAAAGATGGTCAGTCCCGCTTCTTTAAATGCATCGACAACACCCATAACCAGAGGTGCTTCTGGGCCTACGATCGTTAAATCAATTTGGTTTTCGAGGGCAAATGTAACTAATGCAGGAATATCGGTTGCACTAATAGCCACATTCTCAACACCATTTTCTAATGCTGAGCCAGCATTACCAGGAGCAACAAAAACCTGTGTTGCCAGCGGTGATTGAACGGCCTTCCAAGCTAAAGCATGTTCCCGACCGCCATTACCAATAATCAAAATTTTCATATCAATACCTTATTAATGGCGGAAGTGACGCATATTAGTGAAAATCATTGCAATATTATGTTCATTGGCAGCCGCAATGACTTCATCATCACGAATTGAGCCACCAGGTTGAATAACACAAGTCACACCCGCAAGAGCGGCGGCATCAATACCATCTCTAAATGGGAAGAATGCATCTGATGCCATTGCACAACCCGCAACTTCTAAACCTTCATCAGCGGCTTTAATACCCGCAATTTTTGCAGAGTACACACGGCTCATTTGTCCTGCGCCAATACCGACAGTCATATCGTTTTTAGCGTAAACAATGGCATTTGATTTTACAAATTTTGCGACTTTCCAGCAGAAGAGTGCATCTTTAAGTTCACGTTCGCTTGGTTGACGTTGAGTAACCACTCTTAAGTTTTCTTCTTTTACCATGCCCAAGTCACGATCTTGAACCAACAGCCCACCATTAACACGTTTGAAATCTAACGCGGGTTTTGCTGTTTGCCATTGACCACAAGCCAATACACGGACATTTGGTTTTGTTTCTAAAATGGGTAGTGCATCTTCATTAATAGAAGGGGCAATGATGACTTCAACAAACTGACGTTCGATGATCGCACTTGCTGTTTTTGCATCTAATGGGCGATTGAATGCGATAATGCCACCAAATGCAGAGGTGGGATCGGTTTTAAATGCATTGTCATATGCTTGTGTGAGCGTGTTCGCAGTTGCAACACCGCAAGGATTTGCATGTTTCACAATAACACATGCAGGCTCGGAGAATGATTTTACACATTCTAATGCGGCATCAGTATCGGCAATGTTGTTGTAAGAAAGTGCTTTGCCTTGTAATTGGTTTGCAGTGGCAATAGATGCTTCTTCAATATCTTCTTCTATATAGAAAGCGGCTTGCTGATGAGCATTCTCACCATAACGCATATCTTGTTTCTTTATATAGTTCAGATTTAGGGTACGAGGGAAAGGACCTGATGGCTGTGAAGTATCACCATAATAAGGTGCAACCTTCTGACCAAAATAGTTAGCAATCATTCCATCGTAAGCTGCTGTATGTTCAAAGGCTTTTATCGCTAAATCAAAGCGTGTATCTAAAGTAAGGCTATTTTCGTGATTATCCATTTCTTCAATCACTCTTTCATAGTCATTACTATTTACTACAATTGTAACGTCTTTATGATTTTTCGCTGCGGAGCGAACCATTGTTGGTCCACCAATATCGATATTTTCCACTGCATCGGCTAATGAGCAATCTGGGCGAGCGACGGTTTTAGCGAAAGGATAAAGATTTACGACGACCATATCGATAGGACGAATTTCATGCTCCTCCATAATTGCATCGTCTTGCCCACGACGCCCCAAAATTCCACCATGTACTTTAGGATGCAGCGTTTTCACTCTGCCATCCATCATTTCTGGGAAACCAGTGTAATCGGAGACTTCAATAACCGGTAGGCCAGCTTCTGCTAATAGACGTGCGGTTCCACCTGTAGATAAGAGTTCTACTTCTCTTTCAACAAGTGCTTTAGCAAATTCTAAAATACCTGCTTTATCAGACACACTTAAAAGTGCACGGCGGATAGGACGAAGATGTTGCATGAGTTTTATCCCTTGGGGTTGGTATAACGGTAGTAATGGTGAAGTTAAATCACATTAATACAGTGAAATTGTGTTTGCATAACTAACATTTCAGAAGATGGACACAAAATCAATCTTACTTAATTGACCGTTATAATAACGCAAACGTTTGCGTTTGACATGCTAATTTTATGTAAAAAGGTGAGTTGTGGATAAAGTTGTTAATAAGTGCGTATAAGTTGGGGTTTTGCTGTGGAATTAAGCAAACGATTTTTTTTCTTAAAAAAACTATTGCCAGTCTCAGAAAACTCCCTATAATGCGTCCTCGTTGTCACGGCAAACCACGCTAAGTGAGTTAGTCGAGAGAACGAAGAAAAAAGTGAAAAGCCTTGAAAATAAACGCTTGACACTCAATGAGGAAGATGTAGAATGCACCTCCTCGCAACAACGCAGAAGACCGGAAACGGCAGCGAATGTTGCACTGCTCTTTAACAAATTATCAGACAATCTGTGTGGGCACTCGCAGAGACGATATCTTCTAAAATATTAGATGTATCAAGTCTTGAAGAGTGAACAACAAAAGTAAATTCATTTATGAATAGCTAAGTTTTCGATTTCTTTGAGCATCAAACACTTTTAATTGAAGAGTTTGATCATGGCTCAGATTGAACGCTGGCGGCAGGCCTAACACATGCAAGTCGGGCGGTAACAGGAGAAAGCTTGCTTTCTTGCTGACGAGCGGCGGACGGGTGAGTAATGTATGGGGATCTGCCCGATAGAGGGGGATAACTACTGGAAACGGTGGCTAATACCGCATGACGTCTACGGACCAAAGCAGGGGCTCTTCGGACCTTGCGCTATCGGATGAACCCATATGGGATTAGCTAGTAGGTGGGGTAATGGCTCACCTAGGCGACGATCTCTAGCTGGTCTGAGAGGATGATCAGCCACACTGGGACTGAGACACGGCCCAGACTCCTACGGGAGGCAGCAGTGGGGAATATTGCACAATGGGCGCAAGCCTGATGCAGCCATGCCGCGTGTATGAAGAAGGCCTTAGGGTTGTAAAGTACTTTCAGCGGGGAGGAAGGTGATAAGGTTAATACCCTTATCAATTGACGTTACCCGCAGAAGAAGCACCGGCTAACTCCGTGCCAGCAGCCGCGGTAATACGGAGGGTGCAAGCGTTAATCGGAATTACTGGGCGTAAAGCGCACGCAGGCGGTCAATTAAGTCAGATGTGAAAGCCCCGAGCTTAACTTGGGAATTGCATCTGAAACTGGTTGGCTAGAGTCTTGTAGAGGGGGGTAGAATTCCACGTGTAGCGGTGAAATGCGTAGAGATGTGGAGGAATACCGGTGGCGAAGGCGGCCCCCTGGACAAAGACTGACGCTCAGGTGCGAAAGCGTGGGGAGCAAACAGGATTAGATACCCTGGTAGTCCACGCTGTAAACGATGTCGATTTAGAGGTTGTGGTCTTGAACCGTGGCTTCTGGAGCTAACGCGTTAAATCGACCGCCTGGGGAGTACGGCCGCAAGGTTAAAACTCAAATGAATTGACGGGGGCCCGCACAAGCGGTGGAGCATGTGGTTTAATTCGATGCAACGCGAAGAACCTTACCTACTCTTGACATCCAGCGAATCCTTTAGAGATAGAGGAGTGCCTTCGGGAACGCTGAGACAGGTGCTGCATGGCTGTCGTCAGCTCGTGTTGTGAAATGTTGGGTTAAGTCCCGCAACGAGCGCAACCCTTATCCTTTGTTGCCAGCACGTTATGGTGGGAACTCAAAGGAGACTGCCGGTGATAAACCGGAGGAAGGTGGGGATGACGTCAAGTCATCATGGCCCTTACGAGTAGGGCTACACACGTGCTACAATGGCAGATACAAAGAGAAGCGACCTCGCGAGAGCAAGCGGAACTCATAAAGTCTGTCGTAGTCCGGATTGGAGTCTGCAACTCGACTCCATGAAGTCGGAATCGCTAGTAATCGTAGATCAGAATGCTACGGTGAATACGTTCCCGGGCCTTGTACACACCGCCCGTCACACCATGGGAGTGGGTTGCAAAAGAAGTAGGTAGCTTAACCTTCGGGAGGGCGCTTACCACTTTGTGATTCATGACTGGGGTGAAGTCGTAACAAGGTAACCGTAGGGGAACCTGCGGTTGGATCACCTCCTTACCTAAGAGATACGTGTTATGTGCAGTGCTCACACAGATTGTCTGATGAAGAACGAGCAGAAATACCGGTATAGGCTTGTAGCTCAGGTGGTTAGAGCGCACCCCTGATAAGGGTGAGGTCGGTGGTTCAAGTCCACTCAGGCCTACCAAATCGCCTTGAATACTGCGTTGTGAAAGAACTCGTTTACTTTAAGTAAACTTCGTTATTTCACGCCTTGTCTCAAGTCGATTTATCTTGAAAAAGATAATGGTTGAAACACTGGTTATTTCGACTGCATTATGGGGCTATAGCTCAGCTGGGAGAGCGCCTGCCTTGCACGCAGGAGGTCAGCGGTTCGATCCCGCTTAGCTCCACCATAATCTCTTGAATATAAATGAATAATTCAGAGTATATTAGCAATAGTATACTGCGAATTATTATGCTCTTTAACAATCTGGAACAAGCTGAAAAATTGAAAACAAATCAATATATCACCGAGGTATATTGATGAGTCTCTCAAAATCTCAGACCTTGAATTTGTGATACTCCAAGGCGAGTGTCATGAGCGAACAACAGCAATTCTAGGCGGACAGCGCGCAGTAAGCGCAGCATACTTAAGTATGTGAGCATTACGAGCACTGCCCAACAACGAATTGATGCTTGTGTAGCCATGACCTTTAAAGTCGTCTTCGAGAGAAACATCTTCGGGTTGTGAGGTTAAGCGAATAAGCGTACACGGTGGATGCCTAGGCAATCAGAGGCGATGAAGGACGTGCTAATCTGCGATAAGCGTCGGTAAGGTGATATGAACCGTTATACCCGACGATTTCCGAATGGGGAAACCCAATATCCCATGGATATTATCATTAACTGAATACATAGGTTAATGAAGCGAACCGGGAGAACTGAAACATCTCAGTACCCCGAGGAAAAGAAATCAACCGAGATTCCCCTAGTAGCGGCGAGCGAACGGGGAACAGCCCAGAGTCTTAATCAATGGCAGCATCAGGAGAACGGTCTGGAAAGTCCGGCAGTAAAGGGTGATAGCCCCGTATCCGAAGATGCTGTTATTGTGAACTCGACGAGTAGGGCGGGACACGTGTTATCCTGTCTGAATATGGGGGGACCATCCTCCAAGGCTAAATACTCCTGATTGACCGATAGTGAACCAGTACCGTGAGGGAAAGGCGAAAAGAACCCCGGCGAGGGGAGTGAAAAAGAACCTGAAACCGTGTACGTACAAGCAGTAGGAGCCTCTTTATGGGGTGACTGCGTACCTTTTGTATAATGGGTCAGCGACTTATATTCTGTAGCAAGGTTAACCGTATAGGGGAGCCGTAGGGAAACCGAGTCTTAACTGGGCGAATGAGTTGCAGGGTATAGACCCGAAACCCGGTGATCTATCCATGGGCAGGTTGAAGGTTGGGTAACACTAACTGGAGGACCGAACCGACTAATGTTGAAAAATTAGCGGATGACTTGTGGATGGGGGTGAAAGGCCAATCAAACCGGGAGATAGCTGGTTCTCCCCGAAAGCTATTTAGGTAGCGCCTCGTGAACTCATCTTCGGGGGTAGAGCACTGTTTCGACTAGGGGGTCATCCCGACTTACCAACTCGATGCAAACTGCGAATACCGAAGAATGTTATCACGGGAGACACACGGCGGGTGCTAACGTCCGTCGTGAAGAGGGAAACAACCCAGACCGCCAGCTAAGGTCCCAAAGTCATGGTTAAGTGGGAAACGAAGTGGGAAGGCTCAGACAGCCAGGATGTTGGCTTAGAAGCAGCCATCATTTAAAGAAAGCGTAATAGCTCACTGGTCGAGTCGGCCCGCGCGGAAGATGTAACGGGGCTAAACCATGCACCGAAGCTGCGGCAGCGACACTTATGTGTTGTTGGGTAGGGGAGCGTTCTGTAAGCCTGCGAAGGTGTACTGTGAGGTATGCTGGAGGTATCAGAAGTGCGAATGCTGACATAAGTAACGATAATGCGGGTGAAAAACCCGCACGCCGGAAGACCAAGGGTTCCTGTCCAACGTTAATCGGGGCAGGGTGAGTCGACCCCTAAGGCGAGGCTGAAAAGCGTAGTCGATGGGAAACGGGTTAATATTCCCGTACTGGTGGTAACTGCGATGGGGGAACGGAGAAGGCTAGGTTGTCCGGGCGACGGTCGTCCCGGTTCAAGCATGTAGGCAGAGTGATTAGGCAAATCCGGTCACTTAATGCTGAGGTGTGATGACGAACCACTAAGGTGGTGAAGCAATTGATGCCCTGCTTCCAGGAAAAGCCTCTAAGCTTCAGGTTACCAACAATCGTACCCCAAACCGACACAGGTGGTCAGGTAGAGAATACTCAGGCGCTTGAGAGAACTCGGGTGAAGGAACTAGGCAAAATGGTGCCGTAACTTCGGGAGAAGGCACGCTGGCGGTAAGTGAAATCCCTTGCGGATGGAGCCGAAGCCAGTCGAAGATACCAGCTGGCTGCAACTGTTTATTAAAAACACAGCACTGTGCAAACACGAAAGTGGACGTATACGGTGTGACGCCTGCCCGGTGCTGGAAGGTTAATTGATGGGGTTATCCTTAGGGAGAAGCTCTTGATCGAAGCCCCAGTAAACGGCGGCCGTAACTATAACGGTCCTAAGGTAGCGAAATTCCTTGTCGGGTAAGTTCCGACCTGCACGAATGGCGTAATGATGGCCAGGCTGTCTCCACCCGAGACTCAGTGAAATTGAACTCGCTGTGAAGATGCAGTGTACCCGCGGCAAGACGGAAAGACCCCGTGAACCTTTACTATAGCTTGACACTGAACATTGAGCCTTGATGTGTAGGATAGGTGGGAGACTATGAAGTGTGGACGCCAGTCTGCATGGAGTCAACCTTGAAATACCACCCTTTAACGTTTGATGTTCTAACCTAGGTCCATAATCTGGATCGGGGACCGTGTCTGGTGGGTAGTTTGACTGGGGCGGTCTCCTCCTAAAGAGTAACGGAGGAGCACGAAGGTTGGCTAAGCATGGTCGGACATCATGCGGTTAGTGCAAAGGCATAAGCCAGCTTGACTGTGAGAGTGACGGCTCGAGCAGGTACGAAAGTAGGTCTTAGTGATCCGGTGGTTCTGAATGGAAGGGCCATCGCTCAACGGATAAAAGGTACTCCGGGGATAACAGGCTGATACCGCCCAAGAGTTCATATCGACGGCGGTGTTTGGCACCTCGATGTCGGCTCATCACATCCTGGGGCTGAAGTAGGTCCCAAGGGTATGGCTGTTCGCCATTTAAAGTGGTACGCGAGCTGGGTTTAGAACGTCGTGAGACAGTTCGGTCCCTATCTGCCGTGGGCGTTGGAAGATTGAGAGGGGTTGCTCCTAGTACGAGAGGACCGGAGTGAACGCACCACTGGTGTTCGGGTTGTCATGCCAATGGCATTGCCCGGTAGCTAAGTGCGGAAGAGATAACCGCTGAAAGCATCTAAGCGGGAAACTTGCCTCGAGATGAGTCTTCCCTGTCACCTTGAGTGACCTAAAGGAACGTTTAAGACTAAGACGTTGATAGGCTGGGTGTGTAAGCGTAGCGATACGTTGAGCTAACCAGTACTAATGAACCGTGAGGCTTAACCTGACAACACCGAAGGTGTTTTGTCAGAGAGACGAAACGATGAAGTAAGCTTGTTTAAGATTGATATTACTGGTGACGAACCGTTAAAGGGTGAGTGACGAGTAATAAAACAGAATTTGCTTGGCGGCCATAGCGCAACGGTCCCACCTGATCCCATGCCGAACTCAGAAGTGAAACGTTGTAGCGCCGATGGTAGTGTGGGGCCTCCCCATGTGAGAGTAGGGAACTGCCAGGCATTAAATAAGACGAGAAAGCCAACCCAATGGGTTGGCTTTTTTGCGTTTTAGGTTTTTAAAAGATAAAAAATTAACAAGATACTTACTAAATAATACCTTGGCTCCAACGAGAAAATTGCTCAATCCCCATCCGATTTAATATATACCGAAACCAAGCACTGTAATTTTGTGCATTTTCTTCAATATCTTGATAAAGAGAATCGAGAGAGATCCAACGGTAATCCATTACTTCATCCGAATTGCTATGTGGCAATTCATTGCTAAACCCAATAAATAGATGATCAAATTCATGCTCTATCAAATCATCTGTTACTTTCTCGTTGTACAGAATAGTTCCAATAGATTGCATATCACATTTCATGCCTAATTCTTCATCTAAACGACGATGAATAGCATCTGAAAGTAATTCGTTTGGAAGTGGGTGGCTACAACATGTATTTGCCCATAAACCACCAGAGTGATATTTAGATATTGCACGTTGTTGAATAAGTAATTGCTGATTTGAATTAAAAATAAATATTGAAAAAGCTCGATGTAAGGCGCCTACAATATGAGCTTCAAGCTTTGGCATTGTTCCCAGCTCATTATCATTTTTATCTACGAGAATAACAGCGTCTTCCACAAGAGGTCACCTTAATAAAATAATATATTGTTATAGCGTGAATATAACATGACTGTATATCAAATAACGATTCATCGTGCTGTTCTTTTTATGGCATCACTGTGATGATGCCATAAAAAGAAAACGCTAAGGGGTATAATATTGAACACCAATCTTAATAAGATCTCTACCTTGTGATTTGCGATGCTTATTTGTATCTCTTAATGAATAAATACATCCACAATATTCTTGTTGGTAGAATTGTTCACGTTTACTTATTTCAATCATTCTGGCTGAGCCACCTTTTTTACGCCAATTATAA
Organism: Proteus vulgaris; assembly: GCF_033708015.1. Taxonomy (NCBI): domain Bacteria; kingdom Pseudomonadati; phylum Pseudomonadota; class Gammaproteobacteria; order Enterobacterales; family Morganellaceae; genus Proteus; species Proteus vulgaris. The sequence continues at coordinate 3,781,528 of NZ_CP137920.1, read as the reverse complement.
TCCCAATAAACCATATTAGGATAAGGCGCTACGGCCCTTTCACCACAGCCATTTATCTGTTTCATATCTTTCCAACGTGAGATCCCAAGAGAGCTGGAAATAACGGAAAAACCATTTTCAGCGGCATAAAGGGCCGTTCTTTCAAAGCGCATATCAAAACACATTGTGCATCGAATACCTCGTTCAGGCTCTTTTTCCATTCCTTTTGCTCTCTCAAACCAATTATCAGTATCATAATCAGCATCAACAAAAGGAATATTATGTTTTTTAGCAAAACGAATATTCTCTTCTTTACGAATTAAATACTCTTTTTGAGGATGAATGTTGGGATTATAGAAAAAGATCGTGTAATTAATACCCGATGCTTGTAACGCTTCCATGACTTCACCAGAACAAGGAGCACAACAAGAATGTAGTAAAAGCTTATTTGCATTTGCAGGTAATGTGAGCTTTTCTCGTATAAGCGTCATAAATGATCCTAAATAGCATTATTTTAGTTGTAAAATGATGCCTTTATTATAGTAATAAATACTTAGATAATCTGCTTTTTTAAAATTATTTAAAAATAACTATTTGTTTTATATAAATTAAAAATAATAAAAGTAAATGATTTAGGTAATAACTATCAGAGAGTTTACTAGATTCATATTATGATGAGAGGTAAGATGAAATACTAATTCTGCTACTGTTTGTAGCAAAATCTAAAATAAAGGAATTTAGTTATGTCATCTATATTACCTCGCTCTGTAACCTCGCCAAAAAAATTCTTCATTGGTAGTAAATTACTGTCTTCTGCTGGTAAATATGTAAAAGATTTTGGTGATAATGCATTTATTATTAGTGATGAATTTTTTTTAGAAAAAGTAACTAAAGAAGCCGTTCCTTCTCTAAAAGAAAATGGCATTGTTTCACTGATTGAAAAATTTAATTACGAATGTACAGAAGCAGAAGTTAATCGCCTAGGCAAAATTGCCGTTGAAAATAAAGCGAACGTTATTATTGGTATTGGGGGCGGTAAGACATTAGATGTGTCTAAAGCGGTTGCTTATTATCAACACATTCCTGTTATTTTATTCCCAACTATCGCTTCAACTGACGCACCTTGTACTGCCTTATCTGTGTTATACAAAGAAAATGGTGAGTTTGATAAATACTTATTCTTACCACAAAACCCAGATGTTGTTATTGCAGACACCGCTATTATTGCATCAGCCCCACAACGCTTTTTCTCAGCAGGTGTTGGTGATGCTCTAGCAACTTACTTTGAAGCACGTGCTTGCTATCAAGCCGACGGCTTAAATTTAGTCAATCAACGTCCATCACGTACTGGTCTTGGTTTAGCACAACTTTGTTTTGAAATGTTAAGTGAAAACATTGATAAAGCAATGGATGCTATTCGCCATAAAATTACCACTCCTGCATTGGAGCAAACTATTGAAGCAACAATCTACCTGAGTGGTGTTGGTGCTGAAGCCGGTGGTTTAGCGGCTGCTCACGCAGTAAATAATGGTATGTCTGCTGTTGAGTCTTTACACCGTGTTCAACATGGCGAAAAAGTGGTATTCGGCTTATTAACTCAATTAGTGTTAGAAAATGCACCACAAGAAGAAATTGATGAAGTGATCCGTATTATTAAAGCGGCAGAATTACCACTGACACTTGAAGATATGGGCATGAAAGAGTTTATTGAAAGCGAATGGCGTACTGTTGCTAAGATCGCCTGTGCTGAAGGCGACACTATGGGCAATATGCCAATGAGCGTGACTGAAGAAGATGTTTATAACGCCATGGTTGCAGCGAACGCGTTAGCTCATCGTTATAAATAATTACTTAGTTTGGTAAATGATGATCTTAAAACCCCAAATTAATTTTGGGGTTTTTCTTTAATCTAATGTTGGATTCATTTGGGCAAGGTCGAACGGTGTTATCTGATAAACATAGTAGTTCAACCAATTTGCAAATAATAAATGTCCATGACTACGCCAAGAAGCGATAGGTTTTTTACTCGGATCATTATTAGGAAAATAGTTTTCTGGTAATTGAGGATCTAGCCCAGCTTTAACATCACGATGGTATTCATCTGCTAGTGTATTGGGATCGTATTCTGGGTGTCCCGTTGCAAAAACAACTCTTTTATCTTTTGATGCAAATAAATAAGCCCCCGCTTCTTCTGAAGTTGCAAGGATCTCCAAATCAGTATTATCTTGAATAAAGTTGATAGGGAAACCCGCATAACGAGAATGTGGAGCAAAGAATGTCTCATCAAATCCGCGTGTTAACAGTGAGAATGGGGAGCAAGTGTTATGACTATATACGCCTGAAATTTTTTGTTCTAGCGTGTATTTAGGCAGGTCGTATAAGATATTCAATCCAGCTTGAGCTGCCCAACAAATAAAGAGTGTAGAAGTAACATGCTCTTTAGCCCATGTAATGACTTCTTTTATTTCATCCCAATAAGCCACATCTTCAAATTCAACTAGTCCTAATGGTGCGCCTGTGACAATAAGTCCATCGAAATTTTGCTCTTTAATTTGGTCAAAATCGCAATAAAAAGTATCTAGATGCTCTACTGGAGTATTTTTGGGAATACGAGAGTCAATACGCAATAATTGAATATCAATTTGAAGAGGGCTGTTCGAAAGTAATCGCAGAAATTGATTTTCTGTCTCTATTTTCTTTGGCATTAAATTAAGGATAAGCACTTTTAATGGACGAATATCTTGAATACTCGCTCTACTGGATGTCATGACAAAGACATTCTCTTTTTGTAAACAACTGACTGCGGGTAGCTCATCGGGTACTCTAATTGGCATTTCAATAACCTCTAAAAAACATCTAGACATCTAGAAGCCTAAATTTAGCTAATAACCTTTTGAATGTCGAGGTCTTCATGTTGTGTATGAAGAATATTCATATAAGAAAAAACTATATAGCCACAATCATCAGGAATTAACATTCCTTTTCTCTCTCTGTTGTCGATCTCTTCCAGATCCCTCGAGTTATTTTGAAATTCTGGTTTTTGTACAATAAAAAAACACCGATGTAATCACATTGTTAAAAATTATTTAAATAAAAATGGAATTCATTTTTGATTTTTGTAAAAACTGCATTAATCTTAATCAAGTGTGTAAAAGCTTTTAGGGGAATGCAGAATGTCACAATCGTTAACCACAGAAGAATTAAATTTTACAAAATCTTTTAGCGAACAGGATAAAGAGATATTAAATCAAGATGTTAAATCTTTTTTAACTGATTTAGTCAATCATTTTTCAGATAGACGTCATGCTTTGTTAGCGGAAAGAGATAGCTGGAAACACAGAGTTGATAATGGTGAACTTCCTGATTTTATTTCGGAATCAGATTCCATTATAAAATCAGAGTGGAAAGTTAATCCTATACCTAAAGATCTTCAAGACCGTCGCGTTGAAATAACAGGACCCGTTGATCGCAAAATGGTTATCAATGCATTAAATGCCAATGTGAAAGTCTTTATGGCGGACTTTGAAGACTCTTTAGCGCCTACATGGGACAAAGTGATTGATGGTCAAATCAATTTGCGCGATGCCGTTAAAGGCACTATTTCTTATACCAATGAACAAGGCAAATGTTATCAACTCAAAGCGTCGCCTGCGGTATTGATTGCCAGAGTAAGAGGACTTCACCTTCCTGAGAAGCATGTACTATGGCAAGGGAAGCCTATTGCTGGAGGATTATTTGATTTTGCTTTGTATTTTTACCATAACCACCAAGCCTTATTAGAAAAAGGGAGTGGTCCTTATTTTTACATTCCTAAATTACAAACATGGCAAGAAGCTAAATGGTGGAGTGATGTTTTTCATTTCACTGAAAAACGTTTTGGTTTAGCAACAGGCACTATTAAAGCCACCGTATTAATTGAAACTTTACCTGCTGTTTTTCAAATGGAAGAAATTCTTTTTCATATGAAAGAGCATATTGTTGGGCTTAATTGTGGTCGTTGGGATTATATTTTTAGCTATATCAAGACATTAAAAAATTACCCAGATCGTGTATTACCTGATAGACAGGGGATCACGATGACTCAACCTTTCTTAAGTGCTTATTCGCGTTTACTGATCCAAACTTGCCATAAACGTGGTGCTTTTGCTATGGGTGGAATGTCGGCGTTTATTCCGAGTCGAGATCCAGAGCAAAACGGCATTATTTTGAAAAAAGTATTTGATGATAAAGAACTTGAAGCAACAAATGGCCATGATGGTACTTGGATTGCTCATCCTGGTCTTGCTGAAACTGTATTGTCTGCTTTTGATGCCGTATTGGGGGCACGTTCCAATCAACTTGATGTACAGCGTAATGAAAAAATAACAGCTGAAATGTTATTAGCACCTTGTGTAGGTGAGCGCACAGAAAAGGGTATGAGAGCGAATATTCGTGTTGCGGTGCAATATATCGAAGCATGGATTTCTGGTAATGGTTGTGTACCTTTCTACGGATTAATGGAAGATGCGGCAACAGCGGAAATATCTCGCACCTCTATTTGGCAATGGATCCGCCATCAAAAAACACTGTCTGATGGGCAAGTCGTCACTAAAGATCTCTTCCGTAAAATGCTGAAAGAAGAACTTGAAGTGATACACCAAGAAGTCGGTGATACTCGTTTTGAAGAAGGGCGTTTTAAAGAAGCGGCTTCTTTGATGGATAAGATCACAACCCAAGATGAATTAGTCGATTTTCTGACTTTACCGGGTTACCAACTTTTAAATTAAAAAATAGACGTCAAAACGTATTTATAAACTTCAAACATCATCACTACCGTATTTATAGGAGCTGTTTTTATGACTAGTCGATCAGAGCAAATCGCCCAATTAGAGAAAGAGTGGGAACAACCTCGCTGGAAAGGTATTACTCGTCCTTATAGTGCTGAAGATGTCATTAAATTAAGAGGTTCGGTTAACCCAGAACATACCTTAGCAAGACGTGGCGCTCAAAGGCTTTGGTCATCATTAAATGGAAAATCGAAGAAAGGTTATGTTAATGCATTAGGTGCTTTAACGGGGGGACAAGCGTTGCAACAAGCAAAAGCAGGGTTAGAAGCGGTGTATCTTTCAGGATGGCAAGTGGCTGCTGATGCTAACACTGCGGCAAGTATGTACCCTGATCAGTCACTATATCCAGTTGATTCTGTTCCTAATGTTGTTCAACGTATCAATAATACGTTTAGACGCGCTGATCAAATTCAATGGTCAAATGGTATTGGTCCTCAACATAAAGATTATATTGATTTTTTCCTTCCTATTGTGGCTGATGCGGAAGCGGGTTTTGGTGGCGTATTAAATGCCTTTGAATTAATGAAGGCAATGATTGAAGCTGGTGCAGCAGGTGTTCACTTTGAAGACCAGCTAGCGGCGGTGAAAAAATGTGGCCATATGGGAGGGAAAGTACTGGTTCCAACTCAAGAAGCTGTACAAAAGCTGGTGGCTGCACGTTTAGCCGCTGATGTATCTGATGTGCCTACATTACTTGTTGCGAGAACAGATGCCGATGCGGCCGATCTTTTAACGTCAGATTGTGATCCTTATGATAGCTCGTTCTTAACGGGAGAACGCACACCTGAAGGTTTCTTTTGTACACATGCGGGTATTGATCAAGCTATTAGTCGGGGGCTTGCTTATGCACCTTACGCTGATCTGGTGTGGTGTGAAACATCACTCCCTGATTTGAAAATGGCGGCTAAGTTTGCAGAAGCAATTCACGATAAATATCCTGGAAAAATGTTGGCTTATAACTGTTCGCCTTCCTTTAATTGGAAAAAGAACCTCGACGATCGCACGATCGCGCATTTCCAAGATGAGCTTTCCGCAATGGGATATAAATTCCAGTTTATCACTTTAGCGGGTATTCACAGCATGTGGTTCAACATGTTCGATCTGGCACATGATTATGCTAAGGGCGAAGGAATGAAACACTACGTTGAGAAGGTGCAAGAAAAAGAGTTTGCTGCACTTAATCAAGGCTATACCTTCTCATCGCATCAGCAAGAGGTGGGAACAGGGTATTTCGATAAAGTAACGACGATTATTCAAGGTGGCATATCTTCGGTAACGGCACTAACAGGCTCAACAGAAGAGCAGCAATTCTAAGATCCAAAAATATCATTATCTGTTTTTGTGGTGATAATTCAGGAGCAGGATGCTCCTCTTTTTCGTGAGGTTGTTAATGACGCTAGAAGATTTAATTGCTCAAACAATTTTACAAGGTTTTGATGCCCAATATGGTCGTTTCCTTGAGATAACATCAGGGGCACAATATCGTTTTGAGCAAGCGGATTGGCATGGTGTTCAAATCGCGATGAAAGAGCGCATCCGTTTATACGATAATCATGTTGGATTAGTGGTTGAGCAACTTAAATGTATTCGACATGATATTGATAAAGAGAGTTTTTTTCTACAAAAGGTGAAAGAGAACTATACACAATTATTGCCCAATTACCCTCGATTTGAGATCGCAGAGAGCTTTTTTAATTCTGTTTATTGTCGTCTGTTTTACCATCGTGAATTGAATACAAAAAACCTATTTGTTTTTTCATCACAACCTGCTTATCGTTTTACACAAGCACCTCGACCGTTATCAAAGCCGTTTGTTATTCAGAGTGATTTACCCACATTATTGCAAGACATTTTATCACGCTTACCTTTGAGGCTACCGTGGCAAAATAAACAACGTGACATTCACTCTATTTGTAATGTACTTACCGCTCAGTTCTCTTCTGAACAATTACAGAATGCAGTATTTCATATCGCAAATGAACTCTTTTATCGAAATAAAGCGGCTTGGTTGATTGGAAAAATAGTGATTAATAATCAATATATTCCATTCTTATTACCCATTCATAATGTTGAGCAGCAATTATTGATTGATACCTGCCTTATCTCGGCAGATGAAGCAAGTATTGTCTTTGGTTTTGCTCGTTCTTATTTTATGGTTTATGCCCCTTTTCCAGCAGCATTAGTCGCATGGCTAAGAGATATATTACCAAGCAAATCTATCGCTGAGCTTTATATGTCGATAGGGTGTCAAAAACACGGTAAAACAGAATACTATCGTGAATATCTTGCCTTTATGAATTTTTCATCAGAACAATTTATTGAAGCGCCTGGTGTAAAAGGGATGGTGATGTTGGTATTTACATTACCAACTTATGATCGCGTTTTTAAAGTGATCAAAGATAAGTTTGCGCCACAAAAAACGATCACCGCAGAGCGTGTAAAAGAGTGCTATCAATTGGTTAAAGAGCATGATCGTGTTGGTCGGATGGCGGATACTCAAGAATTTGAGAATTTTGTGATCGACAAAAAAAGAATTAGTCCTGAATTAATGGCGATCCTTGAGCAAGAGATCGCTAATAAACTGGAAGATCTGGGCGATAAGATACTGATCCGCCATCTTTATATGGAACGGAGAATGATACCGCTGAATATCTATATGGAGCAGTGCGATGATAATCAACTTAAAGCCGTTGTTGAAGATTATGGGCAAGCGTTGAAGGAGCTTATTGCGGCGAATATTTTTCCTGGCGATATGCTGTTTAAAAACTTTGGTGTGACTCGGCATCATCGTGTGATTTTTTATGACTATGATGAAATCAGTTATATGACAGATATGAATTTTCGTGCGATCCCTCCAGCTCGTTATCCTGAAGATGAATTAGCGAGCGAGCCTTGGTATAGCGTTGGACTCAATGATGTATTTCCTGAAGAGTTTCGCTATTTTCTATGTAGTGATAAGCGAGTTTGCCACTATTTTGAAGCTCAACATCGTGAGCTTTTATCACCAGAATATTGGCAACAGCAACAGCAAAAAATTAAAGAAGGGTATATTGAAGATGTTTATGCCTATTCCCAAGCTAAACGATTTAATTAATAAATTATCCTAGTAAAAAGATAAAATAAAGATAGGTACAAGGGGATACCTACCTTTATGGATAAAATCTATTTTTTACAGAGATAATTAACGCTGGGTACCCGCAATAGCTTCTTTTGCCAGTTCAGTAATGCGTTGGAAATCGCCTGCTTTCACCGCATCATTAGGTACTAACCAAGAACCACCAATACAAAGCACACTTTCGAGAGCAAGGTAATTGCGGTAGTTCTCTGGTGAGATACCACCTGTTGGGCAGAAGCGAACTGATGAGAATGGCCCTGCAATTGCTTTTAATGCCTTTACACCACCATTAGCTTCAGCTGGGAAGAATTTAAATTCATTTAAACCATAACTCATGCCCAGCATTAATTCTGAAACTGTTGAAATACCGGGGATCAACGGGATCGTTCCCGCAACAGCTGCTTTGAGTAATGCTTCTGTTAATCCTGGGCTAATAGCAAATTGAGCGCCCGCTTCAGTGACTTGTGCTAATTGTTGAGGATTAATGACGGTACCCGCACCCACAATGGCTTCAGGAACTTCTTTTGCAATACGGCGGATAGCCTCAATTGCACATTCTGTACGTAATGTCACTTCTAAAACTTTTACACCACCAGCGACTAAAGCTTTAGCGACAGGGACGGCATCATCAATATGGTTGATAACAATAACAGGAACAACAGGCCCTGATTTTAGTACAGACTCTGCACTTGTATTCCAATGATCCATGATTGTATTTCCTAATCAGAAAGTGGTGAGCAAATCAATTCAATCTGCTCCTCGTTAAGTCTCAAAACTTGTCTACATTAAAAATCAATGCAGCAAGCACCTTGTTCAGCACCTGATAAATGACGGCGTAAATTAACGAATAACTCACGACCACAGCCTGTATTATTGGCACTTAAATCAGGAATTTCATCTTGGCGAGCATTTAATATTTGTTCATCGACAAGTAACGTTAGCTCACCTGTTTTACCATTAACACGAATAATATCGCCATCACGTATTTTGGATAATAAACCACCACTTATCGCCTCAGGTGTAACATGAATTGCGGCTGGAACTTTACCTGAAGCGCCTGAAAGTCGACCATCTGTCACTAATGCCACTTTATAGCCTTTATCCATTAATACACCTAAAGGTGGCATCAGTTTATGCAATTCAGGCATACCGTTCGCTTGTGGTCCTTGATAACGCACAACAACCACACAATCTTTATTGAGTTCGCCAGCTTCAAACTTAGCGGCAATATCATGTTGACTATTAAACACAACCGCAGGGGCTTCGATAATTTTATTTTCATCAGGTACAGCCGAGGTTTTCATTACGGCTCTGCCTAAATTACCTTGCATCACTTGTGTGCCACCATGCGATGAGAATGGGGTATTTATATCAGCAATCACTTCTTTATCTAAAGAACTTGTCGTGCCTTCACGCCAATCAAGTTTGCCGTCATTTAGCCAAGGCTCTAAGGTATAACGTTCAATACCAAATCCAGCAACAGTGTGTACATCACGATGAATTAAACCTTTCTTCAGTAATTCACGAATGATCAGCGCAATACCTCCCGCAGCTTGAAATTGGTTGATATCGGCGGGGCCATTAGGATAAATACGTGCAATAAGAGGAACAACTTGTGATAGTTCAGAAAAATCATCCCAATTAATCATAATTCCCGCTGCGCGTGCCATTGCGACTAAGTGCATGGTGAGATTCGTTGATCCCCCCGTTGTTAGTAGTGCAATAATGCCGTTAACAATAACTTTTTCATTAACTAATTGCCCGATAGGAAGATAATTACCTGAGTTTTCTGTTAATCGTACAATTTGATTTGCTGCTGCATCTGTTAATGCATCACGCAACGGTGTATCTGGATGGACAAAAGAAGCGCCAGGTAAATGTAATCCCATCATTTCCATGACCATCTGATTAGAGTTTGCTGTACCATAAAAGGTACAGGTTCCAATACCATGATAAGACGCGGCCTCGGCTTCTAACAAAGCATGACGATCCACTTTACCTTCAGCGTAGAGTTGGCGAATACGGACTTTTTCTTTATTAGGTAAACCGCTAGTCATGGGACCTGCTGGAACAAAAATAGCAGGAAGATGGCCAAAAGAGAGCGCCGCCATAGTCAGCCCAGGAACGATTTTATCGCAGATCCCTAAATAGAGTGCGCCATCAAACATATTATGAGATAAACCCACAGCCGCTGACATTGCAATAACATCACGGCTGAGGAGCGATAGCTCCATACCATCTTGACCCTGAGTGACACCATCGCACATTGCAGGAACACCACCTGCGACTTGTCCCACGGCACCAACGGCATGTAATGCTTTTTTTATTTTTTGAGGATAATCTTCATATGGCTTATGAGCTGACAACATATCATTGTAAGCAGTAATAATAGCGATATCATTATGAACCATATTTTTCAGGCGATTTTTATCGTCAGCCTGACAAGCCGCAAAACCATGAGCCAAATTACCGCAAGCCAATTGAGCACGATGTACTGTTTGACTTTTTGCGGTTTCAATTTTTTTCAGATAAGCACGACGAGTTTCTTGTGAGCGAGCAATAATACGTTCAGTCACTTGTTTTACGGTCTCGTTAAGGGGAACAAAGTCGTTCTGAATTGAGTCATGATTTTTAGGGGTCATAATGATGCTTCCTTTATTCACACAAGGGTGATGAGCGTTACTATTAGCTTTAAAGAGAATTGTTAAATTCGCCATAGTATTTGTTACCGGTAACATTGTTACGGGTAACAAGAAGAGTTGCAATACTCTTAATTCGTCTTAAACAACATCTGTGATCAACATCAATTTTTTAAGATGATAAGTAACAGTTTTTAATATTTGAAGAGAATAAAGAGAGAATTGTTGTTTTTTTACAAAGCTGAATCGTTTTATTATGGGAAATACCTTCCTTGTTGTTGGTTACAAGGAAGGTAGATATCGGGATTAACTTTTTACACCACCGTATTCACGGCTAATTTGTTTTGCTGCTTTGATAACCATTGCACCCAATTCGGTGATACGTGAATCCGTTATTCTAGAAACGGGGCCTGAAAGTGAAATAGCCGCGAAAGGCTGATGGTGTTCATCATAAATACAAGCACCTATACAGCGCAGACCCAAAGCATGTTCTTCATCATCGAAAGAAAAACCTTGTTTACGCGCTTGCTCTAAATTTTCTTTAAGGGAAGAAGGGAGTGTTCGGGTGTGAGGTGTATAAGCCATTAAACCTTTTTTCTGTAGCAAAGGCAGTAATTTATTTTCTGGCAAAGTAGAAAGGAACGCTTTACCTGCACCAGAGGCATGCATCGGTAATTTACCACCAATAGGAGCTGACATTCTCATTAACGCATTACATTGCACTTGATCGACAATTACCGCATCAAATTCAATTTGGTCAAGAATAGCTAGATTAACGGTTTCACCAGAGTCTTCCATCAACTGACGTAAAATAGGATGCACCATGACCAAAAGATTACGGGTTTGTAGAAAGCTACTGCCAACAATAAAAGCGTGTGTACCTACAACCCATAAGCCTAAATCTCCAACTTGACGAACAAAACCATGTTGTTGAAGTGTCGTGAGTAGGCGGTGCGTTGTGGAATTGGGTAATCCAGCTTGAAAAGCAAGATCGGTTAAGGCGATACCACCCGGAGATTCGGAAATATATTCCAATAATGTCAATCCACGACTTAACGACTGAACAGGGCCTCCTTGTGCGGTACTTTGAGTGGCAGTTGTTTTCGTCTTACGCACTTTTTTATTTGTAGGGGAAACTGTCATGCATACACTCCAGAAATGCTATCCATATTAATATCTATTATGAACTATCTCGCGTAATAAAACTCCTCTGATCACTGCATTTTTCAAAACAAAATGTGTGATTAGAGATATTTATTAAAAGCGTTTATTACTGAGTGAAAATCTCTCATCTTCGTCTTAGAAATCTTTATAAAAAGATATGGTAGGATAAAAAAACAACGGAAAATAAGCATAAAAATATTCTCGATTAAGAGGACGTAACGTGGCAAACATAAAACAACCATTGGTGGAAGCATTAGAAAAACGTATCTTAGTACTTGATGGTGCAATGGGAACAATGATCCAACAATATCAACTTACAGAAGTTGATTATCGAGGCGAGCGTTTTATTGATTGGGATTGTGATGTTAAAGGGAATAATGATCTTTTAGTCTTAACTCAACCCCAGATCATTACAGATATACATGATGCTTATTTTCAAGCTGGCGCTGATATTGTTGAAACCAACACCTTTAACTCGACGTCTATCGCGATGGCTGATTATCATATGGAGCCGCTTTGTTTTGAACTGAACGAAGAAGCGGCAAAATTAGCTAAAGCCTGTGCAGATAAATGGAGCGCCTTAACACCCGATAAACCTCGTTATGTAGCGGGTGTTTTGGGACCAACAAACAGAACAGCATCTATATCCCCTGATGTTAATGATCCTGCTTTTCGTAATATTTCATTTGATAAGCTGGTGGACGCTTATCGAGAAGCAACACGCGGATTAATTAAAGGCGGTGTTGATTTAATTATGGTCGAAACTATTTTCGACACACTAAATGCAAAAGCGGCTATTTTTGCCATTAAATGTGAATTTGAATCACTCAATACTGAATTGCCAGTGATGATTTCTGGCACTATTACTGATGCGTCAGGAAGAACGCTAACGGGTCAAACCACAGAAGCATTTTACCACTCTTTACGTCATGCCGATGCGCTCTCATTTGGTTTAAATTGCGCGTTAGGTCCTAAAGAGTTACGTCAATATATTCAAACACTTTCACAAATTTCTGAAACTTATGTCAGCGCTCACCCCAATGCGGGATTGCCTAATGCATTTGGAGGCTATGATTTAGATGCTCAAGAGATGGCTGCGCAAATTAAAGAGTGGGCACAAGCGGGTTTTCTCAATATTGTGGGTGGGTGTTGCGGAACAACACCTGCGCATATTCTCGCGATTTCACAAGCGGTAGAAGGTATTGCACCGCGAGTATTACCCTCCTTAAAAAAAGCATGTCGCCTCTCAGGTCTTGAACCATTAGTCATAGATGAGAATTCACTGTTTGTGAATGTGGGAGAACGAACTAATGTCACAGGCTCTGCTAAATTTAAGCGATTAATCAAAGAAGGTAATTATCAAGAGGCGTTAGAAGTTGCGCGTCAACAAGTTGAAAATGGTGCTCAAATCATTGATATCAACATGGACGAAGGCATGTTAGATGCGGTTGAAGCGATGACGCGTTTTCTTAACCTTATTGCTGGAGAGCCTGATATTGCTAAAGTTCCGGTAATGATTGACTCCTCTAAATGGGAAGTGATTGAAGAGGGGTTAAAATGCATTCAAGGCAAAGGCATTGTTAACTCCATTTCGATGAAAGAAGGGGAAATACCTTTTCTTGAACATGCTAAATTGGTACGTAAATACGGTGCTGCTGTTGTTGTTATGGCCTTTGATGAAGTAGGGCAAGCAGATACTCGAGAACGCAAAATTGAAATTTGTCGCCGAGCTTATCAACTACTCACAGAGCAAGCGGGTTTTCCACCTGAAGATATTATTTTTGATCCTAATATATTTGCTGTCGCAACAGGTATCGCAGAGCATAATAATTATGCTGTTGATTTTATTGAGGTCTGTGCAGATATTAAATCTCAACTACCTTATGCCTTAATTTCTGGTGGGGTATCTAACGTTTCATTTTCATTTAGGGGAAACGATCCTGTTCGTGAAGCGATCCACTCTGTTTTTCTTTATTACGCAGTAAAAAATGGTATGGATATGGGAATTGTAAATGCAGGGCAACTTGCTATTTATGACTCATTACCTGATGAGCTGCGTAATGCGGTTGAAGATGTCATATTAAATCGCCATGAAGAGAGCACTGATAATTTATTAGCACTTGCAGAGCGTTATCGTGGTAGTAAAAGCGATGAGCAAAATCATCAGTTGGCAGAATGGCGACAATGGGATGTAGAAAAACGTCTAGAGTACGCGTTAGTGAAAGGGATCACTGAATTCATTGTTGAAGATACCGAAGCGTGTCGCCAACAAACATCAAGCCCCATTGAAGTGATTGAAGGGCCATTGATGAATGGCATGAATACGGTGGGCGACTTGTTTGGTGAAGGCAAAATGTTCTTACCCCAAGTTGTGAAATCAGCTCGTGTAATGAAACAAGCCGTTGCTTATCTTGAGCCTTATATTCAGGCCTCTAAGCAAGCTGGGAGTTCAGCAGGTAAAATCTTACTGGCTACGGTAAAAGGGGATGTTCACGATATTGGCAAAAATATTGTTGGTGTTGTTTTGCAATGTAATAACTATGAGATCATCGATCTGGGAGTGATGGTGCCCTGTGATAAGATCCTACAAACAGCGATTGATGAAAAAGTTGATATTATTGGTCTTTCAGGACTGATCACGCCTTCACTGGATGAGATGGTAAATGTCGCTAAAGAGATGGAAAGACGCGGTTTCTCTCTACCCTTAATGATTGGGGGAGCAACAACATCTAAAGCGCATACCGCAGTAAAAATAGAACCCAATTACAGTCACCCTACCGTTTATGTACAAAATGCATCGAGAACTGTAGGTGTTGTTGCCGCACTATTATCTGAAACACAAAAAGCCGATTTTGTTGCTAAAACGCGTCGTGAATATGAAGTAGTACGTCAGCAATACGCCAGAAAAAAACCGCGTACACCGCCTGTTTCTTTAGAGGTTGCGCGAAAAAATGCGCTCAAAATTGATTGGCAAAATTACACACCACCAACGCCTAATCAATTAGGCGTACAAGAGATCACAGCAAGTATTGAAACCTTACGTGAATATATCGATTGGACCCCTTTCTTTATGACGTGGTCTTTAGCGGGTAAATATCCGCGAATCTTAGAAGATGATGTGGTCGGCGAAGAGGCAAAACGTGTATTTACCGATGCAAATGCAATGCTGGATAAATTAAGTCGTGAAAAATTGTTAACACCTAAAGGGATTATGGGGCTATTTCCTGCTAATCGTCTGGGTGATGATATTGTCATTTATCAAGATGAAAGTCGCCAACAAGTACTTTTGCAAAGCTGCCATTTACGTCAACAAACGGAAAAAAATGCGTTTCCTAATTACTGTTTAGCTGATTTTATTGCGCCTGTTGAAAGTGGTGTTGCTGACTATTTTGGTGCTTTTGCCATCACGGGGGGATTAGAAGAAGATGCCCTCGCAAATGTGTATGAGAATGCTCATGATGATTACAATAAAATAATGGTAAAAGCGTTATCCGATCGCTTAGCAGAAGCTTTTGCTGAATACCTTCACCAACGGGTCAGAACAACGATTTGGGGGTATAGCGCTGATGAAAACCTCTCTAATGACGAACTTATTCGAGAAAAATACCAAGGAACACGACCTGCACCAGGGTATCCAGCCTGCCCTGAGCACACAGAAAAAGCCAAAATTTGGCAATTACTCGATGTTGAAAATCGCATTGGGATGAAACTGACAGATGCGTATGCCATGTGGCCCGGTGCATCAGTATCGGGTTGGTATTTTAGTCATCCTGACAGTAAATATTTTGCCGTTGCTCAAATTCAAAAAGATCAGGTTGAAGATTACGCAAAACGCCGAGGGATGAGCGTGAGTGAGGTTGAACGTTGGCTTGCACCTAATTTAGGGTATGAACCTTAGTTTATTTTCAGAACTCAATAATGTAATAAACAGTGAGGGGATAGTAATATCCCCTTGTTATTCTCACTAGTCGATCCCATTAAAGGTGTATAAGCTATAAGCCTGTATCAGAAAAAAGGACATTACAATGAACTATACTTTGTACCTTCAGAAAACCCCACCTGCTGGCGCTGAAGTGCCTTTTCCTTCTTTAGCAAAAGGAAATTATCCGTTAAGTGAAGTTTTAATTAATGCTTTTTTAAATCTGATGCAACTCACCGGAAGTTTAGATACGGATGCTATTTTAGACGAAAAAGCCTTTGATAACATTTGGCTAAAAGCAGAAATGACACCTGCACGAATTGAAGAAGTGGGTGACTATATTTATCATCAAATTCCCACCTCTCCAGAGCCTGTGGAAGAAGAAATAGAATTATTTAAACAGGCAATGAAAGAAGAAGAGGCGTTATTAGCTAAAGAAAGTGAAAAAGAAGGTCATATCCCCATTCATAAATTTGCTACCAATGATGGTTGGATAGTGACATCAAATGAGTGTGAAATCATTGCAGCGACACTGACCGCTAAGTTACTGGAAGATAATCGCGTTTTTGTTGAAAAAATTGCGAAGATGTCACATCTAGCACATCGTTCTTTAGAAATTGCTTTAATTGATTTTGGTAAATTTAATCAATTTGCGAAAAAATATGGCGGTTATCGGGTATATTAACTGATTGAAAAGTAGGCTTCTAGAAAAAGAAGCCTACTAGAAAGTTTTAATTTTGTTTTATTTAAAATGAAAGGGTTAATTAATTTGTAAGTTCATTTCTTTTAATTTACCTACATGATGATCTACCATTTTTAAAATTTTATCATCAGATAATTTAAAATTTCTGTCGCTAAGTATATTTAATTCATGTTCATATCTGTGAGTGATATTGTTTGTGCTTTCAATAAATTTATCTAGATTATTATCATATTCTTGAAGTTTTTTTACATGTTGACTAAGTTCAGTAAGGCTCATTAAATTTTCATTATCAATTTCATGGTTATTTATTTTTGCAAGAATTTCTGATTTGTATTTGTTATATTCATTTATTTTTTCAAGGATTTTTTTACCCTTGATATCTTTAATTTCTTTTATTATTTCCTGAAAACATTGATAATGTGCGTCAATGATTTCTTTTAATTTCTTATTGGGCCCTTTTATTTTATTAAATAGCTCTTCTTTGTTTTTTAAAAGAATTTCTTTTTTACTTTTTTTACTTTTTTCACTTTTTTCACTTATTTCTTTTATCTTTTCTTTTTCAAGTGTATTTAATAGAGTATTGTATTTTTTTATTATATAAATATCTTTATTTTTGCAAAGATTATTTATTTTCATCATTGATTCAATACATTTTTGATCTAATAAATTATGATGTTCTATATCTGGAGGACAAGGTTTTTTTAGCTCAATTTTTTTCAAAATAGAGATTGTGTTTTTCTCTACTGTTGTATAAATATGATTTTAATTTTCGATCGAGGAAAGCTGATTTTTTATCTCTTTTAAAATATTCTTTGCATTAGAAGATGTTATTTTTTCTGCATTGTTTTTAATAAAGCTACAAAGGTTATCACCGATTTTCATTTTTATTACTCCATTAATAAAATTAGATTTTAATTCTAATTATTATTCAATGAAGTGCTTTAAAACTTACACCTTATTCGATAATAAAGGTTGAATTTTGAGAGAGATAAAAATTATCTCTCTCCTCCAATATAACCTTATTAAAACAACGTATCATGTAATTTACGCACAATATTATCCGCATCTTTGCCATCAACTAATAAACATAAATTATGGGTACTTGCACCATGGCTAATCATACGAATATTGTAATCTTCTAATGTACCGAAAATTTTAATACCTAAACCATTCACTTGTGAAAGAGAATTACCAATCACGGCAACTAATGCCAGATCTTCTTCTACTTCAACACGGCATAATGCGGATAGTTCTGTTAAGAGTGCATTAGTTAATAAACTCCCTGATGCGCTGGTAGTGCCCGTTGTATCAAGGGTTAAAGCAATACTGACTTCAGATGTGGTTATCACATCAACCGAAATATGGTGGCGCGATAAAATGGTAAAAATTTCAGCCAAGAAGCCACGCGCATGAAGCATTTTCAAGCTATGTAATGTGAGTAATGTTTGCTTTCTACGCAGTGCAATTGCACGGAATACAGGCGGGTTTTCTGTTTGTGCACACACTAAAGTCCCCCCTTCTTCGGGTGCCTTGCTTGAGCCAACAAAAACAGGAATACCACTACGTACAGCCGGCAATAGTGTGGCAGGGTGCAAAATTTTAGCGCCAAAAGTTGCCATTTCAGCCGCTTCATCAAAGGCAATTTGATCAATACGATGTGCCTCGGGCACTATTCTTGGATCCGTGCTGTAAATACCGGGTACATCCGTCCAAATATCCACACGAGACATCTTGAGTGCTTCGCCAATCAGTGCCGCCGTATAGTCGCTACCACCACGTCCAAGCGTGGTGGTTCTTCCTTTTGGCTCTTGACCAATAAAACCTTGAGTGACAATCACGGTTTCGTCTAGACGAGGTTGGATCAGGCTTTGTGTGAGCTCGGTAAGCTGTGCCATATCGGGTTCAGCATGACAAAATAGATCATTCGTTTTCATCACTTTTCTGACATCAAACCAATCTGCCTGTATGCCTTTTTCACGCAATAATTCAACAAATAACAAGGTTGACATTAATTCACCGTGACTGACTAATTCGTCTGTCAATGCATCGGATGTGGCAAGTGACGCTGCTTCAGAGAGCATTTCAATATTCTCAAGCAGGCGATTTATTTCTTGAGAAATAATATCTGGCTGAGAAAGTTGGTTAATAATCGCATACTCAATATCACGAACTTGTGACAGCAAAGCTTCTCGTTGTGAAAGCTCCGTACCGGCTGCAAGTTCAATTAATAAATTAGTAATCCCTGCAGATGCCGAAAGAACGACGACACGAACTGACTTTTGTTTAAGAATAATATCTGCGCATTTTTCCATTGCTGAAAAGTTAGCAACACTGGTGCCACCAAATTTAGCAATAGTGTATGGCGATGATGCAGATGAAGGCGTAGCAGTATTATCAGTCATTGTCGTATTCCTTTAGGCAAAAATGAGATGTTGGACACACTTAGGAATATCGGTTATTAAGTAGAGAGTCAATGCAGAGTGAAGAATAATCAATTTAATTAATAATCAGCTCCGCATTATCGGTTTTACCTATGTAAGTAATTAGTACTAGATTTGTTGAATGGTTTTGACCAATATCATCAAATGAGAAAGAATTGACTGTAACTATTAAATGTCAGGCTACAATTTGAGAATATTAGATTGTAATCTTAAGAGAGTATTGTGAATGAAAAATATAAACCCGACCCAAACCCTAGCTTGGAAGGCATTAGAAAACCATTTTTCGGCGATCAAAAACACCGAGATGAAAACACTGTTTGCTCAGGAACCATCACGCTTTGAGCAATTTTCAAAAACGTTTTCAGACCAAATTCTAGTGGATTTTTCAAAAAACCGTATAACGAAAGAAACATTAGAAAAATTACAGGCTTTGGCGAAGGAATGTGACGTTGAAGGTGCGATAAATAGCATGTTTACGGGTGAAAAAATCAACCGTACTGAAGATCGTGCTGTATTGCATACTGCATTACGTAATCGTAGCAATGCTCCCGTCATCGTCGATGGCAAAGATGTCATGCCAGAAGTGAATGCTGTGCTGAATAAAATGAAGATATTCAGTGAGCGAATTATTGGTGGTGAGTGGAAAGGTTATACCGGCAAGGCGATTACTGATGTTGTGAATATTGGTATTGGTGGTTCTGATCTCGGTCCTTATATGGTGACAGAAGCATTACGCCCGTATAAAAATCATCTTACTATGCATTTTGTTTCTAATGTTGATGGTACGCATATCGCGGAAACGCTGAAACAATGTGATCCTGAAACGACGTTATTCCTTATCGCATCAAAAACATTTACCACACAAGAGACCATGACAAATGCGCATTCAGCAAGAGATTGGTTCTTAGCCTCTGCGAAAGAGAGTGCATTTGTTGCTAAACACTTTGTGGCGTTATCCACAAACAGCACCGAAGTCGCAAAATTTGGCATTGATACTGCCAATATGTTTGAGTTCTGGGATTGGGTTGGTGGTCGTTATTCATTATGGTCAGCCATTGGCTTATCTATCGCATTATCTGTTGGTTATGACAACTTTGAGCAATTGCTGGAAGGTGCTCATGCTATGGATAACCACTTTAGAACAACAGAAGCTGAAAATAACATTCCAATGATCCTCGCGCTGATTGGCATTTGGTATAACAATTTTTTTGGCACAGAAACTGAAGCGATTCTGCCATACGACCAATACATGCATCGTTTTGCTGCTTACTTCCAACAAGGCAATATGGAATCTAATGGTAAGTATATTGATCGTGATGGAAACAAAGTCAATTATCAAACGGGTCCTATCATTTGGGGGGAGCCAGGTACAAACGGGCAACATGCATTTTACCAATTGATCCACCAAGGGACAAAAATCATCCCTTGTGATTTTATTGCACCTGCCATTAGTCATAACCCACTGTCAGATCATCACGCAAAACTGATGTCTAACTTCTTTGCTCAAACAGAAGCGCTCGCTTTTGGTAAAACGCGTGAGCAAGTTGATGCGGAATTTGCCGCAGCAGGAAAAGATCCTAAAACCATGGAGTATGTTGCACCTTTCAAAGTGTTCGAAGGTAATCGCCCAACTAACTCTATTCTGCTAAAAGAAATTACGCCTTATTCATTAGGTGCCTTGATTGCAATGTATGAACATAAGATCTTTGTACAAGGTGTTATTTTCAATATCTTCACGTTTGACCAGTGGGGGGTTGAATTAGGTAAACAGCTAGCTAACTGTATTCTTCCTGAATTGAAAGGTAAGGAAAGTGTTAACAGCCATGATAGCTCAACAAATAATCTAATCAATCGTTATAAAGCATGGCGTTAATCGAATAAACTGAATATAAGTAGTTGGTTAGGTAAAAAGGAGGTTCTTATAACCTCCTTTGTTTTTTGTTTAGTTAGTACTCAATCTAATTTTCTTTTAACGCTTTTTTAGATTATTTATGCGAAATGTTATCAGCTTTTAACTTCCATTAGTCACATCATGATATCCTTATGCATCATGACTCACATAAGCTAGGATCATCAAAGCGTGATGATGAATAAATGTTCAAAAAATCAATAATTACTCCTGCACCTATCCATTGGCTACCCAGTGAGGAACATGCAAGTATTCAGGAAAGTACATTAAGTTGGTTAATGGAATTAGGTTCAATGACACGGCGATTTGAACAACATTGCCAAAAAGTTACCGTAATGCCTTATCAAGAAGGATTTATTGACATTATTGAACCCGCTGATGAAAGTGCGTGTTTACCTAAAAGTCAGCGTTATTGGTTAAGAGAAGTGGTATTGTGTGGTGACGATATTCCTTGGTTATTAGGGCGGACGTTAGTACCAGAAGAGACATTGACAGGTGAAGATAGAAAACTGGTCAATCTAAGAACCGTTCCTCTTGGGCGTTATCTGTTTCAGGAAACAACCTTACGTCGCGATTTTATTCATATCGGGCAACAAAATGGGAATTGGCTACGTCGTTCTCGTTTCCAGCTTTCAGATAAACCTTTATTATTAACCGAGATGTTTCTGCCTGCATCACCTGTGTATGAGAAGTAATTAGGGGGAGCTAAAATTGGAGGGAAGTATGACGCAAAGTAAATGGCAAGCATATAGCCGTTTAATGCGTATAGATAAACCTATCGGAGCGCTATTATTACTTTGGCCAACTTATTGGGCTTTATGGATTGCTGCTAAAGGCTTTCCTGATTGGCATATTCTGATTGTCTTTACTATTGGCGTGTTCTCTATGCGTGCCGCTGGGTGTGTAATAAACGACTTTGCTGACCGGAAAATTGATGGCAGTGTTGAACGAACTAAAAATCGACCATTACCTAGTGGGGCGGTGACAGAAAAAGAGAGTAAAATTTTATTTCTCGTGTTGGTACTCTTGTCTTTTGCATTAGTCCTAACACTGAATACCATGACTATTTGGCTCTCTGTCGCAGGGCTTGCACTCGCATGGTTTTATCCCTTCGTTAAACGGTTTAGTAATTTACCTCAGCTTATTTTAGGTATGGCTTTTGGTTGGTCAATCCCGATGGGATTTGCAGCTGTCTCTGAAAGTTTGCCATTAGTGTGCTGGCTATTATTTCTTGTCAATATTGTCTGGTCTGTTGTTTACGATACGCAATATGCAATGGTTGATCGTAATGATGATATAAAAATAGGGGTTAAATCTACCGCCATTTTATTCGGTCGTTATGACAAAATTATTATTGGTATTTTACAACTGGTGATGTTGGCATTATTAGTGGGTATCGGTATTTTACTGAATCTGAAAGGTATCTACTACTGGTCAATATTGTTAGTAACCGCTCTGTTTATTTATCAACAGAAGCTTATTGCAGAGCGGGAAAGAGCTCCGTGTTTTCAAGCTTTTATGAATAATAACTATGTTGGATTTGTTTTATTTGCAGGTATTTTATTTAGTTATTTTTAAGGTAAGTAAGCGCTAAAGTATTCTCTATTATTAAGTAGAAATAAAAAGGGATAAGCAATGAGCTTATCCCTTTTCTATTTCGGTCATGGCGATATTTACTGATTATTCGTCAGCGTTAGGCTCACTCTTTTCGTTAACAGGGGGGACTGAATTGTTATCTTCAGTGATCCCCACGCTTTCAATGGTTAAGCGAATTTCTGGAGACATTAATTTTGCAATCACTTGGTAAAGGGTTGATGCATCTGCTTTTAGGATATCGTCATTATCATTGAGATACCCTTCTTCACGTAGTGTTGAAACTAAGGTAGAGAATACCGCTTTATCAAAGAATTCAGGTGCGTTGATACCATGCAAGACGGAAAGACGTTGTGCCAAGATACGGCTCTCTTTTTCCAATAGTACACGGCTAATTTCAGGCGCAAAATTGAGTAAAGAGAGTGTAATGCCATAGCGTTGTAGTGTTTCTCTGACGCTGGCAGCTAAAAGCTGTAATGGGCGGATACGCGCTGGGTTGATACGTAGTAAGCCATCACTATCACAACAAATAAGGCGCTGACGGCACAATTCTGCAATCAAAGTATTAATGACTTCAGGGAGTTCTTCTTTCTCATAACGAATAAATAGTTCTGCCTTAATAAGAGGAAAGATTAGCTCAACTTGTTTCATTAAATCATCACGATGAATTTTTTCATGATGTAAGACGATACTTGCAATTAATGACGGGGTGACCATTAAGTGAATTGTGTTATTACGGTAATAAGTCATTAATACCGCACTTTCACGAGGAAGTACCACAATATCACCCAGACTGTCTTTTTCGACTTGGAATTTATCTGATTGTAGGGCGTGCTCTAATAAAGTTTTAGCATTTTTATCTGGCACGATCATCTCTGTCGAATAAGGCACATTGCGTAATAATTGCAGATAACAATCAACTTGTTCTAACAGTTGCTCTCTTGTTAGTGCGCGCTGACGTGATGCTAACAAGGCTGTTGAGACAAGGTTGATCGCATTAATAGATGCTGCATTATTGATGTGAACCATAATGTTATCAGCCAGTGTACTTACGGTTGGATTTAACCAACTTGGGCGTTGTGGCTCAATGGGATCAATATCATCACGCCATTGTGGTACAGCCTGATTTAAATATTGTACAACAGAAATCGGCTCACCAAAGTTCACATAACCTTGACCCAGGTTACGTAATTTACGTAACCCTCTGACCATCTGCATAAAGCCTTCTTTCTCTTTTGTTGCGCCACGTAACTCTTTGGCATAGGTTGCCACTTCCATAACGTGTTCGTACCCAATGTAAATTGGAACAACAGAGATAGGGCGTGTTTCACCGCGTAACATGGCTTGTACTGTCATTGAAAGTGTTCCTGTTTTAGGATCTAACAATCGACCTGTACGAGAGCGTCCACCTTCAACGAAATATTCAATGGAGTAGCCACGTGTAAATAACTCACCTAAATATTCGCGGAAAATAGTGGAGTAAAGCTTATTGCCTTTAAAGGTTCTTCGGATAAAGAAAGCCCCTAAACGGCGGAAAATAGGACCTGCTGGCCAGAAATTGAGGTTAATACCTGCTGCGATATGTGGTGGTACTAAACCTTGATGATAAAGCACATAGGAAAGTAGTAAATAGTCCATGTGGCTACGGTGACAAGGAACATAAACGATTTCATGCCCATCTTGCGCGAGTTTACGTACTCGTTCGGCATTATAAACGTTGATACCTTGGTAGAGCTTATTCCATGTCCAACTTAATACGCGATCACTAATACGCACCGCTTCATATGAGAAATTAGCAGCAATTTCTTCCATGATATCTGTGGCATTTTTACGCGCTTTATCAAGTGAGATTTTCTTCGCTTTTGATTCATCTTCAATCGCTTTTTCAATGGCTTTTGAAGAAAGCAATTTATTGAAGAGATCTTGGCGTGCTGGCAATTTAGGGCCAACAGCCGCTAAACGTTGGCGTGAGAAGTGGATACGAGCAACACGGGCAAGTTTTCGAGCTATACTGGTGTCAGTACCGTGTTCGTTCGCCATTTCACGCATTGATACTGTGGGCGAAAAACGAACAAAACTATCACGACCTAACCAGAGGATAGCAATAAATTTCTGGATACCATTAAGCACGCGTAAATGGGGAACGCCATTATGACCTTCACGACCTGGAGAGCGTCCAAACATCACTGAAACCGGCAACATCTCAATATCAAGATGTGGGTTATTACGATGTGCATCAAGATAAGCATGGAACGTCTTCACGGAATCTTTACGAGGATCGGGGGAGTAGTAACGGAATACTCTTGGGCCGTCATCAATAAAGACATACGCAGGAAGTTTAGTTCCTCCGATCTCAATAGGTTGCAGCGGATCAGGCAATCCTAAAGAGAGACACTGCTGTCTTAATGTCAGTAAGTCAGCCTTTGAATGATAAGGCAGAACATAAAGGAAAGATCGCGACGTATCTAACCCTAATTCAGTGATAGGATCAGTCGGAACTCGTTTACTTTTTACCAGTAATTTTAGTGGTAAATTCAATGTGTTATAATATAGTTTACGCCAAGCTGACATAAATAGTTGTAGCCTCTTATTAGCAATACTTCGAAAGCATAACAGAAAGTCTTTCGTAGATCTGTGGTGCTGTGACAATATTAATAGAGAAAAGTGGCAAAATAATCGTTTGTTTTCGATAGAGTTTATTATGGCTAATCAAAATAAAGGTCTTACCCGAATCATCAAAGCTGGTGGCTATTCATATAAAGGCATTCGTGCCGCTTGGATTAATGAAGCCGCTTTTAGACAAGAAGCGATTGTGACCTTGGTTGCAATTATCCTTTCATTTTTCATCGATGTCAGTGGTCTAGAGCGCATTTTACTCATTGGTTCCGTTGTATTGGTTGTGATCTTGGAACTGGTAAATAGTGCAATAGAAGCCGTTGTCGATCGAATTGGATCTGAATACCACGAATTATCCGGACGTGCAAAAGATATGGGTTCTGCTGCCGTGTTGATTGCTATTATATTGGGATTATTTACTTGGGTAACCATTCTTTGGGGGCATTTCTTCGCATAAAGTTAAAAAAATCGATTTTTGTCGAAAAATAATCCAAAGATGCGTGTTTTATATTCATTTAAGGTTTCAAATCATCATATACCTGTATATACTCACAGTTTGACTGTATAAACAAACAGGGGGCGGAATGAAAGCATTAACTGCAAGGCAGCAGCAGGTTTACGATTTGGTTCGTGATCACATTTCGCAAACGGGTATGCCACCAACACGGGCTGAAATAGCTTCCCAACTTGGGTTTCGCTCACCAAATGCGGCAGAAGAGCACTTAAAAGCTCTTGCTCGTAAAGGCGTGATAGAAATTGTCTCTGGTGCATCCAGAGGTATCCGTTTGCTAATGGAAGAAGAGCCAGAAGGGTTGCCATTAATTGGGCGAGTTGCTGCGGGTGAACCGCTTTTAGCGCAAGAGCATATTGAAAGCCATTATCAAGTTGACCCAATGCTATTTAAACCAAGTGCCGATTTTTTATTGCGCGTTAATGGTATGTCAATGAAAGATATCGGTATTATGGATGGTGATTTACTTGCCGTGCATAAAACGCAAGATGTTCACAACGGGCAAGTTATTGTGGCTCGCATTGAAGATGAAGTGACAGTAAAACGCTTTAAGAAAAGCGGTAATAAAATTGAACTTCATGCAGAAAACCCAGAGTTTTCACCTATTATCGTCGACTTACGCGAACAAAACTTTACTGTAGAAGGTTTAGCCGTTGGCGTTATTCGTAACGGCGAATGGCTATAATTTGTACCAAAGTAAGTCAATACAACTTATTTTTACAAGATGCAGATGATCTGTAAAAACACAAAATCATCTGCATTTTTTATTATTTTAATTTGTATAAAAAAACACCACTGCACGACAAATGTCATTACAATATGATAAGTTTTAATTACAGAGGTGTTTATGACAACAATAGAAGCTAGAGTAGACGATGAGCTAAAAAAAGAAGCTTATCAACATGTTGAAAAATGAACTTATCTCCTTCAGATGCGATAAGATTGTTTCTACGTTATGTTGCTGAAAATGAAAAGTTACCTTTCTCTGAACTTTTTGTCGTTGTTGGTGAACAAGATGAAGATAAGGATATTTTAGCTAATGAGAATGCAAAAGTAGAACACGTATTAGCCAGCATTTAGCTGGCTTTCTGTATTTTATAGGCTCAGCGAGGCTTATAGTCACCGGTTTTTTTCTGCTTAAGATTATCATCCATACTATGGTCATGATGACAACCTTCAGGATGGGTACACTCTTGTGCTTCGTGGCACTGTGAACACAATCCATGAATTTCGATGACGCTATGTCGTAAATGAAATCCACTCTCTTTTGCCAGCGATGAAATCGCATCTTCGATTTTATGGCTATTTTTTTCAGTGACAGATAAACAGCGGTCACAAATTAGCATGACTGACGTATGTTCGACATCATCAAAATGATGACAAAGTACATAACTGTTGGTGGATTCTATTTTATGGATAAATCCTTGCTCAAGTAAAAACTCTAACCCGCGATAGACCGTGGGGGGTTTTGCTTGTGGCTCAACTTGGCGTAATAAATCCAATAAGTCGTATGCGCTGATAGCAGATGGTTGCTGCATTATCAGACGTAATACTGCCAGACGTTGTGAAGTCAGGCGAACACCTCGTTTCTGGCAGATCTTTTCTGCCTGAGCGAGCAATTTCTCTTCATTCATGGGGATAAGATGCTCTCAGACGTTGTTAATAACACAGATCTTATCATATTTTTCAAGAGTAAACCTTTGTGTAAAGTGGGGTTTTATAAAAATAACTGTGGAATTATGCTCTTTTTAAAAAGATCTGTTGTTAGTTTTTCCTATGTAAAATAAGTGGGTTTACATAGAGAAAATAGCTTTATCCGATGCGCCGTAAAACCCCGTTCTTCAGTTCATTGAGGGCGGGGAGGATGTTAATGGTGGTATGTAATGATGATGAGCAACAAAAACCCAGCCTAAGCTGGGTTAATTTTTTGATATTCTTAAGATAAGCTATCTTAGAACGGAATATCGTCATCAAAATCCATTGGTGGTTCATTACTTGGTGCGGGTGCTGCTGCAGGTTGTTGTGCTGGACGAGATGGTGCACCACCGCTAAATTGTTGTGATGCTTGTGGCTGTTGTGGTTGCCCCCAACCGCCTTGACCACCTTGTGAAGGCGCGCTATCTTGACCACCACGGCCACCTAACATCTGCATTGTGCCGCCAATGTTAACAACAACTTCAGTGCTATATCTGTCTTGACCGCTTTGGTCTTGCCATTTACGTGTTTGTAATTGACCTTCGATATACACTTGTGAACCTTTACGCAGATATTCGCCTGCAATTTCCGCTAACTTGCCGAAAATTACCACACGGTGCCACTCGGTTTTTTCTTTCATTTCACCGGTTTGTTTATCGCGCCAGCTTTCTGAAGTTGCCAGTGTTAGGTTAGCAACTGCACCGCCACTTGGCATATAACGGATTTCTGGATCCTGCCCTAAATTACCGATAAGAATAACTTTGTTTACGCCTCTGCTCGCCATGTGAGGTACTCCTGCGAAAGTAAATTTTTTGAAATCATAAGCGAATAAGTTTATCACGTACGCTAAAATTTGAATATGACGAGTAATGAATTTCTCATTTGTGAACATTGTCGACATTTTTTTGTCTCAAAATGACAGGTTTACATCATCATTCAATTTCACTATATATACTGTATATCCATTCAGTTAACTTTGTGTCATAATTATCCGATTATTTCTTTTTCGGCGACTCTCTCAATCCGGGATATGTTCATGGATAAAATCGAAGTACGGGGCGCTCGCACCCATAATCTAAAAAATATCAATTTGGTCATTCCTCGCGATAAACTTATTGTTATTACGGGACTTTCTGGCTCAGGTAAATCCTCATTAGCTTTTGATACGCTTTATGCAGAAGGGCAACGACGTTATGTTGAATCACTTTCTGCCTATGCTCGTCAGTTTCTTTCATTGATGGAAAAGCCTGATGTTGATCATATTGAAGGTTTATCTCCCGCTATTTCAATTGAGCAGAAATCGACGTCACATAATCCGCGTTCGACAGTGGGAACGATTACAGAGATCCACGACTATCTGCGCCTCTTATTTGCGCGTGTTGGTGAGCCTCGTTGTCCTGATCACGATATTCCATTGGCTGCTCAAACAGTTAGCCAAATGGTTGATAATGTACTAGAGCGACCAGAAGGCCAACGTTTAATGTTGTTAGCGCCTGTGGTGAAAGAGCGTAAAGGCGAGCATATCAAGCTACTGAATAATCTTGCTGCCCAAGGTTATATTCGTGCACGTATTGACGGTGAAGTGTGCGATCTCTCTGATCCGCCGACATTAGAATTACAGAAAAAACACACTATTGAAGTCGTGATTGACCGCTTTAAAGTTCGTGACGATCTAGCTCAACGTTTAGCAGAATCTTTTGAAACCGCATTAGAGCTTTCTGGTGGTACTGCCGTTATCTCTGATATGGATGATAGTAATGCAGATGATATTGTTTTCTCTGCAAATTTTGCTTGCCCAGTTTGTGGTTATAGTATGAGCGAGCTAGAACCGCGTTTATTCTCCTTTAATAACCCTGCTGGCGCTTGTCCAACTTGTGATGGTTTAGGTGTTCAGCAATTTTTTGATCCTGAGTTAGTGATCCAAAATAGAGAAATCTCACTTGCTGGTGGTGCAATTAAAGGATGGGATCGCCGTAACTTCTACTATTTCCAAATGCTTCGCTCATTGGGTGAACACTATCATTTTGATGTTGAAGCCCCTTTTGATTCGTTACCAGATAATATTCAAAAAGTCATTTTAACGGGGTCTGGCAAAGAGAATATTGAATTTAAATATACAAACGATCGTGGTGATGTTGTTGTTCGTCATCATCCTTTTGAAGGTGTATTAAATAATATGGAACGCCGTTACCGCGAGACTGAATCTAGTGCGGTACGCGAAGAGCTTTCTAAATATATTAGTAACCGCCCTTGCGCTTCTTGTGGTGGTACAAGGTTACGCCGAGAAGCGCGTCATGTGTATGTTGAAAATACGACATTACCTGAAATAGCAGATTACAGTATTGGTCATGCAATGACCTTTTTCCAAAATCTAAAATTGAGCGGTCAGCGTGCAAAGATTGCAGAAAAAGTCTTAAAAGAGATTGGTGACCGATTAAAATTCTTGGTCAATGTGGGATTAAATTACCTCACACTTTCTCGCTCAGCAGAAACGTTATCTGGTGGTGAAGCACAACGTATTCGTTTAGCGAGTCAGATTGGAGCGGGATTAGTTGGCGTTATGTATGTATTGGATGAACCTTCAATTGGGTTACATCAACGAGATAACGATCGCCTACTTGAAACGTTGATCCACTTACGTAATTTGGGTAACACGGTGATCGTTGTTGAGCATGATGAAGACGCCATCCGTGCTGCTGATCATATTATTGATATTGGTCCTGGTGCGGGTGTTCATGGTGGTGAAATTGTCGCTCAAGGGACACTTGATGATATTATTAATAACCCGAATTCATTAACGGGGAAATTCTTAAGTGGTGAACGTCGTATCGCAATTCCAGAACAACGAGTGCCTGTTGATCGCGAAAAAATGCTGACCATTCTGGGCGCGAAAGGCAATAACTTAAAAAATGTAAATCTAAAATTACCCGTAGGTTTATTTACCTGTATTACGGGTGTTTCAGGATCAGGTAAATCAACGCTGATCAACGATACGTTATTCCCTATTGCACAACGTCAATTAAATGGGGCTACAAATAGTGTTCCTGCACCTTATTTAGATGTTGAAGGGTTAGAATATTTCGATAAAGTTATTGATATTAACCAAAGCCCAATTGGCCGTACTCCTCGTTCAAACCCTGCAACTTATACCGGTGTCTTTACTCCTATTCGTGAGCTCTTTGCGGGGGTTCCTGAGTCTCGTACTCGTGGTTATACACCGGGTCGGTTCAGTTTCAACGTAAAAGGGGGGCGTTGTGAGGCTTGCCAAGGTGATGGCGTTTTAAAAGTTGAAATGCATTTCTTACCTGATGTGTATGTCCCCTGTGATCAATGTAAAGGTCAGCGTTATAACCGTGAAACTCTTGAAGTTAAATACAAAGGAAAAAATATTCACGAAGCGTTAGAGATGACCATTGAAGAGGCGAGAGCGTTTTTTGATGCAGTCCCTGCATTGGCTCGTAAACTACAAACATTGATTGATGTTGGCCTTTCTTATATTCGCTTAGGGCAATCAGCGACCACGTTATCGGGCGGTGAAGCACAGCGAGTTAAGTTAGCAAAAGAGTTATCAAAACGGGGGACGGGACAGACTCTCTATATTCTTGATGAGCCGACAACAGGGCTTCATTTTGCTGATATTGAGTTGTTGCTTGAAGTGCTTCATCAGTTACGCGATCAGGGTAACACCATCGTTGTTATTGAGCATAATCTTGATGTGATCAAAACAGCAGACTGGATAGTGGATCTTGGTCCTGAAGGCGGAAGTGGTGGTGGACAAATTTTAGTCTCTGGCACACCAGAGCAAGTTGCAGAGTTTGAAGGATCACATACTGCAAGATTTTTAAAACCAATCTTAGAGCGTGGCTATTAAGAGCACGCTACTTATTCCCTTATGATCTAAGCGCTACGGACAATAAATGTTTACTGTTTGTAGCGCACCTTTCTTCAAGAAAAGTAAATCCATCGAGTATGATAGAATTTAATTCTATCAAAAAAGAATTCTCTTTTGGCGATACACTCCCATATCTATTTTTATCTTATTAGTCGCCTATTTTTATAAAAAGTAGATTAAAGGGTTAATTATGCTGTTTTGTAACGGTATTTTAACTAAATACGAGATAACAAAGCTAAATAGAAAGGATTATCATAGTATATCGTGATGGACAGCACAGTTTATTTGGTGATTTGTTTCAATTGTTATACTTGACTATTATTGTATAACAATATCTATTTTATTATATTAATCAGTGCGTTATGTATTTTCAAAGGTTACAGCAGGGGGAAGGTTATTATTTACTGTTCCCTTTGAAGAGATTATCCTACTTTTCTCCTTGTGAGAGAATTATTTTCCAAAACATTTTCAGCTATCACGATTTATAACAACTTTTTTCTCCGCAATATTTCCTATCATTTATCCCATAATAAAAATACCTGCAAAAAGTAAGTCTATTAGGTCATCGCGAAGTTAGATAGTTCTTTTTACCCCCAAAATTCGTTTTGCTATTAACAATTACAATATAAAAAGTGAGTACTAATATGGAAACGGCTTCCTCAAAAACAGAGACAACAAGCTATCCCGCAACTAGTGCTGGCGCTCGCCGAGCAGGTATGACAGAAGAACAATGGCGTGCAGCAATTAAATTCGACGGCAATGATGTGGGCTGGGTTATCATGAGTATCGGTATGGCTATCGGTGCAGGTATCGTGTTTTTACCTGTACAGGTAGGTCTGATGGGATTGTGGGTTTTCTTACTTTCCTCCGTGATTGGTTACCCCGCAATGTACCTTTTCCAACGTTTATTTATTAATACGTTGGCTGAATCTCCTGAATGTAAAGACTACCCAAGCGTTATCACCGGCTATCTCGGTAAAAACTGGGGTATTTTATTAGGTGCTCTCTATTTTGTGATGTTAGTGATTTGGATGTTTGTCTATTCCACCGCTATCACGAATGACAGTGCTTCTTATCTACAAACTTTTGGTGTAACTGACAGTTTATTATCAGAAAATCCATTTTATGGTCTGATTTTAATCTGTGCGTTAGTGGCTATTTCTTCTCGTGGTGAACAATTACTGTTTAAGCTATCAAGCTTTATGGTAATGACAAAATTACTGGTTGTTGCGGCATTAGGTCTTTCAATGATTGGTATGTGGCATCTGTATAATGTTGGCGCCTTACCACCTGCTGGACGTTTAATTAAAGAAGCAATCATTACATTACCTTTTACATTGACTTCAATTCTGTTTATCCAAACATTAAGTCCAATGGTTATCTCTTACCGTGGTCGTAATAAAAACCGTGAAGTTGCTCGTCATAAAGCACTACGTGCAATGAATATCGCGTTCGGTGTGTTGTTCTGTACGGTTTTCTTCTATGCAATCTCATTTACATTAGCAATGGGTCATGATGAAGCCGTTAAAGCGTATGAACAAAATATCTCAGCACTAGCGATTGCTGCGAAATTCTTCCCGGGTGGTTGGGTCACGATTGTCAGCGTTATGCTGAATATCTTCGCCGTAATGACCGCATTCTTTGGTGTTTACTTAGGCTTCCGTGAAGCGACACAAGGGATCGTCATGAATATTCTGCAACGTTATATTCCAGCAGAGAAAATCAACCAAAAATGGGTACAAAACGGCATCATGATTTTTGCAGTACTTTTAGCGTGGGGTGCCATCATCCTGAATGCGCCAGTACTCAGCTTCACTTCAATTTGTAGCCCAATCTTCGGTATGGTGGGTTGTCTTATTCCTGCATACTTAGTGTACAAAGTACCGATGTTACACAAATACAAAGGCGCGTCACTCTACCTGATTATCTTTACGGGTCTGCTACTTTGTGTTTCTCCGTTCTTGGCATTCTCATAGTCGTCAACTGCGGTTCGAGTTAGCTGTTATTAAAAACGATATTAATCCAAGGTGTTAGATTATGAGCCAGAACAATAATTCTCATTTATGGTCACAGTTTGTTCGTCAGTTACGTGAAGGTGTTAAACCTGCGGTAGGCTGTACTGAACCCATTTCATTAGCATTGGCAGCGGCGAAAGCAACGGCGCTTTTAAGCGAGCCGGTGGTTCGTATTGAAGCTTGGGTTTCGCCAAATTTGATGAAAAACGGAATGGGCGTAACGGTGCCGGGAACGGGAATGGCTGGGCTACCTATTGCAGCCGCATTAGGCGCAACAGGAGGAGATCCTGATGCTGGACTGGAGGTTTTGTTAAAAGCATCCTCTGATGCAGTTGCTCAGGCGAAGACACTGGTTGCTCAAGGTAAAGTGACTGTTGGTGTAAAAGCACCTTGTGAAGATGTGCTTTACTCTGAAGCAAAAGTGTATAGCCAATCTGGTTATGCCATTGTCAGTATTGCAAGAGAGCATACACATGTTGTGCGCTGTGAATGTAACGGTAACGTTGTTTTTGAGGAAGATAAATCAGCGCTTACTCATAATGGTGAATGTACTGATGAAAAACCTTTTGCTGATGTTTGTGCTGAAGATATTTATGACTTCGCACTTAATGTGCCAGTGAGTGAAATTGAGTTTATGCTCGATGCCGCGCGTTTAAATGGTGCTTTATCAGCGGAGGGGCTGCAAAACACTTATGGATTAGCGATCGGTCGTACCTTAATTCTGCAACAAGAGAAAGGTTTGTTAGGTAAAGACTTGCTTAATGAGATCATGATCAGAGCATCAGCAGCATCTGATGCTCGCATGGGAGGGGCAGTATTACCTGCCATGAGTAATTCAGGCTCAGGTAATCAGGGCATTGCCGCAACATTACCTGTAATGGTTGTTGCTGAATTTATGAAAGCTGATGATGAAACCTTACTGCGTGCATTAGTTTTATCTCATTTAATGGCAATTTATGTTCATAGCCATTTTCCACCACTTTCTGCTCTTTGTGCGGCAACAACTGCGTCAATGGGAGCAGCTGCAGGAATGGCATGGTTACTCACAAAAGATTTTACGACTGTCAGTATGTCTATCAACAGTATGATTGGTGATATCAGTGGCATTATCTGTGATGGCGCATCGAATAGCTGTGCAATGAAAGTATCAAGTAGCGCAGCGAGTGCCTATAAAGCTGTACTGATGGCGATGCAAAATCAAAGTGTTGCGGGTACTGATGGTATTGTTAGTGACGATGTCGACAGTTCAATAGCGAATCTCTGTGCATTAGCCAGTTGTGCAATGCAACATACAGATATTCAAATTATTGAGATTATGGAAGAAAAAGCGCGTCATAATGCTGGGGAAAAGAAGCAAGCTGTCAATATATAAAAGGTAAAAACCGAAAGCGACAGTGATGTTGTGGTATAGTAGAAAAATACCTGCTTATGAAAATAGGCAGGTATTTTTTATGATGACATCGTGTTGATTGGCTTAAATACTGACAGCTGCAAAAGCTTGAGCAATACGCTGAACATTACCTGTATTAACACCCGCCATACAAACACGGCCAGTACCAATAAGATAAATACCAAATTCGTCACGTAATCTATCAACTTGTGCCTGTGTAAAGCCGGTATAACTAAACATACCGCGTTGAGTTAATAGATGATCAAAGTTCTTTTCAGGCAGTGCAACTTTTAAAGCTTCGACTAAAGTAACGCGCATCTCTTTAATACGATCACGCATATGCGCGACTTCTTTTTGCCATTGTGCAGTTAACACTTGGTCAGAGAGCACTCTATTGACAATTTGTGCACCATAGTTTGCAGGGCTTGAATAGATACGACGTACACCCGCTTTTAACTGACCTAATACATGTTCACATTCAGTGGCATTATCACAAACAATTGATAAGCCGCCAGCACGTTCACCGTAGATCCCAAATATTTTTGAAAAAGAGTTACTGATCAGTATCGGTAATCCTGCCTGTGCCATCGTACGAATAGCGTAAGCATCTTCATCTAAATTTTCCGCGAAGCCTTGATAAGCAATATCTAAGAATGGAATTGCTTGACGAGCTTTTAATACTTCAGTGACTTGATCCCATTGATCTTTAGTTAGATCAGAGCCTGTTGGGTTGTGGCAACAGGGGTGCATTAATACGATACTTTTTTCAGGTAGCTTTTTAAAGCAATCTAACAGTGCTTCAAATTTTACACCTTTGGTTTCAGGATCAAAGTAAGGGTAGTAATTCACGTTGAAACCCGAACCCGCAAAAATAGAGGCATGGTTATCCCAAGTGGGATCACTTATCCACACTTCTGATCCTGGAAAATAGCGATGAAGAAAATCAGCACCCACTTTTAGTGCGCCTGATCCCCCTAATGTTTGGATTGTGGCAATTTTCTTTTCTGCTATGAGTGGATTATCTGCACCGAAAAGAAGAGCTTGAACTTCGCTGCGATAAGGCGCTAGCCCTTCCATTGGTAAATAAAGTGTTGCGGTAGGTGTCATGGCATTAAGTTGCTGACGCGCAACTGAAACTGTTCCTAAAATAGGCGTCTTGCCTTCCTCGTCATAATAAAGACCGATGCTTAAATTAATTTTATCCTGACGAGGGTCTTTGTTATAAACATCCATTAATGAGAGAATCGGATCTCCCGGAAACGCTTCAACCTGTTGAAACACGGCTTCTTCTCCAATCACTTTTAGTGTGTCATAGGGATACAATATCGTGTGTATTATTGTTCGTCTAGGTATTCCATGATGACGCGTGAAGTTAATTTCGTAATCAACTCATAGGCGCTAATACCACTATATTTGGCAATTTCTTCTACGGGCAACACATCTCCCCATAAAATAGCTTCATCACCAACATGATCAATGAGTTCAGTTCCCAAATCGACGCTGATCATATCCATAGAAACTCGGCCAACAATAGGGACTTTTCGGCCATTGATCCACACTGGAGTACCTGAAGGTGCACTGCGAGGATAACCATCGCCATAACCAATCGCGATCACCCCAAGATAAGTGTCTTTTTCACTGACCCATGTACCACCATAACCAACAGGTTCACCCGCTTTGTGTTTACGAACGGCAATCAGGCTTGTTTTCAGTGTCATTGCAGGGGTTAAGCCAAAGTCTTTACCCGTTCTTTCATCACCAGTAGGAGAAATACCATAAGTAATAATGCCGGGGCGAACCCACTGATAATGGACTTGAGGCCAAAATAAAATACCCGCAGAAGCAGCGATAGACTTATCACCCGCTTTATCTTGAATAAAATCTTGAAATAGTGAGATTTGTTTTTGTGTTGCTTCAGGAACATCAGGTTCATCAGCGCGACTAAAATGGCTCACAATATTGACCGGTTGTTGTACATTTTTGCAGGCGGAAAGTCGTAAATAGAAGGCTTGTGCATCTTCAGGTCGCACGCCTAAACGGTGCATCCCTGTATCAATTTTCATCCATACTTTGACCGGTTCATCCAAGTTTGCCTGTTCTAATGCTTCTAATTGTTCTTGGCTGTGAACAACAGTTTCAATGTGGTTAACGACTAAAATAGGGAGGTCAACGATATCAAAAAAGCCTTCTAACAGAAGAATGGGTTTTACAATTCCCCCACTTCGTAAAGTTAATGCTTCACCAATACGTGCAACACCAAAACAATCAGCATTATCCATTAAGGTATATGCTGTTTCTAATAACCCATGACCATAAGCGTTTGCTTTCACGACAGCTATCAGGTGGCTATGTGGGGCATAGTCTCTCACATGCTGAAAATTGTGACGCAGAGCGCGGCGATCTATCACTGCGGTTGCCGCTTTCATATTATTCCAATACTTCCTTTAATTGAGTCAAGGTGAGTGATTATTCATCGTCGTAAGCAGGGCCAGCATAGTTATCAAAGCGTGACCATTGGCCGTTAAAGGTAAGCCTTACTGTACCAATTGGGCCGTTACGTTGTTTACCGATGATGATTTCTGCAACGCCTTTTAAATCGCTACTTTCGTGGTAAACCTCGTCACGATAAATAAACATGATAAGGTCAGCATCTTGCTCAATAGAGCCCGATTCACGTAAGTCGGAGTTCACAGGACGTTTATCAGCACGTTGTTCCAAACTACGGTTTAACTGTGATAGAGCAACCACAGGAACTTGTAATTCTTTAGCTAATGCTTTTAAAGAACGAGAAATTTCAGCAATTTCTAGTGTTCTATTTTCAGATAATGAAGGTACTCTCATTAGCTGTAAGTAGTCAATCATGATCAGGCTTAAACCACCATGTTCACGATAAATTCGGCGAGCACGAGAGCGAACTTCTGTTGGTGTTAAACCCGATGAGTCATCGATATACATATTGCGTTTTTCAAGCAAAATACCCATGGTGCTTGAAATACGCGCCCAATCTTCATCATCAAGCTGACCTGTACGAATTCTTGTCTGATCGACACGAGATAACGATGCCAACATACGCATCATGATTTGGTTGCCGGGCATCTCTAAGCTGAAGATCAGTACGGGTTTTTCTTCCGTCATTGCCGCATTTTCACATAAGTTCATGGCAAATGTGGTTTTACCCATAGAAGGACGCGCTGCAACAATAATTAAATCTGACTTTTGTAACCCTGCGGTTTTTTTATCAAGATCTTGATAACCACTTGAAACCCCTGTGACACCATCATGCGGTTTTTGATAGAGCTGTTCTATTTTTTCAACCGTCTCTTCTAAAATTGCATCTATTGCTTTAGGGCCTTCGTCTTTATTGGCTCTTGTTTCAGCAATTTGGAACACTCTTGATTCAGCAAAGTCGAGAAGATCTTCACTGGTGCGTCCTTGGGGATCAAAACCCGCATCTGCAATTTCGTTGGCAACTTTTATCATATCGCGAACGACAGCACGTTCACGGACGATATCTGCGTAAGCGTTGATGTTCGCTGCACTTGGTGTATTTTTTGAAAGCTCAGCTAAGTAAGCAAATCCTCCTACACTGTCTAGCTCGGCATTTTGTTCTAATGCCTCGGATAGCGTAATAAGGTCGATAGGTTTGCCTAATTCCAACAAACGTTGCATTTGCGAGAAAATAGTACGATGAGGTCGGCTATAAAAGTCTTCTGCGGTGACACGTTCAGAAACATTATCCCAACGTTCATTATCTATCATCAGACCGCCTAACACGGACTGCTCTGCTTCCAGCGAATGGGGAGGTAGTTTTAATCCCTCCATTTGTCGGTCTTTAATATCAGACATCAGCTTGTCAGTGGTCTTGTTTCTGGCCATAAATCCTGCATAAAATCGAAAAAGTGTCAGTCAGCGTATTAGTATACGCTAACCCAATTATCTGTGCCTTGTAGAAATAGCTATCCTTTGTCATTATCTCTAAAGGTCTTTTTGCGCTCGCTTATTCAACCTTTTATCCTACAAAGGAGATAGTCATGGCTAAACGTATTCAATTTGCAACACATGGCGATGCAGATGTTCTTGAGTTAGCAACATTTACACCGGCTCCTCTTGGCGATCATGACGTTCAAGTTGCCAATAAGGCAATTGGCATTAACTATATTGATACTTATGTACGTAGCGGATTATATCCTGTCAGCCAATTCCCAAGCGGATTAGGCACTGAAGCTGCGGGTATTATTATCAAAACAGGCGCTAAAGTGACTTCACTTAAAGAAGGGGACAGAGTTGTGTATGCGCAATCTCCGCTAGGGGCTTATAGCGATACGCATAATGTACCAGAAAATAAAGTGGCACGTCTGCCTGATAATATCTCTTTTGAACAAGCTGCAGCTTCTTTTTTAAAAGGATTAACGGTTTATTATCTCTTCAATGAGACCTATAAGTTACAAGCGGATGAAACCTTCTTATTCCATGCTGCTGCAGGTGGTGTTGGTCTAATTGCAAGCCAATGGGCGAAAGCCATTGGTGCAAAAATGATTGGTACAGCAGGCAGTGATGAAAAAGTGGCCAAAGCAAAAGCCGCAGGAGCATGGGAGATGATTAATTATCAGACTGAATCGATTGTGGAACGTGTTTTAGCGTTAACTAATAACCAGAAAGTACCTGTTGTTTATGACTCTGTGGGTAAAGCAACTTGGTTAGATTCGTTAGACTGCTTACAACGTCGTGGTTTAATGGTGAGTTTTGGTAATGCATCAGGTGCTGTAACAGGTGTTGATTTAGGTATTCTCAATAAAAAAGGTTCTTTGTATGTGACACGCCCCTCTATTTCGGGTTATATCACAACGCGTGAAGAGCTAGATACGGCAAGTGAAGCATTATTTGCGTTAATTGGTCGCGGTAAAATTGATGTAAGTGTGCCTGATAATCAGAAATTTGCTTTATCAGATGTGAAAGAAGCACATCGTTATCTTGAAAGTAGACAATCTCAAGGATCAAGCTTACTTATTCCTTAATTATAATTTTAAAAAACTAAAACCTATTTAAAATAAATTAAATAGGTTTTTAATATTTATTATTAATAAATATAAATCACGTCTAATTCGATTGTCAAAAAAAAACCATATTTTTATTTTAGATTTATTTTTAACGCTATCTCTTTTAATTTACTTTTTCGCGAATGTTATTAATAGATCCTGGAGTGTTTATGCAAAAAAATGAATTAAATGATTTTATAGATTTTATCTATGAGGATAATAAAGTCAGTAATGTTGAATTACAGTTTATTCGTGATGTTGCTGATGAAAAGATAGAAGCATTATTTAAACGATTGGGTGAAAATAATAATTTATCTGCATTTCAAAAGTCGATGGATGTATCAGTTCAACTAATGCAAAACGCCTTTTTTGATATTAAAAAGAAAGATGGTTCAGAAGAAGGTAAACGTGAAGTAAAAGAAGCATTTGAATTTCAAATAGCTTATTTGATTGCAAATTATAATCGCTTCTTCTCATTACTTTAATAAAAATAAACCAGCCATTAATTGGCTGGTTTTATTAATTATTTTTCAGTGACAAATTTAAGTGCATTTTCTAAAACAGATAAATCAGCACCCTGTTTATGGGCATTTTCACTTAAATGACGTCGCCATTGTCTAGCACCAGGAATACCTTGGAAAATCCCCAACATATGGCGTGTAACATGACCTAAATAAGTGCCTTGTGAGAGCTCTTTTTCAATATAAGGATACATAGCTCTTACCGCAGCGACGGCGTCAGTAATAGGTAATTGAGTATCAAAAAGCTCATGATCAACCTGTGTTAAAATTGACGGGTTTTGATAAGCCTCACGACCAATCATAACACCATCCATATATTTTAAGTGTTCTTTCGCTTCTTCTAGTGACTTAATGCCCCCATTAATTGCCATCGTGAGATGCGAGAAATCACGTTTTAATTGATAAACACGAGGATAATCTAAAGGTGGAACTTCACGGTTTTCTTTTGGGCTTAAACCCGATAACCATGCTTTACGCGCATGAATAATAAAGGTATCG
Organism: Proteus vulgaris; assembly: GCF_033708015.1. NCBI lineage: Bacteria > Pseudomonadati > Pseudomonadota > Gammaproteobacteria > Enterobacterales > Morganellaceae > Proteus > Proteus vulgaris. The sequence goes on along the minus strand of NZ_CP137920.1, from coordinate 3,741,066 downwards.
CAATTATTATCACGGCTAACCGTATCAATAAAATCACATAGAAATTCATAGCTATCTTGGTTGTCGATACCAATACGTGTTTTTACTGTCACGGGAATATCAACGACATCACGCATCGCTTTCACACAATCTGAAACAAGTTGTGCATCACCCATTAAACAAGCACCAAAGCGTCCATTTTGGACGCGATCTGAAGGGCAACCGACATTTAAATTAATTTCATCATAACCACGTTCTTGCGCTAGTTTTGCACATTGCGCTAAAGCTTGAGGGTCGCTTCCACCTAACTGCAAAGAGACGGGATGCTCTTCTTCACTGTATTTTAGATAGTCACCTTTACCATGAATAATGGCACCTGTTGTCACCATTTCAGTATAAAGCAGTGTATTTTGACTTAACTGACGAAAGAAATAACGGCAATGACGATCAGTCCAATCGAGCATCGGCGCAACAGAGAATCTATTTAGTGGGTAATTGCCTTGAATGCCCTGTGTTTGCTTGTTTTTTAATGTTTTATCGGTTGGTGTATTTTCGTGCATTATAACCCATTTTAGTGTATTTTCTCTTTATCAGGACACCAGTGAGGACACCAAAATTTGGTGTCCCGCTGAGAGTGAGAGAGGATTTATATAGAGATGGCTTACTATACCATATCAAAACGTGATAGAGCAGATGGCACTGCTCGATACAGATGTTCTGTTTCTGTGAAAGCTGGTGGAAAGAGAATTTATAATGAAAGCAGAACGTTCACCAAACAGGCTCATGCAAAAACATGGGGAACTAAACGTGTTTTAGAGCTAGAGCAAAACGGTATACCAGATCCAACTGATGCAGCAAAAATAACTGTCAGAGATTTACTGTTTAAATATTTAAATGATCCAGATCTTGGTGGGAAAGCAGGAAGAACAAAACGGTATGTTTTAGAAATGCTGTTTGATTCTGATTTGTCTAAATATGGGCTAACAGAACTTACCGTTTCACATGTTGTTGACCACTGCAGGCATAGACACGCATCAGGCGCATCACCATCAACTATTAACCATGATGTTAGTTATTTAACCTCGGTATTAAAATCAGCGAAACCTATCTATGGCATAGAATATACTGCCAATCCAGCGTATGAAGCTCGCCCGTTACTAATTCAAATGGGGTTGATTGGTAAATCGCAACGGCGTAGTCGGAGACCACAAAAAGAAGAATTAAAACAACTAAGAGAAGCGTTGAAAAAACGGAGTGAGCATAGAGAGTGCATTATCCCTTATGTTGATATTTTAGATTTTTCTATTCTGAGTTGTATGCGTATTGGTGAAGTGTGCAAAATTCTATGGACAGACGTTGATGAGAAAAACAGATCAGTAATTGTTAGAGATAGAAAAGATCCGCGAAAAAAATCAGGTAACCACATGTCAGTACCATTACTAGGTGATGCATGGACAATACTGAATCGTCAACCAAAAACAAGCGATAGAATTTTTCCTTATAATCCTAGATCAGTTACGGTGGGTTTTCAGCGCACTAGAAACGCATTAGGGATTGAAGATCTTAGATATCATGACTTGAGAAGAGAAGGGGCGAGTCGTTTATTTGAAGCGGGCTTTAGTATTGAAGAAGTGGCTCAAGTGACAGGACATAGATCCTTAAATATTCTCTGGCAGGTATATACAGAGTTATACCCCAAATCATTGCATGATAAATTCAATAAATTGAATAAAAGTTGATCTTTTTCACTTCTAAATTATACTGTATAAATAAACAGTGATTGGAGGTGTTCATGATTCATATAAAACTAGTTTTTGATAAAGCAATTCAAAAAAATACCCACCCAGATATGTTTAACGTGCTGAAAAAAGAAGTAGAAAAGAAACTTTCCTCTTCTTATTCTGAGCTGGAGGTTAGCGCTTTGTGGGGCTCACAAACAAAGTTAATCATTGATGGACTAAAGAAAAATGAAAAAAAAGACAAAATAACCGATGCACTAGAAGAAATATGGAGCGATACAAGCTGGATGCCTGAGGTTGAGTCGTCTAACTCTGATGAGCTTGAATATTTTGATAAGTAAAAGATAACAAGCTGGATTATATCTATTTTCCAGCTTGTTTTTCTCATTGAAGGTGTTCAAATTCTTGTTTTGCTATTTCTCTTTTTTTATCTATCCATTCCGCTAAATCTACAATATGCACCAATCTTCCTGATTTTTGATTATCCCTGTATGTTGGAAATGGTAACTCGCCAAGGTTAGCTTTTTTATCAGCCCAAGAAGGCGATATGCTAAGGAATTTCTCAGCAACAACAGATAGAGGAATTTGAGACGTTTCATATTCAGCTAACAATAAAAATACTGTATTCATATTTTCTCTCCACACTGTCCGTACACAGTTTAAATAGATATTAGTTAATGCTGGTGGTTATTGCTGATACAATTTTAATCCGTTTGTTAGATTTCGTTGAAATGACATATTATTAAAATCTGGTTCCATTAACTCCTGCACAACCTCACCTGTATTTACATCATATAAATGGCTATCAGTTAGGTTATTTATAATAAAAGTTTCTCTTTCACTTTGAGACCAGAAGTTAAATGCTTTTAATAATTTTTTAGGTGTTCTGTATTGCGGTTTTATCCCTAACCTTTTTTGCAGCTGCGAAATTATGATGCCCATTTACTAATAATGTATATTGCTTACCTCTTAAAGTTACATGCAATATATCGACAATAAACACTTTAAATCTTTTAACTTTATCTAAAACAACATACTCATTTAAATAACGCTGACTACTAATTAATTGACCTTTTATTTTCATCATTAAATCCTTTTAAACTCAATCACCCACACCCACGGATTATCTGCATATTTAAAGTTAGTAGGTGACACTGAATCCCAAAGGTTACGAAACCAGCAAAACGGATCCATACTACCACCAGTTAATTCACGTTCTAAAGGGTAACCTTCAGCTTTAAACTCAGTATCGCCAGCATCCTTTAAACGCTCTACACGAACATCGGTGATCTCTAACTTGATGCGTGAAGCCCAGCGAGGCATGTGAATAGATGGAGTCCACTTAATTTCTTCATACCATCCTTCTTCTAAATTAGATGGTTTATGTGTAGCTTTATATGCAATTGTTGATTCAGTGCATACTCCAGCTTTAAATGCTTCACGAACATAAAGGCGATCACCAATTTTACCCAAGGGGCACAAATTATGTTTTGGAGCATCCAAGACATGTGTAGTTGTGCCACTTCTTGTTTTGGTCGGTTTTTTTAGCCATATTCCATTATCAAGCATTACATTTTTAACGATGCGACGAGTTTGAGTTTTACGCCCATCTAAAATGGCGCGCACCATTTCCGCATTAAAAATAATTCCGCGTTCTTTCATATTCATTCCACCTTATTTGCTGAAAACACTGGGTCAAACTCACGCTCAACTTCAAACGTGCCAAGATATTGGTCATCAATCCACAACATGAATAACAAGGGCCATCTATCTCCCCATCCGTCACAATCAGCGTGATAATATTCTGCACATGCTTCAATGCATGAATCGAGGTCATCATCAGCACTGAAATTATGATCATCTGGTAATTCATAGAGGTTATCTTCACTAATTCCTGACGGGTCTTCGCCTTTACCGCCTGCTATATAAAACTGAACTATTGCCATTATTCATTCCTCTTCATTGCATCCCTGCGAGTTACACTTGATTACCATCTCCGCATCTTCAATGGTGTCGAATAGACCAGCCTCATACCCACAATTAAGGCATTGAATTATGAAACCATATGTATTTGACGTCTGATCATGAGATTGGATTATTTTTGTTTCATCTCCGCAGTCATGGCATTGATACTTTTTCCTTCTCATATCTATCTCCTGTTTGCATCCTTGCAAATATATCCTTTGGTTAAATGGGTAGGGTGTTAAAACGGAATGTCGTCTGAGAAATCCATTGGTGGTTCAGGATATTGTGGAGCTTGTTGCTTTGACTGTTGCGGTTGTTGTGCCGGTTGTGATCCTGCTGATTTACTAGCACCGCCTAACATCTGCATTGTGCCTCCAATCCTTACAACAACTTCTGTTGTGTATCGTTTAACGCCGTTATCATCCCATTCGCGCGTTTGTAGTTGGCCCTCGATATAAACTTGCGAGCCTTTGCACAAATAGCCACTGGCGATATCAGCGAGTTTTCCAAACAGAACGACACGATGCCATTCTGTTTTTTCGCGATTTTCACCTGTTTGTTTGTCACGCCATTTTTCTGATGTGGCCACAGCTAAATAAGCAATAGCACCACCAGAAGGAAGATAGCGAATTTCAGGATCGCGCCCTAAATTGCCGATAATAATTACTTTGTTTACTGATCCGTTAGCCATTTTCAGTCCCCTTATAAAGTTCATTGAAACGACGTAAGAAGAGGGCTTTTGCTTGTGGTGGTGTTAGTGGGTTAACAACAAAATCACTTGCTGGAATACCTTCAAGCATTAACCAGTTACTACCTGCATCAATGTCTAAATCACGCTTTTCTGTGGCTAACATCATTAAGTCAGCAAAATGAACCGCATCAGATTTAGATTCAGGTAGCCCAAACTTTTTGCGGATAATCTTTTCTACACGTAATTCAATTAATTTATATTCAGGCAATAGCTTTTTAAGTGGTGATGGCAGGTCTTTGACATAGGCTTCACTGGCATCATGAAGTAGGGCTTCTAAAGCATATTCAGGTGCAACTAAATAGCGGACATATACTGAGTGTTGAGCAACAGAATAGAAATTATCAATCTGTCCATTAAAGCGACATTCATTAGCTAAACCCGTCGCAATGTCTTGAATATCTATATCCTCGATCCGTACATCGAGGTAATAGAAGTGCTTATTCGTTGCAGTTGCAATATAAGACATTATTCTCTCCACATAATTTAAGTAATAAAGATCCCTCTCGAATTAATCGAGATTAAATTTCCCCAGTGTTAGCTAAATAAATTAATATGGCGCTTTAAATTGATTTGATAAATATTTAATTAAATTAGATAGTTCTTCTGTCGCCAAATAAAAATCACTTTGAAATCTTAATGATATATCTTTTCTATCAATATCTTCATTAGTATCAATCAGTTGCTCTGAAAACTTTATTTTTTTAAAAACAAAATCACTGTTAATAGTAAAATCAATTCGATCTTTAAAATTTAAATATAAACTTGTAACGAATTTACCTGCATCAATATGAGTTAAAATTTCATCTGAAATCAAATCTTGCTTTTTAAATTTAGCAATTCCACCTTCTTCTAAGATGGCAATTAATTCAGCTTCACCATTTAATTGCAATTGAGCTGGAATAGAATTATCTTTTACCCAATTAGTTAATAATATTTCAATTGAATCAAATCTTAATGGAACAACAGGGAGAGAGCCAATGGCTTTGCGTAATAAAGCAAGACTGCTCTCTGCATTTTTACTCGTTCCTGTAAATACAATTATTTGATGATCGATTGTATTTATCCAGATGTAAACAGTTGAATGCTTGCTAAATGCTCGTGGCAACAAAGAGTAAATAACTTCATCTTTAATTGTAGCTTTTTCTGTTTTCTTTAGCTTTCTACCTTGCTCTCCCTCAAGCTTTTCTACTTTATGCTGAGTTTCTTTCTTGATGATATAAGGAGGTAAGATTTTTTCTTCCTTTCTTATTGCCAATAACAAATGACCTTTCCCCTCAAAGACCAAATCATCATTAAATGCAGGCGAAACAAAACCAATGGTAGACATATCTGTTGGCTTGCATTCAACCCACTTTAATTTTTGGATGCAGCTATTTAATTCTTCTGCATCAATAGGTCTGTTTAGGTTATAAACAATCATTGCTTTTTGATTAAAAAGAGACACGCTATTTCTCCTCACACAGTTTATTCACTTCACACAATAAGAAAGGGTACTAGCTACAGTAGATACCTGATATGGACTGTCATGGATGAATGCCAGTACCCTTACTTATTGTTAGATTCATAATCAAAAAGAGCGGACCACCTGTGGTTTCATCAGCCCGATTGGGATTCGGATTTCTAGCTGACTGCAGGTTACTTTTTTTCACGCCCACGCTCTTTGGTTATAAAACTAACTTTATAAAAATGGCTGACTGAGCAGAACATTATCACCACAACCCCTTTTAATGGTAAAAGACTCAGTCAGCCATTGTTTCTCTTCACACGCTCTCTTCATACATAAAAATCATTTACTTTGTATCTGTAACGCACTTCTTTCTGTGTACACTGCTATTTCAGCATCCAATTTTGATAAATCATTCACTAGTTCTTCACGTTTAGCATGTAGCTCAAACAGATGATCAATAGATTGCAATTTATCTTTCATCCATTTTATAGCGTCACCATCAGTGAATTTATCTGGTGCTATGATTACTGGTTCGGTTGTCATAATTTCTCCCACATATTTGATGTATTTAATGTAGGATATCCGACATGATTATGTCAAGTTGTTTTGTAGGAAAACTTACATTTAAAGTTGAAGGAATAAAAACCCTCAAGAAGAGGGTGGGAGATACTAGGGTAGGCGGGCTATTTTAGCGTCAACAACAACTCCAATAATTCGACAGTTGCCATTTATTGAGATCATTCTATATTGGGGATTTAATGGCTTTAGGTAGTGATTCCCTGCATCAATAATATATTGTTTAAATGTAGCTTCGTTTTCAGATTCTAGCTTAGCGACCACCAGCTTACCACTTACAGGCTCTACTTCTGGATCAACAAGTATTACCATTCCTTCAGGAATGCTTAAACCTGAAGGCGATGTCATTGAATCACCTTTAACTTCTAGCCAAAAGGACTCCTCAGAGCAATGAACTGTTGTTTCATACCAGATATCAACAGCACCTCTATGGTATGGCTCTATCGCTTCGCACCAATTCCCAGCGCTAACCCAACTAATAAGAGGATACTCTCCTCCTGATTTATTGAATTTAAAAAATGAAACGTTAGATGACGATTCCTCTTTTCCATCAACAAGCCACGTAGGGTTTATCTCAAGAGCATTAGCAAGGGCCTGCAGGTTAGCGCCGTTTGGCTGATAATCTCCTTTTTCCCATCCGGTAACTGTCACTCGATTAACTCCAGCTTTTTTTGCTAGATCCTGTTGCGTCATTTTTAGCTCAAGACGTCTTTGTCTAATTCGTTCATTCATCTCTTTCATGTAGGAAAACCTACCACTTAATAATGTAAGAATCTTGACAATATGATGTAAGATATCCTACATTACATTCATCAACTAATTATTATGGGATTACAAATGAAAAAGGAAGATGTAATCAGTTTTTTTGGTGGGACATGTAATACAGCAAAAGCTCTTGGTATTAAGCACCCATCTGTATGCGGTTGGGGGTATATCATTCCAAAAGGCCGGGCTTATGAAATTGAAAAGCTAACCAAAGGGAAGCTTAAATATAACCCTGAATTATACAAACAATAGCAAATCCATTTAAAACAGTTAACTACAAGAATTTATCAATGGTGGTAGGAATGAGTCACTCAATAAAATTAACGGCGTTTAATAAAAACCATAAGGTTATTGATATTGGGGATCATCTCTGCAGGGTTCCTAATAACAGGATAAATCCAATCATCCTCATAAAGCTCATTGCTTTTAAGAGTATCAAAAAATCTGTCTACGGCATGGTTATAGTTGTTGCATTGTCTTGTGGTCAAGTGAGGGCGCAAGGCTCTGAAGTCATCACGAGTGATACGAGGCATGTCTCTTTTCCCGTCTTTACAGTCGTCGAGGAATTTATCAAGAAGCAAGAACAACGGATCTGCAATAGCGTTGAATTCCTTTCTTTTGTCTCTTCTCCGAGCGAGGGAGTGACCGAGCCAAGTTCCCAAGAAAAAGGAAAAAATAGCCCAAAAGAAAGTAATAAGGCTGAGGCTAGTTTTGAGAAACAAGACCAAGTGACCCAAGAAGACATCGAGCATATTAAATCATCCCTTATCGGTATGTTATTTGCGTCCTTAGTGATGATCCCACTAGGGATAATGTTTAGCGAATGTATTAGTCCACGAATATTAGCAAAACGTAAGCGCTGGATGAAGCTCCATGAGTTAAAGGCAAAACGGTTTTATAGAAATAATCCAGAAAAGCCTTACATCATGCCACGCAAGACTTTTTGCCAATGGCTGTGGTTTTAATAAAGAGAGGTATCTATGAGTAACCAATCAATAAAACAGGTAGTGAAAGAAATGTGTGAGGCAACAGCTGGTGGACGTGAGGCAATGGCTGGTGCGCTTGGTCTGTCTTTAACATCATTCAACAACAAGCTTTATGAGAAAAACGGGTGCCGTTCGTTTGATTTAAACGAGCTGTTAGCGATGCAAGATATTTCTAAGACCGTTTTATTTGCTGAATTTGTCGCTCGTGAATCAAATCGCTTACTCGTGGACAGGATTAGCCCTGCTGATTTAGATCAGACAGAACTATTCGCATTACGTAGCAATGTTGACGAAATGCAAGGGCGCTTAGCTCTGTACATGAAAGAAAGTTTAGCTGATGGCGTTATTGATGGTGATGAAGAGCAAAAAATAAAAATGATGTTGGATGGATTAATTTCACAGATCCGCACATTTATGAATGCGTTTGTTTCGTTACATCAAAAGAGAAATTAAAGATGGTTATATCCAGAAAGGGTGAAGCCAAAGGTGTACGGCCTCTGGCTTCGGTTTGCAAATTTCAATTGTGTGAAGAGAAATTAGCATGAGTAGATTACCAAATTTAGCATGTCGCACGCAAGTGCGGGCTTCAATGCGTAATGGTCGTTTTGTCTATGAAATTAAAGTACCAGACGGGTACCAAGAAACCAACTACCAGTTTATGCGTTGGCTGGTAGATGATTTCAATTCAAAACATGGTTTAAGGGCGGGCAATGAACAATGAGAACCCAAACCAACTTGATCGCTACTACAAAAATCACCGAGGTATTGTTGTTCATGTTGTTCGTTATGACAGAGAAAAATAGCGAGTCATTTTTATGCTGGATGGTTGTGACGATCCGCAATGTGAACCCTTGCAACGATTTAAAGAGAAGTACACACGTATTAAGTAATGAGGTGGCAAGATGAGTTTATTATTACTAAAAAGTCGCCCTTTAGTCGTTATTCCTGAATTAGCGGTACGTCTTGGTTTAAATGAGGCGATGCTGTTACAGCAAATTCAATATTGGCTAACTGAAACTACTTCAGGTGTTGAATATGACGGCTCGCGCTGGATTTATAACACCGTCGAAGAGTGGAAGAATCAATTTCCTTTTTTCTCTGAATCAACGATTAAACGTGCTTTTACTAATTTAAAAAAGCAGGGCGTTTTACGCATTGAGCAAATCAATAAATCGAACCATGACCGTACTAATTATTACGCGATTAACTACGGTCATCACCTGCTGACCGATGAGGTCAATATGACCCAATCGAGCAGTGATAATTCATCTAATCGAACAGTTCAAAATGACCTTATCGATAAGCGCAAATTGAAACCTTCAAACAGTTCAAAATGCGCTGTTCTGAACGGGTCAAAATGGCCTGATCTTACAGAGAATACAACAGAGATTACTTCAGAGAGTACAACAGAGACTAACTCTTCTTGTCAGGTTCCTACTGAACCCGACAACCAGCCTGAAAAATTAATTTTAGATTATTTCAATAAGGCGACAAATTCCAAATATCGTGAAGGTAAAACCACAACAGGTCATATCAGGGCTCGATTAGCAGAAGGATTTACTTCTGAAGACCTAATGTTAATCACCGATTATCTCACAGCTAAATGGCAGAAAGACCCAAAGATGCAGGATTACTTACGTCCTAAGACGCTATTTATTCCTGAAAATTGTATTGAATATCAAGATAAGGCGATTAAATGGCGTGATGCTGGACGACCTGAATGTGTGAATGGTCGCTGGTTAAAGCCTGGTGAAGTTTCGGTAGAAATTAATACAGTTGAGCGCGATGAAACTTTTAGAAAAATGTTCACATCCGGCTGGAAACCTGAGAGCCGTATTCAAGCATTAGCTGTTGAGCAAGCAAAGAAAAATGGTCTTGGTCGTATGAATGAAGTTGCTGGTTTAGCTTCATTCCGTGGTATCTGGAAACAGGCGACAGAGCAAGTTGCGCAGGAGGCTCAGCAATGATTGATTACGCATTGAAATTACAGACATTGAAAAGCCAATCAGCCCATAAATTAAAAGAAATTGGCGATCAGTGGCGAACACCTGAAAATCTTTTTTGGGGTATCAATTCACTCTATGGGCCGTTCACGCTAGATCTATTTACTGATGCACAAAACAGCAAATGCCCTCATTTCTACACGGTTGAGGATAACGCGCTTACTCAGGACTGGTCGGAAAAACTCAAGGAAATTGGTGGTTCTGCTTTCGCTAATCCACCGTACTCACGTAGTTCATATCATGAAAAACAACCTGTTACTGGTGTTCGCCACATCATGAATCATGCGTTAGCTATGCGTGAAAAAGGTGGGCGCTATGTTTTCTTGTTGAAAGTGGCCACAAGCGAAACATGGTGGTGTGAAGAAGCGGACCATATTTGTTTTATTCGCGGTCGTGTCGGTTTTGATGTTCCACAATGGTTTGTTCCTGCAGATGAAAACCAAGTACCAACAGGGGCATTTTTTGCTGGTGCTATCGTGGTGTTTGATAAAACGTGGAATGGTAAAGCCATTGATTACATTCAACGCAGTGAGTTAGAGCAAATCGGTAAAACATTTGTTGAGCAAGCGAAGTGGCTTGTATCGAGAGGTGTTGCATGAAAATCACAGAGCAAATCTTAGCGTTATACAAAGTTGGTGAAGTCGTAGATCGCGACATTATTACTCGTGATTTAGAAACCACTTTAGGTGGTGCCTCTCGTGCACTTGCTCATCTTCATAGTCTCGGTGCATTAACCAGAGTTAGTGAAAAGTACCCGCTTTACTATCAAGTGACGAATGAGGCTAAAAAAGTTCATAACGTAATGATAGAGGAGCGTAAGTCAGGAGAGTCTGTCTACCTCGAAAAGCTAAATGCTCAGAAAGCTAAAAAACGAGGTATTCCAACAATCATATGGGTAAAACACGCCACCTCTAATTTTGCATATATGGGTAAATTACCCACTGAGCCGTATGACTCATTAGTAAGAGCAGCAAGAGGTAATCACTCATGAACAATGCTCACTGCCCATTCTGTAATTCTAAAAAACTGGAAGTCATGCAGGTGATGTTCAATACATTTACTCGTTGTCAAAAATGTGGGGCACGAGGACCTATTGCTAATGATTTCGACGGTGCTTTGAAGGCTTGGAATAAAAGGGAGATGAACAATGCTAACTAAATACGCGCTGTTTATAGGTTTTTGGTTTGTTCTCATGCTGGCTATTGGGTTGTGGGGGACTTATGCCTGAACTCATGCTCACGCTGCCATTTCCACCTAGTGTAAATACTTATTGGAGAAATACCAAAAGAGGAACCTTAGTCAGTGCAAAAGGACGAGTCTTTAGAGCAAATGCGATTGCAGCAGTCTATGAACAATTAAAGCGTAGACCTAAGGCTATTGAGAGTGACGTGTTTGTTTCGGTGAAATTATACCCACCAACTAAGCAGGCTAGAGATATTGATAATTTCTTAAAAGCACCTTTTGATGCCCTTACTCATGCTGGTGTATGGGTGGATGATAAGCAGATTAAAAAAATGGATGTTGAATGGATGGACGTTATTAAAGGCGGGGAGCTTGAAATAATCATTCGTCAGCATAGTAAAAACGTGATGTACGGTCACGATTAAAACGTGGAGAGAAATAGCATGAATGGATTAATTGTTATTGATGGTTTTCAGGTTCGTAGAGATGTAGCCGGTCGTTATTGTTTAAATGATTTACATAGAGTGTCAGGTGGTGAAAAACGGCATCAGCCATCAAATTGGAGTTCATTAGCTCAAACTAAAGAGTTAGTTGATGAAATTTCGACCGCTCCTGAGATCACAGGAGCGCCTATTGTCACTGTGGCTGGTGGATATAATCAAGGCACCTATGTTTGCAAAGAATTAGTGTATGCCTACGCAATGTGGATCAGTGCTTCTTTTCATTTAAAAGTGATCCGCACATTTGATGCCTTAGTGACACAACAACATCAAGAGAAACTCAGTGATAAAGTGCAGGCGGGCGTGATACTACTGGAATCAATGTCTAAAAGTTTAAATTTCTCGAATTCATCAAAGTTAGGTGCTTATCAAAAATTACAAGCAATGGCGGGCTTACCTGAGTTAGCGCCTGTTTATGCGATTGATGCGCCAAGTGGTTCCATGGATGGTTCCAGTCGTCCAACAGTTGCATTATCAACGCTGATCAACAAACACAACTTACCCATTTCAGCACAGCAAGCCTATAAACGATTAGCCGAACTAGGCATTGTTGAGCGTTTATCACGTCCAAGCACGAAAACTGCTAACAAAACTAAAGAATTTTGGTCTGTTACGGCAAGAGGTTGTCAGTTTGGGAAGAATATGACCAGCCCTAATAATCCTCGTGAAACCCAACCACATTTCTTTGAGAGTAAAACGGATGAATTGATCCGTATGGTGATGCTGAATAAACAGGTGAGTGCATGAAATTATTATTAACACCCTACATTCAGCCAGAACTCGGGGTTGTATTGCTTAAGCCGGGAGCGGAATTACTCGAGCAATTTAAAAAGCACCATCGCGTGATTATTAGTGATGTGCCGAAAAGTTTAGATGTTCTTCCCTCAGGAGCTTTAACTGGCGATGAACAGCCAATTTTAAACAATAAGCACATCATTCAATTTCTTAATAGCAAAAAAGTGATCCACGCCATAGATAAGGTTGCACCGATGGATTCGTGGGTTATTAGTAATATCAAATGCTGTCAGATTGATAACGATGAAGACAATTATCATCACCATGAATTAGTAACGACCCTTAATGAAGCGGGAGTTATTCGCACTTGCTGGCATCATGATAATCATATTCGCCATTCATCTTCGGGTTGGATTGCTGAATTAGCTCATAAAAATCGTATCAATTGGATGTTAGATACTATTCGTAGTCGTTTGAGATTAGATAGTGGACACCAGCTGACAATACCTGATTTTTTCTCATTTGCAGTAATGCATAAATTAGTTGATGAATTACCTGAACCAATATTACGCCAGATTTTAAATTGGTCAGATAAACAAGAAGAACGCAGAGTTCATGGTGGTTTTCCTGAAGCTGACATTATTCCAAGTAACGTGACAGCGCTATCAGCAATGAATGAGCGTTTAGATGTGATAAAACCGGTTATTAAAGTTGTCGTTGATCCTGAGCCACCAGCGTCATTTCTTCTTAAGCCAAAAATGCAACGTTGGGAAAATATCAAATGGTTGCAATGGGTAAAAACTCAACCTTGTTGCGTGTGTGGGCAACAGGCTGATGATCCGCACCACATCATAGGTCATGGTATGGGAGGTATGGGTACTAAGGCTCACGACTTATTCACTATTCCATTATGTCGTATTCATCATGACGAGTTACATCGAGACCCGAAGCAATGGGAAGCTACTCACGGCAATCAACTCGAATTGTTATTTCATTTTTTAAACCGTTCATTAGGTATCGGTGCATTTATTTAACGTGTGTACGGCACGAGGAGTATTAGATGATTTACCCATTGACAGTAGGTAAAGGCGAAGAGCATTTAAAATTACGTACACTGGAAAGTGTGTGGATCCGTGGGCGTTTAAAAATGTGGGGAAGATGGGCGGCTTTTAGTAAGGCTCCTAGCGCTACAAGTATGTTCAATCAATTATTGGAAGAACCAACAATCACAAAAAAAGCCTTAAAGGATGCAATAAATAGAATGCATACATCGGGATTATCCAAAGAAACTTTATTGATGTTTCTAGATGAGTTTAAGGATAAAAAAACGCTTAGCAGTATGTGGTTTTGCTCTGATACTGAAGGTGGTGAAATGGATAAGGTTATTTGTGAAGTAATGAATGCAGATGCTGGGTTGCTGAATATTCTTAAGCAGCACTATGTTTATAAAAAATCAAAACATGAGATAGCATTAGAGCTTTGTGAGAAAGATGGTCGTTATTGCTTGCGTACATATCAGGACAGAGTTAAAGCATGGCTAAATGTGGCTGAATTTATGCTCTATCGCCCAATGTGCGATAGATTTGATAGAGAGTATCATTATTCTGAATAAAGCTTGACTATTTTGCCGATAAAGTTATAGTCTTCATATATGCTGTGCGAAGTTATACACGCAACACAGTAAATGAATTTAAAGCCTCGCTAATGCGGGGCTTTTTTATTTATAGCTTTTCCAAAAATATTTGATACCGCTCTATATCAGCATTACTTACATTCTCATCTTTTTCCATCCATTTAAGTAATTGTGATAAATTTTTGTTTGTGAAAAATAGTCTCGCTATTTCCAGTTTATCTTTCAATCTAGTTATATTTGTATTTATGGCGTTTATTTTTACCATTATTTTCTTTAGTTTGGTTCTTGATGTTCTTTCGGGATCACAGGATTCCAATTCCGATACTGGTGCTTTTAATTCAGAATAAAAGATAGAATCCAAGCTATCATCCTTTGATAAAAAATCTATATACTTGATTTGTCCAACAACGATATCGACTGTTTCATCAATACGTCGGCCTGCAACTTCGGCTAACTCTTTTTCTTTAGCCGTTGTGAGCGTGGTTAAGTAGACTTTATTGTCATTATTGCCATACATAATTTGAAGTCTATTATAAGCAGATCTTCCAATTATATTAGGGTCGGATATATCTTTAAATAAACGTATTGCCCATAAAATGTTTTTTGGACCCACAGTTAATTCATTTATTTTCTTCCACAAAGTGAATATTTCTGGTTTAGCTAGTCGGGCACTTTGTTTTAATTTTTCATATTCGACTTTATTTAAAAACTCCGATGACATTTCACCAAAAATAACATCAAAGTATTTATTACCACAGGCATTACCAATATTTGTTTCTATTTCTGCATCGGTTTTTACAATATACCCTCGTAAATGAGGAGTATTACAATTTTTCAGACCACAAGATATTTTTTCATCAAGTTCGTAGTAACCTATTATTTTATCTAATGATTTTCCTTTTATGTCAAGTGCTTCAGTATAATGCTCCCTATTTTTTATAATGCTCCAGTCAGGTACTTGGACAATTTCATCGTCTATTTGTAGATATATTTTATTTGCCATTGTAATACCTTTATTTTTGTACAGAGCAATTATTATACAATGAAATTTAGGTTAGTGATCCTTAACAATTAGTTACTCCTCAATAATGAGGGGGATTTCGATTAACCTATTGATATTTAATAAAAGTTATTATCTGAATTGTGGTGATCCAACTATCCGGTAATTCCGGATGGTTCACATGTTCGGTTATTCCGAACAACTCATTTTGAAGATCGCTTAGGCGGTCTTTTTTCGTATAAGAGAGGTAGTTATGAGTAATCAAAATTTAGAAGTATCAATTAGTATATTGTCAGCGCAAGTCGAGCAACAAGGGCAACAAATAACAGAGTTACAAAAACAGCTCGCTGATATGCAAAAGGCAACGAGCTGCGATTTAAATATACTAAGCACGCGAATTACTGCAGTCGAAAGCTTTAGCCGTTAGTACAGTTAGCAAAGCTATTCTTTGCGTGTTGTATAGCTAATTTTTCAATATCTCTTAATGTTAAATTCTCTACAACTTTACCTGTGACATCTATTGTGAAATGGTGGATCGATCCATCCGAACCTCGTAAGGCAATATCTAATGTGTTCTTATCATTAGCTCGGTCCATGCCTGAAACATGAATTAAATTAAATTGCATAAAATTCCTCACACCGAAGTGAATCAGCCAATCCTTCGGCAAGTTTCTCTGGGCTGACTCATCAGTTTAACTTAAGTTTCATATTTTCACGTTTAACTCACTCACATTAATCATCAACGGACACTCCGTAGGGGGTGTATATGCGCATGGAAAAATTGACCAATGCTACCTACGGAACAGCTGGCTTAACTGCCTTTTTTGCAAGTCTCTCACTTTATGAATGGGGATTTGTAATAGGGATGGGATTCAGCATGCTCCTTGGATTAGCAACTTATTTTATGACACAGCGAGAACAGCGGAAACGAACAGCGCTATTTGCTGAATTAGTTCATCGAAATTGTTCTAGTGATCCGCAAGACATAGAAAAGATAGTTGGCGAGATGCTGACTAAAGCTAAAAAGGACATTTAATGAATCTAAAACAGAAGGTAGCTGCAGTTGCGAGTGCAGGTGCGGTAAGTATTGCGATAACAGTAATTGGTTACTTTGAAGGTGTGCGTTATGAACCTTACCGCGATGTTGCCGGAGTTCTGACGGTTTGTTATGGACACACAGGGAGTGACATCATTCAAGGCAAGACATACACACAGCAAGAGTGTGATGAATTACTGCAGAAAGACTTTATTAGAACGCAACAACAAGTTGATGTCCTGGTTAAAGTTCCATTGGATGATAAAACAAAAGCTTCTCTATATTCCTTCGCATTCAATGTCGGCACTTCAGCTTTTGCACGTTCTACATTGCTAAAGAAATTAAACGCAGGTGATCAGTATGGCGCTTGTGAAGAAATGAAGCGCTGGGTTTATGCGGGCGGAAAGGTTTGGCGAGGGTTAGTCAGTCGTAGAGATGCGGAGTCAGCACTATGTCATGGAAATCTTTAATTGTCGTTATCAGCTTTATCCTCGTATTACTCATTACGGTCGCTGGTGGTGTTTATCTCTCAATTGATAATTCATGTGTTAACGATAAAACCAGTTTAGAAAAGCGCTGTCAGATAGCTCTCTCACATCATCGGTACTAATTATGAAATACTGGAAAATTTACATTGTCATTGTGATGGTGGGTATTGTTGCTGGTGGTTGCGTGCTGATTAATGCACAAGCTAAAAGAATTAACACGCTGACAGATAACAATAAAAAACTTACCGCCACACTTGAAGAGCAGAAGGCTATCAATACTGACTATCAAGTACGTATAGAGCGACTCAATCAGCTTGATATAAGGCACACACAGGAGCTTGTTAATGCAAAGAATGAAATCAACACTCTTCGTGATGCTGTTAACTCTGGTAATAAGCGGGTGTACGTCAAAGCCGAGTGTCCAGCAGTCACCAAGAATTCCACCGAAAGCAGAAGCAATGAAACCACCGCACGACTTAACAAAGCAGTTGAACAAGATTATTTACGTCTCAGAGAAATGATAGTCGAGAACGAGCAGCAAACTTTGTATTTACAGGATTACATTAGAACGGAGTGTACTCAATGAATGAAGATAAAGAAGTGTTAGCCTCAAAAATAGAATCATTCATGAAAGAGAGCGAGCCTCTCGAGTACAAATATGATTCAGCGGGTAGTAAATACGCGCATTATTTTTCATTGAAACTTGCAGAGCATCTATTACAAGAAAGCAATACGGGAAATTGAAGTAAGTAGATAAAAATAACCCTGTGAGTTTGGGCTCCCACAGGGCGGTTAAAATGAAGCAAAAAAGAATAAAATACTTAATGAGTATACAACTATTTTTAAAAATAAAAAGCGCCCCAAAAGGAGCGCAAAGTAAAGTAAAGTAAAGCAAATGGAGCTTAATTAGATATCAACACGGGGTTGATTGAGATTTAAGTATAATTACTTGTACATAAACTTACAAATATAACCCATCTATTATTGAATAAATCAAATAGATTTCCATGCATTATTAATGCGTCGCATTGTCGCTGTCTCCTATGTTAGCCATGACCTGCATTACCTCACAGTGAGCGCATAGTGAGAATCAAAAACAATGAATCCACTCAGTTCTAGTACGGGTAGCAACGTCAGCTATGAGAGAAGAAACGGCGTGACTATGGAGAGACATAATTAATTCTACAAACGTCATTCACTGAGTGGCGTTGATAGAGTTTATATAGATAGCCATCAGTTAATCGCTGGTGGCTTTTTTATTGGAGAACACAATGTCAGATAACACTATTCAATTAAAAGTCTCAGTAGATACAAGTGAGTTAGATAAGCTAGAAGAGCAACTCACCCACATTAAACAGTTGATGCAAGATGTGGGTATCAAGGTCAGCATTAAACCAGAACAACGCAACGATTTATTTATTGCAGCTCTAGGCAAGTGTTCCATTAAAGATGCTGTCATTGGTTCACCAAAGATTAAATTTAATGCATCAGGTGATGCGTTATTTAGTGGTGTGCTTGCTATTGGTGAAGTAGAGCAGGATATCAATGCTCTGCTGGCAGATTTACGCATGAAAGCCAACGAACAAGATATTGCTATCACTGAGTTAAAAAGAGCAATGGAAACTCAGCATCAAGCGTGGGCACAAGCTGTGAGTGATCTAAATAACCAAACGTGGTGTAGTCAGAAGTAAAGGTGAAAATACCCTATGTTCAATAAAGGGTATTATCCTCCTCTTTAAAATGGCAGATATCTGACCTTTAAATTATAGGAGATAACATGCCTCCTCGAATACCAAGAGCGTGTCGCAAACAGGGATGCGCCAAGACAACAACAGAACGTAATGGTTACTGCGAAGATCATCAGAACCTAGGATGGGAAACCCACCAGCAAGGCAAGAACCGTCATCAACGTGGCTACGGTACCAGATGGGATAAGTTACGAGCACGTATACTCAAACGTGATAAGTATTTGTGTCAGGAATGCTTAAGAGTAGGACGAGCAACTGAAGCGAAAACAGTCGACCATATCATTGCTAAGGCACATGGGGGTACCGATGCAGAAGATAATCTGCAGTCGCTATGCATTCAATGTCATAGAACTAAGACAGCGAAAGAAAGAATTTAGGTAAACTCATAACGCATTGATATATAACAAATATATAAAGTTATAAAAATATTTAATTTCATGTTGAAACTATAACATATGGGGAGGAGGGGAGGGTCAAATCTCTACCACTTTCGCCTTATAGGACTGCCCCCTTAAGTCAATTTTTATACCCGCGAAAAATGAAATTAAAACTGGCTAATTGTTTAGCCATATTTATGCATCGGATCCTGAATTATTTGGAGGTTTATTTATGGCTGGCACTCCGGGCAAATCTGGTCGTCGCCCGAAGCCTACCGCCAGAAAAGAATTGGCCGGTAATCCGGGGAAACGAGCGCTCAATAAAGACGAGCCGGTATTCACACCATTAAAAGGTGTGACGCCACCAGATTGGTTTACCGAAAACAAACTAGAGCTTGCTGTTGTTATGTGGGAAGTCACAATCAAGGAGCTTTGTGGTCAAGGCATATTATGTATTACTGATCTCGCTGTGCTTGAACGTTGGTGTGTCGCCTATCATATTTGGCGTAATGCGGTAATTGCGATCATGCGTGATGGTACTCGCTTAATTGGCGCCACGGGAGGGCCAATAAAAAATCCTGATTTAACGACAAAAAAAGAACAAGAAAGTGAAATGGATCGTACGGGCGCAATGCTGGGTTTAGATCCGAGTAGTCGTCAGCGATTAATTGGTCTTGCGGGGCAAAAAAAGCAAGATAACCCCTTTATGAGGATTATTTCATCATGAGCCGTAAATCTTACCCGAACGTCAATGCGGCAAATCAATATGCGCGTGATGTGGTGCGTGGCAAGATTGTGGCATGTCAGTATGTGATTGATGCCTGCCAGCGACATATTGATGATATGGCGCAAGAGAAATCGCGAAAATTTCGCTATCGATTTGATAAGGATTTAGCAGAGCAAGCTGCAAAGTTTATTCAGTTATTGCCCCACACCAAAGGTGAGTGGGCATTTAAACGAATGCCTATTACGCTTGAACCTTGGCAGCTATTTATCGTTTGTAGTGCATTTGGGTGGGTTCAAAAAGGAACAAAACTTCGTCGCTTTCGTGAAGTGTATACCGAAATTCCGCGTAAAAATGGGAAATCAGCTATTTCCGCAGGCGTTGCGCTGTATTGCTTTACTTGTGATAACGAATTTGGTGCGGAGGTTTATTCTGGTGCTACGACAGAAAAACAAGCATGGGAAGTATTTAGACCAGCTAAGTTGATGTGTAAGCGCACTCCGTTGTTAACCGAGGCATTTGGCATTGAAGTTAATGCAAAAAACATGAATCGCCCTGAAGATGGGGCGCGTTTTGAACCGCTGATTGGTGACCCAGGTGATGGTCAATCTCCACATTGTGCAATTGTGGATGAATACCATGAGCATGATACTGACTCCCTTTACACAACGATGCTAACAGGAATGGGTGCTAGACGTCAGCCGTTGATGTGGGCTATCACAACAGCGGGTTATAATATCGAAGGACCATGTTACGATAAGCGCCGTGAAGTGATCGAAATGCTCAATGGAACAGTGCCTAATGATGAATTATTTGGTGTCATTTATACCGTTGATGAAAAAGATGATTGGACTGATCCGAATACACTGAAGAAAGCTAATCCCAATATGGGGGTTTCTGTTTATAGTGAGTTTCTTATTAGTCAGCAAAATAGAGCTAAAAACAACCCTCGATTAGCCAGTATTTTCAAAACTAAACATTTAAATATCTGGGTTTCTGCTCGTTCGGCTTTCTTTAACATGTTGAGTTGGCGAGCGTGTGAGGATAAAACACTCACGTTAGAGATGTTTGAAGGTCAGTCTTGCTATCAAAGTCTTGACTTAGCTAGAAAAATAGATATGAATTCGCGGGTAAAGTTGTTTACTCGTGAAATAGAAGGCAAGCGTCATTATTACTGCATTTCACCTAGTTTTTATGTGCCTTACAATGCAGTTTTTAGTGCTGATATTGAAAATCAGCGTACTGCAGAACGATTTAAAAAATGGGTAGAAACAAAACATTTAACCCTCACTGATGGTGCGGAGATTGATTACCGCGTTATTTTGGAAGATGCAATAGCAGATAATCTCAATACACCCATTAGTGAAAGCCCAATTGATCCTCATGGAGCAACTAACTTATCGCATCATTTAGCCGATGAGGGGCTAAACCCTATCACAATCGTTCAAAACTACACAAATATGTCAGATCCAATGAAAGAGCTTGAAGCTGCAATTGCTTCTGGGCGCTTTCATCATGATGGTAATCCGATTATGACATGGTGTATGGGGAATGTGGTTGGTAAATATCTACCAGGTAATGACGATGTGGTGAGGCCCATTAAAGAGCAGAACGAGAACAAAATTGACGGTGCAGTTGCATTAATTATGGCAATTGGGCGAGCAATGCTACATGAAGAGCGTGACTTCCTTTCCTCTTTAGATCCTAACGAAGACCTTTTATTCCTATGAAAAACTTATTACTTGATATCACTGCACTGGCTGGTGTTGGTGCGGTTATGGCGGGGTGTTATCTAAAATATGGTGTTGCTAACACGCTGATTATCGGTGGTTGCATTGCAATAACTTATGCCTTGGCGGTAGCTATGAGGGGGAAACGTGTTAATTGATGCTCTATTTCGCAACGACTCACCCAGTTTAGAGAACCCTAACACACCTATTACGGCTGACTCTATTGATAATGACGGATTATTTACGGCTGATGTATATGTTAGCCCTGAAACATCCATGAAATTAGCCGCCGTTTACGCTTGTATTTATGTGCTTTCATCGTCTATTGCCCAGATGCCACTGCATGTAATGCGAAAGTCGGGTAATAGGGTAGAAACTGCGCGTGATCATCCTTTGTTTTATTTAGTTCATGATGAGCCTAACGAGTGGCAAACCAGTTATAAGTGGCGCGAAACAAAAGAGCGTCATGTGTTGGGTTGGGGAAATGGTTATACCCAAGTTATTCGTAACCGAAAAGGCGAGGTGACAAATTTAGAAGCTTGTATGCCGTGGGAAACGACACTGCTTAATACTGGTGGTCGATACACTTACGGTGTTTATAACGAATTGGGTAACTTTGCTATTAGCCCCGATGACATGATCCATATTCGGTCGTTAGGGAATAATCAAAGAATGGGGATCAGCCCAATCATTCAACATGCGGAAACCATCGGCATGGGTATGTCCGGGCAGAAATACACAAGTTCGTTTTTCGGTGGTAATGCTCGTCCGGCAGGTATCGTCTCAGTGAAGGGTGATTTACAGAAAGACGGCTGGGAGCGACTGAAAGATATGTGGCAAAAAGCTTCCCGAATGTTACGAAGTCAAGAAAATAAAACCATGCTTTTACCTGCCGATCTGGATTACAAGGCGCTGACGGTTTCTCCTGTTGATGCTCAATTGATTGATATGTTGAAACTTAATCGCTCAATGATTGCAGGGATCTTCAATGTACCAGCTCACATGATTAACGACCTCGAAAAAGCCACTTTCTCAAACATCTCAGAACAATCCATTCAGTTTGTACGGCATACCATCATGCCGTGGGTGGTGAACTGGGAACAGGAATTAAATCGACGCTTATTTACTCGACAAGAGCGAACCGCCGGCTTTTATGTGCGATTTAATTTAGCGGGTTTATTACGTGGAACACCAAAGGAACGTGCTGATTTCTACCACTTTGCGATTACAGATGGTTGGATGAGCCGTAATGAGGCGCGTGCCTTTGAGGACATGAATCCTGTCGATGGTCTTGATGAAATGTTAGTGAGTGTCAATGCCTCCAAGCCAGCAGGGGGAAAAGCAGAAGAACAAAAAGGGGATAACGATGAGCAGTGAAAAAGAAACACGATGTTATGTCGGTGAGGTTCGGGCAGAGGCGGGAGAGGAAAATAAGCCGACACATATCGTGGGTTTAGGCTCTGTTTTCGATTCCCGATCTGAGCTGATTTATGGGTTCCGTGAAATCATTAAGCCAGGCGCATTTGATGATGTACTCAATGATGATGTGCGCGGGTTATTTAATCACGATCCAAATTATATTTTAGGGCGAACCACAGCAGGAACCTTGTCGCTTAGCGTCAATGAACGTGGGCTTGTTTACGATATTACGGCACCTGATACACAAACCATTCGTGATTTAGTGTTGGCACCGATGCAACGTGGCGATATCAATCAAAGTTCTTTTGCCTTTCGTGTCGCGCGGGATGGTGAAGACTGGTACCAAGATGATGAGGGAGTCGTGATCCGTGAAATAACACGATTTTCTCGACTCTATGATGTCAGCCCTGTCACCTATCCGGCGTATCAAGATGCAGACTCTGCGGTTCGCTCAATGAATGCATGGAAAGAAGCCAGAGACAGTGGCGATCTCCAAAAAGCAATTAACCAAAAATTGGCGCGTGAGCGTCTTATGACTTTACTCAATGCATAAGGTAATACTATGACTATGAAGCTTCATGAATTAAAACAAAAACGTAACACTATCGCGATTGATATGCGCGCCATTCACGAAAAAGTGGGTGATGGTGTGATGACTGAAGAGCAACGCACTCAATGGAATAAAGCGCAAACTGAACTTGAAAATTTAGATGCTCAGATTCAGCGTGAAGAGCAACTACGCTCATTAGATCAAGATTTGGTTGATGACAAAGAGAAAGAACAGCGTGGTCAACAACCGAATAACCCTGAAACAGAGCAAGCAGAGCGTCGCAACCAAGCGTTTGATCGCTTCCTGCGCTGTGGTTTTGGTGAACTTACTGCTGAAGAGCGTCAAGCGGTAAAAGAGATCCGCGCTCAAGGTACCTCACCTGATGAAAAAGGGGGTTACACTGTTCCTACTCAGATGTTAAATAAGATTGTTGATCAAATGAAAGCCTATGGTGGTATCGCAAGTGTGGCTCAAATTTTATCAACTGCCACCGGTCAAGATATTACGTGGTCAACATCTGATGGTACTAATGAAGAAGGTGAATTACTGGGCGAAAATACCGCAGCAGGTGAGCAAGATGTTGAGTTTGGCACCGCCATTTTAGGAGCCAAAAAATTAACATCGAAAATCATCCGTGTATCCAATGAGCTACTGCAAGATAGTGGTGTGGATATTCAAGCGTATCTGGCTTCACGTATTGCTCAACGCATTGGTCGTGGTGAAGCAAAATACTTAATTAAAGGTACTGGCACAGGAACACCTCAACAACCTTCAGGTTTGGAAACTGCGGTGACAGGCACGGTTGAGGCATCAGGTGCGTCATTAAACTGGAAAGATATTGCCGAATTAGAGCATGCGATTGATCCTGCTTACCGCAATAGCCCTAAATTCCGTCTTGCCTTTAATGATGATACGTTGAAAAATCTAAAATTAATGGAAGATGCGCAAAAACGCCCTTTATGGCTTCCGTCTATTTCAGGTGTTGCACCAGCACAAATTTTAGGTATGCAATATGTTGTTGATCAGGCTATCGACAAAATGGAAGCGGGTAAAAAATTCATCTTCTGTGGTGACTTTGACCGCTTCATTTTACGCCGTGTTACCTACATGACGTTAAAACGTTTGGTTGAGCGTTATGCTGATTATGACCAGACCGCATTCTTAGCCTTCCATCGTTTTGACTGCGTACTTGAAGACACTTCTGCAATTAAAGCGCTGGTGGGTAAAGGTGCTGGTGGCACTAAATAAACATTAGCGATATGTAAACCAGTCACCGCTTAATTGCGGTTTTTTTGTGCCTGCGATCTGTGTAGGTCGCAGGTATCGGGGGATTTATGCCACTACCCACACTAGAAAAATTAAAGCAGCAATGTCGATTGGATGAGGGTGATACCTTAGAAGATGAATTGCTAAAAACTTATCTGATGGCAGCAAAGCAACGAGCTGAAGGGTATATCAATCGACATCTCTATGAAAAGGATATTCCAGAGGAAGATCCTGACGGTTTATTAATCACTGATGATATTGAGTTAGCTCTTATGCTGGCCGTTGGTAATTTCTATGAAAATAGAGAAACAGCCATATTACCAGCAGGATTTAAATTGCTACTCGATCCCTATCGTCATATTAATCTGTGAGGAATGATGAAAGCCGGTGAACTCAATAAACGCATTTCTCTTTCCGATTATGTCAACGAACGTGACGATCTTGGGAGTGAAAAAGTCGTTTTAAAAAAAGTCGCAGAGGTATGGGCTAAAGCCGAATCAATGTCGAACCGTAAAATTCGCACCGCTGACCAAGATCAGGTAATTGAGACCTATCATTTCACTATTCGTCCTCGTTCTGATGTTGATATGGGGTGGCTGGTTGGCTATCAGGGGCGATTATTTACCGTTCGGGCTGTTGATCGCAATCAGTCAGATAGAGCCATTATTACTACGGAGGCGAATATCCAACATGATAGAAGCTGATATTAAAGCCGATTTGGAACGTATTACGGGGTTGTTAGTTTATCCGTTAAAACTCCCCTCCGATAAATTAGAAGGGGTCATCTATCAACGGATTAGTGACCCAAAGATAGACTCTGGATTAGCCCGCACATCACTGGTTCAAGCTCGTTTTCAAATCGTTATTCAAATATCTGATGACTACCCAAAAGCCTTAAAGCTGGAATCGACTCTCTGTCGTGAGTGGGAGGCTATTCAACACGGTTATATTGGCAACCATCCTGTTCAAACTGTTCAGCGAGGTAACTTTCTGCAGGACATGATTGAGCAAACGGAAAATCGTAAAATCTACCGCATTTATCGTGATTTTATTATCACTTATCCCGAGGATGCAACGTGATAACCAACCTTAGCGTGACAGGGTTGGATGAATTAGGTCGGAAATTAAAGCAGTTAGAAGTTGAGTTAAAAACCAAGATATTACGCGATGCAGGGCGAGAAGCCATGCAAGTCGTGAAAGATGATATGGAAGCCCATGCAGGGTTTGATGCGAAAAGCACAGAGCCTCATATGCGAGACAATATCACCATCAAAACGACACGAGTAAAAAACACGAATGGGGCTGTCATGGTCACCGTGGGACCGACAAAACCTCATTATATGAAAGCTCGCGCTCAAGAGTTCGGCACCATCAAGCAAGTTGCCAGTCCTTTTATTCGTCCAGCCCTCGATTATAACCAACGTGCGGTGCTCAATACCTTAACTGAGCATATTCGCCATGCCCTTTCTTTATATACTTAGGAGTAAAAATAATGGCAGATCAAAAAACATCGCCAGAATACGCCATGCTTCCCGCGGGCACTATTGTGAAATTTGGTAAAGCGGGTGATACCGTTGAACAAATGAAGCCACTGGTTAACTGTAAGGCATTAGGTGCCACAGGACAATCAGGGAGCTTTGTTGACGTCACGACACTCATCGATAAAAACAAACAATTTATCTCTGATTTACCGGAAGGACCTGAAAAGTCGTTAGGCTTTATTGACGACCCTGAAAATGAAAACTTTGTTGCGTTCTTGAATGCAGCAGAAAAGCGTGAAACGGTGCAGTTCTATTGTGAGCTTCCTAATAAACGTACCGCAACGATGATCCTTTCATTATCAGGTTGGGAACTAAATGACATCTCAGCACCAGCTAACGAGGCCATTCAAATTACCGTTAAAGGTAAACAAAATAACCTAGTTTGGGGCACTTCCACCGCAACGCCACCAACAGAAGGGAATGATTAATGAAAGGATTAAAAGCGTCTTTACTTACCGCAAAACCTCAAATTATTGAAGTCGATATTCTATGTGGAGTAAAGGTAAACATTCGTCGCATGACGGCTAACGAGTTGATGCAACTTGAAATGGATGTATCTGAGCTGAATCAACATGGAAAATTTCGCGAATCATCATTAAAAAATGTCAGCATGCTACTGAATTGTCTTGTTGATGATGAAGGTAAACCGATAAGTAAATCGTTACTACCCAAACCAGAAGAGCTGGTTAACGTTCACGATAATGCGATCCTTATTGAAGCGATTGATATCGTCAAAAAACACTCTGTTGGTACGTTAGAAGAGGCAAAAAAAAACTAACGGATAGTCCGTTACTTTATTTTGCCTATCAACTTTCCCAAGAGTTGGGGGAAATTGATCCTTATCGTGTCCTCAATTTGCCTGCCAATACACTACTTGGTTGGCAGGCTTATTTTGCGCTTAAATCAGAAAAATCAGGTGTCATACCACCATCAAACACCCCCTCTACTGAACATCAACCAACAAACACCTCTAAATCTGTTGAACAGCAATGTTCTGACGTAATGAAAATGATAGGAAGATAAAGATTATGGCCACTAATTTAGCCGATTTACGGGTTGGGTTATTGCTGAATGATGCCAGTTTTAGAAGCAATATATCCGGTGCATTAAATCATGCAGGGCGAGAAACAGAGCGTTTTTCCAATAAAGCAAAGCGTGAAACAAAAGTAGTTGCAGATGGATTTTATTCGATCGGCCATCAGGTGACAAATGTCGCAGGAAGGCTGGCGATGTTGGGCGGGGTAAGCCTATCAATTGGTAGCATTTTAAATATTTCTCGTAAGTATGGTCAGGCACTTTCTGATCTGAGTGCGATTACAGGTTCTTCGATTGAGCGCATGAAAGAGTACAGAGATGCATCTTTGGAAATGGGGAGAACTACGGAGTTTGGTGCGATAAAAGTCGCGGATGCGATGAAACTCATTGCGTCAGCAAAACCGTCATTACTGCAGACAGCAGGTGCCTTAGAAGAGGTAACGGCTAAATCAATTACGTTAGCACAGGCTTCAGGTGTTGAGTTGGCTGATGCGGCGAAATCTCTTACATTAAGCCTTAATCAGTTTAGTGAATCTGCAGTTTCTTCAGAGCGTTATATTAATGTGCTAGCAGCAGGAGCTAAATACGGTGCCTCGGAAGTTAATGAAACAGCTCAAGCGATTAAGAATGCAGGAACCATAGCATCTCAATCTGGTGTTTCATTTGAGCAACTCAATGCTTCTATTCAAGTTTTAGCTGGAAAAGGAATTAAGGCAGAAACGGCAGGAACCATGCTACGTAATGTCTTTTTAGCATTAGAGCGTTCAGCAGATAAAAACTTGCGTCCATCTGTTGTTGGCCTAGCCACAGCATTAGAGAACCTCGACAAGAAAAACTATTCTACTACTGCATCAACAAAGATATTTGGTCGCGCCAATGTCAGTGCGGGTACTATTTTGGTTAAAAATAGAGATCAACTTGTGGATTTAACCAAGGCGTTGACTGACACAGAAACAGCATATGAACAGGCAAGTAAGCGCGCTGATAATTTAAATGGTGATTTAGAATTAATGGCAACTGCATTTGAAGGTATTGCTCTTGCTGTGGGTTCAAGTGCTGATGGTCCTCTACGAACAGGGGTACAAAATGTTACTTCAGCAGTAAATACATTAACGAATAATTTTTCTATTTTAGCTGATGTAGCTACTTATGCTGTTTTACCTGTCATTGGCGCACGAATGACTAGAGGGCTTCAAGACCAAACCAAAGAATGGGTAAAAAATGAAGCCGCAGTAAGAAATAGTGTAAAACAGACTAGAATTTCGGCACAAGCTACGATTGATTCGGCAAAAGCAATGCGAGAGCAAGCTCAACAAGAGGCTAGAAGGCTAGGAACCCAATCTGTATTGAATAGACAGCACGGTATTACAGCGAGTTATCAAAAGGAATATTTAGCACTAAATCGTCAAATAAGAGAGGCAGATCGCTTAGAAAGCGCTGGTAAAAATCAATTAGCAGCGGCAAACAGTCGTGTTTCTTATAGTCAAAGGGCATTGCGTGCATCGAGTATGGCATTGAAGGGAGTTTTTTCCTCGCTAGGGGGGCCTGTTGGCGCTGCGATGCTTGCCGGTTCAGCGATTTATTATTTTCGCAATAAAGCAGTCGAGGCAAGAAATAGCGCCCTTAATTTGAAAGATGCAATAGTTGAAACAACAGAAGCATTAATGTTGTTATCTCGAAAGCAATTAAATTTGAAACTAATTAATACACAAGATGAACTACAAAGCATTGTTGTTGAAAGAAATAAAATGGTTAAAGAGCTTAATGATGCTAGAAGTCAGGCCTTTGACCAAAAAGAAATGCCATGGACTAAAGATTTACCTTTTGCCACGGATTGGGAGAAGGAGGCAACAAGATTAGAAGCAAGTGTTGAAACTGTTAACGAAAATATAAAAATAACTGAAGCTAAAATTAATAATATTATTGATGCCACAACCCGCCTAGATAAGGGAGAAAAGCCACCGGAACCGAAGGAAGATAAATCTATTGGTGATGGAGGAAGTGGCGGCGGGGATAATGATTTAACTTCAGATTCTAAAAAGAAAGTTAGTCAATACCACCAATTACGTATGCAAATAGAACAAGAGCATGCAACGAGCTTGGAGCGCATATCATTAAGCGAATCGGAAACAATGCGCAAGCTCCAAGAAAACTTAAAAGCTGGTGGTATGAAGCAGGAAGAGTATGAACGATTAAAAACACTCAATGCTGAAAATCATATGAAACAACGTGCAGAGTTGGCGGAAAAATACTCTCCCATGCGCGCATCGATTCGCAATGAACAAGAGATGACAAAAGAGCTTAAATCACTCTTTGATCAGCAGTTATTAACTGAAAAAGAATATCAGTATGCACGGCGCCAAATGGCACAAGATACGACAAAGTATCGATTATCAGAGCAAGCAAAAGGTATTTCTCTCCCTAATATCAGCATTCTTGGCGAAATAGATCCCATTATTCAACTCAGAAACCAATTGGAAGAACAAAAGGCGCTTTATCAGGCTTACTATGAGGATGGTTTAGTTAGCAAAGAACGCTATGAACAGTTAGTTATTGCGGCTACAAATAAGTCAAAAGAAGCACAATATCAATCAAGCAAAGAGCTGTATGCCTCCCAAGGTATGTGGCAGCGTATGCAAATGAATTTAGTTGATGCTGTTGAACAACGAACCGCTAATGCAATGACAGGCATGTTGATGGGAACGAAGTCCTTTTCAGAGGGCATTAAAGAATTTTCTTCATCATTAGCCAGTTCAATTATTTCTGATCTTATTCGTATTGCAATTCAAGCTCAAATTACCAATGCATTGACGGGATTAATAGGCGGTTTTGCTGGTGGCAGTAGCGGTGCAGCAAGTGGCGCTAAAGCGGGTAAGGTAGGTGTAAAAGCGAACGCCAAAGGGGATGTTTACCGCTCACCAAGCCTCAGCCAATATAGCAATCAGGTGGTTAGTTCACCGACATTATTTGCTTTTGCAAAAGGTGGTACGCCTAATCTTGGCTTGATGGGGGAAGCTGGAAGCGAGGCGATCATGCCTTTAAAACGCGGACCTGATGGATCTTTAGGCGTTAGAGCAACGGGTACTAATTCCATCTCTTCAGGTGACACTATTATTCACCAAACATTTCACGTAACAGGTAATGGCGATGAAGCGCTTTATCAGGCTATACAGGAAGCAGCAAGAATGGGGGCAGAACAAGGTGCATCAAAAGCTAAATCTGACATTATGCGAGACTTTCAAACCAATGGAACGTTAAGAAGGAATCTACGATAAATGGCAACGATATTATCGTGGCCACAATTCATCGTGCCAGCCACATTAAGCTGGCAACTTGTGAGTAACAGTAAAACCTTTACATCAACCTTTACGGGAAGTGTGCAAACAGTGCGCTTCCCCGGCTCGCGTTGGCGTTGCAGTATGTCATTTAATAATTTGACTGATGAGCAAGCAAGGGTTTTAGAGGCGTTTGTTGCCGAGTTAGATGGTGAAAGTGGTCGAGTGAAAATTAGTGATTGGGCGCGCTCTGGTTTAACTCAGCGTGGTAAACCTAAAGTTAGTCAACCCAATCAATCTGGAAAATTATTAGAAACTAAGGATTGGTTACCTAATAGTATTGTGCTACGGATCGGTGACTATATCACCGTTAATAATGAATTAAAGCGAGTGACAGCTAATGTGATCAGTGATGCGCAAGGAAATGCAACAATTTCTATTGCCCCTATATTACGTTATGCACCGGCAGTAAATGATTTGATAGAAAATGAAGCGCCATACGGTATTTTTAAACTAACCAGTAACGATCAAGGTAATTTCCAGCGTAAACCGGGCATCCTCACAAGCACTTCTTTGTCATTCGAGGAGGCATTAACATGAAATATCATCCCTTTAGTAATGACATGGTTAAGGCAATTAACGAGGGGTATTATTTGGTTGTTGCCTCTCGTTTAGATCTCAAATCAGGTGTTGTAAGAGCACATACTGGTGTGGGCAATATCATTATTGCAGGTGAAGTTTATCAAGGTGTAGGGCAATTTGGTGCCATTGAGTCTGTGGGTGAAAATATGACCACTAGCCCACAACAACTTATTATGAAATTGTCAGGATTCGATTCATCCTTGATTGGCGAAGTGATGAACGAGCGGGTTCGTGGGCGAAATGCACAATTGATGTTAGTTGCATTAAATGAAGAAGGGAAACCTGCGCTTGCAGAAGTTTTATTTGCAGGACAAATATCCACAATCGGTGTGACAACAGGTGAAGAAAATGAAATTGCGGTCACTGTTTCAAACCGTTTCGAACGATGGTCTTATGGGTTACCCGACAGATTTACTGATGAATCATGGTCTAAACGTAAAAATGGAGATAGGATATTTCGTTATGTGGCGCAGATGGCTGATCGGGCTATTTATTGGGGCAGCAAGAAAAATGCACCTGCGTTTATTTATAAATAGATATAAATCGGTGATTCTATGGCGGAACGTTATAATTTATATGAGGACATACTTTATTTTTTAATTAGCAAGGAAAAAATAAAACCAAAGGAGTTGTTGTTATCATTTAATATCGATATAAATGAGGCTAACGCAATATTTCTTTCTATGATTAAGAATGGATTAGCCACTGCTACCCTTGGTGATGATAGTGAAATTATCTATCATATAAAGACTAAGAATTTAGAAAAATTCCTCTTCGAAAAAGGTAAACTTCCTATAGAAATAAATGACAATAAGATTATAAGCCAAGAAGGAAAAGTAGAACCAATTAATAACTATATATATCTATTTGTTTTTATTCTTATTGCTGGTCCTCTGTTTTATTTGTTTTTAACTTATTTTTCTGGTGATGAAAAAAAGGGAATTGATTATTGTAATAGTGAAGAAAGAGCTTATTTGGCATCCAATAGTATAATCAAAAGAACATTAAAATCACCAACCACTGCAAAGTTTCCTCATTATTCTGAAGTGGATATTGCAATCGCAGGGAAATGTTCATTTCAGATTGATTCTTACGTAGACTCTCAAAATGGTTTTGGAGCAATGATAAGAAGTTATTATGTTACCGTGGTTACTTATGATGAGAAAACAGAGTCGTATATACAGAAATCGCTAAAATTTAAATGATATATTTATATTTTCATTAACCCGCTTCGGCGGGTTTTTTATTGTCTGGAGAAAACCATGAGACACCCGCAATGGACCACTCGCCTTCCTGAAACTTTAAAGAATGCCATAAATCGCCCTTTTGTATGGGGGGAGCATGATTGCTGTTTGTTTGCATCTGATTGCATCATTGCTGTTTGCGATTTCGATCCCTGCGAAAGCATTCGTGGGCGTTACAAAACAAAAACAGGTGCATTCAGAGTATTACAAAAAGAGTTTGGGACATTGGACGGCGCTGTGAGCCGTTTTTTTGATGAAATCCCAACAAACGAAGCAAGCCGTGGCGACATTGTGATGTTTGAAGGGGATGAAGGAAAAACATTAGGCATTTTGTGGGCTGGCAAACTATGGGCAGTTTCAACGGATGGAGTTCGCGCTGTGAGCAATAAACCAATTAAAGCATGGAGAGTACAATAAATGGGTAAGACAGTCACAAGCGTTGTCTCTGCTGGTTTAATGATAGCAGGGGTTATTGCCACAGGTGGTTTGGGTACCGCATTGATTGTTGCTGGTATTGCTGTTCAAGCAGCGAGTGCGTTTATCTTTAAAGATAAAGTACCCGGCTCAGGTTATCGGGATCAGTCCGAACGTAAACAGATGTTGCGTTCAGCATCAGCACCAGAAACCGTGGTTGTAGGTAAAACAATGATGTCAGGTTTGCTTTTCTTTGCTGAAGAAGAGGAAGGCGAGCAAGACGAAAACGAAGAACTTTATATGGCTTTAGCCATAGCATCCCACCCTATCCATAAATTAGGTCAAATTTATTTCAATGATGACAAAATTGAAGATTTAGGCGACAACGCACAATACGAATTTCATAACAGTAGAACTGAGGCGGATCCATACCTATTAAAACATGCCCCTTCATGGAAAGAGGATATGATTGGTCGAGGGCTTGCATGGTTACGCTTAACATTACGCTTTGATCAAGAAAAATTCCCTTATGGTGTTCCTAACGTTAAAAGTGAACTATGGGGAAAAGAAATTTACGATCCCCGCACCGAAAAAATAGCGTGGTCCAATAATGGTGCCTTGGTCATATTAGATTACTATCGCCATTACTTAGGTGTTCCAGACTCCGATATTGATTGGGATGCATTTAAAAGTGCAGCAGATATTTGTGATGAAACCGTACAAACGCCAGATGGAAAAAGTGAGCCTAGATACACCTTAAATGGCGCTTATGAACTTGAAGAAAGTCCTGCCTCTGTATTAGAGATGATGCATAAATGTATTGCTGGAGAGCCCACTTATATAGCGGGTAAGCATGGCATTATGATGCAAGTCTATAATGGGCCAGCACTACTGACGATTGATGAGTCACAAATTATCGATACAGTGACGGTGACACCCGAACTTTCATTACGTGATGCAACTAATGCGATTTATGGCACTTTTGTTGACGCAGAACAACAGTATAACAAAACCGATTTTGAGCCAGTGGTTATTGATGAATGGATAGAAGAAGATGGCTTAGAAATTAAAGAAAATATGGACTATCGTTTTGTTACTAGCCCATACCAAGCCAATCGACTAGCCAATCTCTATTTACGTAAAAAACGCGCAGGTCGTCGTATTCAATTGCGCATGAATTTAGATGGTTATACTTATCGCCCTGGTGATGTTGTAAAACTCGAATTACCTTCGCTGGGGATTAGCGATTTAGAATTTCGCATTGCTGATTGGAAATTTCACCCATCAGAGGGGGTAGAGATTACTCTCGAAGAAGATGGTCCTTATATCTATGAAGACTTAGCCAGTAAACCTTTTGTTAGACCTCCATTCACTAAACTACCCACTGGTGGCGTACCAGCACCGATCAATCTGGCTTTTGTTCCTCTTGCTGTCACCGATATCGTTCAAGGTTACATATCATGGCAGAACGTGGCATCTGATATTCGCTATAACACGGTTAATATTCTCCAGAATGGCAAGGTTATACAGTCTATTCAGGTACCGGGTGAGCGTGTTGATATTAACGGTTTAGCGAGAGGTACTTATCGTGTCGAAGTGAGAGCTATTAATGTTGCTGGCGCTATGTCTGCACCGGCTATCAGTGATTTTGCAATTCAAGCACCTCCGTCACCAATCGGTGTTGAAATAACGCCAGGTATGTTTAGTTTAACGGCGTCACCTAAACAGGGTGATAGTGCTGTTTTTGGTTATACCTTTGAGTTTTGGTTTAGTGAGAAAAAACTCGCTAATCTCTCTGAAAATGAAGTGATCACCAAAACAAACAAAGTTGGTCAAGGAAATTTCTGGACGCAAGAGAATTTAAAAGCTGGCCACACTTACTATTTCTATATCCGAACGATCAATAGTTATGGTAAATCTGCATTTGTAGAAGCTTCAGGTATTCCAGTTTCATTGCCAGACGACATATTTGATGATTTAGATAACACGGTTAGAGAAACGGATGCGTTTAAAGAGCTGGATAATAAGCTTGATTGGAATGCTGAGACCGCAATTATTTTAAGTAACGCAAGTCATCGTAATTTCAGGCAGTTGCTAATAAAACATGCTGAATCTCAAGCTGGCATTAGTGAGCTATGGCAAGCTAATGCAACTCAAGAGGAAGCATGGGCACAGGAAGTTAAAGAAATTTACTCCGCTGTTGGTGATAACACGTCTGCAATTAAAGAGACTCAAACGTCAATTACCAAGCTTGACGAGGCTTTTGGTCAGCGATTTACTGAAATTCGTACGGAAATGGATAAGGCTCAAGCCGATATCGTTTCAAACTCTACTGCCATCTCTAACACAGATAAGGCTTTTGCTGAAAACAAAACGCAAGTTCAAGCTAAGCTTGATGAACAGGAAGGTTTGATTCAGGAGAAGATGCAAGCCACATTCAATCAATCTGGCGACGGCGTTGTCACGCATTCCATTAATATCACAATTGTTCATAACAAAGTTAAATATAACGCAGCAGGACAGGTTATTAGCGCTCAAGTCAAGAATGGAAAATTGGAATCATTCTTTGGTTATAACGCGAATAACTTTGCTTGGTATAACCCAAGTAACGGCAAGATGGAATTATTCATGTATGCCAAAAATGGACAATTCTTTATTAAAGAAGCGTTTTTAGATCAAGCGAATGTTCGTGAAATGGTGTTATCTGAAGCCATTAAATCCAAGAATTACGAATTAGGTAAGACGGGATTTAATATTGATGCCAATACCGGTAATGCTGAATTTAATAATGCAATATTCAGAGGGACGATTGACGGCGCTGATGGTAATTTCAATGGGACGGTTAAGGTTGGAAAGTTAATAGGAAATATTGTTTCAATTTCTGATGAGATTTATATAAATGACAAATGGAAAGGTGATGGAATAAAAGAGTTGTTTAAATTTAAACAACGAGACACTTCATGTTATTTGTGGGTGAGCGGATCACTACATCAAGAAGATTATATCCCCGATTGGTTTGGAACAAAAACACCGAACAGAGCATTAATGGGATATATGGCTCCCTATATGGGAGATGGGAGAGGTGTTGCCGAGATTTATGTTGATGGGGTTTTTAATACAAAAACTGTCTCTGTTTGGTCAGGGAATCCATCAAATCAAAGAAAAGATGAATATGTTTGCAACGAATTTGTCGTAAAAATTCCGGCAGGAAAGGGAATTAGTAGTGTTGGTATAAAAATACCTTATGTGACTGGAGGGAATGCGGGGGAATGGACAGAGTTTATCCTAAGAGGAAGAGTTTTTGCATTTCCTGATTCAAGCGAAGAATTTCTAATTAATTAAGCTAGGAAATAAATCATGATATACACAACAGGCACTGTTAATACAGTGTCAGGGTCTGCTATTGTCAAAGGCACTGGCACTAAATTTAAAAATAATAATCCAGCTATTAATATCGGAATGACTATTTTAATTAAATCGGGAACAACAAATATTCCGTATATGATTAAATCTGTTAATTCCGACACTGAATTAGTATTAGCACAACCCGCATTAGCCACAGCAACGAATACAACATTCTCAATTCATATTACTGAGCCAGATAATAATAGTGATGCAGCAAGAACAATGGTCGCTATTAATAGTTATGTTGAGTATTTCCTTGATGCAATGAACACATGGATGACTCAAACGGGCCAGACAAAAATTGAGATGCCAAATGGTGAGATTGTTACGCTAGATAGTATTAATAAGATGCAGGGGGATATTAGTGGAAAGTTGGATAAAATAGGCGGTGTGATTACCGGCAATTTAACAACATCAGCTAATTTATCACTAGCTAACGCTGGTGCTGATAAGGCTGTGCTGAAGCGAAATAAAGACCAGGCGGCATGGCTAGCATTTTTATCGGATAGTGGGGTTATTCGTTGGCGAGCAGGAATGAGTACAGAAGGGGATAATGATAAGTTTAAGATAGCAGGTTGGTCTAGTGGCGGTGGAACCTATGTTAATGCGCTGGATATCAGCTATGGCGGTTCTATTGTTTTAACTGAATCATCTTGCTTAATAAATGGTAAGCCAGCGATGAGAAGCGGCGATTTTGGTTGGGGAGGTTCTGAGACACCATCAACAAACATTTCAGAAGCTGAGCTTCGTGCTGTATTAATGAATAGAAATACAGTTACGCAAATTATCAGAAATGAGCAAACAACAAAGTATGGACTCGGTGGTTCACCAATCGCTTATTTTAAATCAAAAGATACCTATCAGGCCTTAGTGTCTTCTTGGAATGGTGGTTCATGTCGAGTTGTTGCGGGCAATGCGACATCTGAATATGTTCATAATTTATGGACTGACAGGAATACAACGGTAGATAGTAACGGGCTTATTAAGCGAGCCTCTCCAATCATCGACATCAATCCCGACGGCACATTCAACACTAACGATGAATCAGAAGGCGCTACGGTTACTCGAGTAGCTCAAGGTGAGTATCTCATTGAAGGAGTTCTTGGGTTTAACGCTGACGCAGGCTGGGGTGGTATCGATGGTGGTATTGAAATTCCACTCGATGTCAATAAACAGCCACTTATTCGGGTAGACTCTGAAGTTAACAAAGACGGTTCTATTCTCGTTAAAACTTATCACCGCACTCATCCTAATGCACCTAAGTTCGCTCGTAATGATATTGATGGTTACAACGACGGTGATCCGATTGATATTCCATCCGATCGTTTTATTTCAGTGCGTGTACAGATGCCAGAGCAATCAATCTATAACGTGAGAATGCGTGAGATGGAAGAGGTGCAGAAAGTGGAAGAGGAACGCAGACAAAAGGAAGAGGAGATGAAAGAGAAATTTGGGTTAGGTAAGAATGACGTATTACTTTAATAATCAGGACACCAATAGCGCACCAGAAATTGATAACTGATTGATTATATAACTCGGTCGGTTCCATCGAGCATCGGCGCAACAGAGAAGCGGTTCAAATTATATTTTTTTGAATTGCTATTAATATCATGATTTTCTGTTGATTTATTGAGTTCTATATTTTCTGACATGTTGTAATTCTTTCGTCTATTTAGGCGTTGATTATCTCTAATTTATAAAGGAGATAAAATGAGCGCGCATTATAGCATAGAGGATAGCTTACACATGCAGGATCTGATGCTAGGATGTATTTATAAAGCTGAAGATAAGTGATCATAAACGATAAAATAGGAAAACATAATGCCAACAGAAAAAAGAGTATTACCTTATTTCAAATATCATCCAGACCCGATAAAGACAGAGGCTTTTATTACAGGTGATATCGTTGTATGTGATTGTTGTGGAAAGGAAACTGATATCTATTATGGTAGCCCTTTCTATTCAGTAGAAGATATTGATGCATTATGCCCTTGGTGTATTGCTGATGGTTCGGCAAGTGAAAAATTTGATGGTAACTTTCAAGATATTGAAAGCATTGAAGGCAAAGAAGTTCTCTATGACGAAGAAGGGAAGTATTGTGGTTCGATTTTACCTCCTATAGATAAAAACAAACTCGATGAATTAACAAAACGGACGCCTGGTTATCATGGCTGGCAACAAGAGCATTGGCTAATACATTGCGATGAACCTTGTGCCTTTATTGATTATGTAGAATGGGGCGATATCAAAGATAAATTAGAACAATTTGCTTCTTTAGAACAAGATATTCAAGACGTTGGTTTTGAACTTTCTGATTTATCAGAGCGTTTATGGGATGATGGTGGATGCCAAGGTTATTTATTTAAATGTTGCTGCTGTGGAAAACTACGCCTACATATTGATTTTAGTTAATAAACATTATTTAAATGATATTAAGTCTAGTTTTAGAATATAGACTTAATATTTATTTTTACAAAATATCCTATTTGTATTGTCTCTATTAAAAATGGAAATAGTCACCACTCAAGATTTTACGCTATAAAGCAAAAAAATAAAAAGAGGAGTGTTGAATATGAACATTAAAAGAAAGATCCTTATAAAATTAAATAATCTTGATTGTGATAATAAAAAACTGTCATTTTCTAATTCCCATGGAATGTATCATCCTATTTTAAATAATATCCCTTTAATTCCAGTAATGTCATTTACTCATCAATTACCGCCCCAAAATTATATTGATTCTGTTTCAATAAACTTTAATGATCTAAATAAATATTATTATCTTAATTTACCAGAGGAGTATCATTATTCTTTAGATGAAGTGATTAATGAATTACAACAACATCCTGATATTGAATATGTACAAGCGGTACCGATACAACCTATTGAACCTCCTAATGTTACACCTAACTTAACTCAATATCAGCAATACTTAAATACACCAGAAAAAACGATAAATATTAATAAAGTTACAGGACTAGGAATTAGCGAAGCATGGAAACAAGAAGCATATGGGCAAGGAATACAAGTTGCTGATATTGAATGGGATTTTAATCTTTCTCACCATGATTTATCAACGGATAATATTACATCATTATTACCATTTAATGAAAGAACGGGACAGGCCGATCATGGAACGGCGGTTGCGGGATTAATTATGGGAAAAAATGATGGCAAAGGGATCACTGGACTTGCTTATAAATTAGACATGTTCTATGCCATTTCTGAATTAACTTGTGGACGTATTGATGCAATCATTGCCAGTAAACGCATATTACATGCGGGTGATATTGTTTTATATGAAATGCAGACAATTTGTGAACATCAAGCTTACGTACCCGCAGATTATGAAATGCATATTTGGGAAGCGACTCGCGCATTAACAGATGCGGGAATTATTGTGATTATGGCCGCAGGAAATGGGGGAGTCGATCTGGATTCACCGGCTTATGACAGTTATCGACAACGCCATGATAATAACTCAATACGTGTTGGTGCAGGTTCGCCTTATACATTAAACCGATTGCCTTTCTCAACGCATGGTTCACCTATTCATGTACAAGCGTGGGGAGAGGATGTTGCAACAGCGGGCTATGGCGATCTCTTTCGAAGTGATGATAATCATACTTATACGGCTAATTTTAGTGGAACATCGTCAGCTAGTGCGTTAGTTGCGGGAGCCGTTGCAGTGATCCAATCTTGGTATAAAGACCATACAAATAGTGTGTTAACGCCGATACAAATGCGTGACTTATTAATAAAAACAGGCACTTTTCCACTGATAAATGAAAAAATTGGTCCTTTACCTAATGTGGATAATGCAATTCTGTATTTAAAAAAATTAATAAAACGTCATTAAGTTTAATCGTATTAATACCTTTAACACCTTCTAAATATTAGGAGGTGTTATTTAAATTTTATCTCTATGATAGATAAGGTTTTTATCATTAAAATAAAATGGAAATGTAAAAATAAGCATAATTTAACTTCTTTTTTGTATGAAAAAATGGCTATAAAATGGCGTTGAAAATAAACGAGCTAATAAGTTTTTATTGGAAAATAAGGCAATTAGACAACTTCTAAGAGAAAAATTATTTAATCATAAACTTAATCGATTTTTATGATTTATATGAATTAATAGCCTTTTGATTTCATTGCATTTTTAATATAAATTATCAAGGGCGTGGTTTATGATGAAAAACTTAAATATGAATAGTTTTTCATTGTTTATGCGCCTTTTTGCTTTCAATTTCACGCCACTGCGTTTATTATTTTCCGCTTGTACTATACATACGGCGTCGCTGGTTTTGGGCTTCTGTGGAGCATAATGCTCCGGCAGCTCACACAGTCTTTTCCAGTGGCGGTTCTATCTGCATTATTCTTCGGGATAGAGTATTACCTTAAATGACTGAGAAAACATCTCTGATACCAGTTGTCGAATTAAAATCCTTAAGTAAAGGTTTCGACGGAAAACAAATTATTTCCCGCCTCGATCTCACTATCAACCATGGCGAGTTTTTAACCATCCTTGGTCCTTCGGGCTGTGGTAAGACGACGGTTTTGCGTTTAATCGCGGGTTTAGAAGACGTTGATGATGGGCAAATTATCCTTGATGGGCAAGATATTACGGATATCCCAGCAGAACAACGTTTTGTAAATACCGTTTTTCAAAGTTACGCGCTTTTCCCACATATGACGGTTTTTGAAAATGTCGCATTTGGTCTTCGTATGCAAAAAACACCTGCTGATGAGATTAATAGTCGCGTTGAAGAAGCCTTGCGTATGGTGCAACTTGAAGATTTCGCACAACGCCGTCCTGCGCACCTTTCTGGGGGGCAACAACAACGTGTCGCGATTGCGCGTGCGGTTGTGAATAAACCCAAGGTCTTATTGCTTGATGAATCATTATCGGCACTGGATTACAAATTACGTAAACAGATGCAAAATGAATTAAAAGCCTTACAGCGTAAATTAGGGATCACCTTTATTTTCGTGACTCATGACCAAGAAGAGGCGCTGACTATGTCAGACCGGATCGTGGTGATGCGTGAAGGCCGTATCGAGCAAGATGGTACTCCGCGAGAAATTTATGAAGAGCCAACCAATCTGTTCGTTGCGCAATTTATAGGTGAAATTAATATCTTTGATGCGCGCGTTCTTCATCGCATTGATGAAACGCGGATCCGTGCTGATGTTGAAGGTCATGAATGTGATATCTATACCACATTACCTGTGACACAAAACCAGCCACTCAAAGTATTACTTCGACCTGAAGATCTCCGTGTTGAAGAAATTCACGATCTTGAAAACCTTCCTGGGCTAATTGGTTATGTTCGTGAACGTAACTATAAAGGCATGACGCTAGATTCTGTTGTTGAGATGGAAAATGGCAAGGTGGTGATGGTCAGTGAATTTTTTAATGAAGATGATCCAGATGTTGATCACTCGTTAGACCAAAAAATTGCAGTAACTTGGGTTGAAAGCTGGGAGGTCGTGCTGGCAGATGAAGAAAACACGTAAACTATTTCAAAACATCGTAATTACAGGTGTTGTGGGTTGGTTGATGGTGTTCGTCTTCTTGCCGAATATCATGATCATTGCGACCAGTTTTTTAACTCGTGATGATGCCAATCTTGTCGAGATGGTCTTTACACTCGATAACTACTATCGCTTATTTGATCCTATGTATGCAGAAGTGTTACTGCATTCTATTAATATGGCGGTGGTCGCAACATTAGCGTGTTTACTATTAGGTTATCCCTTTGCTTATTTCCTTGCAAAAATGCCTAAGAAAATACAGCCATTAATGTTGTTTTTATTGATTGTACCTTTTTGGACAAACTCGCTTATTCGTATTTATGGATTAAAGATATTCCTAAGTACGAAAGGTTATTTTAACGAATTCTTGTTGTGGATTGGACTTATTGATAAACCACTCAGAATTATTTATACCCCAGAAGCCGTTGTGCTGGGGCTGGTTTATATTTTATTACCTTTTATGGTATTACCGTTATATTCCAGCATTGAGAAATTAGATAAACCTTGTTTAGAAGCAGCGCGCGATTTAGGGGCTAATAAATTTCAAACCTTTATTCGCATTATTATTCCATTAACCATGCCGGGCATTATTGCGGGTTGTTTACTCGTGATGTTACCTGCGATGGGCTTATTCTTTGTTGCTGATTTAATGGGGGGCGCGAAAAATTTATTAATTGGTAACGTCATTAAGAGCCAATTTTTAAATATTCGTGATTGGCCTTTCGGTGCAGCCACAAGTATTTGTTTAACCTTGGTGATGGGATTAATGCTGTTTGTGTATTACCGAGCCGTGAAGTTACTGCATAAGAAGGTAGAAA
The DNA here is from genome assembly GCF_033708015.1 of Proteus vulgaris. Classification (NCBI taxonomy): domain Bacteria; kingdom Pseudomonadati; phylum Pseudomonadota; class Gammaproteobacteria; order Enterobacterales; family Morganellaceae; genus Proteus; species Proteus vulgaris. The sequence continues at coordinate 3,698,555 of NZ_CP137920.1, read as the reverse complement.
TAGAATGATAGGACGGTTATTGCGTGGTGGATTTATGTCCATTATTTACGCGTATCTTTATATCCCGATCATCATTCTGATAGTTAACTCTTTTAACTCATCACGTTTCGGGATTAATTGGAAAGGATTTACCACAGATTGGTATGCCATTTTATTTAATAATGACAGCCTGCTTCAAGCGGCTGGGCATTCATTAACAATGGCAGTCACGTCTGCGACATTTGCGACATTAATTGGCTCATTAGCGGCGGTTGCACTTTATCGCTACCGTTTTCGTGGCAAAAAATTTGTGGGTGGAATGCTGTTTGTTGTGATGATGTCGCCAGATATTGTTATGGCGATCTCTTTACTTGTCCTGTTTATGATCCTAGGTGTTTCATTAGGATTTTGGTCGCTTCTATTTTCACATATTACATTTTGTCTGCCATTTGTTGTGGTTACTGTGTACTCACGATTAAGTGGATTTGATGTAAAAATGTTGGAAGCAGCTAAAGATTTAGGGGCGGGTGAATTTACTATTTTACGTAAAATCATTATGCCATTAGCAATGCCAGCAGTGGCTTCAGGTTGGTTATTAAGCTTTACGTTATCTATGGATGACGTCGTCGTTTCCTCTTTTGTGACGGGGCCAAGCTATGAAATTTTACCACTGAAAATTTATTCAATGGTAAAAGTGGGGGTTTCGCCAGAAGTGAATGCACTTGCAACCATCCTTTTAGGTCTATCCTTAATATTAGTGTTAATTAGTCAGTTGATCTTAAGAGACAGAACTGGCAAAGCGTAAACAATGTATTAGTGCGAGTTTCTCGCACTTTTTGGGGTCTTGAAGACCAATCTGTTGGAGGTAGGCTCGCTGCCTATTTGATATTAACGCATCAACCACTGAAGGAAACATAAATGAAAAAGTGGTCCTCAGTACTTGCTGCCAGCGTAATGGCATTAAGTATCGGCACAGCATCTGCTGATGATGGTAAGACATTATATTTCTACAACTGGACGGAGTATGTGCCGCCTGGTTTGCTTGAACAGTTTACGAAAGAAACTGGGATTAAGGTGATTTATTCCACCTATGAATCCAATGAAAGCATGTATACCAAGTTAAAGACCTACAAAGAAGGTGCTTATGATTTGGTGGTTCCTTCCACTTATTTTATTTCTAAAATGAGTCATGAAGGTATGCTACAAAAAATCGATAAATCAAAACTAACCAATTTTGATAATCTCGATCCTAGCTTATTGCATAAATCATTCGACCCAGAAAATGATTATTCCATCCCTTATATTTGGGGGGCGACGGCTATTGGTATTAATAGCGATGAAGTTGATGTGAGTAGCATTACTTCATGGGCAGATTTATGGAAACCTGAATATAAAGATAGCTTATTACTAACCGATGATGCTCGTGAAGTGTTTCAAATGGCTTTATTGAAATTAGGCTATTCAGGTAACACTACAGATCCTAAAGAGATTGAAGAAGCGTATAAAGAGCTACAAAAGCTGATGCCAAATGTATTAGCATTCAATTCAGATAACCCCGCTAACCCTTATATGCAAGGGGAAGTTAATTTAGGGATGATTTGGAATGGCTCTGCATTTATTGCTCGCGATGCGGGTGCACCGATTGAAATGGTGTGGCCAAAAGAAGGGGGTATTTTCTGGATGGACAGTTTGGCTATCCCTGCTAATGCCAAGAATGTCGAAGGTGCTCATAAACTTATCGATTTCCTATTACGCCCTGAAATTGCAGCAAAAGTCGCAGAAAATATTGGTTATCCAACACCTAATCTCGCCGCACAAAAGTTACTGCCAAATGTGATCACAAAAGATAATTCTCTTTATCCAACAGAAGAGATTATTAATAAAGGTGAATGGCAAAATGATGTGGGTGATGCAACGGTATTATACGAAAGCTATTACCAAAAATTAAAAGCAGGACGCTAATCGCGTTTGAATATAATTTGAAGCCACCTGAAAGGTGGCTTTTTTATAAAAAAGAAGAAAAAGAGAGTCAGTGATAAGCAAAAAGGTAATAGGCTATGCTCAATTAAAATCATTCTTAATACAGCTTTCGGCAATTAACCGATTATTTTTTTCTTGAGTTTTTTTTCGTTGTTCAATACATGACGCATAATCACTTTGTAAAAAATAACTAATATGAACATCAAATTTTTCAGAGATACGATAAATTAATTCGATACTGATCCTATTAGTTCCACGTTCATAACGAGAAAGCTGTTGCTGGCTTATCTCTAATTCTTTTGCAAATAACGTCCCTGAGCATTTTAATTTTTTTCGTAAATGGCGTATTCGCTGGCCTATTCGAAAATTAATGGTTTTGCTGCTATCTATCATTTATCAGCCTTAAAAATACAAATCATTATTGATAAGAAAATGTCAGACTGGCTAACCCGTTTGCTTTACCAGGTTTTAATGTTCCAGTTGTGATATACCGAGTCGACAGGTTTAATGTGTAGTTTTCGTTATTAGACGTTGTTATATGAAGTAAACGTTGATTAGGTTGTCCCGTGGCACTAATGTCGGGTCCATAAGTGACTGGGCTAGGGTTATCATTAAAGAAAAACTGAATACCAATGCCTGATGCATCTGAATCTGATGTTAAGGTGAGGGTATCTGTATTATTAGAATAAGTGGATTGGTCTGTCATGCTGGCATACAAGTGAACATTAGTATCACAAGTTACTGAAATAGATTTGGTTTGTGTTTTTGATGTCGAGCCGATCGCACTCATATCCCGCATTGAGATATCACCTAATTTATAAGTGAGATTTTTGGTATTAACTGTACAACCTCGGGCCTTAATGGTGATTGTTACAGGATTTATTGCAACAAGTGAGGTGTTGTTACCTTTATGACCGCCACCATATTCAGACCACGTATTTGCAATGACAGTGTAAGGAATATTATAAACACCCGTTTCTAAGTGCTCGTCAGTGACAACAAAGACAACTTTTGCTTTTAATGAAACACGATCTACACCTTTGTTGACTGTTGATCCGACTGCGGGATAAATAACCGTCGCACTTGAGCCTGTGCCTACATCAATAGGAACATAAGAAACGCTGTCATTGTTATCTTTTAAACCAAAGGCATAACCAATGCCTTTTACACCAGCAAGGGCATAAACGGGATATCGATTACTGCCTTCGTAATAGTAAATGCCACTTATTTTTGAACCTAATGCATTAGCATAAAGGGTTTCAACCCAGCATTTTTGTAGAAATTTATTCTCACATTTAAAACCATTATAAACGGATGTTTCTCCAATCCATGTTGAAGTAATTGGAGTACCTGCGGGGGTTCCGTCTGCTGCACCATCAAAACTCATCGGAACCGGAGATACAATGAGCGGATCTGCTACTGCCCACGCCATTTTTTCAGGAATAAGCACTAAAAAAACCAGTAATGATAAGAAAGAAAGGGAATATTTCATTATTGGTACTCCAGTAAAAAAGTCGTGGTTGCATTAGCTTGACCTGAACTTACAGGTAAATGTGTTGCGACGTAGCGGGCATAGAATTGCAAGGTATTATCTTGATTAGGCAATAAGGGGTAAGGTTGGCTCTTTTCATTGATGGCAATAGGTGTACCTGACTTATCCATAAGCGCAATAGCAACACCTTGAGCCCCATCTTGATTAATCGCAAGCAATGTATTATCGGATGTAGACGGTGTGCCTTTGAAACTGACTTTTACGCCGCTGGCTTCGGGTTGGCAATCTATCAACTTAATACTAAAAGGGATAATCGGTGTACGTTGTTGAGCAATTGTCGTTGAAGTGAAATCTTTCGTCGCAATATTACCCAATTTTACCGTAATGTTTTTTGAATTGGTTTCTACCGTGCAAGTGTTGCCTGTCACTCTGGCATTAATTTGGATCAGCGTGTCATAGGTATTGCCTTTGCTTATAGAAAGTATCAATAAAGCTAAAATAACCATTAATCTGCGCATTATTGGCACTCCTGTGTCATCTTTATAAAGGGCTCATTATGTTGTTCAGAAGGTAATTGATAATTGACTTGGCAATGTTTAGAGGATCCATTGCCCCAGCGAACATCCAATAGGCCTGAATGAGGGACGCCAGAGAGGTAGAGCAAACCGTCATCGCCCACAATACCGGAGAGATGGTTTTGCTTATCGGTGGCAATTGCACCGAAAGGTAAAGGCCGCCCTTGTTGTTTTAGTGTCAGTAATAAGCGATATCCCGTTTTAGCGTCAAAGTTAACTTTAATAACGGCACCTTGAGTGGGAATAACTTGCTGAATATTTTGTTCAATCTCGACATTGTCTGGGAGTGTGGTGGTATCAAGTGCCACTTTATTTTGACGATAAGCTGTCGCATAAGGAATAACAGCAAATCCGCGCCAATCAGTATAAATACCCGTCGCATTATCAATAGGGACATCTGCTGTTTTGTCAGCATCAACGAGAATAGTATTTGAGCTTAATGGCTGACTTAATGTGATCCCTTCACTATGTAACAACATACCGCCTGCAAGGCTGTAATTGAGTTGTTGAGCATCTTGATGGTAGTTATAGCCAGCATTGAGATTGCCATATCGGCTTTGATATCCAAGAGAAGCACTGCCTGTATAACTCCCTCCTTGATTACTATATCCCTGTTGAACACTGTAATTTAACGTATTGTCATCGAGTAATGTGCCAGCAACACCTGCATTATGGGCAGAATAGCCGTTATTATTATGACTGTAATTATAAGTGAGATAGGCACTATTACTTGATTGATAACTTGAAGGCATAAGAAGTTGTAACGGAATAGAAACCCCAAGAGAAAGTGTTTGATCCCGTTCCCCACTGTTCATCATGCGGTTATAACTATAAATAATGTTGTAAGAAAGCCCTTTAATATTGCCGTTATAACCTGTTTGGACTAATACGTTTTTCTCATTTGTTCCCCAATAGTTTTGCCAGTGTGTTGTCATAAAAACAGAGCCATAATCGGCAAGTTGTTGTGACAAATTGATCTGGAGACTGCCTTTTTTATGATTACGCAGATCAAAATAACGCGAAGGTGTTTGTTGATTATCTTCATAGAGATAACCAGACATACTTGTGTTGAGCGTCTCTTCCAGTGTGTAAAAGCCAGAAGTAGAATAGCGATAGCCTAATAACTGAAAATTAGTACCAAATTGGTTAAGTGATTTTGCGTAGAGAAAGCGTAAAGAGTAGCCCTCTGATATTGAATCATCAGGGAGTTTGCTATGAGCAAAAGTGATATCCGTTGACATGGCACCCAAGGTGCCCATATTTTTACCAACCCCAAGCGCATAAGATTGATATTCTGCGGTAACTAAAGCGCCACCGTATGCCGTTGTGTCATAAGGTAATCCATAGATCAGATGGCCTTGCAAAAAGCGTGGTTTTTTATTTTGATTATTTTGGCAAATTTCACCTGCTTGGATCACAAATTGTTTTTGACCTTCTCGTTGTAAAATGGGCACGGCAGAATACGGCACAACATAATCGTGTTTACTGCCGTCATTTTCTTCAATCGAAACATAGAGATCGCCGCTATTTGATGTTGGATAGAGATCTCTAATTTCAAATGCGCCAGGGGCAACAAAGGTTTGATAAATAATATAGCCATTTTGTCTTATAACGACTTTGGCATTGCTATTTGCGATCCCCCTAACAATAGGGGCAAAACCTCTTTGGCTATCAGGTAACATCGTGTTATCGCTTTCTAAGGAAATACCTCGGAAATTAATGCTGTCAAAAAGTGCTGATGACGTATAACTGTCGCCAATTTGTAATTGGCTTTTTAGTGACACAATATTGCGTTGAAGATAAGTATTGATATGGTTCCACTGATTTTTTCCATTTGATGAATTCCAAGTGGAATAATCTCTTAATCGCCAAGCACCAATATTGATCCCACTACGTAGATTGAGATAGTAACTATTATTATGAGAATTTCCCCAACTGTTGGCGCCGCTAAAGGTATAATTTAATATTCCTGCAGTAATGCCGTTATCCCATTTCTCTGGTGGAATATAACCACGGGCTTTAAGATCTAAAGCTGCTTGAGGGATTTGAATTTTTAATGCTTGTTTATCAATATCATAATTAACAACAGAGTCAGGAATAATATCTTCAATATTAATACATTGATTATCTAAGGTATTTTCAATATCAGAAAATATTTTAATATTAATACCTAGTGATTGATAAAAAGATTTATTTAAACAAGGAATTACAGTTTTATCTTGGCTAATAAAATGAATGTTTTCTGTTCTCAGATACTCATGATTAAAAATAATATCAAGAGGATAATCTCCCGGTTTGATACTATTTCCAGCTTCAAAATAGCTTAAATCGGCGACAGAATCAGGAGAATCAGCCAAAAAAGCAGGATTAAATCGGTTTGCACTGTGTGCCAACAATGGCAACGCCATTGATATAGTCATAGCACCAGAAAAGAAAAAATAAACTGTATTTTTATTAATCATGTTTTTGACCAAGACGCTTGGAGCCGATGCAATCATTAATGAGAAATTTCTTTTTTTAATACTGCCGTCTGCGCGCCATAATCATTTATTGTTTGAAATGAAATTAAGCTCGCATTGCTCTTTATTTTTCCTAACATTAATTGAGAGAAAGGATTGATCATGATACTTGCAGGGAGTTTATTATCCGCTACTGCTAAATTCACCATAGTGATATGATAAGGCGTTGGGTTATTCGCAATAAGCTCACCATTCTGGTAAGAAAAAGAAATCTCATTTGCAACTTTTTCATTATAAGCAGGCAAATTTCCAGGGCGATAAAAAAGCTTTATGCGGCTCTGTATTGCGATTTGTAGTGTGTTTTCATTAGCGAGTTCATCTTGTAATGACGGGATCACTTTTACATTCATCCAAAATAAACTTTCTCTATCTTCAGGTAGAGATGCACCGGTATACATAATTCTTAATGCATTTTCTTTATTTGCATCAAGAATATATAAAGGAGGTGTTACTATAAAATCGTTATTTTTAACGCCTTGATTATCAGAAACCCATGATTGAATTAAAAAGCTATTTTCTTTATCGGAGTTAGTAATAACAAGGTTGGTTTGTTTAATATTTGAATTATAAATAATACGTGTAGCACCTAATGAAACACCATTAGAATAAGATAATAATGGAAAGAGAAAAATAATAAGAAATATAAGTATTTTTTTCATGATTGAAATATATTAGGTAATGAATATAGGGTAATTGTATTTTTGAGAAAAATATGCCGTCCTTGGCAATAAGATATCAATCAAAAATAATTAGCTATTAAGAATAGGTCACCATAAAGTTTGTGGTAACGTTTGCGCTACCCGCCTTAACGGTGTCATCTGTTGAAACAAGAGATGCGTTATAATTTAATTGGTTTTCGCCTTCAATTAATTTTTGAGTCGTTGATGGTTGGCCTGGAATAACATTTTTACTGCTGGAGTCAGTAATTTTTAATGCGACATTTGCCGCCGCACCACTACCTTGTAATGCAAATGCGCTTGCATCGCCATCCGAAGCGGTACCATTAAAAGTAATTGCAGCTAATGTTGAAACGGTAATATCGCAGTTATTTAATTTAATACTAAAAGGAATGCGACCTGTTTCATCACCTTTTTTAGTAAATTCGGCAACACGGAATTGACCTAAACGAACAGTTTGGTTTGCTGAGCTACTATCAACACCACAAGCTGCATTAACAACAGAACCTTCAAAGTTAACAGTACCGCCATTGACTGTTACTTCTGTGGGTGCAGGAGTAACAGTGTCTTCTGCAAATGCAGGAGTGGCAATCACAGCCATTGCAGAAGTGATAATTGCAGATAATAATAACTTTTTCATTAATTATTCCTATTTTTTAAATATATATCTAACCATTAACTTAATAAATTAAGATAATAGCTAACTCTATTTATCCTCTATTTTTAAATAGAGAATAAAAGGGGGATAAATGGTTTTTAGACGTGTAACGTAAGACTATTTATATATATTTAACAGAGGGCAGATTGCCGCAATTATCGTAAAAACGATAAAACAGTTATATTCATACCTAAGTCAAATTTACAAAAATTATAGATGTGCCAAAAAAAATAGAGAAATCGTTTTAAACGATCGTTTTTAGCTTCTTTTATAGATGGTATCTATTGATATCGTAATAACTATCGGCAATAGCTAGTGTTAAAAAGTGGGAAAATAGATTATTTTATCTAATGATTTTTATGATATTGCATATCATATTGATATTTATTGTGTTTTTTCTTTTTGTTTTCATCGTTTTTCGTAGACCAATAAAGAGCATCTTAAAAAGAGCCTGTAAAAATACCTATAAGATGATGTTTCATAAAATATATTTCATGGTGAAACTATTTATAAAATGATACAAGAAATAACACTTTTCATGTTCAAAAAAGGCAATGTTGTCTATTTTTTTATTCAAATATAAACTTCAAATATATTTTTGATAAAAAAAGTAGAAATATTATTTATTCATTTTAAATTGAAATTAAAAGACATATTTTAGAAATATAAAATTGATGATGCTTTTTTCACTACCTATGGGAGTAAATCAATCTGTTTTCTGCTTAATATTAATTGTAACAAAATGTTTCACTATTCAATTTTTTTTTGATTATCTTTTCATAAAAATGGCTAAAGCAATTATGCTGGTTTTATTTTAATATCGGTTCTAATGATAAAATCTTAAATCAGAAGGCACAAAATGATATCTAGCTCATCAAAAGGGACATTATATGGCATTGTTGCTATTCTTCTTTGGAGCACCATTGTTGGTTTAATTCGTAATATTAGTGAGTATTTTGGTGCTGTGGGAGGTGCCGCACTGATTTATACCACAGGCACACTCTTTCTTATTTTGATCTTAGGTGCACCGAAGTTATCACGCTTCCCTAAACGCTATCTTTTCTGGGGAGGGGTATTATTTGTCACTTATGAAGTGTGTTTATCTCTAGCGTTAGGATTTGCCACAGACAGAACACAAGCCATAGAGCTAGGAATGGTTAACTATTTATGGCCTAGTTTTACGTTAGCCCTTGCTGTAATACTTAATAAGCAGCGATTCTCAATTTTACTGATCATCGGATTATTATGTGCATTTAGTGGACTAGTCTGGGTTGTTAGTGGCGATAATCCGCTGACAATTAATGGGTTATGGATGAATATTCAAAGCAACCCATTGAGTTATATATTGGCGTTTTCAGGTGCTATTCTGTGGGCATTTTATAGTAATTTAACTCGGCTTATGTCTGGCGGGAATAACGGTATTGTGCCTTTCTTTCTATTAACGTCACTTGCATTATGGGGACAATACCTAGTTTCAGCCCCCGTAGAGTGGATCGTCAATACAAAAAGTATCACGCTATTATTAATAACAGGGGCTGCTATTGGACTTGCAAATGCGGCTTGGACAATCGGTATGATCAGGGGTAATGTGACATTACTGGCGACACTCTCTTATTTCACTCCAGTTATTTCTACTGCATTTTCATCAATATTATTGTCTACTGCACTCTCTTTCTCATTTTGGCAGGGGGTCATGATGGTGACTGGTGGCTCTTTAATTTGCTGGTTGGCAACTCGTCAAAAAACGATAAAACCACGTAAAACGGTAAAATAATGCAAAATAGAGGGTTCTTAAGTTAAATATTGATGTAAATAGAGGTCATTGGCTCAATAGACTCTATTTAAAAAGAAGCATTTGTGTAAGTTGAAATTTTTTCACTATGCGATGAGGGCAATATCGGCTTATCTATATTACTTATAAACTGAATAGTTACACTTGCAGCATCTCCAATAAAGAAGATGTATTAAGTAATACGATAAGAACAAATGCAACAACAAGGAATTGCTATGAAACTTGAGACACTCTCTGTTCACGCGGGTTATTCACCTGATCCAACCACAAAAGCCGTTGCTGTACCTATTTACCAAACAACATCTTATGCATTTGATGATACGCAACATGGTGCGGATCTCTTCGATTTAAAAGTACCTGGTAATATTTACACCCGTATCATGAATCCAACCAATGACGTATTAGAAAAACGTGTTGCCGCATTAGAGGGTGGAATTGCAGCGGTTGCCGTAGCATCGGGCATGGCAGCGATCACTTATGCAATTCAAACTATTGCACAAGTGGGAGATAATATTGTTTCCGTCGCTAAGCTTTATGGTGGCACTTATAATTTAATGGCGCACACATTTCCTCGCATTGGTATTGAAGCCCGCTTTGCCCCTCATGATGATATTGCAGCCCTTGAAGCGTTAATTGACGATAAAACAAAAGCCGTATTTTGTGAAACCATTACAAATCCAAGTGGAAATATTGTCGATATTCAAGCATTGGCTGATATCGCTCATCGTCATGGTGTACCTTTAATTGTTGATAATACGGTTGCAACACCTTATTTATGCCGTCCTTTTGAGCATGGTGCGGATATTATTATTCACTCTTTAACCAAATATATTGGTGGTCATGGTAATTCTATCGGTGGTATTGTTGTTGATTCTGGTAAATTCCCTTGGGCTGAGCATAAAGATCGTTTTGAAATATTAAATACACCAGATGTTTCTTATCACGGGGTAAATTATGTCGAGCACTTTGGTGCTGCTGCCTATATAGCTCGTTGTCGTGTTGCGCCTTTGCGTGGAACAGGTGCGGCTCTATCACCTTTTAATGCATTCTTGATCCTACAAGGATTAGAAACGCTGGCACTGCGTATGGATCGTCATACTGAAAATGCCCAAAAAGTGGCAGAATATTTACAAAATCACTCTCAAGTTGCATGGGTTAAATATGCAGGTTTAAGCAATCACCCTGAGCATGATTTAGCGGTACGTTATATGTCAGGTAAACCAGCGGGCATTCTCTCTTTTGGGATTAAAGGAGGTGCAGAAGCAGGGGCTAAATTTATAGATGCATTGCAACTCATTGTTCGTCTGGTGAATATTGGTGATGCTAAATCATTAGCATGTCATCCAGCATCAACCACGCATCGTCAATTAAATGATGAAGAATTAGAACGCGCAGGTGTTTCACGCGATTTAATTCGGTTATCTATCGGCATTGAACATATCGACGATATTCTTGCAGATTTAGAGCAGGCATTAAAAGCCAGTATTTAATTAAAGTTATACATTAAGAATTAAAAACCTTCTTTATTTAAAGGAGGTTTTTTTATATTTAAAATCCCTTGTTTTATTAGTATCTTTAGGTATTTTGATCTTATCATCATTAATATAAGGATATATTATGAATGTTACCTCTATATTTAGAGATACAGCGAGTCAACTGACAATGGGAATAGGAAAAGTAATAAGTAATATTGTTGATTTTTTCTCTAATCTTAGTTCTGGTATAACAGGATTATTTAATAGTAATACTCCTTTTAGACAGGTTTCGACAGGTTCGAAATCCGATGGACTTGAGCTTATTAACTTCTGTAAAAATATTGAATTTTCAAGAGGAACCTCGCTCTTTTATATAGAAATGTTTTTAAATAGTCAATGTGAAATGGAGGGTTTAGATAAAAGCAAATATAATTCAATATATGGTTCAGTTGATAGTGGATATAATTCAATATATGGTTCAGTTGATAGTAGATATAATTCAATATATGATTCAGGTGAAAGTAGATGTGAATTAAAAGATAGTCCAGAAGAACATGAATATGAAGAAATAAATCTTCCAGAAGAAAATACATATGAATCAATAGATGAAAATAATTCAGTAACAGTTGAGGACGTATATAGTGAGGTTTTTGATTCTACGGATTTTTATGAGGAGGATATTTATACTTCACCTTCCGATGATACGTTATCTGAGGAAAATAATTATGATACCATTCCAACAGATGATGAACTTTTTAGGTTGTTTTTTACTACCATTGAAAATGGCACAAAATTTAATACTCTTTAAATAATGCTAATTCTATTTTTATAAAAAATAAATTTAATTTTAAATAAAGAAATTAATTTAATATTGATTTCTTTATTCTTATTTTATTTGTCATCATTAATGAAATAGTTAATCAATGCAGTGATTTTTTGATAAAAATCAAATTCTAAACTCCTTTTGTTTTTTAAATTAATCGTCCCGATCAATCTTGTAAAATAATTTAATTTTTTAAATTAAATTTGATTAATAAATAAAGGAATGTGAAGTCAACTCCATTATTTACATATAATAAGTATCAGTATAAATCAGATTGATTTTGATCAATAAGGAACATACCGACTGGTCGGTATTATCCTATGCATGAATACAACTGCACATCACCGAAAAAAAGACCCTATCCGAGTACAAGAGCAATTATTGGAAGCGGCAAGTGTTATTGTGGCTAATGAAGGAATAGCCTCTCTCTCTTTGAATGCCGTGGCAAAAGAAGCAGGAGTCAGTAAAGGCGGTCTACTTCATCATTTCCCCGGAAAATTAGAATTAGTGCAGGCAGTCTTTAAACGGCTATTGGATATTATGGATAGTCGCATTGCAGTGATTATGGAAAATGATCCGATTGAAGCAGGGCGTTTTTCTCGCGCCTATTTAACTTATATTTCTGATTTAAAACAGTCAGACGAAAGTCGCCAATTAGCCATATTATCTTTAGCTATGCCAAATGAGCCTATTATGCGTCAATGTTGGCGAGACTGGATGTTAGATCATTTAGCCAAAGGCGATAAATTAGATAATAGTTATTTAGGAACATTAATTCGTTATGCAGCAGATGGTCTTTGGTTATCTGAACTAACAGAAGGCCCTACACTTTCACAAGAAGAGCGTAGCGCATTAGTCGAAAGATTATCTGAAATGACATTTGACTATATGGCAAACACAGAAAATCAGTCATTTTAATCAGGATGAATGAGGGCACAATGAAATACAAAATAAATGCCTTAATTTATTACGACGCAACGGATGGCGCGATATCGTTAGAAAAAGAGAGTGTTGATACTCATCTTTCTATTACCGCTAATGCGTTACTTTTTTATTTTATTCAGCATCCCGGCGTTGTTAATCGTGATGAAGTATTAAAACGTGTTTGGGATGATAATGGATTAGTTTCATCAAACAGTAATTTAAACCAATATTTGAGTTTATTACGAAAAACATTTCGCCATTATGGTATTGAAAATATCATTGTGACTATTGCGAAAGGACGATTAGAGTTTAATCCAGATATATCAGTTGAACTCATTGATGATTCAACGCTCTTACCTTCAATTCAAACAAATGAAGGATCACCTATTCTAGTTAAAGATGAAAACAAAGTAGTGGTTGAAACAACGACACCTTTATCTTTAACGCAAACACCTTTAGAGCCTATACAAGAAGAAGCACCACAACAAAAACAGAAACCAGAAATTTGTTGGTATTTAGCCAGCATTGGTTTTCTATTAGGTGCGGTATTTCTTGCGGTGATCATCTTTTTTAATCAACACCAATCAAAGCCAATTTCACTGACACCATTAACGCATAATGATTGTGAGTTACTTTCTAATGAAGCCATGATTAATTCTGCGGTAAGTGATAATTATGTTCGCAATTTTGACGCTGTAAGAAAGAAGCTTAATTTACAGTGTGTGAAAGGTGAGCGATTTGTTTTCTTTTATGGTGATAAATTACAAACAAATGGATTGGGTCGAGTATTTTTAGCGCACTGTGCTAAAAACGAAGATAATCCATTTAGTTATTGTGATAATTACTTTTACTATTCTTGGAAATACTAATGAAAATCTCAGGGAAACTTTTATGTTTTTTATCGGCCCTGATTTTTATCTTGGTCGCGACTTATGCAGCAACAAGATTATTAACCATTAAAAATGAAGGTGTCATGGTTTGCTCTACCAAGGGCATTATGCGTTTTGAAAATATGGAAGATGAAAATGTAAATGGGAATATTCATTTTTCATTTGGCGCTAATGGTAAAGGGTCTATTGTTGTTGAAGGTTATACCACCTCAAAAGCAGGATGGTTATATTTACAACGCTATGTGAAATTTGATTATACAACCAAGCGTGTTTCACCAACAGAACGTCACTATTTTGTTAGCCAATGGGATGCCAGTGCATCATCAATTGATGAATCTCCAGACGTTATTTTTGACTATTTTATGCGTGAAATGTCAGACAGTCATGATGGGTTATTTATTAATGCGCAAAAGTTAAATGAGAAAACATTACTACTCAGTTCACTCAATTCACCGCTCTATATTTGTACCTTAAAACCGGGCAGTAAATTCGATTAATCGTCCTGATTATCTGATTCTATTTTGCAAGGCGGCCTCTATATAGTCGCCTTTTTGTTTATCTAAAACTCAATATATCTATCCTCTTAATTGACCATCTCTTCTCACATATTCCTGATGTTAACTCTTTGCCTATTCCGTGATTTCAATGGATTGTCGGTATGACTTTTATAGTAAAGAGTGCTCATCTTTATTTTTTATACACCGTCGTAAAGATATAAATTTGATAAATATGTGATCAACAAAAAAATAGCACGATTTGTATATAGACTTGATTTACGCTTTTCCAATTATTGATCTCACATTGAAATATCAGTGATATTCCGCACATCTTTCTCGTCGATATGTACTGCCTTTTTTCACCTTTTCAACATCCTTCTAACAAAGTTAATTTGGCTATTTTTTCATCTTTTTTTTATGAAAATCAATAAATTTATAACGATGAAAAAAACAAATTAACAGCACGGATATATAAATAGAGAGATAAAAAACACTAAATAACAGAATTAAATTCTATATGCGTTGTTATTATGGATTTATATTTTGTTTTTATTTTTGCGCGTTATAGTGATTTTGAAACCAACGTCTGCGTTTAAAAAATCACCACGCAGACATAATGGGCAAACGTAAACCGTTAAACGGCTTCTCGGAGGAAATGAAAATGGGTGATGCATTAGGTCTGATCGAAACCAAAGGTCTGGTGGCATGTATTGAAGCCGCTGACGCTATGTGTAAAGCCGCGAACGTTGAACTTATTGGCTATGAAAATGTGGGTTCAGGTCTCGTGACTGCGATGGTGAAAGGCGACGTAGGCGCAGTGAAAGCTGCTGTGGATTCAGGTGTGGAGTCAGCACAACGCGTGGGTGAAGTTGTTACATCGCTCGTGATTGCTCGTCCTCACAATGACATCAACAAAATTGTTATCAAACACAAGGCATAGTTTTTGCCTTAGGAGAACGTATGGGTGATGCATTAGGACTTATTGAAACTCAAGGGCTGGTGGCTTGTATCGAAGCTGCAGACGCGATGTGTAAAGCGGCAAATGTTGAGTTAATCGGCTACGAAAATGTGGGTTCAGGTTTAGTGACTGCAATGGTGAAAGGCGATGTAGGTGCCGTTAAAGCCGCTGTGGAATCTGGCTTAGAAGCTGCTCAACGTGTTGGTACTGTTGTGACTTCATTAGTCATCGCTCGTCCACATAACGATATTCAAAAAATCGTTGCCCAGTACAAAGTGACTGAATAACGAAGGAAATAAATATGAAAGAAGCACTCGGTCTAGTTGAAACCAAAGGGCTTGTCGCTTGCATTGAAGCTGCTGATGCAATGTGCAAAGCAGCCAATGTTGAACTGATTGGTTATGAAAACGTCGGTTCAGGTTTAGTGACAGCAATGGTGAAAGGCGATGTCGGTGCAGTCAATGCAGCGGTTGAGTCAGGTGTTGAAGCGGCAAAACGTATCGGCACTGTCGTGACTTCTCGTGTTATTGCAAGACCGCATAACGATATCGAGAAAATCGCACAACAGCACAAAGCCTGATTATTCAGGCGTGCTGTAAAGCAAAGAAATAAGTTATTCAGCTAAATTTTTTAACTCCTGTATGGGGGGAGACATGGTTGCATTAGATAAAGATTTGCAATCCAGACAACTGGCTCGTGAGCTAGTTCGTAACGCGAAAAATGCACAACTTGTTTATGCTAAGTTTTCGCAGGAAAAAATCGACAGCATTGTAAAACACATTGCATTTGAAGCGGCTCGTCACGCAGAAGAGCTGGCAAAAATGGCGAACGAAGAAACAGGCTTTGGTAAGTGGGAAGACAAAGTTCTGAAGAATACTTTCGCGTCATTGCGTGTGTATGAACATATGAAAGACATGAAGACCGTTGGCATTATCAATGACGATAAAGTGAAAAAAGTCATGGATGTTGGCGTGCCTTTAGGTGTTATCACGGCGTTAGTCCCTTCAACTAACCCAACATCAACCATTATCTATAAAACCCTAATTGCACTGAAAGCGGGTAATGCGATTATTTTCTCTCCGCATCCAAATGCAAAACAGTGCAGTTTCCGTGCATTAGAAATTGTTAAAAAAGCGGCTTTAGAGGCTGGAGCACCAGCAGGTATTGTTGATGGTGTGACATTACTGACATTAGAAGCGACCAAAGAATTAATGCACAGCAAAGATGTGTCATTAATTTTAGCGACGGGTGGTGAAGGTATGGTGCGTGCCGCTTATGCATCAGGTACACCAACCATCAGTGGTGGTCCAGGTAATGGCCCTGCTTTTATCGAACGCAGTGCAGATATCAAAAAAGCCGTGAGCGATATCATCACCAGTAAAACATTCGATAACGGCGTTATCTGCGCATCAGAGCAATCCATTATTGTTGAACGTTGCATTTATAACGAAGTTCACCGAGAGCTATTAGCGCAAGGTGCTTACTTTATGAATGACGAAGAAGCAACAAAAGTGGCTTCAATGTTACTGCGTGCTAACGGCACAATTAACCCAGCTGTTGTGGGTAAAGATGCGATTTATTTAAGTCAGCGTGCTGGTTTTAGCGTACCCGCGAATACGCGTGTATTAATCGCATTACAAGATACCGTTTCCCCAAAAAACCCGTATTCGCGTGAAAAACTATGCCCAATCTTAGGCATGTATATCGAAGAAGATTGGAAATCCGCGTGCGATCGCGTGGTGCAATTACTGACTAACGAAGGCTTAGGTCATACCTTAGTTATTCATACCAAAAATGAAGATGTTATTCGTCAGTTCTCTCTAGAAAAACCGGTTAACCGTATTCTGATTAATACCCCAGCGGCATTAGGTGGCATCGGTGCAACCACTAATATTACTCCAGCGTTAACCTTAGGCTGTGGGGCTGTAGGTGGTGGTTCTAGCTCTGACAATGTTGGTCCGATGAATCTACTGAATATTCGTAAAGTAGGTTATGGCGTGCGTACCGTTGAAGAGCTGAAACAACCTTGTCCTTTAGCACAAGAAGTTACTCAACCTGCTGTTTCTGCTTGCTCTGTTTCCAGTGCAAATCACCAGACCAGCATTCTTGATGATGACCGTTTTCGTTCACCTTCTTTAACCCCGGTTCATGCTGAATGTGCCACTGCACAACGTCAAGTTCAAGGTGATGATCGCTTTGGTGCATCTCCTTATGCAACGACTGTCAGTGCTTGTACACAACAAGTGATTGAACAAGGTGATATTACCGAAGAAAACGTGGAGCGCATTATCAAGGAAGTTCTCGGACGTCTGAGTAAATAACTCATTGATATAAGGCGATATAAACCATGATCCTCGCAAAGGTAATCGGACACGTAGTAGCGACACAAAAAAGCCCAGAACTTAAAGGTAGCAATTTATTGATGATAGCCACCTTAGATGATGAGCTTAAGCCACTGAAAAACAAAACGTATGTTGCAGTGGATAGTGTAGGTGCAGGTATCAACGATGTTGTGTTGGCTGAAGAATACTTTGCGCTGAACAAAGATCGCTACAAGGCGATGTCAGTGGTTGCCATTGTTGAGAAGGTTTATCGGGACAGTAAGGAGTAATAACGACATGAGTGAGTTTCTGATAAAACCCCAAATTCAGTTTGGCACCAATGCACTGGATTTTCTTTCTGGGTTAACTGCCCGCCGCGCATTTGTGGTGACAGATAAAGCAATGGTGAAGTTTGGCTTTGCAAATAAAGTCACTGACAAGTTAATGCAACGAGGTATTGATTTCCACATTTACGATGATGTTGCTTCCGATCCCGATATTTCAGCCATCGTCAGTGGTATGAAGATCATGGATGCTCATTATCCAGACTTGGTTATCGCACTTGGTGGTGGATCAGTGATTGATGCTGCGAAAGCCGTTATGTACTCCCTCTGGCATACCCGTAAAGAGAGCAACAGAACAAAACCTCAATTTATTGCGATCCCAACCACCAGTGGTACGGGTTCTGAAGTGACCTCTTTTTCAGTGATCAAATCACACAATGAAAAACTGGTCTTGGTTGATGAGTTTATGTTGCCTGATGTCGCCATTCTCGATCCTGAGTTGGTGAAATCTGTGCCACCTGCCATTACGGCAGATACCGGTATGGATGTCCTTTGTCATGCACTAGAAGCTTATGTTTCTAAAGCCGCATCTGATTTTTCCGATGCGATGGCAGAGAAAGCCGTCAAGTTAGTCTTTGGTCATCTTATTGATTGCCACCATCAAGGTGACAACTTATTTGCTCGCGAAAAAATGCATAACGCATCTTGTATCGCAGGCATGGCATTTACTAACGCCTCGCTGGGGATAACTCACAGTCTTGCTCACGCATTAGGCGGTGTATTCCACGTTCCTCACGGTCGTGCAAATGCGTTATTGATGACACATGTTGTCGCCTTTAACGCCAATCTTCATGGTGATTGTAATAGTGAAGCAGCAAAACGTTACGCCTATCTTGCTCAAAGCTTGGGACTTCCAGCTAATACAGTAAGAGAAGGGGTAACCAGTTTAATCGTCGCCATTAATGTATTGAAAGATGAAATGGGTATGCCGAAGAGTATTCGCGATACCGGTGTCAGTGAAGCGGACTTTTATGCTCGTTTAACGGAAATGGTCGGACAGGCTTTACGAGATAGCTGTACACCGACAAATCCGCGTGACGTGAACACACACCAATTAGAAACATTGTATCGTCAGGCATTTGCCGGTGTATCACACAGCTAATGCTCAACCGAATAAATACCGATTAGGTCAAGTAAAGAACATCAGGAGAGCCTCACATGGCCAAATATTCTTTGACGCCACGCGTAAAAATGCTGGCAGAACGTTTAGTTTCACGCAATAGCTCAATCAGTACAGAGCGTGCGACAATTTTTGATTCATTAGATAACAGCATTGCAGGTGTTCCACAAGCGATTAAACCTGCGCAACGTTTTTATGAGTTTATCCGCCATTTTCCAAGCTATATCGCACAAGATGAACTGATTATCGGTAGCCAATCATCAACACCACGCGGTGCCATTTTTCATACTGAAGAAGAAGTGCGTAGCGACTCTATCTATCGCTTCTTAAGTATTAATAATAGCGTTGCATCACCTGATTATATGCTGGTGGTAAACCAAGGTTTCTTAGCCATCAAAGCACAGCTTGAAGACAGAATTAGAAGCATTGGTAGTGCCGTCAATCGTAGCAGTATGGATGAAGCTAATTACTGTAAATCAGCAATTTATGCATGTGATGCAGCACTGTATTTTGCACAAATTCTGTCTGCAAAAGCAGAGAATTTAGCCGCAATGGAAGGTAATCCTTACCGTAAAGCCGAATTATTAGATAGTGCAGCAATATTACGTAAAGTGCCTGCAAAACCAGCAGAGACTTTTAAAGAAGCGGTTCAAGTATTTTATTTACTGCAATTAGTCTTACATCTAGAAAATGGTAGCTATGCCATTAATCCAATGGGATTTGATAAAGCACTTTATCCATTCTATCAACGTGATATCGACCAAGGTCGTTTAACACAAGCACAAGCGTATGAAATTGTTGAAAGTGTATGGCTGAAATTAGCTGAACTTTCAGAAGTACGTGCAACTAAAGAAGTTGATGGTTATCCCATGTTTGATGCAATGACACAGGGTGTTGATATCAACGATCCACGTGTCAGCATTAACGAACTGTCAGAGATGCTGTTATCCGCTCGCACTAATCTGTCAACCTTACACAGTTCACTGCAAGTGCGTTTATATAATGGTCGTGCGAATTCACAGCCTCAATACGCCGCTCCTTCTGCACACTTTGTTACATCAAATGCTGATGCGGGCGAATTCAAGGTGATGGAAGGGTTAACGCCTCGCTTACAACGCTTACGTAATCGCTACTTAGAAGCACGTCCAAGTGTCTCTATTTACAGGGCACTAGCATTTACTGAAATCGTCCGAAATAACCCAGGTTTGCCACCGATTTTACTGCGCGCTAAAGCATTCCGTCGTGCATGTGAAACTGCACCTATCTTAATTCAAGATGAAGAGCTGATAGTTGGACATCCTTGTGGAAAAGCGCGTGCAGGTGCTTTCTCTCCTGATATCGCATGGCGCTGGGTTCGTGATGAACTCGATACCATGAGCACACGTCCACAAGATCCATTCCAAATTTCAGAAGAAGACAAAAAAGTTATTCGCGAAGAGATTGTTCCATTCTGGGAAGGTCGTTCTTTAGACGAGATCTGTGAAGCTCAATATCGCGAAGCAGGTGTGTGGGAATTTAGTGGTGAAACCTTTGTTAGTGATCTGTCTTATCACCAAATCAATGGTGGTGGTGATACTTGCCCAGGTTATGACGTACTGCTTTTCACTAAGGGCATGAACGGTATTAAAGCCGATGCGCAAGCAAAACTGGCTGAATTAAGCATGGAAAATCCTGCGGATATCGACCGTATTTATTTCTACAAAGCGTCTATTGAAAGCTGTGAAGGTGTGATTGCTTACGCACATCGCATTGCAGAACATGCGCGTGAATTAGCATCAAAAGAGAGCAATCCACAACGTCGTGAAGAGTTACTAACCATTGCTCAAGTTAATGAAAATGTACCCGCTAATCCCCCTAAAACACTGCAAGAAGCACTGCAAAGTATCTGGACAGTTGAGTCACTGTTTGAAGTTGAAGAGAACCAAACGGGTCTTTCTTTAGGTCGTTTAGACCAATACTGCTTCCCAATGTATGAAAACGATATCAAATCAGGTCGTTTAACGCGTGAACAAGCACTGGAAATGATGCAAGCCTTTATCATCAAATGTGCTGAGTTAATGTGGATGTCGAGTGAACTAGGTGCGAAATACTTCGCGGGTTATCAGCCGTTTATCAACTTAACCATTGGCGGACAAAAACGCTCTGGTGGCGATGCATGTAACGATTTAACTTACCTGATTATGGATGCTGTACGCTTTGTGAAAGTGTATCAACCATCACTGGCATGTCGTATTCATAACCAATCGCCACAGCAATATATGGAAAAAATTGTTGATGTCGTAAAAGCAGGTATGGGCTTCCCAGCTTGTCACTTCGATGATTCTCATATCAAGATGATGCTACGTAAAGGCTTTGACTTTGAGGATGCTCGTGACTACTGCTTGATGGGCTGTGTTGAGCCACAAAAATCAGGTCGAATTTATCAATGGACATCAACAGGTTATACCCAATGGCCTATCGCCATTGAGTTTGTATTAAATCGCGGTCGTATGGTGTTGTTTGATAGCTACCAAGGTTTAGATACAGGGGATTTACGTGACTTGCGTACCTATGAAGATTTCGACCGTGCTGTAAAAGAGCAAGTGGCACATATCGTTCGTTTATCCGCCATTGGTACTGTGATCAGCCAACGCGTTCACCGTGATGTTGCACCGAAACCATTAATGTCTTTACTGGTTGAAGGCTGTATGGAACAAGGTAAAGACGTCACTGCGGGTGGTGCAATGGTTAACCATGGTCCTGGCCTTATCTTCTCCGGTTTAGCGACTTATGTGGACTCAATGGCAGCTATTCGCAAACTTGTTTATGAAGATAGAAAATACACCTTAGAACAAATCCGCGATGCGCTATTAGCTAACTTTGAAGGTCATGATGAGTTATTACGTGACTGCTTAAATGCACCAAAATTTGGTAACGATGACGATATTGTTGACCAATATGCATTAGATATTACGGAGTGGACTGAGCGTGAATGTCGTAAATATAAAATGCTCTATTCCACGCTGAGCCACGGCACGCTGTCTATCTCTAACAATACGCCAATTGGCGAGTTAACAGCAGCCACACCAAATGGTCGTTTTGCATGGAAACCATTGTCAGATGGGATCAGCCCAACACAAGGCGCTGATAAACATGGCCCAACGGCGATCATCAAATCAATCAGCAAGATGAATGTTGAAACCATGAATATCGGTATGGTTCATAACTTCAAATTCCTGAAAGGTTTATTAGATACCAATGAAGGTCGCCAAGGTTTAATTACTTTATTAAGAACCGCTTCAATTCTGGGTAACGGCCAGATGCAATTTAGCTATGTTGATAATGAAGTACTGAAAAAAGCGCAAGTTGAGCCTGAAAAATACCGCGATTTGATTGTTCGTGTTGCAGGTTACAGTGCTTACTTCGTTGAATTATGTAAAGAAGTTCAGGATGAAATTATCAGTCGTACTGTGATTGAGAAATTCTGATCATAGCCATAGGGGTGGCACAAGCTATCCCTTTTAATCGACAAGACAAGATTTAAATTTATCGAACAGGGATGTTTGATGCAGATTTGGAGGCGTAAAGATGGAGACGGCGGCAGAAACAAGAGGTCGGATATTTAATATCCAGAAATACTCTATTTATGATGGTGATGGTATTCGTACTCTCGTTTTTTTAAAAGGCTGTAATATCCGCTGCCCTTGGTGTTCAAATCCAGAAGGTCTTAGCAGTGAATTTCAGGTGATGTACTCTCACGACAAATGTGTAGATTGCGGTAAATGTGTTGATGTTTGTCCTGCGGGTGTGCACTACATGACAACGAATGAAAGTGGTAAGCAAGTTCACCGTGTTGATCGCGCTGTTGATTGTATTGGTTGTCGCAAATGTGAAGAAGTTTGTATCTCTGATGCGCTTGATATTATGGGAAAAGATGTTTCTGTCTCTGAGTTAATGAAAATCATCATGCAAGATTATGACTTTTATATCTCTTCAGGCGGTGGTGTCACAATCGGTGGCGGTGAAATGAGTTTACAAACTGATTTTGCGGTTGCGCTTTTACGAGAATGTAAAAAGATGATGATCAATACCGCTGTGGAAACACAAGCGACCACTAACGTGGCGAATTATGAAAAATTAGCGGAAGTGGTTGATCAATTTCTGATTGATATCAAACACATTGATACGACTCAGCATAAAGCATTGTTTGGTATTGGTAATGAGAATGTCCGTCGTAATTTAGAGCGTTTAATGGATCTAGGTGCCAATGTGGTGATCCGTATGCCTTTAGTACGAGGTTATAACGACTCTTATGATGCGATCACGGGCGCGATTAACTACGCAATGGAACTCTCAAAACGTGGCAATATTCAGCGTATCGATATTCTTCCTTATCACCAATTTGGACGTAATAAGTACGAAAAATTGGAAATGATCTATCCGATAAAAAACGATCCAAGTTATACGCCAGAAGAGCTAGATAGTTTAGAAGCCTTCTTTAAGAAATTTGATTTCGATATCCGTCTTGTCCGTCACTAAGTAGGAGAGAAAGATGAACAGTTTAGGTGTGATTGAAACTCGTGGATTAACCGCAGCCATTCAAGCAGCAGATGCCGCCTGTAAAGCCGCAAATGTAGAAATTATCGGATACCGAAAAGTAGGATCTGGCTTGGTATCAGTCTGTTTTCAAGGTGAGATCAGTGCAGTAAGAACAGCGGTTGATCATGGTATTGATGTCGTGAGCCAAAAAGAGTTAGTGATTGGTTCATTGGTTATCGCAAGACCAGAGCCAAGTGTGATCACTAAATTACTGACAATAAAAAGTAAGAAAAAAGCATCGGCTGTTGCTGAAAAAACGCAAGAGACTGCCCTTGAAACAGTTATTGAAACAATAGTTGAAGCCCCAAAAGCCGTTGCAGATTTACAGGCTCAAAATATTGCTTCTGAAACTAAGAACGTTACAGATAAAGCACAAAGTAGTAAAAAAGAGATCAAACCAGAAAGCCGTAAAGGTAAAAAATAATGATTAATCAACAACTCATGGGGAAAATTCTCTCTCGCTTACCCGCACATGGAATGATGTCGGGAGAGACACAAGGAATGGCCATCCCTGTTGGTATTTCTAATCGTCATGTGCATCTTTCACAACAAGATGTTGAAGCATTATTTGGCAAAGATTATCAACTCACCCGGTTTAAAGATCTTAAACAACCGGGTCAGTTTGCCGCAAAAGAGTGTGTGATTGTTGTGGGATCTAAAGGCTCGATCAGTAAAGTGCGTGTTTTAGGCCCCGTTCGCCCACAAAGTCAATTAGAAATTTCAAAAGCGGACTGTTTTGCATTAGGTGTAAAAGCACCTGTACGTGAATCAGGTGATTTAGTTGGTTCTGGCAATGCTGTTTTAATGGGACCTGCGGGTCATGTTGAATTAAAAGAGCAGGTGATTTGTGCTCAGCGTCATATTCATATGAGTGAAATTGACGCCAGAATGTTCAACGTCACTAATGGTCAAAAAGTACACATTAAAACAGAAGGTGAGCGTAGCCTGATTTTTGATGAGGTCATTGTTCGTGTGAGTGAAAAATTTGCTTTGGAATTTCATATCGATACTGATGAGGCGAATGCAGCAGGACTTCGTAACAACGATAGCGTTTTTATTGTCAGCTAAGGCAATGAGGTGACGTAATGGACAATCAGTTAATTGAAAGGATAGTAGCTGAAATAGAAAGAAGAATGAAAAAATCGGTGTTGTTAGCGCTTACACCTGCACCGGGATACCAAGATGAAATCTGTCAACGTATCAACACGTTTTCTCATATTCGATTTTCTCTTTTTGTTACAACACAGGCACAAGTCAGTCATGATTTGTCGAAATGGCGTCATCTAGGAGATATGTATAACGCGAGTGAGTTTGATTACCAGCAATTATCGACTTACCACGCACTGTTTGTACCTTATTTTGATAAAAAGCTGGTGGGTGAAATTATTAATGGATTATTTATCAGTGAAGAAGGGAAGTTAATTCATTCTGCACTTGCTCAAAATATTCCTGTTATGGCATTACCTTATTTTTGCCAACCAGAAAGTGAATTAAATGAGATTTTAGGTTTAAATAAAAATAAAGAGTACAACCTGCTTATTCAGGAAAATATTAGCCGATTAAAATCAATGGGTATTATATTCCAACCTATAAATGATATTGAAGCTAATTTAATAAATTATGATGTTAGTTATAAAACTAAACCTGAATATAAACCTGAAATTAAACAGAAAGATAATAATCGCTATATTACTTTAAATGAAGTAATGAATAAGCCTGGAGAATATCATTTATCGCAAGATAAATTAACGGATTCTGCTATTGAATATTTAAAAAGTTTGAAAAATTAATCTTAAATTATATCTGATAACTCAGGAGTCTTATTATGTCACCAAAAGCTAAATCATGGCTTTGGATGCTGGCGGTTATTATTTCAGAAACCTCAGCAACCTCTACTTTAAAAATGTTTGATAATAGTGAAGGAACAACTAAAACATTATTGTTAGGCTTAATTGTTGTTTTATACGTTATTTGTTATTACTCATTATCGCGTGCAGTAAAAAATATTCCTGTAGGGTTGGCATATGCTACGTGGTCAGGAACAGGGATACTCGTCGTATCAACATTAGGTATGGCATTTTATGGACAACATCCTGATACTGCGGCAATCATCGGCATGGCCGTTATTGCCAGTGGTATTGTGATTATGAATCTCTTCTCCAAAATGGGCTCAGAAGAAGAGGAAAAAGAAACAACGGAAACACCTAATATTAAACAGACTGCATCGCCAGTGAATAAATAAATCTACTTCTTAATAAATCTATTTTTAATAAAACTATTTTTTAATAAATAAGTACTTTATTAAAATAAATAAGGATAACCATTATGTTTACCGGATTCTTATGGCTGGCGTTGTCTATTGGTTCTGAAATCACGGGCACGTCAATGATTAAAAAGACCAACGGTTTTAGTAAATTAGCGCCTTCTGTTTTAGTGATTGCGGCTTACTGTATTTGTTATTTTGCCCTAACACGCGCAATGGGATATATCCCTGTTGGTGTAGCATATTCACTGTGGTGTGGGTTTGGTATTGTGGGTGTAACATTAGTAGCGATGATTTTATATAAACAAAAACCCGATCTACCAGCAATATTTTCTATGGCATTGATTATTTCTGGTGGGATAATTATGAATACATTTTCTACGATGTAAAAAAATATATAAGCGATATATTTATTTCATTTTAAATAGAAGATGCCGATACCATTAGAAATGGTATCGGTGTTTCTTATGAACATTATCTAAAGGCTATTTTATTATATCTTTTTTAATTTTAATGCTATTTAAAAAGGAGTTTTTTTTATATACCAACTATTTCCTTAATAAGATAATGAAATTTTAAATTACAAGGAAATAAATATGCCAATTTCTTCATCACCAATTGCTTTAAGGACAATATATTTAAGAGCTACTGCAGATAAAGTTAAAGAAAAAGAACACTCGTTTCAAAATAATCTAGTAGATATTAGTAACAAAAATAGAGATCTTAATTCACCACCACGACCATCTATAGGAGAACATTCTAGCTCGAATTTATCACAATCGCCACCACAAGAAGAAAAGAAGAAGAATGGATTACGTGCTAGACGAGGAATGGAAAACTTAGAAAAATTTCAATTAAATGACACAAATGTAGATCTAAAAAAGAGTGCTGAAAAAGTTGTTTTTTTAAAGATGATTAGCGATCAAATAGGCATAGATGAATATAATAAGAAACAATGTGAAGTGTTATTTGATAGATTATATGATATGAAATCTGAATTAGAAAAAAATCATTCAGAAAATTACCAATCTGTTAAAAACTCTCGATATGAAAGAGAGCTAAAATATTGTAAAGATACACTTATTAAATCAAATGGCATCTATTTACCTGCTAATAATGTGAGCGCTGATGATTCTCGTTATATGACTATCGCATCTCAATACCCATTCAATAACAAAGAAAGCTTAAGAAGTTTTTTTAATATGTTATTTGATAATGACATAAATACAGTTTATATTTTAGCCTCGAATGATGATATTAAAAAAGATCTCTCAAAACTGGGTAGTGAATATAATAAAAAAGATTTTGAAACGGAAGGGTTTAAATATTTTAGAGAGGGTTCAGATTCAGATGATATAAAATCTAGCCTCATTAGGAAGTGGGATTTCAGTAAGGTTAAAATACAAGATAAAGATGGAACCGTTAGAGTTGTAGAAAATAAAAATGGAGAGAATGACATTTTAGGAAATAAAACACATTTAGATTGCAAAGTATACTCTAGACTCTTCACTAAAAAAGGTTGTAAGGAAGATAAAACAATAAACTTTGTGCATATTTTTAATTGGAAAGATCATACAGGAATAGATGCGACAAAATTACAAAATACAATTAATGTTATTGGCGATAAACTAAAAATAACCCCAACAAAAGAAAATATAGCGGTCCATTGCCTTGCTGGATTAGGAAGAACAGGGGAATTTATTGCTTTAATGGAAATGATGAAAATGATTGAAGCAAAAAATACAGAAGCAGGAAATACAGAAGCAGGAAATACAGAAGAAAAAAGTCTAGAGAGTATCATCGCTGATTTAAGGAAAAAACGCAGTATTAGAGCACTGTATAAACCAGAACAAATTGCTGAGCTAGCTAAATTTGCAATAAATAATATCCCTTTGCTTAATAATGATATTAAAACAAGATAATACGTATTCAAAAAATAAGTATACCAATCCCCATTGCATTCACAATGGGGATTGGTTTTACCATATTATTCTTTGTTATTTTTCTAAATTTAAAGATGGAAAATACGATCTTCACCAGTAGGTAATTCAATCGTTAAGCTAAGTTTACCGCCTAACGCTTCAACATAGCGTTTTAATGTTGCCAGTTTTAGATCGTTACCTCTTTGCTCTATTTGGGTAATCGCAGGTTGAGAAATTCCTAAATGAGTAGCAAGTTCTTTTTGTGAAATATTTAACTCTTCTCTTAAAATTTGTAGTCCTGTTTCTAGTATCAATTCATCAGCCATTTTTTTTATACGTTCTTGGCTATCAGGAGAACGTTCAGCGATAGCTTGTTGAAGTGTTTTCATTGTCTTCTCTTATTGATAAAAGATATGAGGTAAATTCTCGATCCGCTATATGGCTCATCGTTTGATAAAATTTCTTATTATTAGTTTTATTGCCTGCACATAGCACAATGGCTTTTCTAGTTGGGTCAAACGCAAAAAATACTCGTATCGGTTTTCCTGTGTGTTGTATCCGGAGCTCTTTCATATTCGGATATTTTGAACCTTTGATGTTATCAGCATATGGTCTTGGTAACCTAGGCCCATAAACCTATAAATTCTGTAAGGCCGCTAAAATGCGTTCTTGTAACTCGTTGTTTTGTTCTAATAACCAAGAATCGAAATTATTTGTAAAGAGTACATTCCACACGGCTCACCTCATATAAGTTATAACTTATTTATAAGGTAATAAGCTACAACTTATATTTCAATACTCGTTAGAGTAGCAAGGTAGTGTTTATTTTTCAAAGTATTCCCATTAATAAATAAAATCCCCATTGCATTCACAATGGGGATTGGTTTTACGACATAACTGTTTTTATTTTTTAGCTTTATTGCTCACTAACTTGCTGTAACTGCTTTTGACGCTCAGTTTGAGCGCTGACTTGATGGTTTCGTGCTAAGAAGCTGTACATTGTGGGTAACACAAACAGCGTAAATAGCGTACCGACTAACATACCTGACACAATAATCAGCCCTAATCCATAGCGGCTATTTGCTCCTGCACCACTGGCAAACAGCAGAGGAATAAGCCCAATAACCATTGCGGCCGTGGTCATTAAAACAGGGCGTAGCCGAATTTTTGCTGCTTCAATAATCGCATCACGACGGTTTAGGTTTTTATGAACTTGCAACTCATTAGCGAACTCCACCATTAAAATACCGTGCTTACTAATAAGTCCTATCAGGGTGACTAAACCAATTTGTGTATAGATATTTAATGTCACCATACCTAAAGCTAATGGTACTAATGCGCCACAAATAGATAATGGTACTGTGATTAAGATAATTAAAGGATCGACCAAGCTTTCATATTGCGCAGCTAACACTAAGTAAATAATGATAAGTGCTGCAATAAACGCAAAGACTAAGGTATTTCCTTCTTGGGTAAATTGGCGAGAATCAGATTGCCAGTCATGGCTAAAGCCGGCTGGTAATGAATCTGCCACATTTTCAAGAAACGCAACGGCTTGTCCCATCGTCACGCCAGGAGCAGGAATAGCTTGGAATATTGCAGCATTTTGTTGATTAAATTGCGTGAGCTTATTCGGTTCAACTTGTGTCGTAATATTGACCACTGTCGATAATGGAATTAACACATTGTCTTGAGTACGAATATAGTGCCCAGCAAGTGCTGCTGGCGTTAAACGTTGATGGCGTACACTTTGTGGGATCACATCATAAGAGCGGCCATCCATACCAAAACGATTGATATAATGTTCACCCACTAAGAGTGAGAGTGATTCACCAATATCTTGCATACGAATACCTAAACTATTGGCTTTCGCTCTGTCTATGGCGATTTGAACAACAGGATTGTTGTAATCTAAATCGCTATCTACCACGACAAACAGACCACTTTCTCTCGCTTGTTGTTTAATGTTTTCCATTGTTTCAAATAAAACGGGATAACCTAATGGGCTACGTAATACCATTTGTACTGGCAATCCACCCACTGATCCAGGTAAAGAGGCTAATTGGAAAGCAAAAATATGGGTACCTTCCACATTATTGACGCGATTTTGTAAATCAGCTTGGATTTGATCTGCATTGCGCTCACGTAAATCCCAACCATCAAAGTTAATACCACCAAAGCTGGCTGAAGGCCCATCAGTACCGTTAATAATCCATGTGCTGTCTGTTTCTGGCAGACTCATATAAATTTCATCAAGCTTTTGATTAAAACGCTCAGCATAGGCAAGATTTGCATGTTGTGGTGCCTTTACGGCGGTTAAAACACTTGCCTGATCTTCTGAAGGTGCCAGCTCTTGTTTTGACTGACTATATAAAAATGGCAAGCTGACAAACACAGCTAAGGCGAAAACAACGGTTAACCAGCGATTAGCTAAAGAGAAATTAAGTACATAACCATAGTAGTGAGCCATTTTATCGAAAACAAACTCGGCCATTTTCGCCATTTTGCCTTCATTTTCTTTTGGCTTTAGCATTAACGAGCTCATTACAGGGGATAAGGTCAATGCCACAATTCCGGATACAATCACACTCCCTGCCAGCGTTATGGCAAATTCTTTAAATAATGCACCTGTTAATCCAGCCATTAAACCAATCGGAGCATAAACCGCGGCTAAAGTAATCGTCATCGCAATAACAGGACCAGCCACTTCTCTCGCACCCACTAAAGCTGCCTGAACAGGCGATAATCCCTCTTCAATATGTCGATGTACGTTTTCAACAACCACTATTGCATCATCCACGACTAATCCAATGGCTAACACCATGGCTAGCAAAGTGAGCAAATTAATACTAAAACCAAATGCCAGCATTAAACCAGCAGCACCTAACATTGATAATGGAATGGCAAGTACAGGAATAAGCACAGAACGGAACGATCCCAAGCAGAGATAAATCACTGCAATCACAATTAAAATCGCTTCAATTAATGTTTGTACGACTTGGTTAATCGATGCCTTGATAAAGCGTGACGTTTCAAAAGCAAGCTCAACATCGACACTGGGCGGTAACGTTTTTTTAATATCAACAAGATGTTGACGAATACCATCAACAATGACTAACGGATTACCTGTTGGTGTCGGAAATAGGCCTAAGAAGACGGCTTTTTTTCCATTCATAATGCCACTGGTTTCAGTGGCAGCAGCACCTAACTCAACAGTACCAATATCACGCAAGCGAACAAGATTATTGCCATCATTAATGATAACCATGTCTTTAAATTCTTCGACATTAGTGAGATCCGTATTGACATAAACGTTGGCAATAACAAACTCACCTTCCACTTTACCAGGTGCCGCTTGATAGTTATTACGACGCACAGCCTCAGCGACATCACTGGCTGTTAAGTTGCGTCCAGCCAGTTTGTCTGCATCTAACCACAAACGCATTGCTAATTGTTGTCCACCAAAAACTTGTACTTTGGCAACGCCATTGATGGATGAAAACATCGGTTCAACAACACGAGAAAGGTAGTCAGTAAGTTCTGGAATAGAAAGCTGTTCACTTGAAAATCCGACATAAGCTACCGCAGTAGATTCGCCAGATGAAAGCTCGATCACGGGATCATAAGCTTGCTCCGGTAACTTATA
This sequence comes from Proteus vulgaris, assembly GCF_033708015.1. Lineage (NCBI taxonomy): Bacteria > Pseudomonadati > Pseudomonadota > Gammaproteobacteria > Enterobacterales > Morganellaceae > Proteus > Proteus vulgaris. The sequence continues at coordinate 3,667,122 of NZ_CP137920.1, read as the reverse complement.
ACGAACTTGATTGACCTTCGCCATTACTTGCGTCAAGGCTTGGGTAGGATCACGGTTTAATTCCATTCTGACGGTGACTAAGCTTTTTCCTTGAACAGAAGAAGAGGAAATATAATCCACACCCTCAACAGAGGAAACGGCTTGTGTGATCGGTTGTGTCACAAATCCTTGCATCAGTTCAGAGGATGCCCCTGGGTAGTCTGTTGCAATCGTAATTGTGGAGTTTTGTAACATTGGGTATTGGCGAATTGGCAGTTTGCTGAATGCAAATGCGCCCAGTAACAAAATGAGTGTGCTAACAACTAATGCCAAAACAGGGCGCCGAACAAAAATATCGGTAAATTTCATGATTAGCTCCCGTTATGGTTTTGTTGTCGCTGATTGAGCCAACGCTAATGTATCTTGCTCAATGGGTTCAATTGAGATGCCATCACTTAATTTAATTTGGCCCGATGAGACAACTTGCTCACCGAGGGCAAGCCCCTCTTTGATCTCAATCATGCCGTTGTAGCGCAATCCAACTTTCACAGAGACACGCTTAGCGATAAGGTTTTTTTGATTGTCAGATTGCGCTACAAACACGGTATCTCCATAGGCAGTATAAGTGACTGCTGTTTCTGGTACGGTTAATACCATCGGACTATCAGGAGAAATAACTTGAACACGAGCAAACATGCCCGCTTTTAATTTATTATCGGTATTCGGTAAAACTGCTTGTACTTGCACAGTACGTGATGAGCCAATAAGAGGATCAATCGCATTTACTGAACCCGTAAAAACAATATCAGGGTAAGCATCGACTTCGATACTGATGGGCTGTTTGGTTGAAATTTTTGGTGCAGCTTGCTCATCAAGTGAAAAATTGAGTTTTAAATGGCTTGCATCGACAAGGGAAGCGACACGTTCACCCGCATTTAAATATTGGCCTTCATGAACAAGTTTTATCCCAACGATACCGTCAAAGGGCGCTTTAATTGCTTTTTGTGCAATTCGCGCTTTCACTTCACGAATGGAGGCGACAATCATATCTCGTTCAGATAACGTGCTATCTAATTGCGCGGTTGCCACCATATTTTTACTATAAAGTTGCCTTGTTCGAGAATAGAGTTTTTCTGCGTTAGTTAATTGTGCTTGTAAACGTAGTAATTCGGCTTGTTCAGGTTCATCATTTAATTTAGCTAAAACTTGACCTGCTTTAACCGTTTGTCCTGACTCAAAATTAATGACAGCAATTCGACCATGGGTTTCAGCAGCTAAATAAATTTGGCGTGCGGCTTCTAATTCACCCACTCCTTGCATATTGTTTGGTAATTTTGATGATTGTACGGTTGCTAACGCCACTTTAGTGGGAGGATAAGCAAATTGTTGTGATGCATCTTCATCAGAGGATGTTGTTGCATAAACCGCCGCACCTGCACTGAGTAAAAAGAGTGAGGCACATACAGTAAGAGTAAGTTTTTTATTCATATTATTGTTGATCCCATAATGAAGGTTTTATATTTCTTATTATTTTATGCGTTAGTTTTTTTCCATAACGCTCTGAAATGACTAGCCATTGCCGTTGTCACAAGTCCCCCAATCACAGAGGTATGCTCTATAGCAAAATACATGGACAGCATCGCCTTATCTCCCGTCATATTCCAAAACGTATGTACAATCACAATGGTTAAAAATAAGAAAGTGGCTAATGCGCCAGCACCTAACCATAGATAGCGATCAAAAAGCACTAAAAGCGAACCACAAAGTAAAACGATCGCGCTGGCAATATTAAAAAACCAATCAGGGGTTAACCCTGCTGCACGCATCTCTGCCAAACTATTTTCATAATCAAATATCTTGGCAAACCCAGACGATAGAAATAACAATAGAATTAGCACTCTTGCGATAATCCATAATGCTTGGCTTTCAAGAATACGTGCAATTGCGTTAGGCATGTATCTGTCCTCGATAAACTTAAAAATCAGGCAATTTGCTGACTTGACTTTGCATTGTGGCAAGACTATAAAACCTCAAGTTAAGTTGAGGTCAAGAGGCAAAAATGAAAAAAGAAAAAATAGATTTTAATAGAGCACTCACCGTCGGTGAGGTAGCAAAACGAAGTGGTGTTGCGATATCAACATTGCATTTTTATGAAGAAAAAGGATTGATAGAAAGCTATCGAAGTGCAGGTAATCAGCGCCGTTACCCTCCAGTTGTATTACGTTATGTGGCAATTATAAAAGCGGCGCAAAGTACAGGTATTCCGTTAAAAGAAATTCAGGAAATACTCGGAAAATATCCACCAAATAGTAAATTAACCGCAGAACAATGGCACGAAATATCAACGGATTGGAAAGTGCGGTTAGATGAAAGAATTCGTCGTCTTAAACGACTACGTAACGGCCTTGACCACTGTATTGGTTGTGGTTGCTTATCGTTAAGTGATTGTCCATTACGTAATCCGGATGATATTTTAGGTGAGAAAGGTGTGGGCGCTCAGATCCTATAATTAACCTTAAAATGAAAGCGAAGTACTATCAGGTTTAAAAAATCCCTCGTAGTCTTCTTGGTTATCGTCCATACCTAATAAATCGAGAGTAAATTGATGATAAAAACCTTGATAAGAAAGAAGAGAAATTAACGCCTGATTAATAATATCTTTATTATCGCTATTTTCTAATTCACTCGCTTGGCGTGCATAGATTAATAGTGCAACTTGGCGTTTTTCTTTTAAGGTTTGGTTGTTTTCATTTTTGACATCAAATTTGTTCAATAACGTCAATACATCTTTGACACTATTGATGCTGGATCCTTTTAAAGATTGATAAAAAGAAGAATTCAATGTAGCCATTAAAGGATCTGGTTTTTTATTGTCGATCGGTTCAGGTGTAGATAAAGAGGGTTGTGAGCCATATAACACTTGTGATTCTAACGTATTAATCTTCATCATCATTATTATTCTCACTAGTGGTGTTACGTTGAGGAGGAGTATTATCGAATACATCGAATGTATTAATATATTTCAGTAAAATGTCTTTAATGTTTTGAGTAAAAACAGGTTGGTAAGATTCGGTATAGGGACGATGGAATTGTGCCTTAAGATCATCAATTAATAGAGAAGGCTCAAAAAAAGTAATTTGATCATCAGCATGAATAGCAATCGTTTTATGCTCATGAGAGATTAATTCGATATTAAGATTATTGAGTTTATTCTCAAGATAATGGCGTAATGTTGTTGGAATATTGAGCGTAATTTTTTTTTCTGAAGGTATTGCTGAAATTAAACGGTGTATAATTTCAGTTTGGATCTCAGGTGAATTAAAAAATTGCGCAATAGTTGTTGTTAATTGCTCTCTTTGCTGAAACTCATAATGTGCCAGTTTCTCTTGATATTGAATGGCAAAATTTAATATATCTCCTAATAATACCTGCAACCCTTTACTATAAGCTTGATTTGAGATCTCTTTATTATGCTTATCCAGTTTATGATTAAAATCTTGAATCATTTTCTTTGCTGCATGCTTAGAGGCTAATTCTGTTTTATAAATATTATCGAGCTGCCGAACATAGCGCGCACGTATTAATATCCCTTCACAAGTGTATGTTAAAAGATCTTTAGACAGAGAGCGCAGCATAATCTAGTACCAAAATAAAGAGTGAACGAGATAAAAAAAGTGATTGAGGGAGTTCTATCGATGAAGATTGTGGTGCAAAAAGTAATGTAAAGCGCTGAGCAAGCGCCATCGAAATTGAACTAATAAAATCAAACAATAATTGATAGCCAATATTTATTGGGGCGATATTTTCCAGTGAAGTCGTTATCTTTTTATCTATATTTAACACAGGATAAAGAGATAAAAACCCTTTTAATTGTGGTTCTAATTGATAGTAATTACCAGATAATAAAAGCGTTTCTCTAGAGTACAAATAGCCTAAAAAAAGAGCACAACGTGGAAGTAAAGTCCAATAAGTAAAAATTTTCTCTACAATAATATCGATGTCACAATCTAGTTGATTAATAAGTTGGTATTGCTGAATTAATTGGCGATTAGTTAATTTCTGCCAGATTATATCTTCTTTATTTGATGCCAATACCTTGTAATCTGCATGAAGATAGCTAAGTGGCTCATACATTACACTGGATATCATGTCGAATTGATCAGAAGTTAGATTTGTCATCATTTTCTTCCTTCTGTATTTTTTTACGTCGGAATATTATTAATGACACCGTAATGATAGAGGTGATAACCATTAATAATAAACCTAAAAATAACCAAGAGCTGAAAAATGAATCAGAGCTATTTTGATAAAGTTGATTATTTATCATATTGAATTTATTGATATTTCGTGGGTATAACAAAACGGTAATATTATCCTCATCCATATCGTTAAAGGCATTATGAATAAAAGCACGAACATCATCACTTAATTGCTCATTATCAATCATCCCCTCTTCATAAAAAACCAATGCTGAAGCATGAGGTGCCGGAATAATTCGTTCAATAGGAGAAATGGGATAGCTGACATGAACTCTAGCATCAATAATATGGTCAATAGTGAGTAATGATTGCTCTAATCGTTGCTCAATAGCAGAAATTAAACGTGCTTTTTCGGCTTGAGGCGATGATACCAATGCATCTGATGGAAATAGCTGAGTCACTTCAATTCGAGATAATGTGGGTAATTGATATTCCTCTAAAATTTGAATGGCAATACCCATATCTTCTTTTTTAACAGAAATATCAAATAACCCTTTTCCTAGTGCTTTACGAGTACTCGTTATTTGGTGCTTTTGTAAAACAGCTTGAATTTCTGTTGCCTGTCTTTGATCCAAATTAGTGAGTAGCGATTGATCTTTACAGCCACTTAATAGTGGAAATAGACAACATAATAATGCCAATAACAAATATCGTATTTTCATTACTATTGAGCCTTGAGTAATGTTTCAACAATATTCAATGATTTTCTGGCTAAAGTACTTGCTAGATTCATTGTAATTGTATAATCATTTAGTGTGGTTTGTAACTCGGTATAACTTTGAACATCACTTAATTTATTTAATGTCGCTAGCTTTTTTTGGATCTGTTTTTCATACTGAAAACCACTTGTCACCGTATTAATCATTATTGAAGATAAATTATCATCACTATCACTATTAGCGTTTGATTGTGTTGATAAATGCACAGGAATAACAGGGGTAATAGACATATATCATCTCCATTAAATAAAAATCAACGCATATTCCCGATAATACTCATTGCTAAGTCTTTCACTACTTTAATCGATGTTGATTGTGCATTACGCGTAATATTATATTCAGCGAGTTTCGCTTGATAATCCGCTAATGCTGCGGCATTTGATGTATCTGCTTTTAATGCATCTAATGCAATTTTTAATGTTTCACTTTGTTTTTTTACAGGTTCTTGAAAATAGTCATTGAATCTATCAATAGTACTGACATCATCGGCAACAGGATAGGCTGGCATAATAATTCTTCCTCTAATTACAATTCTAATTTACTGCTTATATCACTATTAGCCTTGAGGGAAATAGCGATGTTGATCATCTAGAAAAATATATCCACGATCTTCTTGTAAAATCGCTTTATTTTTCAACATTGGATTGCTTATATTTTCACGGTAAAAGATAAATTTTCTCCCAAAAATAGCCGTTTGTTTTTTGATATAAGTATTAAGTTTTTCTTTATTGCTTGCACTTAGTTCATTATTAAAGATAAAAGTTAAACGATTATTTTTCTCTTCAACCGTATAACCTATTGTTTTTGTTAATTCTAATTTATTTATATCATTAATAATATTTGGAATAGATATTTCTTTAATTGTAGGATAACAATTTTCCGAGAAATGACTATTTATGGCATCAATAATTTTTATTTTTTCATTATTATTATGGTAAATGAAATTAACAATAGGTTTAGTTTTATCATTTAAAATTAAATGTATTTTTTTGTAACTACCTTTAATAACTAAATTTTCTATTTTACTTTTATCTATATAAAAAATTTTATTTTCTGGACCGATTTTTTCTTTTGATGTGATATATGAATTATCAAAAGTGCAATAATATCCATTTTTTCCTTGAAAACCTTTAAAAAATTGACTTTTTGATAGGGTTGATACGTTTTTTTTCTCTATTGTTCTATTTATATAGAATATGAATGAGATGGAAAATAGGATTGTCAGAATTAATAATATAAATATTTTTTTACGAGTAAAAATTTTCTTTTTATTTTTCTTAAAATACGATGAGTCAAGAGTGAAATCATTATTGTCACTCATTAAAAATATAGGAATATCATTGGAATAAATAGGGGTGTTCAGTGGTAATGAATATTCTTTACCAACTTCCTCGGGTATTAAACTATGCTGAATTATATATTTGTTATTTTCACTATTATTTTCATCAAGTATAATAGCGAGCTTTTTTTTACACTCTACCTTATCACAAGGAATATAAAGCACCACTTTATCATTTTCTTCTTTACGATCCTGATCTTCGTCACTTTGTAAAATAAATGAATAGTGATTAGGGGGTAAAGGAATTATTGTTTCTTTTAATGGGCCAGAAAGAATATAAATATAATATAACATGGATTTAACCTAATGATAGAGTGTTATTAATTCATAATATAAATATAGTTTAGTAAAATAATCATTAAATTTCTTTTAAAAAAAAACACATGTTTTTTATTTGATGGTGGGTATTGATACATTACTAGCTTTTTTTTTAAATAATAAACGTAAAAAATTTGTTATTTATCTTTATAGTTAATAATTAGTAATATTATTGTAGTGTTATATAAAGTAAAAACATAAAGATAAGATGCTTGATAGTTTACTATCTTTAATTTTTAAAATTAATTGACAGGATAAGGTTAAGTATTTGCTATGTTAATAAATGATATAAAAATAAGTGGTGATAGAAATATATTACTCGGAAATTAATTGTTTTTCTGTATTCCTCTTGATAATGAATCTCCATTAAAAATATATGATGAGAAAACGACTAAAATTATAAAAGGAAAGGCTTTTATTTATAATTCAAAAAATGAAAATGTTGTTTTTCAGTCTGAAAATCAATCATGGAAAATAGAAAAACGATCATTTTTTATTTGTGCAAGATTATTAGCATTTATTGATTATGCCCGTGATTTTTCAAAAATGACCGCAATAGGATCTGAATTTGATATTAATCAGCAGATTTTTTATATAGACGATGCTAATAAATCGCTAGAATATGTATTAATAAATGAAGCAATAAAACCAGAAAGCCAATTAGAGCCTCTATTTGTCACAATAAGACATAGTGAAAGTTATTGGCTTATTTTACATCTCATTAGTTATTTAGATGAAAAGAAAAGTAATATTGCACAAATTGGAGAGCGATATGGAGTATCAGGTACACATTTTAGACGACTGTGTAAGCGTTATTTAGGTAATTGTGGGAAAAGCCAATTACGTTCATGGCGTGCCGCATCTTCAATTTTAACCACGCTATCAACTGATGAATCATTAACACAAATTGCTGTTGATAATGGATTTAGTTCGGCATCTCATTTTTCTAATGAAATTAAGACGTTATTTGGTATTACACCAACAGAATTTCGTCGAATTGGTCAACATCTTTATGAAAATAAAAAATAAAATTTATTGTGCTATTGGGCTAGCACTATGTTGTAGCTTTTCTTTTCAAATTCAAGCCGCGGAAGGGAAGGTTATTTATACACATCAGGTGAAAAAACCTGATGTATTTATTGCTGTTGATACACGAGTAGAACAATTTTTTCTTGTATTATCAGATAAGTTAAATAAACCTTTTATTCTGAGTAATGCTGTAAAAAAGGAAAGAATAACTGGAAATTTTGATATTTCTTCACCAGAAGAAGCATTTGAATTGATGGTGAAACGGTTGTCATTGCTCTATTTTAATGATGGAAAATCAATCTATATTTATGAGAGCAGTGAGATATTACAGGAACTCTTTCAGGTAAAAAACATAGGGTTAATCGAGCTAAAAGAGTATTTACAAGATGTAGGATTATATGATCAGCGCTATCCATTACGTGCAGGTCGAGATCAACGTACTTTTTATATTTCTGGCCCTCCTGTTTATATTAAATTAGTTAAAGCCGCAGCTGTATTTTTAGATAATGATGTACAAGAGCAACTTGATGAAAATACCAATAATCAAGTACCCGTGGGGAGTTCTCGCTATGGGGATGAATTTGTACAGATATTTCCATTAAAAAATACCTTTGTACAAGATAGAACTTATACTTTACGCGATAAACAAGTCGTGTTACCGGGTATTACGTCTGTCTTACAGCAGCTATTTATGCCCTCTAAAGAAATAACAAGACCAGTGAAAGATCCTCATCAAACGCTAGAAAATAATGATAGTCAGAAATACGATGAAGCGATAAATGATAGTGAAGAAACTAATGCGCCTATTATCACTAAAATAGGACAATATAACGTCGAATTAGTGCCATTACCGGGTTCAAACAGTCTTTTAGTGAAGACAAGTCGAGAGGGGTTGGCATTAATCGGTTCACTTATTGCTCAATTAGATAAACCGAAAAGACAAGTCGAATTATCATTATGGATAATTGATATCTCTAAAAATAAAGCTGATAGCTTAGGTGTTAATTGGCAAGCTAGTTATGGCGCTGGCAAAGGCGGCTTCTTTTTTAACACAGCAAGTTTAAGTGCGGCTTCTGGTTTTAACTTTTTAGGTAAAATAAAAGCATTGAGTGAAGATGGTGAGGCTCAAATGGTATCTCGCCCAATGTTATTAACACAAGAAAATACCCCTGCTATTTTTGATAACAATACAACTTTTTATACTCAAATAAAAGGTGAACGAGTTGCTTCATTAGAATCAACAACATTTGGCACGATGATCAGTGTATTACCTCGTATTGGTGATTCAAATAAAGATATTGAAATGATCATTAATCTTGAAGATGGTGCAGAAAAAAAAGATGACAATGGGAATGATGAAAGTGTTGAAAAACTTCCTGTGATTAATCGTACAAATATTAGTACTGTTGCTCGTGTTTCGGAAGGTGGAAGCTTATTAATAGGTGGATATACCCGAGAAGATAATGTGAAAGCAGAAAGTAAAGTTCCTTTTCTAAGTGCAATTCCTTTAATAGGTCGAGCTTTCAGGTATGAATCTGATAATAATAAAAAGATGATCCGTATTTTTATGCTACAACCCCGTTTATTAGAAAAGATGCAAACTGAATCTTTAGGCTCTATCACTGAAAATCCATTTGAACCAATGGATAAAAAAACGTCTCAGGCATTAAAACAACTTCAGGCTTTTATGAGGTAATATCATGATTGGACCAATTAGCACCTCAACCTCAACACAGTCTGCACTTAGTAATGTTAGTAAAAAAAGCCAACAAGAAACTGAATATAAACAACCTAAAATTAGTGAAAACCAAAATTATCAAAATCAGTTAATAGAGATATCTGATGATATGTCGATGGTTGCTACTCTTTTTTCACAACGTTTTGGTCAGCTATTAGATAAAAAAGCCAATAGAGGGCAAAGCACATTATATATTGCAGAAGAGGGAGCTGATAAAAAACTAGATAAAGTAATAATGTTATTTAGAAAATCAGGGCGAAGTTTGCAAGAATTGCTCCAATATTTGCGTAAAATCTTTCCAGATGAAAGTGATCTCGTGATGGTTTTACGAGAGTTACTAAGAAAAAAGAAATTAGGTGCGCAATTAAATGCAGGAATTGAGAATGAGATAAATAATCTACTCGAAGGTGAAAATGGAAAGAAAATTCGAGCGGGTATTAATATTGCTTTACAAGCAAAAGCATTTGCTAAGCTGCTTTCTCTTGATGCCTCAACGTTAAGAAACCTTTATCGTAGCTATATTAATCTTGATTTTGAACCTATTTATTTTTTTAAAATGTGGATTGAAGAATATGATCTTAAACAGTGCACTATCATTTTAAATTTTTTAACACAAAGCTTAATTTGTGATATGCAATCACTTATGCCAAGTTGTTCTCAAAGTTCAGAGTTTGGTTATTTGCTTGAGAGAGTTAACAAATTACGTATTTTATCTAGCTTTATAGAAATAAACATAAAAAAATTAGAGGTAGAGGATTTAAAAAATACGATAACTGAAAAAGAGTTTTATCAAATAATTTTTTATGGTATGACATTTCCTGATGAAATGGAAAAATATTTAAATTCTCTCTTAGAAAATGAATGGCTTAATTATTTTATTAATATAAAAATGAAATTATTACAAGGCCTAAAAACAATGTTTAATGAATATCCAGAATCATTATATTTATCTGATGATTTTAGAGATGAATGCCAAATAATTATGCAAAAATTTATAGATAACTATCTTCGATTAGAACAATATCAACAAAGAAAATATATAAAATAATTTATGGATAATCTCTATGATTTATAGATTTCTATTGGCAATAAAAAACAAACCAGAATTAATCGTATTATCGGTTATGATTTTGGTTATTATGATGTTAATTATACCGTTGCCAACTTATATTGTAGACTTTCTTATTGGGCTCAATATTACTATTTCTTTACTTATCTTCATGAGTTCATTTTATATTACTCGTATATTGAACTTTATGACGTTTCCTGCATTATTGCTTATTACGACACTTTTTAGGCTTGCTCTTTCTATTAGTACAAGTCGATTAATATTATTAGATGCTGATGCTGGGGAAATAATTACTTCATTTGGTGAGTTTGTTATTGGTGAAAATCTCGTCGTTGGTTTTGTTGTTTTCTCTATCGTCACCATCGTACAATTTTTAGTTATTACGAAAGGTTCAGAACGAGTTGCAGAAGTTGCTGCTCGTTTTTCTTTGGATGGAATGCCAGGAAAACAGATGAGCATCGATGCAGATTTAAAATCAGGCATCATTAATAACGAAGAAGTGAAAATAAGAAGGAAAGAACTAGGGCAAGAAAGTCAGTTATATGGTTCTTTTGATGGGGCAATGAAGTTTATTAAAGGTGATGCAATTGCTGGTATTGTGATTATCTTTGTTAACTTAATTGGCGGGATCTCTGTTGGTATGGCACAAATGGATCTCTCCATTACAGAGGCACTACATACGTATACGCTTTTAACTATTGGTGATGGGCTAGTTGCTCAAATCCCGGCATTACTGATTTCTATTAGTGCTGGTTTTATTGTCACTCGTGTTGGCGGTGAGAATAGCAATCTTGGTTTTAGTATTATGAATGAGCTACTTGCTCAAGATTTTGCTTTACTAGTGACAGCGATCCTCGCTTTTATCATTGGTTTTTTACCTGGATTTCCAACCCCCGTATTTCTTATTCTGTCTGTTTTATTAGGGGGATATTTCTTTAAAAAGCAATGGAAAGTAAATAAAAAAGAAGTGATAAAGGATAATCAAAAAGATAAGAGTGAAGATCGTGATTCAGATTCAGATAGTAAAAAAGGACTTATTTCAAATCTATTTTCAAATAAAAATGAGTTAGAATCTGAGAATAGCTTATTAAAAGAAGATATTACATTATCTCAAGCAGAAACATTACCTTTAATTATTACTGTCTCTTCTAAGAAAAAGATATATCTTTCAAAACTGGTTTTTGAAAAGTGGTTAAAAAAAGAATTTATTTTACAATATGGTGTATTACTTCCTGATATTATTATTCATTATTCAGATAATATTGATAATGATAAAATCATCATTTTAATAAATGAAGTTAAGGCTGATGAGTTTGATTGCCCTTTCCCATTAATTCATGTGAAAAACCCTAATGATGAATTTTCATCTTTAAATTTTAAAACAATAGAAATAAATGATAATAATGTTAAAAATTATTGGGTTAATAAAAGTGACAAGGATAAAATTGAATTATTAGGCTATAAATTAGAATTACCAGAGGCTTATTTTTATAAGAGGTTCTCTAATTTAATGACATTTAACATTGTTGAATTTCTTGGGATACAAGAAACAAAAAATATTCTTGATAAAATAGAGGAAAACTCACCAGAACTTTTAAAAGAATGTTATAGACAAGTTTCTATTCAGCGCATTAATGATGTCTTACAACGCCTAGTACAAGAAAAAATTCCTATTAGAAATATAAAAACAATTATAGGCGGGTTAGTACAATGGGGGAGTAAAGAGAAAGATCCGGTACTTTTAACCGAACATATTCGTTCTTTACTTTCACGTTATATTAGCCACTTCTTTTCAAATGATGGAAAAATTAATGTGATTATTTTATCGAATAATATAGAAGAGATAATTCGAGGCGGAATAAGGCAGAGTTCTTCAGGAACATTTTTAAACTTAGAACCGGCTGAACTTGATATGATAATAGAAAAAATATCTACTGCTATTGATGAAATTAAATATATACAAGATTATTTATTTTTAACAGCAATAGATATAAGGCGTTTTGTTAAAAAATTAATAGAAACACAATATCCACAGTTATCTGTATTGTCTTATGATGAAGTCACATCAGATATTGAAATTAACGTTTTACAATCTATTTAGGAGAAGTTATGTCTTTTGATCTAGCAAATTTAATTATGGATGCAATGAATGTGATTGGAAGAAATGATTTATTCTCAGAAGGGAAATCTGTTGATAATCATTCGACAATAACTATTAGCTTGGGAGACATGCCGGATATAAATTTATTAGTTGTTGATGAAGTTCCAATGATCTGGTCTGTACTTGGTGAATATAATGAAAATTTATTATCACAAACCAGCACTTCATTATTATTAAATAGTATTAATAATCAAACTGAAAGTTTTTATCCAGGTCAACCAGCTTTAGTCAAAGTAGAATCTGAATTAGAGCTACGAGCTTCGTTTATGCCTATTGCTTTACAAAATGGTGAATCAATGGCAAAAGCAATAGACGAATATTTTCAGGTGATGAATAGTATCCATCAACAATTTATTAATTAAAAAATGAATAAAGAATTTTCAATATTTCATCATGCAGCTCATCCTATACGAATACAAGGCAATATCCTTGAAGTGATGTTGCGTGGTGTATTTATTGGAGAAATTTGTTTATTAAAAGATTCTATTATTAATGGACAAATTATTGGTGAAGCGATTGTGATTGGCTTTCGTAATGGTATTACTATTTTAAGTATGATGGGGAGTTCACAAGGTTATTCTCTGCAAATAATTGTAGTACCAACAGGTAAGGCTTTTTCTGTTGCTTTAAGTCCTAATATTTTAGGGAGCATGATTGATATTAAAGGTAATTATCTCTTACGTTTCAATGATAAAAAAGAGGTAAAAGAAAATTTCTATTCCTATTTACCTATTGATGGTCATCCTCCCTCATTTAGTGATCGTCGTCCTATTACAGATGTATTTGAGTCAGGTGTTCGTGCAGTTGATGGATTATTAAGCTGTGGATTAGGGCAGAGAATGGGAATTTTTGCCAGTGCAGGAACGGGTAAAACCATGTTGATGAATATGTTTATCCGTTTCTCTCAGGCTGATATTTTTGTTATTGGACTAATTGGTGAGAGGGGGCGAGAAGTAACTGAATTTGTCGAGGAATTAAAAAAAGACAAACGATGCGAAAAAACGGTATTAATTTGTTCTACCTCCGATCAGCCAGCAATAGAACGTTGTAATGCGGCATTAGTTGCTACTACGGTTGCTGAATATTTCAGAGAACAAGGCAAAAATGTCGTGTTATTTATTGATTCTATGACGCGTTACTGTAGAGCGTTAAGAGATGTGGCACTTACCGCGGGTGAGCTTCCTGTTCGTAAAGGTTATCCAGCTTCTGTTTTTGATAAATTACCAGCAATTTTAGAAAGACCAGGAGTTACTCATCAAGGCTCTATTACGGCGTTTTATACGGTTTTACTTGAAAGTGATGATGAACCAGACGCCATAGGTGAAGAAATTCGTTCTATTTTGGATGGACATATCTATCTTTCACGAAAAATAGCGGCTTCAGGCCATTATCCCGCTATTGATATTTTAGGCAGTGTGAGTCGTATTTTTCAGCAAATAACGAGTACTAAACAACAAAATGCGGCATTAAAAATAAGACAAATGTTGATGCGTTTGCAAGATATTAAACAATTACAAGAATTGGGTGAGTATCGTCCGGGAGAGAATGAATTAAATGATCTGGCAGTCAATAAGCAAACAGTAATAGAGGCTTTTCTTATTCAGTCATTTAAAGAAAAAGCAGACTTTCAACAAACACTGAATCAACTTTATGCGCTTACCTCTTAATCAGCAAATTTTGATAAATGCTATTGCTAGGCGTCAACAAAGAATAGAGAAAGAGCTACAAAAGCATCAACAATTAATAAAAGAAGCAGAAAATAAGAAAGAAGAACAGATCATATTAGCTTCAGCATTAGAAAAAGAGATCCCTTTTTATGAAAAAGCAGGCAGTTATTCGACTATTTCTTTAAATCAACAAAAACGTAAACAAGCGATTATATTATCTTCATTGAATGTTGTTAGTACTCAAATTAAAGAAATAGAGTATCAATTAGAAAAACTAAAAAAAAATAGCCTGTTTTTGAAAAAAGAAAGGGATGCAGTAATTAAAAAACAAAATAAAATGACGCTTTATCTTGAAAGAAAAATACGAGAAAAAGAGTTATATATTGAAAGATTAGAGCAAAACGAAATTCAGGAGATGGTGTTATATGATGTCCATAAAGATTGAGACTTTAAGGTTAAATAATATTTTAAGCTCTGATCAAAATAGTGATATGAAAACTGTTTATTCTAAAAAATTATCACCATTTTCTACAATAATAGAATTATTACATCTTGAAAAAGACAGACTATCTCCTGGAGAATTTAGTAAAATAAAACAGAAATTAGATGATTTTTATCATCTTGATTGTAAACGACCTACTGAATTAAGAGATGGTTTAGAAAAAAATACAAATATTAAATCTGATAAGGTCGTTGATGAATTAGAATTAGATGATAAAAAAGACGAAGAAGATGACTCTTTAAACACAGAAGGGCTTTTATTAACCCAAAGGAGAATATATTCACAAATTTATTCTTCTACAAATGAAAGTACATTAAAACAAAAAAATGTCTTGCACCATGGAAGTCAAAAAAACACGACCACTAGTAAAATGGTCATAGAAAATAACCTCAAATTGAATTGTGGTGAAAGTCCTAATCATTTTGAGGATAATAAAGAAATCAATAAAAAATTTAATAAGTTAACTGCTACTGAAAATAATAAAGTTAGTCGAAAAATAGAAAAGAAAATCCCTGTTGATAAAAAAGAAGAAAAAATTGAGAGTAAAGATTATCCTCGTGAAGACGATAAGTTAAATACTAAAGATAGTATGACTATTGAAAATAAAAATACCAAAGATAGCTCGATTATTGAAAATAATAAATTATCTGAAGAAATTGGTTATTCAGAAACTAAAGAGAAAAATAAAAATATCAAAGATGGTTTGATTATTGGAAATAATAATGTCTCTGAAAAAATAAGTTTTTCAGATAATAAAGAAATAAATAGAAATACTGTTGAAATAAACATTGAGGATGAAAATTCACATGTAGAAAATAAATATAAAGAAAAAATAAGAGAAAAAAACAATGATATATTACCTTTGTATAACGTAATGCCAGAATATCAGAAAATATCATCAGAGCCAGTATCTGACAGAAAAATACTTGATATCCCTGCCTTTAGCATACTTTATAAAAAAGTATCTACCTTATCTCAACCACCCAGCATTACTTATATTTTTAAAAAATGGGGAAAAGAATATCATCAAATGAAGGTAAATTTTGGTGTCTATAAACAAATTCAACTAATCGCTTCTACTGGGCGAGTCTATCAATCTTCTTTAGAAAGTTTTAGTCAATATCAAGGACGATTATCTCTTTCATTAGAGAGTGACAATAATTATTGGCATGTTAATGAGATAGATTCCTCTTCTGAAAATAAAGAAGATAAAAAATGATAAGATTAGAACCTGAAAATAGTATTAATAATAAAGAAGATAGTTATTCAATGAATATTCTATCTTCTTTATATACATCTCGGTTACCTATTTCTTCTGCCCAGTATTTTAAAATAAAAGGGAATAATACATTTGGTTCATTTACTGGTATTGTCCAAGTTATCCAAGTAATGGATAAAATTTATCCTGAGAAAAAAATAGATTGGGAGCTTGTTCCGGAAGTTTATCTTCGTACGCTTTTCTCACAAAAATATTCACAAATATTGTTTCCTTTTTCGAAAGAGCCAATGTCTTTAATGATTGATAATATCTGCCTAGGAGAACAAGAAAATTTTTCCTATCCTGTTATTAGTACCGAATTCGGTGACATATTTATTAGTTCTTTCCAAAAAAATTATGAATGGGCATTGTCACCAAAAAATAAAATTAGTGCTATTACTCACTTTCTGTTTGGAAGAAGCACGGTGTCATTCTCATTATTAAAAACGCTCTCTTTGGGTGATATTGTATTGATTGATAATGTAGATTTCATACTTACTGTTGGTGAAAAAACGTGGATGCGTTATCAATGGCAAGAAGGAGAAAATACTGTGGTTTTAGATGAAAAGTTATTGACTCATGAAACAGAGCATGAAGAGTTAGTTGAAGATACACAAATTACATTGCAAAAAAATATAGAGTTAAAAGCGATTCAATCTATACCTGTTACTCTCTCTTTTTTACTAACAAGTAAAACCATGTTACTTGAACAAATTGAAGAGTTATCACCGGGACAACAAATTACTTTGCCGGATAATGCATTACGTCATATCACATTAATTGCTAATGGGATTGCTATTGCTCAAGGGGAGTTAATTAAAGTTGGTGAGCGATTCGCTGTTGAAATCCAACGTGCTTATTTAAAGCAAGATTAAAGATATGGAAAGTTCAACAACACTTATTTTAACACTATCATTAGCTACATTAGCACCTTTCATTATTGCCGCGGGGACATGTTATTTAAAATTTTCTATCGTGTTGGTTATGACTCGTAATGCTTTAGGGGTTCAACAAGTTCCTTCTAATATGGTACTTAATGCGATTGCATTAATGATGGCACTGTTTGTAATGACACCAATAGCAAAAAATACCTATCAATATCTTATTGAAAACCCAATTGATATGACTTCCCCTGATTCAATTGAACAATTTTCAGATAATGCATTGGGAGAATATAAACGATATTTGTACAAATATTCTGAGCCTGAATTATTAGATTTCTTTGAACAAGCACAAGGAAATCGACCAGATAGTTATGGTGATAAAGAAAATATAGAAAATTCGTTATTATCGTTACTTCCTGCTTATGCACTAAGCGAAATAAAATCTGCTTTTATCATTGGTTTTTATCTTTATTTACCTTTTATTGTTATTGACCTGGTCGTTTCCTGTATTTTATTAGCTCTAGGTATGATGATGATGAGCCCAATAACATTATCTGTACCTTTAAAATTAATTTTATTTATTGCTATGGATGGTTGGACTCTTCTCGCTAAGGGATTAATTAATCAATATCTTGACCTTATGGCGGTAAGCTAATGGATATGATCTATGCAGCGAATAAAGCTGTTTATTTGGTGATATTACTTTCGGCTGCCCCTATTGCAATAGCAACATTTATCGGGTTGGCAATCGGTCTTTTACAAACCATCACTCAAGTACAGGAGCAGACATTACCTTTCGGTGTAAAACTTGTGGGTGTTTTTGTTTGTCTGTTAGTAACGATGGGATGGATGGGTGATAAGGTGCTCGTGTATGCCAAAGAGATGATGACATTAGGGTTAGCTGGATAAATAAAATGTTAATACTGCTAGGGTATATACAACTTTATTTAATCGATCTTTTTTTACTTGTTGCAAGATTATTTCCTATTTTTCTTTTTATTCCTTTTTTAAATAGCCGAGTGTTAAATAGCCAACTATTAAAATATATTATTGTTTTTTATATTTCTATGGGAATAAAACCAAGTGTTTTAATTACTGATGAAATAAGAAATACATGGGAAATAATAATTTTAAGTGAATTAATTATTGGTCTTTTAATGGGGTTAGTATTTGCTACACCCTTTTGGATAGCTTCTGCTTTTGGTGAATTTGTTGATAATCAGAGAGGGGCAAGTATCGGTGATACAATTAATCCAACAACCGGAATTGAATCTTCTGAATTTGCCTCATTGACTGGACTATTTTGTGTAGCTTATTTTTTATCGACAGGAGGGTTAACACTATTAATGAGTTCGATAAAAGATAGTTATGATGTATTTCCTATGGGGTATTTTAATAAAGAGATTGGTTATTCGTTTATTGGTCATTGGCTTAATAACATGATCCGTACTGCTATTGTTTTAGTATCACCCGTTCTTATCATTATGTTTTTGAGTGAAGTTGCGTTGGGTGTTTATTCTCTCTTTTGTCCTCAATTAAATGCTTTTTCTCTGTCATTATGTATAAAAGGGATTATTGCCTTTATATCTCTACTTCTGTTCTTTGCCTCAGCGATGACGACAGAGCTGTATGAATTTTTTAATAATAGATATTTTTATACTATTTTCATGAGTATTTATCATGGCTGAGAAAACAGAAAAGCCAACGCAAAAAAAACTTGATGATTCGGCAAAGAAGGGACAAAACTTTAAAAGTAAAGAACTAACATCTGGCCTTGTTTATCTTATAGGTGTTATGTATTTATTTAATCAAGTTGATTTAGATGAATTTAGTCAATTTTATCAATCTCTCTTGCTTAATCCAGCAAATATTACTTTGAAGAGTTATGTTGACGTTATTTCAAAATTATTTTTTGATATTTTTATGCCTATTCTTATTGTTACTTTTCTATCCGGTGCTATTCCTTCTTTATTTAGTTCACGTTTTAAACTGGCCACGGAAGCCATTAAAATCGATCTTAATAATATAAATCCTATTTCTGGATTTAAAAAAATATTCAGTATAAGAACAATTAAAGATCTTTTAAAAACATTATTGTTTATAATTGTATTTTTAGTCACGTGTTATATTTTTATTGTTGTACATGGACATGAGATATTTACACTATATCGTTCAGGACTAAATATTGTCATTGATAAATGGTGTTCACTAGTTGTCAGTTTTATATTTGTATTTTTTATATTATCAATACCCATACTTATTTTAAATATTATTGCTGATTTCTTTATCTTTATGAAAGATATGATGATGGAAAAACATGAAGTTAAGCAAGAAAATAAGAATATGGAGGGTAATCCTGAAATAAAATCGACACGCCGTCAAATACATCAAGAGTTACTTGATGAACCCATGAAAAAAGTGATTCGTGATTCATCAGCTGTTATTGTAAATCCAACCCATGTTGCCGTAGGTATTTATTTTGACCCCGATAATGGTGTTATGCCATTAGTTTCACTGAAATGTATTAATGAAAAAGCATTAGCCGTGAAAGCCTATGCGAAAAAAGTAGGTACACCTGTTATTCGTTACCCTGAACTTGCGAGAAAATTCTATCATAAATATCATCTGTTTGAGGTAATGATAGACCAAGATTTATTGGATATTATGGATATTCTTATTTGGCTTAAGAGAATAGAAATTGAAGGCTTACTAAGAGAAGAAATGGATTATACGCGCCATCAATAAATTTTCCATGTGTATTTATATTTTAATTATAAAAATAATGTATTTATATTTATAAATATAGACGTGTGTTTTATTAAAGTAATTAATTAATGGTTGATTTAGAATTCTATCATTAATTATTCATCATAGATGAAAGGATTAACATTATGTCAGTATATGAAAAAATGTCAGAAAAAGAACTTGATCAATTAGCAAGCTATATTGTTTCTATTGTTCAAAATGGGACATCACTTAAGGATGAAGGCGCTATCCCAGAAGGATTTATGGAAGGAATTTATTCATTTGCGTATGATTTTTACCAGAAAGGAAAACTGGATGAAGCAGAGGCTATTTTTAAATTTTTATGCCTCTATGATTTTTATAATGTTGATTACATTATGGGACTCGCCGCTGTTAAACAATTAAAAAAGCAGTATCAAGCAGCTATTGATCTTTATGCATTAGCTTATTTAAATGCAAAGAATGATTATCGACCTGTTTTTTATGCGGGACAATGTAACTTATCATTGGGTGAAAAAGAGAAAGCAAAATATTGCTTTGATCAAGTTTCAAAGAATATTAATGATCTCTCTATAAAAGAGAGAGCGAATGTTTACTTAGAATCATTGAAAGATATTCCTCTTGCTGTTTTGAATACCGAAAAGGAAGAACAGTATGATTAAAGTTAATAGTGATAGCACTGTATTATCTACACCTTCAACTTCTAAAGAAGTGGAAAAAGTAAATAAAGATAGTGTACTACAAGGAACAAAAATTAATGCGGCAAGTGAGCATCTTGTCGCATCACAATTTAAAGAGAAAGAAAATAATTTATTGGCTCCTTCTCTTCGTGTACCTCGTGAACAAAAAAACAATAATATAATAATCAATGTTCAAGATGATATTAAAGATCAAATAACGACTTTCTCATCACAAAATAAAAATATAAAAAGTGAAGTAAGTCAATTAAATAAAAGTGATATTGAAAATAAAAATACCGACTTTCTTACTAACAAGAATCATTTGTATGATCAAAAGAGAGAAGATAATTCAATTATATCTAAAAAACAATCATCATCCACACCTTCAAAACCAAATCAATCAAAGAATAAAGATTATAATTTTTTATTCCTGCAATTGTCTTATCAAAATATCATTGATCAGAATGTATTAGATAGAATTAAGGATCCTGATAAACTTGATCATTATTTAAATAAACTAAATGAATTATCTCAAGGCATTGATGGTTTAAAGGAGAAAATAAATTCACTAGTAGATGAAATTAAAAATAATAAAAATGCTTATATTGATTATTGGATGGAAATTTATAGTCAGATAAAAGATAAAAAATTTAAAACAGAAAAAGATGTCGCGTTTTTTTTAAAAAACAATAAGATACCTAATTCATTGATTAAAGAATTACTCTCAGGGAAAATTAAATCTAAAGAAGATATGGAAAAGTTAATTGAAAAAAACTTTCCATTTATGAAACTCCCTACTGATATTTCAAAAACGCCATTGGATGAATTAAATGGGGTATATGAAAAATTATCCACTTTCTTTGATGATGTTTTTAAGTATATGCCTGACATTCCTATGAGCGATGATAAGTTAAGTAAAATTACGACACATCGCGATGAATTAAAAGCATTAATAAATAAAAAAGAAAATAAGTCAGTCAAAGGAAAACTGGAAGAAATAAGAGAAACATATAGAACATTGACAGTTTCACAAAGTGCTTTAGAGCTTGAAATAATGTCTGACTCATTATCGGGAATGGCATTACTCACTTTTTTATTGGCTAAAACACGAGAACTTACATTAAAGGTGATGTTACAACGAACTGAAAATGAGCAAAAACTTTTTGAAGAAATGCAGGAAGTGACGGAAAAATCACTAAAAGATAAAATTAAAGATCAAAAAGCTCAACTTAAAAAACAAGAAGAAATTCAATATTGGGCAGGCATAGGCTTAAAAATTTTAAGTGGATTACTCGCATTTGTTGCAGGTGTTGCTTCTATTTTTACGGCGGGTGCTTCGATGGTATTAATGGCTGTTGCTATAACATTATTTGTGGCTGATGTTGCCTTAACTGTGGCTGATGAAGTGGTTCAAGCTACCACAGGTAAATCATTTATGGATGAAGTTATGGCTCCCATTTCTGAATCCATTATGAAAGCAATAGATAAGATTGTTGATTTTCTTGCTGATGCCATTAATAGCACTATTGATGGATTAAAAGCATTTGGTATAGATAAGAAAGCCATTGAAGAAATGAAAAGTGCTATTCAAGAAAAACTAAAAATGGCACTACAAATTATAATTGCGATTGTTTTATTCGCTGCTGCAATGGCATTAAGTTTTGTTATTGGTCCTATAATGAAAGGCATTACGGATGTTGCAAATAAAATATTTAATCAACAAATGAGAAATACATTAAAAAGAGTATTACACGATACCCTTGAAGCTGTATTAGGCAAAATGATTAAAGAAATTATTATACAAGCAGTCGAAGAAGCCATGGAAAAAATTAATAAGCAATTGGCTAAGGATATTTCCAAAAAAGCGTCGATTATGCTAAATCGTACTGTCGTTGTATCTAAATTAGTAAATTCAACGGCAACAAATGCAGTTAATATTTATAGTACTGTCATTTCAGCTAATATTTTGCAATCGGTGGCGGATAGTAAAAAATTAGATGCTATATTAAATTTAATTCAAAAATTGATGGATAAGATAATGGAAAGCTATCATGAAAGTATTGATGCTATAACCGAGATTTTAAAAAAGATGAGTGAAGGATCATCTATAAGTAATAAAGTCAAATCAGATATGATAAAGAGTATGTCTTTTTAATACAGACTATTTTAATGAGGTTTATATATGAAAGTTACTAATGATCATGCTTTATCTAATAATTATAAAATTGAGAATAAAAAAGTTATTAAAGATGAGAGTAAATTTGATAATGAAAGTTCAGTTAACAAAATTGTATCTAAAGTAAATGAACTTATTGCGATAGCAAAAGATAATATAAGACCTGTTTTAACTGAACCAGAAATAAAATCACCCGATATAAAAAAAATAACAAAAGCACTTGAAGTTAATAATGATAATGATATTTATGATGATGTTAAAAATTCAGGTGTAGGATCTTTTAATTTCTTGTCAGACGACATGATGAAATTAATTAATTTAATGGTTAAATATTTAGAAGCGATGATTAAGAAGTTTGAGGCATCCAGAGAAATGGGTGTTATGTTGATGAATATTGAGCTAAATATTGCAGATCAGATAAAAGAAAATTTAGATAAAAAAGCAAATATTATGATTGGTGCTGCAATTACCAGTGCTGGTGTTTCAATGGCAATACATGGTATGGGAGCATTTACTTCTGTTAAAGGTATGGGGAAAGATCTTATTGGGCATTCTAATCCGACAATGATTGGAGGTCATTTAATAACGTCTACAGCTGATCCTCTTGCTAGAGTTGCCGATCAAACTATACAATCTCGAGGAATTATTCTTGATGGTGAACAAAAAGTACTAGAAGCAAGAGGAAGTATTAATAATCACGTTATTAATAATAATAATGAAATACAACGAGAAATAACTGAAGTTATAAAAGCGTTATTGCAAGCTATTGAAGCTGTTATTCATGCTCAGCAAGAAGCGGCTTCTGCTATTGGTGCTAATGTAAAAGGATAAATTAATGCCTAAACCTATTGATTCAAGTTTGCATTATATACCCAATTCTTTGACAACATCTTCACCAACTAGTGATGCTACTTCCTCTTCAGAAAATAAAAAAGAAGATTTTAATAAAATAGATGAGTTAATAAAAAATATAAAACAAAAATATAAAGACTTTGATTTTGAAAACTGGATAGCTTGTAATGATTTAAAAGAAAAAACAGAGAGGGAAATATTTTTTTTCCTCTCTGAACAGTATAATAAAAATATGATAGGAAGTAAAAGATGTTTAAATTCAATAAATGACTCATCACCATTGATAAAAAGTACTCTTTCTAATTATGGTTATCATACAGACTCATTAAGTGATTTTTTTCAAGAAGTGAAGCAATCTATTGTTGTTGGTAAAAATGATTATTTAGATGTTTTGAAAGATATTTTCTCTCGTTATATGGATTATGTAAGAGATTTAAGAACTGCCATAACTTCCTTAAGTAAATATTCTAAAGCAGCAAAAAAAGATGGACAACTGGCTGTTGATTTTATTGAATTTAAGAAAGAATTAGAAAAAACAAAAAATAACTTTATTAAAAAATTCGAAGGAAATCCTTTTTTTAAAATTAATTTTAAATTTGAATATGATAATGGATTCTATATTAGAAGTATAGAACAGAAAAAAATAAGATATTCAAATAGATCACAGGTTGATCATGCTTTAAATTCAGTTGACAAATTATTGAAGAATATTAAAGGAGTTAAATTAGTAAAGAATGATAATTCATCAAAAACAAATAACGATATCAATATTGATTTTGTTGTTGATATTGATTTTGATGATTTTGATAAGATTATCAATGAAGTTAAGAAAAAAATACCAGATAAAAAAATATTAACAGATGAAGAGATAGAAAGTAAAAAGGAGAGCATAATTAATGGTTATCATAAGGACCTCGCAACAGTTAGCATATATATGAGTTCTGAATTAAAGAAGAAAATTGTAAGTGGATTTGAGTCAAGGGCTAATGAAGAAATTAAAAGATTAAAAAAAGAGCGGGATGAAGAACAGTTTAATAATCTACTACAAACAGAATTTGATTTATTTAAAAAATCACTTGATGCTTTAGAAAAGAAGATTAATAGTAATTTAGATGAACTATCTAAAAAATATAGCTCTGCAAATAGCAACTATGACAATTTTGTCAAAATTGTCAGCAATACAATAAATGTATTATTAGAAATGGCCAAAGGTTTTTTGCGATTCTAAAAATTTATATATTTAAATTAACAATTATTTTTAGAGAGAATGACTCAACAATGCTAATATTAATACTATCTATAATTATGAATTTTTATTTCAAACGACTTATTTTATTTAATTAATATAAAAGGTTAATATTATGCCAACTATTATTGATTCTAATATCTATCAAAGTAATAAAAAAATAGATTTAACACCAAAATCATCTAATAAGATTGAATATAATAAAGATGATTTTTTAGATAATGCGCATTTTTTGCTAGAGGATGTAAAAAGAGAGTATCAATATATTTCTACTAATGAGCCTCAGGTAAATAAAATATTAGAAAACCTATCACCAAAAGAAAAAGGTTTTTATCTTGATGAACAATATGTAAAGAATTACATTAATCAACAAAAAAACTTAAATAAAATTAATCAAATTTCTGATGTTGTAAATATTGATCAACCAATTGATAAGTATCCAACGGACTCATTAAGTGATTTATTTAATGAAGTTAAAAAATCCATTATTTTGGGTAAAAATGATTATTTAGATGTTTTTAAAAATGTTTTTTCCAAGTATATGGATTTTGTTAAAGATCTTAGAGAAAAATTAGCTGAGCTAAGTACGGCAGTAAAGGCTAGTAGTAAAGATGGATATATAAATATTGACGTTAAGAAATTACTTAATAACTTGAATATGATAAGTGCAAATTATTCAGATAATAATATTCTTAAAATGGATATGTCTTTCAAAAAAGAGAGTGATGGTCGATATTCCAGAGTGGTTAATGGAGAGAAAATATATTATAAAAATGTTGTTGAAGCAGAGAATGCTTCTTTGGAAGTACTAAAATTATTAAATCAGATTAAAGGTGTAACATCAGAAAGGCAAAATCTTTCATCATCTGTTCAGCCTAATCTGTCTTTTTGGTTTGATGTGAATATCGATTTGTCGGGAGTGGATAAATTAATAAACTATTTAAAAGCAATGCCTCAAGATCCTCATGATATTTTACAAACAGAATTTGATTTATTGAAAAAAACATTGGATGCTGTCGAAAAACAGGTCAATACGAATCTTGATGAGCTTTCAAAAAAATATAGCACGGCAAATAGTAACTATGATAATTTTGTTAAAATAGTGAGTAGCACTATGGATACATTATTAGAAATGGCAAAAGGATTTTTGCGATTTTAATTTTTTATATTGAGTAATATTATGGACAATAAATTTATTTTAAGGACAAAAAGAGCTGATATTAAAATAAATATCAGCTCTTAAATTTATGATTGATAAATTAGAATTTATATTCAACACCTAACCAATAATTGCGACCATCTTCCATATAACCTTGTGTGTATTCATAAGATTTATCAAACAGGTTGTTTACTGAAGCATTAGCAGAAACACCATAACCAAAATTGTAATCTAAACGAAGGTCAGTTTTAGCATAACCTGCCAGTTTGTTATCTTCATCAATACGGTTATAAGTCCAGCCTTGTGCTTCTTCCATAATGGTAACGCGAACTTGTTCTACTGGAATAAACGTCATCCACATATAGGCTTTATGTTTTGGTAAGCCTTCAATATGTTCGATTTGTTTAGGATCACTGTGGATATAGCTGTAGTTTAAACCAAGCTCTAACCAATCTGTCACATTGCCTTTAGTCCCTAAATCAAGACCCATATAGTTAACGCGTCCACTATTTTGGTTTTGGAAAAATGCGTTACCATCGCGATAAACTGTGTGTGCCATAATCGCATCACTGACACGGTTATAGTAAATGCTAGTTTGGTAGCCCCATTTATCTGTAATGTGTCCTTTGTAGGTTAAATCAAAAGATAATGCACGTTCAGGATCTAAATCAGGATTAATAATCCCTTTTGATCCATCTTTCGGTTTTTCAGTGGTATAACGCTCTTTTTGGGTAGGGAAGCGACTACGATCAGACACAGAGAAGCGGACTGAGTCATCATTGGCTAAAGAATATTTAGCCATCATTTCCCAGTTAAAAGCGGTTTGTTTGTTGTCATTAGCCCCTTTATCGGTGTCAATACTGTCACGCCAGTCATAGCTAATGGCACTCACTAAATCGAGATCATTGGTGACAACCCATTGGTATTCTGTGGCTAAAGACCAGGTTCTGTCTTTATAACGCATCCAATCACCGCCTTTCTCTTTTTGAGCGCGATGAACATCATCTTTCCAATGTGCGGCAAAAGAGAGTTGGTCACTGTCACGTGTATCGATACCTAATTGCAATGCAGCGCCCGTGCTGTAGTCGTCATAGTGACTATAGTCAGGGATACCACCTTTTTTAGGATACATATAGAGGGTGTTTTCGAATTTATCGTGGTATGCACGGCTTTGTAGATTAATACCATCGGTAATTTGAGTGATACCGCTATAGTAATAGCTCTCTTTATTGTAATCTGGCCATGCCCAATATTTAAATTTACCTTTACCTAATGTTGATGGTGGACTATTTTTTTCACCGTTTTGTTTTACATAAGTTAGGGTATATTCGTCAGAAGCGCGTGGCGTCCAACCGACTTTGAGCATCCCTCGTTTATCATCCGTCGCTGAATTATTCCGACGCCCATGAGTCCCTGC
Organism: Proteus vulgaris; assembly: GCF_033708015.1. NCBI lineage: Bacteria > Pseudomonadati > Pseudomonadota > Gammaproteobacteria > Enterobacterales > Morganellaceae > Proteus > Proteus vulgaris. The sequence continues at coordinate 3,639,925 of NZ_CP137920.1, read as the reverse complement.
TACTGCATTATTTTCATCAGCACCGGGGATTGGTGTAAAGCGTTGTTTTAATTGACTTCCACTAACTTGAATAAAGCCTAAATCATTGCGGGCACCCAAACGAGCACTCATGTTATGTGCATAATCAGCGCCGCGAGCAAAACCTTGAGAATAAGCAATGCTTCCTTCTAATGGTTTTTTCGGTGTCGCCGTAGTGATATTAATTGCACCTCCCATTAAGTTAGGGCCTTGCAGTAATGAGGTATAACCTTTGTTTACTTCAATACTGGCTAGATCGTTAGTGGTAAAACGCGCTAAGTCTAAGTTGCCATCATAAGGAACATACGTTGGAATACCATCAAAGAAGACAGGCACTTGACGGCTATCAAAACCACGCACTTTAATGGTGTATTCATTACGGTTGCCTGATTTTTGCATCACAACACCGGGTAGGGTTGCAATGGCTTGTGCTGCATTCACTTTATTTTGTTCAAGCATCTGCGCTTGCGTTAACACGTCTGGATTGGCAGCAATAGGGCTACTCCAAACGGTTAATAAATCAGGCGTTGATTGACCATAAGTGGTATCAGCGATTGCAATACTTGGCAGTAAAGCAAGAGATAAACAGTAGCATAGAGGTTTTAATTTCATCATTCCAATCTCAATTTTTAATCTATATGTAAATTTTTATATAACGAATGGTGCAAAATAAATGAATAAAATGAGTACTGACAATGTGTTAGCACTCATTTTGTGTATTATTGATAAAATATGTAAATACTCACTTACTTATAATGTATTGTTTTTTTATTTAATTTTGGGATAAAGCCGAACTTTAATATCGGTGGGTGAGGCATAATAGGGTGAAGACGTTACCATTAAGGTGATGCCCGTTTGCGCATATTTCTCGATAGTATTGAGGTTAATGCCCCCTGCCAGCGATAAGTGACAATGAGGCGCAATTTGAGACGCTTCTTGTTGTAACTGTGAAATATCTTTAAGAGAGAATTTATCTAGCTGTAAAATATCAGGTTGTGCTTTTAGCGCTTCTCTCGCTTGTTCAATATCGTCAGCTTCTACAACAATACATTTTTCAGGTGCGGCTTGGCGTAATTGCTTGACATGTTGCGTCCAATTATCCGGCTCTGCTAAAAATCGACGATGATTAGCAAAGAGTAAGATAGTTTCAGAACAACCTTGGCGATGAATAATCCCACCGCCCGCAAGTACTGCTTGGGTTGCCAGTAGTTTGGTATTAGGGATATTTTTACGTGTACACGCTATTTGCCCTTTAGGTTGGTAGCGATGATAGATTTCCAGCATTCTTGCCATATAATCACTCACGCCACAACTCCATTCCAGCACGTTTTGTACTACTTTCCAGCCTTGGTGTAGCGCATCAGCACGACCTTCTGCCGTGATTAAACAATCCTCTTTATCAGCAAAATCACCATCTTGCCGATGTGCAGTGACGACCAACCCTAATTTTTCTAATAAACGGCAACCTAGCGTGATCCCACTGACACAGCCTGCTTCACGGCGTGTAAAGGTCATCGTACCGAGTTGATCACCAATATTGAGCGCTCGGCTAGTGAGATCGCCATATTGGATATCTTCCATCAATAAGTTATCAAGAAAGGCATCAGGATAATAAATCATAGGGTTAGCTCACTTTCAGGGACGACATCCCAAGAAACCATCGCCCAATCACGAGTTGGTGAAATCAGTGAAACACCTTTTTCAAGGCTTTCATGATAGTAATGAGTTAAGCGGACAATTTCGTCTTTATTTAAAGGTCCTACGGAGAAGTTGATGCCTTCGATAAATTGCTCAAGGCTATTGAAATTACTCTGACAGTTACGGCTACGAATATAATCCACTTTAGGGTGAATACCCATTTGGTTCAGCATGTTTACAGCATAAATATACGTGGGAAGCGTAGGAACATTTCGACCCAGTAAGCGAATAATGCGTTGATCAACAAAGGTTGGAGAAACGGTGTGAGTGGTATAAACGCGTAGTTTAGCTTGACGATTAAGCTTTAAGAGTGCAGCTTGTAAATCCATCACTAATGTTGAGCGTGAGGCAACAACGATATCACAATGAGGAAGATCATCCCAACTATCTTCCCATGCACAAGTGATAAATTCAGCGTGGTTAATACCCGCTTGTTTAGCTCTACGTTTAGCGACAGTTAACATACCTGTACTGTAATCAATACCAATGATTTTTTTGAATTTATCTGCTACATGAATGCTGATAGAGCCAGGGCCACAACCCACATCTAATAGGGTTTCAGCACCGGTAAAATCCATCATTTCACGAAATTTTATTAAATAAGGATCGCGAGGGTTGGCACAGGTTTCTGCCATTTTTTCAGCTCGCTTGTCCCAATGTGCTGGCTCTTTCTTGGTTCTTTCAGCCTGTATCATGTGATTTTTATAAAGTTCAGCAAAATCCGTGGTTTCAATTGTGTTCATATTCTTGCCTATATTCATTGTTATTATCCGAGTAGGCGTGAAAATGCGCCTGAATATCTGTGGGTTGTACACCGTAAAGGTGCGCTAAATTATTGGGTGTCAGCAAAATTTCAGGACTATTTTGCAAAACAGGGGTATGAGGTGTCAGTAAAATGACATCATCAGCCAAAGAGGCGGCGTGCTGAGGATGATGTGTAGACATAAAAACACTAATACCCAGTGTTTTTAATGCGTTAACTTGGGTAAGCAGTTTGATTTGATTACCAAAATCAAGGCTTGCGGCTGGCTCATCCATAATCAACAACTTAGGTCGTTGCACCAGTGCACGTGCAATTAAAACCATCTGTTTTTCACCACCACTTAAAGTATCAAAAGTTCGGTGAGCAAGATGAGAAAGCGAGAGCATTTCTAAGGTTTCCATTGCCATGGTTTTATCTTGTGCGCTAGGCATAGAAAAAAAGGAAATATGCGCTCCTCGTCCCATCACGACCATATCGATAACATTGAATGAAAAGGGGATATGTGTAGCTTGAGGAACATATGCTACCATTTTAGCAAGTTCTATTGGTGACCACTTACTTATGTTTTTGCCCGCAATATTAATTTCACCGTCAATACAAGGTATTAGCCCTAACAGCGTTCGCATCAGTGTCGTTTTGCCGCAGCCATTGGCACCTAATAAGCAGATGATTTGCCCTTGTTTAATGTGAAATGAGAGATCTTTAATTAAGGTTTTGCCTTTATAGCCAATAGCGAGCTGCTTTGCATTAGCAATGATCATGAGCCTTTCCTCGTTCTGAGTAATAACATTAAGAAGAATGGCGCACCAATGGCAGACGTTAAAATACCCAATGGAAGTTCAATATTGGCAATTGTACGCGCGAGTGTGTCTGTCATTAACAACATGATAGCTCCCACAAGTAAGGAAACAGGGAGTTGTTGGCTGAAGTTGGCGCCTACTAACAATCTTGCAATATGAGGAACAATTAAGCCGAGCCACCCAATAATACCTGCGATAGAAACGGCACTTGCTGTGATGAGTGTGGCTGACAAAATAAAGACAAGTCGAGTGATTTCGACATTTAAACCTAATGCTCTGGCTTCTTCATCGGAAAGACTGAGTATATTCATACGCCAGCGCAGTAAAATCAGCGGAATAAAGCCCACTAACATTAAAGGCGCCACAGATCGCAAATCAGAGGCAGTAATAGTTGAAAGCCCGCCAAGAAGCCAAAAGGTGATTGAAGGTAACTGAGTATAAGGATCGGCAAGAATTTTCATTAATGAGATTGCCGAACCACATAATGCACTAATGGCAATACCGACCAATACAAGTGAAAGTACGGGATCGTGCTGTTTCGCAAGTCGTGCAATAAAGTAAACGAGGGCAACAGTTGCTAATCCTCCCACAAAGGCGAAAAGTTGGATCGACAACATCGATTGTCCAAGAAAAATACCGAAGACGGCTCCGACACCCGCACCAGACGAAACGCCTAGAATATCTGGTGATACCAATGGATTTCGGAACATACCTTGATAAGCAGCCCCTGCAATTGCTAATCCACCACCTATTAAGATCGCTGCCAGAACACGAGGAAATCTTATTTGCCAAAAGACCGTTTCAGTACGGTTATACTCTGTATTGCCCGTCAACTTATTACTTACCAGCGTCCATAGTTCATTAGATGTAAGTGAATACTTACCACTGGTGAGCGCAATTAACGCAACGATGGCGAATACTATAAATAAAAGCATGATGCGTGCTGATTGACTCATGAATACCTCAGCAATTGCTGGCATCGCTCACTACTTAATGGTGTATGGTAAAAATGCATAAAGTAATTTTGTAGATCTTGAATGGCTTGATTTTCTATTCGAGCATCAAAATGGCTCTGTAAGCGGCGCATTCCCATTAAACGGTTGATACCTGGAGGTCCATCTAGCCAACCGAATGGCAAGCCTTTAAATAACAGCACTTGGTGGTTTTTAACGGCTTGAATGCTTTTCCATACAGGGTGTTGCATTATTTGCTGATAGGCATTTTCATCTTGTGTGATGATAATTTCAGGATCCCACATTAATAGTTGTTCTGGTGAAACATCTGTTAGTCCCTTGAAATTAGGGATATCTACCACATTTTCAAAACCTAAGGTTTCAATGGCTTCAGTATGGATGGAGTTTCTTGCACCCGTTTGCAACCCCTTTGCACCGCGAGCAAGGTAAAAACGTGGGCTTGTTTTTTGTGTAGAAGCAAACAAGGTAGCATCATTAAGATACTGCTCTGCAATGAGCGCTAATGTTTCTGCTTTTTCTGCAACACCTAATAAAGCTCCCGTTTGACGTAATTGAGCGGGACTATCCTTTAATGTGCCATCAATTAATACATAGGGTATACCGGTTTGATCAGAAACACGTTTCGCTAATGAACGATAGGTTTCATCCACATTACCACTATCAATAATGATATCGGGTTCTAACGCTAGTAAAGCCTCTAAAGAGAGTGTACTTCCTCGTCCTGATAAGCGCCCTAAACGGGGTAATTTACGCAGCTCATCTGAAAATAAAGGATTTTTTTCTAAATTAAGTGAGGAGAAACCCAATAGTTTTTCAGGCGCTAATGCGAGTAACAATTGATCAGTCGGAGGTCCAGCACTTATCACGCGATGGATCGTGGTTGATGCGGGAATATGCCCAAATTGTGCTGCAATGCGTGAGGTTATTGCTGCTCTTACCGTGTTCGGAAGTGCTGATAATGTCGCAATGGTTGTGAGGTACGTTAGAAATTGTCGTCTGTGGATCGCCATAAGTTCACACTATTTATTATTTTAGATTGATATCGTTATTTCATTAATTATATAGCGAAGAATACTATCTTTCCTTTGGTTTAAGTCAAGGGATCATCAGTCAAAATCAAATCTAGGCAGACATCTAAAAAACTTTATTCGAAATAGTGTATAACCTAGGGCTATAATCAGCGTTCTTGGAAAATTAAAGTGCGTATTAATACGAGTGTTTTTGGATAGTTGCGATATAAAATGAAGAAAAAACGCCCCTCATTACAGGATGTCGCTTCACGAGTTGGTGTTACCAAAATGACAGTGAGTCGTTTTTTGCGTAACCCCGAACAAGTCTCGGAAGCTTTACGAGAAAAAATTGCGCGTGAATTAGAGAGTCTTAATTATATTCCTAATCGCGCTCCTGATATTTTATCGAATTCGACCAGTCATGCGATTGGGGTATTACTACCTTCTTTAACTAACCAAGTGTTTGCCGAAGTTATTCGAGGCATTGAATCAGTGACCGATAAATACGGTTATCAAACTATGTTAGCGCACTATGGATATCGTGCTGAAAAAGAAGAAGAGCGTCTGCTTTCATTACTCTCTTATAATATCGATGGGCTTATTCTTGCTGAAAGAACGCACACACCAAAAACAATGAAAATGCTAGAGACGGCGGGTATTCCTGTGGTGGAGATCATGGACAGCGTTTCGCCGTGTTTTGATTCGGCAGTAGGATTAGATAACGTTGATGCTTCAGAACAGATGGTCAATGAGATGATCAAACGTGGATGCAAACGTGTTATCTACCTTGGCGCAAGACAGGATGAACGAACCTTAATGCGTTTAAAAGGTTATGAAAAAGCAATGCAAAATGCGGGTTTACCTGTCGGTAATGTGATGACACCAAAAAGCTCATCTTATTCATTAGGGGCTGAATTATTACATGCTGCACGTAAGCAATATCCTGATTTAGATGGACTTTATTGCACTAATGATGATATTGCGATAGGTGCTGTTTTTGAATGTCAGCGTTTAGGTATTGCCGTGCCAGAGGATATTGCAATATCGGGTTTCCACGGACATGATGTGGGGCAAGTGATGACGCCTCGTCTGGCAAGTATCTTTACCCCTCGTGATGAAATGGGGCAACAAGCCGCTGATTTATTGCTTAAACGAATGAAAGGTAAAATTGCGCGAGGTCAAGTGATTGATGTTGGTTTCCGTATTATTACGGGTGAAAGCATTTAAATATATAACTCATTGATATTAATTAAATTAATAATTTTACTAACCCTATTGTTATATGATTAACAATAGGGTTTTTTATTGAGATACCTTCTCTCTTTCCGTGTTATTACGTCCAATATTACAGTGAATAAAAAGAAGTTGATCAGATGTTTTGTTGTCAGTTTGTAGATCATCTTACTTTCATTTGAGAGTCACCTCACATTTTCACTTCTTAGTTGATCTTCGTGGTTGTATTCACCTTACCACTTCGGATATGTTACCCGTAACAGTTACGGGTAACATTACAAAAAAGACTTAATATCTGCCTTAAAGGAGCATTCTATGAACGATACCCAATCCCTACACCATGTTTTCATCTTAATGGGGGTATCAGGCAGCGGTAAATCTGCGGTCGCAAGTGGTGTTGCACAACGTACAGGTGCAGCATTTTTGGATGGCGATTTTCTCCACCCTCGCTCAAACATTACTAAAATGGCATCAGGCCAGGCTTTAAATGATGCAGATCGTAAACCTTGGCTACACGCATTAAATGATGCTGCGTTTGCGATGCAAAGAACCAATAATATTTCATTAATTGTTTGTTCTGCATTGAAAAAACAATATCGCGATATATTAAGAGAGGGCAATCAATGTCTGCACTTTTTATATTTAAAAGGTGACTATCAGCTAATTGAAAGTCGATTAAAAGCGCGTAAAGGGCACTTCTTTAAACCTCAAATGTTAGTGACTCAATTTGAAACCTTAGAAGAGCCAACAAAGGCTGAAAACGATGTGTATGAAATTGATATTTCAATGCCACTTGATGATGTGATTGAAAGTGTAATTAATAAGATTAATTCAGTCACGCAAGGGACTTTGGAAGGGGAAACGGTATGAGTACATTAACATTGGTGCTAACGGCGGTTGGCTCTGTTTTATTACTGCTCTTTTTTGTTATGTATGCACGTTTACATGCTTTTATCGCATTAATGATTGTTGCTATTGGCGCGGGTATTTTCTCAGGTATGCCTTTGGAGAAAATCACACAAACTATGCAAAACGGCATGGGAGGAACTTTAGGTTTCCTCTCTATCGTTGTCGCGCTAGGTGCAATGTTTGGTAAAATCCTGCACGAAACAGGGGCATTAGACCAAATTGCCGTGCGATTATTAAAATACTTTGGTGAGAAACGTGCTAACTACGCATTAGGTATTGCGGGTTTAATTTGTGCTTTACCTCTGTTTTTTGATGTTGCTGTTGTCTTATTAATTGGTGTTGTATTTGCCGTTGCTCGCCGTACTGGCGGCAATGTGGTGAAAATGGCGATCCCTCTCTTTGCGGGTGTTGCCGGTGCGGCAGCTTTCTTATTGCCGGGACCCACGCCGATGCTGTTAGCTGATCAAATGAATGCAGATTTTGGTTGGATGATCTTAATTGGCTTATGTGCGGCTATTCCGGGCATGTTATTAGCAGGTCCAATCTTCGGTAACTTTATCAGTCGTTATGTCACCTTAGCATTACCAAAAGATTTATCGGAACCGAGTTTAGGTCAGAATAAAATGCCTTCTTTTGGTTTCAGCCTTGCACTTGTGTTATTACCTTTAGTTCTTGTGGGATGTAAAACCATTGGTGCGCGTTTCGTAGAGCAAGGTTCAACGCTGTACAATATCCTTGAATTTGTTGGTCATCCTTTTATTGCTATTCTTGTCGCTTGTTTAGTGGCTATTTACGGCTTGGCAATCCGTCGTGGAATGAGCAAAGAAAAAGTAATGGAGATTTGTTCTGCAGCCATCCAACCTGCGGGGATCATTTTATTGGTGACAGGGGCTGGTGGTGTCTTTAAGCAAGTTTTAGTCGATTCAGGTGTGGGCCCTGCATTAGGGAATGCGTTAATTGGCGCAGGTATGCCAATCGCCGTCGCATGTTTTATTCTGGCAGGTGCAGTACGTGTTATTCAAGGTTCAGCAACGGTTGCTTGTTTAACCACCGTTGGTTTAGTTTTACCTGTTATCAATGAGTTAGGTTACAGTGGTGCTCAAATGGCGGCATTATCAGTATGTATTGCAGGGGGCTCTATTATTCTTAGCCATGTTAATGACTCAGGTTTCTGGTTGTTTGGTAAATTTACGGGTGCGACAGAAGCACAAACCTTAAAAACATGGTCATTAATGGAAACTATTCTTGGTACAACAGGTGCTGTGATTGGTATGATTTTCTTCTCTTTTCTTTGATCTCTAATCTTTGTGTTTCAATTATTAGCGCGTCTTTTGACGCGCTTTTTTCATTGCTATAAATGACTATCAAATATGACAGAAAATGCTGCACATTTCGTTAACCTATAGGTTTCTTTATTAAGTGGGCTCATTTAGGACTATCATATATGGTTGACTATAATTCGCTTTTTATTAAACACACGGATTGTAATATTCATACAATCACGCTTATACGTGATTCGATTTTAGCATCAAGTAATAAGCTACAAGATAAGCTGAATTTACTCGATGAGATGGAACATCTCTTCAGTAGAATGTTAGATAATTCTCGCTTATTAACTCAATTTTTGAATGAGGTTGATACGCATTTTACGCATAATCGAGAAGAGATAGAAAATTTCTCTGGTTGGCTAAAAAAAATTAAAGAGAGCGCCAGTAATATTGATAGGCTTTCCAGTCAGGCGAATCTTTTATCAATAAATTCAGCGATTGAAGCAGGGCATATAGGACGAGAAGGTGCTGGATTTTCAGTATTAGCCCAAGAAATGAAAAAGTTATCATTAGAAATCCAGAAACAAGCTTCTTCTATTGCTAGCATTAATAATAATTTAGGCGCTCGCTTTATTCCTGTTAAAGAAACCACGGAAAAAAACCAAGAACAGGTTCAACAAATAAAAATTCAAGTTGAAGAAGGGCATCAAAATTTAACCTCATTGTCAGAGCAAGCAAGCGAGCTCAAACATATTTTTACCTTTATTTCGATGCAGCAATTTTTTAATACCGTCAAACTCGATCATGTTTTATGGAAAGAAGCTATTTATATCCATTTATTAAATAAAGATGATGAGCACTGCGTTAATCAGCACACTGAATGTCGATTAGGGAAATGGTATTACCAAGGTGATGGACGGAAATTTGCAGGTACAGAGGCTTTTCGTCGCTTAGAAGAGCCACATAAATTAGTCCATGAATGTGGACGCTTAGCATTAAGCGCCAATATAAATGGTGATCAAGAAGCCGTAACGCAATATATAGAAGGAATGGAACAAGCCAGTGTTGATGTTATCAAATATATTGATGCTTTATTAAACTCCGTGACTTACTAACTCAATTAGATAAATAAAAATCAAAAAGGAGCGATAAGCTCCTTTTTTGTGTGTTGAACAGCGTGGATCAGCCTTTGTTTATTAACGTGTTCAATTGACTATAAAGTGTATTGGCGCTGCTTTCGTAACCTTCGCGAGAAAGATGAACACCATCTGGTCTTGCTAAATCATACAATGCCCATACTTTTATTGAGCATTCGCCACCCATATAATTACGCCAATCCCAGAAAAGGGTTTTCTCTTGTTGGGCGACTTCTTTTTGAATTCTGACAATATCACTTAGCCATTGGGGTTGTTGTGAACGGCAATCAAGCGCTTCTTTATTTTTGACTGAATCAGAAGGGCCAATTAATAAAATGGCACTATTCGGCGCTTGCTGGCGAATTTGGCGAATTTTATCCGTAAGCTGTTGACGGTAGGCAACTAAATCAAAGGTATCATTAAAGGCTTCGTTTGTGCCATAAGCCAAAATCACCATATCAGGATGTAATTGCCCTAACGTTTCAGTCCACTGTTCTCCCCATTTATCCATCATATTGATCGTGGCACCGTTAATGCCTAATGAAGAAAGCATTACGCCGGGCTGTTGATTGGTGATCAACCAACCGCCTAATTTAACAGGTTGGTTTTTGTTAACGGTAATGTTAACAGGGAATGTTATGGCTGTTGGGTTTGAAAACTGCCATTTACCTTGCGTTTGCGATAGTGACAGTATTTTGCTTGTCGATGACTGTACATTCACTTGCGCTGTTGTTGGCGTTTTATAAAGTGCTTGTAACTGATAGCGCTGTTGAGTGACTGGATTTTCATATAACTGTAATTTTGCCCATTTTGCTTGAGGTTCACTAATAAAACCCCCTAATGGGAAATCAGGATCGCTATCTTTTCTGCTTGAAAGCAGTGTCCATGCTTTTTTATCACTCTGGTATTGTACGTTTGCAATACGCTGACCGGCGATATTTGTCGGAGGAATAAAACCAATACCACCATTACCATAATCAGTCTGAAAACGTTCACGCAACTTACCACTGAAAAAATCAGCCGCAGTATGGGAATCTCCTAACTGAACAATATGTACAGTTTGGCGACCTTGCTGTAATTTTTTAACAAAATCCGCAAAGTGAGGATCATGATAGTTATAAAGCTGTCTTGAACCATCAGCGGGTAAGACTGTTGGTGTAGGTAGCTTGACTGTTTTTTCAGTATCTTGGTTACAAGCAACTAAGAGTGAAACTAAAGCCAGTATGATTGAACTACTGACTAACGTTTTACGCTTAAGGATGTGCGCTAAGTGTTTCATTTACAATAACCGTGTTTTTATCTTTTACATCATCGACTGCATTATCTTCTTTAATTTCTTCTTGAAGATGAATACGTGAGAATACGTGTTGGGCAATAATTTGCTGACCTTTTAAGCTAAAATGAATGCCATCACCCGCTCTTAACTTAACACGACTGCTACCATCACCCATATAATCAGAATAAATATCTTTTTCGTATTTAAACATATCATTGACGGATAGATAAATTTCACCCATTTTCTCAGCTTCTTCACGGTAAAGTTTATCAAGATATGCCATACCTTCGGATAACTTCTGCTTGCGCATATTCGGTGGTCCAACCCAAATAACCGTGACATTATTTTGTCGGGCATTTTCTATAATGCTTGCAATACGCGTACGGTAGACGGATTCCCATGCTTCACTCGCAAATTTTAAGTAACGTCCTCCGCCATCAGGCGGCATATCCCAAGGATCGTTAGGACCCAAAAAGACCACTAATAATTTAATGGCATCGTCACTGGCTAAACGTGTCGCAATGGTTTGTGGCCAATTGAAAAAACGTGGATAGGCAAGTCCTGTACTTTGTTTACTTAAATCGATGCTACTGATGTTGTAATCCGTTTGTAGTTGACGTTTAAGTAAAGGTGCAACACCTTGCATCATTGAATCGCCCGCAAATAACACTTTATCTTTTGGGGATAAGGTAATTTCTGTTTTGGGGACAATCGGTTTTAAAGCCTCTAATGCGGCATCCGATACATCCGTAACCGAATGGTAAGGTAACCCACTCATTGCTTGCTTACGCGCTAATAATTGAGGAAAGCGTTGTGTTAATTGTGATGCTGGTCGTGTATAACCGTTAAAGAAGTGTAGACCGACAGCAAAGCCTTCAGGAAGTTGCTCAGGCACTGCGCTTTGTACGATGGGTTTTGCTTGATTATCAGGGTGGTGAACCCGTAGATAATCACCATAGCTTTCTACCGCAATGAAGACACCATCACGTAGTTGCCCACCCACTTGCCAAGCATAATAGTGAGAAAGCCCAGACCAAGGTGCAGGGCGATGATATTGTTGTTGCCAAAAACGCTCTAGTGATGTTTGGTTCAGCCAAATCAGAAAGAGGGTGCTAAATAGCACCATTAAGGCAACTTTTGCTGTCTTTTTTAAGTTTGAGCAGAAATCAAAAGCTGGCATAAATAAATCCTGGCACCCCATCTGGAGACAACATGAAAATAATCGTGAGGATCAACGCAAGTGGTAGCGGATAAACATACCACGGCACTTTTTTCTCAAGACGAGCCACAATATCCTTTAATGTCACAAAGCAAGGATAAAGTAAGAAAAGTCCCCAGAACATAAAGAGGGTTAAGCCTTCTGTTTGTAATGATGCCCAAGCACCTGTACTAAAGAGTTGCTGTATTAAGACTAAAGCATCTCCCACCGTTTGACTGCGGAAAAAGATCCACGCAAAACAAACAAAGTGGAACGTGATTATCCATGACAACAACATATTTAATGACGATAGTGCACTCGGAGGGGCATTTTTCTTCGCAGGAAAGAGGCGGTGCTTAATATTCAATAACACCACACCAATCCCGTGAATAGCTCCCCAAATAATAAAAGTCATTGCTGCACCGTGCCATAATCCAGAAATTACCATTGCGGCAAAGGCATTAAAGTTCTGTCGAATCACACCTTTACGATTACCCCCTAAAGGAATATAGACGTAATCACGAATAAAGGTAGATAAACTAATGTGCCAGCGACGCCAGAAATCGGCTAAGTTTATCGCTAAATAAGGCGCATTAAAGTTACGAGGTACAACAAAGCCCAATAATAAGGCAATACCAGTAACAAGATTGGTGTAACCTGAGAAGTTGAAATAGATATGCCATGCATAGGCATAAACAGCTGTTAGCACTTGTCCACTTTGCGCTAAATCGGGGGCATTAAATACCGGATCGACATAGTTTGTTGAGAACCAACCACTTAACCAAAAGAGTTTTGCGATAGCTAAAACAATTAGCATTATCGCCCCTTTATAATCAATGATTTTACGTGTCGGTGCCTGAATTTGCGGGAGAAACTCTTTCGCGCGATTAATCGGACCTGCAACAATGCTTGGGAAAAAGCACAAGTAAAGAACGACATCCAAAAAGGGCGCTTTAGGGATCTCTTTTCGGCAAACAGAAACGACATAACTGACTGAATGGAAAATATAGAAAGAGAGCCCTAATGGCGCAAGCAACTCAATAAGAGGTAACTCAATACTGAGTCCCCATTGCTGGAATGCTTGTGTCAGTGTTTCTTGGAAAAATGAATAATATTTAAAGGCAGTAAAATAGACCGCAACGAGTAGTCCTAATAGCCAGTATATGACTTTAGAGGATGTGTACTTAGTTAATATATTCGCCAGTAAATAAATAAAGAGCGTATAACTTAATAAGATTATCGCAGGACGATAGTCCGCATAAAAAAGAAAAGCATAACTTACTGTAATCAGTAGGATATTTTGGATCTTGACGTGCTTTTGAAAGAGCCAGTATAGAATAAAAAAACTAACAAAGGCTCCGAGAAACTCGAATGAAAAAAAATTCATAAAGGGCTCTAAGGGTGTGATTTAAAAGTCATACCAAACGTGTTACCCCATATATTATGAATTCTAAGCAGGCTTTCAATCAAAAGATTATCTTGTGATAAATAAAAGCCACTTTTCTCTAGAAAGAAAAGTGGCTTTTTGTCAGATGAAAGCTTGTTAAAGCTTAACTATCTTGTTTCGACTGTAACTGAACTTGAGTGATCAGTTTTTTGTTTGAGTCGAACATTTCGGTCAGGTAATCGTTATAACTTGAACCCAATTCTGAGTAACCTTTCAAGTCAGTGATTAACTGGCGAGAGTCGAGTTGTTGCTGCGTCATTCTTTGCTGTGCTCGTGAGGAGCGCAATGAATTATAGGCGCGGTGCGTATTGAGATTACGCATATAAGCAATCACTGAGCCTTCAATATCCGGGTAGGCTGCATAGCCTTTGGTTTTCCCTGGAATATTATTGCAAGACTGACTCCCACATCGCATACCGAATAGATTATTATTTTGTTGTGCCAACTTCGATGTTCCCCAGCCAGATTCCGTTGCTGCTTGCGTTGCGACAAAGTGTGTCGGAATAATGTCAACGCGAGTTAATAACGAATCCCAATTTACTTTTTTCGGGCTGGTACATGTAACGCCATAGTATTGACAAATTTCACGCAATTTTTTCAAATCTGCGCTACCCCAGTGCTGGGCTTTACGTTGAGCAGTTAACCACTCACGATCTCTCAAAATCTTATTATTAACATTGTCAATAATAGGAACTATGACATTTAAAAACGCTTTCTTACGCTGTGTTCCCGAAGGGTATTTTTTCAAATCTGGCAACGGTGTTGACGTGCTTTTGAAAGAATACGCCTGCAGCATCTGGGAACTGCCGGTACTGGTTGAAGCAAAGCTTACACCAGTAAAGAGTAGTGAAATCAAGAAAGCGAAGACGGCACTTGTCCTCATCAATTGAGAGGGCATTGCTTCTCCTCGTTTAACTGGATAAAAATCGAACGAATACTAGCAAATTACTTTTTCCATATCTACAAATTATCACCTCACATTAGGATAACTACGAGTAACTTGTTAAATAAATGTATAAGTTTTACTGGAAAGCCTCGTTTTATAATTGCTTTTTTCCTTTAACAAAAAGTGCTTTTTTGTCATAAACTTAAATTTATCTTATGAAAAAAGATGTGACTTAACCTAAATTTAGTAAAAATAAGCGTTTTTAATGTGTCAATTTTGTTTGTTATTTAGTCAGTTTTTGTTGTTTTTGGTCTAGTTTTATTATCAATTTCACGTACTTTTTCTGTTAAATCAGTAAAATCCGCTTCACGCCAGTAGGTTTTAGGATGCGGTAAATTTTCCATATCGTCGGTTGGCCAAAGCTGAAATTCTGCTAATTGTTCTAGAACATAACCAGAATAAGCACTAGGTAACGTGAGGTAATGAGGCGGTGTTATTTCCTCGAAAGGTAACACGGGATAGCGCTGGTCTGAGATGTGATAATCACGCATTAAAACGAGAAATTTATTGGGAACTCGTTGCTGACTATCCCACCATTGTCCATCAATAACATCAAACCATTGTTGTGTTACTTGGCGAGGTTGAGCTTCTAATTGGTAAAGCGCAGAAGGAATAATACCCTGCATTGATTGATTATACTGTTCAAGGCTGGTGGCGTGACCATTCAGGATCAACGTGAGTGAAAGCCGCGCACCAATTAAGTTGGAGTAGAGATCTTCAGGTGAAAATGCAGAGATACCTTCGGAGAATCCCGGCACTGAACGAAAGCCATACCACTGTGCAATTTCATGCCATACCGCAAGGCGATAACCGAGGTGTGCGGCAAGATAAGCGCTTAAGGTATAACGTTCTAATTCGTTTTTAGGGGGCGTGAATGCATTAAAGTGGATTTTACGTTGTGCTAACTCATTACTGAGCGTTAATGTCCACGCTTGACCTAATTTTGGATAGATATGACTAAAGAGATAATAAGTGTAATCCGCAGTATCACGAATATGGGCGATATCAAGAAATCCCCCTTTGCGGGAATAAATTAGACCAGATTGTTCACTTCCTAAGCCTAAGACGGCTGCGGTTCCTAACCAAAAACTGTCGTTATAACGATGATTGCCTAGTGCAGAGGCCTCAACAACGTTATTAATACGATAAAAGGGAATAGGAATTTCGAACGCTTTAACTTTTAAGTTGTAACCAAAAGCACAACAAGGTCTTAAGCCATTGGGGGCTGTTAATGGTGCAGGTGTTTGCCAACGTTGAGTGGCTTCTTCGTGAGTCACACTATCAATATTGGCATGCAAAGATTTAACCGGTGTGACGTGAGTACAACCCGCAATAAATAAGAAGAGGATAATGGTGTTGATAAAAAGAAACCGCTTAAACATCAAAATGCTTCACCTACTTGAAAATAGAATCCTGTACTTTCTTTACCGATACCAAAATCGAGACGCACATTCATACGTGGTTTAAACTCAAATCGATAACCCACCCCGACACTGGGTAACCAATGACCTTTACCTAAATCACGCGCTTGGTCGCTTAACGTCCCCCCTCCAATCCAAAGTGCAATGCCATGGCGCCAATCCAGTTTTTGGCGATACTCTAATTGGGTTGAAAATACATGATTATCTTGATATCGCCCTTCATAATAACCGCGCATTTGGTGACCATTACTTAACTTAGAAAGTTGGCTCCAAGGCAGATCGCCTGATGTGAAGCGGGCATAATTATCAAAAGCTAAAACCGCACTGTCACTTAAAGGATAATAGTAGTTATATTGCATTTGTGTCACATTAAAGCGGTTATTACTCCCTGTATCAGGAGAATAGTGAGTATAGCTAATATCAAATGCCTGCCCTTGACGCGCATTAGGTAAAAAATCACGGCTATCGTAAGTAAAGCGGACACTTAACCCTGAGCTTGTGGTGCGTAAGGGTAAATCGCGCTTTTCCATATACGCTTTAAAGGGGACGTCTGGGGTTGCAGCCTGTAAATTTGAATAATCCCACCCTAAGCCTATATAGGTGTTTTGGGTGATTTGGCGCAATAAAGTCGGTGTTAAGTGCAACTCTTGAGAGCGGTATTCACCAAAATGATCTTTAACACGGCCTTCGTGATAACCTTCTCCCCAATAATTGGTTGGCACATTGTTTAACGAGCCAGTGAGATAAAAGCGCCACGTATCATCCGCAAGATAAGTGTAATTGCTAAAGGTCATGCCAAAAGCACCTGTCGAGGAACCAAAGCCACTTAACGAGAAAGAAGAGATTTTGCTATCAGGGCGACTATCGGCTTGATAAAGACCAATAAGAGCGATACCGACACCTAATTCTAATTCAGGCGTATAGAAAGGCCCTGGTAAAATACCCCAGTCGATAGTTTTACTGCGGTCGAAACTATTTTCTCCCCCTAAGCCCACTAACCATTGGTCTATTTGTTGTCTATCAGGGAAGAGTTGTGCTTGTGCTGTGTGTGAAGTAAAGAGGCTGGCAATTGCCAGCCCCAAAATAAAAGGGTATTTAACCATTAAAAGCGGAACTCACCGGAAACAAAGAAGCTATTACGGTTATTAAAACCGAGTTCTGTAATGACATTAAAGTTACGAGTGACTTCTAAACGTGCACCCACAGTTTGGCTCCATTTATGAGCAAGATGCTGTTCAACATCGAATTTCATACCAGGATCATCTAATGCTTGGATTAATCCTGCAAATGCGGGTGGAAGGTTTAATTTATTAATATCACCTTTAAAACGCTGGGTAATATCTTGGTACATCGCCCCTGTCCAGACTTGCAGCTTAGTATTACCTTGTCCCGCAATTAAAGGCTCAAAGACAAATTCATAACCGACACGAGGTGAAATAACCAAGGCTTTAATATCACCATCCAAAATATCAAGGTTCGTTTTGGTGTAGTTTAAATCAAAAGTAGCAAAGTATTGGTTATAACCGCCCGCTAAAGTAAAACCACCACCATAAGTATCACCTTTAAAATCGAGATCAAAAGGCATACCTTCGATAAAAGCTAAAGGGAAACCTAGAAAAGTACCGCCATTGAGCGTTGTTTTTGACGTACCTTTAGTGCGCCCATAAAGTCCATAGACATTCATAAAAGGGAATACCCAGCTATCGAGTTTTAGCATATGGGTTTCGCTTTTTTCTCGTGTATGACCGGCATCTATTTTTAGTGCGCCTGCTGTTTCTGGATTTTTAGGCATGATAAAGCCAATTTTATCCACGACGATATCTTGACGTAGATTCATATAGTTATAACCAATCCCAAAAGGCTCAGGAATATCATAACCACGGGCACGGGCTTCATCACCCCAAATCGGTAAAACACGAGATTGGCTTGCTGGGGTACGAGTATCTAATGAACCTTCATTATTTAAAGCAGTACCACCAGACTGGCTAACACTTAAAGAAAGCAGTGGGCGATCGCTATCCGCGTAAGAGAAGCCAGTTGCAAGAAGAGTGGCGGCTAATACCACCTTATTTAAATTGGAAAAGTTCATACATAACCCACAGAAAATTAAAAAAGTAAGTAGTAAAAGAGTAGCCGGAAATTTTAATCTTTTTCTTATTAATGGTCACCATCTATAAGTGCGATATATGGTAATTAATGCTTTTATTTTGCATTATCATAGGATCATTAAGACTTGATTAAGTAAAAAGCCTTATTTTTTCTCAGTTAATCTTAATAAAAGTAGTCGATTAAAATTATAAAAGAGAATGATAATTCTTCTTTTAGTTATTGCTGTTTTATTAGGTTCTCTTTATTAAAGATTAAATTAACGTCGAAATAAGCTATTTCGATGATAAACCGTTATGATAATAGACATAATTTCACATGGACTCTTTTAATAAAGGAACGTTATGACCTATCAAGAGCTTTATCAGTACGCTATTTTTATGCTCTCTCGCCGTGATTACGGCACAATAGAGCTACAACGTCGCCTAGCACGAAGAATAAGAGAAAGCGATAGAGATGCACAAACTGTCACTGATGAGGCATGTTTACCTCAAGTGATGGAACATTTATTAGAAAATCATTATCTTGATGATAATCGAACTGTTTATGCTTTTTTTCGCAGTTATTTAAATAAATCTTATGGTCCTTTGCGTATTCGCCAAGAATTGCGAGCAAAAGGTTTCCCTAGTGAAATTATTGAACGTCTCTTTGAAGAAGATGAAACCGACTGGTACACCCTTTGCCAAGAGGTTTATGAAAAAAAATTTGGTGGCGCTAAACCCAAAGATTTTAAAGAGAGAGCCAAACAAATTCGTTATTTGCAATATCGTGGATTTACTTCTGATTATATTAATGCGCTGTTTTAATCGATTAACGTAGCGCCATTGCGATATCGGCTAATTTTTTATCATTCTCTTTTTTAAAATAGACTTTTTGATGTAAGAAAATATCAAAAGGAAAAGGAGACCGTATAAACTGCACTTCATCGTTTGTAATGGTTGAAATATAATGAATATTTTCAGGCATAAAACAGTAACCCGCCCCTTCATCAACGCAGTGTAAGACATCCGCCATTTCTGTTAAACCTAAAGTATGATATTGATAACCTTGATTTTTTAGCTTATCTAAAATCGTTGAAAATATGGGGTTTTGCAAACTGCTGCTTCTTTGTATTAAGGTTTCTTTGGCAAAAAATGTTTTGGTATTGGGATATTGTTCAAACAGTTTTTTACTCACCAATAAGCCGACTTTTTGTGTGCATAAGTTAATTGCATTGATATTTTTTTGTGGATAGTCAAACTCAAGGGACGAAATCACAAGATCAAACTCTTTATCAAAAAGTTCTTCTTTAATATCATCAATATAACCATCTTCTAAAGAGAGGCTATATTGATTATTCTTTTGTCGGATCTCCAATATTTTTGTTTTTAAATCAGGATAATAAAGGCCATCTGATTTTATAGACAGTAATGTTTTATCTCCGTTTGAATTCAATATCTGATTTTCAATTTTTCTAATTTTTTCATAATAAGGATATAAACGTTCATAAAGCGTTTTTCCCGCAGGGGTAAGATCCATCCCATTTTTAGAACGTTTAATCAGTGATTTACCGATTTGGCTTTCGAGTTCATTTATACCGTGGCGTAACGCGGATGGGGTCACATTGATTTGTTCTGCTGCTTTGACTAGGCTTTGACAACTGGCGACGGCAAAGAACTGATTTATTTTTCGTGAGAAAAACATGCAGATGTTCTCCATATTTATTTATATATATCTTACGAATAAATAATCCTCCCAAATGAAATCGTTATATTGATATTTATCAATAATCATTTTAGCGCGACGAAAAATAAAAAAAATGATAAAGAATAATTAAAAAATAATCCTGACGACTAAAAGTGATAATAAATTAGAATGTTTTTGATAAAAATAAAATCAAATGATTGATTGTTTTATATTGCTGTATCTTTTTGTTATTTAGATATCTTTTCTTGTTTTTTTTTCTTATTTTAAAACGCATTTAACCTACAAAGAATAAAAAAACTCAATAACAAGTTATAAAAAATTCAATTTTTAATTTTTATTTTCTTGATATTTTAAATTTCGAGATAAAACGACGATTTTATTCTCTCTATTTTAAATTAACTTATATTAGGAAAATATTTAATGAAAAACATTAATACACTTTTAGCAAAAATGAATTCTGATGCAGTGGAAAATATCACATTAAATGATCTCGCTCCCTTGTCGCTTCATGAAATTCACGCACTGAGTGAAGAGAAACTTAGTTGGCATGAAGCAAAAACACTATATAAAAAAGCTCAAGACGCTGCAAAAATTAATAAATTAAATGAAGCACATTATTTGACACGTAATAATCCACAAGTAAAAAATGCCGTGGCTTTAGGTATTCAACCACAATCCGCACAAAGCCGTGCATTAGGTGATTGGATCCCAAGTCGAGACAACCACTATGTTGATTCTAAATCTGTTGCATCGATGTTTTCACCGGCAGGTTATTTAACAGAGCTTTATCGTGAAGCAAAAGAAATACGCACTGGCAAATTAAAGTATCGTCTTGATAACCGTCGTCCTGATTTAGCACAATTAGTGCTTTCTCAAGAAAATATGGATAAAGAAATTTCCACGCTTTCTTTATCAAATCAAATTTTAACGAATGCATTACAACATAAATTAGGTAATGATAAAGATTTATTTCAAGAACTAGCAACAAATCGCGTAATGGGTGAAAACCCTTATCACCAACCTTATGAAACTATTCGACAAACATTGTTATTACGCGATGGCTTGGTTGATAAATTAGTAAAAGCTAAGGATTATCTTGATATTTTAGATACAGAATGGATCTCAACGATTAGTTCATCTATTTCTCCTGAATTATATGCTATCCTAACAGAAGTAATCTCTGACGATAAAATTGAGGAACTAATAGAGAAAAACTTCGGACATAAAGATATCAGTTTAAAGAGTAATTTAAAATTCTTATCAGAATATTATTCTGTTTCAGAAGAAGAAATATTGCCATTATTTAATATACTTAAAGTAAATAATGAATTAGATTCAAAAAGCATGTTGTTCTTAAATAAAATTATTCGCTTACATAAAGCAACAGGGATCTCTGTTGGTAATCTACATGTTTTAATTAGAGCAAAAAATAATGATAATAATATTGACTCTGAGGTTATTCGCTCTATTCTTCATGTACAATATATTATGGAGAAATACAATATTAATATTGAGCAATCTCTAGTACTTAATGGTTCTAATATTAATCATCAAACATTGAATAACTCTTTATCGCTATTTGATATTTTATTTAATTCTCCTCCATTAGGTAAAAGTAAATTTATCGCAGACAATAAAGCACTTGATTTTAATTCATCATCTCCAGATGATATTATACGCATTAATACCTTAAAACGTGCATTACATGTCGATGATATTGGCATTGTTACTATGTGGAAATTAGCTTCGGGTAAAACAACAGAATTTACTTGTTCTATAGAGAATATATCACTGTTATATCGAGTATATTTATTAGCAACAGTACATGGTTTAGATATTTATTCTCTTTCTTTATTACTCGATATGTTGCCTGAGCCTTTCAGTAAACCCATTAATAAACAATCGTTATCAGATGATGCAGGTAATTTAATTTATACAATAAATAATTATTGCAAGTTTATTAAAGATTATAAATTTAGTATTTCAGAATTATATTTAATGACAGCAAAAGAATATGATTTGCGTTATACCCAAAAAATGGAAAAGCTTTTTGACGAGTTAATGAATTTTAATGATTCTTATATAGATGAATTCACTGAGCGGGCAATTATACCGTCCTATTTAGGTATACTCGGCTATCATTTATCCCTTCCTTCTTTAAGTGTTGCCAGTGCTATATGGACATATCTCGACAGTAATATGATATTAAACTTATCTGTTCATGATTTTAGAGATTTGGTAAAGAAGAATGATAAAACATTAGAAGATAAAAATAAACTTGTTACTTATATACAAATGTTGTGTCAAATGATTTCTATATTTACTAAGTTAGGATTAAATGAAAACGAAATAAATATATTGGGAGAAAAACGTTTACTTAATTATAAAGCTGTTCTTCCTAATATCGAATCAATAAAAGATATATCTGAATTTCATCGTTTCTATTTAGATAAAATAAATAATAAAGATGAACTGGTTAACCTTTTTGGCAGTAATAAAACTAGTTCAATTTTATCAAAAGTATATGAAGTTTCTGATGAGGTAATTGAGCAAATTATTTCTTTATTAAAACTAGATGATGAAATTAAATTTGATAATATCAAAGAAATCTCTAGCTATATTGATATGATAAAAACATTTAATATTACACCTGATAATTTTAATCTATTAACTCAATTAAAATTTACTACAAGTGAGAGTAAAGAGAAAGATTACTTGGCTTGGGATAGAGTCAGTAAAATTTTACAAAGTGGCTTAAATGCTCAACAAGTTATTTTACTAAAAAATAAAATGGATGAAAAAGAGAGTGTTGCACTAAGTGCATTTTATATTCATCAGTTTGCTGAATTAAATTTAGTAACTAGAGATGATATTTATAGTTATTTATTGATTGACAATAAAGTTTCGTCTGAAATAAAAACGACAAAGATAGAGCAAGCTATTGCAAGTATACAGTTGTATATTAATGAGTTCTTATCTTTAGATATAAAAAATGAACACTCGCCTATTAAGTCTCGTCAATTTTTTAAAGATTGGGATAAATATAATAAGCGTTATAGCACTTGGAGTAGCGTCTCTTTATTAACTTATTATCCTGAAAACTATATTGATCCTACAGTACGTATTGGTCAAACTAAAATGATGGATACGCTGTTACAGACAATCAGTCAAAATAGTATTAATAGTGATACGATTGATGATGCATTTAAAACTTATTTAACTTCTTTTGAACAAATTGCTAATTTAGATGTGATTAGTGGTTACCATGATGGTGTGACATTAGAAGATGGATATACTTATTTTATTGGTTGTAATGCATCAGAAAAAGTAAGTTATTATTGGCGTAGTGCAGATCATAGTAAAATAAAAAAAGGAATCATGGCAGCAAATGCTTGGACAGAGTGGACTAAAATTGATAATGGTGCCAACCCTTACAATAATTTAATTCGTCCTGTTATTTTTAATAATCGATTATATATTGCTTGGATTGAACGTAAAGAAACTGAAAATAAAGAAAAAAGTACATCTACACCGATTTCTAAGCAGATATGCTATAGTTTAAATTTATCACATATCCGTTATGATGGTACTTGGAGCTCACCTATTGATTTCCAATTATCTGATAATATAGTGGAAAATAAAAAAGGAAACTTTCATTTAAGCTATAATGAAGAATTAGATAAATTATATTTTTTAACCTATGTCACAAGTGATAGCTATGAAGATGAAAACAAAGAGTGCCAAGTTTATTCTATTGATAATGAAATGGTGTTTTCAAATATTTCAGATTTAAATGGAGAAAATGCAAAAAATATTTATATTAATGTCAAGTCTGAATTTGATGTAAGTAGTGATAAATTCACTAAAAATATTAATAATAAATTTTTATTAAGAGGTAAATTAGCTTACTCAATATCTCATGATCCTATTGATGATATAAAAACAATAGACTCTCAAAATGTCTCTCTTTCAGGAAGTTTAATTAATGGTGTCAGTGTCGAATCGAAAAATAAAACATTATCTTGTTACCTTTCTGCTTTTGTTAACTGTGATGTTAATTATGGACATCTAGCTCCTGCACCTATTAAAGATATCTTTAAAGGTTTATTAAAGAGTGGCTCTATATTAGAGGACATTGTTTATACTTCAGGTAGTGTTGGTAAATTGACAACTTTATCTTTTAATGAAAAAACTGATTGTAGTTATTATTTAGGCTTTGATGTTATAAAAAATATAATTTACTTCTTTATTTATGACAATACCAAAGGCGCGGTAATTAAAGGTTCAGATATTAATAATGGAGAAGATTATAGCGTAGAGCTGGCTTTTTTCACTAAACAGTCAAATGGTTTATTAAAATATACATCAAAAAACAAAATTTCTTTTACGCTTTCTAATGAATTAGGCAATTTCTCGTTACAACATTTTCTAAATAAAGAAGCACCAAGATTTCTTTTTCATATTTCAGGAAAAACAACGAGTCAATTGCTTATGGGAGCATATGGGAAAGGAATTTCTTATCCAGTAGCTATTGGTGATTTAAATAAAGTTATCTATCGTGATGACGAAATGGTTAATGACATTCAGATAACTTTATCTTCTAGTCAGAATAATAAAGTCACTTATTCTCTTGAACAATGGTCTAACGCTAATACGTCTTTAATTGAAGGTACTAATAGCTTCAATAGTAAAAATAAAGAGCTTAAGCTTGATGTGCCTCAGAGTGAATTTAATGACAATGGTGAGTTTATATTAACTGCGAATGTGACAGCGGTTAATAAGGCACAAAAAATTATTTCTGAAAGCTTATGTTACTTTAAAGTCAGTGAATTAGAACATATAAGTGAGAGTATTATTAGCTTAAAAACAAATCAAAAGCAGGCTCAATATATTTCAATGACTGTGGCAAATGAACCTTTATTAGTACGTTTAAATACATTATTTGCACGTCAATTAGTCAAACGTGCGAATAACGGAATTGATGCTATTTTAACGCTAAGTTCTCAGAGACTGCCTGAACCCGCTTTGGAAAAAGGCGCTGATGTACCGATGGATTTTAATGGCGCTAATGCCCTCTACTTTTGGGAATTGTTCTATTACACCCCGATGATGTTAGCAAATGTGATGTTAGAAGGGCAAAATTACGATGAAGCAAGTCGTTGGTTACGTTATGTGTTTAGCCCAAATGGTTATATTGATAGCAATACTCACACTCATCGTGTTTGGAATTCACAGCCATTATTAGCAGATACAGCTTGGGATAATGATCAACTGGATTCAACCGATCCTGATGCGGTGGCACAAGCTGATCCAATGCACTATAAGTTGGCTACGTTTATGAAGTGCCTTGATATTCTTGTGGCACGAGGCGACAGTGCTTATCGTCTACTTGAGCGTGATACATTAAATGAAGCTAAAATGTGGTATGTACAAGCGCTGAAATTATTAGGAAATGAAACAGAACTATTAGAGAACGATGTGTGGTCAGCACCAGCATTAATTGATGCTGCAACCAAAACTAACCAATCAACGTCTTCTGTTAGTGACGAGAAAAAAGAAGCAACATTATTACGTACAGCAAATACCTTAACCTCGCTTTTTTTACCACAAATTAATGAGAAGTTAGCGCAGTATCGCGATACGTTAAAAATGCGTTTGTTTAATTTACGTCACAATTTATCGATTGATGGGCAACCACTGTCGTTACCAATGTATGCAACGCCAGTAGATCCTAAAATGTTGCAAAATATAGCAGTGAACCAGTCACAAGAGAATGGTTCATTACCAAATGCTGTGATGCCAACACAGCGCTTCCCTGTGATGTTAAACAGTGCAAAATCGGTAGTAAATCAGTTGATGCAGTTTGGTAGCTCACTGTCTAGTATTATAGAACGTCAAGATGCACAAGCATTATCAGAATTACTGACTACGCAAGGTAGTGAAATTATTCTGCAAAATATGAAGTATCAAATGAAGAGTATTGAGGAGTTTGCTCATAACAAGAAATCGTTAGAAGCGTTACGTGTTGGGGCACAAAACCGCGCTAGACATTACAGCAAATTGTATGATGAAAATATCAGTACCTCAGAACAACAAGCGATGGATCTCTATCTGGCATCGAGTGTGTTCAATACCGCCAGTCAAGGGCTCAATATGGCAGGTGCCGCTGCTGATCTTGTACCAAATATTTATGGTATGGCTCTCGGTGGTTCACGACTAGGCGCTATCTTTAATGCTACATCCATTGGTTTGCAACTGTCAGGTGCTGCAACCCGGATTTCTGCAGATAGATTAAATCAATCAGAGTTTTATCGTCGTCGTCGCGAAGAATGGGGAGTATTTCGTGATAATGCAAAAGCTGAGTTGATACAAATTGATGCACAACTTGAAGCCTTAAAAGTACGTAAAAAAGCCGCGAATTTGCAGTTAGATAGCTTGAAATTGCAACAGCAACAAATACAAGAGCACTTAACTTTTTTACAAAATAAATTTACCAATAAAGCCCTGTATAACTGGTTACGCGGTAAATTAATGGCAATTTATAAACCCTTCTATGACTTAACTGTATCACGTTGTCGTATGGCGGAATTGGCGTATCAGTATGATTTAGGTGAAACTCAAACCTTTATTCGCCCAGGTGCATGGCAGGGTAACTACTCTGGTTTGATGGCAGGTGAAAGTCTAATGCATAACCTGACTGAAATGGAAAACAGTTACCTTGAAAAAGATAAACGCGCATTAGAAATTACCAAAATTGTTTCATTGAGCGATGTATATCAAGGGCTAAGCACTAACTCGTTTGGTTTTGAGCAAGTAACAGATGTGATTAATCAATCTAAAACACAGTTAGGTACAGCAGAAAATGGTATTACGCTGAAAAATGGTCAATTACAAGCGTCGATTAAGCTCTCTGATTTAGCCATTGACAAAGATTATCCTGAGGATCTAGGCAAATTACGTCGTGTTAAACAAATTAGTGTGACATTACCTGCGTTAACAGGCACTTATCAGAATATTAGAGCGGTGTTGAATTATGGCGGTAGTGCGGTGAAACCACGAGGCTGTAATGCAATTGCGATTTCTCATGGCATGAATGACAGTGGGCAGTTCCAACTGAATTTCAATGATGATCGTTATCTGCCATTTGAAGGTTTACCCGTGAATGACACCAGTACACTGACTTTAAGCTTCCCTGATGCGACAGATAAGCAAAAAGAGATGTTACTGACACTGAACGACATCATTCTTCATATTAATTACACCATTCGTTAATTATCTAAATCTTAATTAATTAATTACAGGCTCCTGAGGGAGCCTGTCAGGAGTTCTACATGCAAAATTCAGAGAAATTGACCTTTGATGCACCTAATTTACCGAAAGGAGGCGGTGCTGTCACAGGGCTAACCGGCAATATGGGCGCAATTGGCCCTGATGGCGCAGCCACTTTTAGTTTACCGTTACCTATTAGCCAAGGTCGTGGTTATGCACCTGCGTTAGGATTGGCTTATCACAATCAATCAGGTAATGGCGCTTTTGGTTTTGGTTGGTCTGTGGGGGTGATGTCAATTCGTCGTCGTACTTCAAAAGGTATCCCTTCGTATACCCAACAAGATGAGTTTGTTGGGCCTGAAGGTGAAGTGATTGTACCGATTATCAATAAGAAAGGTGAAATTGAAACAGCACAACGTAACGAGTTACTAGGCGTAAAACTTGCTCATCAATATCAAGTGACAACATATCGTTCACGTATTGAAAAAAGCTTTAGCCGTTTTGAGTGTTGGTCATTAAATGATGCTAATACACCAACTAATGCGCCTAAACAGTTTTGGGTGATGTTGAGTGCAAATGGTGAGGTTCATTTGTTCGGTTATGAAACCACCGCACAGATCGTGGATAGCCAAAACAGCGCACATATTGCGCAATGGAACCTCAATGCGTCTATTTCAGCGACGGGTGAACAAATTGAATATCACTACCGTGCGGAAGATGAGCAAGGTTGTGATAAGCAAGAAATTCAAGCCCATAAAAATGCCAATACACAGCGTTATTTAGAGAAGGTGTATTACGGTAACCCTATTGGTGAAAGAGCCTTTTCATGTACTAAAACTGATAACACATTACCCAATAACGCTCTGTTTACCTTGGTCTTTGATTACGGTGAGCGTGATAGTGCATTAGCAACGTATCCGCAATGGCAAAGTGGTTCATCGTGGGCAGTGCGTAAAGACTGTTTTTCTCAATTTAATTACGGTTTTGAACTGCGTACTCGTCGTTTATGTCGCCAAGTGCTGATGTATCACCGTTTAGAAAGCTTAGCGCAGCAAAGTGCCAAAGCTGAAACGCCAGAATTAATTTCAAGATTAACGCTGACCTACGATGAATCAACAGCTGGTAGCATGTTGGTTTCAGCACAACAATCCGCGTTTAATGACAATAAAGACACTCAATCGTTAGTGACATTACCCCCCATTAAATTTGATTGGCAAAAAGTCGGTACAATGAAACAAGCACAGTGGCAATCATTGGATGAGCTTGCTTCTTTTACACCACAACAACCTTATCAATATGTTGATTTATTCGGTGAAGGATTGGCGGGCGTATTGTATCAAGACAGAGGTGCTTGGTGGTATCGCGCACCCGTTAGAAAAGAAGAGAAACAAAATCCGAATGCCGTAACATGGGATAAAGCGAAAAAGCTTCCTGTTATTCCCTCCTTGCGAAATTCAGCTATGTTGACCGACGTGACGGGTGATGGAAAGCTGGAGTGGTTAGTCACACAAGGTAATGTGAATGGCTATTACACGCAAGATGAAGAAAACGCAGAGAATTGGCTGAATTTTGTGCCACTTGATGCCATTCCTGTGGAGTATTTTCATCATAGAGCTGAACTGACTTCATTAACAGGCAGCGGTTTTGCTGATTTAGCCTTAATTGGTCCTCGTAGTATTCGCCTTTATGCCGGTTCAGCGCAAGGCTGGAAAAAAAGCAAAGATATCATGCAGGCTGATGGCGTAACGTTGCCGATTAAGAATATTAATCGACGTACCTTAGTCGCATTTAGTGATGTATTAGGTTCAGGGCAGCAACATCTGATTAAAGTAGATTATCAAGGTGTGACCTGTTGGGTACATTTAGGTGAGGGGCAGTTTAGCTTACCGATGACCATTCCAGGGTTTTCTGCTGATCGTCTTAAATTCAACCCTAATCAACTCTATTTAGCAGACTTAGATGGTAGCGGTACGACCGATATTATTTACGCACAATCGACCCATTTAGAGGTGTATTTTAACCAAAGTGGTAATCAATTTGTGCGTGGTGATGATATCGCATTACCTAAAGATGTGCGTTTTGATAATCATTGTCTACTTCAAGTGGCGGATGTTCAAGGCCTTGGTGTTGCCAGTATTTTACTGACAAAAGCTTATCCAACACCGCAACATTGGGTGCTTTCGTTACAAAACAAAAAGCCGTGGTTATTAATGTCTATTAATAACAATATGGGGCTTATTCAAAATCTGCATTACCGTAGTTCAGCGCAATATTGGTTAGATGAAAAATTAGCTCGTCAGCAACAGCGCAAAGAAAAAGCAGTTAGCTATTTACCTTTTCCGCTGCATACACTTTGGAAAACCGAAACCATTGATGAAATTACCCAAAGTCGCTTCACACAGACTCTAAATTACCGCCACGGTGTGTGGGATGGTAAAGAGAAAGAGTTTCGTGGTTTTGGTTGTGTTGAAGCCACTAATGCGGAGTCATTTAAAAGCGAAGAAAACAGCACGGATAAAACCCCAAATGCATTAACGCGTCAGTGGTTTTTTACTGGGAAACCGTCTGTTGATGCCAAATTTGCTGATGAATTTTGGCTAGGTGATAACGCGGCATTTCCACATTTTTCTCCTCGATTTACGCAAGGTGAAGGGCGTGCAGAAAAAGCGTGCGATAGCGATTTATGTCAACAACAAAATTATTGGCTTGAGCGTGGGTTGCAAGGTCAATTGTTCAGAAAAGAGGTCTATGGATTAGACAATACGGTTGTATCCGATGTGCCTTATGCCGTTACGGAACAACGCCCGCAAGTGCGTTTAATTGAATCGCAAGGACGTTCACCCGTGGTGATGCCTTCGATAGTGGAAAGTCGTGATTATCATTATGAGCGTATTGCGTCTGATCCCATTTGTCATCAACACATTATCTTAGAGCAAGACGGTTATGGATTTGTGTCTAAAGCCGTTTCGATTGATTATCCAAGACGTCCTAAAGGGGCGAAAAACCCTTATCAGCATTATGAAAGCCTACCCGAGACGTTATGGGCGTCCAGTTATGATGCGCAACAACATACACTGCGTTTAAGTTTATCACGTCAAACTTGTCATCATATTAATCATTCAGAAAGACAGATTTATCAGCTAAGTGTTATCGCAACAAGTCGTCAAGATATTTGGACATATGGAGCAGAGCAGCAGCCTAAAGATGGTTTAAATGTCGAAGCACTATTAGCCAGCAATAATTTACTTACACAAAAGTCAGTATTTGTTGGGCAACAACAGCTTGCTTATATGGATGTTAATGGAAGTGCCACATTACTAGAGCCTGATTTTCCTGTGCGTTTAGCCTCTAGTGAAACGGCGGAATTAGATGAAGAAACAGCAAACGCGATTTCACAGCCTTATCCCACTTTAAAACTGGATGAAGTCATGAAAAATGCCGGTTATCAGCAAAAAGCATATTTATTTGCTGATGAGTCAGAAAAAGGCAAAACGCTATGGGTGAAACCGTTATTAGGTATCAAAACCTATGGTTCATTGGCGCAGTTTTATCGACCTCTTGTTTATAAAAAAAACGGCACTTTCTTGTGATTACACCTTGCTCTGGGATAAGCAATTCTGCGTATTAATGGGTAAAAAATCCCCCTTAAATATGCAAGATTTTCATCTTACTTACGATTGGCGTTTTTTATCGCCTAATTCAATTACTGATGCCAACCATAATATTCATCAAGTGACGTTTGATGGTTTAGGTCGTGTGACAACGACGCGTTTTTCAGGAACGGAAAACGGTGAGCAGAGCGGTTATAGCGATAAAGCGTTTACTATGCCGACAACCATCGATGGGGCTTTAGCGTTGACATCAACGTTACCTATTGCAACGGGTTTTGTGTATGTCACAGACAGTTGGATGCAGACATCAGCAAAATTACCGCCTCATGCATTGCAAATTATGACAGACCGTTATGACCGTGATCCACAACAGCAAATTCGCCAACAAATCGCCTTTAGCGATGGTCTTGGACGCCTATTGCAAACTTCTGTCAGAGTGGAAGCTGGTGAGGCCTTTTTACGCAGTGAAAAAGGGGCGTTAGTGGTGGGCAGTGTACAACAAGCACAGCAAAAAAGGACCACAACACGTTGGGCAATTTCAGGTGAAACCGAATATGACAACAAAGGGAATGTAAAGCGCGTTTATCAGCCTTATTTTCTGAATGACTGGCGTTATGTTTCGGAAAGTTCATCTCAGCCTAATCGTTTTGCGGATACTCATTATTACGATGCATTAGGTCGTTTATATCGAGTGAATACGGCAAACCACTATCAACGCAATACGATAGTCACACCGTGGTTTATGGCTCAGGAAGATGAAAATGACACCCTAGTGTAGGTGGTTTTTTATGCGGATTAATAGGAAGCATCGTTTAATCCGCTCTATTTAGGAATTTTATTATGCTGGTAGCAATCCCATCTGAAAGCGATGCGCTGGCTTGGATGATTATCGGTGGATTTTCAGCCTGGGGAGGTATCGTGAGGTATTTAATGGAAATTAGGCAAAAACAAATTAAGTGGTCTTGGTGTGGCATTGGTAGTCAGATCGTGATTTCAGTATTCACAGGATTACTCGGTGGATTATTGAGCTTTGAAAGTGGGGCAAGCCGTTATATGTCTTACATGATTGCGGGGCTTTTTGGCTCAATGGGGAGTACCACGTTGATTTGGCTATGGAATCGTATTTTTGGTGTGAACAATCTTAGGGAGCCTAAATGAAGATGTATACATTAAGTCAACGTAGTCAAAACAACTTAAAAGGTGTGCATCAAGACTTGGTACAAGTGGTTCATCAGGCGCTGACATTGAGTGAATATGATTTTGTCGTCATCGAAGGGCTACGTTCATTCGCGCGTCAAAAAGAGCTAATGAAGGAAGGTAAAAGCAAAACCCTCAATAGTCGTCATTTAACAGGTCATGCTGTAGATATTGTACCTTTAGTGAATGGCGCGATCCCTTGGCAAGATTGGTCTGCGTTTGAATCTATATCAAAAGCAATGAAACAAGCGGCTCATCAATTGGGTGTTTCAATGAATTGGGGCGGTGATTGGGTTTCGTTTCGTGATGGCCCCCATTATGAGCTGTCTAGAGAGGTATATTCATGAGTATAACCTGGCTTTTACGCTGGGGATCAAAAGGAGGCGTGTTGTTAGTTATTCTGACCACGCTTCTGGTGATCCGCTATCAACATAACCAAATTAATCGATTATCAGAACAAAATAGCCAGCTTGAATATCAACAACGTACATTGCAATCACAATTAATGCAATGGCACGAACAAGCGGAAAAAATCGCTGAAACGCTCACACATCAACAAGAGGAGCAACACTATTTAGAGGAAGAAAATCATGCAATACGCCAAGAGTTACGGCAACTTCTGGCTCAAACGCCTTGTGCTAATGAGTCTGTGCCTGACGCTGTTATCCAGTTGCAGCAAAGCACCCTTAACCGCCGTTAAAGCACCTGAAAAATTTGTACCAATACACTTACTACAGCCTTGTTCAGCACCGTTTTTTAATGTGCAAGTATGGGGGGATTATCCTGATTATGTGGCACGTTTAATGTTGGTATTAGAAAAATGTAATACCGATAAAAAAGCCGTTGCCGAAATATTAGCCTTAAAAAATCAGCGTAATAGCAATGAATTGGATCATAAAAGAAAATCAATTAAGGAATTATAACACTATGTCAAATCAACAATTATATATACGAACACCCTCGGTGGTAGTTCATGATAATCGTGGATCAGCAATTCGTGAAATTAATTATTGCCGTCATCCTGATACGGTTAATCAAACCGATGAACGCATTACGCGCCATCACTATCATGCTCGCGGTTATTTAGAACGCAGTATTGATGCCAGACTGTATGAAGCACAACAAGCAGACTCAACTATTCAACCGAATATTCAACAAACAGTGAGTTTAGGGGGCGCGTTATCACTTTCACAAGGTGTTGATAATGGGAATTCTTTTAATATCAATGATATTGAAGGAACTATCGCACAGCAGATTAATGGAAAAGGAACAGTGACAACTTATGAATACAGTGATCAACGGTTTGAGCGTTATTTAGAACAAGTCAAAGAAGGAAAACTGGGTGAAAGCCATATTATCATGGTACAAAAATTGAAGTGGGCTCAAGGATGGGATGAATGCATTGCTAATAATCAAGTTGGTAAATGTATTGAACATTATGATATCGCAGGAAAGAAAACGATCGATAGCTTTTCATTATTAGGCGCCGTGTTATCTGAAACACAACAATTACATTATGGTAGTGTTATTGACTGGAATTCGAGTAGTGAAGTCAATGATATTCAACAAGCTGAAAAATTTACCACTCAATATCTTTACGACGCTACGGGTGCCGTACTAACAGAAACTGATTGTGCAGGCCATCAACGCCGTCTTGCTTATGATATTGCCGGTTTTGTTAAGCAGTCTTGGCTAACCTTAAAAGGCCAATCAGAGCGAGTGATTTTACGTTCTTTAACCTACTCAGCTGCGGGGCAAAAACTGCGTGAAGAACAGGGTAATGGATTAGTCACCACTTATGAATATGAGCCTGAAACGCAACGTTTGTTGCATGTTCAAACACAGCGTCCCCAAGGTCATGCATTAGGGGCGAAAATCATGCAAGATCTGCGTTATGAGTACGATCCTGTGGGCAATATTATCTGTTTGAAAAATGATGCAGAAGCGACTCGCTATTGGCGTAATCAGAAAGTGGTGCCTGAAAATCGTTATATCTATGACTCACTGTATCAATTAATCAGCGCCTCAGGCCGTGAATCTGCCAATCAAGCAACGCCCGCGTCAATACAATCTCAGCCTGTGACAATGTTAGTGAAAGATACACAAAGCTATACTAATTACACGCGGTTATACACTTATGATAGAGGCGGAAATTTAACACAAATTCGCCATAATTCACCGATTGCACAACAAAGTTTTACTCAAGATATCGTTGTTTCAAATAAAACCAATCGGGCTTTATTAAAATCCCAATGTGCAGAACCCCAACAAGTGGATCGCTATTTTGATGAGAGTGGTAATTTAACCCAGCTTCTCAATGGTGATGCCATTATTTGGGATAAACGCAATCATTTAAAAGCCACAAAAGAGATAATGGAAAGTGGGTATTTAACTGAGGGTGAAACTTATCAATATAACAGTGCGAGCCAACGTGTGACGAAAATGCGAGGTCGTAAGGTTGCTCGTGGCGGATTAGAAAAAGTCACGACGCTCTATTTACCGAATATTGAACAATGGGAGGTGAGCGCAAGTGCTATTACAGAGAAATATGCCGTTGTACAAATTCAAGCAGGTACGAGTGCCAAAGTCAGGGCGTTGTGTTGGGAAATTGGCTCACCAAAAGGGATTGAAAATAATTCACTGCGTTATAGCTATGATAATGGTGTTGGCAACAGTGGATTAGAAACGGATGGTCAAGGGCAATTAGTTAGCTATGAAGAGTATTACCCTTATGGGGGAACGGCAATTTGGTCTAGCGAAAATGCGGTAGAAGCAGATTACAAAACCATTCGTTATTCAGGGAAAGAAAAAGATGCAACAGGGATGTATTATTACGGTTATCGCTATTATCAACCGTGGATTGGTCGTTGGTTAAGTGCCGACCCCGCAGGTACGATTGATGGACTAAATTTATATCGTATGGTGCGTAATAATCCCGTAACGTTACATGATCCTGATGGCCGAGCGCCCACGCCTTCAACCGCATCGACTTCTGCAACAACAAGTGAGCATTTTATCAATCGATTACCGACGTCATTTCATGAAATAAAAACCAATGATTGGGGGGAATCGATTATTAAACAGGCTGAGACTTGGAATCAAGAAGATTCACTCGACTTTAAAAGAGAGACTCATTATGCCGTTAGTGAGTTAGGTAAGCATTTTACACTCTATTCAACCCCAGATTCTCCATCAAAAAAACTTATTGTCTTTGCCCATGGTGGTTTTAACGCAAACAGTGGAGTTGTTCCAATACCCAATGGAATGACATTAGAATTTTTAAATCCACACAGGACTAAATTAATGGATCCTGGGCTTGAAAACATCGCAATGGATAAGAGTCTTACGTTATTTTCTATTTCAAATCATCATCTGGAGTTACATAATCAAGTCGCGATTGACGAAATGGAATTATTGGGAATAAGGGCAGTGACAGGTGATTCTCATGATACGAATTGGAAAGCAACAAGAAACGATAAGAAAAGGCGATTTAGTATTACAAATTATGACATAGCCGAGATTGGGGAAGATATACTAGATGAAATAAGTAATGCATTGGCTGTCAATCAAGCGATTATACAAACCAATCAAAAACAAACAGTAAAAACGGATATTGTTACTGTGAAAAGCTCGACCAGGATTGATGGCAAACCGGGTTCTTCAGCGACGACAATAGGAAAGCTTTTCCGCGAGTTAAAAGCCAACAATATTAAATATGACAATATTGTCTGTTCATTTTGTCGTGGCGAATCAGGCAACGCAAAGACTGTATATGATCCGATAACAGCTAGCCTGCATCCATTAAAATAATATTATTATCAATCTATTAATGATGATGTTTTGATTTAATAATGCTTATAGGCTAAGAATTAAGTGCAATTAAATTAATCACGAGGTACTTAGCCTAGAAATAAATTAATAATCTATCTTCATGAAAAAATATATTTAACCGCCATTAATCATTAACGAAATAATTATTGTCGATAAAAAGAAAATTGAAAGGAATTAAAAAGATGTTAAATAAACAATTACACACAAGAACACCAACGGTGGTAGTTCTTGATAATCGGGGATCAACAATCCGTGAAATTAATTATTGCCGTCATCCTGATACGGTTAATCAAACCGATGAACGCATTACGCGCCATCACTATCATGCTCGCGGTTATTTAGAACGCAGTATTGATGCCAGACTGTATGAAGCACAACAAGCAGACTCAACTATTCAACCGAATATTCAACAAACCGTGAGTTTAGGGGGCGCGTTATCACTTTCACAAGGTGTTGATAATGGCAATAGTTTTAATATCAATGATATTGAAGGAACTATCGCACAGCAGATTAATGGAAAAGGAACGGTGACAACTTATGAATACAGTAATCAATGGTTTGAGCGTTATTTAGAACAAGTCAAAGAAGAAAAACTGGGTGAAAGCAGAATTGTCGTGGTGCAAAAACTTAAATGGGGACAAGGAAACGAGAGTGAGTTAATCGATACCAATCAAGTGGGAAAATGTATTGAACACTTTGATACTGCGGGTAAAAAAATGTATAGCCATTATTCGTTACAAGGTGCGGTAATATCAGAAACACAACAATTACATTATGGTAGTGTTATTGACTGGAATTCGAGTAGTGAAGTAAATGATATTCAACAAGCTGAAAAATTTACCACTCAATATCTTTACGACGCCACGGGTGCTGTACTAACAGAAACTGATTGTGCAGGCCATCAACGTCGTATGACTTATGATATTGCCGGTTTTGTAAAACAGACTTGGCTTACATTAAAAGGGCAGTCAGAACAGATTATTTTGAAAGCATTATCCTATTCAGCTGCGGGGCAAAAACTGCGTGAAGAACAGGGTAATGGATTAGTCATCACTTATGAATATGAGCCTGAAACGCAACGTTTGTTGCATGTTAAAACACAGCGTCCCCAAGGTCATGCATTAGGGGCGAAAATCATGCAAGATTTGCGTTATGAGTACGATCCTGTCGGTAATATTATTTGTTTGAAAAATGATGCTGAAGCGACTCGTTACTGGCGTAATCAGAAAGTGGTGCCTGAAAATCGTTATATCTATGACTCACTGTATCAATTAATCAGCGCCTCAGGCCGTGAATCTGCCAATCAAGCAACGCCCGCGTCAATACAATCTCAGCCTGTGACAATGTTAGTGAAAGATACACAAAGCTATACTAATTACACGCGGTTATACGCTTATGATAGAGGCGGAAATTTAACGCAAATTCGCCATAATTCACCGATTGCGCAACAAAGTTTTACTCAAGATATCGTTGTTTCAAATAAAACCAATCGGGCTTTATTAAAGTCCCAATGTGCAGATCCCCAAAAAGTGGATCGCTATTTTGATGAGAGTGGTAATTTAACCCAGCTTCTCAATGGTGACGCCATTATTTGGGATAAACGCAATCATTTAAAAGCCACAAATCAGGTAATAGAGAGTGGTTTTTTATATGAAGGTGAAACTTACCAATACAATAATACTGGGCAACGTGTGACGAAAATGCGGGGGCGTAAGGTTGCTCGTGGCGGATTAGAAAAAGTCACGACGCATTATTTACCGAATATTGAACAATGGGAGGTGAGCGCAAGTGCTATTACAGAGAAATATGCCGTTGTACAAATTCAAGCAGGTACGAGTGCCAAAGTCAGAGCATTGTGTTGGGAAATAGGTTCACCAAAAGGGATTGAAAATAATTCACTGCGTTATAGCTATGATAATGGTGTTGGCAACAGTGGATTAGAAACGGATGGTCAAGGGCAATTAGTTAGCTATGAAGAGTATTACCCTTATGGGGGAACGGCAATTTGGTCTAGCGAAAATGCGGTAGAAGCAGATTACAAAACCATTCGTTATTCAGGGAAAGAAAAAGATGCTACGGGCATGTATTACTACGGTTATCGTTATTATCAACCGTGGGTGGGGCGTTGGTTAAGTGCCGACCCCGCAGGTACGATTGATGGACTAAATTTATATCGTATGGTGCGTAATAATCCCGTGACATTGCATGATCCGGATGGACGAATGCCTAATAGCAGTTTCTCTCTTCTTTTCGCATCAGATGATATGAAGCTACAAAAGGGATCTATTACTCCTCTACGAAATCGTGGATTATTTGTGGGGAGTAATAGAGAGAGTTCTGAGACGACATTGCCATTCGCCATCAGTCGGTTTGATTCAGTTGATAATAATCCCGTGTTAAGAGAGTATCGTCCGGAATTATTGAAACGAGGCGGTGATTTATACC
This sequence comes from Proteus vulgaris, assembly GCF_033708015.1. Classification (NCBI taxonomy): domain Bacteria; kingdom Pseudomonadati; phylum Pseudomonadota; class Gammaproteobacteria; order Enterobacterales; family Morganellaceae; genus Proteus; species Proteus vulgaris. Next base: position 3,601,683 of record NZ_CP137920.1, on the reverse strand, counting down.
AATCAGTTCATATATTCAAAGGATCTCAGGTTTCTTCCAGTGAGTCTGGCTCTGGAACAATAGGAACTTATTGGGGGCACAAAATACTTTCTGATAATCTTACCGCTATTCAAGTTATGAGTGGTAGATCAGGTAGTGTGGGCATCAGCATCCGGTTGGATGATATTAAGGAGAAAAACCCCATTGTCATTACGTCAGGAGCTTTAAGTGGCTGTACGATGCAATACGCTGTAGATAAGGAAAAACTTTATGCAGTTCATACCGGACAAAAACCCGGAGACGATAACTGGAAAACGGGTATTCAGGGGGTGAACACAATACAACACAGCTTTAGAGCCCTGTCGGGTAAGAATTTATCGGTATCAGGAAATCATAATAATGACTTGATTGGTACATTAAGTGAGTTTGAAAGTTCGGCAATAACTTATCTTGGGAAACAAGGTACGAGGATAGATCAAGTTCAAGAAAATATCGCTGTATTTGATTATAATAATCAACATAAAGTTTCTCGTTTCGAGCCCAGAGCTGGCTATAGTTACGCTTTATTGGCTCGAGATGCTGGGAAAATCAATGTAAAAGTATTATCGGAAGATGTAATTATCAACCAGAATACCAACAAAATTACTGTTCTTGACTCAATGAAAGTTCGTTTACACTAACTCATCGTTGTTACAAGAGAACATCGTTCACGATTGTTGATTGATAGAATGTAATCTCGTTAAAATATATATCTAAAACATACAACCCAGTGAGGCAGTTTTCTTGCCTCATTTGGGTTGTTATTATCTTATCTTGATAATTTGAATGCTTTTAATAATTTATAAAATAAAGTATTAAAAAATAATTTAATTTATTATTTCAATAATAAATCATCATCTAATTAATATTAATATGGCGTTTTATTCCCGTTTTAATATTAAATAAAATCGCGATACTGCTCACAAATATTAATAAATACATATTTAATTGTCTTTTTTTGACTAATATCTAATGTGATTGATGTAATCATTATATTTAAAAATACTTATTAATAATTATGAGGTTTTATGATGAAGAAAAATAAACTTATGGTATTTACTGCAACGTTATTATTATCATCAGCGGGTTTTATTTCAACAGCGTCAGCGGATGTGACATTAAAACATGGCTATATTGATGCGCCTCCTAGTAGAGCTTTCCTTTGTTCAGCAAAAGGAGGCAAGTTAAATAAAGATTGTGGTCCTGTACAATATGAGCCTCAATCTATTGAAGGACTTAAAGGTTTCCCTGACGGTGGTCCTGCAGACGGTGAAATTGCCAGTGGTGGAAAGGCAAATTTTTCTGCTTTAAATGCACAAAGTGCTGATCGCTGGCATAAAGTAGCAATGAAAAGTGGAGAAAATACCTTTAAGTGGACATTAACTGCAAAGCATAGCACTGCATCATGGCGATTCTTTATTACCAAACCAGGTTGGGATGTGAATAAACCGCTGACCCGTGCTGACTTTGATTTAACGCCATTCTGCCAACAAGATGATAATGGAAAAATACCCACAGAAACCGTAGAATTAAATTGTAATATACCAGAGCGTTCTGGTTATCAGATTATTTTAGGTGTTTGGGATATTGCGGATACAGGTAACGCTTTTTATCAAGTTATTGATGCTGATTTTAAAAAATAATCAATTTAACTCAATAGAAAAATTATTTAATATCAATAAATATATTATACTTAATCTTATTTCTTTTTAATTATAAATAAATCCTAAATCTAAATTTTAAATGCTAAATTTAAATCAGGACTAATGTTTTTTATTAAATAGAAACTATAACTATTTATTATCGTTATTTAATTAGTAGCGCCTTTACTTGGGCGCTATTTTTATTGGATCCACTAGAAATCCCTCGCGCACAGTGTTACTTTCTACGTTATACCTATAATTATTTAGCTTAAAACAACATCATTGAGGTGCGATTATGGAAATCTATTTAGATACCGCGGATATCGAAGAAGTCAGAAAACTCTCTCAAGTTCTTCCTATTGCTGGTGTCACCACTAATCCTTCCATTATTGCTAAATCCGCACAAGATATTGAAATGCTATTGCCTGAATTAAAAGCAGCAATGGGAGGCAAAGGCCGAGTATTTGCACAGGTCATTGCCAGTGATGTCGATACCATGATTGAAGAAGCATTACGTATCGGTAATATTGCTGATAATACGGTGATTAAAATTCCCGTTACAGAAGCAGGGCTTGTTGCTATTAAACAATTAAAGCAAAAAAATATGCTGGTATTAGGCACAGCGATTTACAGTGTGTCTCAAGGATTAATGGCAGCATTAGCTGGCGCAGATTATATTGCGCCTTATGTGCATCGAATGGATAGGCAAGGCTCTGATGGCGTAAGAGTGGTAAAAGAGTTACAAACTCTCATCACCATGCATAATTTACCCACAAAAATCCTAGCGGCGAGTTTTAAAACGCCACGCCAAGTGGTCGATTGTTTATTAGCAGGCGCTTCTTCGGTGACATTACCGATTGAGCTTGCTTACTCGATTATCCGTTCACCCGTGGTGGACGATGCAGTAAATAGATTCACTGATGATTGGCAAGCGACATTTGATCGCCGTTTTTTATAATCAAACGAAGAATATGAGATTAAGTGTTATAACGTTATATAGCACTTAATTTATCTATTTAGGTATACGGAGACATTAATCTTCACTTTTACTAATGTATTAATAATTAGGTTAATATAGCTTAAAATAAACGATTATTGATTTACATCTAATAATAAGTCACCTTTCTGGCAATCTAAATTAAAATCTATTACTATAATGTTAGTCTATAAATGGATTATTAATATAATCTATTTATTTTTTATTTTGTTATTTAATGGCTTTAAAATCAATGTGATACTTTGATTTTTTTACAGTATGTTTAATATTTAATTAATTTTTTGTTTCACTCGGTTTAATTATTATTAAGTTGGATTTAATAACAAAATAATAAGTTGTGACAGGTGTGTTAATTAAAGGGTTTGGTTGTTAAAAATAAACTAAGTATTATTTTGATAAGTTTGTTAACTTCTCAAATTAACAGGGAAAACCGATACTCCGCGGTGCAATGATAATTAACATATATAGTTATTATCTTTATTTAGCGATAAATAATATTTTATTTGTGATATTGGAGTAATTATGTGTGAAGAATACATGAATAAACCACTCTATCTGTCAATTGCTGATTGGGTTCAAGAGCAAGAACGTTGGGTAAGTGCAAAAGAAATTGCAAAAAAATTCGATATTCCTCAATGCAACGCCATTAATATCGTTTCTTACATTCTTTCTGATGTAAAAGAGATTGAATGTGAAACAAAAAGTGTACCTAACCAATTAGAAGGTCGAGGCTGTCAGTGTCAACGAATGATCAAAGTCAGCCATATTGATCCTCAAGTCTACTCACGTTTAAAAGGCCATACTCAAGAAAAAAGAAGTCAAAGTGCGCCTGAAAAATTGGCGGCGATGATCCCACATGGATTGAACCATGAGCAAAAATGGCAATGGATGTTGTCAAAATCTCAGCGTCGCTAATTAAGTGGCTTCGTTCCATACTAAACAAATTTAATAGTGACGACAGGCGCTTGTAACGCCTGTCGTTGTTTATTACTGACCTTTCGGTTTTACCTCTGTTGTGCCACGTAAACGAGGGCGATTAGGTTCAGGTGCTGTTAATGGCGTGATTTCCACTAAGCTTTGGCGGCAACGAATTGCCAAGTCTTGATATTCACGCGTGTTCATACGCTTCCATTCCATGTCATTATCAGTAATATCTCGCACATGTTTTGCAGGGCTGCCTATTAGCATTTGTCTCGCTTTTCCTTGAAAGCCCGCTTTTACAAAGCTCATCGCGGCAACAATGCTTTCTTCACCAATGACGGCACCATCCATAATCACGCTATTCATACCAACTAAACTGTCACGCCCGATAATACAACTATGGAGAATGGCACCGTGCCCAATATGCCCATTTTCTCTAACAATGGTGTCCATATCGGTATAACCGTGCATGATACAACCGTCTTGAAGGTTTGCGCCTGCTTCAACAATCAAGCGCCCATAGTCGCCTCTAAGTGAGGCTAAAGGGCCGATATAAACACCTGCACCAATAATGACATCACCAATTAATACCGCAGATGGGTGGATATAGGCGGTTGGATGTACCACAGGAATAAGACCTTCAAACGCGTAGATACTCATCCGTTTTCCTCTTTGTTGTATTATCGAAATTAACGATAATTATCGGCCTTTCCATTCAGGTGCACGTTTTTCCGCAAAGGCAAGTGGTCCTTCGGTGGCATCTTCTGAATGCAAGACACTTGGATAATGTTTTAACACTCCACTGCGCATTAATTTATAACCCTCTTCAATAGAAAGCTCACTGGTGGCGCGATAAATTTCTTTTAAAGCCGCCACAGCCAGTGGCGCGCTATGAGCAATTTGATCAGCGAGTTCGCGAGCGCTATCCATTAATTCAGCGGAACTAACAACACGGTTTGCAATACCCCAACGAAGCGCTTCGTCAGCATTCATACGACGGCCTGTCATCAGCATTTCATTGACAATAGCTGGTGGTAAACGTTTAGGTAAACGCAGAACACCGCCACTATCAGGCACAATGCCTAACTGGGCTTCAGGTAAGGCAAAAGAAGCATTGTTTGAACAAATCATCATGTCGGCGGCAAGCGCTAATTCAAAGCCACCACCAAAAGCATAGCCGTTAACCGCAGCAATGACGGGTTTATCCAGATTGAAAAGCTCGGTTAAACCTGCAAAGCCACCCGCCCCAAAATCCGCATCAGGCGCTTCGCCTTCAGCCGCCGCTTTTAAATCCCATCCCGCAGAGAAAAAGCGCTCACCAGCACCTGTAATAATCGCAACACGTAAGTTGGGATCATCACGAAAACGTATAAAGACTTCACCCATTTCATGGCTGGTTTTCGCATCAATAGCATTGGCTTTTGGTCTATCTAATACAATTTCAAGTATTGAACCGCGCGTTGTTAGATGTAATGACTGGCTCATGTTGTATTCCTTTTCATCATCAAAAATAAGCATTTATGATTGAGGTTATTCATTTGTGGTTAAACCGACCTATGCTTTATTTCAAATGCTTTTTAATCACTTTTCCTGAGCAGTTACGAGGCAAGCCATCTCTAAATTCAACTTCAGAGGGGACTTTGAATTTTGCCATATTTTGCTCACAGAAATGGAAGAACGCTTCTTCACTCAAGGTTTCATTTTCAACCAGTACGACAAAGGCTTTAATCGCTTCATCACGAATATTGTCAGGTACACCAATTACAGCCACATCTTGAATTTTAGGATGTGAAGAAATGATGTTTTCAATCTCAACACAAGAGACATTCTCTCCACCGCGTTTGATCATATTGCAACTGCGATCAACGAAATAAAAAAAGCCTTCATCGTCACGATAACCATAATCGCCAGTATGCAACCAACCATCAGGCTCTAATGCTTTTGCGGTTGCATCAGGTCGGTTGTAATACTCTTTAAAAATAGTTTTTCCTGGCTCGCCTTTTACGCAGATCTCACCAACTACGCCATCAGGAACTTCATTGTTTTGTTTGTCTCTGATTTGGGCTTGATAGCAAAAACCGGGTCTACCAATTGATGGCCAGCGCCGTTTATCGCCAGGTCTGTCACCAATTAAGCCAACAATGGTTTCTGTCATGCCATAAGAGGTGAATAATCGCACGTTAAAGCGTTCAAGGAAGGCATCTTTTTCTTCATCGGCAAGATTGAGATAAAACATCACTTCACGTAATTTATGCTGCTTTTCTTCTGATGAAATAGGTTGCGCCATTAAGGTTCTCATCATCATTGGAATACATTCCGCTACCGTTGCTTGGTATTTAAGGATCTGTTTCCAAAAGGCTCTGGCACTGTATTTCTCTAACAATACAAAGGTGGCACCCACAGAAAATGCGGCGAGTGATGCGGTGCATTGGCAGTCAATATGAAAAGCAGGCATTACAGTAAGATAAACGTCATCTTCGCGTAATGCGTTTTGCCATGATGAGTAGTAACCTGCAAAGCGTAGGTTATAGTGAGTGATAACGACACCTTTGGGTTGAGACGTCGTTCCGGAGGTAAAAAGAATTTCAGCAGTATCATCTACACTTAATGGTGTGTAATGATTGAGCATAACAGGGTGCTTGGCTTTCTCTTTTAAAAAGTCGATAACGCCTTTTTCAGCAGGGAGGCTGTTTTCTGTGATTAAAAACAGCTGCGTTAAAGGGCATTGTTCATCCTGCAACATAGGTTGGTAAATCGGATAAAAATTATCACGAGTTACGACGTAATGCGCTTGGCAGTGATTGATTATCCATGCGCTCTCTTCATACATAAAGCGTGCATTAATGGGCACCATCACAGCACCAATTTTTGCCAAGCCAAACCAGCAAAAGAAAAACTCAGGACAGTTATCAAGATGTAAAGCAACATGGTCGCCTTTTTTTATGCCACTAGCATGAAAAAGATTTGCGGTTCTATTTATCTCTTCATTTAATTCACTGTAGCTAAATTGCCTTACTTGTCCTTGTGCGGATTCAAAAATTAGCGCTGTTTTTGTGCCATAAACCTCAGCCAAATCATCCCACATTTGACGTAAGTTTTGTTTGCCAATCACATCCATTAAACTGTTACCCTATTCTTTTGCTGTCAATTCAGACGTGTTTTATATCTATATAACGTCTGAACTTCACAGTGTTACTTTACGATTTTGGCCAGTCCTTTATCGACCAGCCCCCTGATTTGTTCGTCGCTATAACCGATATTTTTCAAAATCGCATCAGTGTCCATGCCGTGAGATGGCATTCCTCGCCAGATTTTTCCCGGATTATTTTTAAATTTCGGCATCACATTTGGCCCTTTGCAGGTTTCGCCATTCATGGTTTGCCATTCGGTGATCGATTCACGCGCGATATATTGCGGATTGCCTTCAAGCTCAGGAATAGTCAGCACTTTGGCGCTGGCAATATTGAGTTCTGAAAGGCGTTTAAGGACTTTAGTGAGAGGTTGTTTTGCTAACCACTCATCTAACTTGTCTTCAAATAATTGGCCATGAGGGCAATTAATACGGTGAATAAGTTGAGTACCTTCAGGTACTTCAGGTGTACCAAGCAGATGAGCAAGACCAATATCTTTGAAAATTTCTTCAATTTGAGTGATACCGACAACTTCCATCACGATATAACCATCTTGGCAACGGTAAAGCCCACAGCCTGCGTAATACGGATCTTTCCCTTTGGTCATACGAGGGCAAATTTCGCCACCATTGAAATAATCCATCATGAAGTATTGCCCCATACGCAACATCACTTCATACATGGCAATATCAATACTTTCGCCTTTACCTGTTTGTTGAACTTTATACAGTGCCGCGAGTGCGGAAGTCGTTGCTGTCATTCCTGAAAAATAGTCCGCGGTATAAGGAAAAGCGGGCATTGGCTGATCTTTGTCACCGTTTTGAATAAGGTAACCACTGAAAGCCTGAGCAATCGTGTTGTAGGCTGGTAAGTTGGTGTATTGCGGATCACCGTATTGACCAAAACCTGATAAATGCGCAATAACCAATTTAGGGTTGTGTTCCCACAATACTTCATCAGTAATACCACGGCGTGCGAAGGCTGGGCCTTTGCTGGCTTCGATAAAGATATCGGTTGTTTCCATTAATTTTAGGAATGCATCACGACCTTCATCTTTAAAAATATTGAGTGAAAGAGCATGTAAGTTACGGCGAGAAAGTTGAGGGTAGTGAGGTTGAACGCGAATGGTGTCAGCCCATGCAACGTTTTCAATCCAAATCACTTCCGCTCCCCATTCTGCGAACATTTGTCCTGCGAATGGCCCTGCAATTTCAATTCCTGAAAACACAACACGCACCCCTGAGAGTGGGCCGAATTGTGGCATTGGTAAATGTTCTGTCATAGCGTCACCTCGTAAGTGGTCAGAGTGAACACTCTCCCACCTCATGATGAGAGAGTCTTCGTGATTAATTAGCGATACTGTTTAAGTACTGAACGTCCTAATGTCAGGATCTGCATTTCATCAGAGCCACCAGAGACACGATCAACACGAAGGTCACGCCAGAAACGAGAAATACGGTGTTCGCCAGCAATACCGACACCACCAAGTACTTGCATTGCACTATCAACGACTTCAAATGCCGCATTTGCACAGAAATATTTACACATAGCGGCATCGCCAGAAGTAATTAAGTTGTTGTCACTCTTCCATGCAGTTTCATATAACATGTTGCGCATTGAATTGAGTTTGATCGCCATATGAGCGAATTTTTCTTGAATAAGTTGGAAACGGCCGATAGCTTCGCCAAATTGCACACGTTGATTGGCGTAACGCGCTGCATCTTCAAAGGCACACATTGCTGTACCGTAGTTAGTGAGCGCCACTAAGAAACGTTCGTGATCGAACTCTTCTTTTACACGATTAAAGCCGTTACCTTCACGACCAAACATGTCTTTTTCTTCAAGTTCAACGTTATCGAAAGTGATTTCACAGCAGCTATCCATACGTAAACCCAGTTTTTCTAACTTGTTGACTTTGATGCCGGGTTTGCTCATATCCACAAACCATTCAGTAAAGATAGGTTTATCTGGAGATGCGGAGTCACGGCTCATCACAACAACGTAAGGGGTATAGGCACTACTGGTGATAAAACATTTGCTACCATTGAGATAAACTTTGCCATTTTTACGGGTATAAGTTGTTTGTAAGCTACCTACGTCTGAGCCTGCACCGGGTTCTGTGATAGCAGAGTTCCACATCTGTTTACCTGTACCACGGAACGCCATAATTTTGTCAATTTGCTCTTGCGTTCCTTCACGCAAGACGGTGTTAAATCCCCCTGGTAATTGATAAAGCACGTAAGTTGGCGCACCTAAGCGACCTAATTCCATCCAGATTGCAGCAACAGTCACAAAACCCGCATTTAAACCACCGTGCTCTTCAGGGATAAGCAGATTGTCAATTTCCATATCCGCTAAGGCTTTGACAAAACGTTCTGGGTATTTACTTTCGCGATCACACTGTGCGAAATAAGCTTCCCAGTTTTCACTTGCCATTAATTCGCGGACACCGTCAACAAACAGTTCCTGCTCATCATTCAATCTAAAATCCATGTTAATAACCTCTTAATATGTCATTCTTTGCGTATAGCGGATCAGTCTTTCCAATGTACTTTGGCATCTTTAATAAAGGACAAGGTGACCATGATATTGACGAAAAATAGTGGGCATCCTCCAGCGATAATGGCAGTTTGAATGGGTTTTAAACCACCAAGAGCTAGCAGAATGATGCCGATAATACCGACCAGCACAGACCAGCCGATGCGGACTAATAAAGGTGGCTCAGAGCCTTCTTTCATCGAGCGACAAGTGGACATTGCCAGTGTGTAAGAACAGGCGTTAATTAAGGTGACGGTGGCAATAAAGCAGAGGATAAAGAAGCCCCACATTGTCGCGGTGCTTAACGGTAATGCCGCCCATGTTTCGATGATTGCGCGAGGCACACCATACTGTTCAATCAGTTGTGGAATGTTGAGAATGTTTTGGTCAATGAGTTGTAAAGTGTTACCACCCAGGATTGTCCAAATTAACCAAGTCCCTGCGGTTAAACCTGACACCATCCCTAAACACAATTCACGGACAGTACGGCCTTTAGAGATACGTGCTAAGAAAATACTCATTTGAATGGCGTAGATAACCCACCATGCCCAATAGAAGACAGTCCAACCTTGAGGGAATCCGCCCTTACCGATAGGGTCTGTATAAAACAGCATACGAGGCATATACATCATCAATGTACCGACAGAGTCGGTGAAGTAATTGACGATAAAGCTCGCACCCCCGACGATAAATACCCAACCTAGCATTAAGAAACTAAGGTAAGTACGCACATCACTGGCAATTTTTACCCCTTTTTGCAGACCAAATGCCACGCAAATTGCGTTAAGCAAAATCCAGCAAGAGATAATAATGGCGTCTAATTGCAGGGTATGAGGAATACCAAATAAGTATTGAATACATTCCGTCACAAGCGGTGTGGCTAACCCGAGGCTTGTACCCATTGCTAAAATCAGAGCAACTAAATAGAAGTTATCAACAATGGTACCGAATAAACCATTAACGTGTTTTTCACCGATTAATGGGGTTAAGGTACTACTTGGACGGATCACTTCCATTTTGCGAACAAAGAAGAAGTAAGCGAATGCAACAGAAAGGAAACTATATGTTGCCCAAGGTAAAGGTCCCCAGTGGAACAAGCTGTAAGCAAGGCCAATTTCTTTCGCTTGGGTTGAGTAAGCTTCCATCCCAAAAGGTGGGCTTGAAATGTAGTAGTATATTTCAATTGATCCCCAAAAGAGGACGGCGGCGGATGTACAAGACGCAAACATCATAAAGATCCAGCTTGCGGTACTAAACTCAGGTTTATCTTCCCCTAGGCGTTTATTGGCATAACGACCGAAGACTAACCAAAACCAACCTCCGAACATAATGACCATATACCATTCGAAGGCCCAGCCCCAGACATTGGTAACATAGCTGAATACGGCATTAATCACTTCATTTGAAGCGTCAAGATCACGTACCGTTAGCCAGCATAAAATACCAACAATGATTAATGGCGGAAAAAAAACCTTCGGTTCTATTCCTGCCTTTTTATTATCTTTGCTCATAGGTAAATTTTCCAAATATATTTAACGCAGAAGTTTAAGTAGTGTTAATTCCTAATATCTAATAAAACTTGTAAGTTTATTTATAAGTATTTCGTCTATTGGCGTTTCATCATAATAGAAAAATAAAGTTATTGGCTAATTCACAAACCAATTAATGATGATGAATAATGGATATTATAAAAAATCCATTCTGTTATTCACTTCACACTATTCTTTTTGTCGATTTTATGTTACGTTTTATAACGTTTTCTTTTCATTCTAACTTATTGATAATTAACTTTATCTCGTTGTATGTAATCGGGTTGTTATATTCTGTCTTTCAATATTGTTGATCTTGGTGGCAATATTGAACGTTAAATACCATTATATTTATTATCTTCAATATTGTTGATCGAGGTAGCAATATTGAAAGTTGTTCACTTTAATTAAAACTAATTTCAATATTGGTGATATGTTTAGCAATATTGAAACCTATCCATTCTTTATTTATCTATGTTCAATATTGGTGACCTAGGTTTAATTTTTTCATCTCTTAATTGTGTTAATTCTATATTACATTGCCAGAGTAAATGACATTATTTATTAATTTCAGGAGATGTAATGAATATTATTACATGTTACAAAAGTGTTCCCGATGAGCAGGATATTACGGTCAATAGCGCAGATAATTCGCTGGATTTTTCCCGCGCTAACACCAAAATCAGCCAATATGATTTAAATGCGATTGAAGCCGCTAATCAGCTTAAGACGCAACTTGATGGTATTCAAATCACGGCAATGAGTGTTGGCGGTAAAGCCCTGACAAATGCGAAAGCGCGTAAAGATGTTCTTTCTCGTGGTGCTGATGAATTAGTGGTTGTCGTTGATGATCAATTTGAAGCTTCTTTACCTTATCAAACAGCGGTTGCACTGGCAGCGGCTGCGACTAAAAAAGGTTATGATTTAATTCTTTGTGGTGATGGCTCTGCGGATCTGAGCTCACAACAAGTTAGCTTGCTGGTGGGGGAATTCTTAAATATTCCTGCAATCAATGGCGTTAACAAAATAGTTTCTATTTCTAATGATTCAATTACGGTTGAGCGTGAATTAGAAACGGAAATTGAAACACTAACCATTCCATTACCTGCTGTTATCGCGGTATCTACCGATATAAATATACCTCAAATTCCTTCGATGAAAGCTATTCTTGGTGCCGCCAAGAAACCTGTTCAGCAATGGAGTGTCACCGATCTTGGTTTGGATGTGATTACTGCACGTTCAGAGCAAAAAGTGGCTGCGCCGAAACAGAAAGTTCGTCAACGCATCATCATTGAAGGTGATGGCGATGATCAGATTGCTGAGTTGGCAGAACATTTACGTAAAATTCTTAAGTAATAGGGGGAGTTATGAGCCAGTTTTCAACTGTTTGGGTATTTAGTGATGCACTTTCCCGTTTACCAGAATTAATGGGTGGCGCTTCTTCATTAGGACAATCTATCAATGTATTTACATTGAATGATGAACAAAGTGTGGCTGCTTTTAAATTAGGTGCAACCGACGTTTTTCAATTAGAAGGTAAACCTGATGATCGCATTATTGAAGACTATGCACAAAGCATGGTTGAAACCATCAAACAAAAAGGTGATGCAGGTTTAGTGCTACTGCCTAATACACGTCGCGGAAAATTAATCGCAGCACGTTTAGGTCATCGTTTAGAAGCGGTTGTTTCTAACGACGCACAATCTTTAAATGCAGAAGGAGAGGCATTAGTCACCAAACATATGGTTTACGGTGGTTTAGCTTTTGGCGATGAAACGCTGAAAACGCCTTACTGTGTTGTCACTGCAAGTGTGGGCGCTTTTGATATTGCACCAGAAACTGAGGCGACGGGTAGTGCACAAAAAGTCGCATGGATTGCCCCAGCTCAAGGCATTGTTCGCAATTCGATTCAACCACGCGCTATCAATGCAGTTGATTTAGACAAAGCACGTTTTGTTGTCAGCGTGGGTCGCGGTATCGGCAGTAAAGAAAATATCGCCCTTGCAGAAGACTTAGCGAAAACCATTGGTGCTGAAATCGCCTGTTCTCGTCCTGTTGCTGAAAATGAGAAGTGGATGGAACACGAGCGTTATGTCGGTATTTCTAACCTAATGCTGAAACCTGAACTCTATTTAGCTGCGGGTATTTCAGGACAAATTCAACATATGGTCGGCGCTAATGGTGCACAAACTATTGTTGCTATTAATAAAGACAAAAATGCACCTATCTTTCAATTCGCTGATTACGGCATTGTCGGTGATTTAATGAAAATTTTACCTGCATTAACTCGTCAATTATCTAACTGATTTATTTAAGCAGAGAAGGCGACTTCTCTGCTGTTTATCGCAAATTCTGGAGATGTTATGTCCGATTCCGAAGATATTTTCGATGCCATTATTGTTGGCGCAGGATTAGCAGGATCTGTGGCTGCACTTGTTTTGGCAAGGGAAGGTGCACAAGTATTGCTAATAGAAAGAGGTAACTACGCTGGCGGGAAAAATGTAACCGGTGGTCGTATGTATGCACATACTCTTGAACGCATCATTCCTGAGTTTGCGCAAGAAGCGCCTGTTGAACGCGTTATTACTCACGAAAAATTGTCATTTATGACTGAAACAGGCGCAATGACAATTGATTACCAAAATACGGAAGGAAAGGATCCCAAAACGGCGTCTTGGTCTGTATTACGTGGTGAGTTTGACCAATGGCTAATGGAACAAGCCGAAAATGCGGGTGCGCAATGTATTACAGGGATCCGTGTTGACAAACTCGTTGAACGTGATGGAAAAATTGTCGGTGTTGAGGCCGATGGTGATGTGTTAGAAGCGAAAGCGGTGATCCTCGCCGATGGTGTGAACTCTATCTTGGCTGAACAGCTAGGTATGACGAAACGTGTTGCGGCTGAAAATGTGGCTGTGGGCGTAAAAGAGATCATCGAACTGCCTGAAAGTGTCATTAAAGATCGTTTCAACCTAAAAGATAACGAAGGTGCGGCTTGGTTATTTGCAGGTTCGCCTACTGATGGGCTTATGGGCGGTGGTTTTTTATATACCAATAAAACCACGCTTTCTTTAGGTCTTGTTTGCGGGCTTCACCATATTAAAGACGCTAAAAAATCCGTCCCCCAAATGCTGGAAGATTTTAAACAGCATCCCGTTGTTGCTCCGCTAATTGAAGGCGGAAAAATGGTGGAATACGGCGCACACGTTGTTCCTGAAGCTGGATTAAGAATGCAAAACGAATTAGTACGCGATGGTGTATTGATTGCGGGTGATGCCGCAGGGATGTGTATGAACCTTGGCTTTACTATTCGTGGCATGGATTTAGCGATGGCATCAGGTGAAGCTGCTGCAAAAACCGTGCTATCGGCAATGGAGAAAAATGATTTTAGCAAACAAACGCTCAATGAATATCTCAAACATTTAGAAGCCGGTCCGTTACGCGATATGAAAGCCTATCAACGTATGCCTGATTTACTTGATAACCCTCGTATGTTCACCGCTTACCCTGAAATGGTGGTTGGTATTGCAAAAGATCTCTTTACCGTAACCGGTGAAGCGCCAGTACCAATGCGTAAAACCATGATGCGTCATACCAAAAAAGTAGGTTGGATGAATCTGATTAAAGATGGGATCAAAGGAGTAAAAGCAATATGAGTTCTCCCGTAAATGTCGATGTCAAATTAGGCATCAATAAATTTAATGTCGATGAGGAAAATCCACATATCGTCGTTAAAGAGCAACCTGATATGCAGGTATTGGAAACCTTAGTCAAAGCTTGTCCTGCCGGTCTTTATAAAAAACAAGAAGATGGCACCATCAGTTTTGATTATGCAGGGTGCTTAGAGTGTGGAACTTGTCGAATTCTTGGTTTAGATAGTGCGCTTGAAAAATGGGAATACCCACGCGGAACGTTTGGCGTGGAATATCGTTACGGATGATGTATCGCTACTTTTCTCCCAGTGCTGCTCCGGCCTGGGAGCTTTTCTTTTTTGTTTTATTTAGAAAAAATACCAGGACACAGTCATGCAACCCAGAAACTTTGATGATATTCGTTTTACCTCTGTACATCGTCGGGTGATGTTATGGGGGAGTGGCGGCCCTTTTCTTGATGGCTATGTATTAGTGATTATCGGTGTGGCGTTAGAGCAACTCACACCATTATTACAACTCGATACACGATGGATTGGTCTACTTGGTGCTGCAACATTAGCAGGGCTTTTTATTGGTACATCCCTCTTTGGTTATATTTGTGACAAAGTGGGTCGCCGAAAAATGTTTCTTATCGATATTGTCGCCATCGCTCTTATCTCTATTGCAACGATGTTTGTTTCAACGCCAGTAGGGTTGTTAGTGATGCGATTTCTTATTGGTATTGTGATTGGGGCTGACTATCCTATCGCGACTTCGATGATCACTGAGTTTTCCAATAAAAAACAACGTGCTTTTGCCGTCGGTTTTATTGCTGCAATGTGGTATATCGGGGCGACTTGTGCCAACTTAGTCGGTTATCTTTTATATGATGTTGTAGATGGCTGGCGTTGGATGTTGGGCAGTGCTTTTATTCCTTGTGTAATTATTTTAATTGGTCGTTTTGATTTACCTGAATCTCCGCTTTGGTTAATACGCAAAGGGCGTATTAAAGAGTGTAATGAGATGATGATAAAACTCTTTGGTGAACCCGTGGTATTTGAAGCAGAAGATGCCAAGACAACGCGTTTTATCGAGTTATTTAATAAACGCCACTTCTCTTTTGTTCTATTTGTTGCGGTGATTTGGACTTGCCAAGTTATCCCCATGTTTGCCATTTATACCTTTGGCCCACAAATCGTTGGTTTATTAGGATGGGATGCAGGAAGAAGTGCGGCACTGGGTAATGTGGTGATCAGCCTGTTTTTTATGTTTGGGTGTATTCCCGCAATGTTTTGGTTAAACCAAACAGGACGACGTCCCTTATTGATTGGTAGTTTTGGAATGATGACATTGGCATTATTGGTACTCGGTATTTTTCCTGCTCTACCTATCTTATTTGTTATTTTAGCCTTTGCGACTTATGCGTTCTTTTCTGGCGGTCCCGGAATTTTACAATGGCTCTATCCTAACGAATTGTTTCCGACAGATATTCGAGCTTCGGCAGTGGGCATTATTATGTCAATCAGCCGTATTGGTACCGTTATCTCAACCTGTGCGCTTCCTGCCTTTATTGCCACTTATGGCATTAGTACTACGATGCTGGTGGGGGCGGCGATCTCCTTATTCGGTATGATCGTTTCAATCTTGTTTGCACCAGAAACGAAAGGATTAACACTCAACCAAACTTCAACGATGCCAATGCGTCGGAGTAAATAATCCCTTTTATTGATCATGAATAAAATAAGTTAAGTGAGTTACATTACTTTTATTTACAAGTTATAAAATTTAATCATTATTGTATTTATTTTATATTATTTTTATTTAAATTATTACGTTAATATATATTGATAAGGATTTTTTATATTTTTAAATAATCTGTATATATTTATCTTAAAAAAAGAGAGTGGTGTTGTTTTCTTATTTAAATAAAACACCGCTCTCTTTTTTTATTAATAATAACACCTTTATAACGCCTTGGTTTCAATTTTATCTTATTGTTATTAATTACACTTCAATTACAAATTATATTTAACCCACCAAATCTAGACCTTAATCACAAATCTCTCTTAGATTATTCAAATGACGAAAAACAGTTCGTTATTTACCAAGAATGAATCATTTCCCCTACCCAGAATAAGGTCATTACAGACGTAAACATCAGCAAAAAAGCGGTTGAGTAGGTATTTATGACCTTATTAGAAATGACAGTTAAAGAATGTCTAAACAATGTAGTGAAGCAATATGCGTCACAAACGGCCTTAATTGAAAACCAAAGTAAAAAGACACTTTCTTGGCAACAATTACAACAAGAAGTCGAGAGTGTTGCGCGTGGTTTTTTAGCCATGGGTTTAACAAAAGGTGACCGTTTAGGGATTTGGTCTGCTAATAGTAAAGAATGGATAATTTGTTTTCTTGCTGCTGCTCAAATTGGTGTTCCTGTTGTTTGTATTAACTTTCATTTTAAAAAAAGAGAGTTATTCGATTTATGTCGATTAACGGGAATTAAAGCACTCTGCTTTTCTGATGGTTTTAAAAGCAATCATTTTATTGAGGTGATTAATTGTCTTTCTAAAAAAGCATCAAAAAATAAAGACGTATTGCCTCAATTATTTATTAGCATGGGAAATCAACAAGCAGAAAAAAGTGTTTCTTTATCTCAATTAAAAGAAATTAGCCAAAAAATATCAGATAAAGAATATCAACATGCTGTTGAACAAGTTAGCGTAAAAGATTTGCTGACTATTCAAATGACCTCTGGCAGTACAGCAATGCCTAAAGGTGTCATGTTAAGCCAATATAATGTCATTAATAATGCCATGCTGTCAGCACAGCGCTTAGGTGTTACGTATGACGATGTGATTTGTCTTGCGGTTCCGCTATTCCACTGCTTTGGACTCTCTTCTTGTCTCTTTTTTGCGTTAACAACAGGGTGCCAACTTGTTCTTCTTGATAATTACAATGCTGAAGATGTGTTAAAAGCCGTCCAACATCATCGTTGCACCATTATGCATGGTGTACCGACCATTTTTAGTCGTTTAATGAAGCATGAACAATTTTCTCACTATGATTTATCGAGTCTTGATAAAGGCATTATTGCAGGAGCAAGTTTTCCGCCTGCGTTAATCGATGACATTGAAACGATCCTCGGTATGAAAGGGATCACCGTCTCTTATGGTCAAACAGAAGCTTCACCTTGTTGCACGCAAACTCTTCCTAATGATGCTTTAGAGATAAAACGTCATTCTATTGGTAAGCCTTTACCTTTTGTTGAAATGAAAATTATTAATCCGAAAACAGGTAAACCTGTGCCAGTAGGCAGTTTAGGTGAGATTTGCACGCGTGGCTTTCATGTGATGATGGGCTATGACAATGCGCCAGACAAAACCAAAGAAGCGTTAGACGAAGAGGGTTGGTTACACACGGGAGATATCGGCTGTATCGATGAACAAGGAAATTATCACTATGCCTATCGTATAAAAGAGATTGTGGTACGTGGTGGTGAAAATATTAGCCTGTGTGAAATAGAAGATGCCATTGCTGAATATGCGGGTGTTGATGCGACAAAAGCATTTGGGATCCCTTCAGCCGATTTAGGTGAAGAAGTGATTGCCACTATTTGTGTGCAAAAAGGCCACAGCATTGATGAAAGTGAATTACGTGAATTTCTACAAGAGCGACTGGCTCGCTACAAAATCCCCAAAGAACTCCATTTCTTTACTGAATTTCCTCATACCCCTTGCGGAAAAATTGATGTGCAAGCGCTGAAATCTCAACTGGGTTATCGCGTTTCAATCAAGGATGAAAAAACCAAAGTAGCGGGTTAAGTGACAACGGATTTATCCATATTCTGACAACAGCAGTATGAAGTCTAAAAATAATTAGGAGAAAAAATGACAAGTCATAAAGCACTGGAAGGCGTCACAGTAGTTGAGTTGGCGACCTTTATCGCAGTACCTGCAGCGGGGCGTATTTTAGCTGACATGGGTGCGAACGTAATCAAAATCGAATCTCCAAATGGCGATAATTTACGCTATACCGCACCAACAGAAGGCCGTCCATTAGATCAACATGAAAACACCAGTTTTGATTTAGAAAATGCCAATAAACGTGGGATTGTGTTAAATACGAAAACAGAAGCAGGGAAAAAAATCCTGTTTGAATTGTTAGAAAAAGCGGACATTTTCTTAACTAACTGGCGTCCTGGCGCAAGAGAGCGTGCGGGCTTAGATTATGAAACGTTAAAACAACGTTTCCCAAAATTAGTTTACGCCAGTGTGACAGGGTATGGCGATGAAGGCCCAGATAAAGACTTACCCGGCTTTGACTACACCGCATTCTTTGCCCGTGGTGGTATTTTAGGTTCTCTGTACCAAAAAGGCACCGTGCCGATGAACGTGATCCCCGGTCTTGGCGATCACCAGTGTGCATTAGGCTTGGTTTCAGGTGTGTTAGCCGCTTATATCCGAGCTAAAAATATTGGTCAAGGTGAGTATGTTTCAACAAACTTACTGCATACCTCTATTTACACCCAAGCGATTATGATCCAAGCGGCGCAATATCCAGATTATGGTCAAGCTTATCCTATTGATCGCCGTACAACCACCAGCCCATTTATTCTGGCTTATAAAACGAAAGATGATCGTTTTATTCAAGTCTGCATGCCCGTTTACGATGCTTATTATCCAACCTTTATTTCGTGTATTGGTCGTCCTGATTTAGCTGAGGATGCCCGCTATACACGTCTACAAGAAGTCGCAAAAAATAATCGTTCTCCTGAATTGTATGATCTGATTTGGCAACAAGTTGAGCAAAAAACAGCGTCAGAGTGGGCGGATATTTTCACCAAAAACGATATCCCATTCAGCATTGCACAAACTTGGGAAGAAGTGTTGGAAGATAAACAAGCTTGGGCAATCAACACCTTCTACAACATGAAATACAAAAATGGCAGTGAAAAAGCCTTAGTTCGTCCACCGATTGATTTCTTAGAAAGTGGTTTACCTGAATATCGCCGTGGTCCTTTGTTAGGCGAAGACACGCCATCTGTATTAGCTGAATTAGGGTATAGCGCTGAAGAGATAGCAAACCTTGAAGCCAATAAAGATGTGATGACGTGGAAAGAATAATCCGCTTACTTTTTTAATTTCAGGAGAGCAAAGGCATGCAACAAGACATTTTCACAATGGGCGTTGATATCGGATCGTCTGCATCAAAATGCGTCATCATGAAAAATGGTGATGCTATTGTCGCGAAATCGTTGGCATCAGTCGGTGCTGGGACATCTGGACCTGAAAAAGCGATCAGTGAAGTGTTACACCAGTTTGGTGGCGATCTCAGTCAGATCAGTTGGATCTGCGCAACAGGATATGGCCGTAATTCTCTGAAAGAAGCCAACAAAGAGGTGAGTGAACTTAGCTGTCATGCGAAAGGCGCGCACTTTCTTTTTCCGGGTGTGAAAACGGTGATTGATATTGGTGGCCAAGACGTTAAAGCACTTCATATGGATGGTGCAGGCCGTTTATTAAACTTTGTGATGAATGACAAATGCGCCGCGGGTACAGGACGCTTTTTAGATGTGATGTCGCGAGTATTAGAAACCAAGATTTCCGATCTCGCTCAAGAGGGTGCTAAGTCCACTAAAAAAGTCACAATTAGCTCAACTTGTACCGTGTTCTCTGAATCGGAAGTGATCTCCCATCTCGCGAATAACGAAACAATACCCGATGTCATTAATGGCATTCACCGCTCTGTGGCTAGCCGTATTGCGGGTCTTGCCAAACGAGTCGGTGTGGAAGCCCCTGTGGTTATGACAGGTGGTGTCGCCAGTAATTTTGAAGTTGTTCGTTATGTTAGCGAAGAGCTGAACGTCCCTATCGCCACCTCACCATTATCACAATACAACGGGGCGATAGGTGCCGCCATTTATGCCTTTGAAGCGTACCGCCATCAACGGGAAGACGATGCGTTAACAATAGGAACATCAAAATGAGCAATGTAGATATGAATGCGCCGGATTATATTCCAGCCAAAAAACGACTGCAAAAAATCGCTGCTGATGCTTATCAGCGTGCGTGGGATGCGAAAAACAGTGGTGAAAAAATAGGGTGGTGTGCTTCTAACTTCCCTCAAGAAATTGCTGAAACATTAGGTTTATGTGTGGTTTATCCTGAAAACCAAGCTGCTGCAATTGCCGCAAAAGGTGCAGGGTTAAAAATGTGTGAGCATGCAGAAAGCATGGGATATTCCAACGATATCTGTGCTTATGCTCGTATCAGCCTTTCTTATATGGATATTAAACAGTGTGAAGAGATGGATATGCCACAGCCAGATTTCTTACTGTGCTGTAACAACATCTGTAACTGTATGATCAAATGGTATGAAAATATCGCTTATGAGTTGAATATCCCGATGATCCTTATCGATATTCCTTATAAAAATGACTACGACACCGATGATGTCACGGTGAAATATGTTCAAGCGCAATTTGATGATGCCATCAAACAACTCGAAAAAGTCACAGGCAAGGTGTTCTCAGAAGAGAAATTTAAAGAAGTCTGTGAGATCTCACAACGTACAGGGCGAGCATGGTTAAAAGCGGCAGAATATTGCCAATATGAGCCGTCTCCAATGAATGGTTTTGATCTGTTTAATCACATGGCTGTTGCTGTTTGTGCGCGCGGAAAATTAGAAGCCGCACTGGCTTTTGAACAACTGTGTGAAGAGATGGAACAAAATATCAAAGAGAAAAAATCAACTTACCGCGGTGAAGAAAAATACCGTGTTCTCTTTGAAGGTATTGCGTGCTGGCCTTATTTACGAGCCACATCGACGCCGTTAAAAGAGCAGGGTATCAACGTGACTGCCACGGTTTATGCCACTGCGTTTGGTGTGATTTATCAAAACAGTGACGAGATGATGCGTGCTTACTCTTACGTCCCTAACTGTGTCTCTGTTGAGCGTGCTGCTGATATGCGTATTAACGTGAGCCGTCAGAATAAAGTTGATGGTGCGATTATTCACGTTAACCGTAGTTGCAAGCTCTGGAGTGGCATTATGCCTGAAATTGAGCGCCGTATTCGTCATGAACTTAAGATCCCTACTGTGACTTTTGATGGCGACCAAGCTGATCCTCGTGTTTTCTCTGAAGCGCAGTATGTCACCCGTGTTGAAGCATTGACTGAAATTATGGCTGCTAACAAAGCAGAAATGAAAAAGGGAGACATCTAATGAAAACATTAACGGAGTTGTTTGATGAGTTACAAGCCGTGGTGGATAACCCTGTTGCTCAATTAGAGGGTTTTATTCGTCGTGGTAAAAAGGTTGTTGGCTGCTTCCCTGAATATACACCAAATGAAATTGTCTATGCGGCGGGTATGGTGCCTTTTGGTATTTGGGGCGCAGAAGGACGTGAGATCTCAGAAGCGAAGAAATATTTTCCTCCTTTCTATTGTGCGTTAGTGCTGTCTTCTCTTGAGATGGGATTGGATGGTGCGCTGAATAAACTGTCAGCAGCCTTAATTCCTTCTCTTTGTGACACCTTAAAATGCTTAGGGCAAAACTGGAAAGCGGGTGTACCACAAGTGCCTTTTATTCAATTGGTACACCCACAGAACCGTAAAACCCCAGCAGGTATTGCTTTCTTAACCGAACAATACAAAAAAATTGCACTGCAATTAGGGGAAATTTCAGGTCAGCCGGTGACAGACGATGGATTGAAAAGAGCCATCCATCTGTTTAATCAGCGCCGTCGCGCATTACGCGAGTTTTCAGATATCGCGGCACTTCATCCAAATTTAGTCACACCACAACGTCGTAATACCGTGATCAAAAGTGGTTATTTTATGGATGTTGTTGAACATACAAAAGCCGTTGAAGCCATTGTCGCACAATGCAAAAGCTTGTCTCTAGAACCTTGGAAAGGGCACAAGATTGTGGTTACAGGCATTATTGCGGATAGCCCTTCTATTCTACAAATTTTGGCTGATAACAAAATGGCAATTGTGGCGGATGAAGTCGCTCATGAATCCCGTCAATTCCGCCAAGATATTCCTGAAAATAATTCACCTTATGAAGCAATGGCAGAGCAAATTGCTCAGCTAGAAGGGTGCTCATTGCTGTATGACCCAGAGAAAAAACGCGGTCGTTTAATTGCCGATATGGTGAAAAAGACGGGCGCTGATGGTGTCGTCTATTTACTGACGAAGTTCTGTGATCCTGAAGAATTTGATGCCCCTATTGTGAAGAAATTTCTCGATAGAGAAGGCATTCCTTCCATCATTATCGAAATAGACCAGCAAACTAAAACATATGAACAGGCAAGAACGGCGCTGCAAACTTTTGCAGATGTGCTTTCTGCTTAACAACGTTAATTAATAGTCACAAAAGACCTGCGTGATTTACGCAGGTCAATTGAACCCTAACACCGATAAGTGGGGCAATCATGGGTATTATTTGTTTAATCATCGGGCTAGCGATATTAATGATTATGTGTATGAAAGGCATACATATTTTTATTTCTGTCTTTACCACTAGCTTGTTTCTTGCTGTGACTGCATGGCTTGTATCACCAGATATGCTTAATCCTGTCGATGCACTATTACAAGTGTATACCGGGGGATTAGGTGGTTATTTTGGTAGCTTCTTCTTCATTTTCGTACTTGGTGCGATTTTTGGCAAATTAACCGCTATCAGTGGCGCTGCTGATAGTGTTGCCTCTTTTATTATTGGTAAATTTGGTGAAAGAGCCGTTATTCCTTCATTAGTTGCGGCTTGTGCCATTTTAGCCTACGGCGGTGTTTCCGTGTTTGTTGCACTGTTTACCGTTTATTCAATGATGGTGAGTTTATTCCGCAAAGCGAATCTTCCTCGCAGACTTATTCCCGCTGTCTATTTTGCAGGTGCGGGTACCTTTGTGATGATAATGCCAGGATCGCCTCAGATCCAAAACCTTATCCCTATGAAATTCTTAGGTACGTCAGCGACTGCGGGGTTAGTACCGGGTATGTTGACGGCATTATTTCAAGTCACTTTGGTCATTATTTATCTCACTTGGTTATTTAAGCGTGTAAAAGCAAAAGGTGAAGGCTGGGTTGAAGACGAAAAAACAGCGAAAGCAGAGGAAGGTAAAAAAGATCGCCAATTACCTAATGTACTCGTTGCATTACTCCCTATGGTTATTCTGCTTGTCGTGTTGAATATCCTGAAATGGGATCCCGCTATTGCGCTGTTCTGCGCCATTATTGCCGCCTTGATTGTGTACTTGCGCTATCTCGATTGGAAAAAACTTGTTCCTAATTTAGCGGCAGGAACGATGGAAGGGGTGACCTCCCTCTTTAACACGGCGGTTATTGTTGGATTTGGTGCGTTAGTTATGACATTACCCGCATTCAAAGAATCATTCCAAGCGATTGCGCAATCGGGGCTTAATCCTCTTGTCGTCACAGCGATTTCTGTCGGTGCGCTGGTGTTTATCAGTGGTTCAGGCTCTGGTGCATTAAGTATCGCCATGCCAATGATTGCTGCGATGTTCCCTGCCACCGTGGTTGATCAAGGTTCATTACACCGTGTCGCCACCATGGCATCTATGAGTACAACACCGCCATTTAACGGATTGATTATCACTGTCTTTAGCGTTTGTGGTGTCAGCCATAAAGAGGGATACGGCCCTGTGGGGACATTAACCCTCGCTATCCCACTGTTAGCCATGATGTTTATGTTGCTGCTGTACACCTTTTTACCGGCATCTATCGCGACGATGTAGAAATAACGTTAACCCATTAATGCGTGCGATAAGACGACAAACGTGAAATCGCACGCCATAGAGATAACCCTAAATATTCTCAGAGGAAAATAAACATGGATTTTCAGCTAACAGAAGAACAAGTCCTGATCCGCGATATGGTCAGAGAGTTCGTTGAAAACGAAATTAAACCCATTGCGGGGGCAATTGATAAAGAGCACCGTTTTCCAAGTGAAAGTGTCGCACCGATGGCTGAATTAGGACTCTTTGGTTTTAATATTGACGAAGCTTATGGCGGAACAGAAGCCGATGCAATTAGCTATGTATTAGCCACTGAAGAGATGGCAAAAGTGAGTGCCTCTCACGCCATGATCATGGGATCGCAATGTTCTTTAACAGGACCCATTATTCAAAAATATGCTGATGAAGCGACTAAAGCACGTATTTTGCCGGGTGTGGTTTCTGGCGAAAAATTAGGGTGCTTTTGTCTGTCAGAGCCTAGCGCGGGTTGTGATGCCGCGGCTCAAGAGACAACAGCCGTTCGCCAAGGTGATAACTATGTGATCAATGGTTCTAAACTGTGGATCACTGCTGCGCCTCAAGGTGCTTTCTTTATCGTGTTTGCGATGACAGATAAAAGCAAAGGTGTAAAAGGGATCACCGCATTCTTAGTGGAGCGTGATAACCCAGGTATCAGCATTGGTTTACCTGAAGACAAAATGGGGATGAACGGCTCTGAAACCTGCTCTGTGAGTTTCAGTGATTGTGTGGTTCCTGCCAGTGCGATGCTAGGTGAAGAAGGTAAAGGTTTTAATATTGCAATGGAAACCTTAGATGGTGGCCGTTTAAGTTGTTCAGCACTGGCACTAGGGATCGCGCAAAGTGCCTTAGATGCCACGATCACTTACACCAAAGAGCGTATTCAATTTGGTAAACCCATTGCTGCTAATCAAGGTATTCAATGGGTATTAGTGGATATGGCAACCCGTGTTGATTGCGCCCGTATGCTGGTTTATCGGGCTGCTGCTGCCAAAATGACTGGTCTTCCTTACACTCGCGAATCTGCTCAAGCCAAACTTTATGCCGCAGAAGCTGCCACTTATGTGACTCAAAAAGCCGTTCAATTACATGGCGGTATGGGTTACACCAAATCCTACCCTGTTGAACGTTTGATGCGTGAAGCAAAACTGACTGAAATTTTTGAAGGCACAAGTGAAGTGCAACGCATGGTTATCGCTAAGCATATTTTAGCGTAATGAGATTTGAGCTTATTAATTTGTTGCATTGTGCAAAACGGAGAATGTGAATTATGAAACTTATTGCCTGCTGTAAGGTTGTTCATGACGAACAAGACATCACAACACGGCCTGATCGTACACTCGCAACTGATAATGCGGGGTTAAAAATTAGTTTGTATGACTTAAATGCAATTGAAACTGCAGTAGAAATTGCCTCTACCCTTGGTGATAGCACTGTCACTGCATTAAGTGTGGGAACAAGTGCCATGGTTGAAAACGCGAAAATCAAAAAAGATATTTTATCGCGTGGTCCTGATGCATTAACACTGGTGGTTGATGATGCCTGTCATGCACTTTATTCAACGGATACCGCCAATATTATCGCGCAAGCAGCACAAAAAATGGGTTTTGATTTATTAGTTTTCGGTGAAGGTTCTGGCGATTTATATGCACAACAAACGGGTTTAGCGGTAGGTGAATATTTGGGGTTACCTTGTGTAAACGCCGTAAATAAAATCACCGTTGAGGGTGACAAAATCATTGTTGAACGCGATTTAGAGAATATCACTGAAGAACTTGAACTGACATTGCCTGCCATTGTGTGTGTCACTTCAAGCATTAACACCCCCAAACTCCCTTCAATGAAAGCGATTTTAGCCGCGAATAAAAAGCCCGTTGAAAAGCTAGGGTTAGGTGATATCGGTGTGGATATTTCTGCGCTGACAGTGGTGCAAACACAAGTTTGTGCGCCAGAGCAATCTGATCGCCTGGGTATTATTTTAGACGGTGATTCAGATGAAAATATTGCCACTTTTGCTGAACATTTACGCCAAGCGGTTAATCAATAAGGAGATTAAAAATGGCTAGTTTACTACCTACTACCTTTGTTTATGCCGAAAAAGCGGATGATTTAGCAAAGCTGATTGCGTTTGCGCGTGGTCTTGGTGAAAAGTTTAATGTGCTGTTTATTGGCGATGATGAAAGCACGCGTGAATGTGTCAATTTAGGCGCTGATTGTGTTTATTGCTTTGCCCCGCAAGACGGTGTAATTGCTGAAGATTATGCGGCTTCTTTTGCCGAAATTATTAAAGAAGCGGGTGAGAACGCATTGGTTCTACTTGCTTCATCAAAACGCGCAAAAGCGATTGCAGCGCGTCTTGGGGTGACTTTAAAAGCGGGAGTTGTCAGTGATGCATTAAGTCTTGCTATTGAAAATAATGCGGTGATTGCCACACACCAAGTCTATGGGGGGTTAGCGCATGCGAAAGCAGAAATCCGCTCACCTTATGCTATTGCTACTATGGGCAGTGCACTCGATGTGGAAACCATCAAAGACGCACCCAATGCACAAGTGGTGCAAAGTCCCTTTATCGCGCCTGCACATACATTAAAAGTATTAGCGCGTAAGCCAAAACAAGGTAGTACCGTTGATTTAGGTAAAGCGCATTGTGTTGTGGGTGTCGGACGCGGTTTTGGTCAGGCGGATGATATTGCATTAGCGTCAGCATTAGCGAAAGCCCTTCAAGGCGAAGTCGGTTGTTCACGTCCAATTGCTGAAGGTGAAGGCTGGATGGAACACGATCGCTACATTGGCGTTTCCGGCGTGACTTTGGGTGCGGATGTTTATGTGGCTGTCGGTATTTCAGGGCAAATCCAGCATATGGTGGGTGTGGATAGAACAAAAATCATCGTTGCTATCAACAAAGATAAAAACGCCCCCATTTTCAATATGGTGGATTACGGTATTGTTGGTGATCTCTACAAAGTGTTACCTGCATTAACCGCGAAGCTTGGCGGCTAATCACCGTAGGTCGCTTAGCGATTATTTGCTAAGCGGCCACACATAATAAAAGGATAGGAAAGTATGTCAGACGATATTTTTGACGCCATTATTGTGGGTGGTGGACTTGCTGGTGGTACTGCTGCCTATGTATTAGCACAAGCAGGGTGTGATGTTTTAGTTGTAGAGCGAGGTAATTTCGCTGGCAGTAAAAATATGACAGGCGGACGTTTATACGCGCACAGTCTTGAAAAAATCATTCCCAATTTTGCTCAAGAAGCCCCCGTTGAGCGCCTTGTGACACGTGAAAAAATTTCCATGCTCACAGAAACCGATGGGGTCACTTTAGATTATCAACATACTCAGCAAGAAGAGGAAGCCGCTCGCTCTTATACCGTATTACGTTCTTCTTTTGATCAATGGTTAATGGAAAAAGCAGAAAACGCTGGCGCACAAGTGATCACCGGTGTTCGTGTTGATGAAGTGTTGGTGAAAGACGGAAAAGTGTGTGGTGTTAAAGCGGGTGATGATGAAATTGAAGCCCATGTGGTTATCCTCGCTGATGGTGTTAATTCATTATTAGCAAGACAGTTAGGGATGACACAAAAAGTTAATCCTCACACCGTAGCGGTGGGGGTTAAAGAGTTATTGGAATTCACGCCACAACAAATGGAAGATCGATTTGGGTGTACTCACGATGAAGGTTTAGCTTGGCTTTTTGCTGGCGCACCATCAGGCGGATATTTAGGTGGCGGATTTTTATATACCAACAAAAACACGGTGTCTTTAGGCCTTGTTTTGGGGCTACATAATGTCGATAAGTTCGAAAAAACGGTTCCCCAATTATTAGAAGACTTTAAACAACATCCTGTTGTTGCACCGCTTATTAAAGATGGCAAATTATTAGAATATTCAGCGCATATGGTGCCAGAAGGTGGCATGAATATGGTGTCTGAATTAGTCAAAGATGGCGTATTAGTTGCGGGAGATGCTGCTGGATTTTGTCTCAACGTTGGCTATACCGTAAGAGGGATGGATTTAGCGATTGCTTCTGGTGAAGCAGCTGCAAAAGCCGTATTAATGGCGAAAGAGCAAAACAGCTATAGCCAAAAAGAACTCAGTTGCTATCAATCTTTATTAAATGACAGTTTCGTCATGAAAGATATGAAGTTATACAAAGACTTACCTTCTTTCCTCGATAATACAAGATTCTTTACGGATTATCCGCAAATGGCTGCCAATGTCATGCATGACTTATTCGTGATTAATGGTCCAGAAAAACCGGTGCGTAAGAAAATACTGTCTCAAGTTAAGAAAGTCGGTGTAATGAACTTAATTAAAGATGGATTTAAGGGGGTACGTTCTTTATGAGCCAAGTAAACGTAGACGTTAAATTAGGGGTCAATAAATTTAATGTAGATGAAGAAAATCCACATATCGTCTTAAAGGATGATATTGATCCTGCACAATTTGAAATCTTAATGAAAGCTTGCCCAGCGGGTTTATATAAAAAAGATGAAAAGGGGCAATATCTTTTTGATTATGCCGGATGTTTAGAGTGTGGTACTTGCCGTGTTTTATGTGGTGAGACGATTTTAAAAAAATGGGAATATCCGTGTGGCACATTAGGGATTGAGTTTCGTTACGGCTGATGTGATAACTTTTATCCCCCTTCTAGAATAACCTCCAAAAATTTAACTAGAGGGGGAGATAATAAGTTTATTTATCTTAATGAATGTATTTTCCGATACTCTGATGGGGTCATAAAAAATTCGGATTTAAATTTTCGACTTAAATTAGAAATATCGCTAAATCCACATTCATACGCTAATTGTGTAATATTTTTCTCTGCTAAAAGAGGATTGACTAAAGCCGTTTTATAATTCTCAAGACGTTTTTGGTAGATCCAACGAAGTACAGAGGTATTTTGTTCTTTAAATAACATCTGTAAATAGCGCACGGAGATCCCACAAGCATTGGCACATTCATTCACGCTGAGATCTGGATCAGACAGGTGTTGCTCAAGATAGTGCTGAGCAAAATAAAACAGCGTTGACCTTCCTAAACTTTGAGGAGGAGTTGCAATACTGTATTCACTGAAAGCGGACGTAATTAAATTCAATAAAATATCAGCAAGTTGTTGCGCATGCTGTGGTGGCATTGAATCTAGGAAAGGAATATAACGCATGACAAAGCTATAAACGAGAGATCCTGTCACGCTATTACCTCGAATTGCTCTTGCGGTAAGATTTTGGGTATTACCTAAGCGTGATGCGAGTTTTTCTCTTGGGATCAAAATTTTAAATAATGAGTAATCATTATCAAAAGACCATGATACGGGTCTTGCCATATCAAAAATACAAAAGTCTCCCTGCCGTAGAAATGCGGTTCTTCCATCTTGA
Source organism: Proteus vulgaris (assembly GCF_033708015.1). NCBI lineage: Bacteria > Pseudomonadati > Pseudomonadota > Gammaproteobacteria > Enterobacterales > Morganellaceae > Proteus > Proteus vulgaris. The sequence goes on along the minus strand of NZ_CP137920.1, from coordinate 3,572,115 downwards.
GTAAGGTGGCTGGTCCCTGAACGCTGTATCTCAATTTGAAAATGCTCTTCTAAGCTAAGTTTATGGGTTAAAGGACGGCTGCTTGCCCAGTGACCATTAGACTCTAGCTGAATAAAACGAATATTTGTCACCTTCTGCTCGACAATGTTGGCATAAAATCGAGAGTGAGGAGGCAATTCGACTTCATTGCATTCATAAGACGATAAAAAGCGGTCTTTTATTGTATCCCTGAATACGGAAAACCGATCTACGTCAGGGAGCTCCCGAGTCGTAAACATGCTTTTCATAGTACGCCCACTTTTATTGAAAGTATTTTTGTTGTGTTGCTATCAATTTAGTATAAAAACGATTTAAACTAGGTCGAAATAGAATAATGTTTTTATCACTTTAATCTTAAAATTAGAATAGTGCGTTTAAATAATGATTAACAGAGACATTCATTATCTATCTTGTTAATAAATTGAAGATAATATATTTAAAAATTTTTAATTTATTTAAACTAACATCATGTAAATTATAAAATTAATTTATATCATTTTTTATGTTATCATTTCTATCCTATTAATCCTAAGTTAATTTCCTATCTTTAGAGAGAGATCGCATAAATAGATTAAGAGTGATTCTTATTACTATCTTATTTATTTCATTTTTTTCAGAGTGTGAGTTAATATAGATTTTATGTACTGAATATAATTGATTGTTAAAATATTTTATCTTTTATGGTTAAAATATAATGAGTGATGAGTTTTAATTATATAATTATTGAATTTTAATATTAATACAGTGATATATTATATTTTTAATATTATTAAATATTAATAGCAATGTGTTTTAAAAAAATTTATTTTTTATTAACTAGATTAGTTTATTAAATGACTTAATTTATAGAATAGTCTCGATAAGCACAGCCCACTAAAATAAGTGGGCTGAAAAGGGCTATTTCTATCTTTAGCGTAGACCTTGCACACTTTCAACAAGGTTGGCTAACTGCGATACAACACGGTCGCCAATATCAGCATTATCACCCCCTAATGCTTTATTACGCATAAAGTCTTTCTTGATTTGTTCCCAACGGATCGTGTCTTTCTCTGTTAATTTTCCACGCAGTTCAGCGAGTTTGAGTAAGTTTTCTTCGGCACCCGTAGTGAGCAGTTGTGCTTCACCAAGATAGTGATCGTCTAACAAGCGTTCAATTTCGTCATCATTCATTACCGCAGACACTTTCTCACTTAACTTATTCATATTGCGGTAACTGCCTTGCAAACGAAAAGCAGGCTCTGTGCGATATTTATCGGATTGAGCGGCACTGGCAATATATTGCTGATTTACTTTTAAAATAACATTTCGTAAGGTAATTAAATGCTTAAGAACCATCACAATTTCATTAATTTCAGCATCAGAATAAGGATAACTTAATGCGTTGGTAGAGACAGATTTCCCCATCGCCTTATCAACTAAAATATAGAGGTCGTTCAGATCACGCAGTGCAAGTGGTGCTAATACAGCATTAGAGGTTAGGCTATTTTCAATATAACTCAGCGCAAAGGCTTCATCCATGCCGCCTAATACTTCACCTAAGTTATAAATATCAGCACGGTTAGCCAGCATATCAGGAATGCGGAAGACTTCTCCAGATTCGGTATAAGGATTCCCCGCCATCACGACACAGAATTTTTTACCACGCATATCATAGGTTTTGGTTTTTCCTTTCCATACCCCTTCAATACGTCTTGTTCCATCACAGAGTGAAATAAATTTTTGTAAGAATTCAGGGTGAGTATGCTGAATATCATCCACATACAACATCACATTATTACCCATTTCTAGCGCTAAGTTGAGTTTCTCAAGCTCTTGTCTCGCTGTTGCATTAGGTGCTTGTTCCGGATCGAGTGATAGCACGTTATGCCCTAATGCAGGACCATTGATCTTCATAAAAATGAGACCTAAGCGTGCTGCTGCATATTCCATTAATGTGGTTTTACCGTAGCCCGGCGGGGAGATCATTAATAATAGTCCCATTAAATCGGTGCGTTTTCCTTCCCCTAAAGCACCAATTTGTTTTGCCATATTATCGCCAATAATCGGTAAATAAACATCATTAATCAGCTTATTACGGACAAACGAGCTTAATGGCTTGGCTTTAAATTCATGCAATTTTAAACGTTCACGTTCATCATTGACGATTTTTTGTCGCAATGTAAGGTACTGTCGAAATGCAGGAATAAAGTTCTTTCTTTGCCCGCGCATTCGACTGAAATAATCATCTAAACTGAGTGATAACGTTTGGTTTTCAATTGTTGCGTGAGAGCCTAATAAGCCCGTGACTGAAAAGTATAAATCGGCTTCGCTATAACGTGCTGATGCGACTTTATCTAAAATAATGATCGCGATAGCACCCGGAATATAAGGTGTAAGATCGGCATAATTAGGGAGAGAGCATAACCCTTGTAGCCAATTTTGGATCAGTGCCCAACGCTGTGCATATCGTGTACCTAAGTTTAGCTGTGAACGATTAAAGTCTATCCACATATGTGCTTCTTCTAATCGACTTTGCAGTGCGATTACTAGCTCTTTAGCGTATTTGCTATAAACCAATTCAATGGGTGTTCTTGCCAAAGCAAAGCTTAAATATTCAGAGGCTTGTATCGGTATATAGTGTTCGCACTCAATCGGATTATCATGAAGAAATAGGCGTATGTCCGCTTCAATTTCAGCTTGCAGATCGGTTAATGCATCGTCTGTATGAAATAATTGCTGAATATTAAGTGCTGTTCTTGCCCGTTCAGGCCACAAAGCAGGATATTGTTCATTTTGTTTTGTTTCCCAAAATAGTGCGGCGACTGCGCGTGCAGTCGGGTTATAACGTAGAAGATCGGCGCTTTCCCCGATTGGGATCAGTTTTTTTAATATTGCGATCGCATCGTGATCGTGGATCCCTTTTTCATAGCCTTCTTTATAACGTGGTGTTGCAAAATCGCGCACCAGTTTTTCAAGCTTTTCAGGAATGGTGAGCGCTTCTTTTAGTGTTTCGTAATCAAGATCATCTTGACGTTTCGCTGCTGCATAAATAATGGAGTAAGCAAGGTATTCGGCACGATAAACCGTGTCTGATTCAGACTCAAGTGACGCATTCCAATAAGGCTGTAATTGCGCAAGCTCCGCATTTTCAATGGGCTCTTGATAATCAGTTCCTGTTAGGTATAGCCAAAGCTTATCTTCTTTAGGCAAGATAGTGAGATCAAGCTCTTGTGTATTAACACTAAAGCGGTGACGAGGTCCTAATTTAATGACATTGCCACCGTCTTCAAAAATATCAGTTTTATCTCGTAGAATTCGAATAGCCTGATCACGAGAAGATTTTAGACGTGCATCAATATCATCAGCTTTGACGTTATCATTGATTTCTCTTAGTTTTTCAATAATTTCTCGTGTTTTCAATGATAAGGGATCTGATGCGAAAAAGGCATTTAACTCATCTTGTGATTGTAGGCGAGATGTTCGGCGTTGTAGATTTTCTAGTAAGCGATTTGCCGCAGTCAGCAGGCTTTGTGATCGACGTTGGCGCTCATCAAGTAATACTTGTTTATGCGACTCAAAGGTTTCTACTAACTCTTCACGCTTTGCGAGAATATCATCAAGAAATTCATCATGATGACTAAATTGGCTTTCGAGCTCTTCTAATTGAAGCAATAAGCGAGAAAGCTGGTCGTCACAACGTTCAGGATCGGTTGCAAGGGATAATGCATTGGTGATCCCTTGGCTAAACAAGCGAAATTGGGCGCCAAATTGTGCCACACTTTCGACACTATTTTGTGATTTGCGTTTTTGTTGTAGTCGAGCGCGGGATTGGTTTAGTTGAGCATAAATCTGTGAAATTGCATCAATAATATACGTTTGTTGAGTAACATCTTGGAATGTTAAAGATGCCATTAAGTTAGAGAGCATATCCAAATCAGCAGACATTTTTTCCATGTCATTCATTGGGATATCTAACTGCGCACTGTTTTGTGCTTTCTCAATGAGGTTTTCAAAGGTAACAAGCTGAGCTTTAAATGGTTGTAATGCTTTATCACTAGCCAGAAAAAGAGCCGTAGCTTGAGAAACACGTTGTTGAGCCTCTGTAATTTCCGTTTCCATCGCACTTAACTTGGTTAAATCCATATAACGGAATTCACGTAAGGAAATAAGATGTCCACGATGGGCATTCAGTGAATTTAAGCTATCAACAAATTGTTGTATATCAGTCCAACTATCAGGCAGAGTTAAAGCCAGTAGTGATTTTTGGCGATTAACCGCTTCAAGCATGGATTTAGTAGATTGCTGACGAATACTTTCTACTTTTTCATATTCATCGAGGACTAATTCGCTGGTTTGAGCGATATCTTTGAGTAGTTTTCCAATCCCTAAACAGTGTTCATCGTTAAACCAATAATAGAGATCGAGCAAATTTTTAGGTTGTGAGCTAAGTTGCTCATAACGAGCAATAGAAATTTGGTTACCTTCAATCTCTTTTGCAACATGTAAAATTTCGGAAATACCTCGTACTAAATCTGCGTTACCAATTCTTCCATAGAAACCATTACGAGGTGGTTGTTTATCAGCAAATTCTTCAGAATAGAAAGGTGTTTGCCAAACTTGCATCGGATGAACACGCGTTGCTTCTTCGCCTTCACCTTCAAACAGTACCATTTTCCCGTCTTCTAACATCGCATAGCCATGCCCGACTAAAGGTACAGCAAGTTTGCGCTCAATCATATTGTAATTGAAAAGTGCGAGGCGACCTTGTGAAGGGGAGTAGAAAACATATAACACGTCTTCACCATTAGGTGAACGGCGTAGACGGCGGAAATACATCCCTTCCATCGGTTGATCAAAGGTTTTGTATTCGCCATTTTGCAAGTAATAGCCACCAGGGAAAATAATGCCATGATCTTCAGGTAATTGGACACAAGCTTGCCCAATCGCATCAATGCGTTGTACAGTTTGCGTCAACATGTTGTAGACCAAATAACGCCAATTCTCTTCTCGATACGGTAAGACTTTTAACAGAATTAAACTGCCGGTTTGAGCATATTCAATTTGAGCATCATCGAGAGATTGGTTTTTATCTAATACGGCTTCACGATAAATACCTAAACCATCTTCAGTATTATTTTCACATTTAACCGTTAAATCACCGCCGGTTGTCTCGACAAAAACGGTATCAAGAATATTGATATGAGGAAAACGACCATTGACCGTATCTTCACGTTGGGTTTTTGTCCATTCAAAATCATATGCAGGAGGAAGCGCGATATCGCGTTCACCACGATTATCAATATATTCAATACGCTGTTTATCACTTGAGATCGCCCAACGAAAAACACGCACATCCGTAATGCGCTCACCAATTTGGAAGCTAGCAAGTAATTTTCCGTCACGCTCAACTAGCTGTAATAGTTGTGTGTTTTTATAGTAAGTATAAAGCTCAGTAAAATCTTGAATAAAGCGATTATCGTTTAAAAACGTATTTTCATAAGGGACAGCCTCAACATCAAATTCACCCTCATTTTCAATTAAACGATAAAGAGAGAAAACATCTTCAAGATGTATTTCACGTTTTAATCCAAGGAAAACGTTATAACCAAATAGTAACCACTCACCTACACGAACAATATCTCTGGCTTGGCAGTTATTTTCAGTACGGATCCGAATACGACCAATAATATCCATTTGGCTTTGACCAAATTCATCTAAGCGATGCTGATTTAGCTTAGCGGCTTTTTGATGAAGTTGTTGACCTTGCTCTGTGAGGCGTTTGCGTAAAATTTCATACGCACCACCTTGTGCAACGGCGCTATCGAGTATTTCTTGCTCGCGATTCGTATCCAAAATTTCAGACATGGTATAACGGATTTCCTTGGCTTAAACGATAAAAACAAAAGAAAAGACAAAGAGATAAACACGATGTCTTTTCATCTCCTTTAAATGAAATTATTCTTCTTTAGGGGAGTCTGATTTAGTTGTCACATCTTTAATTAGCTGATTGGCGCCTTTTGTCGCCATAAATCCATTAATTAAATCTTGAACTTCAGGGTTTTTTAGTAAAGAAGTAATATCAAGTTTTTTATCTTGTTGAGTACGGTTAATCAGTTTTTCAACGTTCTCTTTGGCAAAACTGCTTTTATCCATAAAACCGTCAACGGCTTTACCTAAGCTGAGTGCTTTAGAGAAGGTATTAAAGAAGTTGCCATCACCGCCCACAATTTCAATATTGGTTTTGCTTAGCGCAGCTGCCAATACATCAGCTTGTTCGCGTGCAATTTCTTTATTGGCTTCAATGGATGCCATAGCTTGCTCGAATTGTTTTTCAAGACGCATACGGAATTCTTCGTGCGAACGAGCTGTATCGCTAAGGTGATCCATAGATTTAAATTTATCAGTTAAACCATCTGCTTCTGCTTTCAAGCGTTGGCGAATAACTTCCGCTTGTGCTGAACCTAATTGACCTTCACCACGCGCTTGAGCCGCAAGTTTCTCTTCGAGGATCTTAGCATCAGCTAAACCTAGTTTTTCTTTTGCATTGGCTTGTTGTTCTTCACCACGTGCTTGAGCGGCTAATTTTTCTTCTAAAATTTTGGCTTCTGCAAGACCTTGTTGCTGCTGAGCGAGTGCTTTAGCTTCCATCACTTGTGCTTCAGTTAAGCCTTTTTCTTTCATGCCTCTCGCTTCCGCTAATAATTTTTCAGCGGTGACATTTGCAAGTACCAAGCCTTCTTTCTCTTCAGCTTCTGCAGTTGCTTGACGTACACGAGCTTCAGCAAGTCCTAATGCTGCGTGTTCAGCTTCAATACCTTCAGCTAAACGTTTTTTCGCTTCTGCTTGTTTTACTGAGGCTTCTAACTCAGCTTTCGCCATCGTGCTGATTTCTTCAGCTTTATGCTTAGCACTAGACTCATCGGCTTCAGCTCTTTTCACTTGGCGAACTAAAGATTCTTCCGCTTCAGCTTGTGCATTAATCACTGTCACTTGGCGCATACGCTCTGCTTCTGAAACTTCGCGTACTTCTTTAATACGTTCTTCTTCTTGAGCAACCGTTTTTTCTACGGCAACACGTTCACGGATAACATTTGAGATGTTTTTACGTTCTTCTTCTAACGCTTTTTCTTTCTCAATGCGTTGTAACTCAACTTCACGTTCACGAGCAACAATTTCTAACTCACGTGCACGATTAACACGCTCTTGTTCAATAGTAACTGCGCGAGTGCGATTTTGTTGTGCAACTTCCACTTCACGCATTCGGTTTTCTTCACGGATCTCAATTTCTTGTTGAGTCTGAATACGTGCTTGTTCGGCTTTAAGACGCTCTTCTTCTTGAACTCGTAGCGTTTCTGACATTTCACGAGCGCGAATGTTGTCGATTTCTCGTTTTTGGCGTGCTTCCGCATCGGCTTGTTGACGTTCTAAAGCAAGGCTGGCTTCGCGAGTTTCAACATTTTTCTTTTGAATAGCGAGCTCTTGATCGCGCTCTTTTTGGTTGGTTTCAATATTATGAATAGCGGTGATTTCCGTGATTTTACGGATACCTTCGGAGTCAAAAATATTATTAGGATCAAGTGCTGACTTCGGTGTTTGTTCTAAATAGTCGATAGCAACGTCTTCTAATGCATAACCATTTAGATCTTTTCCAATCACATCAACGATGCGATCACGGAAATTCTGTCGGTCTTCAAAAAGTTTAGACAGTTCAAACTGTTTACCTACTGTTTTCAATGCTTCTGAAAATTTAGCACTAAATAGGGTACTGACGGCTTGATGATCTGACGCTCTATCAACACCAATAGCTTTTGCGACTTTCAGTACGTCTTCAGTGGTTTCATTAACACGTAGATAAAAAGCAACCGTGATATCTGCACGTAAGTTATCCTGGCAAATCAGACCATCTTTACCACGACGGTCGACTTCTAACGTTAAAAGAGAAATACGCATAAACTCTTTTTTATAGATAACAGGATAAACCAATGCACCCGTAAAATGGACTTTAGGTTGTGAGGTCATGTCGTTGACAATTAAGGCTGTGCCTTGAGGCACCTTAATATAGAACGCCTTGAATAATCCAAATAATCCTAAAATAATTAGAATTGCGAAACCAACGACAGTTAAGAAAGGCATAACGAAAGCCAAATCCATACTTTTTTCTCCATAGGTTCAGACGATACCGTCATTTTTTAATATTTTTGTCTGCTAACTAAATGAGATCTCATCGAATATGTATTAATGATGAAACTCATCTTCCGTTACGACTTGATAACTGTGAGTGAGCGCGTCATAACTAATAATAACGACGCTATCACCTCGTTTAATGTTTGCGTGTTCTGGTGCTCTAATTTGTAAAATTAAACCTGCTCCCCCATCTTCTAAAACCGCTTCACCTTTGTCTTCCGTTACATTCGCTGATCGTACTATGGCTAATTTCCCTATCAATTGGTGTACTGATTTAGGCTTATTACGCGATATGAGCTTTTTACGAATGGGTTTTAAACATACCGCAGTAAGATTAAGAGAAATAAAAGAGATAATAATTAAAGCAACAAAGCCCGCTAAATAGTAAATGAAATTGGTTTCAATCGTGCTGATAATCCAATAGTTAGTAAAATAACTGATAAACCAGCCAATAAGAGTAAAAAAGGTTAAAATGATAGTGACAGGGATTCCTGCTAATCCTAATTTTGTTAACCAACCGGCGAAACCTGTTGCATCAATATCCAATTCACTATCAATATTAAATAAATCAATATCTAATAATCCAAAAGCAGCACAAAGCCAATAAAAAGAGATAATAATAAGTAATGCACTAAAAATAATACTGGGAAAAGCGAGGCTATTTTGGAAAAACAAATTCATAAAAAGTTCTCTTAATTTAAGAAAATGATCATATTCTTGTCATATTAATATCTCTTATCATACTTTAATATGTTGAAAAAGCATGCAGTTATAATCACATTCTCTATTTATTTTTCTATTTTATCTTTTATAGAATTTAATATAACTTATTGAGATAACCATAAATAATATTCGTTATTATTCCGTAGAGAATCAGATCTTTCTCTAAAAAATAATAAAATATTTTCATCTATTAAATATCATTTCTTATAAAGTAAATAAGTGTTTTGTTATAAAAAATAGAAATTTATTAAATAAAAACGCTATAACATAAAAAAAATGATACTAATTGTGTTGTGTATTCCATGAAGCACTATCGGCGCGATTAATGAACGCGTTCCTATTCTGACGAGGCAAAAGACAATACCCACAATAAAAATAAGAATAAACGTAGTGATTGACTCATATTGAGTGTGCATAGCCGCAAATAGAAGTGACGAGATAATAATCGCAATCCATTTCCCTTTATTGCCATACCACATACCTGCATTAAGTAAAAAACCTCTAAAAATGATTTCTTCGGTAATCGGGGCGATAAACATAACAGAGAGGGCAAAAAAGAAGAAAGCAAAACCTGTAATAGATTCAATTTCTGTAACCCATGAATCATCTTCAGATCCTAAAAATAGGCTAATAATATATAAACCCAATAAGGCTAAAAAGGGGGCTTTTAGTGTATTCCATTGAAGACGACCTAATGGCATTAATTTAATATGTTTTTGATAGGCAAACCAAATAATTAGGCAGTAGGGAAGATAAATAAAAAAACTGACTAATGAGATGATATAAGGCGATTGAAACAATGTAGTAGGTGAAGGCGTTAGCAATAGGCTAAAAGAGGAAAAGAAGTAACCTATAAAAGCCAGTACGCAGATGACGGAGTGGTAAACTCGATCTTTAGGAAATTCCATTTATTACGTCTTATTAGGATATAGATGAAAATTACGATGATATTCTTTTTTGTGTTTTATAAATATAAGAAGTTTATATCGTAATATAGGTAATGAAGAAAAACAAATAATAGATACAGCAATGAAAAATGAAATGAGTAAACTAATTGTGGTTGTTATCTGAACCAAAATGAATAGCTGCGCATAAAATAAGGATAAGAAGTAAAAAATCAAAATTAATCTATATAAACCATTTTCTAGATTAGATATTTCAACCTGAATACTATTCCTGGTCTTTTTGAGAATTTTTTATTCTGTGAATACCTTTTGGCATGGAGCCGTTTTTTAACATTAAGCATTCCATGCCATTTTTTTATCATCTATCTTCCTTAATGCTCATCTGAGGCAAATGTATCTGAACCAACATACTATTGATAGTGTTGTATTTATTTTGAACTATTTTCTCATAGATAGGAATGAGCTAGGGAGAAATAGAAAAGGGAAGGATGATGAAGTGCATTTGTTAACAACAATTAGCTTCGCCTTTGATATCCTCACCGCCCTGAAGGTCGGGTTTTTACGGCGCCCCTGATAAAAGCAAAAAACCAGCCCTAAGGCTGGTTTTTCTAAAGATGGTGCCCGAACTCGGAATCGAACCAAGGACACGGGGATTTTCAATCCCCTGCTCTACCGACTGAGCTATTCGGGCTAACGAGGCGCATTAAACCGTATTCAGCGGGATGCGTCAACGTCTTTTTAATAAAAAATGCAAAAATAAATTCGTTTGCCTTCTTTTTATTCTATTTAAGTTTAAATTTTCATCATAAGCTGTTTTTTAGTAAAAAATGCTTAAATAACAATCAGTAAAGATATTCACTTTTTTGTATATCAAAGAGAAAACTTTCTCTTTTTTTGATGATTAAATTTGTTTTTTACGACTCAGCAGATAGAAATCGAGTTCAAGCAAAAAAGAGAGCATTTTTCTCGTTTCCTATTACCTAAAACTAACTTAATGCGCCATTTTTACGGCATTGAGCAATTTTAAGAATATCCTCCGCCAATAATTTTGCTGTAATAATATCATCAGCATGGTGATTCACCATTAAACGGCTTAAACAGCCTTCTAAGATGAGTTCCATCTGTTTGGCAACTAACTCACTATCTTCGATATCAAGTTCGCGTAGTAGTGTTCTAGAGTAGTCAAATGAACTTTGCTTTTGGCGTTGGCTTAATTGGTGAATTTGAGCGTGCTCATCAGGATAGGCGCTACAAGCCGCAACGAATAGACAACCAGGAAAACGGTTCTTTTCTAAACGTATCGCGAGTTGATCATAACGGGCGAGTAATTTTTGCTCGATAGTCAGATCTTCATTTAACATGACTTGGCGTTGCCAAATATCAATTTGCTGTCCATGGTGGCGCAAACAATCAAAAATCAAGGCGTCTCTATCTGGCCAGAAAGGGTGAAGATCAGATTCGTTGATACCCGAACCTTGAAGAAGCTCGGATAAAGTTGCCGCTAAGCCGTATTGTTCTAACTGGATAAGTACGTGGTCTAATAACGCTTCACGTTGCACGGAAATCTCCTTAAATCACGTTGTCGCGAGTACATCATAATTAGCAGACTTTAGCTAAAAATGAAAGCGAGGAGCGAGAGGCTAAAATGAAAATACCCCATCTTGCGACAGGGTATTTTCTTATTTTATTTTTTAAGCGTTAAGCGCTTTTTTTTGCAATGTTTTAATTTTTTACTTCAGACTACAAAATCATACCGCCGAAGAGGAAACCAAATCCGACAGCTAATACCACACCAATAGTACCAGGAATAAAGAATGGGTGGTTGAAAACTAATTTGCCGATACGTGTTGTCCCAGTGTCATCCATTTGAACGGCTGCAACCAGTGTTGGGTAAGTTGGCAGAATGAACAGACCAGAAACCGCAGAGAAAGACGCGATAGCTGTTAATGGAGATACACCTAAAGCTAAAGCCATTGGCATTAACGCTTTTGCTGTTGCTGCTTGTGAATATAACAGTGCAGAACAGAAGAAGAAAATAACCGCTAATAACCAAGGATGACCAGTGATTAAATCACCCGCAGTCAGTTTGATCCAATCAATGTTGCTTGAAACGAAAGTATCACCTAACCATGCAACACCCAGAATACAGATACAAGCACTCATACCTGCTTTAAAGGTACTTGAGTTAAGGATGTTGTCAGTTTTAACTTTACAGAAAATAGTGATCAGAGTTGCAACACTCAGCATGATGATAAGAATAGCGTTAGTGGTGTTCATTAACGGTTCTTTCACAATGCCTAAGCTTGGGCTGTTGATGATTGCATAAGTAACCACACAGATAACACCCAGTAAGAACAGCATTACAGATGACTTAGCACCTGGTAATGTTTCTCTACGCTGTTTGCTATTGCGTAATTCAACTAAACCTTGTTCTAAACGCTCACGATAGACAGCATCATCAGACAGTTTTGAGTTAAATACCCAAGAGATGATGAATGACATCAGAATAATAGCAAGGAAAGTCGCTGGTAATAAAATAGATAACAGAGTGATATAACTTACTGTATTACCTTCACCGACCATTGCAGGGTTTTCCATGACTGATGCCATATAAACAACCGCAGCAGAAATAGGTGATGCTGTAATACCAATTTGTGCAGCAACGACACCTGTTGATAATGGGCGACAAGGTTTGATGCCTTGCTCTTTTGCAACCTCAGCAATAACGGGTAATGTCGCTAAAGAAATATTACCTGTACCAGCAAAGAGAGTTAATAAATAAGTCACAATAGGCGCAAGTATTGTGATGTATTTAGGATTACGTCTTAATAGTTTTTCTGTTTGATCAACTAAATAATCTAAACCACCAGCAACCTGCATCGCAGAGATTGCGGCAATAACAGCCATAATGATGGAGATAACATCAAAAGGAATTGAACCAGGTTTAACACCGATAGCAGCTAAAACTAAAACCCCTAAACCACCGGCAAACCCGATACCAATTCCCCCAAGTCTCGCACCGAGGAAAATGGCCAGCAGAACGATAATCAATTCTACGGCTAACATAGCGTTTACTCCTTGAGATAATTAAAAAAATGAGAAAGATAAGTTAAATTTTTGTTTTTACAATCAAGTAAAAAGGCACGTCTCTTAAAGAGTCCGTGCCTTGTATTTTTAAGAGCTCATTCTTATGTTTAACAGTGTCATGTTATAAAACACAATTATTAATCATCGAAGCGTTTTGCTTTGTAAGCCGGGTTTTTTAAGTTCTCAACAGAGAAGATATCATCCAGTTGTTCTTCGGTTAATAAACCGCGTTCTAGAACAACTTCACGTACGCTCTTACCAGTTTCTGCACAAATCTTACCAACGATGTCGCCGTTATGGTGACCAATGAACGGGTTCAGATAAGTAACGATACCGATTGAGTTAAATACAAAGTGTTCACAGATTTCTTTATTTGCAGTGATACCATCAACACATTTTTCTACTAAGTTACGGCAAGCGTTGCTTAATAGAGAGATTGATTCGAACATTGCTTGACCGATTGCTGGTTCCATTACGTTTAATTGTAATTGACCTGCTTCAGCAGCCATAGTTACACAAGTGTCATTACCGATAACTTTAAAGCAAGCTTGGTTAACAACTTCTGGAATAACTGGGTTTACTTTAGCTGGCATGATTGAAGAACCCGCTTGTAGTTCTGGAAGATTGATTTCTTTCAGACCAGCACGAGGACCAGAGGACAGTAAACGTAAGTCATTACAGATTTTAGACATTTTTACAGCTAAGCGTTTTAATGCGCCGTGTACCATCACATAAGCACCGCAGTCAGAAGTTGCTTCAATTAAGTCTTCTGCTGGAACACATGCTAAGCCCGTTACTTCTGCCAGTTTTTCAACAGACAGTTTTTGGTAACCTGGAGCTGTATTCAGACCAGTACCGATAGCCGTTGCACCTAAATTCATTTCTAACAGTAATTCAGCAGTGCGTTTCAGGTTTTTGATTTCTTCTTTCATCAGTACAGAGAAAGCGTGGAATTCTTGACCTAAAGTCATTGGTACAGCGTCTTGTAATTGAGTACGACCCATTTTCAGGATGTCTTTGAACTCAACCGCTTTTCTATCAAAACCTGCTTTCAGCAGCTCGATAGATTCAGTTAATTTGATAATAGAGTTATAAACCGCTACACGGAAACCACAAGGATAAGCGTCGTTTGTTGATTGGCTCTTATTGACGTGGTCATTTGGGTTTAGGTATTGGTATTCACCTTTTTGGTGACCCATTAGTTCCAGACCGATGTTTGCGATAACTTCATTGGTATTCATATTTAATGAAGTACCTGCACCGCCTTGGAATACATCAACTGGGAATTGATCCATGTGTTTACCTGTTTGTAATACAACGTCACAGGCTTTGATAATCGTATCAGCGATTTCGCGAGGAATAGTGTGAAGTTCTTTGTTTGCTAATGCCGCTGCTTTTTTCACCATTACCATACCGCGGATGAATTCTGGAACATCATTGATGGTACGATCACTGATGTAGAAGTTTTCAATAGCACGTAAAGTGTGGACGCCGTAGTAAGCATCAGCAGGAACTTCTCTTTTACCTAACAGGTCTTCTTCGATACGAGTTTTATTTGACATGAGAACCTTCTTATTAAAATTTTAACTGTCTAGTTATGCGCTTGTTAATAAAATATATCGTTAACGGTTAATAATGTAATATAACTTACCGTTTTGCTTGGTACTGACATGATCATATTCGGGTTGTGAACAAATACCTTTAAGCTGGATCACTTTATAAGTAAATAACGTTTAAATATTTTCTTTTTGTGATCTATCTCATGGATTTTACAGTTCTACTGCTGTTTTTAACGCCCCTTGAAAAGGAGTATTAGGCTCCCCATTATTATGTAGATAAACTAAGAAAAAGCGAGTTTGTAAATCATCACCTTAGATGTAGTTCACACTCCTTTCTATTAATAATATGAATCTTTTTTATAAAAAAGGAGAACCAAGTGCGTTGGCTCCCATTAATTGTTATCTGTCTTCTTATTTATATAGAAGCGGTTATTTTCGTCAATGTAGCCTCTTCTATTGGCGTTCTTACAACACTGTTTCTTGTGGTACTGACATCTTGTGTTGGTGTCTCACTGGTCAAAAATCAGGGCATAAAAAATATTGCTTCAATGCAACAAAAACTTGCTGTGGGTGAAGTGCCTGCGGCAGAAATGGTGAAAAGCGTTTCGTTAATACTGGCGGGTATTTTACTGTTGATCCCCGGCTTTTTTACGGATTTCTTAGGCTTGCTGTTGTTATTACCACCATTGCAAGCATTATTAGTGACGAAGCTGATCTCCCGAATTCAAGTTTATTCAGCGGGTCATGGCCAAAGTGGATTTTCTTCTCGTCAAAGTGGAACAACATTTGAAGGCGAGTTTCAGCGTAAAGAAGATTCACCAAGTAACCAGCTGAATAATAAGGCTGAAGATCAGGATAACGACCATTTTTCTGACAAAAAATAATTATCCGAAAGCATAATCAACTGAAATGGGGAAAATTTGAAAAAAAATCACACTTCTCCCCTTGAAGTTTTACTGGATGCCCCCACCTGTATCGACATGGTACTGGTTCATCTTGGGCACTGGTATCAACCTTAATCCTGATATGGACTTTTTTATAGGAGCACTATTAATGAAGATTCGTCCATTACATGACCGTGTTATTGTTAAACGTAAAGAAGTCGAAGCTAAATCAGCAGGCGGTATCGTACTGACTGGCACAGCGGCGGGTAAATCAACGCGTGGCGAAATTTTAGCCGTAGGTCAAGGCCGTATTATGGAAAACGGCGATGTTAAACCGCTGGATGTTAAAGTTGGCGATATCGTAATTTTTAACGATGGTTATGGCGTTAAAACAGAAAAAATTGATAACGAAGACGTGCTTATCATGTCTGAAAGTGACATTTTAGCAATTGTAGAAGAATAATTTTTCTCTTTTAAGATCTTCTTAAACTGAACGAATTCAAAGGAAATATACGATGGCAGCTAAAGACGTCAAATTCGGTGTAGATGCTCGTAATAAAATGTTACGTGGTGTTAATGTTCTTGCAGATGCAGTTAAAGTAACTTTAGGTCCTAAAGGTCGTAACGTTGTTTTAGATAAATCTTTTGGCGCACCGGTTATTACTAAAGATGGTGTGTCTGTTGCACGCGAAATTGAACTCGAAGATAAATTCGAGAACATGGGTGCACAGATGGTGAAAGAAGTTGCTTCTAAAGCCAATGATGCGGCGGGTGATGGTACTACAACTGCAACAGTATTAGCACAATCAATCATTGCCGAAGGCTTAAAAGCAGTCGCCGCTGGCATGAACCCAATGGATCTGAAACGCGGTATCGATAAAGCGGTTGTTGCCGCAGTTGAAGAACTGAAAAAACTGTCTGTTCCATGTTCAGATACTAAGGCGATTGCTCAAGTTGGTACAATTTCTGCTAACTCTGATGAAACCGTCGGTACACTGATCGCACAAGCGATGGATAAAGTAGGTAAAGAAGGTGTTATCACCGTTGAAGAAGGTACTGGCTTAGAAGATGAGCTAGATGTTGTTGAAGGTATGCAGTTTGACCGCGGTTATCTGTCTCCTTACTTCATCAACAAACCTGAAACGGGCACAGCAGAATTAGAAAACCCATTCATTCTGTTAGTTGACAAAAAAGTTTCTAACATCCGTGAATTACTGCCTGTCTTAGAAGGTGTTGCTAAAGCTAACAAACCTCTGCTTATCATTGCAGAAGATGTTGAAGGTGAAGCACTGGCAACATTAGTTGTGAACAACATGCGTGGTATCGTTAAAGTGGCTGCTGTTAAAGCACCTGGCTTTGGTGATCGTCGTAAAGCAATGCTGCAAGATATCGCAACATTAACTAACGGTGCTGTGATTTCTGAAGAAATCGGCATGGAGTTAGAAAAAGCGACATTAGAAGACTTAGGTCAAGCAAAACGCGTTGTTATCAACAAAGATACAACAACGATTATTGATGGTTTAGGTGATCAAGACGCAATCAGTGGTCGTGTATCTCAAATTCGTCAACAAATCGAAGATGCAACTTCAGATTATGACCGTGAAAAATTACAAGAACGCGTTGCTAAATTAGCTGGCGGTGTTGCAGTCATTAAAGTGGGTGCAGCAACTGAAGTTGAAATGAAAGAAAAACGTGCTCGTGTTGACGATGCGTTGCATGCAACTCGCGCAGCCGTTGAAGAAGGTGTTGTTGCGGGTGGTGGTACTGCGCTGGTTCGTGTTGCTAACGCTCTGCGTGAGATGGTTGGTGATAACGAAGAACAAACAGTCGGTATCCGCGTTGCATTACGTGCAATGGAATCTCCAATGCGTCAAATCGTTGCTAACGCAGGTGAAGAACCCTCTGTTGTTGTAAACAAAGTGAAAGCAGGTGAAGGTAACTACGGTTATAACGCTGCAACTGATGATTACGGCGATATGATTGACATGGGTATCTTAGATCCAACTAAAGTGACTCGTTCTGCACTGCAATTTGCTGCATCTATCGCAGGTCTGATGATCACAACAGAAGCGATGATCACAGATTTACCTAAAGACGACAAAATGGATTTAGGTGCTGCTGGCGGTATGGGCGGCATGGGTGGAATGGGCGGCATGATGTAATCATGTAGTCTAAATACTACTGCTTCCTAAGAAAGCCTGTAAGCTTATAGTTTACAGGCTTTTTTTGTTGACTTATCTTTCTGTAATATCTAATACTGTCCCAAGATTTCTTATGTTGTAGTGGTTATAACTAGGGGGATCTTTTTTAAATCTAATTTATTTTTATTTGTTTTCTATCATGATACCCCGCCTAAAGCACTCGGATGTTAGGGCAATATTGATCTGATTAACGATCAGCTTAAGAATGTTGACTCTGGTACTGCCACCACGCATCTGAAAAAAACGCTGATTGGGTTGACCAAAAAATTTAACAAACTATGTAGCTTCGATGATCGCTTGTGGCACTACGCTGATAGATGTATCACTATTGATTTGGTGATGGTGTTAAGGTTAACTACGGCAAATTTGGCGATCTGCTGGTGGATGTGAAGGCTATTACCAGCAGTGTACCTGAGGAGATTTAATGAAGATAGCGGCGATTTATACACAAAGTGTCGGCCCGTTAGGCGACGCGGAAATTAGCTTTAAAAACGACTGGACGGGAGAGGTTGAGGGGAACGTCCTCCTTACTGGCCCAAATGGCTGCGGTAAATCGACACTGCTTCGCGGCATTGCTATGTTGTGGGATGCATTAGGGTATTGGCTTGATCATAACAAATCAATGGCTACGGGCCATTCTTCAAAAAAATGGCTCCAACGCTGGGGTTCTTTTGCTGTAGTTTTCTCTGATCTTAAATGCTCTAACCAGTCCCCTGTTCGTGTTGGTTTATTCTTCGGAAATGAGGATTATCTTGATAAAATCGTCGATGAACAACCGTCTAACACTATTTGGATTGGAGAAGTTAGCGAGGGGAAAAGGAAAAATAGTCTAATTACGGTGAATGGGTTTTGCACTGATTATGTACTTAAAGAGTGGTTGCAGGAACTTTCTGTTACTCGTGCACAAGTTGTACTAGGAATGCTTCATTCAAATATGGATCTATCAATCCCAAATATCATCTATCTGGATGCGGAAGAACGGCGTTGGATTGTGCCCCAAAAAAGTATTTCTTCATTAGCGCCTGATGACTTAAGTAAAAATTGGTTAGCGACTTACTCTCCCTCCTCTGACTGGAAGGGTCAGCTTGAAGCATCACTGTTCAATATGAAAGCGACACTCCCTGCGCTCTACCCTGAAATGATAAAAACACTGAATCAGTTCTTCTCTGGAAAAGTCATTGTAGAGGAAATTCAACCGGGGCAACGTCAGCAGGTCAAACTTGCTAACGGCGATACTCATACTCTAGATGAAATGAGTTCTGGTGAGCATCAAGTTTTGATCATGCTCTTTATGGTACAACGTTGGCTTCAGCTAGGTGGCGTTGTATTAATCGACGAGCCGGATCTACATCTTCATCCTTCCTTAGTTCAGCCTCTGCTTGCGACGCTGGAAAATATTATTCAGAAAAAGAAGGGGCAGTTAATTTTAACTTCCCATGCGACCGATGTTTGGCAACGCTATGAAAGCCTGGGTCTGCGTTATCCTCTTTCTATTGAAAAGGACGGTGAGTAATGAGGGAGTTTGAGTGGCATATCAAGACCATTCTTGAGACAAAGATCACTGAAGGTAAACGAGCATTAATCGTTGAAGGAAAAACGGATGAACTCGTTTTTACTCAGCTCTTAAAAAAAGTTGATCCTCAATGGGAAACAAAATGGGTTCTTTCAGAAGTTGGAGGCAAACGCAATGTTGTAGACATTTTGTCAAAACAACCGACTTGGTTGGGCATTGTTGATCGTGATGAGTGGGATAACGCCCAATTGAGCCAACGGCAACAACAATTGCCTAACCTGCTAGTTTTGCCCAGATTCTGTATCGAAAATTATCTTACTGTCCCGAGGGAGCTTTGGCACTGTTTGCCGCAAAAGCAAAAAGCAAAGCTCCCTGATGGGCAAGAAGCGGCAATTCAATCTATTACTGTATCCATTACTGAAAATCTCGATCAGTGGGTTCAATTTGGTGCTTTATGGGCAATAATAAACCCGCTTTGGGATGAACTTAGGTTACTTGGTTTCAACCGCGATCTTCTCAACCCTGAGTTGATTGTGGACGAGCAAATTTTTCGTGCGCAATGCGCTAGCTGGCATAACCATCTTGAGCCTCAGGGGCTCTGGCAGAGATATCAGGAGAAACTGACTGCAATTCGGGCCCAGACTGATGATGAAAATCTGCGCACCATTGTTCATGGAAAAAAATTCTTTAAAGCAGTAGTGACGCCTGCTTTCAGACAGTTATTTGCTATTCATAGTGCCATTTCTGTTGAAGATTTATTCCGAGAAATGCCAGTCCCGGGAGATCTGGCATTTGTCTGGGAAAGAATGAATCTAATCCCAGAAGATAATTAATTATGAAATTTAAAGAACTAGAATCAGGGCTTTGTCCGAAGTTTGCCAACAACCGCATCGTCTTCTGATATGACCCAGAACAACGCCTCATCTATTCACTCAATAAGTGAGATTTCAATAATGTCACGCTGTTGGATATGTACGTGTTTCTGTGCTAACAACAAAAAACTACTCAAAATAGATGAGCCTGAGCAGAAATTTCTACTCTATTTCACCAGTGAAGTTTCCGCTCAGGAACGGCCTAGGCTTGGGTTTTTTATGCATTTTCACTTCAGAAGTCTCTAATAATTTATTTTTTATATAATTAGAAATAACTTATTTCTTTACAATTAGGCAACAGATCGTTTTTACTGCACCGCTTAAAAAATATTAAATAATTTGGGGTGCTCACCATGTCTGTCGTTGCCATTGTGCTTATTTTTCTTTTTGCCGTGATTGTGAGTGTATTTATCTCACGATTGCTGTCAGAAAAAATTCCTCTGCCGTTGATCCAAATAGCTGTGGGGGCTTGTTTGTCGATTTTTGGTTTTGAGGTGGCTTTTGATCCTCATCTTTTCTTGTTTCTCTTTATTCCACCGCTTCTATTTTTAGATGGTTGGCGTATTCCTAAAGAGGCGTTATTTCAAGAAATTAAACCGATTATGTCATTGGCGATCGGTTTAGTTGTTGTCACCGTAATTGGCATGGGCTTTTTTATTCATTGGCTTATTCCATCTATTTCGCTTGCGATTGCGTTTGCCTTAGCGGCGATTTTGTCACCGACCGATCCTGTTTCAGTCTCCGCGATGACTGTAAATTCACCACTTCCTTCACGTATGACACATATTTTAGAAGGCGAGTCGTTGCTTAATGACGCTACAGGCTTAGTCTGTTTTAGCTTTGCGGTCGTAGCAGCATTAACAGGCTCTTTTTCTATTGCTTCAGCAACGGGGCAATTTTTATTAGTTGCTTTAGGTGGTGCGGCGATTGGTTTGATTGTGGCTGGCGTGATTGGCCGATTAAATCAGTTTTTGGTTAAACGTACCGGTGAAGATCCGGCTATCCAAATTTTGATCAGCTTATTGATGCCGTTTATTGCGTATTTATTGGCAGAGCATTTCCATGTGTCGGGGATCTTAGCCGCAGTGGTTGCAGGTATTGCAATGCACTACGAAAAAATTGTTGGTCGTATGCAAGCCGCCACACGTATGCAAAGTAAAGCGGTTTGGGATACGGTTCAAGTTGCGCTTAATGGAATGATTTTTATTCTATTAGGTGAACAACTTCCTGCAATGTGGAAAATTTTACCTGAAGTGACGCAATCAGCGGGTGCAACTAATCCTTGGGCTGTTTTAGGTTATATCATCGTTATTACAATAGGGCTTGCTGTACTACGTTTTACATGGGTGTGGATCTCTATGTCACTGACAGTATTCCGCTCTCCTGATAAACGTTTATCTCGCCATGATCTGCGCTTAATGGCGATTATGGCAACGGCTGGTGTCAGAGGGGCGATTACGTTAGCGGGTATCTTAACTTTGCCTTTATTAATGACAGACGGCTCACCTTTCCCAACACGAGATCTCGCCATTTTTATTGCGATGGGCGTTATTCTCTGTTCATTATTGATAGCCACAATTGCATTGCCGATTTTAACTAAAGGGCTATCAGAAGATTTACCTTATGAAAATGATGAAATTCGTACGCGTTTAGCGTTAAACGAAGCAGCGATTGCGCATATTAATGAGTTAATGAATCAGCCTTGTGAAGATCTTGATGAGATGTCACTACGCAATGAAGCTGGTTCGCATTTATTAGAAATTTATAGCCGTCGCCTTGATAGTGAAGACAGTGTGCAAGAAGGAGCGCTTGATCTGAAACGCTTGTTTAGCATGGAGCGCCAGTTGTCGCGCAGTGCGTTAAAAATAGAGCGTGATACATTACAGCAGTTACGTAAATCACGTCATATTAGCGAACATATTTTTCATCGTTTACGCCATGAATTAGATTTAAAAGAAGAAGCGCTGAATCATCATTTGAGTTAATTTAGGGCAATATTATCGTCAGATGATGATTGATTGTCTGACGATTTTAAAAAAATGAACGAATTGTGTGTTCATTCTCGCACTGTGTAAGTCGAAAAGAGATCAGACCGTTTTAAAAGCATAAAAGCGGTGTAGAATAGAGGCATTATTGCTTTGTCTATCTCAAAGCTGAATTAGTACGTTAAAATAAGTTTAAAGCGAAAATAATATCTTAAAGCTATTGGCTAATGTGAGATAGCAATGATGATTTATTTTTGCGCACAATAGGGATGACAAGGTATATTGTTGTCATGACTAAACGGACACTCAAATAAATGAGGGGATCATGCGAATTAAATTGTTATTGGGAGCTGCTGCAGCGTTGTTACTAGCAGGCTGTTCTGCAACAAACACATTAAGCACTGCGGGCTCACAGGTACAAATCACTGATACGCAACCAGGCAGTGAATGCCAATTATTAGGAACAGTGACAGGTGTTCAAAATAACTGGTTATCAGGTTCCCGTACTGAAAGCCAATCACTGCGAGGTGCTGCTAATGATCTGCGTAATAAAGCAGCCGCAATGGGAGGTAACGTTATTTTTAACGTGGGTACTGACGCAGGTAGCTTTGTTGATAGCTTTGCACCATTAGATAGCAAAATGAGTGGGCAAGTTTATAAGTGTCAGTAATTGAATATGTGGTTACTTTTTAAGTACCAAGATCTGACCTCAATATCTCTTTTCTTTGAGGTCAGATTTGTTTTTTATTATTAAGGGTAACTTTATTGAGTATTTAGATCTGCTTAATAGCCTTTTTTATCTCGATATCACCATCTAATATTGGAATACATTTTTTAAAGGTATTCTTCTTGTCTAAAATTTCAGCCAGTGTTAAGGCTACATTATCAATAGATATTTCGCCATCAGCGGGTATTTCTTCTTTTTTTGTGCAGATCTTATGTGTTCCTGAATGTTCAGTTAAATAACCAGCTTGAATTATTGTGTAATCGAGGTGGGTCTGATTGATCAGATAAAGATCTGCAAAATATTTAGCAGTAAAATAATCAACTAATGTGGTCCATTTATCAGGTAATAAAGAATTTACTGCACTAAGCATGATATATCTTTTTATACCTTTCTTCATGGCAATCTGCATGGTTTTTACGGCACCATGTAGATCAACCTGTAATAGATCGTCCCCTCTAGAGCCCGTTGTAAAATAGATGGCATCTACATGTTCAGGGAATTTATGAGAAATGGAAGACAAAGGTTTTGTGATATCTAGTTCAATTTCACGATAATGTGAATTTTTGATTTTAGATGAGTGTGAGATTTTTCTGGTAGTTCCGATGACATAGTGTCCCTTAGCTAATAATGTTTCAACTAATTTATACCCAACTCGACCTTTTGCACCGATTACCATTATGTTCATATTGTCTCCTCAATATTATTTAAGTGTTCACTGATTTAAAAGACAAAAAGCACCAAAGAAGGTGCTTTTTCATAATGAAAGAAAGTGAACATAACTTAATTAGATAAATGATTTTTATGAAAATCACCACAAAACCTATCTTTATAGTGTAGTCACTTTTGTGTGATTATGTTGGATTAATGACATCATCTAAACGTAAATAGTATGGGTTAGTATCATGGATCACTCTTGACGTAACCCTAAATCAAGTAACGTCTTACTTGGTTCACCACCAATTTCACGAGTGAGTTTAGGTACCATATAACCTGAAACTAAGCTCATTAGTGCTTTCATAATTTCTCTCGCTTCATTGTCTGGCACCATAAAGTGAGCAGCACCTTGTACTTTATCGAGAACATGTAAGTAATATGGCATAATGCCAGCATCAAAGAGGGCGCGACTTAAATCCGCAAGGATTTCAGCACGGTCATTGACACCTCGTAATAACACACCTTGATTCAATAGTGTGACGTTGGCATTTTTTAGCTTTGAACAGGCTTTTCTCAATGTATCATCAATCTCATTGGCATGATTGATGTGCAGTACCATGATATTTTGTAAACGCGATTGTTGCAGGCGTTTACATAGGGTATCAGTAATACGTGCAGGAATAACCACGGGTAAGCGAGAGTGGATACGTAAGCGCTTAAGATGAGGGATCGCTTCTAATTGTGTAATTAACCAATCAAGCTCATCATCTTTCGCCATAAGAGGATCGCCTCCAGAGAAGATGATTTCATCGAGTTTTGGGTTATTTTTGATATACTCTATTGCCTTTTGCCAATTTGCTTTGTTTCCTTTGTTATCTTCATAGGGAAAATGACGACGAAAACAGTAGCGACAATTGACAGCGCAACCACCTTTGACCAGAAGCAATGCACGATTCTGATATTTATGTAATAAACCCGGCACCGCATTTTGTTGCTCATCTAATGGGTCCGTAGAAAATCCCGGTGTTATGGTAAATTCAGCATTTGCAGTTAATACTTGTAAAAGTAATGGATCGTTAGGATCGCCTTTTTTCATGCGTGCAACGAATTCACGGGGAACCCTTAGCGGAAAAAGTCGTCGCGCCTGAGCCCCTTTTTGGAGATCAGCGTGATCTTCCAACGCTAAAAGTTGGAGTAATTCAACAGGATCACTGATTGCCTGCGCGAGTTGTGTTAACCAGACTTCTCTGGTGGGGTGATTATGAGTTACAATGTGTGCCATTTTTTGGCTATGCCATTTTAAATTAAAAAAGTTAGAGGATATTCATGGCTTCTTATAATACCAACGATTTTCGTTCAGGTCTTAAAATCATGTTAGATGGCGAGCCAGCCGTCATTACTGAATGTGAATTTGTTAAACCAGGTAAAGGTCAGGCATTTGCTCGTGTGCGTCTGCGTAAACTGATTTCTAACAAATTACTGGAAAAAACATTTAAATCTACTGATTCTGCTGAAGGTGCAGATGTCATGGATATCAACTTAACTTACCTGTATAACGACGGTGAGTTCTGGCATTTCATGAACAACGAAACATTCGAACAATTAGCTGCCGATGAGAAAGCGGTTGGCGAAAACGCAAAATGGTTGATTGACCAAGCTGAGTGTATCGTAACACTGTGGGATAATCGTCCTATCGCTGTTATTCCACCAAACTTTGTTGAATTAGAAATCGTTGATACTGATCCAGGTCTGAAAGGTGACACCGCAGGTACAGGTGGTAAACCAGCAACATTAAGCACTGGTGCGGTTGTTAAAGTTCCACTGTTTGTACAAATCGGTGAAGTTATCAAAGTGGATACCCGTTCAGGTGAATACGTATCGCGTGTAAAATAATCGCATAGATTATTTTACTGGATGTAGCGTTAAGCACAATAAATAATTACCGCAGATAATGTTAACTATTTGCGGTATTTTTTTACCTTAATTTATAAATATTGATTAATGAGTGTTTCTTTCTAAAAAATTGAATAATTCGTATTACTGCATTATTTGATTTTTTATGTTATTATTTTGTTTCTAATTTATTTATCCCTTCATTATATTTTAATGCCAAAACTGAATGCGCTATTCAATATTGGAATTGGTAAAAAATAGCCATTTTCTTAGAATGAATAGGTAGGTTGTTTTGGTAAAGATAATCCACAGCAATATTTATTTGAAGTTTTTTGACTTTCCTTTAAGAGATATTGAAGAGTATAGATAAAAACATTAATCCTGTAATATTATTGATCTTTATTTTATATTTTAGTTGTACTAGGGAAACCCTTTCAATATAGACATTTACTTTGAAATATCTCTTTTATTTTTTATCATTTCAATTTATGACATAATCACATTAACTTATCTTCTAGGTTCATTGTCTTATTTATGGC
This sequence comes from Proteus vulgaris, assembly GCF_033708015.1. Lineage (NCBI taxonomy): Bacteria > Pseudomonadati > Pseudomonadota > Gammaproteobacteria > Enterobacterales > Morganellaceae > Proteus > Proteus vulgaris. The sequence goes on along the minus strand of NZ_CP137920.1, from coordinate 3,546,371 downwards.
ATGAATGTCCATTTTTTTACTTCCTCATTTTTGTAAATTTCCCGTATTGAAATACAGATAATAGAATTTTAAACTATACTTTATTTAGGTTAAATATAAATAATAGCTTTGTGATTCAATTTTATCAATTAGTTATATTTACCAGTGGTGCTTAAATTAATTTAGGAGGCTATATGGAAAATAGAACGATTATTCTGGCTGCTGATCCTTCAGGATTTGAACTTAAAAATACGATTAAATCTTATTTGTCAGGAAAAAATTACACGATAAAAGATCTCACAGAATCAGGCCCTATTGGCTATTGTGATGCGGGTGATAAAGTGGGTTCGATTATTTCTGAACATCCTGAATATATTGGTTTTGTTTTTTGTGGTACAGGCATGGGAGTCAGTATCAGTGCGAATAAACATAAAAATGTTTATTGTGGAGTGTGTGAAAGCGTCACTACTGCCCGTTTTTGTAAGATAATTAATAATTGTAATATGATGGCAATGGGTGGCTTATTAATAACACCATTTAAAGCTAAAATGATGGTTGATGCATATTTGTCAGCAACTTTCACAGACGGTTTTTCAGAAGCAACACCAGAAGATTTACAATCTGGCTTAACTTCAATGAAACAAGTAGAAAAGAAAATTTATAAAAATTAAGTCATTCTTATTATTCACTTTTATAAGCCTGAAATTTCAGGCTTATTTTTTGCTTAAGTGATATATTTTGCTTATTAAATAGATAAGAGTCTAGTATCTATACTAGATAATAAATAAAGCATGTTTATGACTTAGCAATAAATTAAAAGTAGGTGAACAATGGAACATCAACACTCTGATACCGCAAATGCCCCATTACGTATTACCTCTAAAACCCGTGATGTTGGCGGGATTGAAACTTATCGTGTTTTACCTGATAAAAAACAACGCTTAATTGGACCTTGGTGTTTTCTCGATCATTTAGGCCCTACCGTTTTTAATGACACTGTCGATAAATTAGCTATTTCGCCACATCCCCATATCGGCTTGCAAACCTTTACTTGGATGCTAGAAGGGGAAATTTTACATCGTGATAGTTTAGGTTTTCAGCAAGTTATTCGACCTCAACAAGTGAATTTAATGACCGCAGGTCACGGTATTAGCCATTCAGAAGATAGTCACGGTGATAAAAAAGAAGTCCATTTGGCGCAATTATGGATCGTGCTCCCAAACGATAAAAGAAATATGCCGCCACGCTTTGATCACTATCCTGATTTGCCTAAATGGCAGGCTGAAGGTGCTGACTTCACGTTATTAATCGGTAATTATCAAACCCACAACTCTCCCGTATTATGTCTATTACCTATGGTCGGTATGGATATTATGGCAAAACATGCCACGCGTATTTCCTTATCATTAGACGCTAAATATGAATATGGGATTTTTGTTTTAACGGGAGAAATGATAATAGACGGGAAGACCTTTGCTGCGAATGAACTTGCTTATATTGGGATACAAAACGCCGAGTCATTAATGATTGAACTTAGTGATAATGCCCAAATTCTCTTTTTAGGTGGAGAGCCTTTAAATGAACAAATTTTGATGTGGTGGAATTTTATTGGTCGTAGCAAAGAAGAAATTCAACAGGCAATTACCGATTGGAATACGGGCAGTGAACGTTTTGGTAAAGTGGTAAATGATGAAAGAACACCGCTAGTATCACCTGTTATGCCTTAAGTTTAAACGATAAATTAAGTTGCAATATGATGTAGTTAAATTTAGCTGAATGATCCACAGATAATTCAGCTATTTTTCTTTGTGCTTCACCTTGTTGATATCACATTACTGTGATGACGAAAATTGTTGTTTAAAACTCACCACTTACTGTCAACGTCATAATTGTCGACACGTCATTTTTTGTTTTCCTCATCTTTTTTAACCTAATGATTTTTATCATAAATAAATTAAATCCTCTTTTGGCATGAAATATGCTTCATCTAAAGAAAAATTGACGACAGTAATGCTGTTAAACATTTTTCTCGGAGGATGTGGCGAATGAATCGCTTTGTAATTGCAGAGCCACAACGATGCATAGGGTGTAATACCTGTATGGCAGCTTGTTCAGAAGTTCACCAAGCTGTGGGGTTACAGGCGCATCCGCGTCTTACAGTGGTAAAAGTGGAGGATCAGACAGCACCGATGCTTTGTCGGCACTGTGAGGATGCTCCTTGTGCTCGCGTGTGCCCAGTCAATGCCATCACTCATGAAGATAATATGATTTTTCTTAATGAGAGTCTGTGTATTGGCTGTAAGTTGTGTGGTCTGGTTTGTCCTTTTGGTGCAATTACACCATCAGGCAGTAAGCCCGTTAACTTACCCGCTGTTTTTGAACATTTTGTGCCTGAAGAAATGTTGGCTGATGTGCCAGCAAGTCTTCCAACAACGAATCCATTCCTTGCATGGAATGTGGGTGTCCGCGCAATCGCAGTGAAATGTGATTTATGTGCTTTCTCTGATGAAGGCCCTGCTTGTGTCAACGTATGTCCAACCGATGCATTGCATTTAGTCGAAGAAGACAAACTTGAAGAGCAGATGAAAACGCGTCGCTTAGACTCAGTGATGGGATCCATGACAAGTCTTGACGATTTATCTACTTTGGCACAGGAGCGGAAGTAATATGGAACCTCTTCAGTTACTGCTGTGGTCAGTCATCCTGTATGTTGTTGGTGGCGTTATTGCACTGTTTTTAAAAAAACAGGAAGGGTTGGCAATCCTTATTTCAGGGATCAGCGCAATCATTGGTGGTGTCTTAGGTATTTTAAGTGCATTACCCGTTATTTTTGGTGGTGAAATTGCGACTTTTACCGCCGCAGGGCCTTTCGATTTTGCCGCCTTTGTGGTGCGCATGGATATGTTAGGCGCCTTTATGGTATTCGTCATTTCATTACTGGTCAGTGTGTGTGCACTTTATTCCCTTGCGTATGTACAAGAATACAAAGGCCGTGGCGCTTGGAGCATGGGATTCTTTATGAATCTGTTTATTGCGTCTATGGTTGGCTTAGTGGTGATGGATAATGCGTTCTACTTTATTATCCTGTTCGAAATGATGTCACTGGCTTCTTGGTTCTTAGTCATTGCTGACCAAGATGACGAATCTATTCACGCAGGTTTACTTTACTTCTTTATCGCCCACGCAGGCTCCGTGTTAATCATGATTGCCTTCTTCTTGATGTGGCGTGAAAGTGGAAGCCTTGATTTTGATTCATTCCGTCAACTTTCTCTTTCTCCAGCAATGGCTTCTGTGGTGTTTTTACTGGGATTCTTTGGTTTTGGTGCCAAAGCCGGTATGTTGCCATTACACAGTTGGTTACCAAAAGCTCACCCCGCAGCCCCTTCACATGCATCGGCATTAATGTCAGGTGTGATGGTCAAAATTGGTATCTTCGGGATAATCAAAGTCGGTATCGATTTATTGGGTGCAACTGAAATGTGGTGGGGAATTGTTGTCCTCGCATTCGGTGCAGTTTCTTCTGTATTGGGTGTTATGTACGCCTTAGCAGAGCACGATTTAAAACGTTTACTTGCATGGCATACCGTTGAAAATATTGGCATTATCTTAATGGGTGTGGGTGTCGGTATGGTAGGAATGGCAACAGACCATCCTATTATTGCAGCACTTGGCCTGTTGGGCGCTTTATATCATTTATTAAATCATGCGGTGTTCAAAGGATTATTATTCCTTGGTGCTGGCGCCATTATTAATCAAATTCACACCCGCGATATGGATAAGATGGGGGGATTAGCCAAACTAATGCCTTACACTGCAACGGCATTCTTAATTGGGTGTATGGCGATTTCAGCGTTGCCACCATTAAACGGTTTTGTGAGTGAATGGTATACCTATCAGTCTCTATTCTCGATGAGTTACGAAGGTAACTTTGTGATGCGCTTAAGTGGTCCTATTGCCATTATTATGCTGGCAATTACTGGAGCATTAGCGGCAATGTGTTTCGTTAAAGTCTATGGTGTTAGCTTCTGTGGTGGCCCTCGTAGTGAGCAAGCAACCAAAGCAAAAGAAGTACCATTACCAATGACGATTGCGATGGGTTTATTAGCACTTTTTTGTGTTGTGTTAGGTGTGGGGGCAGCTTTTGTTGCGCCAATCATTGCCAATATCGCAATGTCTCTTAGCGAAACCAGTGCATTAACGGTGGCTCAAGGCTCAATGCTTGTTCCTGATGCCGCATCACAAGCCATGTTCTCTCCAGCATTAACATTTGTTTTATTAATCGCGCTACCGCTTATCCCATTCCTGATTTACCTCGGTCTAAAAGGCAATCAACCTGCGTTTCGTCGTAAAGGTAACCCTTGGGCGTGTGGTTATGTCTGGGAAAAAGACATGGCAGTGTCAGCAGGTGGCTTTACTCAAGCATTACGTAGCATGTTTGCACCACTTTATCGTATGCGTAAACAACTTGATCCATCTCCATTGCTATCTCGTGGTTTTAATAAAACACAGCTCGGTGCTGAAAAGGTCGAACCATTCTGGGATGAACGCATTATTTATCCTCTGGTTCGTGGTATCCAACGTTTTGCAAAACGTATCCAATGCCTACAAGGCGGGGATTTCAGACTCTATTGTCTATACGTTGTCGCAGCGCTGGTCATCTTGCTTTTAGTCATCGCAGCGTAAGGAGAGGGACTTATGACTTTCCAAGAAGCACCTACGTTAATGATGGGAATATTCGCACTTATACAAGCACTCTTTTTATTGGCGATAACCCCATTATGTACAGGTATTTCGCGCACAATTCGCGCCAAGATGCATTCGCGTCAAGGCCCTGGAATTTTGCAAGATTATCGAGATATCTTTAAGTTATTCAAACGTCAATCCGTGGCGCCTGAGCAATCTGGCGTGATCTTCCAAGTGATGCCTTACGTGTTGCTGGGAAGTATGCTGGTGGTTGCTATGGCACTGCCTGTCTTTACAGCAACGTCGCTGTTTGCGGGGGCCGCTGATCTTATCGCACTGATTTATCTGTTTGCACTTTATCGTTTCTTCTTCTCTTTATCTGGTCTGGATTCAGGAAGCCCATTTGCGGGTATTGGTGCTAGCCGTGAATTAACACTGGGTGTGTTAGTGGAGCCTATTTTAGTGTTATCACTGATTGTGGTGGCTTTAATTGTGGGTTCAACCAACGTCGGCACGATTAGTGCAACACTTGCTCAAGGTTGGGTATCACCAACGGCCACTCTACTCGCCTTATTAGCTTGTGCTTTTGCCGCTTTTATCGAAATGGGCAAAATGCCATTCGACGTTGCGGAAGCTGAGCAAGAGCTACAAGAAGGGCCATTAACTGAGTATTCAGGGTCTGGTTTCGCCATGGTGAAATTGGGTCTTGGTTTAAAACAAGTCGTTGTGGCTGAACTGTTCTTAGCCATCTTTATTCCTTTCGGTAAAGCCACAGAATTCACCTTTATTGCACTGCTTATTGCGTTAGTGTTAATGGCAGTGAAATTGTTAGTGGTGTTTGTATTAGCGTCATTGGTTGAAAACAGTTTAGCGCGTGGTCGCTTCTTACTGACTCACCATGTGACATGGTTAGGATTCGGTGTTGCGGCACTGGCTCTTGTTTTCTATTTAACTGGTCTATAAGGAGCGATGATTACAATGGAAAATATAGCTCTTGCGACCTTACTCATCCCATTTGCGGGGGCGTTGATTACGTCCTTAATGCCAAATCGGATGGCGAAGTGGTTATGTACACTGTTCGCTTTATTAGCCACATTAGGAACGGTTGTTTTAGGTTGGCAGTTCCTCGCTGAAGGTAAAGTCGATACCACAATTACGCTAGTACAATATGGTGATATAGCGCTCTTTGGTTTTACCATTGATCGTGTCAGTACTTTGATTGCTTTCGCTGTTGTGTTCTTAGGATTGTTGGTGAGTTTTTACTCTACTGGCTATCTGACCAATGGCAACCGTGAGCATCCTCATGATGGTACTCGTCGCTATTATGCCTTCTTACTGATTTTTATTGGTGCAATGGCAGGTTTAGTCCTTTCATCGACTATTTTAGGTCAACTCCTGTTTTTCGAAATTACAGGGGGATGTTCTTGGGGATTAATCGGTTACTACCAATCTGAAAAATCGCTCCGCTCAGCAATGAAAGCATTGTTGATCACTCATGTTGCTTCAATTGGTCTTTATCTCGCGGCGGCAACCTTGTTTGTGAGTACAGGGACATTTGAATTAACGGCCATTGCTACTTTAGATGAACCAACCAAACTGATTGTGTTTGGTGGCATTCTCTTTGCCGCTTGGGGTAAGTCAGCTCAATTACCTCTGCAAGCTTGGTTACCTGATGCGATGGAAGCTCCAACACCTGTGAGTGCTTACTTACATGCGGCATCAATGGTAAAAGTCGGTGTTTACATCTTTGCTCGCGCAATTATGTCAGCAGGTGGTGATGTTCCTCATCTTATTGGTTGGGTGGGGATTACCATGGCGGTTATCACGTTGATTTATGGCTTTATGATGTATCTGCCACAAAAAGATATGAAACGCCTGTTAGCATGGTCAACTATCACTCAGCTCTCGTATATCTTCCTTGCATTATCTATTTCTATCTTTGGACCGCGCGAAGCGTTTGAAGGCGGTATTGCTTACATCTTTAACCATGCCTTCGCGAAAAGTTTGTTCTTCTTAGTTGCGGGTGCACTGAGTTATAGCTGTGGTACTCGTATGTTGCCTCGCTTAAAAGGGTTAATTAATAAATATCCATTATTGGGTGTAGGTTTCTGTGTTGCTGCGTTAGCAATTGCAGGTGTTCCTCCAATGAATGGCTTCTTTAGTAAATTCCCAATTTTTGCCGCAGGTTTTGAACTGTCGAGTGTTTTCTGGGTGATGACACCAATTATGGTGCTAGTACTGATTGAGTCTGTTGCTAGTTTCACTTGGTTTATCTACTGGTTTGGTCGTGTTGTTCCGGGCAAACCAAGTTCAGAAGTTGCAGAAGGGCAACCTGTTCCTATGGCAATGCAAATTGTGATTGGAATACTGATTGTGATGTCCTTTGCATCCAGTGTTATCGCAGTCACTTGGCTAGGATAAGGGAGATAAATCATGACTGGAGCACTTATCGTAAACAATTTAGCGGGGTTAATGATGATCACCTCGCTACTGGTAATTGGCGCTAAAAAGCCGATTGCTTCATGTTGGTTCTATGCATTGCAATCTTTCGTTTTAGTGATGATTTTCGTCACTTTAGCCAATACATTAGATGCACACCAACTCACACTTTGGGCGATTACCGCCTTCTTTACAAAAGTTCTGCTTGTACCACTTATTTTAGGATTTGCATTCCGTAAGTTATCCGATCCTAGTGCGAATATCAGTGTTATCAGCCCTGCGCTTTTAATGTTATTGGCCGCTGTTATCGTCATTTTAAGTTGGTTTGTGGTTGAGCCAATTCAAATACCCATGGTTGTTGATTTGAAACCTGCACTCGCAGTTTCTCTAGGACACTTTATGTTGGGTCTACTTTGTATCGTGACTCAGCGAAATATCCTAAAACAAGCTTTTGGTTACTGTTTAATGGAAAACGGCTCTCACTTAACACTGGCACTATTAGCGTGGAGAGCACCAGAACTGGTCGAAATCGGTATCGCCACTGACGCCATCTTTGCTGTGATTGTTATGGCAGTGTTGGCTCGTAAGATTTACCGCACGCTCAACACACTGAACGTGGATCAACTGACCGCGCTGAAGGGGTGAGGAGATGAACCAAACAACCATGTTAACAATTTTAATGTTTGCACCGTTGGTATTTTCAATACTGGCGTTTTTAAGTCCGTTATTAAAAGCGGGTGCGCGTCCTGTTGTGACGGGGATCCACACTATTGGTATCACCGTATTGTTGGTCGCTGCATTAGGGACTGTGGCTGATGTCATGTCTCATGGCGAAATATTGGCTGCTGCTAATTGGGTTCATGTGGATAGCCTAGGTGCATTATTCCTTGCCATCTTAGGTATTATCGGCTTTTTAACAGGGCTTTATTCTATTGGCTATATGAATCACGAAGTGAATGAGGGCGAAATTTCAGTACGCACTTTGTGTAATTACTATGGTTTCTTCCACCTCTTTTTATTCACCATGTTATTAGCCATTACGAGTAATAACTTGATCTTAATGTGGGCAGCCATTGAAGCAACAACCCTAAGCTCCGCATTCTTAGTCGGAATTTATGGTCAACGTTCTTCTCTGGAAGCTGCGTGGAAGTACATCATCATTTGTAGTGTGGGTGTGGCGTTTGGCCTTTTCGGTACTATTTTGGTTTATGCCAATGCCGCAAGCTTTATGCCTGATCCAGATCAGGCTATCTTCTGGACTGAAGTGTTGAAATATACAGACCAGTTAGACCCAACACTGATGCATTTAGCTTTTGTCTTTATTTTAATCGGTTTCGGTACCAAAACGGGTTTATTCCCAATGCACGCATGGTTACCCGATGCGCACAGTGAAGCACCAAGCCCAGTCAGTGCGCTGTTATCAGCGGTGTTACTGAACTGTGCGCTGTTAATCATCATTCGTTACTACATCATTATTGATGCGGCAATTGGTACTGAATTTACACGTAATCTACTGTTAATCTTTGGTTTTCTCTCTGTTGCTATTGCGGCGTTCTTTATTCTTATTCAGCGCGATATGAAACGTCTTTTAGCGTATTCCAGTGTGGAAAACATGGGATTAATTGCTGTTGCATTAGGAATTGGCGGACCCATTGGTATTTTGGCTGCTTTATTCCACACCTTAAACCACAGTTTAGCGAAAGCATTGTTGTTCTGTGGCTCAGGTAACGTGTTATTGAAATATGGGACTCGTGATTTAAATGTCGTGAAAGGCATGTTTAAAGTGATGCCATTAAGTGCCGCTCTGTTTGCGGGGGGCGCTTTAGCGTTAGGCGGTATGCCTCCTTTCAACGTCTTTATCAGTGAATTTATGATTGTTGTGGCAGGTTTAGCATCTCAGCACATTGGCTTAACTATCCTATTATTATTGTTATTGACAGTCGTCTTAGGTGGTCTGGTTCGTATGGTGGCTAAAACTGTCTTTGGTCCAAAACCTGATGTTGTTGCTAAAGGTGAACTGGGAATTTTAACCACATTACCAATGGTCATTCTGATTGCACTTATGCTGTTAATGGGAACTCACATTCCTAAGCCTGTCAGTGAGTTGTTAGAAAATGCCGCTAATATCGTGATGAATATTGATAAAAGTGAGTCACCTACTTATACATGGCCAACGGCTTTAATCAGCAGTCCATCCACATCGGTTCAGGAGATGTAACGTGAGCTACCAAAATTATGTCAGTAGAAAAGAGGGAAAAGAACTGGGCGGAGATTACGTTGCCAAAGTTCGTGAAAAGTTTCCATCAGCCGTTCTTGATGAAGAGAGACAAACCGCTGATCAATTGACGATAACAGTAAAAACGGAATCACTTCCTGAAGTGGTGGAATACCTGTATTACGGCTTAGGCGGTTGGTTACCCGTTTTATTCGGTAATGACGAACGTAGTTTAAACGGGGACTATGCGGTTTATTACGCATTATCAATGGAAGAGGGTGAGAAATGTTGGGTTGTTGTAAAAGCCCATGTTAGCCCAATCACGTTAGAATTTCCGTCTGTGACACCAAGAGTTCCCGCCGCAGTGTGGGGGGAACGTGAAATTCGTGATATGTATGGTCTTATTCCTGTTGGTTTACCGGATGAACGCCGTTTAGTGCTTCCAGATGACTGGCCTGAAGAGATGTATCCATTGCGTAAAGATGCGATGGATTATCGTCAACGTCCCACTCCAACAACCGAAGTTGAAACTTATCCTTTTGTGAATGAAGGTAAGCAAGATGCGCGAGTTGTGCCAATTGGCCCTATGCATATTACCTCAGATGAACCGGGACACTTCCGCTTATTCGTAGATGGTGAAAATATTGTCGATGCTGATTACCGTATGTTCTATGTTCATCGTGGTATGGAAAAATTGGCTGAAACGCGAATGGGTTATAACGAAGTCACCTTCTTATCAGACCGCGTGTGTGGTATCTGTGGTTTTACTCACAGTGTGGCGTATGTGACCTCTGTTGAAAATGCGTTAGGTATTGAAGTCCCACGTCGTGCGCATACTATTCGTTCTATCTTATTAGAAGTTGAACGTCTTCATAGCCATTTATTAAATATTGGTTTAGCTAGCCATTTCACCGGCTTTGATACTGGCTTTATGCAATTTTTCCGTATTCGTGAAAAATCAATGCAAATTGCAGAAATGCTCACTGGGGCGCGTAAAACGTATGGCTTGAACTTAATTGGTGGTATTCGTCGCGATATTTTAAAAGATCAGCGTCTGAAGACCATCCAACTTGTGAGAGAAATGCGCAAAGAAGTCACTGAATTAGTGGATATACTTCTATCTGCACCCAATATGGAACAACGTACTGTCGGTGTCGGTATCTTGGATAAGAAAGTGGCTCGTGATTTTAGCCCAGTAGGCCCAATGATAAGAGCGAGTGGCTTTAAACGTGATGTCCGTTTTGACCATCCATTTGCAGATTATGGCAATCTACCTCTGACACTCTTTAGTTATGAAGGTGGCGACGTATTCTCTCGTGTGATGGTACGTATTAAAGAAGTTTTGGATTCAATGGCAATGATTGAATATGCCTTAGATAACTTGCCAGAAGGCCCATTATTAACGGAAGGCTTTACTTATCAACCTTATAAATTTGCTCTGGGCTTTACTGAAGCACCACGTGGTGAAGATGTTCACTGGAGTATGTTGGGAGATAACCAAAAATTATTCCGCTGGCGTTGCCGTGCTGCCACTTATGCTAACTGGCCAGTATTACGCTATATGTTGCAAGGGAATACTGTCTCTGATGCACCGTTAATTATCGGTAGTCTTGATCCTTGTTATTCCTGTACTGACAGGGTAACGCTCGTCGATGTGAAAAAACGTAAATCTAAAACAGTTTCTTACAAAGAAATTGAACGTTACAGCATCGAACGTAAAAATTCGCCGCTCAAGTGAGGGAATGAACGATGTTAAAATTGTTTAAAACCATAATCAAAACAGGCGAAGCAACGACCAAATATCCGTTTAAACCTCTGGATTTACCTGATGGTTTCAGAGGTAAGCCTGAATATGATGCACAGCAATGTATTGTGTGTGGTGCTTGCACTGCTGCATGTCCTGCGAATGCATTAACCATGGAAACGAATTTGGAAACAGGCGAGCGTCATTGGCAATTATTCATTGGTCGCTGTATTTATTGCGGCCGTTGTGAAGAAGTTTGTCCAACAAGAGCGATTGTTTTATCCGATATGTTTGAAACGGCAGTGACTAAAAAGTCAGATCTTTATATTAAAGGAACATTTAAATTATTGAATTGCCGTGAATGCCATCAACCCTTTACGCCTAGAAAATCAGTTGAATATGCGATGGAACTCTTAGTGCAATCGGGCTGGGATGAGCAAACTGTAGAAGCGATGCGCCCACAATTTGAAACTTGCCCTGAATGTAAGCGTAAACATAACTTATTATCTGATGGTCGTGAAAATATTAGTATGGGCGAAATTGGGAGTACAATAAAATGAGTCTACCAGAAATTCCCATTAATCATCATGTTAGCCAGCCTATCACTCTTGATGATCAAGTTAAAAAGCTAAAACAGACATTGTTGAAAGATATTCAACGTTCAGCTTATGTTTATCGTGTTGACTGTGGTGGTTGTAACGGTTGTGAGATTGAAATTTTCTCCGCAATTACCCCTGTTTTTGATGCAGAACGTTTTGGTATCAAAGTGGTAGCCTCGCCTCGTCACGCTGATATTTTATTGTTCACTGGCGCAGTAACGCGCCAGATGCGCGTACCTGCGTTACGTGCTTATGAATCAGCGCCAGATCCAAAAATTTGTATCTCTTATGGCGCTTGTGGTTGTGGCGGCGGTATTTTCCACGATCTTTATTGTGTATGGGGAGGGAGTGAATCTATCGTTCCTATTGATGTGTGGATCCCTGGTTGTCCTCCAACACCAGCAGCGACGATTTATGGATTTGCTGTTGCTTTGGGTTTGTTAGATCAAAAATTAAAAGGTGAATCACACATTGAAGTAGAGAATGAAAAAGCATCCCTTATTTTGCCTTCTATTCCTTTAGATGCTCGGGTGATGATTGAGCGTGAAGCTCGTCGTCTTGCGGGTTATTATCAAGGAAGACAAATCAGTGATCACTTCCTCACATTATTAGAAGGTGCCACGCTTCAAGAAGTCAGTGGACGTGTTGATGAATGGCTACGACAAGCGAATGATCCTCGTTTATCCGAGATTGTAAAACGTCTAGTTTACTCATTAAGCCAAGGGGGCATCTATGCCTGATGACGACGCTAAAGTTTACTTTTGGTCATTAAGACAAAAGTTTGTTGATAGCGATGATGATATTCCAGAGCAAGCGCAACAGGTGATGTACTATTCGCTCGCGATTGGTCACCACGTGGGTATGATTGATTGTTTAAAAACAGAGCTAATCTGTCCTTTAGAAAAATATAAAGCATGGATTGATTTATTGCCTGAAGGTGAAGCTAAACGCAAAATGCAAGGATTGTTGACGTTTGGTGAAATCAATATTAACTCTGAGCATACTCACTTATTAGCGTTAGCCTTTGATCCGATTATCAAAAATGACGATCCTGTTTTTAGTGAGTGGAGTCAAACGCTGATTAAATTGCTCGGTGAGATCCACGCAGAACCTGCTATTTATTTGATTGTGAAGAGAAAACCATGAGTAAAGCAATGACAACACCTAAAGTGGTATTAACGGTTGGTAACAGCATGATGGGTGATGATGGTGCTGGCCCTCTACTTGCTGAGTTAATGGAAGCAAATCCCATTGATGGATGGATTGTTATCAACGGCGGGAGTGCGCCTGAAAATGTCTCTTATCAAGTAAGAGAATTACAACCTCAATGTGTTGTCATTGTTGATGCCGCCGATATTGGTTTAAATCCTGGTGAGATTAGGGTGATAGATCCCGACTATATCGCTGAAATGTTTATTATGAGCACTCATAATATGCCGTTGAATTTTCTTATCGATCAATTAAAAGATGATATTCCAGATATCACTTTCTTAGGGATCCAACCTGATTTGGTCGGTTTTTATTATCCAATGACTGACGCGGTAAAAAATGCCGTTGATGAGGTGTATCAAGGGATCAAGTCTTGGCGAGTCGATTACTTTCCAGCACTTGAAGTCTGCGATGAAGAAGAAATTGAAGAATAAAAGTATAACAAGTATCCAATATATTATTAATATAAATAAAAACTAAAACATCCGCTTTGCGGATGTTTTTTGTTAATGAGTAATATCAGTGTCATTGATTATAAAAAAAACGATTTGTGTAACTTATATTACTCATTGATATGATCTTTAAGTAATGAAAGCAAAACATGGGGGGAATAAGGGATCAGTCCAATTTTTAACCCAAATGGTTTAAATGCTTTGTTAATTATATCAGCAGAGTAATTACCTTTGCCATTTTCTATTTCTGATAGCGTTTTACGTGATATATGAATAAGCTTTGCATAGCGCTCTTGATTTAAACCTAATACTTTGATTCTTAATATTTTTAATGCCTCTCCTTGGCTTATTTCGCCAAATAACAATTGAAACATCGTTTGGTTGATGAGTTCTTTTCTATCCACTGTTGCTACAGATGGGCATTTTTTGGATACTCTGACAGGGATTTTACTGATTGGGCTTTTATGGTTTACATCATTCATGATAACAACCCCCAACGTTCGAGCTTATTAGATATAAAATCAAAACCAAATGAAGGCATTGTGAGTATTTGGGTTGGTACACCTCTTATTTCTAATCTTTCTTTTAATGTAATAAGTTGTAGTGCAGTTTCTTTTAGCGCGTTCAGTAGCTGTTCTTGTGGGATTAAATCAGATAAAGAATTTGCAATATTAATAAAACTGTATTCGCCACCTATTTCACTTTGTGAATTCCATTTTGTTGTTCTGGCAATCCCCTCTGGGTCAGCTTTCATTGGTGCAAAATCATAAATAGGTGCGAGATAAATTGCGTTGTTATATCTTATAAAAGAAGTATTTCGTCCATGATTATCGCTATTACCAAAAATAATATTTAATAAATCTCGCCTTACCCATTCAATAATAAAATCACTTGTATCAAATTGAAAACCAAATTGGGTAACCATATTACTTTGACTAATTTTATCAATTAATTCTCTGATGACTGTTTCATGATATAGCGTTGTACCTGGTGCCTTATTTAGCATGGAATAGACAGATTCCATTGCTAGGCGAATAATTTTATGATCTTCTCTTTTGATATCAAAGCGAGGAAGCCATAAAGAAGGATAATTATTTCCTTCTTCTAGACGCATACCCTCAATGGAAATAGTATTAAAACCCATTGCAGTCAGTTCATGATAAAAATGATATTCTGTTCTTAAAATATCACAATCTATACTTGAACGATTTCCTCTTGGAAATTTCACTAAGTAATATTTATCGAGATTAGATACATCATCTTGATAAGTATCAATCCAAACTTCTTCATTTTTACTGCATCTTAATAATAATTTCGGTGCTTCACCTCCAGCACCCGTTGCGCCCCCCGCTGCTGCACCTTTACGTTGTGCGTAATCTAGAAAGTCACTGGCTCTATTTTTGACATCATCAATAGTAAAAACAAGATCCTTGTTTAAACTGGACGGTGCTGGTAATGATTCTTTTACACGTAAATTACCAATAGGTGAAATAGTACCATGATAAAATAATTCATAATTTTGTTGCTCTATAGTCAGATTTGCAATGTCAAGATATTGGACCCAATACCTTCGACTTGCACCGCTAGGCATAATATCATCTAAAAATTTAAGCCAACCAGGAGAGCCATTATCATCAAAATAAAGCGAAACAGGATGGTTAATAGAAACAGCGTAGTTATCATCCTGATAAAGGTAGTCCACTGAATAATTTGTTTCATACTCTAGTTCAGTGATTGGGTAGGTAATATCATACTTACTTGCATATAATGCGCGATCATGCTCAGGAAAATGAATAATAGCGATATCTTTCCACTCTTGAGCGATAAATGCTTGTAATGTTATTTTTTCCATATTCACTACCTCGTAAAAAATAATGAGTGATATTTTACTCATTAAATCATAAAAAAACGATTTGTGTAACTTATATTACTCATTATAAAGTTTGCCTATTGCTAATAACATCTATTTTTCTCTCTAACCTTAAGTTTTCCTTTAGTTATCTGTTTTAAAAAATAACGTTGCTTAACCTTTCCTTCATCGAGTATTCCAGAAGTTAACTATACTAATTCTTTAACGATAATGATTTTTACTTTGAATTGGCAGAAAAGTTACTTTTTCTCTTAATTTATAACGGAAGAAAAGCAAAAATAACAACCTATTCAGGTTGGTCTCTTTCCTATTCTTAAACGGTATATCTAGAGAAAAACTATATCTTAAAGAGAATAAAAGGTTGGTTATGTCTTCTTCTGTACCTCAATTAAGTATTGTGGTGGCTATTTACAATGGCGAGCAGTTTTTATCACAATTTTTCAGTTATTTACGAATGCAGAAACTACAAAATTGGGAACTTATTCTTGTTGATGATGGCTCTAAGGATAATTCATTAAAATTACTTTATGAATGGAAAGATAAATTCCCCGATGTCACTATTTTGACACAGGAAAACCTAGGTGTTTCTGTTGCTCGTAATACAGGCTTTAATGTGGCGCGTGGAAGGTATGTCGCTTTTCCTGATATTGACGATAGTATTGATGCAAACATGTATCCTCGCCTACTCGAAATCGCGCTTGCTGATGATTTAGACATTGCGACTTGCAATGGCAATTATGTCTATGCAGATGGTCGTCCTTCACGACCGATATTTCCATCGAATCGCTTACAGACAACAGGGGTTTTAACGGGGCCGCAATGGTTAAAAATGGCATTAAACTCTAAAAAATTCTTACATG
Organism: Proteus vulgaris; assembly: GCF_033708015.1. NCBI lineage: Bacteria > Pseudomonadati > Pseudomonadota > Gammaproteobacteria > Enterobacterales > Morganellaceae > Proteus > Proteus vulgaris. Next base: position 3,530,321 of record NZ_CP137920.1, on the reverse strand, counting down.
TAACTTGGTTAAATATTTATCGACGTGAGTTTTTACTTGCTCATGGTTATTATTTTGAACCGGGCTTACATCATCAAGATATCCCGTGGACGACGGAGGTATTATTAACAGCTCAGCGCGTTAAATATATTAATGAGCGCTATTATAATTATTTTATTCATTCTGGATCAGTTTCTCATACGACACCTAATGATACTATTCATGTTAGAACAATTCATAATTACATGAAAATATTAGAAATGCTGGATGCTATTAATAAAAAACATAATAACGTCACTAAAAATATTAATGCATGCTATTGGCAAATCGCAAAAGAAGGATTAGGGATTATCCACTCAATTGGTTCTATTCAGTGTATTGAACTTAAAAAACAGATGGTTAAAACGCTTTTTGAACGAGGAATATGGTCATTAATTTGGAAAAATGCGAAAGATTTTAGATTACGTTGGCGTTTAGGTCGGCGCTATTTTAAATTAAAAAGAATATTAAATTCATGATCACAAGAGGGCGCAATAATGCGCCTTTTTATTTTTAATGCATATTAAATAAAATGCACGAATGGAGTTTCGTTAAAAAGTCACTTTATTTCGTTTTACGCTCACTAATAAATTCAATGATAAATATATAACTTATTTATTAGAAAAATACTGTGCACTGACTAGAAGTTTGCCATAATGAGTATTACTGCTTAATAAAAGTTTATGTAAAATCAATAAACTGTTGAATATTATTCGAGTAGTTAAATAAAAAAACTTATTATGATGACACGAGTTTAATCTTTATCTGCATTAAGTTGCAGAACGTCATAATTATTATTGTTATTTATCTTGCTTCAGCCTCTTCATCTTATTGAGATAGAGATTGATGATAAGTCGTATCTAAAAAATCGGAGAATGTTTTATGTCTATTCGGTTTGGTTGGCGTCAATCATTAGTAACGTTAACTTGCTTAGCCGCGTTAAGTGCCCCTTTTGCAACCTCTGCTCAAACATTAAAATTAGCTATTGGTGAAGAGCCAACAGAAGGCTTCGACCCAATGCTGGGTTGGAGTCATGGCAGCTATTTACTTCTCCATAGCCCATTATTAAAGCAAAATGCGGATCTCTCTTGGTATAGCAATATGTTAAGTGACTATCAGCCAAGTGAAGATGGTAAAACATGGAAATTAACGTTAAAGCCAGATTTAAAATTCTCTGATGGCTTACCACTTACAGCAAAAGATATCGTATTTACCTATAACAATGCGGCTGCAAGTGGCGGTAAAGTTGATATGGGAAACTTCCTTTCTGCAAAAGCAGATGATGACTTACATGTCACTATTACGCTAAAAGCACCACAAAGTACTTTTGTTAACGTACTGGGTTCGCTAGGTATCGTTTCAGCTGATAAATATGATGAAAAAACCTACGCACAAAAGCCCATTGGTGCAGGTCCTTATCGCATGGTAAGTTTTCAACCTGGTCAACAATTAATTGTTGAAGCTAACCCTTATTATGCGGGTAAGAAAAACGATTTTGAAAAACTCATTTTTGTTTTCCTCGATGAAGATGCTGCTTTTGCTGCTGCTCAAAGTGGGCAGTTAGGTATTGTGCGTATTCCTCCTGCAACGGCTGCAATAGCTAAACATTTACCCAATACCAAATTGTGGGAAAGACCAAGTGTTGAAAACCGTGGTATCGTTTTTCCAATGGTAAAATCAGGTGAAAAAAACGCCCAAGGGTATGATATTGGTAATGATATCACCGCAGATATCGCTATTCGTAAAGCGATTAACTATGCCCTTGACCGCAAACTCTTATCAGAGCAAGTGCTTGATGGTTATGCCGTTCCGGCATATACCGGCGTAAAAGGTTTGCCTTGGGATCAAACTGATGCTGCCTTTAAAGATGGTGATGTTGAAAAAGCGAAGCAAATTCTTGAAGATGCAGGCTGGAAACTGAATAAAAGTGGTATTCGCGAAAAAGACGGTTTAGAAGCCAAACTTACCTTATGGTATACCAGTGGTGATGCAACTCGTCGCGATTTAGCCGAATCAATTCGTGCGCTAGTGCAACCTATTGGTATTCAAATGGATCTTAAATCAGGGAGTTGGGATACAGTAGAGCGCTATATGCACTCAAATCCAACTTTATTTGGTTGGGGGAGCCTTGATCCTATGGAGTTATATCATCACTACAGCGAAAATGCGGCTGGCGTTGGTTATTATAATCCAGGTTATTACAAAAATCCTGAGGTCGAAAAACACTTGCAAGCTGCCCTCGATGCTCATACATGGCAAGAAGCCGTTCCTCATTGGAAAGCGGTTGAGTGGGATGGTAAAAACGGCGTGGGTGTAAAAGGTGATGCAGCTTGGGCTTGGTTAATGAATGTGCAACACACTTACCTTACTAACCCTTGTGTTGATTTGGGTACCGGAACACCTGAAATTCATGGTTCATGGTCATTATTAAATAGTGTAGATACTTGGAAGTGGACTTGTCAGTAATACGTCAAAGTGCAGGTTTTTTCCTGCGATTACTCTGCCTGCTGTTGGTGACAACAGCAGGTGTTTTTATTTTATTAAGTTTTTCACCGATCGATCCCATTAAGACTTATATCGGTAGTGACCTACTGAATGTTCCTCCTGAGCAATACCCTTTAATTGCCGCACGTTGGGGAATTGACCAGCCGTTATGGATGCGATTTTGGCTTTGGTTTAGCCAAATCATTCAAGGCGATTTTGGTTATTCTATGTTGTATAACATGCCTGTTATTGATGTTATTCGTGAACGTGCAGGACCTTCGTTTATCTTACTTTTTTCTGCGTGGGTGTTTTCAGGTGTTATTGGTGTTGTGATGGGATTGGTTGCAGGTCGATATCTTAATCGTTGGCCTGATAGAATGATTTCTACTTTATCTTATTTATTAGCTGCATTACCGACGTTCTGGGTGGGATTGCTGCTGTTATCTCTGTTTTCTGTCACTTTGCATTGGGCGCCAATTTGTTGTGCGTGGCCGATGGGAAGTAGTGCCGAAACAGCAACGTTAAGTCAGCGTTTTTCTCATCTTCTCTTACCTATGATTGCGCTTGGATTATTAGGTACCGGAAATATCGCACTACACACTCGCGCTAAAGTCGCTGAGGTAATGGGCAGTGAATTTATCCATTTTGCGAAAGCACAAGGTGATAAAGGGTGGGCTATGATGCTATTTCATGTTCTACGTCATGCCATTACTCCTGCACTTTGCTTACAGTTTGCATCTATTGGTGAATTACTCGGTGGCTCTCTTTTGGCTGAGAAAGTGTTTGCTTATCCCGGTTTAGGGCAAGCCACGGTTGATGCGGGATTACGTGGCGATATTCCATTATTAATGGGTATTGTGGTTTTTAGCACTATTTTAATTTTCTTTGGTAATAGCATTTCTAATGGGCTATTAAGACGGATTAATAAAGGAATTTTGCGAGACTTATGATTTACGATCCGAACAAGCCTTTATTGAAACTTCTCTTTGTGACCCTGGCTTTGATTGGGTTAGTGGCTTACGGTTTTTCTATTTCTCATACTGATATTGCAATGGATTTTTTGGCAAGAAATCAAGCGCCTTCAGAGCAATATTGGTTTGGCACGGATAATCTTGGCCGCTCTTTGTGGTTACGTTGTTTTCAAGGAATGTTAAGTAGCTTAAATATTGGTGTAACAAGCGCAGTTGTTAGCGGTGCTATTGCATTAATTTTCGCGGGTATCTCTTCCATTAATCGTTATTGTGATTTTTTTGTCAGAGGCGTTGTTGATGCGTTATTGGCATTACCTCACTTATTACTATTGATTTTGATCTGTTTTACGTTAGGTGGGGGGCAACAAGGAGTTATTTGGGCAGTGGCATTAACACATTGGCCTAAATTGGCGTTGATTTTACGCGGTGAAATTCAACGTATTAGAGAAGCTGATTATGTGATGTTATCGCGTCGCATTGGTAATACGCCTTTTGAGTGCGTGAAAAAACACTATATCCCCATGTTATTACCTCAGTGGATTGTGGGAACCTTGTTAATGTTTCCTCATGCAGTTTTACATAGCGCGGCATTGAGTTTCCTTGGTTTTGGTCAGGCAGCTCATGAACCTTCACTCGGCTTATTACTGGCAGATGCACTACGTTATTTAAGTACAGGCTCTTGGTGGATGGTGGTGTTTCCGGGGTTAATTTTGATGTGCTTAGTCTTGATTTTCGATCAATTTGCTAAATCAATGCAACAATTATGGCTAAGAGGGGCAGGATGTTAAGTTTTGAACAGCTTTCCATTGATATTGCACAATTTCGTTGGTTAGGAAAACGCAATTGGCAGCCGTTGCTAAAATCAATCTCATTGGATATTAAGCCTGGAAAAATGCTGGCATTAGTGGGAGGCAGTGGTGAAGGTAAAAGCCTGTTATTACAAAGTGCGCTAGGACTTTTGCCTGCGAATATGCGAGTTCGTGGCGCGATTAAACTGAATGGCTATACACTAAGTGAACGGGAACTTATTGCTTATCGTGGGAATACTTTTTGTTATATTCCTCAAGGTGTCAGTGCTCTCAATCCATTGATCTGCATCGGTGATCAATTAAGTCGCTCTGCACGTTTAAGTGGTGCCAATGTCACATCTGAGGATATCGTGCAACAGTTAGGGCTTTATCATCTTTCAGGTTCATTGGTAAAAACCTATCCAGCAAAACTGTCTGGTGGAATGGCAAAACGTGTATTAGCCTGTAATGCGACACTCTCTAATGCACACTATATTTTGGCTGATGAAATCACCTCGTGGCTTGATGATGAACATGCGTGTTTGTTATTAGGGCATTTAAGAGAATTATGCAATCAAGGTAAATCAGTGCTTTGGGTTACGCATGATTTAGCCTTAGCTGCACGGTTTGCAGATACCATAGCGGTGCTTAATCAGGGGGAGGTTAACGAAATTATTCCAGCTAATTTACTTAATCGTCATGAAGGTAGTGAATGGTTGAAGACACTTTGGAATGCATTACCTGAACAACAATTTATAAATACAAAAGACGCATCACTTAATCCCTTATAATAGGGTGTTCTTAAGTTTTATTTTTATACATTTTATTTGTTATTTCTGGAGTTATCTTTATGCCACTTTTAGCGTTAAAACAATTATCTGTGGAACAAGCAGGTAAAGTGTTATGGCAAGATCTCTCCTTTACGTTAGATGCGGGAGAGCGACTTGGTATTTCAGCACCAAGTGGCGCGGGGAAAACGACATTAGGTCGTGTTTTAGCTCAATGGCAACCTCCCACTCAAGGTTCAATTCTTGTTAATGGTAACCCGTTGTCTAAAAAGGGTTATTGCCCGATTCAATTAGTTCCTCAACATCCTGATAAATGTTTTAATCCATTCCGAACAACGGGTGATAGCGTTCGTGATGCTTGGTCGCCAGATAAAAGTTGGCTTGAAAAATTGAGAATAAAATCAGAATGGTTAACACGTAGACCGAATGAACTATCGGGCGGAGAGCTGGCGCGCATTGCATTATTAAGGGCGCTCGATCCACGCACTCAAATATTGATTGCAGATGAAGTGACGGCACAGTTGGATGCACAAATTCAAGCTGAAATTTGGAAAGTGTTAATCGATGAAAGTCAAAGACGGCCTTTAAGCTTGATTATCTTTAGCCACAATAAAGCATTACTTGAGAAAGTATCGACGAAAGTATGGTGGGTTGATCAAGAAAAAAACAGCTCTATTATGTCAAATTCGAATTCTTCAATCGGTTAATAAAAAAAGCTTCCTATATCTTCTATAGGAAGCCAAGTAATACAACAAAATTAACCCTAAATATAACAATAAGGAATTAGAAACGATAAGTGTAGCTAATGCCAAACTGCATATCGTGATTGCGATATGTGGTCATTTCCCAGTTTGTTGATGTGTTAATGGAAGACCGTTTATCAAACTGATAAGTTAATCCAATATTAGCAAATGGACGTTGTTTTAACGGTTTCTTATGTTCTGAATAATCGATATTTTGTTGACCTAAATAATCAATATGGCTACGGAAATCGCCTTGATGATGTGATAGATCCCATAATAAACCCGCTTTAGTATGTAAGATGAAAGATGAGCCTAATAAGTAGTCCATACCTAATCCCATTTTGGCTAACAGTGAGTGCGTTTTAAGAGCATCATAATGTGCTGCAAATTGCGCATTTTGAGTTTCACTATAAGCTGAACGTGAGATTTGGTTAAAAGTAAGTCCTGCAAATGGCGTTAGTAATAAACTATCCGCTAGCGCATAAGGGTAATAACCTTGTAAATCAATATGATACCCTGAAACCCTTGCGTTGCCTTTACCTGCTTCTGTATTATCTAATACCGGCCTTTCAATCGACACCTTACGATTTAAATAGGCTCCTTTTAAGGATAAGTGTAAGGCATGGCTCTCTAATTCAGCATTGAGTGACGGTATTAAATCTAAACTAAAACCAATTAAAGGTAATGCGTAACCTTGATATTGATAGCCTTTAGGTAATGAAGAATAGGCATCAGTATCAATGGCAAGCCCTACAACTAAAGGAATTTGGTTAATATCAAAACGATAAGCACCACTTAGTCCGGTTTGTGTCGCATTGGCTTTATTGACGTTTTGATAGTGTGCAAAGCCACTAATACAGGCGCTTTCCGTACCCACAGAACAAGTTGCAGAAGCTAAATAACGCAGCTGTCCTTGTTGCATATCCATAAGTTTATAGCCGTTTTCAGCCATTAATTGCATGGATTTATGGGTGTTTTCAATATCAATAGGTTTGCTAATAATAATAGATGGTTTAGTCGTTTCTTTCTCTTTTGCCTTTTCTTTAGCGCGTTGTGCGAGTTCATCTTCTACAGGGATAAGTTCTTTAACTTTGACTTTATCTGCATCTGTGCGCTCTTTGTCGAGGCGTTCTTGTTCGGCTTTATCGGCTTTGGTTTTATCGGCATCAGCGCGCTCTTTGGCTAGGCGATCTTGCTCGGCTTTATCGGCTTTGGCTTTATCTGCGCGTTCTTTATCGAGGCGTTCTTGTTTGGCAATCTCGGCTAAACGCTCTTTTTCAGCTTGTTCTTGCTGTTTGGCAATCTCGGCTAAGCGCTCTTTTTCAGCTTGTTCTTGCTGTTTGGCAATCTCGGCTAAACGCTCTTTTTCAGCTTGTTCTTGCTGTTTGGCAATCTCGGCTAAACGCTCTTTTTCAGCTTGTTCTTGCTGTTTGGCAATCTCGGCTAAGCGTGCTTTTTCAGCTTGTTCTTGCTGTTTGGCAATCTCGGCTAAGCGCTCTTTTTCAGCTTGTTCTTGCTGTTTGGCAATCTCGGCTAAGCGCTCTTTTTCAGTTTGTTCTTGCTGTTTGGCAATCTCGGCTAAGCGTGCTTTTTCAGCTTGTTCTTTTTGTTTGGCGATTTCGGCTAAGCGCTCTTTTTCAGCTTGTTCTTGCTGTTTGGCAATCTCGGCTAAGCGCTCTTTTTCAGCTTGCTCTTTTTGTTTGGCGATTTCGGCTAAGCGCTCTTTCTCTATTGTTGTTTTATCTTGATCCTCTTTATTTTTATCTATTGCTATGCCTTGTTGTATATCAAGCGCTTCTTTGTATACGTTGTATTGATATTCGCTGGCTTTTAATTCTGGTGTTAATGCTAATGTTTCGAAATTATTTAAAGTATTTTGTATATTATCGAGTTCAGTTTTTGCTAATTCCTCGGTATCTTGATATTTTGTATATTCGCTAATATACTCATTGAATAAATCAGGATCGTCTAATTTTTTTTCTAAATTTAATTTATTTAAATTTGCTTCTTTTCTTCTTTTTTCAGTCTCTTTTTGTTTTTCTAAAAGCGAGAGTCTAATTTTTTCTCTTTTTTTATTAATATCTAAAGAAAGATTATCAACTATATTCTTCATAGATGAAATATTATTATTAGCAATTAATGTTTGATAATCTTTATCTATTATATCGGCTTCTTCTATTTTCCAACTAACAAATCTCCAGATATTATCTTTATTATTAGCGATACCAAAAGCAACCTTTCCGTCACTTGAGATAGAGTGTGCTTCAGATTCTAATTCATCGGAATGGTTTAAGTTTGGTAGCAATAATGAAGTATCTTTATCTCTAAAGTAGATAAAGGCACTTCTAGGATATCTTGATTCTAAATCTTTATTATAATCAAAGGTTCTATTGATATTTCGTTTATATCCTTGCTCTACCCAACCTACAATAGTATTACCATTGTCTGAAATTCCAGTAGCTTCTGAATTATAATAATCATTATTATAATTATTATCTGGGTTTATTCTGCTAGGAATAATGGTTTTTTTCTCTTTTGTATCGTAAATAAATGCTTGTCTAAGTAGTCTTTTATTTCGCTCATTTTTATACATTACTCTATCTTCTAACCAACCTACTGCAATATTGTTTTTTGACATTGCATTTATTTTTGCATCACCATATTCTGATTTTGAAATATAATTAATGGTGTTGTTAGTTGAGTCATAAATAAAAGCAGATTTACTTTCTGAAATAGATGATGTTTTATTTAAAGTACCATATAAATATTTCCCATCAAAAGAAACACCTGTCAAGATAGGTTTTCTATCTATAATTTTATTAATAAAATCTAAATTTAGGAAAGATTTAAATCTGTTTTTTTCTAAATGATTATTTATGTCCGTATTTTCAATATCTTTTAGTGATATTGTTTTTTTAGTTTTATTATCATAGATAAAGTAGAACATTTTATTATAAGGAAGATAATCATTGTTAGCTTCTTTTATGGTTTCATACTCTGTTGAATAATCAGCATAAAGGCTAAATCTACCATCTTTTGTTGTAAAAAAATAATCTTCCTTATCATAAGAAATATTTTCTCTTGAATTAAATTGATGAACCGTTTTTAGATAAGTATCATAGATAAAAAATCGGTTTAATACATTTTTTTCTTTATTTTCAAGATGATTCCCATAAGCTGTAATGTAACGCCCATCTTCTGATAACGAAAGAAAATTTATATTACTATAATGTTCAATTTCTAAGCTTTGGAAATTAACCCCAGCATCATAACTTATACTATTTTTATTATTGTTAGATAGAATAATTATGTTTGAATATTTTGATGATAATATTGTTGGCGTTGTTTTAGATGATAGCTTTCCATGATGATAAAAATTATTTGGTAGAGCTAAGTTATTTTTACTTACTTCATAAAATTTAAAATCAATAGGAGATGTTTCTATTAATTCGGAAGTAATATATCTAGAGTAACTTAATGAAGGGGTAATTATTAGTGGTATAATAATTGAAATTTTTAATTTATTTCTATTTATAAACATAAGAAATGACTCCGTCTATTTTGCAGGTTTTTGAAGATTAATTTGAACGTATAAACCTGTCAATATTAGAGTGTTTTATTTAAAAAATTTAATTTCAATTATTTTAGATATTATTAGTTTTTAATTTGTTTTATTTTATTTAATATATTTTTATTATGAATATATGTTAGGTGTTTTTATGAATGTGTTGTTTCTTTTATTAAGTTCTATTTTCAGTCGATGAATGTCATCTTTATTGGCAGATTGCCAATTTACAGCTTCACCATAAACACCATGCTGATGAAAGGCATTAATACGGATCAACACAGATTCACCAAGTGAATTAATAAACTGGGAAAGTAATTCAATATTTTCTAAGTAATCGGTTTTTTCTGGAATATATAAAAGGCGTAATTCTGTAAGTAAATTATTATTTGCTAACCATTTAATTGATTCTTTAATCCGTTGATTACCTCTTCCTGTTAAATAAGTATGGATATCATTATCCCAACTTTTTAAATCGATCATCGCTCCATCCATATAAGGGGCTATTTTTTGCCAGCCGTTAATAGAAAGCGTGCCATTGCTATCAATTAAGCAAGTGAGATGCTGAAGATCGGGAGCTTGTTTTATTGCTTTAAAATATTCAATAAGAAAGGGAAGTTGTAGCGTTGATTCACCACCACTTATTGTTACGCCGTTAATAAATGCTGCATATTTACGTGTAATAGCCATTAATTCATCAACGGTATAGGTTAAAGTCATCGGGCTTGATTGACGTGGACATTGCTGAATACAGGTATCGCATTGTTCACAACTGACGCTGTTCCAACTTATCACACCATTCTTTAATGAAAGTGCTTGTTGTGGACAAGTTGGAATGCAATCACCACAATTGTCACAAATCCCCATGGTGTAGGGATTGTGACAATTTTTACAGCGCAAATTACATCCTTGAAGGAAGATGGCCAGGCGATTGCCTGGGCCATCGACACAAGAGAAGGGCAGTATTTTATTTATCGAAACGCATCTGCTGTTCATGGCTAATCACTCGTGGTTTGCGTTCAGCAATATGACAATTTGCCGTGGCTTCATCACCTAACCAAGTGGTATTAAGGCGAGAGCCTTCTTCTTTGTATTTTTTCAAATCAGATAAACGCACCATATAACCCGTCACACGGACTAAATCATTACCCCCTACGTTGGCGGTAAATTCTCTTAATCCAGAAGAAAATGCCCCTAAACAGAGTTGCATTAACGCATCAGGATTCTGTTTAATGGTTTCATCAACCGTTAAAATATCGCTGATCCCTGAAGTGTAAAATTGATGATGAGGCGCTACCGTCATTAAATGGGTCACGGGATCCGGCTCTGTACCATAAGGGATACGCGTTGCAGGTGTGGTACCAATATCCGAGCTAATACCTGATTGTGCATGTAGCATTGCGCGATGTTTCCAGCCATATTTTACTGGGGTATCCGCGACAAATTGTGCGAGTTTTTCGCTGATCATATAGCTAAGTTTGTTGGCAGATTCATGATCACCATAAGCGACTTGCTTGCCTTCTTTTTCAAATAGAAGTGCCACGGCTTCTGCCATACCGTAAATACCAAACATGGGGGCAAAACGATCTGGTGAGATCAGTCCTTCTTCTACTAAGAAGCTCTGTTCAAAGAAATTGGATTTTTCATAGAGGAATGCACAACGGGCATCAATGATCTCTATTTGCTTTTGCATATAAAATGGCAATGTTTTCTCAAGAAAATCTTGGCTATTTTGGCTACGTTTAGCGACTTCTTTAAGGTTAATCCGGACTAAAGTACTCCCGCCACCACTTTGAGGCAGTGAGTTATAACAGCTAACAATACCGTATTCATCTTTGCCAAAGACTGCATCTTGTAATGTACCGTTGGCAATATGGGGCTTACTACTATGGCAAATATTGGTGATAGCTTGATGCAATAAGTCAGAAGGCGTCGAATTTGCATCATAAATAAAGGTGAGATTAGGGGCGACTTGTTGAAGCTCAACATCTACTTTAAGAATTAAACGCGTAAGAACAGAGTCTTCAGGACCAATATTGGCGTGCATAAAGGCATCTGGCAGTGTTCTATCAAGATAACGCCAGAAACGCTTTAATTTTGGATAGAGCTGCTCTTCCGTCAGGTCACCTACATAAGGCAGTAAAATTTTATCAATACGACCTAAATAAACGGGCATCGACGTGACGGAAGGAACATGATGATAAAGAATTGTGAGCATATTCAGTGCATCATCAAAATCTTGTGCAGGTTCAAGTTCTAAATAGCGAGAGCCTTGCGCTAAAAACTTCGCATAGTCTGGTAACACATAACGCGGTTTATAAGGAGCATGACCTTCATACATATCACAGATAACCCGTTCATTAAGTGCTTTAGCTGCATCTTCAGGAAGCGAGGGATAAGGCAACATGTTTTCCGCTTCTAACGCGAGAAAATGGCGTTTTTGTTCAGGAGAAAGGGTTGGGTTTTCTACGATTTGTTGACAACGTTGGATAACAGATTGTTCAGTCATAACCACCTCAGTACTCAAAGAGCCAGAAAAAGATTTAAAACTTATCTTTTTAGGTTAATGACTTGATAAGAATTTACCGTGACTTTAAACAAAACCCCTTTAAAGATTAGGGGAATAGCACAAAAATACGCATAAATTAGATATATCTAAATGATAGGGTGTGAAAAAGTGAGTTTAGTGAATGAGTGACTAAACTCACTGACTGATCAACGAAAAGAATCAAACGTCATGTTTTATCTGTTTCATTTTCTGAGCCGTTATTTTTCGCGTTAACTTGCTCTTTTGGTCCCTTCTCTTCCTTATTCTCGTTTTCTTCAACCTCCTCTTTTTCAGTGCGAGGCGGTAAATTAGCCGTTAATAAATAAGGCGATTGTTGCCAATGAACCGGTGTTAACTGAAGAAGATTATGTGAAAGCAAAAAGCCAATAGCCAATGCGACTAATAACATCACACGCAATAAATTTGTCGTATTATCGACCTGGCTTGATTCAGTCACAAGTTGATGAGTATCTAATGTCAGTCTTAAAAAACCTTTGGGTTTATCTTTACCCGGCACAGGCACAACAAGTTGATGATTAAAAGAACCTCCACTTTTTTGTCCTTCTAGTGCTAATCGTTCTTTAACAGTAACATTTTCACCACTATGCGCTATTTGTGTACCATCTTCTAAATAAAGGCTGGCATCAAGCACCCGACTATTGTGAGTTAGGTGATTTAAATTAGCCATAATGAGGGGATTTACGTTATCTTTGCTACTGTCATCTAAATAAGTGGATAAAGAGAACGCAACTTGTTCTGCCAGCGTTTTTGCAAGCTCTTCAAACTGAGTAATACGGGCGTGCTGATTAGCACGACTAAAATAAGACGCACCTTGCATAAGAAATGCCAATAGTGCGATACAAATCAGTATAATTGCCGTTTTTTGTAGTTTGAATTTTAGTTTGTCTTTAAGCATGTTCATCCTTTTGCGTAAGCAAGTATGTGCATGTTGCCAGATGAGTCAGAGATAGAATAGGCTGAATAACGATTATTTTGTTCAGACAGGGGAAAACAGGAGAATAAGTATGTCAAATAGTCTGACCTATTGCTATTTACCGGATGAAATCCGTAAATGGCCAGGTCTGCCGTTATCACTGAGTGGTGAAGAGGTGATGCCACTGGATTATCGTGCTGGCGATAGCGGATGGTTACTGTATGGACGTGAACTCGATAAAAAAAGAATTAGTGAGTTCCAACATAAATTAGGCGTGGCAATCGTAGTGGTTTCTTCATGGCGTATTGATGATTATCAAGTCGTGCGTATTGCTGGTAGTTTAACCCGTCGAATTCGTCGTTTATCTGATGAATGTGGCCTAGATGTCGTTCCTCTAGGTGAGATCCCTCGTTTACGTTCTCCTGGGCTTTTAGTGATGGATATGGACTCAACCGCTATTCAAATTGAGTGCATTGATGAAATTGCCAAACTGGCGGGTGTAGGAGATAAAGTTGCAGCAATAACAGAACGCGCGATGCAAGGTGAAATGGATTTTAGTGAAAGCTTAAAACTCCGAGTTGCTGAACTTAAAGGTGCGGATGCCTCTATTTTACAAAAAGTCATGGATGATTTACCACTCATGCCTGGATTAACAAGCTTAGTGCGTAAACTTCAAGCAATGGACTGGCATATTGCGATTGCCTCTGGTGGCTTTACGTATTTTGCTGATAATTTAAAACAAAAATTACGTTTAGTTGCTGCTGTTGCAAACCATCTTGAAATTAAAGATGGCAAATTGACGGGCAAAGTTAAAGGCACCATTGTTGATGCGAAATACAAGGCACAAGTGCTTGCGCGTTTAGCGAAAGATTTAGAAATCCCAATGGAACAAACCATTGCTATTGGTGATGGTGCAAATGATCTGAAAATGCTGAGAAAAGCAGGGCTTGGCATTGCGTATCATGCAAAACCGAAAGTATATGCTCAGGCAAAAGTCGCTATTCGTCATGCTGACTTAATGGGTGTGATGTGTATTTTAAGTGGTGGTTTAAAACATGAAGAGCGCTAAACGCGTTTTTTTAGTCTCGTTATCGTAGGGAGAGAAGTGTGGCAAAAGCAGCAAAAAGAGCCTTTGTATGTAATGAATGTGGTGCAGATTATCCTCGCTGGCAAGGGCAATGTTCAGCGTGTCATGCGTGGAATACAATTACAGAAATCCGTCTTGCTGCCGCCCCTTCTTCTCGTAATGATCGCTTTAGTGGGTTTGCAGGGGATGCAAAAGGTGTGAGCCGTGTTCAAAAGCTATCGGAAATTAGCCTTGAAGCACTGCCTCGATTCTCCACAGGATTTAAAGAGTTTGACCGTGTATTAGGTGGTGGCGTTGTTCCCGGAAGTGCCATTTTAATTGGGGGAAGCCCTGGCGCGGGTAAGAGTACGTTATTACTACAAACTATGTGCCGTTTAGCCACAGAAATGAAAACGCTGTATGTCACGGGTGAAGAGTCACTACAACAAGTCGCTATGCGCGCTCATCGATTAGGTTTACCGACAGCAGAACTGAATATGTTGTCAGAAACCAGCATTGAGCAAATTTGTTTAATTGCTTCACAAGAAAAGCCTAAATTGATGGTGATTGACTCTATTCAAGTGATGCATATGGCGGATATTCAATCTTCACCGGGTAGTGTTGCTCAAGTACGTGAAACGGCGGCTTATTTGACTCGTTTTGCTAAAACCAATGATGTTGCCATTATTATGGTGGGGCATGTCACAAAAGATGGCACATTGGCGGGGCCGAAAGTATTAGAACACTGCATTGACTGCTCTGTTATGCTTGATGGTGAAACAGATTCTCGTTTCCGTACTTTACGTAGTCATAAAAACCGTTTTGGTGCCGTTAATGAATTAGGTGTCTTTGCAATGACTGAGCAAGGATTACGAGAGGTCAGCAACCCATCGGCTATCTTTTTAAGTCGAGGGGATGAAATCACATCAGGCAGTTCTGTGATGGTGGTATGGGAAGGCACTCGACCTTTATTGGTTGAGATCCAAGCCTTAGTTGATCACTCTATGCTATCGAATCCTCGCCGTGTTGCGGTGGGATTAGAGCAAAATCGCCTTGCTATTCTACTTGCGGTTTTACATCGTCATGGCGGGTTACAAATGTCTGATCAAGACGTTTTTGTCAATGTGGTTGGAGGCGTTAAAGTCACAGAAACCAGCGCTGATTTAGCGTTGTTATTGTCATTAGTATCAAGTTTTCGTAATCGTCCTTTACCGCGTGATTTAGTGATATTTGGTGAAGTTGGCCTTGCGGGAGAAATTCGACCTGTACCAAGTGGGCAAGAGCGTATTGCAGAAGCAGCCAAGCATGGCTTTAAACGCGCTATTGTACCCAGTGCCAATATGCCAAAGAAAAAACCACCCGATATGAAAGTGTATGGTGTGAAAAAGCTGTCAGATGCATTATCTGTTCTTGATGATTTAGAAGACTTCTAAAGGAGCTAATTATGGGACCTTTTGATTATATCAAACAGGCTATCAGAAAAAATGGGTATACCTTACAACAGGTTGCTGATGAAAGTGATATGACAAAAGGCTATCTTAGCCAATTGATTAACAATAAAATCAAGAGTCCCAGTGCTCAAAAGATGTCGGCATTACACCAATTTTTAGGGTTAGAATACCCAGTGAAAAAGAAAACCATCGGTGTGATCTTTGGCAAATTTTATCCTCTTCATACAGGACATATTTATTTAATTCAACGCGCTTGTAGTCAAGTTGATGAATTACATGTGATCCTCTGTCATGACGAGCCGCGTGATAAAAATCTATTTATTAACAGTGCAATGTCGCAACAGCCAACAGTGAGTGACAGATTGCGTTGGTTATTACAAACCTTTAAATATCAAAAAAATATTCGTATTCATGAATTTGATGAACATGGTATTGAGCCTCAGCCCCATGGTTGGGAAATGTGGAGTGAAGGAATAAAAACGTTTTTACGCGAAAAGCAAATTACACCTGACTTTATCTATACCAGTGAACGTGATGACGCGGATCAATATAACGCTTTCTTAGGGATTGAAACGGTACTTATCGATCCAGAACGTTCATTTATGAATATCAGTGGTAGTCAAATTCGCCAAGCTCCTTTTAAATATTGGGAATATATTCCAACAGAAGTTAAGCCTTTCTTTGTGCGTACAGTGGCTATTTTAGGCGGTGAATCTAGCGGTAAATCAACATTGGTCAATAAGCTTGCTAATATTTTTAATACGACCAGTGCATGGGAATATGGTCGTGATTACGTTTTCTCTCATTTAGGCGGAGACGAGATGGCATTGCAATATTCTGACTATGATAAAATTGCATTAGGACATGCCCAATATATTGATTTTGCGGTTAAATATGCCAACAAAGTGGCTTTTGTTGATACGGATTTTGTCACAACACAGGCATTCTGTTTACGTTATGAAGGTAAAGAGCATCCCTTTGTTCAAGCTCTGATTGATGAATACCGTTTTGATCTAGTTATTTTGCTAGAAAATAACACGCCGTGGGTAGCAGATGGTTTACGTAGCTTAGGCAGTGATAAAGAGAGGCGTTATTTCCAAACCTTGCTGATAGAAATGCTTGATAAAAACAATATTGAGTATATCAAAGTGAATTCTCCGGATTATGATGAGCGCTTCTTAAGTTGTGTTGAATTAGTCAGAGAATTATTGATGATGCAATCAAAGCATATTGAATAATATTATGATTAAAAAAACGCCATGTTATGGCGTTTTTTACATTTGCTCATTAACCTAATTATACTTCAGCTCTTTCATTTTTCGTAAAGAATAAATCATTGCCACTTACTATTCTTCATTACGGATGATCACTTAGAATTAAATCTCTGTTCAAAAGATAAAAATACATAAAAAATTTGTAAAGTCGGTTATCTACATAATAATGCTATTTTTTTCAATAAGGTGAAAAAGGTTACTGAAAATAAATTCAGGGATCTTTATGATAGATATCAGGTATAGATTTATCGGTGTGTATTTCTTTTGCCATTAGGTGTGAGGAGTCACACGCTCTATCTTCATTCGTTCAAGTGAAGAAGTAGACTATTTTTCGTAAAAGGACAAGATAATGGCGCAACCTTCCCGTGTTTCACTTCATATCAAGAAAACAGTCATTTCGTTAGCGATTGCTGCTTTAGGTTTTACCGTCTCATCAAATGCATTGGCTTATCAAAAAGTTCATCAACCAGATAATAGCTATCAGCAGTATGTCTCTCAGCGCCAAACGGTTGATAGTTTGATCCAAGATGCATTAGATGCCTTTAAGTCACCAGCGCGTGTCTCTGATGCGGGTTTTACGGGAAAACTGCCATCAAATATGGAAATTGTGGCGCAAAAACTGCAGCAAGCTTATAAATTAGAGCCTTACCGCCTCGATTTATTATTTAGTACTGCTAGCGCTTATATCTATAACAATGATGTTCCTCGTGCGATCACTATCTATAAACAGATTTTAGAGGCGGCACCTGATGATATTGATGCGTTAATTTACGTCACTTCATGGACACGTTTTGAAGGTCAAAATAAAGAGAGCGAAGCCTATTTCAATAAATTGAAATCATTAAATCCGGCAAAAGCAGAAGAAATTAGCCGATTCTTTGCCGAAATCGATCGCGTCAGCAAAATGCCATTAAGTGATAAATTAACCCCTGCTGATTTAGCAAAACTGAAAAAAACCAAAGATAACAACGCGATTGTGACATTAGGTTATGCGTTAAATCCCGATGGCACAATGAATAAGATTTTAATTGAACGCTTAAATAAAACGTTAGAGGTCGCTAAACAATTGCCTGAAGCAATGATTGTTGTGACAGGTGGTGTACCTAAAGCGCATCAAACAGAAGGTAAATTAATGGCGGATTGGTTGGTGAAAAATGGTATTCCAGCTGAACGTATTTTCCAAGAAAACTACGCACGTACCACTGTCGAAAATGCGTTATTTAGCCGTTATGCTTTAACCAAACATCGTATTAAAACCGCAGTAATTATCAGCTCTGGTAGTCATGTTCGTCGTGCTGATGCAATTTTTACTCTCGCGAGTTGGCAAAGTGGACCAAGTGATATCTCTTACTTGACCGTTGTTGCGCCCGATAAGCCATTAGCGGAATTACAAAAAGCCAGCAAATCAGATATACAGGGTATTTATCGTGATGGCTTAAAAGCATTAGGATTATGGAGCTTCCGTAGCTATCCATTAGAAGAGCGTTAATTTAATTAAGCTAGAATAGAAACCCAATGATATGAATAAACGTCTATGTTGGGTTTCTATTTGCCGTAAGTTAACAACGGTTAATTTGAAATTGGTACACCAATAGGTGTGGTAAGCAGAACTATAGGCGTTGCAATGATCACTAGAGGGAGAAGAACGGCATCTCCTACCAGCGTAAACGGTGTTAATGCAAAATTACGCAAAGTTCGACTTGGATTATTCTTCTCTTCTTCTTTGGCAGAAAGAAATACTAAGTTATATTTCATTGCAAGATTATCTTTAGGATAAAAATTAAATCTTAATTGTTCTCGTGTAAATATCATTCCTATTATTTTATAACCCTTATAATAGCCATCTTTATTTTCGGTAAAACCATATTTTTTAAGTGAAGTGATCTCATCTTCATTTAATTTTGAACGATCAACAGTAAAAATACTGAACTCACCTGAAAAAGAAGGTACTGGTGAGCCACTATTGGCTTTATAATAATTAAATTGTTTTAAGCTATCTATGTTTTTAAATTTTATCAATGGAACTGTTTGAATAACATTATTCATTTGTTCTAGACTAGATCCTCCATCTTCCACAAGATAAATATATTTTTCACCGACTAAACCAATACCAGACGAAGGATAACGTGAGCAGAAACTAGAACATTTTACAGTTGTATCTCTTTCTAAAACAAAATTTTCATATTTAAATGATGCAACAATATTATCATTGAATTCTTCGTAGTGAACATATTCTTTAGTTTTAGGTGGATTACCTTTCCACATAGCAGAAGTGAGACATCCAGATAAACTCGATATAGAAAATATTAGTGTAATGAGATAAATAACACGTAAAATAAGTCTATTCATAATAAAGTAATATCTCTTAGATAGTTTTATTAATATAAAAATAGCAATTATTATATAGTGTAGTTTATAAAGATGGCTAATAGGGAAACATTAAGATAAATCCAAATAAAATAATAAATCACTCCAATTGGGATTTAATCGTTATCTAATATCTCAGGAAAGAAAAGATAAATAGCCGGTGTTGCTAAGATAACAATAGGTAATGCAAGGACATCACAGACCACAGTCACAGGCGTTAACGCTACATTTTTTGCAGCACGACTTGGATAGTTAACATCTTTTTTATTTGAATTATTTAATTGAATTGATAACAATTATCATTACTATTGTTTATCACAATAGTTTATAACGAGAATAATAAAGTGAGAATTCCTCTGATGATATGCGCGTTGATGGCCTCTTTTCCCAGTTTTGCTAATTGTTTAGCCGTAACGGAAGGCAAAGAAATAACAGGCCAGTTTGATAATAACAATACGCTGTGTTTTGCTGCTCATTTAGAGCGTGAGCGTTATGTTGAATTAAACATAAAAGGGATACAAAACCTACGGTTAGAGAAACAAGATGGCACTCATATTCGCAGTTTATTAAAAGATATTCCTTCTGATGGGCAGCAAAAAGTACGTTTTTTATTACCTAAAACTGCGAATTATCAATTGGTTGCACAGGGCGAAGCTAAAAAGCAGTGGCAATTCACGCTAACAACACAACCTTATCAGCCGTTAGATAACGATGCGGGAATTGCCCCTGTTAGTCCCCGTTTACAAACACTTGCTCAACAACTAAATCAACAACGTATTCAGGCGTTTTGGCAACAAGTTCATCAGGAAGGTGCTCCCCTGATTGAGCCTTATGATAATGACAAAAAGTTAGTTACCTTTTTATGGCGAGGCGCGAAATCGAATGTCTATTTATTGGGATCACCCGATGGTAATCATGATCCGTTAACCCATTTAGCAAATAGTGATATTTGGTACCGTAGTTATATCGTTCCTAACGATACACTAATGCAATATAAATTAGCACCTGATGTACCTGTTATTAAAAATTCAGAGCCTTTTGAGCAACGTCGTGCGATTTTAACCACCGCACAAGCCGATCCGTTGAATTCTCAAAATTCGCCAAGTCAATCTGAGGATATCTATAATCACTTTTCTTTATTGTCCTTGGACAGTAAACGTGAATGTCAATTACCCGATATTCTTGATAGAACAATGAAAGGCAAGACAGAGATTGTTCGTTTTCACAGTGAGATCTTAAATAATGATCGTGAAATAGCGCTTTATCTGCCAGCACAAAAAATGGAAACACCACGGATCCTCGTATTATTTGATGGTCAAACTTATCGTCGTCAATATGGTATTGATCGGTTTTTTGATAAACAGATCGAGGAAGGTAAATTGACACCGATGATGATCTTATTTGTTGATAGTATTGACAGCGATCGCCGTAGTGTTGAATTGCCACCAAATCCTGATTTTTATCGTTTCTTGGCAGATGAACTCTTTGTTTGGCTAGAACAAGAGAAAGGGATTGACGTATCGGGAACAGAGACGATTGTATCAGGCTCAAGTTATGGCGGGTTAGCATCTTCATGGGTTGCATTTAATCGCCCTGATCGTTTTGGTAAAGTGCTGAGTATGTCTGGCTCTTATTGGTGGGCGCCTGAAAATGAAGAGCCTGAGTGGCTTATTCGACAATTTGAGCAAGCAGATAAAAAGCCACTACAATTTTTTTTAGAGGCGGGGTTATTTGAAAGTCGTGGTGATAAGGGGGGGATTTTAAATAATAATCGTCATCTTAAACAGGTTTTAGAACAAAAAGGTTATCCTGTTAAATCACTCGAAATGGCGAGTGGACATGATTATATTTCTTGGTGTGAAACCCTGTATTTGGGGGCAAAAGCATTAACCCAAGAGAATGACTAATTTAACGGCGCGTCTTAATACCACGCCTTAATAATATGTTTTAATCCAACAGAAGCTTATACATGCATTCGCGGTATAAGCTTTTTGTTTGTCATCAACTTGTCATAAAGGTGTCATCTAAATCACTTTTACTCTTCATTTCTTTGTCATTTAACAGCCGTAAGCTTTTCCTGACTTAAAACATGAATCCTGTTTTTTATTTTAGAGTGCAAGGAAAAAGCTATGTCTCATCGTTACCAACGTTCTATTTTATCCATTATTGTAACAACGCTATTGGCTGGTGCGAGTTTCTCTTCTTTTGCAGCTCCCGTTGCTGCTGATGCAATTTTGGCACAAGATCGTGCAGCAAAAGGTAATATCACGGAATTTGGCGGTGCTCGCCGTATGACCCAGGATCAAACTGAGGCATTAAAAGCAGCTTTACATAATAACCAAGCAAAAAATGTGATCCTCTTTATTGGTGATGGTATGGGGGATTCGGAAATTACTGTTGCGCGTAACTATGCGGAAGGTGCTGGTGGTTTCTTTAAAGGTATCGATGCCTTACCTATTACGGGTCAATACACACACTATGCTTTAGATAGAAAAACACAAAAACCTAACTATGTCACAGACTCCGCTGCATCTGCAACAGCATGGGCTTCGGGTGTCAAAACCTATAATGGTGCATTAGGGATTGATGTGTTTGGTAAGGATCACCAAACTATTTTGGAATTAGCAAAAGCTAATGGAAAGGCTACTGGGAACGTGACAACATCAGAAATTCAAGATGCAACACCAGCAGCGCTGTTCTCGCATGTAACAGGACGCAAATGTTATGGCCCTGTTGAAACGTTAGAAAAATGCTCAACCAATGCATTAGAGAATGGCGGCAGAGGTTCTATCTCTGAGCAATTATTAGTCACTCGTGCAGATGTTACATTAGGGGGCGGTGCGAAAAGTTTTGCTCAAACCGCTGCCGCGGGTGAATACAAAGGCAAAACGTTAGAGCAACAAGCGATTGAGCGTGGTTATCAAATCGTGAAAGATGCAAAATCACTTGATGCAATTACGCTTGCGAACCAAGATAAGCCAGTACTGGGTTTGTTCCATGAAGGAAATATGGCTGTGGCTTGGGAAGGCCCTAAAGCCACGTATCATGGTAATTTAAATAATCCACCTCTAGAGTGCAAACCTAACTCTAAACTCGATCCAAATGCGCCAACACTGGCACAAATGACTAAAAAAGCGATCGACTTACTGAAAACGAATGAAAATGGTTTCTTCTTACAAGTTGAAAGCGCCTCTATCGATAAGCAAGATCATAATGCGAATCCTTGCGGACAAATCGGTGAAACGGTTGCATTAGATGAAGCGGTACAAATCGGTTTAGATTTTGCTAAACAAAACGGCGACACCTTGATTATCGTAACTGCTGATCATGCTCATTCAAGCCAAATTATTGAGGCGGACGTGAAATCAAGCGGGTTAACTCAAGCGCTGATCACTAAAGATGGTGCAGTGATGGTAGTGAACTACGGTAACTCAGAAGAAGAGTCACAAGAACACACTGGCTCACAACTTCGTGTTGCCGCTTATGGTCCACATGCGGCGAATGTGGTTGGGTTAACTGACCAAACAGACTTATTCTTCACAATGCGTGACGCGATGGGTCTGAAATAAGTTCCCGTTAAATTTATAGTCTGTCTGAAGTTGTAGTCGAATTGCCTTACTAAACTTGTTGTATTTTATCGCGACTTAGAGAGATACCCTCTAGTCGCGTTTTTTTATTTATACGATCTTATGTCGATAAAGTGATAATAAATCAATAGGTTATTTATAGTCTAATTTTGAAAATTAGCACTTTTCTGTTATAATTAATCGAAATTACACATTTATTCATACAAAATTCTCAATTTCTCCATTGATTATTGCACTTAAGTTGCAATATCTTTTTGCCTAATAACATCCATTTTTGTTCAGGCATTACCAGCAAAAAATCTTTTTCAGATAGTTTATCTGCTCATGGTCTTTCTCTTTTTTATGAGATTGAAGGAGAACAGAGTCAAACAAACAACGATAAAAATAAGGTTCTTTTTTCTATGCTGACACTGCTTCATTTACTCTCATCGGTTGCGCTTCTTGTCTGGGGAACTCATATTGTTCGTACAGGTATTATGCGTGTTTTTGGCTCCGATTTACGCCGAATTTTAGGTAAAAGTATTAATAAAAAATCCAACGCCTTCCTCGCGGGGGTGGGAGTAACGGCATTAGTCCAAAGCAGTAATGCGACGGCACTTTTGGTTATCTCTTTTGTGACACAAGGACTGATTTCGATTACACCCGCACTTGTTATTATGCTAGGTGCAGATGTGGGTACTGCACTTATGGCGCGTGTGCTGACGTTTGATCTCTCTTGGCTATCTCCACTTCTGATCCTTATCGGGGTGATCACTTTTCTAAGCCGTAAAAAAGAGCGAGTAGGGCAGTTAGGGCGAGTAGGCATTGGCCTTGGCTTAATTATTTTAGCCTTACAACTGATAGTCACCTCAGCTGAGCCAATTACTCATGCCAGTGCGGTACAAGCTATCTTTACTTCATTAAGTGGAGATACCATTTTAGCTCTTCTCGTTGGTGCTTTATTTGCGATGGTAAGCTACTCAAGTCTTGCGGCAGTGTTATTAACTGCGACATTGAGTGCAACAGGGCTAATGCCTTTGTATATCAGCCTATGCATTGTGATTGGTTCTAATATTGGGAGTGGATTACTCGCCTTAATGAGTAGCCGAGGGCAAAGTGTTGTTTCGCGTCAAGTGGTGTTAGGAAGCTTATTTTTTAAATTAATTGGCGCTTTATTGGTTTTACCTTGGATAACCCTCATTGCAAATAAAATTCAGCAATATGGATTTTCACCCGCTGAAGTCGTTATCTATTTTCATGTTATTTATAATCTTGCTCGCTGTATTTTGATGATCCCTTTTGTAGGCATAATGGCAAAATTATGTCAGCGACTTATTCCTGAATTACCTGTGACGGGATCTGAAATGGCGCCGCGTTATTTAGATCAATCAGCTATTGATACGCCTTCATTGGCGATTGCTAATGCGGTTAGAGAGTCACTACGATTAGGTGATGTAATAGAACAAATGCTGCAACGTTTTACTGCATTAATGGAAGGCGATCGTCAGCAAAAAAGGGAAATTAGCCAGCTAGAAGAAGAGGTGGAATTACTTCACAGCAGCATTAAATTGTATATGGCTCAAATTCAACAGCATGATCTAGGAACTGAAGATTCCCGACGTTGGGCTGAAATTATTGATACAGCGATGAATTTACAACAATCATCCGCTATTATTGCGCGTATGTCAGCTGAAGTGGTGAGCAAAGGTTTAAATCACCACTTATTTTTATCGGAGGAAGGACGTCGTGAATTACAGACACTCCTTGAGCGTCTGCAAAGTAATCTGAATCTGGCGATGTCGGTATTTGTTTCCGGCAACATGGAACATGCTCGTAAATTACGTCGAGCAAAACATCGTTTCCGTTTACTCAATCAGCGTTACTCGTTTGCACATGTTGAACGTCTTCATTTGCATAATATGCAAAGTATTGAAACCAGTTCTCTGCATACCAGTTTGCTTGGTGATATGAAACGGTTGAATTCCTTGTTCTGTGCTGTGGCTTATCACGCACTAGAACGAAGTGAATCATCATCAGAACAGGTTAATCTTTAATTATGAAATATATTATTCGTCAATTAACACGAAATGAAATTCCACAAGTATGGGAAATTGATCGAACTGAGCTTATTGAAAAGCTATATGTCTTAAAAGAAGGAACGTTGCTTTTAACAGCGCAACGCTTTGATATGAAAGGTTGGCCAGAAGGTGAAGCAGAACACTATACGCCTGTTTTACTCGAAAGTTTTGACCGAGGTGCGCCTTTTTGGGGCGTTTTTGAACAAGGTCAACTAGTTGCAGCTGCGAGTGTTGATCCGCAAAAACGAGGTCAAAATGGCACTTTACTTCAACTCTCTTTTTTACATGTCAGCCATCAGCAACGTGGGCAAGGTTTAGCACGAATATTATTTGATTATTGTGTGGAATATGCGAAGCAAAAAGGAGCTGATGGGTTATATATTTCATCAACACCTTCTGAAAATAGCGTAAATTTTTATCAGCATTTAGGGTGTCGTTTAATTGATACACCTGATCCTGAACTTTATGAAAGAGAGCCTGAAGATATTCATTTAGTCTTTCATTTTATTGAGCCAAATAACGCTTAATTTCGGTTATTGCCTATAACAATAACATAATAAAATTAATTGCCTTATCGTGGAAACATGATAGGGCATTTTTATTTCTTCTATTAAAAGAGAGACATAACCATTTAAAAAATAAGGATATAAAACAAGTTTTTTTCTTTATATAAGTTGATTTGATATAGGTGTTATATATAATAATGAAAATCATTATCATTAGTGGTAGGTTATTATGGCTAAACCAACACGTATATCTTCAGTGACATCTTGGACATCTCGCATTAGTTTATGGGAAATGTTAGCGGTTTCTTCTTTAGTAACCGTACTCACACATTCTATTGTAGGAACATCCGCCTTTACGCTGGTTTTAGTCGTTTCAATGCTGTTATCAACCTTGATGCTATTCCATAAGAAATTACAGATGTGGGTAATGATCCCCGCAGGTGTTGTATTAACCTACAGTTTGATGACACTGGTGGTTGCGTATCATGGATAGAGAATAGAATATTTAGCAAGTCATCGACGAGATGTTATTACAGGAAAAAAAGAAGAGTGATTGAGTGGTGCGAAGAGGGGGACTTGAACCCCCACATCCGTAAGAACACTAACACCTGAAGCTAGCGCGTCTACCAATTCCGCCATCCTCGCAGTCTTACTCAATTAATTTCTATACATTGTCTGTTTGGTGCGAAAAGGGGGACTTGAACCCCCACGTCCGTAAGAACACTAACACCTGAAGCTAGCGCGTCTACCAATTCCGCCACTCTCGCATTCAGACAGGAAGCGGATTTTATGCTTTTTATTTTTAGCGTCAATTATTTTTTCAATAAATTATTCTGGAGATGAAAAATAAAATACCTTGAATGATGACTTAAAACCTTCCCTAAAAATAAAGCCCCGTTATAAATAACAGGGCTTGTGATTACTCTTTCTTGGTTGCTTGGTAAACTTTGAATTTACCTGTTGATGCAAGCACTTCATGAGAACCAAATACATGATCCAGTATATCCGGGTAAGGGATAAATGAATTCGCTACAATGCGTAATTTACCCCCTTTTTTCAGATAATTTGGGGCAAGGCGAATGATATCTTCAGCGGCGGCATAGCTTGTCCCTAAACCATCATGGAAAGGGGGGTTTGAGATTATCCAATCATAAGTTTCTTCAACGGCTGAATAGACATTACTTGCAATGACGCGACCTTCTAATTCATTCACGTTTAAGGTGGCGATACTAGAAGAAATTGCCGCTGCATTCACATCACACAGTGTGAGTTTTAACATTGGGTTTTTCTTGCCAAGTACAGTGGCAAGAACACCACAACCACATGCCATATCCAGTAAATCCCCAACCATTGCATCGTCAAACGTTGATAGTAATAAACGACTACCATCATCTAATGCATTTTGACTAAAGACACCGGGTAAAGCCATTACAGTCAGATCATCATGGCGATAAGTTTGCCACCAGTTATTACGATCAAATAGGGTTTGATATGTTTGAGTACCAAAAAATAGGCTACAACGGCGCGCTGAATCTATTTTTTTAAGTTTAGCGATACCGTTCATTAATTCTGTGGCACTTTTTACACCGCTACGGTTTTCACCGACGATAAAGATTTCAGTACCCACTTGTAAGTTAGAGCAAAGGCTACGCAGTTGGAAAGTGGCTTCATTTTTATTTTTAGGCCAAAAATAGATCAAGGTATTGCAATATTTCACAAAGGATTGATCTGCAACTAAACCAAAGAGTGCATTATCACCCATTGATTTTAGTAATGGTAGCCACTGGTGATATTGGTTTGTATATGCTCTGACACTTTTCGCCTGAATTTGCGCTGCGAAAGTATCTTGAAGATCACCTGCAATAAGTACATGCCTGTCTGCGAAATGATCTAGGTGACGAAGAATAACTTCGCTAGCAGGGGACAGTGAGGACATTATGATTATTACTCCTTAAAAAACATAAGACGCATGATATCAGATATAAAGAAACCGACGCTATTTATTGGCGTAGTTTATGCCCTCTGATACTATGTACCGTTGTTCTACACTTGATAGGTAAGCATAATGAGCCGTAAAGACAGAATGTTATCCCAACTTGGAATTCGTCAGTGGGTACTTCGTAAGCCTGCTGTGTTAAAAGGCGAGCATTCTGTTCAATTTCCGGATACAACACGTTTACTTATCATTACTGATGATACCGTTGATCTAAATAACGGGCTTTTCTCTGATATTTTTAGCGCCATGGGGATAGATAAAGACGAAATCTATTGTATTACAACAGATGATGTGAGCATGCTCACAGAATCATTTGATCTTCCCTGCTGGTTATTAGGCACTGATCTCATACTTCCCTCTGAATATATTTCTCTGAGAAGCCCTTCATTACATCAGTTATATTTTGATGCTGATGCAAAACGCGATCTTTGGAAACAAATCTCTCAATATGAAGACCATTTCACTCTTAAACCCTGCTGATTTACCATTAGCATGGCAAATTGAAAAATTAAGTCATTCATTCCCTTGGAGTGAAGAAACATTTTATAGTAACCAAGGTAGTCATTATTTTAATCTAAAAATTTGCATTGATAATATTATTGTAGGTTTCGCAATTACGCAATTAATATTAGATGAGGCAACACTTTTTAATATTGCCATTCATCCTGATTATCAAGGGAAAGGTTACGGTAAAGCACTTTTATTAGAACTGATTGAAACACTTGAGAAAAAAAATATAACCACCTTGTGGTTAGAGGTGCGAGAATCTAATGAAAAAGCGTTCAATCTCTATGAATCCATAGGATTTAATTTTGTTTCAAAACGAAAAAACTATTACCCCACAAAGACAGGGAATGAGGATGCGATTATCATGGCTTATCCTATTTCTTTCTAATTAAATCTTTATTTAAGTTAAATTTAAAACGCCTTCTGTTGGGCGTTTTTTATTTTATTCGATGTGTAAATGTTTTGTTTTTTATTATTTTTGTTTTAAATTTATCTTTATTCTTACTTAATGTAAATTCATCAAGGTAATTTCACTTTTGTCATCGTCTAATTTTAAAACATTAGGTGATTATAACGGTGTTAAAAAGGTGAATGGTATTTAAAATAAGTAAATTGAGTATTATTTTTTGTTTTAAATAAAGTGACTTGTCTCTAAATATAGACAAAATTAAATGTAAATAGAGATGTATTTATTTAGCTCTTTATGTCTCTCTAGATTTTAACCGAAAATAAAGAGGCTAACTCTTTACTTTATTGATAGCTCATAAAAGCAGCTTGTGAAATGTTTAGCAAACATAGGTATTGAGAGTATCAATGAAAACAAGGCTGCTCTATCTATAAGGCAATAGGCGTGATTAATTTTTTCAAACACTAGGCATCACTCTCTCAAGTAGATAAAATAGTAACCATTGATTGTTTATACAGACAAGATAGGCGAAAATAAGCGCCAATTACGATTAACTTACGGGTTGAATGTCTTTATAGTCACTTTAATTATTATTTATAGCAATATATCAGTGTCTTACATTCTCTCGTCTATCAACCAGAAGATCACCATTGATGTCTAATCCTATTTTTCAGCAAGAAGTTGCTCGTCGTAGAACTTTTGCCATTATTTCCCACCCCGATGCGGGTAAAACAACCATCACTGAAAAAGTGTTGTTATTCGGACAAGCCATTCAACGTGCAGGAACCGTAAAAGGTCGTGGTTCAAATCAGCATGCAAAATCTGACTGGATGGAAATGGAAAAACAACGTGGTATTTCTATTACAACCTCAGTGATGCAGTTCCCTTATGCAGATTGCTTAGTGAACTTATTAGATACCCCAGGGCACGAAGATTTCTCTGAAGATACTTATCGTACTTTAACCGCGGTTGACTGCTGTTTAATGGTAATTGACTCCTCTAAAGGGGTCGAAGATCGTACTCGTAAGTTAATGGAAGTAACGCGTTTACGTGATACTCCAATTCTGACTTTTATGAATAAACTTGACCGTGATATCCGTGATCCAATGGAACTCATGGATGAAGTTGAAACAGAATTAAAAATTGCGTGTAGCCCTGTTACGTGGCCTATTGGTTGCGGAAAACTCTTCAAAGGGGTTTATCACATTCTGAAAGATGAAACGTATCTTTATCAAACAGGTCAAGGTCATACTATTCAAAATTCTCGCGTTATCAAAGGGCTAGATAATCCAGAGCTTGATGAAGCTATTGGTGATGATTTAGCAAGTCAACTACGTGATGAATTAGAGTTAGTATTAGGTGCCTCCCATGAATTTGATCATGAGGCATTTTTAGCGGGTGAATTAACCCCCGTGTTCTTTGGTACTGCATTAGGTAATTTTGGTGTTAACCATATGCTTGATGGCCTTGTAAAATGGGCACCAGCACCAATGCCTCGTCAAACAGATATGCGTGAAGTGACCGCTTCTGAAGAGACATTCACTGGTTTCGTCTTTAAGATCCAAGCCAATATGGATCCTAAACACCGTGACCGTGTTGCATTCTTACGCGTTGTATCAGGTATGTATGATAAAGGCATGAAACTGCATCAAGTTCGAATCAAAAAAGATGTGGTGATTTCTGATGCATTAACCTTTATGGCGGGCGATCGTTCTCATGTTGAACACGCATATCCTGGGGATATTATCGGTCTTCATAACCACGGTACAATTCAAATTGGTGATACCTTTACCCAAGGTGAGATCCTGAAGTTTACCGGTATTCCAAACTTTGCCCCTGAGTTATTCCGCCGTATTCGTTTACGTGATCCGTTAAAACAGAAACAGCTACTTAAAGGATTGGTACAGTTATCAGAAGAAGGCGCTGTACAGGTCTTTAGACCACTGGCAAATAATGATTTAATCGTCGGTGCTGTCGGTGTACTTCAGTTTGATGTGGTTGTTGCAAGACTTAAGAGTGAATATAACGTTGAAGCGATTTATGAATCCGTTAACGTTTCAACAGCACGCTGGGTTGAATGTAATAACGAGAAAAAACTCGAAGAGTTTAAACGTAAAAATGAACAAAACTTGGCACTCGATGGTGGTGATAACTTAACTTATATCGCACCAACGATGGTCAACTTGAATTTAACACGTGAGCGTTATCCTGATGTTGAGTTTCATCAGACGCGTGAACACTGATACTCGTCATACTTCAAGTTGTAGCGTTGTTGACGGCGTTCATTCGCACTAGTCACATACTGATGTATGCTCCTAGCGACTCATTCACTTGTCGCCTAGCTACATCTTGAATTATTTAGAGTATCTACTCTTCTGCTTCAAGTTGTAGCGTTGTTGACGGCGTTCATTCGCACTAGTCACATACTGATGTATGCTCCTAGCGACTCATTCACTTGTCGCCTAGCTACATCTTGAATTATTTAGAGTATCTACTCTTCTGCTTCAAGGTGTAGCGTTGTTGACGGCGTTCATTCGCACTAGTCACATACTGATGTATGCTCCTAGCGACTTATTCGCTTGTCGCCTAGCTACATCTTGAATTATTTAGAGTATCTACTCTTCTGCTTCAAGGTGTAGCTTTTAGAGTAAGAGTGTTGGCATACTTACAGTTGTAGCTTGAATTACTTAGAGTATTTAACTTAATGAAAAGGCTATATATTTTTAATATAGCCTTTTTTGTTTCTTCGTTTTTCTTTGTTAAATTTACTTTGTATATCACTAATATCCTGCCAAAAAGCCCTTCTTCATTTGGAATTAACCTCTTTTTTTTCTGTTAACATTATGCTCGTTTTTATACTTATTTATAAATATATGTAAGTTTTTTTATAGTTTTATCGGTTATAATTAGAATAAAATAATTAGGATTAGTCTTTATTTGTTATTTTTTGCTTTATTTAACTACAACAGCTTATTAATGTAATAGCTTAGATTGTTAAAATTTTGTAGTGCTTCATAAAAATACAGATATTAAAACACACATTTCCTATCACAAGTATTGTGATGCGGGGGAGAGCAATGAAACAATATAAAACGCTAAAATTAGCGTTAGCCATGTCGATGGGTTTAGCTTTTGTTAGTATGGGCGTATCAGCTGAAACATCGTGGTATAGCGAAATTAATAATAGTGGAATAAATACAGGTCACAATTTAAGTGATACTTCTATTTCTAATAAAATTAAAGATACGCTATCGCCAATGCAAGATATTGATAGTGAGAATATTTCTATTCGTACTGAGTTTGGACATGTCTTTCTTTCAGGCTTTGTCGATAGTAAAGCACAAGAAGAAAAAATCTTACAACTCATTGAAAAAATTGAAGGTGTTAAAGGCGTAGACTCAGATGTAAATATTAAATCATAAACATGATTTTCTTTTATATTCAAAGAAAATATTATTTAAATTATTTGTATTAATATATAAAAGTAATGACGTTAAAAAAATGTGCGGGTATCCTTTGATAAGTTGTATAAAGGAGACATTATGGGGAAGTATATACCTGTCACATTAAATAATATTACGGCACTCGAATTTCAATCCTCACTGCCACAAGGTAAAGTTGCTTTAGTGTGTGAAGGCGGAGGCCAGCGTGGGATTTTTACTGCGGGTGTCCTTGATGAGTTTATGCGTTCAGAATTTGATCCCTTTGATATGTTACTTGGGGTGTCTGCGGGGGCGCAAAATTTATCTGCTTTTGCCTGTGGTCAGCGTGGATATGCACGCAAAATTATCAATCGCTATACAACCAATAATCAATTCTTTAATCCTATCCGCTTTGTCCGTGGTGGCAATTTACTCGATCTTGATTGGTATATAGACACGACAGCAAAAGAAATGCCTCTTGATATGCCAACAGCACTACGCCGTTTTGATACGGGGCGCGAATTTTATATGGTGGCGAGTCGTTCTGATAATTTTCAGGCCAATTATTTTCAACCTGATGAACCAACTTGGCTTGATATAATTAAAGCATCCAGTGCTATTCCTGCTTTTTATCGTAATGGTGTCTTATTTCATGATGTTGTTTATCATGATGGTGGCATTAGTGATGCTATTCCTGTGAGAGAAGCTTATCGGCGTGGTTGCCGTACTATTGTTGTTATTCGTACCGTACCTTCTGAATATCAATACACAACCGAATGGGTTGAACGTATGGGGAAATGGTTCGAAAATAGCCGTTTACAGCGCTTTATGGCGATGGCTCAAGTACATATCCAAACCTATACTGAGACCATTAAATTTATCCAATCTCCTCCAGAAGATGTTGTTGTTATTGAAATATATCCACCAACGACATTGCAATCTAGTGCATTAGGAAGTCGTTTAAATGCATTAAATCATGATTATCATGTAGGTAGACGTTGTGGCCGCTATTTTCTGGCGACAATAGGTCAACACTTTTCTAAGAAAAAATTCAAACAACACGATAAAAAAGTCTTTAGTTTGTTTGAACAAGAAGCTAAGGCTGATAAAGCGGAGAAGGCTTCTATTATTCAACAAGGAACTCGAAGCGTACATCCTGACGTGAGACAAATTCAGAATGAATAAATTTATTGATACTCACTGCCATTTTGATTTTCCGGTTTTTTATGATGATATTGTCAACAGTTTGTCGCTAGCGCGTCAGGCTCATGTTGAAAAAATCATTATTCCCGCCGTTGCACGTTGGAATTTTGATGTTGTTGCAGAGCTCGCCAACAATCACCATCAATTATATTGTGCATTGGGTTTACACCCTTTATATATTGAAGAGCACACTGAACAGCATCTATTGGAATTAGAACAGAAATTAAAATCAACTTCTCGTTGTGTAGCTATCGGAGAAATAGGGCTTGATAGCTATATGGATAACCCTCAGTCTGAGAAGCAAGAGGCATTTTTAATTGCACAGCTTAAACTCGCGATTGAATGTGATTTACCCGTGATCCTACATTCACGTAAAACCCACGATAAGTTAAGTGCGCTTTTACGCCGTTATGATGTGCCTCGCAAAGGGGTTATTCATGGTTTTGCAGGAAGTCAACAACAGGCAGAAAAGTTTATTCAGCAAGGCTATTTTATTGGCGTTGGTGGCACTATTACTTATGAACGCGCACAAAAAACTCGCCGCGCAATTGCTTCGTTACCACTAGAATATTTATTATTAGAAACAGATGCACCTGATATGCCAGTGAATGGTTTTCAAGGTAAACCTAATCGCCCTGAACGAATTCAGAACATTTTTTCCCAACTCTGTGAGCTACGTCAAGGATCACCTGAGGCGATAGCAGAGCAACTCTATCTTAATAGCCTACAATTATTTGGGCTCAACACTATTACCTAGTCAACACTATTACTTAGTGATTGAATCAAAATGGGATTCACCTAAAGATGAAAAACCCCTTATTTTAATCTTATTAATATGAATAGGGTGTTCGTTTATTCTCTCGATTTAAGATTGAAAATACGGTTTATTCATCCCAAGCGTCTTTTTTCTAATTAGCCTATCCAACAAATGCGCTTTCTTTCTTATTTGTGTGATCAACTTCTCATTTGTGACTTTTGTGTTACTTTTTTCAGACTCTATTTGTGATGGATATTGAGGGTTCTTTTCTCAGACTAGGTATAATTATCCGGCAAAAAAGAGTCAATAAGCTCTGGCAAGGGCATTATTGATAATCCATTAAATTTTTATGTGAACAGGGATCCTTCAATGCAACTCATTATGAGCTTGGTCGGAATGGCAACATTAATCTTGATAGCCATTCTGTTTTCCAGCAATCGACGTGCAATTAGACTACGTACAGTTGGTGGCGCATTCCTTATTCAGATTGGCTTAGGTGCATTTGTTCTTTATTCCGACGGTGGTCGCGAGGTGCTTCTTGCGATTTCTGATGGTGTTAAGAATGTTATTGATTATGGCAATAATGGGATGAGCTTCCTATTTGCAGGCCTAGTATCAGATAAAATGTTCGAATTGTTTGGCGGGGGAGGGTTTGTATTCGCCCTACGCGTACTACCTGTTATCGTATTCTTCTCTTCACTCATTGCCGTGCTGTATTACCTTGGCATTATGCAAATAGTCATTAAAATTCTCGGTGGTGGCTTACAAAAAGTACTTGGTACATCACGAACAGAATCTATGTCTGCAACGGCAAATATTTTTGTTGGACAAACCGAAGCACCGCTTGTTGTTCGTCCTTATATTGCAAGAATGACAACCTCAGAACTCTTTGCTGTTATGTGTGGTGGTCTTGCTTCTGTTGCGGGTTCTGTTCTTGCTGGATATGCAAGTATGGGCGTGCCATTAGAGTATCTGATCACTGCCTCTTTTATGGCTGCTCCGGGGGGGTTACTCTTTGCTAAATTGTTGATCCCTGAAACAGAAACGCCAGATGATCAAAAAGATGCCCTTGATAAAATGGCGGATGAAGAAAAACCTGCCAATATTATCGATGCTGCGGCTGCGGGTGCCTCTTCAGGTTTACAGCTTGCCCTTAACGTTGGTGCCATGCTACTTGCTTTCGTTGCATTGATTGCATTAGTTAATGGTATTCTTGGTGGAATTGGTGGCTGGTTTGGCTATGAAAACTTCTCATTAGAGTTAGTGTTAGGTTGGATCTTTGCACCAATTGCTTTCCTTATTGGCGTACCTTGGAGTGAAGCGACCATCGCAGGTTCATTTATTGGACAAAAAATTGTTATCAATGAATTCTATGCTTACTCTGAATTTAGTAAATACCTAAAAGAAGACGCAATTGTTGCGGGTTCAGGGCTAATGGTACTATCAGAGCAAACGAAGATAATCATCTCCTTTGCACTGTGTGGTTTTGCTAACCTCTCTTCTGTTGCTGTATTGCTAGGTGGTTTAGGTGGAATGGCACCAAACCGTCGTAAAGATGTGG
Organism: Proteus vulgaris; assembly: GCF_033708015.1. NCBI lineage: Bacteria > Pseudomonadati > Pseudomonadota > Gammaproteobacteria > Enterobacterales > Morganellaceae > Proteus > Proteus vulgaris. The sequence goes on along the minus strand of NZ_CP137920.1, from coordinate 3,495,322 downwards.
CGCGTTTAGGAATGAAAGCGGTGCTAGCGGGTACGCTTTCTAACTTAATGAGTGCAACAATCGCAGGTTTCTTCTTTGCATTAACCGCAATGGCTGTTGTTGCTGCATAATTGATTTTGATTATAAAGAGCAGATAGGTATTTTACCTGTCTGCTCTTTTCTGTTTGTTTTCTGCTGTAATGTTAACTACTTTTATTGTGTAAGAAATTTCACAATTTGTATTGAATAGAGTCAATAGTGATATCATTTCATATTTATCACACTTTTTTACGTTATAAAGACGACTTAGAAACGCTATTCGAGTAACATTAAACCAGAAAATGACCAAATTGTGATTTTTATCACATTTTTATGTCATTGCTTGCAAGTTACATTTAATTAGTGTGACGTAAAGCACATCTAATTGTTCCTTAGCGTGTTCAAATAAGATGTGCTGAAACTTCATGGAATGGCGAAGGCTCAATGACGGGTCGCCGAAGTGAGCATAGTGCGGTGAGAGGGAGCTCAGCTGTCGTTGTAGTGCAAGTTACAACAACATCTTCAAGGAACCAAGTCCGCTCGCCAACAAATTTAATCGCTAACCTTAAGCGTACGCCCAAAAGGGCTTGAGAAACATCGTTGGAGAGTTTTATGACAGATTTAACCGCTGCAGCGCGTCTTGCGCTGTCTTTGATGGATTTAACAACATTAAATGATGATGACACTGATGCAAAAGTGACTGCATTATGTCATCAGGCTAAAAGCCCAGAAGGCAATACAGCCGCTATTTGTATCTACCCACGTTTTATTCCGTTAGCACGTAAAGTGTTACGCGAGCAGGGTACTCCAGACGTTCGTATCGCAACCGTAACTAACTTCCCTCATGGTAATGATGATTTAGATATCGCATTAGCCGAAACTAACGCGGCATTAGCTTATGGCGCAGATGAGGTTGACGTAGTTTTCCCTTACCGTGCATTTATGGCAGGTAATGAGCAAATTGGTTTTGATATCGTTAAAGCATGTAAAGAAGCTTGTGCAGAAGCAGGTTCTTTACTGAAAGTCATTATTGAAACGGGTGAGCTGAAAGATCCCGCGCTTATCCGCAAAGCATCTGAAATTTCAATCAAAGCAGGTGCTGATTTTATTAAAACTTCCACAGGTAAAGTCCCTGTAAATGCAACTCTGGAAAGCGCTGAGTTAATGATCCAAGTGATCCACGATATGGGTGTTGGCAAAGAGGTTGGCTTCAAACCAGCGGGTGGTGTACGTACCGCGGAAGAAGCAGCTCAATACCTTGCATTAGCTAAGCGCATTATGGGTGACAACTGGGTTGATGCCCGTCACTTCCGCTTTGGTGCGTCAAGCTTGTTAGGTAATTTATTAGCCACATTAGGTCATGGCGAACAAAAATCGTCTAGTGGTTACTAATCCATTCGTGAAAGACGCCCACTTTTCATTATTGTGGGCGTTACCAATGCTATAAAACCAGGAGGTTGCAGTGTTTCTTGCCCAAGAAATTATTCGTAAAAAGCGTGATGGTCATCCTTTAACTGAGGAAGAAATTCGTTTTTTCATTAATGGCGTCAGAGATAATACTGTTTCTGAAGGTCAAATTGCTGCATTAGCAATGACTATTTATTTCCACGACATGACAATGCCAGAGCGTGTTGCTTTGACATTAGCGATGCGTGATTCCGGTACAGTGCTGAATTGGAAAAGCCTAAATTTAAATGGCCCAATTGTTGATAAACACTCTACTGGTGGTGTGGGTGATGTCACTTCACTGATGTTAGGGCCAATGGTTGCGGCTTGTGGTGGTTATGTTCCTATGATCTCGGGTCGTGGATTAGGTCACACAGGGGGAACATTAGATAAACTTGAAGCAATTCCAGGCTTTGATATTTTCCCTGATGATGAAAAATTCCGCGACATTATTCGTAATGTTGGCGTTGCCATTATCGGACAAACTAATTCATTAGCACCTGCTGACAAACGCTTTTATGCTACCCGTGATATTACTGCTACAGTTGATTCAATCCCACTTATCACCGCGTCTATTTTAGGTAAAAAATTAGCTGAAGGCTTAGATGCATTAGTGATGGACGTTAAAGTTGGCTCGGGTGCCTTTATGCCGACTTATCAAAAATCTGAAGAGCTGGCTGAGTCAATTGTTCAAGTAGCAAATGGCGCTGGTTGTCAAACAACTGCACTATTAACGGATATGAATGAAGTATTAGCTTCTAGTGCAGGTAATGCGGTTGAAGTTCGTGAAGCTGTTCAATTTTTAACAGGTGAATATCGTAATCCACGTCTATTTGAAGTCACTATGGCGCTGTGTGTTGAAATGTTAGTATCAGGCCGCTTAGCGGAAGATCGTCAACAAGCCCGTCAAAAACTACAAGATGTGTTGGATAACGGCAAAGCAGCAGAAGTCTTTGGTCGTATGGTTGCTGCACAGAAAGGCCCAACTGATTTTGTTGAAAACTACAATAAATACCTGCCAACTGCGGTATTAAGTAAACCTGTATTCGCTGAGAAAACAGGATTCATCACAGAAATGGATACGCGTGCATTAGGTATGTCAGTTGTGACATTAGGTGGTGGTCGTCGTAAAGCAACAGATGCTATTGATTACAGTGTGGGCTTAAGCGATATCGTAGCGCTTGGTGCTGAGATCAATACAGACACACCTTTAGCAATGATCCATGCTAACAGTGAAAAATCATGGCAAGAAGCTGCGGCTGAAGTCCGTAAAGCGATGGTAATTGGTGATAGCAAACGCGAAGCTTCCCCAATGGTGTACCGCCAAATCAGCGAATAAGAACTCAATTATGATTTATAAGTGACATATCCGTAGTCTACGGAGAATGACACAGGAGAGAGAATTATGAAACGTGTACATATCATGGTATTAGATTCCTTCGGTATCGGTGCTGCTGGTGATGCGGAGAAATTCGGTGACCAAGGTTCAGACACTTTAGGGCATATCGCACAAGCGTTTGCTGAAGGTAAAGCAGATAGAGATGGTCGTAAAGGACCTCTTCATTTACCTAATCTTTGCCGCTTAGGCCTAGGTAAAGCAGCAGAAGAATCAACAGGTAAATTCCCTATTGGTTTAGATAAAAATGCAGAAATTATCGGTGCTTATGGCTACGCGAGTGAAATCTCTTCTGGTAAAGATACTCCGTCAGGCCACTGGGAAATCGCAGGTGTTCCTGTTCTGTTTGATTGGGGATACTTCAAAGAACTGAAAAACTCATTCCCACAAGCGCTGTTAGATAACATCGTTAAACGTGCAAAATTACCTGGATACTTAGGCAATTGCCATGCATCTGGTACGGTGATTTTGGATGAATTGGGTGAAGAGCATATGAAAACCGGTAAACCGATTTTCTATACCTCTGCTGACTCTGTATTCCAAATTGCTTGTCATGAAGAAACTTACGGTTTAGATAAATTATATGAGCTGTGTGAAATTGCTCGTGATGAACTAAATAAAGGCGATTACAACATCGGTCGTGTTATTGCACGTCCATTTATCGGTGACAAACCGGGTAACTTCGCTCGTACAGGTAACCGTCATGATTTAGCGGTTGAACCACCAGCACCAACAATGTTGAAAAAACTGGTTGATGAAAAACAAGGCCACGTTGTTTCTATCGGTAAAATTGCTGACATCTACGCAAACGTAGGTATCACTAAGAAAGTGAAAGCAACGGGTATTGATGCTCTGTTTGATGCGACACTTGAAGAAATGAAACTCGCAGGTGACAACACAATTGTATTCACCAACTTTGTTGACTTTGACTCCTCTTACGGCCACCGTCGTGATGTTGTGGGCTATGGTGAAGCTCTTGAGTTATTTGACCGTCGTTTACCTGAATTAATGGCGCTGGTAAAAGAAGATGACATTCTTATCTTAACTGCAGACCACGGTTGTGACCCAACTTGGCCAGGTTCTGACCATACTCGTGAGCACATTCCTGTTCTTGTTTATGGTCCGAAAGTTAAACCAGGTTCATTAGGTCATCGTGAAACCTTCGCTGATATTGGCCAGACGGTTGTTAAATACTTTGGCTTATCACCAGTCGATTATGGTAAAGCAATGTTTTAATTTTACTTCGGTAGGTATAGCAATATGCCTACCGAATTATATTTAAATAGTAAAAAGATCAATTAAAAGGAAGAATTATGGCTACCCCTCATATTAACGCAGAAATGGGCGATTTTGCTGATGTCGTTTTAATGCCGGGCGACCCGCTTCGTGCTAAATACATCGCTGAAACTTTTTTACAAGACGTTCGTCAAGTAAACAATGTTCGTGGTATGTTAGGTTTTACAGGTACGTATAAAGGCCGTAAAGTTTCTGTAATGGGCCATGGTATGGGTATTCCTTCCTGCTCAATTTACGCGAAAGAATTAATTACAGATTTCGGCGTGAAAGTTATCATCCGCGTAGGCTCATGTGGTGCTGTATTACCCGATGTTGAACTGCGTGACGTTGTTATCGGTATGGGTGCATGTACTGACTCTAAAGTTAACCGCCTGCGTTTCAAAGACCAAGATTTCGCCGCTATCGCTGATTATCAATTAGTTCAAAATGCAGTTGATGCAGCAAAAGCGAAAGATATTAAAGTTCGCGTTGGTAACATCTTCTCTGCTGATCTGTTCTACTCCCCTGATCCAGAAATGTTTGATGTCATGGAAAAATACGGCATTCTAGGTGTTGAAATGGAAGCCGCAGGTATCTATGGTGTTGCAGCTGAATACGGCGCAAGAGCACTGACTATCTGTACTGTCTCTGACCACATCAAAAAAGGGACTCAGACCACAGCAGAAGAGCGTCAAACTACCTTCAATGAAATGATTGAAATTGCATTAGAATCGGTTCTGTTATTAGAAGACTAATCAATACATTTTGTTGCTTAAAAAGAATAAAAACCCAATTGTTAAATTGGGTTTTTTTATGCCTAATTAATCTAGTAAGAAACTATGGAGCATAAATATACGTTTCTAAATAAGGATCCATTTTGATGGCATACTTTTTGATATTATTCAGGCTTGGTATTAATGGCTCTTTACACTCTTTCTTACTGATAATGTTATTGTCTTTATAAACAATGACACCGTTAAAATTCCAGCCTCGCCCTTCACCGTCATAAACGACATAGCTATAGTTTCCATTCTTAAAACGAATATAGCTTGATGCTCCTGCAACAAACATCTGATGCCCATAAAAGACATTATTATTGGGTTGCTGAGGTACTGGCAGTGTTATCTCTGTTTTAGCGAGTGTGCCATAGCGATAAACAGGCGGCTTTCCATGTTCAACGAATACGCTGACATACTTACCATTTTCAAGTTGGCAGGTAAATTCTTCAGCATGGACACTTGCGGATAATAATATGAATACAGCAGCAACAGCGATATATGCTTTCATATTGTGTTCTCCGTTAATTACCCACTCTATTATCTTAAGTATCGGCAAAGAATACGAAATATGTAGAGTAAATATTCTGATTGTTTAGTCATGTGACTAATTTTGGGTTTAACTAATATTTACGGCATTACTAGAATAATTGACTATGATAATTTCCTTGTTTATTTTTTCACTTGAAACCATATATAAATCCAATCTTATCCAATATTTTGTACCTAATAATAGTTAAAATTAGAATTAATTTACTAAATATGAAAAAAATCATAGTGATTTCGTTTGATTTTGCTCGTTGTAATTAAATTAAATGTAATTTTTACTGCACCAATTGTGGAAATAACAGATTAATTCAATTAATAAAACAAAGAGTTTAGTAATATCAGTTGGTTAGCGTGTTATTATTATATTTTGATTATATTTCAAATAGTTAATAGTATTGAGGGTGATTATTTTTTTTATAACGTTATTTCTACTGTGATATTAGTCACATAAGTATATAAATAAAATAATAACATCTGTAAATTTAACTTTCCGAATATTTATATTGTATTGATATTAAATGAAATATTTTGTTTTATGTGGTTTCCAATAGAAACGATGCGATCGCTTGAAGCACTCACTCATTTAATTAGAAAATGTATAGTATTGCTATGCAATCAATTTAAACATTTGTCGGTTTCTATTTGGAGAATATAGTGAAAAATCAAGATTTATTAGGTTTATCTTCTGCTAACGTTCTTAATGCCGAATTTGAGAAGAAATACCACGACGTTATTGCTCACTTTTTCAGCCGAGATCCGAAGTATTGGCCGATATTTCAGGATAAAACAATCCAATCGATCACACAGTTTAGAAAAACAACAGCTAACGATAATGACCAATTACAACGTTACTCAAACGGGCAACAGCTATTCGATCGTTTAATGGCGGATACGCAAATCCAACACAACATAAATTACCCAGAAAACGATCCTAATGAATTACTGATGTTAGTGTCGACACTGTGTAAAAACTGGGAAAACCCATTAGCGGTTGAAAACGTGATTGCAATGCCGAGTGATCCTGGTGTTTATGGTTCAATGTTAGGGTTAATGGGCAATCCTAATATGGTGTATTGTGAATATTCTGGTGTTGCTGATGCGTTAGAAAAAGTGACGATTAAAAAAGTCGCTAAATTGGTTGGCTATGATCCTGAAATTGCATCTGGTGTGTTCACTCAAGGTGGCACTATGTGTAATTTATATGGTTATCTATTTGGTTTACGCAAATCAATGCCTAATTCTAAGCATTTAGGTATGGCAGCGGATCAAGATTATCGCATCATTAATTCTCAAGGTGGTCACTACTCCAATATGACTAATCTTGCCTTATTAGGCGTTGATGTTGATAACAAAACCATCCGTATTAAAGTGTCTGAAGATAACACCATTAATTTAGAGCACCTAGAGCGTGAATTAAGGGCGTGCTTTACAGTTAAGTGTAAAGTGCCAACGATTATGTTAACCACGGGAACAACAGATACCTTTGGTGTCGATGATGTGAAAGGTGTTTGTGAGTTACGTGACCGTTTATGTGAAGAGTTCGAGATCACAGTTAAGCCACACGTACACGTTGACGCAGCTGTTGGTTGGCCGATCATTTTCTTCTTAGAATATGATTTTAGCACTAACCCACTGGCAATTAATGATGTCACTTTAGAAGGGTTACGCCAGAATGTTGAGAAATTCAAACATCTGAAATATGCTGACTCCATCACTATCGATTTCCACAAATGGGGTTATGTACCTTATACCTCAAGTTTAGTGTTGGTGAAAAACGGTAATGACTTTGTCGCACTTGAAAACGATCCTGAAAACTTCACCTACTTTGAGCATGAGTTAGAAGGGCAGACTCACTTACAATCTACAATTGAATGTACTCGTAGTGGTGTAGGCATTTTTGGTGCTTATTCTGCAATGCATTATATGGGGATTGAGGGTTACCAAACGATTATTGCTCACTGTTTGCAAAATGCGAACTATATGCGTCATCAGTTGTTGGAAATGGGGAATGCGAAAGTGATCGTGCCGCAAAACCAAGGACCAAGTGTTGGTTTTAAACTGTATGATCCTAATTTAGTCAAAGATCCTAACGTTGCTTTTGACTTAGAACTAACATGTTCTACTGATAAAGAAGCATATGATTTTATGGTTCATAATACCCAATGGCATAGAAAACTTTTCTTACAGCGTGGTAGAGAAGGGTTATTTACTAACTGGGTTGATTCTATTGCTTGTTCTAAATATGCAAAAAATAACCGCTATATTTATCTTCCTGGTGAAAAAGCGGTATTTATGAACCCAAATACAGAGCGTGCACATATTGATAATTTTATGAAGATTTTAACTGAATTGAGTCAAAATCTGAGCTCGAAAAAAGCCGTAAAAATTTAATCAATTCATGGATTAGTTAAATAAAACAAACTGTACTTTAGTAGGGAAAATACATATTAAGGTACAGTTTTTGTTTTATATGATAATAGTTACAGTTTATCTGAGTTGACTATCTTTACTACCACGACGATTATACCCGCTAAACGTATTGTTTTTTTTATCAAATGCCTCTTGGCAATTTAAACAATAACGTACACCAGGAACGGCTTTTTGCCGAGCTGGAGGGATCGCTTCGCCGCATTCATCACAAAATTCTGCACTTTCACCTTGCGTCATTTGATTGCGAGCTCTTGCAATTGCATCATTAATGGTGGCATCTATTTGCTCTTGAACCGCACTATCATTAGCCCATCCACTCGCCATTATATTCTCCTATTTTAACAGTGAATATCGATACTATTATTAGGGCGGTGGCGAAAAAATCAACAGTGTAAAAGCGAAAATATATTGTGAAGATATCACGATAGAAATAAAAACCCCCTCATAAAGAGGGGGAAAACTTCAGAGGCATAATAGATCGTTGTTATTGTTTTTGTTCTCTAATAAACAGAGAAATGATAAAGAAAAGGGCGACGAATACGATAATAAGGTTAAAGCCAACAGAAACATTATAGCTTTCTGAAACCTGACCGATTAACGAACCGGCTAAAGCCCCGCCCAATCCTGAAGCAACATAAATAAGTCCCATTACTGAGCCACTTTTGCTAGTTAATTTTGTAGCAACAGCTGCGGCTGTTGGAAATAGAACTGATAATGCAAAACCAAACACCATAAACAGATAAACAACATCTTGCACAAAGATACGACTAACAATAATGGCAATCAGTGAGAATAGAGAAAATAAAATTAATGTTTTGCGGTCACCCAATGCAAGGTTAATAAAGCCACCAATAAAGCGGCCGATAGTAAATAAGAAAGCAAAACTAGAAATGACATAAGCGGCAGTTTCTGCTTTTTGCGCATTACTCATATTCCCAATATCCATAGAGGTATAGAAAATAGGGAAGAAGTTTAAAAACGCGGCTTCGGCAGCCACATATAAAGTGATAAATAAAATAACAAGTAACAGTGATTTTTGTGTCAGTAACTCTAAAAAGTCACTGAATTTCATATCGACTTGCGCGCTATTTTCGATTTTTAAGGTGCTTAATACTAAAATAATCACAGCAACAATAACGGCAACACCAACATAAAAAGTACGCCATGAAATAGAGTGTGAGAATAGATATTGTAAAATAAGTGGGGTGACAATCATCCCTACACCAAACATGGCGTTAGAGACGTTAAACATCATTCCCGCTTTTTCTTTATAGAAAGTCGGAATAACAGTAACGATAGAGACCAGCATTGAGCCAATCCCTAAACCAATGACCAGGTAAAAGCCAAAAAACAGCATCACGTTAAAAGCAAGGCTAGTGCCTGTTAAACCAACGGCCATCATTAATGAACCAATAAACATCATGACTTTTAACCCTTTCTTATCGGTAAAATAGCCCGTTAATAAACTGGCGACTAAAAAACCGATTTGAAAAAAGGTAATTAATGAGCCAACTTGACTCATATTTAATGAAATATCATGTTGAACTTGTTCGAGAATAAGACCTTTTGTATTCTGAATGCCACCGAGTAAAAACATCGTGACAAACAGAAGAAAAAAAACTTTCCACTTTTGTTGTTTAGCCATAATTTGTTCCTGATTTTCCGCGGTGTATTATTCTGTAATTGTGTTGTTGTTATAAGTGTTATTATTAGGTGTATTGTGTTCACCAATCGCATCAAATAATTCTTGAGTCGCCCATCCATAACAATAATAAAGCAAGTCATTACAAGCACTCTGTTCTGCGGCAATAACGGCTTCAATCAATTGAGATGCGGGTAAATTCCACATTTGAATGCCGCTATAAATAAAGGTATTTGGCTGTGAAAGCTGGCGAACTTTATTATTTTGTTCTGCAACAAAGTGAATAGGAAACCCTTGCTGTTTAAAGGTTTCGTATGAAATATCATAAGGTAATTCAAATAAGCGTTTGAACGCAGTAAATGCGCGCTCTTGGCTTTCGCTATCATGGGCAAAATGATTAATTAATCCTTGAACATCTGCACCTCCCCCTAATTTATGGTAAGGGAAATGTTTGAGTGTTGAAGAATAACGCGTTAATTCATGATAATTTTGACCTAAGATCCAACTATAAGCGGGTGGCCATAGATCAAGCCATAACGTAATCCCCCCCGCCGTTTGTTTGGCATCAGACAGTAATTTTTCAACTAATTGAGTCACACTTTGTTGGCGAAAGCGTTGCCATGCTTTTAACAGCGGTTCTTCTTTTAATGCTGTAACAGGCGTTTCAAAATCCCCTTGTTTTAATGAATCAGCTAAAGCAGCAAGGCGATGCTTGATTTCATTAACGGGTAAGCCTTGTTGTCCCATTTTCTTTTCACAATGAGGGCAAAAACAGGTAAATAATCCTGCAGGATTGACTTCTTGACCCGCCCAATCAGGAAAACGAATTCGGTCAATTAAAAAGGTGTCATAACCATAATGTTGTTTTAATGCTGTGAATGTCTTTTGCCATAATTGAGCAACATCAGGGGCATTAGGACAGAGCCAATGTGATTGTGGACGGCCTTTAAAATCGACAACCTGATTATTTTCCACATCACCGATAAAATCGCCATTAAGAATATTAGCCCAGGGAATGACTTTATATTTTCCACCGTCAGTGGCTTTTTTTATCGTCATTAGCGGATCTGCGCCCGCTAAAATAGAGGGATCAACACGTTGGCTCAGACGAGGAAAATCAGTATGAGTATTGATATGCAGTGTACCTGTTCCCATAACTACATTATGAATAGGATTATGAGGCAGATCGCCAATAGGATAAGGGTTACGTTCAAAAATAGTATTAATTTCGACAAATAAATGCTCAACATGCTTCATACCGTCAAGGCGCTGAAGAATAGCGGGCATGCCTTCGTCTAAAATATCATGTGGGTGAAGATGTATTCCTGCCATGAGTCACTCCCATCTCGTTTAACGACTTTTTTATTAGGGTTATCTCAATTGGATCTCGGGCATAAATTGAATTGAAGGGTAAGCCGTGGCTAAGGCAAGAATGGCAATGCCATAAAGCGGGCCTTTTTCCCATAATTCAGAAAGCTCGATATTCACTTTGGTGTTAGCAAATAAATGTCTATCTAGATTTGCCTGAACACGTGGTAAAAAGGTGTCAGCAGAACGGGTGATCCCGCCTGTTAATACCACTTTTTCCAGATTTGCAATGGCGACTAAATTCATAATGCCGATAGCAAGATAATCTGCCATTTCCTCAACTAAAGATTGAGCAAGTGGATCGCCATGTAGGGAAGCTTGAATAATCTCAATCGCACTAAGATTTTCCCCTCGTAAGCTCGCCATACGCTCACTTAAACCTGAGCCAGAGCAGAAACTCTCAAAGCACCCTTTATTGCGCCAATTACGAAAAAGATGATCACGAGCAAACATCATATAGCCGATTTCACCGGCTGCATTGTTTGCGCCGCGGATAATTTTTCCATCCATCAGCAAGGCGGAGCCTAACCCTGTGCCGATACCAATTAGTGCACAGCTGTGCGTATGGCGACAGCGGCCTTTCCACATTTCACCCACAAGTGCTGCGCGAATATCATTTTCTAGTACTACGGGTACATTGAGTTTTTCTGTCAGCTGTTGTGCCAAAGGTAAGTTATCCCATTGAGGTAAATTAGGAGAACCTTCTAGCACAACGCCATTTTTGATATCGATGATCCCTGGTGTGGCGACACCGATAACGTTGATCTTTTGACGGTCTACGCCGCTTTTTTCGATCACATTTTCAATACTTTGTGCAAATTGCGTAATAAAGTGCTCACGATCGTCAGTATCAAAGGTAGGTTCTTGATACTCATACAACAATTCGGCATTTAAGTTAAAAACCGCATAAGCTATTTTGGTTCCACCTAAATCAATACTGACACCTAAACTGTGTTGAGGATCGAAGTTCACTAAAATACCTTTTCTACCTTGTCCTGCGGGTGAACTGACACCGCTTTCATAAACGATTTTTTCTTCAAGGAGATCGTTAATAATTTCAGACACCGTCGCTTTTGTAATTCCGCTAATTTTGGCTATCTGAGCCCGTGACAAAGGACCTTGATGACGAATGACATTTAATACAAGCGAGGCATTCATTTGCCGTAATGTATTGGGTACGTTCGGTGTCACGTTACTACTCCATTTGTTTAGAAACAAAACTAAAAGATGTTTTTTTTATATAAAATCGTCTGTGATTGATAGTTATGCACCGTTTTATTTACTTTGTAAAGTATAAAGCGATCAATTAGTTTAGAAACCATCCTAAATGAGTTTGCGATCACAATTTGATGAGTTTGGTTTATACAATGTGATCCTCTAAAAGATCTTCATTGCATATATTCATGGCGTATTTTTTTAATGCAATAAACCGATTAGAATGAAATCAATATCTATTGAACCAAAGAGAAATCAGCATGAAAAAAGGAATGTTATTAAAAGGGTTAATCGGGATGCTATTGCTATTCCCACTGTATTCACAAGCGATAACGCTGAGTGCTTATCTTCAAGTTAAACAATTGCTTACTCAAGATAATCCTGCTAATAAGCAATTAGAGTCCGTGACACAAGCTTATCTTAATGGTATTGCCAATGGATTTAATTTTTATGCGGTGTCAGTAAGATTAGAGAATGAAAGTCATGATTTTAAACCACTTTATTGCCCACCTAAAAAAGTGGAACAAAACAGTGATTTTATGGTTAAGCATATTGATGCTTATTTAGATAAAAATCCTGACGTGAAAAGTAAACAAAAAGAGACGCCGTTGGAGTTAATTTATATTTTAGCATTAAAAGATGCCTATCCTTGCGATAATAAGTAGAGATAAAAATAGCCACAGTCCTTGTGGCTAAAATGATTTGGTGTGCTCTTTTTCTTGTTATTTACTTCAGGTTGCCTCTCTCATAAGCTCCTTGATGGAAGACACTCAAGCCGTTGCCACTTCAACCTGTTTTACAGGAACAAGATGACAACAATCGCTTTCACCGGTTTTCTCAAAGGTTGATAAACGGGTGATCAAGAGTGAATTCATGTCTGTTAATAATCCTTCAGTCTGCAGTTTTTGCATGATACTTTCATCGCAGTCATTATTGTTTTGACGTTGATAAGCGACCGGCGTTACACCACGTAATACAGTTAATTGACCGGCAAGTGCGGGATTATCTGTTAATGCATATACGTTATTGTTTGGCATAAAGCGTGACAATAAGGTCACTGATTTGCCATTTTCTGTTAATGCCGCAACACTTAAATGCTTGTCGTCATGGAAAGCTGTTGTCGCAGCAGCGAGTGCAATCCAACGACCTGTTTGTGAATAGTAAGATGGCGATTGCCATGGATTTTCAACATTCGCGGCAAAAGAACGCTCAGCCCCTTCAGCTACGCGAGCCATTGCAATAACGGCTTCCACAGGATATTTCCCCGCTGCTGTTTCAGCTGATAGCATCACGGCATCTGTCCCATCACCCACCGCATTCGCAATATCCATGACTTCTGCACGGGTTGGCATCGGGCTTTCAATCATTGATTCCATCATTTGAGTTGCGGTGATCACAGGGCAACCTAATGCGCGACAGCGTGCAATCAGTTGTTTTTGTGCACCCGGTAAGCTGGCATCACCAATTTCTACGGCTAAATCGCCTCGCGCTACCATAATGACATCAGAGGCTTTAATGATGTCATCCATGTTTTCTTCACAAGAAACGACTTCTGCACGTTCAACTTTAGCAACGATTTTGGCGTCACTTCCCGCGGCAATCACTAAACCACGGGCATATTCAATATCCGCACCATTACGTGGAAATGAAACGGCGATGTAATCTGCTTGAATAGCGGCTGCTGTGTGTATGTCTTGTTTATCTTTGTCTGTTAATGCAGGAGCAGATAAACCACCACCGAGTAAGTTAATGCCTTTACGGTTAGAGAGTTTTCCACCAACAGTAACGACGGTCTCTATTTGATTATTATTGACGGCGCTGACTTGTAATTGAATATTGCCATCATCAAGTAACAAAATATTCCCTGGTGTGACTTCTTGAACAAGTTGTGGATAGTCCAAACCAACTTGTTGTTCGTCGCCTAATGTGCTGTCTAAATCTGCATTTAGAATAAAGTTATCGCCTTGTTTTAATTGAATTGAATCATTTTTAAAGTTAGCGATACGAATTTTAGGGCCTTGCAGGTCTGCTAAGATCCCGATAAATACACGATGTTTTTCTGCGACCTGACGGATAGTTGCGGCAGTGGCTTGATGCTGTTCGCGAGTGCCGTGTGAAAAGTTTAAACGAAATACGTTAGCACCTGCCATAATCAGCTTTTCAATCATCTGCTCTGAACAGCTAGCTGGGCCAAGAGTCGCAACAATTTTTGTCTTACGCATAATGACATTCTCTTTTTAAAGAGGGATACCCAACGGTATCCCTTGATGACAACTTAATTAATTCATTAATCCATGGTAACTTTTTTCGCATTCCAGACTAGCGTCGCTAAAATCATGGAAACGATGGCAGAACCTATCCAGAAATACTGTACGGTGGTGAAGTCGTAGTTAGTGACATCACCAACTTGAGTGACTTTAATCAGTGAGGCGGAAATCAGTTCTTGTGCTGATGCTGCAATATAAGCAAACAGTCCGATAAAGCCTTTTACTGCGCCTACTGCGTTTTTCGGCATTAGGTCACAAGCGGTTAAACCTGCTAAGAACACAACCAGACCACCCATTGCAAAACCAACCATACTTAATGCAATTGCATCCATAACACGGCTTTGTGGACCCCAGAACATCAGTGCAAAACCTGCAATGTTGGCGATACCGTAAATCAGTGTTGGAATATGGCGGTTAGCGTTAAACAGTTTGTCTGAAGCCATACCCGCTAAGATTGCACCGAAGAAACCTGCGATTGGGTAAGTAGACATGGCAAAGCCAGCATCAATCAGCGAGTAACCTTTTGAACCTTGTAGGTATAGAACAGCCCATGAACTGATCGCATAGCGAGAGATATACATCGCCGCACATGCTGCTGCGATGATCCACACTGTGGGTTGTTTTAATACGAATAACTGAGCACGACGTGTTTCTTTAGGATCACTTGATTTAACTGCTTCTGACTCTTCGCCATACGCGGTTGCTGGATCAGGTAAGCCATAAGTACGAGGACGGTCTTTTAAAATCATCAGTAAGATGATACCTGCAGCAATACCTGCGATACCTGCACCGATAAAACCAGCACGCCAGCCGAAGAAGCTCACTATGGTCGCGGTTAATACCCATGTGATTGCTTCACCGATATTACGCGAGCCACCCCAGATGGAATAAACCGTACCGCGTTGTTTTGGTGAGAACCATTGGAAGATAGAGACGCAAGAAGGTGCAGAACCTACAGATTGGAACCAACCGTTAATACCCCATAACAGGATAAAGAACAGGCTCGCCGTTGACATTCCCATGAAGATACAAACAAAGGAAGAGGCAATTAACGAGATGGACATAAAGCGTCCAATATTGGCATAATCTGACAAGAAGCCGTTAGAGAACTTACCAAATGCGTAGGTAAAGAAGAACGCAGAACCCATTAAACCGAGTTCAGCGGTGGTTACGATACCTGCATCCAGCATCGGTTTTTTCACCACACCGAGTGCCATACGAACCACATAGAACATGGCATAACCAAGAACAAGACCAAAGAAGACCTGCCATTGGTGCTTTTTATATATTGCGCGGATCTTTTCGCTTGACGCTTCTATTAGCGGCAGATCCTTTCTGGTTTTAAAGAAACTTAGCATAGAGATGACTCCGAATATTATTCATGTCTGAAGCTGATTTTAGTTTTCAGAGCTGATGCTATTCATTTAGGTCATCTTGGTGCAAAAGAGAGAATTTGAGTCATCGATGACACATTCTGCTGAATCGGTGAGTCAAATTTGTAACATTGCTATTAGGTGTTGGTTTAAAAATGAGTGAAGATATCGTCATATCATTGTTGTAAATGGGTCATTAAGGACTCATTAGTTCAAAATAATAAATATTGCTAAATATCAGAAGTTTGAAGTTCGACACATTTTTATGTTTATTCAAAACAAAACCAGGGGTATGTCATGAGAATAAAAATAGTATTAAGCCTCGTCTGTTTATTGTTTAGTTGGCTGTTTATCACACCTGTGCGTAGTGATGAGCAGCCACTTGTTATACTGACGACACTTTCAGATACACCAATGCGACCACTTACAGAGGCCTTTAGTGCTCGTTATCCAGACACTAAAGTGCAAGTGGTTTATCGTCGCGTCGCGATTGCAACACGGATGATGAAACAATACCCCACACAGCCAGTTGATATTGTGATGTCGTCATCGGCTAACTTTTTTCATCATCTAGACAGAGAAGGGTTACTCGCGCGATTACCCGTAAATTACGAAACGCCGAAATGGCTAACACGCCATAGTGATATATTAAACGATAAAATAACCACTGTTGGCTATTCTGGTATTGGCATTATGAGTAATACGCAATACCTACAAAAGCTGGGTATTCCAGCACCTAAAAGCTGGGTTGATTTAAGTGATCCGATTTACCAAGGGCACTTAACCATGACCACTCCGGCAAACTCTGGCACGATGCAATTGATGGTGGAAAATGTGCTACAAGAGTACGGCTGGGAGCGTGGATGGCAGATCCTACTCGAAACCAGTGGTAACCTTTCTTCAATTTCGGCACGGAGTTCTCGTGTCAGTGATGCTATCGCCAGAGGCATTGTCGGCGCTGGACCCATTATCGATAACTACGCTTTTAACCATCAAAAGCGATTTGATTTTGTCGAATTTAGCTATTTTGATAAGTCGATTATTTTACCCGCTTATGTCGCTATTGTTGCCGAAAGCAGTAAAAGAGACACCGCCGCCAAATTTATCGCCTTTCTTTTATCGGATGAAGGACAAGAGATCATCTATAAAAGTGATATGGCAAAGATCCCATTAAGCAAAGCAATCTTACGTAATAACGATGAACTTGCTAATAACACGGAATTTATTTTAAACAGCAATGAGGCTTATCGTCGTAGTGAAGTCGTTAATGCATTATTTGATCAAATGATCACCCATAATTTTCCGTTAATGCGCCAAGTTTGGAATGATATTCACGAAGCAGAAAGACAGGAAAATAAAACGCCAGAACGTATTTCTGCGATTAGTAAAGCGAGAAAAATAGCAAGCTCGGTACTTATTAGTGAAAAAGAGGCTAATTCACCGACATTACAAGCCTTATTTATGAAGGAAGCGGATCAGCGGGAATACTCTGATCAAGCACTCGCTGTGCTGTATCAATGGCGTACATTAGAAGCTGAAAGGTTGGAACAAGCATTAGTTTTATTGAAAGAGACAAAATCACCCTAACCGCCTTGTGGTTCAAATATACAGCAGGAAGCGCTGTTTTTATGAAAGGTATTACGGATGAAATTATTAGTGCCTAAACAATTTGGCAAACTAGGTAGACGCCTGTATATGGCGTTTATCTTTAGTTCTTTACTCACCTTATTAATTGGTGTGGTTATCTTTTTTATGTGGGGAAAACTGGCGACACAAATTAATGCGTCAGTAGGAGGATCGCTACCGATGTTAACCACCAGCTATAATATGGAACGTTATAGCACCAATTTACAAATGCTATTAAAAGAGCGAGAGCAGACACAGCGAAAATCAGTCTCAGAGCAACAGCAGCAGGAAATTCATCAGTTACTCGATAATTTGCGTGAATTTCCTATTGAACAAAAACCACAGCGTGCTTTTTATACTCAACTTGTTGATGAGCTAACAGAGCTTATTAATCAACAAGATATGTTATTGGATAAACGGCGCGAACTAGAAAACCGCCTTGCACAATTATTAGGGCAATTGGCATGGATGCATGACGCCGTTGGTGAAGATATTAAACCGCTACTGAATGAAATTGAGTGGCATGTTAGCCAAATGATCAATGAGAAAAACGTACAGGAAAACAGCTTACAGCTATTATTAGAATCTACGTTACTACAAGAGTTATTTACCACAGAAAATGAGTTAATTAGTTTAGTCGAAGAGATTGCTCACCAACGTTATAGTCGTGATATTGATGTCGCTTTTCATTATATCAGCGTTAAAATTGACGAAATCATCGCCTTAAATCAGAAGCTAAAAAGTTATCCATCGACGATTGCTCACCGCCAAGTATTACAAGAGATTATTGCGATCACTCGTTATGACGGTGATATCTATCAAACACTGATTGATGATGTCGATAACGAGAAAAAGCTCAAAGCATTAACCCCTGAACTGAATGAAAAATTATCACAGTTTGATAATGCCGTAAGAGGCAATGTTTTTGCTACAAGTGAAGCACTCAATAAGCTTAATGATAATACCCGTAAGCTTATGGCTACGGGGAAGATTGTTATTGTTGTTATCATTATTGCGTCACTATTGCTGAGTATTATTGTGATGAAAATCTTGATTGATAGAAGACTTATCGCCAGATTGAATAAACTCAGTGATGACTTAGCGCATGTTGCCAAAGGTCATTTAACAGAGCCTGTACTGATTGAAGGGCAAGATGAAATTGGTCTGTTAAGTCGACGGCTTCGTCGATTTTGGCGTCAAATGAAAGAAGTGGAAGCCAGTAATGCGTTAAATCTTATTAATAATACCGATGCGAGTTTAATTACCTGTCACCACGATGGCAGAATGGAAACCGTTAATCCAAGTGCAGCAACGCTACTAGGAACAGGAAAAGAGCAAAGTAATAAGCCACTTTGGCTACTGTTTAGTGGTGAGGCGAGCACAATGCTTAAAGCGCAATTTAGCTCAACCAGTCAGCTTTATCGTTTAGGGCAGAGTGAATGTATTATTCGAATGGTAAAAGCGGGTGAACCCCATTTCTTACAATTTAATATTCGAGAATATCCACATAAAGATGAACACAAATATATTGTGACTATCACCGATATTACGCGCCAAGAGTTAAGCCGATTAGAGCTTCAACAAATGGTGGCATTAAAAACACAAGATTTACAGGATAAAAACCAACAATTAAATGAAGAAATGTTGCGCCGTGAGCAAGCACAAAAACATTTAATTCAGACCCAAGAAGAGTTAGTACAAGCGGCTAAAATGGCGGTTGTTGGGCAGGCGATGACAAGCCTTGCACATGAGCTTAATCAACCACTCTCTGCAATCAACACCTATCTATACAGTGCAAAACTGACCATACAGATGGGAAAGTATGATCAATTACCTGATTCTATCGAACGTATTGAAAAGCTGTGTGCACGAATGAATCGGATCATTACGGCATTGCGTAATTTTTCACGTAAATCGCCGTCTGAAATTAGCTTTGTTTCAGCACCATTAAAAGAGTTGGTCGATAGTGCGATGGTGCTGGTGGAGTCTCGCTCTAAACGAGAGCAGTGCATTATTACGAATAATATTCCTGATGAATTAACCATTTGTGCAGACCCAACACAAATTGAGCAAGTTTTGGTTAATTTGTTTGTTAATGCAATGGATGCCATTGCGGGTGGGGGGGAAAGTCAGATCACCATTGATCTTTTATCTGTTGATCCCAAACGAAAATTAGTGGCGATTGCCGACAGTGGAAAAGGATTCAATTCAGAGGTTTTACCAAAACTATTTACCCCATTTACAACCACAAAAGATGTGGGGCTTGGGTTAGGGTTATCCATTTGCCGTTCAATTATGCAACGGTTTGGTTATGAAATTTACTTGGCTTCTACATTAAAGGGTGGCGCCATGGTTGTTTTGGAGTTTACAGATGACACAATCACACATGCCTGATATCGACGTTTTATTAATTGATGACGATGAAGATATTCTTGAATCTTATCGTCATTTACTCAATCTTGCGGGGATGGTTGCTAGAGTAACCGACTCTCCAGAAAAAGCATTAAGCCTTTTAACACCAGAATGGCAGGGGGCTGTTGTGCTTGATATTTATATGCCAGCAATGAATGGCATGGAGGTATTAGAGCGCATTAAAGACATTGACGCTCGTATTCCGGTTATCATGATCACGGGGCATGGCGATATACCGTTAGCGGTGGAAGCGGTAAAAAAAGGCGCTTATGATTTTATTGAGAAACCCATTAATCCCCCTGTTTTTTTAGCGTTAGTGGCGAAAGCACATAAAGAGCGTCAATCTATTCTCTCACTTAGAAATGCGGTAATAAGCACCACACAAGAGCGATTAGTGGGAGACAGTGCGCAAATCACTGCGATCAGAGAACAAGTACAACAAATTGCCGATATCGATAAAGATTTAATGATAGAGGGGGAGATGGGAACAGGGCGTCATCTACTTGCTCAATTATTGCATGAATTAAGCCCGCACAGTGATAAAGCGATCCAAACAGTCGATTGTCAGAATCTATCGGATATCAAACAAGTGATTGCTCAAATTGAGGCGGATGAAGTCGGAACACTGATTTTACGTTCCCCTTATGATTTATCATCAGAAGCACAACGCTGGTTAAGCTCTTATCTGCTTGATATGGAACGCCAAGGAAAACGCCATTTTAGAACGATTGCGATTTTAGAAAACAATACCCAGCAGTTAGTAACAGAAGGTCGATTAATTCCTGAATTCTATTACTATTTTTCGCAAATCACTTTTTCACTGCCTCCATTAAGTGCAAGACGCCCCGATATTATTCCGTTATTTAGAGCTTTCTTACGACAAAGCGCACAGCGTCTTGGTATTGCAGTACCCAAGATTGATCGTAATTACCTCGATATTTTAAAGCGCTACGATTGGCCGGGTAATATTCGTGAGTTACGAAATGTTGCCGAACTCTATGCAGTCGGTATTGTAAAAATGGTGGATAGTGAACAACATCGCGCCATTATTCCACCAGAAGGCCCTTTGGATAATCTGGTAGATGAGTATGAGCGTCGATTAATTGAAGATGCCTTATATTTATTTGCGGGGCGAGTGAGTGACGTAGCGGATTATTTGGGTATTCCTCGTAAGAAGCTGTATTTACGAATGAAAAAACACGATCTTGATAAAGAAAGTTATAAACCCAAAGTTTAATTTACGTGTTGTTTAATAACCAAGAAGCGCCATACTTGGCGCTTTTTCACAGTTTTTTAGCTCACTTTTTCTGATGTCTTATTTTTTATTCCCCGCTCTTTGTTTATTTTACCATCACAAAATTAGCACTCATAACAATATCAGCTTAAAATTCTTTTTCTTGAGTCAGTAAATAACATTGAGATGTTCTTAAAAAGAGTAATCATTAGAAAAACTATTAAATAAACAGTAGAAATAGTTTATTTAAAATGATTATGAAGAGTAGGGATAAAATACCATAAAGTTAATTTTAAAATTAATAATATAAAGCTATTTGTTATCAGTAAATTAAGAAAATAAAACAGTGTTTTTATCATTGTTAATTGAATGTGTCATTTTTAAGTATGGGAAAATATAAATGAACTTATTTGACTCTTTATTTATGATTTATTTTAGTTCTTATTAAGAATAGAAAAAATGATATTTAAACATTTTTGTCATAATTAGATAATCTAATTTTTAATTAATTAATAAAATATAATATAAAGTTTTAATTGAGATAAATCCTAAGTGGTTTTGTATATATGTTGTGTTTGTTTATTTAAAAAGATGAAGATATTTATATTAAACTATTTTTTGATATAAAAAGCTAAGAAATAGTGGTTTCTTGGTTTTTGTATTTTTATTACTCATTGTAAGTGTTAATGATGACAATTTTATTTTTTATTAAGTAATAATATCTAACATACCTTTAATTTTAGGTTTAAATACTTAAGTTACTCATTTAATGAATTGTTTTATTTAGTAACTATCATGGATTGTTACTAATAATATCATTTTTTGACTTTTGACTTAACTTACACCTTTTGCGAGTATTTTATTGCAAAACAAGTGAGGAAATAATATTTAAATCGTTTCTTTGCTTTAATTTTTTATTCTTACTTTCTGATTAAATTTTATTACTTATTTATATGTCCAATTAAGATGTTTTTATTAATTAAGGAATTTAATTTCTAAAACATTTAAATATGACGTTAAAAAGTGAATATGATTAATTTATTCCATAAATTAATTTTAATATGAATGCAAAGGACGCATTTGTAGGATATCCCCTATTTGATTTTTATAAATCAATATTAATGGAACAGTGAATTTTAAATTGTAAAAAAGCGGTGAGGTTGTATTACCTATCGCTTATTTAGTCAGAAACCAAGAAATATCAATATCTTTATTGTGTATAAAGGAAATTTTATGAAATTTACTAAATTAGCTTTAGGTGTTGCGTTATCTTTAGTTGTTGCTGCTCCTACTTTAGCTGCTGATCCAGTGGAAAGTAGTGAAGGTAAAGTGCGTTTTACTGGCTTTATTAATGATGTTCCATGTTCAATCGATGATAAAAGTTTAGATCAAACCGTTAAATTTGGTGAAATCGCATTGCATGAACTGACTAGCGATAAATATCGCTCAAATAGCGAGAACTTCGATATTGTCCTGAAAAACTGTTCAACTGACACTTATAAAACTGCAAAAGTGTCATTTACGGGCGCAACTGTAAGTGGTTTTGACGGTTATACGGGTGAATTACTGGGTCTAGGTGGCAAAGTGCAAAACGCAGGTATTGTTATCACTGACCGTGGTAATAACCCAATCACTTTTGGTCAAGGTTTCCCAGCAACAGGTCATGCTTTAAGTAATGGTGATGGTTCTGTTACTACTCTGCAATTCGCCGCTTATGTGAAAGGTAATGAGGCAGATGATAAGAAAGCAACAACGGGTTCTTTCGACACAGTAGCTAACTTCAAAGTTATTTACGAATAATTGTTGTTTTTTATTTAATAAGATGTGTGGCGTCTAGGCGCCATGCATCTCATCAATATTATCTTCTGTTAATAATGCTGAGGATGGCATAGCAAAATGAAAAGCATGAAAATAAATACGATCACAAAAGTAATGCTTTTATTCTTTTTCCCTTTTTCGTTACCTGTTTCTGCAGAAGAAGCAGTCGATTTTAATACCGACTTCTTAACAGATAAAGGTATTGAAAATACCGATTTTACAAAATTTTCTTATGCAAACTATATTCAGCCTGGCTCTCATTTATTGGTCACAGACGTTAATAAACAAAGAGTAAGAAACGAAGAACCGATACTCTTTTTTGCACCAGATTACAACGCAGAACTCTCTATTCCTTGTATTACTCCAGATGTTTATCCTCTTTTGGGTTTAAAGCCTGAATGGGAAAAAAAAGTCACTTGGCTAACAACGAATAATATTCAGTGTCTTGATTTCCGTTCAGTTCCTAATATGAATGCAGTAGGTGATCTCTATACCGGCATTCTCAATATCAGTATTCCTCAAGCCTTTATGGAGTATCAAGATCCGAGTTGGGATCCGCCTTCTCGTTGGGATGATGGCATTGCTGGTTTTTTTGTTGATTACAATATGAATAACCGTCTAATTCGCTATGAACATAATGGTAAAGGCACCGAAACTGGCACCAATATTACCGGTATTATGGGCATTAATATGGGGGCATGGCGTTTTCGTTCTGACTGGCAAGCGTCTGGCGGGAATTTAAATAGTGATGAGAAATCATGGCGCTGGAATCAGCTTTATGTCTTTCGTGCTATTCGTTCTTTAGGTGCAAAACTTACGTTAGGTGAACAATATTTATCCTCTGAACTTTTTGATAGTTTCCGTTATTTGGGCGCTTCTTTAGAAAGCGATAATGCAATGATCCCACCTCGCTTACAAGGCTACGCACCGGAGATAGCTGGCGTGGCGAGAACAAATGCTACGGTAGTTGTTCGCCAAGATGGGCGTATTGTTTACCAAAATGAAGTCACTCCAGGGCCGTTTCGTATTCAAGATGTCAATACATTCGGGGGCGGTACCTTAGATGTTTCTATTGAAGAACAAGACGGCTCTGTTCAACGATTTAAAATGGAAACCTCACGTTTAGGAACACTGACTCGACCAGGACAGTTTTTATACAAATTGGTAATGGGTAAACCCACTAAAAATGAACATGATACAGAAGGTCCCGCATTTTCATTAGGATCATTTTCATGGGGGGCGGCGAATAACACCACGCTTTATGGTGGATTATTGGCATCAACGGAATATCAAAATATCGCTTTAGGTTTAGGGCAAGACTTGGCCCCATTTGGGGTGCTCTCTTTTAATATTTCCGCTTCACGCGCTGAAATGGGCAGTAACTTTGATGATAAAACCTTATCTGGTACGTCTTATAATGTGACCTATTCAAAACAATTTGATGAAATAAATAGTCAGATAACGTTTGCAGGTTATCGCTTTTCTCAACGTGATTACTTAAGTATGACGCAGTTTTTAGATGGGCGTTATCGAGGACTTGAGATCGATAGTGGTAAAGAACTTTATACTGCGGTATTTGGTACGGCGTTCCCTAATTATAATATTAATACCTATTTAAACTATTCTCGCCAAACCTATTGGAATCGCCCTTCAACAGATAACTACAGCTTTACGGTTTCAAGTTATTTTGATTGGGCTGATTTTAAAAATCTTTCGATTAATTTGTCAGCTTATAAAGTGGAATCTAGTTATAACAATGATGAAGGGGTGTATGTGTCATTGGGGGTGCCACTTGAGCGTAATGATGCCAATATTAGTTATTCGGGATCGTTTAATCGTCATAATACAAACAACAGTGTTAACTATTATGAGCGCTTAAATGATCGTAGTACTTATAATCTTTCAGCAGGAACTTGGGATAGCAATAAAGTTAATCTCTCTGGGTTCTATAATTATGATGGCAATTTAGCCAAGCTTACCACGAGTGGAACCTATACTGAGAGCAATCAAAGTGCCTTATCAATGCAATTGATGGGCGGAATAACCGTCACGCCAGAAGGCGGTGCATTCCACCGTGTGACCTCAATGGGCAATTCACGCATATTGGTTGATACCAATAATGTTCAAGATATTCCCATTAGAACGGGACTCACCCCGATTGAAACCAACCGTCACGGTAAAGCGGTTTTAATGGGCGTACAAAATTATTCTCGTAGCAATATCACAATTGATATTAATAATCTTCCTGAGAAAGCCGATGCTGTTCAATCATCGCAATATGCCACGTTAACCGAAGGAGCGATTGGTTATCGCAAATTTAATGTGGTTGAAGGTGAAAAAGTTTTAGCGGTGATCACCACGGAAAATAATAAACATCCTCCTTTTGGTGCTAGTGTTTATAACAAAGACAAATTAGAAGTCGGCATTATTTCAGATGACGGTTTTGTGTATTTATCAGGTGTAAAAGCAGGTGAAACGTTAGACCTTGCGTGGAATGGTGAAACTTGCCAATTTCAATTACCTCAAGTGCTAGAAAATAATTTAAGCAATATGTTATTGCTTCCTTGTAAGTAATTAAATTTAAGTCAACGGTGAATGAAATGAAATATATCAACATAAGAACATTGGGCGCTATTGTTACACTTTGCCTTTTTTCTCAATCCGCTTATTCCGCTATCGCATTAGATAGAACTCGTGTTTTATATAATGAAGGTGAGCGCTCAGTCAGTATGATTTTAGAAAATGAAAATCAATCTAAACCTTACCTAGCACAGTCTTGGCTTGAAAATAGCCATGATGAAAAGATTAATTCTCCTTTTGTGGTAACACCGCCAGTTCAACGCATTGAAGCTGGAAACAAAAGCCAAATAAAAATACAAGCATTGCCAGCAACGAATATGTTACCGACTGATCGAGAAAGTATTTATTATCTTAATGTGCGTGAAATTCCTCCTCGTAGTGATTCTCCCAATGTTTTGCAAATTGCATTACAGACAAAAATTAAGATGTTTTATCGACCAAAGAGCATTGTTGTACCTAGCCGTTTAGAGGCTAATCCAATGGAAAAAGACATTGTGATTGAAAAACAGGGCGGACATTACAATGTGAAAAATCCTTCACCTTATTATCTGACTATCACCAAAGTGAGAAAAAATAATACTGAGGTTAAGGGGTTTGAGGCGGTGATGATTGAACCTTTTGGTCAACGTACATTAGGTACAGAAGTCGGTGATTTAGGCGCAGCGCCAGCAATTGAATATCTCAATGATTTTGGCGGTTTGGTTGAACTTACTTTCCAATGCCGTGGAAATATTTGTTCAGCCAATATCAAAGATAAGAAGGCGTAATCATTATGCTTATATTCCGAGGTGTAATACTGTTTTTTTGTATGAGTTTTCTTTCTCCTTCTGCATGGGCCGTTTCTGGTTTTTTAAAAGTCACGGTGAGCGGGAGTGTAGAGTCACGTCCTTGCAAGATTAACGATGGTAAACCTATCGAAGTGAATTTTAATGATGTGATGACCACAAGAATAGAAAATGAAAATTATAAACAAAAAATGGATTACACCTTGGATTGTAAAACAACAGGTAATCCCAATATGTCGATAAAATTCACAGGCGATAATGCAGGATTTGACACTCGTTACCTAAAAACAAGTGTAACTAACTTAGGTGTGCTCTTTAAAGCTGAAGATAACAATATTTATATGGGAAATTCGTTCCAATTTAAATATGAAACACCCCCCGCGCTTTATGCTGTACTCGTTAAAAAAAGTGGCTCGGCACTACCAACGGGCACTTTTAATGCAACTGCAACCATGCAGGTTTATTACAATTAACAGAGGAATAAACAATATGCATTATTATCCATTCCTCATCATGTTATTTTTATTTTCAATATCATCTTCACTTAGTTTGGCAAAAGATAATGAAGCACAAGTACTGATTAAAGGTAATTTATTAACACCACCACCTTGTAAAGTGAATGATGGCAATATGATTGAGGTGAATTTTGGTCCTGTGGCGATAAAAACAATCAAAGATTATGACCAAAAAAGAGAAATTAATTACCAAATTACGTGTGAAGAAAATTTAAATAACTGGAATATGTATTTATCGATTGATGGAAGTAAAAGTAGCTTCGATCCTAATGGCCTGAGAACCAATATTAATGAATTAGCTGTAAAATTTATGATGGGCGATTCTATTATTGATTTAAATAAAAAATACTCGGTTAATTTGAATAACCCTGAAAAAATTTGGGCAGTATTAGTGAAAAAAGAAAAT
This sequence comes from Proteus vulgaris, assembly GCF_033708015.1. NCBI lineage: Bacteria > Pseudomonadati > Pseudomonadota > Gammaproteobacteria > Enterobacterales > Morganellaceae > Proteus > Proteus vulgaris. The sequence continues at coordinate 3,468,191 of NZ_CP137920.1, read as the reverse complement.
AGTGAATTGGCACCCGGTAATTTCACTGCAGGCGGCACTTTATTTGTGGAGTACCAATAATGAATAAATCAATGTTATCTGCTTGTCTTATTGGTGGTTGTTTATTATTTTCTTCTTCTGTTTTTGCAGCTGAAAATCTTAATATCTTTGGTTCATTAATTATCGCGCCCTGTAAAGTATTACCCGAAAATGCTCAAGTCAATGTGGTATTTGATGAAATTCGCTTGGATGATATTTATAAAAGTTATTTTGAATTCGAGAAAAAGGATTTCAAAATTATTTTATCAGAGTGTGATATCTCTATTGCTAAGCAAGTAAAAATTAAGTTTGAAGGGCAAACTCATAATGAACTTGCTGGCTTATTAGCATTAGATGATAGCGCTAATAATCCTGACTTAGGAATAAAAATTACGACTAAAGAAGGTGTCCCTGTTAAATTAGGGGATTACACCAGCTTATATAATATTCCTAATAATGGCATTTTTGAGCTTAACTTTATTGCTTATTTACAAGCAACAGCAAAAGCTATTGCAGACAAATCAATTAAACCGGGGCACTTCTCTGCGACTGCCGTGTTTTCTTTGAAATATGAGTAAAAGATAATGAAAAAAATACAGCAACTTTTAAAGTTATTCATTGTGTTATGGAGTTGTTCTCTTATTAATGTGCAAGCCGCAGGCTATTTTTCTTATATTACTTCTATTACAAAGCCTGAAACACGTTATCATTTTGTCATGGAATATTGGCACGCGACTGAAACGTACCCTAACCCATGTGCTTTAGTGCTTCCTGGAAGAGCACGGTGTTATATACAAATAAACCATCTACATAAAGGGAAAGACACAGGTGGTGTTGCCGATAGGGCGCCTTGGCGTTGTCGTGAAAATATTGCCGATCTACCGAATGAAAAAGCGGTAGTTGATTATTTGGTTAATCAATGTGGTTTATCTTTTCCTTATGTTGGTTATAGTCAGCATGCTGGGTCGGTGAAAACAGACGAATGTATAGGCTTCTTTTTAACAACGAGTGCAGGAGGAGGGAGTGGCAAGCTTGTTCCTAATGGTGTTTGTGGTATAGCCCCCCCTCCAGCAGGAAAATGTGCATTTGTCAGTGATAATTTAACCTTGTCTCATGGCGTGCTTGATGTGGCACAAGTTAATAATCATGAAGTGACACGGCAATTTTCTTTTACTTGTAATACCGATATGCCAGTCAGAATATCAAGTGCACAAGTTGATCATTATTTAGATCTTAATCCAGATAGAAGTATCCGCTCATTTTTAACCTTAAATGGCTCTCCTGCATCGATTGGCACTGAAGTTAATGCAATACAAAATCAATATATGACTGTTGATATTACCTCGAAACTTCAAACCTTTGGAACACCTTCATTAGGTAACTTTAGCGGTACTACGACATTGGTATTATCAATACCCTAATAATTATAAGAGTCAATAATGACCTATTATCGATAGCGTTTTTCGTTGACTTACCCGCACATTATTGTGCGGGTTTTTTTTATGTGGTTAATTTGAAACGAAGTTTATCGCGTTATCGGTTCAATCACTAATTCGCCCTTATTGGTATCTAATGTTAATTTTTGGGATTCAGTGACTTTTAATACCGCAGAACCTAAATTAACTAACATAGGTAAGCGCATTTCAGCCGCGATAATGGCGCTGTGAGAGTGACTATCCCCTTTTGCTAAAACAATACCGACCAATTGACTATCAATTAGTTGAATTAATGTAGAAGGAAAAAGCTCTTTTGCGACCAAAATAGCGGGTTGTGAAGGGACAAAACTTGGGCGAGTTTTATCTTGTAAATGATAAAGCACTTGATTACGCAGATCACGAAGATCGAGTTCACGCGCGCGTAAATAGGGATCGGTAAGTGCACAATACAACTGTGTTCTTTCTTGCATTTCATCCGACCAACTTTGCTGGGCGCTGATTTTCTCTTCTTTGATACGATCAATCACGCTTGTTATTAACTCATCATCATCTAACATCATGATATGGCCGTTAAAAATAGCGCCAATATGCTCACCTAATTTTTGGCTAGCTTTATTGGCACTCTGTTTGAGTGCTTTTAGTGTACTTTTTATTGCAAAATTAAATTTGCCAATTTCAGCATCAATATTAATCGGTTTTGATAAATCTTCGAGGGGAGAGAGTTCTATTTCATGCCAAATAAAAGCCGGTGCTTTAACTTGAGATACTGGGGTTAAATGACCTTTTAATGTAATGGTATTAGAATCTGAAGGTAACTCTTCACCAAAGCCATTTCGAGCAAGTTCAAGAAAAGCCGCAATCGCCTCATCTTCTTGTTCACCCGAGGCAATGAGTGTTATCTCATCACCTTGATGAATTTGTATTAATGAAAGCTGATTTAAACTGAGCGGATTAATACGTCTATCCCCTTTAACTAATTGATAATCAGCTTGAAAAGCAGAAAGAACCTCAACTAAAGTTGCGGCGGGTCTTACGTGTAAACCATGGGGATTACGTACTATCCAACTTGCCTCTTTGCCGTGAATTTTAACAGGGGCATTAATATCGTTTTTAGGTTGAACGAAATTTTCACCGAGTTGGATCTTCTTTGGATATAAAGAATTTGAAGCTTCCTCAATCACTTTTTCTAGAGATGCCCCGGAAGATGCGGCCACAACGGCTGCAAGCGTACCTTCAACTAAAGGCGCTGAGCAGAGGGTGACTTTCTCAGCAAGTTCTGGATCAAGTAACTCAATCGCCGTTTCTGCACTTAATATTGCACTCCCTAAATCCATCATCACAACAATAGATTGTGCTTGTGAAAGCGATTCTATTGCCGTCATAATTTTAACGGCATCCGTACCAATCGCATGCTCTTCATCATTGACACCTGCGGCAACAGCAAGTTGGCAATGCGTTGGATTAAGCATCTGACTGGCAAGTTCTGCCACACCATCAGCGAGATGTTTACTATGAGAAACAATAACAATATTTATCATGGTAGACCTTTATTGGTTGCTTGGTCAGTTATGCATTAACACTATTTGCAAGGGCTTGTATCATCAGTACCACAGAAGCACTGCCAGGATCTTTATGTCCGATACTGCGCTCACCTAAGTAGCTTGCTCGTCCTTTCCTCGCTTGCATCGGAATGGTATTTTCAGCCGCTTTTTCCGCGACAACTTGTGCTTGGGTGAGGGCTTCTTTGATAGAAAGGTTTTGTTCATTAGCGTGTTTTAATGATTCAACCACAGGCCACCAAACATCACACATAGTTTTGTCATTGGGTTCTGCTTTTCCTCGACTTACAATGCCTTCTACACCTTCTGTTATCATTTCAACAAGTTGATTAAGTTCTAGGTTTTGTAATGAAGCCGTAGGTTTGGCTGCACGAATAAAAAAGGTACCAAATAGAGGACCACTTGCTCCGCCAATATTGGAGAGTAATGTCATGCCTGTGGTTTTGAGGATTGTGCCAATATCTTGTCCTTCAAATTCAGGTAATTTTTCCTGCACTTTTCTAAAGCCACGGTTCATATTTAAACCGTGGTCGGCATCACCAATTTCACGATCTAAATCCGTTAAATAATCGCTGTTTTGTTCAAACAGCTGTGCACATTGTTGTAACCAAAGAATAATTTGTGCTTGAGTTAATGCCATAATTTGTTCCTTTTTATTTTTATGAATAACTTATTTCACCATTGCGGGTGTATTCACTGGGGCATCCCATAAAGAGAGCAATTCATCATCCACTTTGAGTAGGGTAATGGAGATCCCTGACATATCGAGTGAAGTACAATAAGCGCCAATTAAAGAACGTTCGATGGTTAAGCCAAATTTTTCACAGCATTGAGTTAAACGGTTATAAACACCATAAAGTTCAGATTGTGGTGTAGCACCCAGGTTATTAACTAAAACAATGACGCGATCGCCAGATTTTAAAGGCTGTTTTTCCTGCTCTTCATCAATCCAAGTGCCGTTTTCACGATCCCAATTGCGGATCACTCGTTGATAATGACCATTTTCAATTAAGGTATTAAACATGGCATCAACAGTATCATTGAGAGAAATAAATTTACGGCGGTTAATACCCGGTTCACCGTGAATACCTACACCGAACTCCATTTCATTTTCAGGTAAAGTGAACGACGGTTTTCCTGCTGCTGGCACCGTACAGGCTTCCAAGGCAATACCGATAGAAAAACCATTGTTATTAATGTAATGACCTAATGTCACTAGTTCATCAAGAGGATCACCTCTTTCAGCTGCTGCACCCAGTAGTTTTTCTATCAAAACAGTATTAGCAACACCACGGCGTCCTGCGGTATATAAGCTATCTTTTACTGCCACATCATCATCAACTAATACCGTGGCGATTTTGATACCATCGTCATGAAGCAGTTCTGTTGCGGTTTCAAAGTTAAGCACATCACCCGTATAATTTTTCACGATCATTAAAACGCCTTCACCACTATCAATCGCTTTGGCGCAGTCATACATTTTATCCGGTGTGGGTGACGTAAATATTTCACCTGGACATGCGCCATCAAGCATTCCTTTACCCACAAAACCCGCATGCATCGGTTCATGCCCGCTACCACCGCCAGACAATAGAGCAACTTTACCTTTTACGGGAGCATCTTTTCGCGTGACATAAAAAGAGGAGGGATGAAGTTTGATTTCAGGATGGGCTTTTGCAAAGCCTTGTAGTTGTTCAGATAACACATCATCAACTCGATTAATCAGCTTTTTCATCTTAAATGCTCCATTTGAAATTTGTGTTTCGTCTTCAAATCAGAAATAGGGTTTCTGGTTTGGGGGGCTGACAAATTATTGATTAGAGGATTGGCAAACACGGCATCAATAAGCGGTGTTTGTTTTATTTAAAACATAAGAATTATTTTTATTTAGCTTAAAAATGAATCTACATCATTTATCTTTCTATAAGAATAGGTTAGTCAAATAACCTGCCAGAATGGGAGCAAGATCATAAAAATAAATGAAAAAAAGCGTGTCTGTTCGGGATGGCTATATGTTTTGCAAAAGTGTAAGTGCTTTCTCTCGTTGTTCTGGAGAAAGATTTTTAATGACATCTAATAACAATGTTTCTTTGTTTTTTGCACTTGGCATAAGGGTGTGGCTAAACGTGAGGTTTAAAACAAAGGTATGCCCGCATTCAGGATCACGACAAGCACAATAGAGATCGGATAACTCTTTGTGTTTACGATTACTTTTCTTTATAAGCGCTTTTTCACCACATTCAGGACAAAAAATAGTTAAGACACGCATATCATTTTCTCTTTACTAAAGACTCATAGATACCCTCTATATTAGCTTAAATTTGTATTATAACCAGCCTATTTATTGTTTTTTTATATAAATCTTTGTTTTAAGGTTGTTTAAAGATGCTTAAAACAAGTTTATTTGTTTTGAATGATATCAATAGTTCGGTTATGGTCGGTTAAGGCTTGATAACCGATGTTAACCGAACAAGAACACTAGCTTGAAATACAAACTTTGTAGATAATAGCTTCACGTTAAATCATACAAAGATAAGCAACATATTGAATTTATTGTTTATTATTTTTTTGTTGATTGACGGAGTGGGTAGAAAAACAATAGACGAAGATATCTATTACAAGTTAACAAGAAAGTTGGTAGTAATATAACTGGATCGCCTGTTGTTTATTGCAAATGGATATTGCACATAATTGAAATAAAAGGAACTGGCGTTACCTCAATCGGGAATTTATTCAGTTACACAGGGTCGTGGTTTACTACTAAGTCTTACAGATTATCTGATAAATATTAGGAGGTGAGGGTTCTTTTTGCGGTTAAAGAAAAAGTGATCAGAGATGAGGTGTATTCATGGATGAATATGACAGCACATTGATATTATTAGTGATAGTGGGCGCTTTTATTGCATTAGGGAAGATGCTCGTTGCGAATGAGACAATAACATTAAGATTGTTTATCGGCAAAATTATTTTAGGCTCTGCGGTTTCTGTTGTTGCTGGCGCACTGCTTATTTTATGGCCTGGAATTGATTCTGTCGCAGTTATGGGGATCGGCTCAGCGCTCGGTATTGTGGGTTATCAGTTAGTCGAAATCTGGTTACGTAAACGAGGTAATCAACTTTTTTCAGGGAAAGAAAAAGATGATACTAAGTAAAAAGTGCAACATGTTTTCATCATAATAAAAATCGATAAAGTCAGTTTTGTCTCGAATGACTAAGGAGTTAGGTCATGTTCAACACTCAAGCGTTATATGCATGGATTGCACTACTGGCGTTTAGTTTGGGTTGGATTGCTCAAGGATGGCATCGAGATAATATAGCGTTAGAACAACGGATGTTAATAACGGCAATCGAAGATCAAGCAAACATGGATGCTTGTCTTGATCTTCAATTTTTTCCTTCAGATTGTTGTCTGGAGCATGTATCAGAAATAAAGTCTTTTTTTCTTTTGTTGGACTATCAACACGATCAAGAAATCGCAAAAGCAAATTTTGAAACTTATTGTATTGATGCCGATTTTATTGCGGTATTTAATAACACACGATGCGAAGTCGGGATCCCCTATTTTAAGTAAAGCACCTCTTTTTAATGATTATGCTTAGATAATGCTAAATTCAGATCGCTATTATTGCGTTTTTGATGAAGATAGGCGCTGATTAATAATACGCCATAAAGTACAGATCCTATCAACCATAACAGGCCATCCCAATAAGCGATACTATAACGATAAATAATGGCAAATAAGAGTGGCCCAATAATTCCCGTCATATTGGTTAAGCTTACAAGTGTGCCTTGCAGCTTCCCTTGGGCATTATCATCGACGGCTTTCGATAAATAACCTTGTAAAGCAGGTTGCCCCATTCCTCCAGCCGCTAAGCAAATTAATGCTGGCAAGATCACCCAAACTTGGCTTATCCATGCTAATAATAAACAGCCGATCATATCAATCGACATACTGATCATAATGGTTGTTTTTTCACCCCATTTTTGCGCTAACTTTCCGGCGACAACGGCTTGAAAGAAAATATGTAATACACCCAGAGCAGCCAAGGACATGCCGACAGAGGTTGTGTTCCAATCAAAGCGGTATTGTGTAAACAGCACCCAGATAGTGGCAGGAATTTGACCAATAAGTTGGATAATAAAATAGGTTACCAGCCAAAAATAGAGGCTTTTCTTAATAAAGCGGGTAACTGAATTTGATGCTGTTTGGTGCTTCGATGTGCTATTTGTAACAAGTGTTTCTCTTTTTTGTGTTTCACGGAAAAAGCACAAAGAGAGTATTAATAATACCGAGTGCGAAAGGGCTGCAAAGATAAACGGTGTGTGTGCACTAATTTCACCTAATAATCCTCCCAGCATTGGACCAATAATAAGACCAATACCAAAAGCCCCCCCTAAAAAACCAAAATAGCGAGTTCGATTTTTAGTGGGAGTCACATCGCTCATAGCAGATGCACATACGGCACCTGTTGCACCCGTGATACCTGCGAGAATGCGACCAATATAAAGCATCCAAAGTGTGGTTGAGCATGCCATTAAAAGGTAGTCAAGAGCGGCACCTAAAAGTGAAAACAGTAAGATCGGTTTTCTGCCATATTTATCAGACAGTCGTCCTAATAGAGGTGCAAAAATAACCTGCATAGTCGCATAGAGTGCTAATAGCACACCGTAATGGGTCGCCAGTGAATTTTCACTAACAAATTCATTTAATAGCGTAGGGAGTACTGGCATGATAAGTCCGATACCTATGGCATCGAATACGGTGATCAGCAGTATGATAATAATTGATTTATTCATTGAGATCCTAAAAATCTATCGGTGATAGAGATGGTGTAAAATATCTCTATCAGTGATAGATTGTCAAGACTGTTTTAGTTTGAGGTAAAGATGGCTAAGTTAGATAAAGAACAAGTTATTGATAATGCGTTGATTTTACTTAATGAAGTTGGTATTGAAGGGTTAACAACGCGTAAATTGGCACAAAAAATAGGTGTTGAGCAACCCACGCTTTATTGGCATGTAAAAAATAAACGTGCTTTGTTGGATGCACTAGCAGAAACTATTTTGCAAAAGCATCATCATCATGTTTTGCCATTGCCTAATGAAACGTGGCAGGATTTTTTGCGAAATAATGCGAAAAGTTTTCGTCAAGCCTTATTGATGTATCGTGATGGGGGGAAAATTCATGCAGGCACACGCCCGTCTGAAAGCCAATTTGAGACATCAGAACAACAACTTCAGTTTTTGTGTGATGCTGGATTTAGTTTATCTCAAGCCGTGTATGCACTGAGTTCTATCGCGCATTTCACACTAGGTTCAGTTCTTGAAACGCAAGAGCATCAAGAAAGCCAAAAAGAGCGTGAAACAAGAGAGACGGATGTTATTGCCTATCCGCCATTATTAACCCAAGCCGTTGCAATTATGGATAGTGATAATGGTGATGCTGCATTTCTGTTTGTCCTTGATGTGATGATTTCTGGACTTGAAACGGTATTAAAGAGCGCTCAATAAATTTAAATACGCTGACGTCCTTTTGGGCTAATTAATTGACCTTGTATGTCAGCAATACCAATGTGGGCAATGCAACCTGCATTAAATTGTAAATAGTCATCTTCGATGCCATCAGAGAAAATCACGCCATTTTCTGGCATCAAAGATTCTAATTGCAACGGTGAATCTGGTTCAATAGTACCAAAAGTGAGAGCGACACCTGTCGTTTTGCTTGGAAACGGCTCTCTTACACTAAACTGTAATTTTCGGTCGCTCCAACTAAAACCTTGTAACAGAGGGTGCGAGGCTTCTCCTGTAATTGCCATTGCGCCAGCAAGAATAGATTGAAACCACCCTGTCGATCCCAATCCTGTTGATACAATGATTCCTGATGAAGATTGTGCTTCTTGAGCACCATGCCATTGTAAAATATATCGTGCAGAAGTATGGCTTTTTGGGCCTATAAATACGTCATTAACCGCTAATAATGATTGACCATCATTGGTTGTTACTTGTGCAAAAGTAACTGTTTTAAAGGGCATTTTTTGATTAATGGTATTAATGACTATCTCTTTTAATTGTCCCATTTCGAAAGGCAATAATTTACCATCCCATCGTGATGGATCTGGGTTTATGGCAATAATAGGCTGTCCATTAAGATATTTCAGCGTATTGGCAACAAGCCCGTCTTGACCGATCACCACTACAATATCGTGAGGTGAGAATTGATAGCTAGGCAATAAACTTCTTTCTAAGAGCTGAAAACGTCCTAATGATTTTAAAATCAGCTCAGCTTCTGTGAGCTGCTTTTGATATAAATTGTGTTCATTGAGGTAATCCTTTACCTCAACATTGTTGTGTTCTAAATAGAATTTGGCTTGTGACCACGTATTAAAGCGCTCAATTAATTCTTGTAAGCGACTTTTTCTCATCACTAGCACAAAACGAAAATCTTCGTTACGTTGCATTATTTATTCCCTTTTTTCATAAATTGGCTAAATAAATCAGGAGTGATGTTCAGTTCACCAATTTTTCCTGAATTCAGCGCTAAGGTTTCAAATGCCATTGCCATTAATTGTTGTGAGTCCATTTTTGCTAGTGCCATGGCTTTTAGGTTTTCAACCGGTAATTCACGATAAGCACGCATAGTCGCTTCAATAGCATAAGCATCGGCTTCTGATTGTGTTCGCTGATTTTCTGCACTTAACGCGACCAGTTCTTTGCGTTTTGCTTCGGCATTAACCTTCGCTTCAAGGCGCTCTTTTTCAATTTCCGCTTGCTCGCGTAATAATGTCCGTTCATTTTCTAAACGTGCTTCTTCAATTTCTTGGCGTTTACGTTGAACCGATAAATCGGTTTCTAATTCAGCCTCTTTAATCGTGCGCTCTTGTTCTACTGAGAATTTACGACGTGCATAAATGGCATCATCGGCTTCTTTCAGTAAGGATTCTCTCGCTTCCGCTTCGAGAGCCTTTAAGGTTTCTGGCGATGGCGTGATTGCCGCAATAGAGACATCTAAAATCGCAATACCTAATGCCTCTAATGAGGGATGTTCAATTAATTGTTTCATTACCAAAGAAACTAATGATTGACTCAGTAATAATGCTTCTCTCAGTGGTGTACTTTGGATCTTTGCTTGAATTAAGGTTTGTGCAATACGTACAACACGATCACTGAGCTTGAGTGGATCTTCTGACGCATAAGATTTGCCGTTTTTGCTCAAGTTGAAGTTGAGTACTTCTGCCGCTTTTTCAGGCGCTTTTATCTGAAATGAAATTTGTCCTTGAATACGTAATCCCTGAAAGTCTGAGGTTTGGAAGTTAAAAATAAAAGGCGCTTCTTGCGCATTTAAAGGTAATGCCGCAATAGAGGTTGTGGCTGAGTTATACCAAAAACTTAAACCTTTACCTTGCTGGCGAATTTTGCCGTTTACCGATTTAATAATGAATGTTGATGAATCAGCTTTAAAGTAATTTAAGTTAAACATAGTCTTTCTCCAATTAGTGTCCTTATGACAATAATTGGATTGTGTCTTATAGACACTATGCTTGTCAACTGATTTAGTGTCTTTATGACAAAATTTGATTTTTTGTGGTTTAGGCTTAAAATAGTTTCATCGTTTTCTAATAAAGCTTACATCATGAATGAACAAGATTTTTTAGCCAGTTATAACCGCCGTGATTTCCTATCTCCACTGATCACCGTTGATGCTGTACTGTTTACTTATCACGAAGAGCAGTTAAAAGTATTGTTGGTGAAAAGAGGGGAGCATCCTGAAAAAGGAAAATGGGGTTTACCAGGAGGTTTTGTCGATGAAGAACAGGACAAATGCCTTGAAGATACTGTGCTAAGAAAATTAAAAGAGAAAACGGGTGTGATCCCCCCTTATATTGAGCAACTCTGTTCAGTGGGAAATAATCAGCGTGATGCAAGAGGCTGGTCTGTGACGGTCTGTTATACCGCGTTGATTGCTCATCAAGTGTGTGAAACACATATTGATACTGTCGATTCAGTCGTGTGGTGTCCGATTGATAAAGTGGCACAACAACACTTAGCTTTTGATCATCAAGAATTAATTTCACAAGCCAGAGAGCGATTAAAGCAAAAATCACTCTATTCAATTGTTCCCGGATTTGCATTGCCAGAAGTATTTACCTTGCCAGAGTTACAACATGTTCATGAAATTCTGATAGGTAAAGCGATCCAGAAAAAATCATTTAGACGACGCATTGAGCAAGCAGATTTATTGATTGATACTGGCGAAAAACGGGCAGAGAGAGGACGCCCTGCAAGTTTGTATCGACTTAAAGAGGCGTCTGCGGATTATCGTTTTATTCGTAATCTTGAGTTTTAAAAAGTCGTTTTTTATAACGTCAGTTGTTTTACAAAGTAGTTAGCGCCATCTCGAATGGCGTCATCTGCCACTTTCATCATACGTGAATAGTGTAAAAAGGCATGTAATGTGCCTGGATACATTTTATATTCACAAGCTAATTGATGGGCTTCTAACGTTTTGAATAGTGTGACACTATCATCAATAAGAGGGTCGTATTGCGCGCTGGCGATAAAGCAAGGTGGAATATCTTGCGTTAAATCGTTATTAAATAAGCAATAATAAGGTGCATCACGACTACCCAGCGCAGTTAAATACGCATTGTCATATTCTTCGAGATCTTGTTGGCGTAATCCATCCCATTCCCCCCCATAAAGCCGACGGCTGGTGGAATCGCGTAAGCCATATAATCCATACCAAAGCAACGCGGCACTGATATTACCACAGTGAATTTGTTTATCGCGTAGCCATAATACAGTAGCCAGCGATAACATGGCTCCCGCAGAATCACCTGCAAAACCAATGTGTTGAGTGTTAATGCCGTAATGGTCTGCATGTTGATAATAAAACTGGCAAACTTGTGCCGATTCATCAATCGCTTGTGGATAATGCGCTTCTGGTGATAGCGAGTAATCAATACCAATCACAGCACAACCAGTATAAGACGCAAGTAAACGCATAATACGATCGTGGGTATCTAAATTCCCTAAAATAAAGCCGCCACCATGAAGATAATAGAGTGTTGCGGGTGTTTTTTCTTTGGGGTGATAAAGACGCGTTAATACTTTTCCATAAGAGGTACTGACCGAAATATCTTGAATGCCAAACATTTCGGGGGCATCAGCATTCCAATAACGTCTATCTTGATTATAAGCAAGGCGCATAGAAGGGTAGTCATTACTTTCTGGCGCAGGTTGCGGATTATCTGCATAAATTTGCATAACCTGCTTCATCTCTGGCGAAATAAGTTCTAGTACATTGATTTTATTTTTAGTTTTCATTAGCCCCTCCACTGATCACTGTGCGGTATTGTAAATACTAGGGCTTAATAAACTGGGATCTTGGTATCCAATATTGAACGTTAGCGAATAGCTGGGCGTGTAAGAGTAGAAAGTGTGATTTATCTTTTAGTTAAAAATGACGAAAGCATGATGAATTTCACAATTTTTCTTAATTAAACTTATATTTGAAAATAAAAATGATTATCAGAAGTGTTAAGATATAAGCGTGATTAAAATGATTGTTGAAGACTGTTGAAGAAGAATAATGAAAAAAATATTGTTGATATCAGGTTTGTTTTTAACTGCTTTTTTATTAAATGGGTGTGCGACTAAATCAACGCCAGTCGACATTAATAAACAAGAAATAAGCTCGGAGCAAATAAGACCAAAAGTTTTATCTCAGTCATTACCTCATTATCCAGTAAAAGCGCAAGCTAATAATATTGAAGGGAGTGTAACGGCTAAATATGATGTAGATGAAAACGGCAGAGTCCAAAATATCAGAATATTGGATTCACTTTTCGCGGATGTATTTGGTTTATCACTTATTCATGCGATAGAACAGTGGCGCTATGAAACGGGAAATCCAGCAAAAGATTTAATTACGGTCGTTGATTTTAAATCGACAGTATCTCACTAATAAAAAGAGAATAATCCTTTATTAAGTGGATTATTCTCTCATGATCGTTAATTTGAGACTAATTGCACCACAACTAGTCGCCCGCCTTCTTCTGTGGATAATACAAATTGTAATCCGTCAGTTAGGGCAATTTTATCGCCAATGGCTATCTGTTTTTTTTCTGGCAATACCATCAATCCCTCAATACGTTCATTAACCAGCCACCATGTTGAATTGTGATAAACAAAATAACCGACACGTTTTTTCTGTTCATCAGTCGTACGTTCATTCGGGGCAATAAGACGATTAACATGCCAAGGAAAGAGTGATTGATTACTCCAAACCATTAAGCGGTGATCGTCTGGTCTAAAGCTACCTGCTTTACGTGAAGAGTAGAGATTTAAAATCGGTAATTGGCCTTTATAAGGTGTGTGACAATAAGGGCAGACGGGCTGTGTTTTCCCAGAAAAAACATACCATTGTTGTTCACAATCTTTATTTTGACAAGGCTGAACTAAATCTACTGTTTTGACTAAAGCCGTCTCCCATTCATCAGCGGTAGGACGTTGTGATGGATCGTGTAACCCTGTAATAAAGGCTCTTTCAAAAAGAGGGGTGAGGTAAGGTCCCATAATCGTGTATGGGATCTTTTCAGGATCAGCCCAAGGTAGTGATGACGGTTTTACCTGATTAAGTTTTACGGCATTACTGCGATCGGTTGGATGCTCAATAAATAACGCTTTTTCACCCATAGAGAGTGTTTCATCACGCATTTCATCGTCAAGATCGTGAATTTTACCGCCCCGTAAAGGATGACGATAAAACAGATACATGTAGATTAATACCGCAAGTGCATGTCTATCTGTCGTGATGCTTGGCAAGATACGGTTAGGATCTTCTTTTGGTAAATGGCTGGTTTTTACCACTTCTGGCGCAATAAAATCAGGGGTTCCTACTACATCAGGGGGGTATTTCCCTGGAACCACTAAACCGTCAATATCAATCACACAGGCATGACCTTGCTCAGGATCGATAAGAACGTTTTTATAGCTTAAATCACTATGACATAAGCCTGCCGCATGCATTCGGCGTACAGCACGAGAAAGCAATAAACACACTTTTAGGTAATTTAGTAGATTACCTCTTTCGCGAGGATCGAGAAATTTATTTTGGTTATTCGCACTTGCAAACCATTTACCTTCTTTTTCTCGGCCTTTTATCGCCAGAAAATCATTATTTTTAGAGCCATATTTAAAGAAAAAGTGGGATTGATAAGTCGGCACAACAATACCAATTTTGCCTTGATGTTCGACAACATCCGTTGGCCAGCAAAAGAGGTTTTTCCAATATTCGCCACCACTTTGTTCAAAGATATTATGTCGATAAGAGCCTGTTATCATATCGATTCTATCTTTGGCTTGTGCATTCTGTTTTGTTTTGTAGAAGGCAACAACATAGGTTCGGTCAGGGGAAAAATAGACATCTTTCATTGATCCAGAGCCAATAATCTCATTGACGTACTGAACTGTTTTTCCACTTTGTGTTGTACAGGTAATGATCTCTGCCATGAAACTCACCCATTCTCTCTTTTATGATTACCAAGCCACAACCAGAGTGCGGTCATCGTGATTGCCTGCTGAAAAGAAATTCAGCCATTCAGCCAATGCATTAGCTGCATTTTCAGGAGAGGCTAAACAAGGCGATATTTCATCAATAAGTGCCGCCCATTTGTTGGGATCTTGTAAGCCATTATCCGTTTCAAATACCGGATCGGACACCCCGTCAGTCATTAAAATAAGATGTGAAATGTCTTTCCACTTGCCAATAATAATGCGTCGATTAAATTCTGCATCGTTGAGGGCATTATCATCAAGAAAACGGGTTTGTCCTGCATATTCACCACTATCAGGAATACCTAAAACACGCACTTTTCCTGCGGGACCATAAGCAGCAATCGCACCATCTCCCATCCAAAATGAGGCAGCAAATAACTCATCATTGATACGTAAAGAAACCGTGGCTAATAAGGTAGTAGAAAAAGACTTTACAGGCTCATTAATATGAATGGCTTCATTTTTAAGATTATTAATCGCTAATTGCGCCGCATTACGAAAGAGTTGAGCGAAAAAGCTTCCTACTTGATTAATTGCGTTGTTGTCATTCCATTGATGAATGGCTTCAAGATGAGGTTTAACCGTTCCATTTTCCACGCTTAACTGTGATTTTAAATAGCGACTTACCGTATTGATAGCAATGCGTGAGCCTTCACGAGAATAGCGAGCACTGCCGGCACCATCTGCAACAATTAAAATACTCCATTGGCTTTGGTTATCGTGGTGAATATAAAAATCATCATCACGGAAGGTACCCGCATGTTCATGAGAGCGTCCGCGACGGCTTGCACCCGCAATACGAATGTCTTTTTCAAGGATCAGTTTGCTATCAATATGTATTTTGGGATAAGGGCTATCAGCAGGAGGTTCATTAATTTGCCATAAGCTACGAGGATCTGGATTGATGATTAATAAGACTTCATTTTGATAGCGAATAGCATTAACAGACCAATGGATCACCAAGGTGAAATTACCACTTTTTGTTGGCATACCAACTAAGCAACGACTTTCATGGTCAAAGGTTATTCCAAGTCCTTCAGGAACATCAACCGCTTCAATTTGGGCAATTTCGAGGGTATTTAGCTCGATATTGAGTGTCGAATTGAACGCTGTACCGACTTTGGCATTAGAAAGGGTAATTTTTGCAGTAGGGGGATGAATAATCGGTTTTTCTATTGGCATTGATGTTGCGTGGGTTGGAATTTGACCGGGTTTTAATGAGTGCGCTTTGGGTAATGAGATTTCTTCAGCGACTAAATCACGAGCGGGTGGCAATAACAGAAGAATAGGTTGTACTTTGCCTTGTGGTGTTATCTTTTCTGCCGTTTTAGCATTGATTTTATTAATAATAAAATCAATGTGTTGAGCGATCTCTGTGTCTTCATATAGCGCAATAATGAGCTCTTCATGCACCGGAATGCGATGTCGTGTTAACGTGTCATCAATAATCAGTTTTGTGAGTAGGGCTTTTTTATCCATTAGCCTTTACCTCGTGTAACATCAAAGTCAGATTGGTTGCTGTTATCACCAAAGGTGATGTTGTTATCGCACCAAGGGCAAATCACGGTTTCAGGACCATTTACACAGAGTAATTTACCACATTGGCAAACGGCGAAAGCCGTTGCATTACCGCAATATGGGCAGCCAGGTGTACCGTGAAGTTCGCTGGTGTTAACTTGATATGCGGTGGCGCTGAGGTCACTCCATGCGAAATAATCTTCATTTAAGGTGTAGCAACCCGTTAAGTTAAAGCCATTAAGGTTGAGATTAAAATCAAGCCCTGAAGCTTTCATTGGAGGACGTTCATATTTCATTAAGTAAGGTGAACGAGTGTGACTACAACGTCCGACAAACGTGACACAAGATTCATCATAAGCACGAGCAACATCATCTTTTGCAAGCCGAACAATATGCTCTGTTTGACTTAAAAGTGGCGGTGGCTCTTCGCCAACACTTCGGCTATGAGAAACCACTGACATCGTTATCCATTTTATGAAACGTGTAAAGTCGCCTTCTTGTGCTTCGGTAAATAGCAGCACATTTTCAGTTAATTGCGATAGGACATGTAAGTCTGCACTTAAGCCTAATCCAATCGCAATTAAGTTAACTTTGTTGGCATAGTGAGCTTTCCAGCGTTTGATCTCTTGCGCGTAATCATCAGTAGGTCTGCCGTCAGTTAAAAGGTAAACGACAGGTTTCCAATCGCCTTTTTGCTCGAGCGTGGTTTTTCTTACTTGAGTGTCGATTTGGTGAGAGAGTTCTCGTAATGCGCTGCCTAATGAAGTGCCTCCTCCTAAAGGAAGTTGAGGAGGGTAAAAAGAGATGACTTCAGTGAGTGGAACAATTGTTTTTGCAACGCCAGCAAAGGCGATAACAGAGACATACGCGGTTTCAAGGGCGTGCGGATCTCGCCTGAGATCGTTAATAATAGTTGTTAGACCGTCATTCATCTTTTTTAGGTTTTCACCTATCATCGACTCTGAACAATCTAAAACAAAGAAAATGGGTAGCCTTCTCATTGTTATACCTTATCACTTTATCGTAGCTGTTATGTATTGTGATGGATAAACCCAAGCCTGAATAAAATAAAAGCAAAGCCTTTTGGAGCGCTTTGCTTTTGGGGATCACAGTACCAGTTGGATTTCAGGCGGTGGTGGCGGTAGGGTATCTTTATCTGTATTCACGCCAGCACTTGAACTGCCAGAAGCGACGCTGGCAGAAACCCATTTAAAAAAGCCAGAAAAAGCATTGGAGTCTAGCGTTTCTAAAGCGACCACTTGAGATGTCAGTTCTTTAAGATGATCATGTTTGGCTTTAGGTCCAACAGCACAAGCAATGATCGAACCAAATGAACGTTTTTTCACTTCTTTAATTGCTTCACCGTAGGCGTAAGCATCAGAAGGTGTGCCATCAGTCATTAAAAAGACGAGAGGACGCCAGTCCCCTTTTTGGTCACCATCGGAACGCCTGATATCACGATCGACACACTTGATTAAACATTCTAGCGCAGCACCTGTAAAAGTACCGCCAGAACTAGGTACGGTGATATCAGAAAATTGAAAATCTTCTAATGCCGTTAATGGGATAAATTCACGCGCCTCGTTATCATAGGTAATGATAGAGATATGCACGCTTTCTAATGCGTAAGGATCTTGTCTCAATGCATTGAGCATTGTTTGGATCCCCACGTTAACAGCATGAATAGATTCACCTCTCATTGATCCTGAAGTATCAATCAGCAAGTAAACAGGAAGTCTTCTCATTAAGTGAAGTCCTTTAAGTAAGAAATAAAGCTATCTGAACTTGACGGTTCACCAATGGCGTTAAGTTTCCAGCCATTTTCCTCTCTGACTAATTCAGCAAACAGCATTGAACGTTGATTGTTGAAGGCTTCGCCTCCAGATAAATCAAAACGAGCCATTTCGATATTTTTTGCATCGACAGCGCGGATAAAGGCGTTTTGTACTTTACCAAAGTGTTGTTGTAGTTCTCGTCCATTGTAAATCTGAACAATAAAAACAATTTTGGTAAATTTAGGATCAAGTGTGTTTAATTTTACGATGATCTGCTCATCGTCTCCATCACCTGCGCCTGTTCGGTTATCACCCGTTAACCAAATTTGCCCTGATTTGTGTTGTAGGCTATTAAAGAAAATAATATCGCCATTGACGAGAGAAGGTTGTCCACCTTCTACTTTACCCAAATCGTTTACTTTGCCGTTTTTACCACATAAGAAGGCGATAACATCTAAATCGTATTCTTCGTTTTTTTTACCAAAAAGCCCGCCAAGGAATCCCCGTTTTTCTTCGTTGATATCCCAGCCTAAACCGATAGTGACAGAGGAAAGGTCATATTCATTTTTCTTTAAACTAACACCTTGTCCTTTTTTTAAACTAACAGACATATTCATTCCTTTTTATTTAGAGCACAACGTTAACTTCAGGAGGTGGCGGTGGTAAGTCATCAAGATCGCTAATATCTTTCTTAGTTAAATCGACCTTTTGACTCCCCACAGAAATACTGGCAGAAACCCATTTAAAGAAAGACTTAATCGTGTTGGCGTCCGCCGTATCTAGCTGCAATACAATTTCAGTGATATTTTTGAGTACATCAGTTTGTGCTGATTGTCCTGCCGCACAAGCAATAACAACGCCAGTACGTGCCGCTTTAAATTTCTCAACGCCTTTTTTCCAATCGTCAGTAGGCGCGCCATCTGTCATCACAAAAACCAGCGGACGCCAATCGCCTTTAGTTTCAGCCGTGGTTTTTTGTACTTCTTTTTCAATGCGACTAGATACTAAAGTGAGCGCAGAACCGAGTGCTGTTGTTCCACTTGCGACTAAATCAGGTACTTTAAAATTGATTAAATCAGTGAGTGGCACAACTTGTTGTGCAGTGGAATCAAAGGTGATGATAGAAATATAAGCGGTTTCTAATGCGTAAGGATCTTGGCGTAGTGTTGATAAGAGCATTTCAACACCATTTTTTACTGCTGCAATGGGTTCTCCATACATGGAACCCGATGTATCAAGTAAAAGGTAAACTGGCAATCTTCTCATGCATTTATCCTGTGAGTGAGATAGAAATAAGCGATTAATATACTAACCGACTCATGAAGGTGTTCAATTGAGATTATGCTTAGTTTAAATAAATTAGCGAAAAAACGCAGTGATGATTGTCCAATATTATTAATCTGAATGAAGATAGCATGAAAAGTGAAATAAAAGAGAAATTAACCTATTTATTACCCTTAAATTGAGTGATGTGGTGATTTTCTTTTATTAAAGAAATAGGCCGTCTTAAAAAGAGTGATAATAAATGAACAACTAATAATGACTAAGTATAAATACTTTTTGGACACAAATAACGATAATTATAAAAATCAATAAATTCAAAGTATTAATGTGTTGTTGTTTTTTTTATTTTTAAATTGATTTAAAATTAAATAAGGGTATTGGAAATATATTACGATCTTTTTAAATAAATATTTTTATATGTTTTTGTCGTTATTTCATTTTTCTAATAAATAACTTGATGCCGAAGCATCAAGTTACTTTTTATTATTTAAATTTTAATTCTTTTTTTCTTTTTCTTTCTCAGCTATTTCAGCGAGTGTTGATTGAATTAAATTTTCAATATAGTGATCAACTAATAATTCAACAGCTTCACTACGCGTGGAATTATTTAAATAAGATAATCTATCAATCTTGCGTAATGCTGACATTTTTAATGAAAGTGACACCGATTTCTTCTTATCTTTATCGAGATAAACGCGGCTTGTCATTCCATTGTGGCGAATATCTTCACTGGAGGATAATGCCTCACGCATACGACGTAACGCCTTGCTATCGAGTTGACCTCGTTCAGTCATTTGATATGCACGAGAAGCTTTACTGTATTTTATTTCAGCACCATAAGAATCTCTTATCTCTTTTAATACGCGAGTTAATGTAGGCTCTGAGCATTCAAGAGCAGAAATAATCTTAATGGTTGGAACCTTTTTCCCTGAGCTTAAAAGGATTGCCAGTGTAAAGACTCTGATCTGACGAGTGCTTAATTGCATGCTTAGTTACCACTTATTTTGTCATTTGTGTGTTAAAATATTCAGCAATAATTTTTATTATTCTTGTTCTTTGTTAACAAGGATAAATAAAATAAGCTTCCTATTAAATGTAGTATAAATTAATAATTGAAATAAAAAAAACGTACTGTTTAAAATAAAAATATTTACATGTATTTTTATAAGTTCTAGTTAAAGATAACACGCTTTAACTAGAAACTTATAAATCAAAATCAATATAAGATAATTATTCCCTCCCATATTGATTACAAGCCGTTATAAAGTATTTTATGTTGCATTAAAACGTTGAGCATTATTTTGTTGGTTAGGAATAATGCCATAAATTTTAGCTCTGGTTAAAATACTTAATGCCCAGCGACGATGTGTCGCAGGTTCACACATTGCACCTTGTGATTTAAAGACCGCTTGTGTTGAATTTAAAATACGTAATGCATCGGAATGATCGGATTGAGACACCATAAGTGCTTGTTCAATCTTATGAATTTGCTTTGGATGAATGGCCGTTTTACCAACAAGACCATTAGCAATATCAAGTGATAGCTCTTTATCCATAATGTGATGATCATCAATATGCTCACAAACAGGTGCTGTGAGGGCAAATTGGCGAGCACCAAAAACAGCAACTAACATTTTTATCACGTAACCCATTGGACCATCATAAAGTGTTAATTGGCGGTTTCGTCTAAGAGAAATGACATTCATTAAATCATTGCCACCAATACGTAATGCAATAATTCTGTTATGGCAAGGGTGAGCCAGTAGGTGGTTTGCAAGCTCTGTCATTTGAATAACATCAAACACTTCTTCTGTTTCAAGTGTTGGCATCATACATAAATGCGTGTTTTCAATAATATTCCACCAAATAGGCAGAGAAGCTTGCGTAAACTTAGGCAAAACAAGACCATCAATGGCACTGACATCAAGATTTTCAGTGATCCATTGACCCATTTCAGTGTGGCGAGGGCGAATAAATAGCAGTGGCCAATGGCTACAATCACTGTTTTTTTTGTGCTCTGCTAAAGTATTTAATAATACGGCCAAGTTTTCTAATGCAACAGGAATATCAGCATCACTCACGGCATCTTCTAAGCAGATAATTAAAGAGCGTAGCCCTTCGATTTTCTGGTTGATAATCGTTGTGGCGATATCTGTTCGTGTTGCGGGCATATAAAGTGTTGCCCCTAAATTCCATGGGGATAATCGTTCAATCATTATTTCACCTTTTTAATGATAGTCACTGCACGATATTGACCAAGCGCTTGCCCTGCTTCAATAACAGCAATATTTTTTTCTTGTGCAAGATAAACCAGTAAAGCGACATCAGGATCGGTTATTTCTCTCACAAGAACATGGTCAGGTACACGGCGTAAAACAGCGCGTGTGGCTTCAGCAATACCGGGTTTTATACGATTGATATTTGAAATATCATATTTGTTTGCAAGTGAACCAACGACGTTTTCGCTTAGCTTTTTTAAGTCTGATTGTTGTTCTTTAAATGTGGCGAGTGGAATAGTGTTATCGATTAATGTATTAACGATTTTTCCCACCGTATCAACAAGGTAACGACTGCATTCATACTGTTTTAAATGTTGGCAATCCACAAACCCGTGAAAGCCTTCTTCCGTCCAAATTGAACGTGAAATTAATCCGGAAACAGGTGCCCCCATGATCCCAAATGGGATAAGCCAATCTTCATCGCTGGCACTTAACCATGCACAGCCACAAGGATCCGCGAGGACGACAAGACGAGGTTGAGGTGGATAGCCTTTTCGTCCTGATAATGAACGAATAAGTTCACCTGTAATCGCGCCTTTGCCTGTCCATCCATCAACAAACACAATACCTTCTGTACCGTGGTGTTGTTCTATCCATGAAAGCGCTTCACTATCAATGCCTCTATCTCGAATAATACTAATGCCGTAGTGGTAAGAGGTTTTCCCCATTTTACGCAATGTTTGTTGCAACATAACGCCTAAAGGAACACCTGCACGAACAAGGCTTGTTAAGATAATTGGGGTATCACCAAAGTGTTCAACCAGTGATTTAGCCAACATGATAACTTCGGTTGCTAAGCGTGTCGCACCTGTTTCTAGTGCTTTTTCAAAGAGATCTAAATGCCATGTTGTTGGCTCTGGCTCTTGACTTAGCATGTCAGAATAGTGGCGTTGACCCGATTGTATTAGCGCTTCTTTTAACTCAACAGGCGTCATTTCGATATTAACGGGTTGAAGTAGGAAATCGACATCTCCTGATACATAAGAGCCTGAAAAAGGCTTATGATCCATCATGTTTATTCTCCAAAAATTTTTGTATTGATCGCATCGGCAAATTGGCTTTGACGAGGAAGTCCATACCAACTGCATAATTTCATAAAGCGATGATCACTTAGACTGTCACCGAGTCCAATCACAGGGAAAACACCCCGCTCAGCGTTTAATTTATTAAGCAAATAGGTAACCGCTTTGCCTTTTTCGATAGGCTCAGGTAACCAAGCGATATTGTTGCTGTTGCGATGAATATAAAAACCGTCGGTTGAGAATGTTTTTTCTATTTCATCACCTATGGCATACAGTTCATCTAATCGGGTGCTATCGTTATGCTTCATGACTAAATAAATAGGCAAATCATCGTATTCATAGTTAATACGAGCCCAACCATCAATATTGCGTTCCGCCATTAATTGCGTAATTGATTGTTGTAGCGTCAACAAACGCGGTGTATAGGGTACTAAGCTTTGAGTGATGCACTGTTTCCATTGTGCATCAGCATGACCTTCAGGGGTTAATATCACCGCACCATGTGTGGTGATCGCCCAAGAATGAAAAGGAATGGTGACGCGACTAATCTCTTCTGTTCCCCGTGCAGTAACAGGGATTAAATCCGCGTGCTCTAACATCCAATCTACAAGCATGGCTTGTTCTTGGGTCATAAAACTACGGGGTTCTAAGCTTCTATCTAGCGCGCCAGTTTTATAGGGTTCTAGTGCTAATTCATCCACCATCTTACGACGTGTTTGAAATAGGGTGTCATCGAGATCAGTTAAAATAACGGGCTTAGTCATAACTTATTACCTCAACAATAGGGGCAACTTTATTGAGGGCTTCAATCAATTGTCTATCAATACTTTCGGCGGGTGTTTCACAGCAAAGTAAAATGCGATCAAATTGTTGATGTGCCACGTTATAGACGAAATTAGGAATACCTAAACCATAATTATCAGTAAATGTAATCGCTGATTGAATGGCAAAATTGGTTGAAATCGGTGAACGCGTTGTCGAACTATATTTTACGATAGCACCTTGTTTTTCAAGGCGTTCCGCGAGTAAGAACGGCTCCCAGACAAATTCTCCCGATCCTAAAACAAGGATCTTTTCACCCAAAGACGCTTTGATGGATAAACCCAGATCGCAGGCGGGCGTTGTCATCCCTAATCGTCCCCAGCTCTGTTTACCGGTGATCGCAACTTGTCCTGATGCAGTGATATTAACATTCGGCATAACCGGCAAAGGTGCATTTGGATCGGCATCCCATTGCCATTTCCCTTGCACTAAAGAGAGGGCTTTAATCGGTAATGGGGAGCGGTCAGCGATAGCATTACCACTCCAATCAGTTAAGGTTACCGCGATAACCTGTTCAATATGGCTTAATCCACCTTCTTCACGTAATGCGGAAAGCAGATTAATAAAGGTATTACCTGTCGTCGCTTCATCATCAATCAATACAACGGTTTTTGCTTGTAGTACCCACTGGCGTTGCTCTGTTGTTTTAGGCAAATAAAGCAAGTGATCTGTTGCATGACTGTGATTTTCTTTAAATTCACACAATAGCTCACCGTTATCAACAGGATGGCGTGTTGATGTTAGATAAATGGCCTGTTGATAGCGATGCCTCACTTCATCAAAAATACCCGCACCTAATCCTACCGCGGTTTCTGCCATACCAATAAACAAAACAGGGCCTTCAAGTGGATCAGGAAATTGACGAGCGAGTTTTTGATAAGTTTCACGCATTTTTTTCGGTGAAACAGGGATATGACGCCCTAATACTTTACTGACAAATAGAAATGCACGCTTAGGGTTGCGTCTTTCTGCAATATCAAATAATTCATCAAGTAACTCAATAGAGCAATTTGGTGTCACACTTAATGTGCCACAAGAAAGAGGGCGACGATAAATGGATGAGTCACTTATACTATTTTTCATTATTAATTATTATCCGTACTGATTACGTTTGTTAACGTTGAATTGAAAACAATAGAATCGGTGATTACACGTATTTTTGTTGGTGTAAAATGGTTATTTTCGGCTTGAGCCTCTTCAATACTCATTAATCCTAATTGGCGTAAAGCAAAAATACCGGCAAGATTTATTCCACAATGTTGGGTATAACCAATACCACCAGAAGGGCGCATATTAATTTCAAGTAAGAGTGGGCGTCCTTGATGATTATGCCGAGTTTGCACATTCACAAGCCCGTCAGCTTTCATCGCTGTTGCGCATGCTTTGCCTAATTCATAAGCCTCACCTGAAATTTCTAGATGTTGTATTGCGCCCTCTTTGCGTCGAGCAACAGCGGCAATAACATCACCTTGTTCTACCACCATATCAACAGAGTATTCAGGACCAGGTAAATAAGGCATTAAGACTAAAGGTTCAAAATGTTCCACGGTTTTTAATGCATCAAGATATTGTTGAGGATTAACTTGGCGATTCTCTGGGTGATTAAACAGTGCCATTGCCGAAATTTGATTATCAAAGCGCCAAAAACCCATGCCATAAATCCCTTTTACAGGTTTGATACATAAAGGTAATTCACCAAAAGGAGGCGCTTTTATGTATGCTTCTAGTTCATCAATAGATTCAATACAGATAGAAGGTACTGCAGGAAGCCCACACTCTTCCATCGCTTGTGCAAAGGCGACTTTATTATCAGCTAATTGAAGCTGCTCAGGTTGTGTGGCCCCAGTGGTTAATTTTACCCCAAAAGACTCAATTTCTTGACGGTGTAATTCAAACCATGTGCTATTACGACCAGTATGAATGGCATTGACGTGATGTTGTTTTACAACATCCGAGATAAATTGTAAGCGTAATGTCTCTTCATGAGGTTCATAAAAAGCCCCATCTGCAAGCGATAAAATCTCATTTCGAGTATGACGATGAGATGCGAGCACAACAATTTCTTGGTGCTGTTGTTTTGCAAAGTCTTTAACACCTTGAATAATATCGCGTTGTGATGATAAACCTTCCATAAACCAAATCGTATTGTTCATTACGCTGTATACCGTGAAATAAAAGTGTAGAGTTCAAGTCCTATAATCATGAAGATTTCGAAGATTAGTGTCAATCATAATATGATTTATTTTGGTTAATTTTAAAATCAGATGATTGTGCCGGTTATTATTATGATTATCTTATGTTTTTAACATTTTATTGCAATAAAAATGAGATATATATCAATGAATTGACAAAACTTTAAGTTTAAGTAAGAAAAATAGTCTTGCTCATGTACTTCATCATGATATGATGATTTTCATGATATGGAATTAATCACAAATGGCGTTATTGTTTCACTCTACCTCTGAAGGAATTTAATTATGGTTTCATTAAGCAAGAATCAAACAGTTTCTCTCAGTAAACAAGCACCTACACTGAGCCATTTAATGTTTGGTTTGGGCTGGGATCCGATTAAGAAAAAAGGATTATTAGGCGGTCTTTTTGGTGGTGGTGGTTCTATTGATTTAGATGCAAGCTGCGTATTACTTGACGCAAGTGGTAATCAAATCGATACCATTTGGTTTAGAAAATTAAAATCAAGTTGTCAGTCAGTTATTCACTCTGGTGATAACTTAACGGGTGACGGTGATGGCGATGATGAGACAATTTTCGTTGATTTAGATCGTTTACCAAAAAATGTTGAATACTTGGTATTCACAGTAAATAGTTTCCGTGGGCAAACATTTAATGAAGTTGAAAACGCATTCTGCCGAGTTGTTGATAAAGCAACAAATAAAGAGCTGGTGCGTTATACCTTAACAGAGCAAGGCTCTCATACAGGTATCGTGATTGCTTCTTTACAACGTAATCATGGTCAATGGGATTTCACTGCGTTTGGTGCGCCTTGTAAAGGTCGTGTTATTAACGACATGATGCCTGATATTGTGGCTACGGTGGTGCGATAAATGAATATGACTCCAGGTGGGAATTTACCTGTTCCTAATCAAACACTAATCATTAGAATTCAATCAGGTGCACCTGTTGATGTATCTGCTTTTAGGCTTTATGCGACAGGTAAAGTGAATGGTGACACCGATATGGTGTTTTATGGACAGACAACTAATGATGATCGCACCGTTATTTATGCAACAGCAGGAAACAGCACCTCTTTTACTGTGGATTTAACGCGTTTACGCCCAGATGTTGAAAAAATTGCGTTTACAGCGACTTGTGAAGGTCGACAAACTATCGCAAATTTACAACGATTATCAATTCAAGTTGATGCTAATAACGAAGTTGTGGCGAACGGTAATGTTGATATCAACGGTCGTCCTGAAGCAGCATTAATTTTAGGTGAATTGTATCGTCGTAATGGTAGTTGGAAGTTTCGTTTTATCGCGCAAGGATTTAACGGTGGTTTAAAACCATTAGCTGAACACTTTGGTGTTGATATTGCAGATCCTGAGCCAGCACCAGCACCGAAACCGGCACCGGTTCCAACACCCGCGCCAAGTTCGGTGAACTTAAGTAAGGTCTCTTTAACTAAAGAAAAACCGGCAATCAGCCTAACGAAGAAAGATGACTTCGGTAAAATTCGAATCAATCTTGATTGGCATCGTGAGAGCAAAAGTGGGAGCTCTGGATTATTAGGTGGACTGTTTGGCGGTAATAAAGGTATCGATTTAGATATCGGTGCATTTGTTGAACTTCAACAAGGGCATAAGTCAGTTATTCAAGCATTAGGAAACGGATTTGGTGATTTCAATCGTATTCCTTATGTTGAATTGCAAGGCGATGATCGTACAGGAGATGTTGCTGGTGGTGAATGGATCTTTGTGAATGGGCGTGAATGGAAAAATATTAAGCAAGTGCTGATCTTCGCGTTTATTTATGAAGGTGTACCAAATTGGAGCAAAACGGATGGCGTAGTGACCATTCATGTACCTGATCAGCCACCTATCGAGACACGTTTAACGGATGGCAACAATGGTCGTGGTATGTGTGCAATTGCCCGACTAGTTAATGAGAATGGATCAATAAAAGTTGAACGTCTCAATGAGTTTTTTAAAGGCCACCGTGATATGGATAATGCCTACGGGTGGGGATTTCGCTGGACAGCGGGTTCTAAGTGATCAAGTTGATATAAGGAAAAATACCATGAGTTTTTTTAACAAATTAAAAGAAGGTTTTAATACAGGGCGTTCTGAGTTAGCTAAGCAAGTTGGTCGCTTTAAAAACAAAAAATTTATGCAAGGTACTGTTGCGGTTTGTGCACGTATCGCTATTGCCAGTGACGGTGTGAGTTCTGAAGAAAAACAGAAGATGCTCGGTTTTTTAAAAGCATCGGATGAACTTAAAGTTTTTGATACTTCTGAAGTTATCGAATTCTTTAATAAGCTAATCTTGAGTTTCGAGTTCGATACTGAAGTCGGTAAAGGCGAAACCATGAAGTATATTCTGGCAATGAAAGATCAGCCAGAAGCTGCGCAATTAGCTATTCGTGTCGGTATTGCTGTTGCGAAAAGTGATGGTGATTTTGACAATGATGAAAAAGAAGCTGTGCGTGCTATGGCCATTGCATTAGGCTTTGAGCCCGCAGAATTTGGTTTGTAATTAATTTAATATAGGGAACCGTTCAGGAATTATTATGGTATCCACACATATTGGTTTTCCGACAGAAACTGTCATTGTCTTTGTTGTACTTGCGATTGGCGCTATTTTTATCGACTTATTTATGCATCGCGCAGATAAGCCGATAACGTTAAAGAATGCCATATTTTGGTCTATATTCTGGGTTGCCATTGCAATGGCATTCGCAGGATTCCTTTATGTTCACCATGGTGCAGAAGTTGCGAGCTTATTCGTAACAGGTTATGCATTAGAGAAAGTGCTTTCTGTTGATAACTTGTTTGTCATGATGGCGATTTTCTCTTGGTTTGCTGTACCTGACCGCTTCCGTCACCGCGTTCTTTATTGGGGGATCATCGGTGCTATCGTTTTCCGCGGGATCTTTGTTGCCATCGGTACAGGACTGTTAAGTTTAGGACCATATGTTGAGATAGTATTTGCCTTAATCGTTGCCTGGACGGCAGTGATGATGCTGAAAAGCGGTGATGATAGTGAAGAAATTGAAGACTATTCACAACATCTTGCGTATCGATTAGTTAAACGATTTTTCCCTATATGGCCAAAAATCACAGGGCACGCTTTTGTATTAACACAAAAAGAAGTCGATGCTGAATTAGCTAAACCAGAAAACAAAGAAATTACTATCGGTCGTGGTACAAAAGCAGCGTTATATGCAACCCCACTTATGCTGTGTGTGGCGGTTGTAGAGCTTTCCGATGTGATGTTTGCTTTCGACTCGGTTCCCGCTATTATCGCAGTAAGCCGTGAACCCCTCATCGTTTATAGTGCAATGATGTTCGCAATCTTAGGCTTACGTACGCTCTACTTTGTGTTAGAAGCGTTAAAACAGTATCTGGTTTACCTTGAAAAAGCGGTTATTGTGTTGTTGTTCTTTATTGCTGCCAAATTGGGTTTAAATGCAACAGATCATATCTGGCAACATGGATACAGCATCTCCGCGACAACTAGCTTATTTGTTGTGCTAGGTGTTCTTGCTCTGGGGATTATTGCAAGCTTTGTATTCCCAGAGAAAAAAGATGATGAAGGTAAGACAAATTAATAAATATTCTTGAAAAATCAGAATATTAAAAACAAAACTAAAGAGGTTATAAAATGAGCGTTTCTCTTTCTAAAGGTGGTAATGTCTCTCTGAGCAAAGCAGCCCCAACGATGAAAAACGTCCTTGTCGGACTTGGTTGGGATGCCCGTTCTACAGATGGTCAAGATTTTGACTTAGATGCGTCTGTATTTCTGTTAGCAGCAAATGGAAAAGTGCGTAGCGATGCCGATTTCATTTTTTATAACAATTTAAGATCTGCTGATGGCTCAGTTGTTCACACCGGTGATAACCGTACAGGTGAAGGCGATGGTGATGATGAAGCGTTGAAAATCAAATTAGACATGATCCCAAATGATGTCGATAAGGTTATCTTCGTTGTCACTATCCATGATGCGCAAGCACGCCGCCAAAGCTTTGGTCAAGTATCAGGTGCATTTATTCGTTTAGTTAATGACGACAACCAAATCGAAGTCGCTCGTTATGACTTAACGGAAGATGCCTCAACGGAAACTGCAATGTTATTTGGTGAGTTATATCGCCATGGTACAGAGTGGAAGTTCCGTGCCGTAGGTCAAGGTTACGCGGGAGGCTTAGGCTCAGTTTGTGCTCAATACGGTATTAATGCCTCTTGATAACTGATTGGTAAAATACTAACCACTGGCAGTCATAAGATGTGATTGCCAGTTTATTCAATAAAGTAGGAGCTTTGATATGGCAGTTTCCCTCGTTAAAGGTGGTAATGTTTCTCTGACTAAAGAAGCACCAACAATGTCGGTTGCTATGGTTGGTCTAGGATGGGATGCCCGCGTGACAGATGGCGCAGAGTTTGACTTAGATGCGTCAGTATTCATGGTTGGTGAAGATGGAAAAGTACTTTCAGACGCCAGTTTTATCTTCTTTAATAACAAAGTGAGTCAATGTGGAAGCGTTGAACACCAAGGAGATAACCGTACTGGGGAAGGCGATGGTGATGATGAGCAAGTCAAAATCACTTTATCAAAAGTCCCTGCTGAAGTGAAAAAACTGGTATTCGCAGTCACTATTTATGATGCAGAAAACCGTAAACAAAACTTTGGTATGGTCAGCAACAGTTTTATGCGCGTTTATAACAACGACAATAACACTGAAATTGCACGCTTTGATCTTTCTGAAGATGCATCAACAGAAACAGCAATGATCTTTGGTGAGTTATATCGCCATGGTACAGAGTGGAAATTCAAAGCTGTGGGTCAAGGTTTTGCAGGCGGTTTAGGTGCGTTAGCCGCACAACACGGCGTAAATATCTAAGATCCTATTTAGCCCTCGCTTCTGCGGGGGCTATTTATTTTATCTTGATAAGAAAATAATCAGTCATTAAGACTCTTTTTTGTGGTGACTTTGATTGGTGAACCTTTCGTTTTACGACGACCTGTATGAAAGTGGCGCCAATGAGGATCTTGCGCAGCAAAAAGTAATTCATGATCGCCACGAGAGTCTCCCCATGCTCTTAAATGGTATTGTGTTAAGTCTCCATAGACGGCTTCTAGCCGTTTTATTTTTTCACCACAACGGCAGTTATTACCAATAATTTTTCCTGTCAGCTTTCCATCAACAACTTCAAGTGTTGTTCCTATTAACTTAATCCCTAATCGCTTTGCAAAAGGTTGTAACACCATCGCAGGTGATGCAGAGCAAATCGTCACTTCAGCATTGCTATTGACTTCTTCTGCAACAGCGAATAAGCCAGCAGGGCGCATTAATTTAGTCCAGTAAAGCTGACAAAATTGTTCTGCTTTTTCTTTTAACCACTGCTCGTCAATATTGGTTAAAAAAGTTTTGATCAGCACTTCTTTTAATTCATCACGGGTGAGTTTGCGTCTAAAACAACGCAATGTTGGTAATACCATTTTAATTAAACGGCGTGAGAACTTACGTTTACCAAAAGCGAATTTTAAAAATGGAATAAAGCTATCGTGATAGGTGAGTGTGCCATCAAAATCAAACACTGATAACGTTTTTACGGTGTTTTTCGCGTTTTCAAATTGGGGTTGCATACAGGGTAAGGCTCCGTAAATCATCAGAGTTTGAGAAATATATTTTACTTATTATATCATTGTTCTAAAAATGAGATAGAGGGAGGCTTATCTATTGATAAATAATGATTTTTACTCTTTCTTGATAGGAAATAGAACAATAAACTATAAAAAAGCCCCTTAGTGTTTAGGCTAAGGGGGAGACTTTATACTGTTGGCAAACAGAATAAGGGGTTAATAATATTCAATCATAAAGGTTGCAGCGCCATTGGCAGCACCGGCGGATAAGCGATCATCAACACGGATATAGCGCGCGCGCAATGGAATATTGACCGTTCCTGCTTTTTCCGTAATGGGTTGTGTAAAAGCGGTTGGCGTATTAAATTTAACAAAATCTTCGCCAGTCGTGCCATAAGCTAGCTGTATCCCCACACCTTTAGCCGCACCAGGTACATCGTTTACCTCAAAAGTGCCTGGGTACTCAATAATTGGTGGGTTTACGGGTTTAATGGTCACTTTTAGTTCGTTAGGATCGCGATCTGGAAAATGTTGACCCGCTTCACTTGTGTATACGTTACCTTTATCCCCTGAGTAATAACCTCTAAAGGCAGGACAATTGGTTAATATAATATCGGAGTTTATCCATTTGGTTGAACTGCCTTTGGCAGTAAGTGTGGCTGTTTTATGTGAACCAAGTTCTACCGTGTAATCTTGCGTTTTACAACTTGAAGATGCCACTGTTATGGAGCCTGTAATATCTATATATGAAGAAACAAAGGGAAATTCTGGCGCATCAACTTTGTTTTTATCGGGATAATTAACATCAAGTTGCATATGTGCAATGTTAGTTAGATCAAAAACACCCGGTTGAATTGGACCAATTTTAATTATTGAATAGTGTAATTGTGGTGCAGCAAAATATTGCATTGCTTTTCGATTTCCATTAAGTTCTCGTTGTCCTTCCCAAGATAATTTAGGAATGCCAAGTGGTAATGTATTCTCTCTATTTCGGCTTGCGAAAAATACAATACCTAAACCTGGATTATTTGTTCTAAAAACATTCGCTGGAATACCCGCACTGGTTACCGGTGTCCCAGTCGTGCTTAGTATTTTTAACTCTTGTCTTTCCATAAACTGGATTACTCTATTTGGATCTTCTGAAAAATCACCAAGACACCTATAATTTAGTGCTTTGTTTGCATAATCTATCTGTCCTTGATAAACAATGGAACCTATTGGCATATCAGGTCCAACAAAAATAGTACCGTTTATTATCATCGAGCGATTAAATGCAGGATTATCCATTATACATTTGACATCAGGTTTTGCCATGGCCTCTGCAGCAGGAAAAAGTAGAAGCATTAAGGCTAATGAGTTTTTAATAATCGGCTTCATACTTTATTCTCCACAGACACGAGTTAATTGAACAAAACTACTTGGGTTATCTTTATCTTGTGCTGGCGCACTATAGTTAATGCTACATTGCTGTATTTCACCTGGCCCCCATTTCACGGTTAAACGACCAGATGCTTTTTCAACGCGAGCGTAGAGAAGTCCTCCCTGACCTATGCTACCTACTTCATTGTTCTGCTCATCGTAAGCGACACTACCAAATGGAATAGCGCCGTTATCACGTTGAATTGTAATTAACAGAGGGATACCTGCATTGGTTTTAAATTCTACCTTCGTGATCGCACCTTCAAATGGTGCAATACGGGCTTGTGTATTTTGTAGCTCGATATTATTTGACATGCCTTTCGGGTTAATCGTGATGTCATTCATTTGATATGGGGTTAAATAAGGCACGGCAGCATGACCAAAGCCATCGATTTCAATCCCCGGATAACCACTGACTTTCGCACCTTTGGCGCCATCTGCTTCAACCACGGCAAAAGTATTACCTTGATAAGGGGTTGCAACCACACCACCAGACCAGCCGATTAATGAACCGCTAGCACCAATCGAACCATTCTGATAATGCTCACCTAAACCATAGTTAGCCGTTAAGTTGGTATAGTTAGTTTTTGCACTA
Organism: Proteus vulgaris; assembly: GCF_033708015.1. Taxonomy (NCBI): domain Bacteria; kingdom Pseudomonadati; phylum Pseudomonadota; class Gammaproteobacteria; order Enterobacterales; family Morganellaceae; genus Proteus; species Proteus vulgaris. Next base: position 3,435,094 of record NZ_CP137920.1, on the reverse strand, counting down.
CCGTTTAAGGTCATACTTGAGCCAACACCATGGTGAGTATTCATTGCAGTTATGCCATAGTTATAACGGTTATTTTCACCGGCAGAGCCTGAGATCCCGATACGCTCACCGACATCACCTCGTCCATTACGTGTTAAGGCGGCGGTTAAGGTTGGCATATGATCTACACTTAAATCGTAGAGTGGTAAAATAAAGTTCAATTCAAAAGATGTCTCTTTTTTACCTTCCGCATTACGAGCTTGACCGACGTTTAAGCCATAAGAGAGACGCTTCCAACGGTTGTTATAACCCAGTTGGTATTGCAAATCGGTGGTATCATTATTCCAGTAGTTTTGCGTAAATCCACTGACATAGAATGTTCCCCAACCTTCAGGTAAACCTTGATCAATTGTGACATTAAAGCGGCTTTTTGGACGCCAAATATTATTGATACTTCGACCGTTACGTTCTTCATTTATTGCTTGAACAGCAGCGCTATAATCGTAGAATTTTTCGGTATTAAATTTATAAGCAGCAATCGTCAGGTTACTATTTGTGTCTTGAATAAATTTACTGTAACTGATTTGATAACTTTGTCCGCTATTCACTTTTGATGGCGTTGTATTCAAGTGCAAACGGGCTTGAGTGATGTCAGCAGAAAATGCCCCTAATGGGGTGCTTAATGCAAAACCAGCTTGAAGGGCGTAATAATCAGCACCTGTACTCTGTATACCCGCATACCCTGTTATCAGGTTAGTTAATCCACGGCGATAAGTGGCTTGATATAATGTTGGATCATAATCAACTGCTGATGAATTTAAATGACCCGCTGCCACTGTATAGTTATGTTGTCCAGGGCGCAGTAACTGGACAACGGAAGCGTAATAGACTCTGAAATTCTGTTGCGAGCCGTCAGATTCTTGGATGGTGACATCCAAGTTACCGCCATATCCTGATGGATAAAGATCATCAATTTCAAATGGACCCGGTGGCACGGCAATTTCATGGATCACTCGTCCATCTTGACGAATAATGACTCGTGCATTGGATTTTGCGACCCCACGGATTGTCGGCGCAAAGCCGCGTTGTGAGTCAGGCAGCATTTTCTCATCACTAAAAAGCTGAATACCTCTTAGTGGTTGAGAATCAAAAAGTTGTCCTGTCGTAAGAACATCACCAACTTGAACCACACCTTTTATTGTGGTGATAATGCGTTGCAAATAATTATAAGTTGATGTGTAGTCATGACCATTTTGTTCATTCCATGAATAGTTCCCAGTGTGATGGAAACTCCATGTCCCTAAATTAAGGTTGCTATTAACACCAACGAAAGCTGATTTGTCATTAGTGCCATTATTGCGAGACATAAAATAGTTTGCGTTATAGCTCACTAATAGCGCATTTATACCTCGTTCCCAAAGTGATGGGCTCACATAACCACGAGGTTTATAGCCAACAAGAGCCTGTGGTGTATTAATCGTTAAACGTTGGACTGAATGGTCATAGTTGACTTCCGTTGAGGGGACAAGCTCGGCTAATGCAATACATTCATGCTGTTCTAATGCACTTTTTAGTTGCGGGAGAATTTTATCACTTTTAAAGCCCACCAGACTGATAATATCTTTAGTTAAGCAAGGTGATACTTGACCATTTGGCATATCTTTAAAGGTAACGGGCATTCTTGCCATAAATTGGCTATTAACATAGATTTCAACATTCCATGTACCTGGCAAGAAAGTATTTTCTTTATTAAAGCGACTAATATCAATCTCACCTTGAGCAGTATTCATAAAAATAGGATTAAATGAGAGTGCACCATTTCCATTTCCATTTGCATGAGAAGACTCACTCTTTTCTGTTGATGAGACAGCGCTATTTTGTAATAAAGGTGGCGTATTGTTCGATAACACAGGTGTGCCATTAGATAGCCATTTATTATTTTCAATCTCTGTTATATTTTCTGCATAAGTATAAGGTGTTACTAAAAATAAAGTCGCACTGGCAGATATTATAATAGTTTTTAAAATATAACTGCTCATTTGAATATTCCCATGTGTTTTATGAAGTATTGAGAGTGCTAGAGTTTTGTTTCCACTATTTTCATTGCACCCCAATCATTCACATAACGATAAGCAATCTTGCTACCTAATTTTGCCGACACGCCATTGGGGAGCGTAAATTCGTGTTGACCTAATGGAGGAACGACTTCACCATCAATTGGGTTTTTCTCATTATCTGCAAGCGTGATAGAAACGAGTGAAACAAAGTAAGGTGAATTATTAATTGCTTTTAACTTGTTACCAGTAATTGAAAATTGAAGATTTTCTGCGGCATTTATTGCCCCTATTTTATCTTTTAGTGCATCAGGGCGATAAAATAGTTTTATTCTAGAGCGATAAGCAATTTGTAATTTATTATCTACTTCTGTATTCGCATTTGGTGGTATTTCTAATACATTTAACCAATAAATAGATTCTTTATCTTTTGGTAATACTGTGGCACCTGTAAAACGAATTCTTAATGATTGTGATTTTTCTGGTTCAATACGAAATACGGGGGGCGTTAATACAAACGGAACTTGAATAGTTTCAGGTTTTGCATCAACATTACCAGTATCAATCCAGTTTTGAATTAATACAGGTACTTTCCCTTCATTACTAATTTTTACTGTGACTTCTTTTTCATTTTCATTATAAATAACACGAGTGCCACTAATAATAACACCAGCGTTTACCCATGTTGGAATGATTAATAATAAACTAATAAAAAAGCTTTTAATTAATTTAGTGGTTATCATATTTATCTTTATTCCATTAATAAAAAGCAAACAGAGAGGAGGCGCTCCCCTCTGTTTATTTTGATTATTTATACTGCAGAGTATAAACAACGCTACTTGTTACTTTACCCGCTTCAGTTTTACCGATAGCGTAGTATTCAACAGCGTATGGGAGAGTGGCTTTATCATCAGTAATTGTGTAGTAAGTCGTATCATTTACTTGAGATGTATTACCTACTTTAATTGCCTCGAAGTTAGCACCATCTAACAGTTGTAATTGAACTTCTTTTGCACCTGTTGCAGCAACATCCATGTTGTTCAGACGACCTGTTGCTTGGTCTACAGTGGCTCCAGTTTCAAAGAAGGCAGAAACAGTGCTATGACCTTTTTCACCGACTTTACAATCAGATAAGTTCATATTAAATGCAGTACGTCCAGTTACATCACCTGCATTTTGTAAAACATTGGTACTGACTGTTGGTAGTGTAATTGTCGCATCAGGACCTTGGCCTTCGATATCAACTTTACACGTTGTATCTGTTAATTCACCATTAAAAGTAATAGTACCTGTATTATCAGCAGCGATTGCATTACCCGCCATCAGACCAAATGCCATTGCTAATGATGCACCAATGATCGATTTTTTCATTCTAAATTCCTTTGTTTTATATTAGATAATTACATTTTAATAAATCACTAAATATCTAAATTAATATTTAGTGATTTATTTACATGCTATTACTGTGAAAATAAATAAAGGCAATCCATGGCAAATAAAAATACTTAATAAGTATTTTTTATTTTCCTAATAAGTTTTATTTTTATGCAAAGTAATAGTTTGTCTGTTGCTAATACCTCTATTTTATAAAGATAATGGCTCATGAAAATAAAACATAATGAAATGTTTTATTTTCATGGTTAATTATTTGTCGTAGCCTTTATGCGAGTGTGTTAAATGTTTTTTAATTTAGCTGACTAATAACACTTGCATTACATTTATAATCCTTTTTTTTAGATTGTAAGCTTGTTCCTTTTTGGTTATAAGTGCTTATTACTTCACGATTCAAATCATCCCATGTCTTATCAAAAATAATAAGTAACTTATTTATTAAGGTAAGAGACATGCTATTTTTACCGTTTTCATAACGGGATATTTGTTGTTGGCTGACAGAGATTATTTTTGCCAGTTCACGACCTGATAATTTTTTCTCTTTTCTAGCCTTCTTAAAAAAAAAACCTACTTTAGTGTCTAGATCGTTCATAAGTTAATTCCAATAACATGAGGTCTAATATATATAGAAGTTATCACATATTAAAATTAGTCATTTAAGTTTAAATAACTATATTACACATCAATTATTGCGTAAAAATGATTTACCCTATGCGATTACTATTTATAATAGGTTTCACCTATTGAGAGAGTAATTATTGTAAGGTTATACTTAACTTTTAGTAAGTGATAAGTATATCAATACGTTAAGTAATTTAATGAAACTGATAACTAATTTTGATAATCATTATATGATTTTTCTTTGGGTGGAAAATAGGGTTTGATGAGCCATATGTCATTTTATGTTTCATTTTTAATCTTTATAAGATGAATTATATGAAAGGGTTACTTATTGTAATTAAATAGATTTACACGCATTATGAGTATCTGTGAAAAATATGAGGGGTAAGAATCCTCTGAATAAAATTAAAACTTGGGTAATATGATGAAAATAGATTATGTGTCTTTCTAAATAAAATGTTTAACCCTATTTTTAACTTAATGGAGGAAAAGGTAAAAATTGATCTAACACAATCATTTTTGGAGAGATATTAAAAAGGAAAGCGTTTGATTGGCCTATACTAAGAACGTGAGTTTAACTTTAAGTATTAGTTGTAATGATGGTTAGCTTATTTTCTAGTCTTGCTGGTTTCTTACTATAAGAGCGTAGATATATAAATAGAGTCCTTATTTTATTCATTTTAATGATAATAGTTTTTTGTTAATAGTATGCTAGGTATTTATACTCAATTTATAGCTTTTTCTTAAACTATTTACTTCAAATTTATGCATTAAACCGTAAAAATACTTAAGATTTTTTAATTTCTAAACCGTGTTTATTGTGTTGTGGTGAACTTAAATTTTTTACCCATTTTTCTTTTTAATCAAAATCAACCCCTCGCAACAAGCCAATTAATAACACTGAAATACTATTTCATTATGGTATATGATCTGCATTAAGAGTTTGAAAATAGAGTAAAAAACTAATTAGCATCATTGATTGAGAATTGTAATAAGTGTTTGTATCGATAATTCTGATTAATAAGTAAATAAAATCTATTTCGTGCCGATAAATGAGTACATTTGTATTATTTTATTGCCGGGGTAGATTATTTCATGAGTATTGAAAGATCAGCTAAAGTAGGTTCTATCATACTGTTAGCCATTTTCTTATTATCATCTGTATTGTCGTCGTTTTTTATTTATAGAATGCAAGAAAACTTCGCATCATTGGATTCCTTGAATACCAGATTGAATAGTGTTCAAGAAGCAAGGTATGAATTAGCGACGATTCGTTCTCACGTTAACTACCTCATGTTGTTGAAAACGATGACGGATGAGAACAAGCAAGAAACAATTAAATCACTGGTTGCTGAAGCGAAAGAGCTTGCAGAAAAATCAAAAGCAACGATTACACATTGGGTCGGTGTGAAGAAGATAAGCCCTGATGCTCAACGTAATTCAGAACAACTATCCGTATTATTCTATTATCTTCTAGATGAACTTATTGCACCTATTGATACGCTAGATTATACAGAATCAAACCTTTCCAGTGACTTCAATCGGTTATCTGATCTTTTTGATGAATATCTTATCATCACTAAAGGTGTAAATGATGATATTAAAGCACAGCAAGCTTGGATGGTGCAGTTGTCACTTTATACGACTATCATTGCGTTGGGGATCATTCTGGTGCTTCTTTATATTGTCATTCGCTGGGTAAATAAAACGTTTATCTTTAATTTGAATACGCTGTCAGCTATTTTGCAGAAAGTGGGAGAGGGTGATTTAAGTTTCACACTGCCTAAGAAACGAAATGATGAGTTTGGCACTTTATTCTCTAATGTGGGGGATATGCAAACGGCGCTAACATCAACGATTCAACTTGTTAAAGAAGAAGCACTAGAGATCAAAAAAGGTTCAGCAGAAATTGCTTCTGGTAACCAAGATCTCTCTTCTCGTACAGAGGAGCAAGCAAGTGCTCTGCAACAAACAGCCGCAAGTATGGAAGAGATAAAAATAGCAGTGGTGAATAATACTGATAATGCGATTTTAGCAAACTCCATTACTGCAGAGACACGCGATTTAGCGATTGATGGTTCTAACATTATGAATGATGCAATTAACTCGATGAAGAAAATCGAGATAGGAACATTAAAAGTTGCTGAAATCAATGATGTGGTTAATAACATCGCAAGCCAAACGAATATTCTGGCGTTAAATGCAGCCGTTGAAGCGGCGCGTGCAGGTGAGCAAGGCCGTGGATTTACGGTTGTTGCAACAGAAGTGAGAAATCTAGCTGCAAGAAGTGCAGATGCGGCGCGTGAAATTAACCAAATTATCAGAGAATCTGTTGCGGATGTTGCGCATGGTAGAGAGTTGGTTAATAAAACGGGGGAACATATGCAAGAGATCGTTTCTTCTATTACTAAAGTCAGCGATATTATGCAGGGTATTAGTATTGCATCAGAAGAGCAAAAAGTGGGTATTGAACAGATCGCAGTAGCCATTAACCAAATGGATTCTGTTGTTCAGCAAAATGCGGCATTAGTTGAACAAGGTGCAACTTCGACAATGATTTTAGATGAGAAAGCACAAAACTTAACAGATAAAGTATCAATCTTTAAGGTTAAAGAACAAAACTAATAAGTCAAATTAGTCACTCAATATCGTATAGTAAAATAAGCTCACTTTGCTCGAGATAGTAGAGTGAGCTTTTTCCTTTTTGTTCTATCAGTATGGGAGATCTGTTGATAGTGAGAAATAAAAATATGCGGTATATCAGATAAAAAGGTCGGTCTTTAAAAAGTGAGTTTTGTATAAAAGTTTAAACAAACCACTTTTACACAACAACTCACTCGAGATGCATGTATAAAATTTTATACATACGACATAATAACATAAGCAAAAGCTGAGAATGGTCCAGGCTCTACTTGACCTGTAGGAGTGAAAAGAGTAGATGTAACCGTAAATCTGTTATCCTTAGCAGATAGATTGAACAGAGTCCTATTTACAGCGGGTTTATCATTAATAGTGAGTAAGCTATATAGTTCATTTTCTTTTAATCTTACTCTAGTACCTATATTAGGATTACTATTTTCTTCATTAGGACTCATTAACGATAAATACATCTGAGCATTTTGGTTGCAACGAATGATAAAATCACCAGACACCGTATTTCCTTCAGCTTCATCTGCAACGAGTTCGCGGTGATCCAAATCAATACCAGCGGTTTCTAAAGAACATTCTACATCAGGCGGATTAGGTAGACTACTGCACTCGCCCCCAGACATTATTTTATATGACATATCAGCACCTGATGTAGATATACCAATTGCTCCACACCACACGATACCTTCACCTATTCTATTTGGTGCTGTTGCTTGGTTTACATAATAGTAGGAACCCAAACGCTCATACATTGCTGTTAAAGCGTCACCAACAGTTCTACCTCTAAAATAAATATTTTCTTGTTCTGGATCTAGATAACGCTCATCACCAGGACCACGAGATAAAGTCTGCGTGTTTACGCCTACCCAACACCCTCTCGAACAATTAGCATTTAAAGGTTCTTTTGATTTTAAACCTTCTTCACTTAAATATAAAACTGAAGTATATTCGAACTGTTTAGTTTCTGGAGCACTTGGATTAATTCTATATTTAGGAATACTTACATACCAAGCATTGTTAGCAAAAGATAGCATAGGAAAAAATAATAGAAATACAAGTAACTTTCTCATAATATATGACCTTATGGATATTCCAATACGAATGTCGCTGTCGCCAAAAACTCACCAAAACCGAGTGACTTATCTCTTAATACTCTATCATCACCTTTAACAAAGGCTTTAAAAGCTAAAACGTTATAGCCACTAATTAAGCCCATAGCCTTTGTACTTTGGTTTAGGGGTAAAAATTTTCCACTATCTGTTTCTATACCAACCCCTACCCCAGAGGCGACACTACTGCTATCCAATGCAAGAAAACCACCTAGTCCCTCACCGGAAGAAGGCTTCCCAGTAAAAGTAACAATAACAGAATTGGCTATATAAGTTTTACAATCATCTAATTCAATAGAAAAAGGGATACTACGTGTTCTATCGTGTATATAAAGATATTTGCCAATAATTTCGCCAAATTCTACATCTATAATCTTATTTCTTATTTTACAAGGCGCGTTTAATATTGAACCATGAATATAGATGCTGGTCTGATTTATTCCTGAAGAAGCAGAATAGGAAATATTAGGTATAAAAATAAGAACAAATATTATTAAAATTATTTCTTTTATCATTTTCATAATAAATATCTCTATTCATAAGATAGTAAAAAGTAAATAATCGCTGTATAGTTGCTCGCTTTTAAATCTTGAGAGATTCGTACAGGCGCTAAATTGTAAGTCAAAATATTTTGACCAGGCTGCAAAATCTCAGGTGTCGTATATTCATTCAACGATATTGTCTTCTTATCTTTATCAAGAATAGATAAACCAAAACCTTCTGCGCCAGTAACAGAAACTAGATTAGGGTAAAAAGGAACTGTTTTGGCATAAAATTTTATTTTAACAGATGGTTGAATATGACTCCAAAAAGAAGTATCCAGCTTTTTATTTGTTGCACTTGCTGGTGTTCTAATACAATCTATTAGTTCAATAGAAAAAGGTATTGATTTACCCACTTTCCCAATATTTTGAAGTTCAGCAGTACCAATAATACCTAAATCAATTTCTTGATATTTAGATGTCATTGCCAATTTGCAAGGACTTTCAACAAGAGAGCCATAAACATAAAGTTGCCCTTTAGCACCATCAATACCTTCAGTACTAGTGTATGGTCGGAATAGCGTTTGATTGGGATCTTTTTGTGCCATTGCATTTAAAGATAAAGAAAAAACAACTAATCCAACAACTTTATACAAAATAAAATTTGATAGTTTCATCATTAGCCTTTTTCTTTTACAGCGCATTTATTGCTTACACAAGAAAAAGATACATGAGAACGTCCACCATAATCATTAATATACGTAATCACAGGTTTAGAACCTAATACTGATGGATTAACATTTATAGTATCTTTACCAAATGGCGCTAACATGATTGGATTGAAATTAGGATCTGTTTTACTTTTTTCATCCTTTGCCATATTAACAATAGTGACATAATATGGAGTTGGATTTTCAACAGTGTAGTTACTACCATTTTCTTGTAGCACTACTTTTTCTTGCCATGGATTATTAATAATATCCGTTCCACTCATAATTAACTTTTCTGGTCTATAGAAAAGCTTAATTTTAGTTTGTAACGCTAGTTGCAATACATTAACTTTTTCACTCTTAGGTGGGATCTCTCTTAGATTAAAATAAAATATACTTTCTCTGTCTTGAGGTAATGCTTGTAAGACATTAATAGCTTCTATTTTAACTTGCGTCGGTTTTCCAGGTTCAACTCGCTGTACAGGAGGAACAACAACAAATGGCGACTGAATTTTAACGCCCTTATCATTTTCTATCCACGCTTGAGCAAGATAAGGTAGTTTTTCACTTGTATTTGCAACATTTAAAGAAACAGATTTTTTATCTCCTTCAAATATCACTCGTGTACGGTCTAAGGAAAGTGCTGCTTGTGCACTCGTGGAAATAACACATAATAACCCGATACAAAAATTTTTATTTAGAATAGTCATAACGTCAGCTCTATTAGAATTAATTTTTATTCCATAACATCGGAACATACTAGTATTAAAGATTGGCCATTGTTTTCTATTTTATCAGGGAAATTAATTTGGCATTTTTTATTTCCATCCCAGCTAACAGTCATTGATTCATTTGGATTAATACCTGTTATATAAGCATTACCAAATTCACCTACGATGCCGGTATTTCTATCTTTTGAATTCGTTATTTGAGCTGCAAAAGGAGGATAACTTCCATCACTTAATCTAATAACAACCATTAATTTCATACCTGAATTAACTTCAAATTTACGATAACCAATAGCACCTTCAGTCAACGTTGCTAATAATACGTTGTCATTAACCTCAGCATTCTCAGGAAGGTTATTAATATCAATTTTAATTTTATTTTTATAATAACTATTCACTTCAGGTAAGACGGCCTTGCCGAAAGCATTTGTATAGACAGGAGTGCTATATCCTTGAACTGGGATATTTGCAACACCATCGGTATCAACTAACAGACGTGTACCACCAGGTAAACTACTTCTATGTATGGCCCCACCATTCATTGTCATAGTCAAACCACCCTGCATATTCAAACCAAATGCCGTATATTGATTATGAACATAATCTGCAGTCGCACTTAACTTAGCATTATTCATTTCATGATAAATATAAGCATTAGCAAGAGCACCTTTACGTTGATTACCCGCACTTATTCTATATGAAGTGTTGTCATCAATGCGATTGAAGAAGCCAACGCTATTTGAAATATTATTATCATTATCAATGTTTGAACTATAACTTAAATTACCACCAGTTCCCCAAGGCATGGTCATACTTACATAAGCACCTTGGTCATTACCCCAATTACTTTTATTTTTAAAGAGACTTAATGATAAAGATAAATTTTTATAATTACCGATATCAAAATATTTTATTGCAGTGAAATCATAACGGTTTTGGTCAGGCTGATTCCAATATGTTTGGTAACGATAATTTAAACCTGTTGAAAGTCGATAATCTCTAAAGTTTTTACTTAGTGTAACGGTATATAATTCTTTTTGGTGATTATCCCGAACACCATTATTTTGTTGAGCATCTAAAAATTGAGACATGCTCATAAAATCACGTTCAGAAAAACGGTATCCAGCAAATTGTATTTGGCTATCTATATCATCAAACCTTTTCGAATAACTGATTCGATATGAACGACCTTGGTACTTATCCTTGTCACCACCATTATAAAGCTTAGCAATAGATTGAGTTACATCAAATGACAGTGCACCCAATACAAGTAAATCACGTCCAAAACCAACAGAAAACGCATTATAATTTTGGCTATTAATACTACCTGCAAATAATGACCAGCCGTTTGTTACCCCCCATGAGAACTCACCAGTGGCAAATACATCCCCATTAACTCGGTGATCCATATCTGCTGGGCGTCCAAAACCGACTTTATATCTCACTTGTCCAGGACGAGTGAGATAAGGGATTGTTGCAGTATTAACTTGATACTCTTGAACACGTCCATCTTGCTCTTCAACTCTAACGTCTAAAGTACCACTAACTGCACTACTTAAATCTTGAATGCTAAAAGGTCCGGCGGCAACTTGAGTCTGATAAATAATTCGTCCTTGTTGCGAAATAATGACTTGAGCACTGGTCTGTGCGACACCATTAACCTCTGGAGCATACCCACGTAAATTGGGTGGTAACATAGATAAGTCAGAACCTAATACCGCACCAATAAATCTAAATGTATCAAATAGATCTGATTCTAAATAAACTTCTCCCAACGTTAATTTAGCTTTTAGCTGGGAAATTGCACGATAAGCATAAAATCGGCTCCACTTAAAATCTGTATTTACAGCATCTTGAGAGCCTGTATCATGGTTTAAACGTCCTTGCCAATCACCACGAACACGCCAAACACCTAAGTTAATACCAGCAACACCATTACTATTTAACGAATATGTATTATTTCCTGACTTATGGGGTCTATGTGTTTTAGCATTTATATTGTAGTCAAATATAAGTCCAGAGATACCTTCATCCCAACGTGAAGCGGGCTCCCATGTTGCATCTGAATATTCAATATAGGCTTGAGGCATACTAATATGTAATGTCAATGTACTAAGATCACCCGTATAAGTTGCACCAGAGAGTGAACTCCAATCAAGGCAACTTCCATCATTTAGCCAAGTGGTTTGTTTCAGTATTTCTGGTTTTAGGGCTAATAATGAAACTTGTTCTGGTGATAAACAGACTGAGCTACCTGTTTCTCGAGATTCATCAGCATAAAAAGTGATTGGTTGTTCAGCAATAACATTTTCGTTAAGCTGAATTTTTAATGTGTAGGTTCCTGGTAGAATATACCCTGATTTAGAAAACTGAGTGACATCAATATTTTCGCCATCTTCTAAATTAAACATATTTGCACTAAATTCAAATGCGTTTGAATATGCCGGATTAAAAATAAAAAAGGCACTTATTATGATCAGTTTCCTTACTAATACATTTTTTATTTTCAATAATAACATTATGATTATCCGAATAATTAGAATTAGTAATAACTGATTCTATAAATAATAATAGTATGAAAATCACCAGCTTTTATATCTGAGCCATCAGTAATAAGTCTTAATTTATAATTTAAAAGCATATCCCCAGGTGAGATTTGTATTTTATCCATACTCTTCCCTGGTATAGCTAATTGCTCACGGGTATCTTTTATTTGTAAAACAACGCCTTTTGCATCTCCATTGACGGTATAATAATTACCATTATTAGCACCATCAAAAGTTACATCGAAACTTTCCCACAGAAAGTTTTCTTTTTCTGTTGACACTAACTGACAATCTATCAATTTAATTGAAAATGTTTTTTCTGGTGATGCGCCATATTGAGACATATATGAAATAGGAATAATACCTAAATTTATTGATTGATCCTCACTTCCTGTATCAATTAAGCAGGGTGTCTCAACTATAGTCCCCCTCATATCGACTCGACCATGTCCTGGTTCTGTGGACGAATACGTATATGAAGTGACTAATAATAATGATAAAAGAGATATCCATTTTTTCATTAATAGTTCCAATTAGCAGAACAGGTCAGTTTTATTAATATAAAACTGACCTGCTATTTCTTATTGGTATGCTAAAGTAAAGTTAGCGGTTGCGTAGAATTCACCGACTTTAATAGCGTCATCAGCTGCACCACCTAGACCTTTCACATAAGAAGCGAATTGTAGAGAGTTAGGACCAGTAGTTAATTTGTGTGGTTTAGTGGCAACGTTGTTCAATACTTTGTTGTTACCAGAAGTAATTACAATACCAGCACCCATTGCTTCTTTACCATCAAATCCAACTAAGTTGGTATCTTGACCTGCATCAGTGAAGCTAAATGTAGTAGTAACTTGTTTTTCAGTTAAGTCAGAAATATCACAGTCAGCTAATTCAATGCTAAATGTTCTAACATGACTTTCACCGGTGTTATTATTCGCGGTCAGTGCTTTACGAGATATTTGACCGAAATCAACTTCGATTGGATTATCTGATTCTATTGAGCATGGAGCATCAATAATATAACCGTGGAATTTAACTTGACCAGAACCTTGACCTTGTCCACCAGCAGCAAATGCTGACGAACTTAAAGCTACGGCAGTAGTAATTAAAGTAGCAAGAATAACCTTTTTCATACTTTTCCTCTATAATATAAATAACATCTTATTAACTTTAACGGATGAACACTTTAAAGAATGATGGACATAAGCATCTTATCTCCATAATAAGATAAGCATAATTTTCCTTTTAATTTTAAATAAAGGAATATTATGTTTACCCATTAAGGTAAATGCTAATGGAATAAGTTTTTAGCTTAATATGAAAATAAAACTTATTTAGTATGTAATATTTATTTAAATAAAAGGATTAAGGAAATTATTAGTTTCAGATGTTCTTATCAAAAATATCTAAATATACATTTTTGATAAATTCATCAATAGAGACGTTTAGGATATTAAGTATAATAACGAGTATATTGGCTGTAATATTAAAACATTACATTTTTATCTAAACGTTTGTTTTTTTTGGGTATTTAATAACTCAGCCAGTTTTTACTTGTCATCAGTCATTAACTCATGAAACGTTTTTTACGAACTCTATTTTTTCTTTTCCAATCATTTTATGAAAAAGTCTAATATCACATTTATTATAGAAATCACATGGCCTATTTACCTATTTATATTGTTTTATGTCTAGTCGTTTTATGTCTAGTCATTTTTAATGAACACAATAAAATAATTTCCTTCATTACGTTCTTGACTAAATAAGTTACTCGAGATGTTTTATAAAATCAAGACACTGAAAATTGGGTGATTGTAATATTTCATTAAAAACAAAACACTCAATAAGTGTATATTAATTTATTTCTTTTCTATTTAAGTCATTAATTGTTGTTCTCTATTAGATTGTCGTTTAAATATGTTTTTTATATTATATAAATATAACATGTGGTTGCATTATTTTAAAAATGCTCAAATACTCATTTTATTTGTTTTTTTAGTTTTTTATAAAAATATAATAACGAGTAAATATTATGAAAAATACACAATTAACTTGTAATTTATTTTTGTAAAAAAATAAGTTTACTTTTTTTTATTTTTAATTATTTACACTATAAACTAGTAAGTGAAGTTTGTTTTAAATAAAAGTTAATTGAATTTAACAATTGGTTTTTTATGAAGTTTTCTTTTTATGATTTATTTTATATTGAGTTTTTTTTATGATTCTAGGCATTATTAGATATTATCTATAACTCAAAATTCGATTTTTTATCTAAAATAAATTTATGAAAATTTAGAATTGATAAAACAAGGGATTTATTTCTTCTGTGATTTACCATTTCGCTTTATCATCTCAGAATTGAATAAATCAAAAAAAGATTTAGATATTCTAATTCAGAAATTCCAATTCAGATGTTCTAATATGGTTATAAAAGTATAAATGTAAAAAGAGATATCACTTTTCTTGTAAAGGGTGAATTCGATACAGGCTTCTTAAATACAGATACCTTAAATACAGCTATCATTTTATATAAATTGATATTGAGGATATTGAACAACAAAGATGGATGAGTGATATCAAAATGTGGAGTAGGGGTTTTATAGAAGGTTATAGTGGATAATTAGAAAAATAGCGCAACATTCAGCTTTGTCCATAGAAACAAAAAAGCCACTTGCTAAGAAGTGGCTTAATGCGCTGATTTAATAGCTAAATTTGGTGGCCCCTACTGGACTTGAACCAGTGACCAATCGATTATGAGTCGACTGCTCTAACCAACTGAGCTAAGGGGCCTGATGGAGTGAGATTATACGTGCCATTTGGCGTGAGGTCTAGCCTTTGAATGACTGTATGCGCAAATTCTGTTCAATCTAAACAATAAAAAAATAAAATAGAGAATAACTGTGATATCAATAACATAGTTTAATGTTTGTATGGAGAAGCGGACGTACAGGTACAATAATATAAATAATAAGGCTATTTTTTATAAATAGGTGTAGATGAAATCTATCGTAGATTAAGTCGATTGCCGATACTGTATTGAAATTCCATAAAAAAACGCCTGTGATACCACAGGCGTTTAATATAACTTTTATTGAAAAGTAAGTTGATTACTCATCAAGGAAGCTACGTAACACTTCAGAACGGCTTGGGTGGCGTAATTTACGCAGTGCCTTCGCTTCAATCTGACGAATACGTTCACGGGTAACATCAAACTGTTTACCCACTTCTTCCAAGGTATGGTCGGTATTCATATCGATACCAAAACGCATACGCAGAACTTTCGCTTCACGTAATGTTAAACCCGCTAACACTTCGTGAGTTGCTGAACGTAAGCTTTCTGATGTTGCAGAATCGAGAGGTAATTCGAGCGTTGTATCCTCGATAAAATCACCTAAATGTGAATCTTCATCGTCACCGATTGGGGTTTCCATGGAGATTGGTTCTTTAGCAATTTTTAGTACCTTACGGATCTTGTCTTCAGGCATCAGCATGCGTTCTGCTAGCTCTTCTGGTGAAGGCTCACGTCCCATCTCTTGCAACATTTGACGAGAGATACGGTTCAGTTTATTAATCGTTTCGATCATGTGAACAGGGATACGAATTGTACGCGCCTGATCAGCGATTGAACGAGTAATGGCCTGACGGATCCACCATGTTGCATAAGTTGAGAACTTATAACCACGACGGTATTCAAATTTATCAACCGCTTTCATTAGACCGATATTCCCTTCCTGTATTAGGTCAAGGAACTGTAAGCCACGGTTGGTATATTTTTTCGCGATAGAGATAACGAGACGTAAGTTTGCTTCGACCATCTCTTTTTTCGCACGACGTGCTTTTGCTTCACCGATAGACATACGACGGTTAATATCTTTAACCTGTTCGATTGTCAGTCCAGTTTCAACTTCAATTTGTTGCAGTTTTTGTAGACTGCGTTGTACTTCTTCTTCAATACCTGCCAGCTTTTCAGACCAAGGTTTGTTCATTGCACGAGCAGCAGTGAACCATGTGTCATTGGTTTCGTTACCTGTAAACAGTGTAATGAAGTTTTTCTTTGGCATTTTAACTTGATCAACACAAAGACGCATGATGTGACGCTCTTGAGCACGGACTCTGTCCATCATCTCACGCATATTGTTAACCAAATAATCAAACTGTTTTGGTACTAAACGGAACTGTTTGAAAATTTCAGATAACAATAAGATTTCAAGCTCTGTATCTTTGTGGTTACGACCTTTCGCCTTAATTGTTTGGCGAGTTTTTTCGTATTGCTCACGAAGCTCGGTAAATTTCTGACGCGCTAATTCAGGATCGATGCTGTTATCATCATCGCTATCGCTGTCATTGTCGCCATCTTCATCTTCGTCTTCATCTTCGTCTTCAGCGCTGTTGTCAACTTCATCATCATCTTTGTCTAAGTTGACATCTTCACTTTCTGCCATTTCTTCGGCATTAGGGTCAATAAATGCAGTAATTAAGTCTGAAAGACGTGCTTCGCCAGCTTCAACGCGATCGTACTGTTCAAGAAGATAAGTAATTGCTTCAGGATATTCTGCAACAGAGCATTGAACTTGGTTAATACCATCTTCAATGCGTTTTGCGATATCAATTTCACCTTCCCGGGTGAGCAGTTCAACAGTACCCATTTCGCGCATATACATACGTACTGGGTCGGTTGTACGGCCAATCTCAGATTCTACACTAGAAAGTACCTGAGCGGCGGCTTCTGCAGCATCATCATCAGTATCATTTGAATTTTCTGCCAGCATCAGATCATCGGCGTCAGGTGCTTCTTCCATAACCTGAATGCCCATGTCGTTAATCATCTGGATGATGTCTTCGATTTGATCTGAATCGACGATATCTTCCGGCAGATGGTCATTGACCTCAGCATAGGTCAGGTAGCCTTGCTCCTTACCTTTAGTAACAAGTAGCTTCAGCTGTGACTGCGGGTTTTGCTCCATAAGACGGTATCCACACTTCAAAGTAATTTGGGTTGGTGTCGGTCGGCGATAACTGTTTAGCCAACAATAACTACGGAGGGGCATTTTCATTGTCGATTGCTACGATCCCCTCAGCGTAGCAAATGTAGGTTTTTAGTACCTACCGATAGCGGCAATTAAGCCGTGTTTTTAATCTTAATTCTGTGTTTACTTTTTAACGCGTGCCTGTATTATCAATTGGACTTCTTCGCGTTCATCTTGCGTCAGACCTTCTGTTCTCTCTTTCGCAATAAGCGCGTTTAAACGTTCGTCCATTGCAGTTAAAAAAAGATGATCTAACGTGTCTGTAAAGGTTTTCTCTGCGATCTCATCTATATCTATATCGTTCCACATTGCCAATTTTTCAAGCTGTTTACCGAATTTATTCTCTCGATAGAGTTCGATAATCTGTCCTGTATTCAGACCGGGTTGTGCTTGGCAAACAGAAACTAATTCAATAAAAAGTGATAGACCTGCAATTTTTTCTGTATTTAATCCCTCAAGAGGGGGCACTAATTTAGAGAATTCTGGATTTTGTATCAGCAGGGCAATCAATATACGCATTGGTGTTGTGCGCAATTTTGTCGGTTGATACGATAATTCGTGGTTAACCGGCGCTCTACCAAATAAACGATCCATCTGCTCAATATCGGGATTTCCCGTTAAGCTTCCAAGCTCTCTTAATAAATATAGACGTAAAGTTTCACTTGGGATCTTATCTATTAATGGTCTGGCTAAACTATATAGCTTCCCATTGCCTTCTTGAGTACTCAGATCCACTTGAGGAACGAGCGAATCAAATAAAAATTCTGATAATGAATGCGCTTGTTCCATACGTTTTTCAAAAGCCTCTTTACCTTCACGACGAACCAATGAATCGGGATCATCACCTTCGGGTAAAAACATAAAACGTAAAGAGCGGCCATCATTTAAAAAAGGAAGGGCGGTTTCTAATGCTCGCCATGCGGCATCACGTCCAGCTCTATCTCCATCATAGCAGCAAATAATGTTATCCGTTGTCCGAAAGAGCAACTGGATATGTTCTGCTGTGGTGGAGGTTCCTAATGAGGCAACGGCATAATCAATACCAAACTGCGCTAATGCCACAACATCCATATAACCTTCAACAACTAATAGCTTTGTGACGTTATTATTAGATTGTTGCGCTTCATAAAGTCCGTAAAGTTGACGTCCCTTATGGAATATCTCTGTTTCTGGGGAGTTTAAGTATTTAGGTAAATCATCACCTAAAACGCGTCCACCAAAGGCAATAACACGACCACGTCTATCTCGGATAGGAAACATGACTCGTTGGCGAAAACGATCATAAGTGCGACCATTATCGTTCGTTATTACCATACCCGCTTCAATAAGTAAGGCTTTATTATCGGCATTTTGACCAAAACGTTTTAGGACGTTATCCCAACCTGTTGGTACAAATCCAATAGAAAAGCGGGTAATAATATCTTCACTCAGCCCACGATGCGCAAGGTAGTTTCTTGCTTCCTGTGCATCAGGTTTATTAAGAGCACTACTATAATACTGATTCAATTTCTCCATCACTTGATAGAGATTTTGTCTTATATGTCGTTCAATAGGGCTACTGCCGGTTCCTGATTCATAAGGAACTTCTAACCCATGCATTGCTGCTAACTCTTCAATGGTTTCGACAAAATCGAGCCTGTCGTAATTCATCAAAAAATCAATAGCATTGCCATGCGCACCGCAACCAAAACAGTGGTAAAACTGTTTGTCGCTATTTACTGTGAAAGAGGGCGTTTTTTCATTATGAAACGGACAACACGCTGAATGATTTTTGCCTTGTTTTTTTAACGGCACGCGAGCGTCGATAAGATCGATGATATCGGTTCGAGCTAGCAAATCATTAATAAATGAACGTGGAATTCGTCCAGCCATAAGCCCTTTTACGCCTGTTGTTGAACGAGAATAAGCCGCGCTCTCAGAAGAAAGCACGGCCTTTAACTGCGACTACAGTGTCTGCATACGTTGCGGTATAAGCCGCAAAATATTAGTACAGACGAGTACGACGTGCGTTTTCGCGAGCTAATTTTTTAGCGTGACGTTTTACTGCTGATGCTTTAGCGCGTTTACGTTCAGTCGTTGGTTTTTCATAAAACTCACGACGACGAACTTCTGCTAATACGCCTGCTTTTTCACAAGAGCGTTTGAAACGACGAAGAGCAACGTCAAATGGCTCGTTTTCACGTACTTTGATTACCGGCATGTGCCTCTCACCTCAATAGAAATCGGTTTGCGCTGGCATTATTTTAGCCAGCCGACATTTAAAATGGTGCGGAATTTTACTTCAAAGCAGGGCACTTTGTAAAGAGATGCACAAAATTGAAACGCAAACTCTCACTTTTGTGTCTTTTTGGGGAGAACACGAAAAGCGAAAATCGCTAACCACACATTTAAATCATTTAAAATAGGTGGATAATTATAGAACAGAAAAAGGAATTTGTCACATGCTGGTATGTAAAAGATGTGTTGAAGGCGTATAAAATCATCGAAATAATGGTACAATTGATTTATTACGCGGGTCCGCGAAGAAGAATTTGGAAGCGTCATGCGAGTTTTAGGTATTGAAACATCTTGCGATGAAACCGGTATCGCAATTTACGATGATAAAGCCGGTCTATTAGCGAATCAACTTTATAGCCAAATTAAACTGCACGCTGATTATGGTGGTGTCGTTCCTGAGCTTGCTTCACGGGATCATATCCGTAAAACAGTACCGCTTATTCAAGCGGCACTAAAAGAAGCAAATCTTACGGCACAAGATATTGATGCGGTTGCTTATACCGCTGGCCCTGGTCTTGTTGGCGCGTTGCTTGTAGGCGCAACTATTGGACGTTCATTAGCTTTTGCGTGGGATGTTCCTGCGATCCCTGTTCACCATATGGAAGGCCATTTATTGGCACCTATGCTTGAAGAGAAAACACCTGAATTTCCATTTGTCGCACTTCTGGTTTCTGGTGGGCATACACAGTTAATTAGTGTGACGGGAATTGGCGAATACACCTTATTAGGTGAATCTATTGATGATGCTGCTGGTGAAGCTTTTGATAAAACGGCAAAATTGTTGGGATTAGATTACCCTGGCGGTCCAGTATTATCGAAAATGGCACAACAAGGTACAGAAGGTCGCTTTGTTTTTCCTCGTCCAATGACCGACAGACCTGGACTTGATTTTAGTTTCTCAGGTTTAAAAACTTTTGCGGCGAATACTATCCGTCAAAATGATGATTCAGACCAAACTCGCGCGGATATTGCTCGTGCATTTGAAGATGCGGTTGTTGATACGCTGGCGATAAAATGTCGTAGAGCGTTAGAACAAACTGGTTTTAAACGTTTAGTGATGGCGGGAGGTGTCAGTGCTAACCGTACATTGCGTGCAAAAATGGAAACCGTAATGAAACAATTAGACGGTGAAGTTTTTTATGCGCGCCCTGAATTGTGTACTGATAATGGTGCAATGATTGCACTAGCAGGCATGATCCGCTTTAAAGGCGGTACTGAAGGCCCGTTAAGTGTGACAGTAAGACCACGTTGGCCTTTAGCGGAATTACCTGCATTAACACGTTAATCGTAATAAGCTAAAAATAATTCAAAGATGGAGCGCTTTGGTATGTTATCAAAGCGCTTTTTTATCTCATTATTTTAGAGTTAGCTATAAGACATTGTTGTCCAGTGTTGTCCTACAAGAAAAGCAAGTTCTAATGATTGTGTTCGATTAAGTCGAGGATCACATAACGTTTGGTACCCATGACTTAAGTCTGTAGGATTAATTTGTTGTAATCCACCTGTGCATTCCGTGACTTCCTGTCCTGTCATTTCTAAATGTATTCCTCCTGCCTGAATCCCCATATCATGAAGAATATGAATAAAAGCACGAGTTTCTGAGGCAATATCAGGAAAATGGCGAGTCTTGATACCTGCGCTTGTAGACTGTGTATTGCCATGCATAGGATCAATAAGCCAGATAACAGAACGATGATGATGTTGTATGGCTTTAACCAATTCAGGTAGATGAGAATGAATGGCATCTTTTCCCATTCGTACAATTAAAATGATTTTACCTACTTCATTTTCAGGATTTAGCCTATCAATAAGCGAAATAAGTTTTTCGCCTGACATTCTTGAACTACATTTTATACCAATAGGATTTTCTATCCCGCGAAGATATTCAATATGAGCGTGATCAATATCGGTTGTTCTTTCTCCAACCCAAACCATGTGCGCTGAGCAGTTATACCATTTATTATCTTCAGAATCTTGGCGGCTCATTGCCTCTTCATAATGTAAAAGTAATGCTTCATGGCTGATATAATAGGAGGAAGTATCGGGACATTTATTGATAATATATTGCTGAGAATGATAGAGTTGCTCCAATAAATTAGAATAGTGAGCTGGCTCTGTTGAACCTGGGTAGGTTTTAATCTCTAGTGCGTTTTTATGCCTCGCATATTGAGTACAATTCATTGCTCGTAACAAATTTAATGTGACCGCAGAATGATGATAAGCCGTGATCATTCTTAAGGGTTCAGGCTCTCTGCTTTTGGTTGAGAAATCTAAACCATTAATGATTTCACCGCGATAGCTGGGTAAGGTTAAGCCGTTTTGTGTTTCAAAAGGCTGGCTACGAGGCTTGGCATATTGACCCGCGATACGTGCCAACTTTATCACAGGTAATCCGGTTGATTGCTCTATCAATGCAGACATTTGTGCCAAGGTAAAGGTTAAATCTCGAATAATAGTTGATTGGCAATTATCAAAAGATTCTGCGCAATCCCCCCCCTGAAGGAGAAAAGCTTCTCCTTTCGCTACTAGTTTTAATAAATTTTTAAATTCTCTTATTTCTGATGCTAGAACTAACGGTGGACTGTTTTTTAATTTTTCTTGGCAATAAGTCAGTGCATGAATATCGGGATATTCTGGTAGTTGTTTGGACGGTAATGCCTTCCACGATGAAGGTCGCCATGATAATGGAACCACATTATTTAATAGCTTATTGTTAGCGAATTGGTGTGCTTTATCATTACGTCCAGTCAAAACATCAATATCATAAGTGCTAAGCATTGCGAGTACTCCTATAACTAACGAGAAAAGATAAGCGAGGATTAAGCCTCGCTACACGCTTATTCTTGTGGTTGAGAGGTCTCTAAATAGGTTTTGATAATGCCATTTTGTCTTGCGACATAGTCTTCTCTTACTGGGGTATACACATCAATAACTTCAGAAGGCTCTAGTGCAATAGCGTGATGAATCGCCCAAGAGGGAATAATAAAAGAGTCACCTGCATGTAAATATACGATGCGATCATTAACAGTGAGTTTGAGTGAACCCTTTAATATTGTTGTTGCAGTCTCATGCTCGTGTTTATGCTCAGGGATAACGGCATTAGGTTTAAATGTCCAAAATGCAATTGTAAAATCAGTTCCATGAATAAACTTAGCTTGGATTTTACTTTCTTCACCTTCATTTCTATTCAAATCCATATCGTAAGAGATCATTTCATTAGATAAATATAAACTCATATTGATAGCCTCATTATTAAATAAACAAGTTAATAATTAATTTAAATATAAATTTTTTATAATAAAAAACTGAATTAAATTAATTTAGAATGAATTGAAAACCCCATAGGAATAGGGCCAAAATCAGAGAGAATGTTTAAATGGTGTTTTTCAGCTGCGTTTAAAGTTGTAATACAACCATCAACATTACCTAAACTACATTGGAGAGCTGCTTCACTATTTGAATTAAATAATAACTTCTCTATATTATCGAGTTCTTTTATTTTTTTAAATAGATCTTTAGGCGCAGGGTGAGAGCCTAATTTTTTTATCTCATTAATATTATTAAATCGACTGGCAAATAACATATTATGGGTGTCCATAACAAAGCAATCGGTTAATTTGATAAATGAAAGATTGCTAAAAACGATATTATGTAAATAGGGA
Source organism: Proteus vulgaris (assembly GCF_033708015.1). Classification (NCBI taxonomy): domain Bacteria; kingdom Pseudomonadati; phylum Pseudomonadota; class Gammaproteobacteria; order Enterobacterales; family Morganellaceae; genus Proteus; species Proteus vulgaris. Next base: position 3,411,858 of record NZ_CP137920.1, on the reverse strand, counting down.
TAAACAATACAACCTAACAAAACACTATTTGAACTGTTATCCATTTCTTTCACTGCTGTTTCTAGCGTAGGGTGAAGAATAATATTACCTTGTCGATTATTTTTATTTAACCAGTAGTGTGCAGCCTTTTCACAGTTTGTTCCAGAAGGCCCTAATGTATGAATATTTATCATTTTATGATGCCTCAATTATATACGACCAGTTGTGTTAATTAGCTCAGGTAAGCGTTCCCCTTGCTTGATTTTTTTTATCATACTGCTTTCAATGCGATGAATTTTTTTTGCTTTTTGTAGTACGCTCTCAATGAGATCTAGAGGAATAATTACGGTGCCATTAGGATCTGAAACGACGAGATCGCCACTATAAATCGTTGAATATTCAATTGTGCAATGAGTTCCGGTCTCACTCACAAGGTAGGCTCCTTGTGTATCTGTGGGAGTAAGATTAGTGGCAATAACGGGTATTGTTAAATCCATCAGTTCATTTTTATCGCGTACAGCTCCTCCGAGAATAACGGCTTCAAATCCGAGCTTCTCAAAATAAGTACAACTCATTCCACCCGCAAGAGCCGCCTCTGTAATTAATTCATAGCCGCCGGCAATATAGATTAATCCTTTGGCCTCTGTTAATTCAGGAACGAGAAAAGGGCTTACTTGCTCCCAAGTTGAGGGCTGTTTTTCTAAGATAGATTTCTGTTTTCTTATTAATTTCCATTGAACGGTATAAGCCTGAGCAACAGAATAAAAATCCTCTTTATTAATAATTTTTAATTGGCTGTTTAAAACCGTTGTTTTTCCTAACCCATCAAGAATATCAACGAGTGTTGATGTGCTTAATTTCATTTTTTTTATTGAATCAATAATACTTTTATCTATTTTTGCAAGCATGGGTAGCTCCAACAAAATGAATATTGAAATGATTTTTGTTTTTTTGATGCCTATTAATTAATAGGCATAAGTTGATAGATATTCAAGTAATTTATTTTTAATAAACTCGAGGTTGATATAATCTAATAGTTGTATTTTGTATTTAATTTTATGATTTCTATAATGTTTTCTTATGATTTTTAATGAACGATATTAATTAAGATTAATTATTTTTTTTAATTAACTTATATAATTAATTCTATTTTAATAAAAATGATATATTTATTTTAGGTAATATTATTATGAATATTATTTAATTGACTATTAATTGCAATTTAAACTAGAGATGATTAGTTCAATTTGTTTTGAAGAGAAAAAACACCTATTAATTGAATAGGTGCTTTTTTATTCTGACTGATCCGTTTTAAATAAGATGGATATTTTTCCAATCTACAATTGGAGAATGTAATAAAACGAGTAAGTCAACGCGATAATTCCCTTGACTTTAAATTGGGCGTTGTTGACCAAATAAAGAAATGATCTTACTTATCATTAAACCATAAAACGCTCGATGAGATTTATCGAGCGTTTTATACCTAAAAGTTGCCAACCTATATCAGAGCTAGTTGAGCTTTGGGGTAAAGGCGATTAATCTTCTTTTTCTTGCTCTTTCGCTTCTTGAATGATCTCTTTTTCTGTTTTTTCGGTTTTTTTCTTCAATTTATGCCAGATACGACTTTCTTGGCCACGCCATAAACGTTGAATATTGTCATGATGACGGTAAAGTACAAGGCATGATAATAACGCGACGGGATAAGTGAATTCTGGTTTAAACCACCAGACGTAAAAAGGGGCAAGCAGTGCGCTGATAATCGCACCAAGCGATGAATAGCCACTCAGTAAGACGGTGAGTAACCACGTTCCTGCGATAAGACCACTTAAATCCCAGCCAATGGCAGCAATAGCACCAAATGCAGTGGCGACGCCTTTTCCGCCTTTAAAGTGGAAAAAAACAGGGTAAATATGCCCAAGGCATGCCGCGATTGCCACAATACCGAGGTAAAAAGGAGGCACATTTAAGTAGTAGGCGAGCCAAACAGGGATCATCCCTTTTAGGACGTCACAGATAAGTACTGCCGCTGCGGCCGCTTTTCCACCAATACGTAGGACGTTGGTCGCTCCGGGATTGCCAGAGCCAAATTTTCTTGGATCAGGTAGTCTTGCCAGTCGGCAAATCAATATCGCGCTGGAGATTGAGCCGCACAAGTAGGCGAAGATGATCATTCCAAGTGCGTTAGCACTCATTTGTATTCTCCAATGTTGATGTAAGTTCGTTAGGCATGTATGGATAATACGCATATTTCATCGGAAGTGGTATCCGATGAGCAGAAAAAATAAGAGATGACGTGATGGATATCGTATTTATTGAACAATTATCAGTAATAACCACAATCGGTGTTTATGATTGGGAAAAAACCATAAAACAAAAATTAGTGTTCGATATCGAAATGGAATGGGATAACAAACGCGCGTCCCAAACTGATGATGTAATTTATTGTTTGGATTATGCGAGTGTGAGCAATGCAATTATTGATTATGTTGAGACTCGACGTTTTGAATTAGTGGAACGTGTTGCTGAAGAAGTAGCACAGCTATTGATAACTCAATTTGCTGTGCCTAGAGTAAAAATTAAATTAGCTAAACCTGGCGCTGTTGCACAAGCTACCAATGTAGGTGTGATCATTGAGCGTAAAGCGTAATTAGTGTCGATCCTGATTAAGTCGCGATTTCCATTTGATAATCGCGACTTCTCGTTGCTTGGTTAGCGCATCTCGTATTGCACTTCCTTTTAATCCACTTTCAATAATTGGCTTAATATCCACATTATTTGCAATTGCGAAGGCTTGGCAAAAAAACGTGCGTTGTGGATAAACGAGATTTTCTGCTCCTTGACGTCCTCTTGCATCAGCTTCACTCACCATGGCTAATTGTTCAACGCGTTCAGGTTTTCGCCATGCATCAATAGCATCAAATAGGCGGATTATCTTAGAAGGACGCATTCTATCAATACGATGGATATGATCATGAAACCTTGCTGCTAGGCGCGCTAAATCACGAATATGATTAGGAATGCGATAACGTTGGCATAAAGCTTCAACTAAAGGGACACCTGCTGGACCATGTCCGTGGTGATGAGGCCAATTTTCAGGCGGTGTTAACCCTTTACCCAGATCATGACATAAGGCACTAAAGCGTACTGTAATATCATCGGTTAATTGGCTGGCGATATTAAGTACTAGTAGGGTGTGAATGCCGGTATCGATTTCTGGGTGCCATTTTTCAGGAGCAGGTACACCAAATAAAGCATCAATTTCAGGGAAAAGAACGCGTAAAGCACCACATTGACGTAAAACATCAAAATAGATTTGAGGCGCAGAGCTTTCAAGGGCTTTTTCAGTCTCTTTCCAGACGCGTTCAGCAGTCAGTGTATTTAACTCACCACTTTGTACCATCGTCTTCATTAATTGCAGTGTTTCTGATGCAATATTAAATCCTAAAGGTGCAAACCGTGCAGCAAAACGTGCAACTCGTAAAACTCTTAAAGGATCTTCAGAAAAGGCCTCAGAAACATGGCGAAGCTGTCTCGCATTGATGTCATCTATGCCATGATAAGGATCGACATATTCACCATTAGCAGAATAAGCAATGGCATTAATCGTGAGATCGCGACGTGCAAGATCGTCTTCTAATGTGACATCAGGCGCGGCATAACAAGTGAATCCCGTGTAACCTGATCCTGATTTTCGTTCCGTACGTGCAAGTGCATATTCTTCATGTGTATCAGGATGAAGAAAAACGGGAAAATCTTTACCTACTTGTTGATAGCCTTGTTGCAACAGCATTTGAGGTGTTGCACCTACAACGACCCAATCTCTGTCTTTTACTGGGATCTGTAAAAGTTGGTCACGCACTGCGCCACCAACAAGATATATTTTCACGGGATCTCTGTTCCTTTGGTCGAGGATATTAGTTCATCCAACGATCATTACGTTTACGACGACGCGGAATAATATGTGGAAGGATCAGACCAAAGATAAGACCTGCGCCAGCAACACCGCCACCATACATAAACCACTGTAAGATGATATCGCGTTGTCTGTCATCTAATTGTTGATTCGCAAAATCGAGTTTTTTCTCTGCGACAGCGAGCTTTGTTCTCATTTGTTCATTTTCTTTTTTCAAGCCATTGATGATGTCATCACTGTTTGAAACTTTATTTTGCATATCGATAGTACGTTGGTTCCAGCTCTGGTCGATATTTGCCAGTTTATCGCGTAGTGTTTGGATCTCTTTTTCCATAGCAGGAATGCGAGTTCGCATACTGGGTTGGGTGCTGAGTTGGTTTTCTGGTAACCAAACAGTACGATCTTTATCGTCTTTAACCTGTACATAACCCGTTGCGGCGTTACGCGAAAGTACAGTAACGGTTGAGCCCGAATTTAAAGAGCCAACAATTCGATACTGATTTCCTGGTCCACTATGTACATAAGTGGATAATTCATCGGAAACATAACGAGTTTCTGCGTGTGAGCTCAGAGAAATGCCTAAGCCAAGTAAGGAAAGAAAAAGTAAGGGTAATTTTCGCATTATGTTTTCAACTTTTTTATCTATACAAGAGAATATTTTTACTGATACTAAAGAGTAAAGTTTGCGTAAGCAAATAGTAAACCAGAATGAGAACACTCTTAACTGGTAGAATATAGGGATAATCTGCCTTTTATTCATCATTGTTATTAGGCTATCACTTGCAAAATGAAAATGCGTCAAATATTTTACTAATCAATTGATTTACTTAAGGGAAATAGAATGAGCCAATTAGAAACCGAACTCAAAATGAGTGCCATACCTGCCGCTATTCCTCACATTATTCAGCGCATTCTGATTTTACCTCATCAGCACGTTGCACCCAAAAAGCTGACTAATCTTTACTTTGAGACGACAGATAATCAAATTCGTCGTTGGGATATGGGGCTGCGTATTCGTGGTGTTGATGATCATTATGAAATGACAATTAAAACAGCGGGTAAAGGCGTTGCAGGTTTGCATCAACGTCCAGAATATAACGTGGAATTAGAACAACCTAAATTGGATTTAGCTCGCTTTCCAGCAGAAATCTGGCCTGAAAATACCGATCTTACTCTATTAGAAACACAACTTGAGGTGTTGTTTAATACGGATTTTTATCGCGAAACCTGGCTGGTGGATTTTCAAGATAGCCAAATTGAAGTGGTATTAGATAAAGGGACTATTCGCACTCATCAATATGAGTTGCCGATAGAGGAATTTGAATTAGAACTTAAAAAAGGTCATGTATCAGATGTTATTGCATTAGCGACTTATTTGGGGGAAAAGGGCGGATTGCGTCTTGCGTCTCGCAGCAAAGCGGCTCGTGGTTATTATTTAGCTAACAATAAACCTGCTTTATCGTTAAGTGTGGTAAATCTTTCTCCCAGTGATACCGTCGCTCAGCAGCTCACAAAATGGTTAAGTGCAATACAAGCTTTAGAAGAAGCGATTTTTGCTAACCCAACACCACCGACAATAACCATGCCAGCAATATTGGCGTTATTTTCAGATTGGTGTAAAAAACAGTCAGATTTGCCTGAATCTATGCAACAATCACTCAGAGCTCTTTCGCCGCTAACATTTACAACAGCAACCGATTATTACCATGTTTTATGGTTGCACTTTAAGTTATCTTCTATGGCGTGGTTACTGTCTATTGCTTAATTTCCTGACAACTTGAGAGTCTATTTATGTCTGTTATCGGTATATTTCAACAATTGTGGAATAAAGCACAATGTGGGTTCTCTTCTCAATTAAATGCGCTCGCGCCTTTTAGTGGATCTGAACAACAGTTTTTTGCTTTTAGCCCTTTTGCAACAGAGCATTTACGTGCTAATCCTCAATGGTTGATTGATATCAGGCAAAATCCACCGACCCATATGGAATGGCAAAGTTATGAATCTCAATTAACGGCAAAATTAGCTAATATTGATAATGAAGATGAAGTGATGCGGATCTTACGCCAATTTCGTCATCAACAATTAGTGCGTATTGCATGGCTACAATTTTTTCAATTAGGTGATATTCCTTGTGTGCTAAAACATTTGAGTGTATTAGCTGAAACATTAATTTGTGTTGCGAGAGATACGCTTTATCGGCAATGTTGCCAACAATGGGGAACACCTTGTGACAATGCGGGAAAACCTCAGCCATTACTGATTTTAGGAATGGGAAAGCTAGGTGGGTTTGAACTTAATTTTTCGTCTGATATCGACTTAATTTTTGCCTACCCTGAAAATGGATTTACACAGGGAGGACGCCGAGAGCTAGATAATGCACAGTTTTTTACTCGCTTAGGTCAAAAGCTTATTAAGGCTCTGGATCAGCATACTATTGATGGTTTTGTCTATCGTGTTGATATGCGATTACGCCCTTTTGGAGAAAGTGGACCTTTGGTCATGAGCTTTGCCGCACTAGAAGATTATTATCAAGAGCAGGGGCGTGATTGGGAACGCTATGCGATGATCAAAGCGCGGGTTTTAGGTGCAGAGAAGAAAGCGTATTGTCAAGTTTTACGACAAATGTTGCGTCCCTTTGTTTATCGTCGTTATATTGATTTTAGTGTTATTCAATCACTTAGAAATATGAAGTCCATGATAAGTCGTGAAGTTCGTCGTCGTGGCATGATTGATAATATAAAATTAGGCTCTGGTGGTATTCGTGAAATCGAATTTATTACCCAGGTTTTCCAGCTAATCCGTGGGGGAAGAGAGCCTGAGTTACAAAGTAATTCATTATTAACTGTGCTTAATGTTATCACCAAACTTGAGCTGTTAACGTCACAAGAAACTGCCCAACTGACCGAAAGTTATCTTTTCCTTCGACGATTAGAAAACTTACTGCAATCTATTGGCGATCAACAAACCCAAACCTTACCTGAAAGTGAAGAAGATAAAGCACGGTTAACTTTTGCAATGGGATTTGATGATTGGGAAACACTTTATCAAGAAATTAATCACAAGATGCAGGCTGTTTCCACGATTTTTACGCAATTAATTGGTGAAGAAGATGAAAATGATGATGAAGATGATATCTCTGAATTTAAGCGTCTTTGGCTACTAGGTCGCTTGCCTGAAACGTCGTCATTATTTCATGAAACATTAACCATCGAAGCGCTTGGCGCGATAAATCAAACGTTGCAGCATTTTCGCCAAGATATTGGCAAGCGAACAATTGGGCCGAGAGGACGCGATGTTCTTGATGCCTTAATGCCAAAACTATTAGCTAAAATTTGTCAGCAACCTCAAACCCTTGTGATACTGCAACGTGTAACGCCTTTGTTATTAAGTATTGTGAGTCGCACAACGTATTTAGAGTTGATGCAAGAGTCGGACGAAGTTTTAACGCATGTTATACGACTCTGTGCGGCATCTCCGATGATCGCTGAGCAATTAGCGCTTCACCCTTTATTATTAGATGAATTACTTGATCCCAGTTCTCTTTATCAACCCCTGCCTTTAGATGCGTATCGTGATGAATTACGTCAATATTTATTACGTGTACCAGAAGAAGACGAAGAACAACGATTAGAAGCATTACGCCAGTTTAAGCAAGCCCAATTGCTACGTATCGCTGCTGAAGATATTACTGGGGTATTGCCGGTTATGAAGGTTAGCGATCACTTAACCTATTTAGCTGAAGCGATTATTCATGCTGTTGTTCATCAAGCTTGGTCATATATGGTAAAACGTTATGGTGAACCTGAACATTTAGCCCATCGTGATGGGCTGGGTTTTGCGGTGATTGGATACGGTAAATTGGGAGGATGGGAATTAGGGTATAGCTCTGATTTGGACTTGGTTTTTTTATTAGATTGTCCAATAAATACGGTAACAACAGGGAAAAAACAGATTGATGCCCGCCAGTTTTATCTGCGTTTAGCACAGCGTATTATCCATTTGTTTAGTACCAGAACATCTTCTGGTGTGTTGTATGAAGTGGATGCTCGTTTACGTCCTTCGGGTGAATCGGGTATGTTGGTGAGTACTATTCAAGCTTTTGATGAATATCAGAAAAATGAAGCGTGGACTTGGGAACATCAAGCTTTAATTCGCGCTAGAATGATTTATGGTGATGATAAATTACAACAGATGTTTTCACGTATTCGTCATGAAACGTTATGTCTTTCTCGTGATGCTGATGTGTTACAAAATGAAGTGCGCGATATGCGTAAAAAAATGATGCAACATCTTGCGCCAACACAAGTGGACAAGTTTGATTTAAAAACCTCATCTGGTGGTATTACCGATATTGAATTTATCGCACAATATTTAGTATTGCGCTTTTCTCATCAATATCCGGCTTTAACTCGTTGGTCTGATAATGTGCGTATTTTTGAGTTAATGGCAAAACATCAAGTGATGGATGAGGACGAAGCTCTCGCTTTGACACATGCTTATGTCACATTGCGTAATGAATTACATCACCTGGCGTTACAAGCATTACCTGCCATTGTGGATAATCACTGTTTTATCGCAGAGCGAGAGTGTGTATTAAAAAGTAAACGAAAGTGGCTTGGTGAATAAGCGTAAAGGTTTGTTGGCATGAAGTCTTATCAGGTGTGCCGTAAAACCACGTCCTTTAGCCCATAAAGTTGGACTGTTCATTAGGGCGGGGAGGATGCCAAGTGTCTCTCTTTTTATCTAACAAGTTATGGTATTATTTCGGCTTATTTTGAAAATAAATGTGGAGTATGGGATGAAAGTAACGCTGCCGGATTTTAATAAGGCCAATGTGTTGGTTGTCGGTGACGTCATGTTAGACCGCTATTGGTATGGCCCAACAAGCCGAATTTCACCAGAAGCCCCAGTGCCGGTGGTTAAAGTCGATACTACAGAAGAGCGACCAGGTGGTGCAGCAAACGTTGCAATGAATATTGCGTCTCTTGGTGCTCATTCGCGTTTAGTGGGTTTAACGGGTATTGATGAAGCTGCAAAAGCATTGAGCAATACATTAAATCAGGTCAATGTGCGTTGTGATTTTGTCTCTGTTGCGACACACCCAACAATCACAAAATTACGTGTTCTTTCTCGTAATCAGCAATTAATCCGTCTTGATTTTGAAGAAGGATTTAACAATGTTGATCCTCAACCTATTTATGAACGTATTCAGCAAGCATTACCTTCTATTGGCGCATTGGTTTTATCAGATTATGCCAAAGGGGCGCTTTCTCATGTTCAAGAGATGATCCAACTGGCGAAAAAAGCGGGTGTCCCTGTATTAATCGATCCTAAGGGATCAGATTTTGAACGTTATCGCGGTGCGACGCTATTAACGCCCAATATGTCAGAGTTTGAACAGGTGGTTGGTGTTTGTAAAACGGATGATGAGCTAGTAGAAAAAGGGACTCAATTAGTTCGAGATTTGGATCTTGAAGCATTGCTTATCACTCGCTCAGAGCGTGGAATGAGTTTACTTCGTGCGAATGAGGCACCATTGCATTTACCGACCCAAGCACAAGAAGTTTATGATGTTACCGGGGCGGGTGACACAGTCATCGGTGTATTAGCAACCTCACTAGCTGCTGGCAAACCTTTAGGTGAAGCCTGTTTCCTTGCTAACGCAGCTGCTGGTGTTGTTGTCGGTAAATTAGGAACATCAACCGTGTCACCTATTGAGCTTGAAAATGCGATCCGTGGTCGTTCTGACAATGGGTTTGGCATGATGGATGAAGAACAATTAAAACAAGCCGTTGAATTAGCGCGTCAGCGTGGTGAGCGTATTGTTATGACGAATGGTTGTTTTGATATTCTTCATGCTGGGCATGTTAGCTATTTAGCCAATGCACGCAAATTAGGTGATCGCCTTATTGTTGCTGTAAATAGTGATGCCTCTACTAAGCGCTTAAAAGGCGAAAGTCGTCCCGTTAACCCATTAGAACAGCGTATGACAGTCTTAGGGGCTTTAGGTGCAGTCGATTGGGTTGTTGCCTTTGAAGAAGATACACCACAGCGCTTAATTGCCTCTGTATTACCCGATATCTTAGTTAAAGGGGGTGATTATAAACCTGAAGATATCGCGGGTAGCAAAGAAGTTTGGGCGGCTGGTGGCGAAGTAAAAGTGCTGAATTTTGAAGATGGTATTTCTACAACAAATATCATTAACGCAATTAAAAAGAAATAGTTAAACGCTTTTAGTCCGTTCTCAAAAGCACTCTTTGGAGTGCTTTTTCTATGCTGATTAATCAATAATCTTTAATATTATTTATTATCAATAATTATTGTTCTCGTTTTAAATGATACTCAACAATATAATCTTGGGTATTTCTATACATTATTGAATAGTTAATATAATCACCATGGATGCTGTATGATAATGTACTGAGTCTTAATATCGGAATATTATTTTCTATTTTTAATAATTGACAAATATTGTTATCTGGCATAATAGGATGAAATGTCTCATAACTTCCTGCTATTTTTATTTGGCAAATATTTTCAATAAAATCAAATTTAGAACCTTCTAAATGAGTTAATGTTAAATTACTAAAATATTTAACAGGCATATAACTATCTTCAACAATAAGCGGTTTATTATCAACGTAACGTATTCGCCTTGAATAAAAAATACGTTCATTTGAATTAATTCGTAATTTACTCGCGATAGATAAAGGACAGGGAATAACACTAAATTCTATTACTTCACTTCTTACATTATGACCTGTATTTGCCATTAATTCGACAAAACCTTTTAAGCTTGCATTTTCATGATGAACGTCTTTCTCTTTAATATAAGTCCCTGAGCCTTGTTTTCGTTCTAATAAACCAGCGATAACCAGTAAGTCTATTGCTTTACGGATAGTCATCCTTGATACACAGTATTGCTCTGCTAATATTTTTTCGGCAGGTAATGTGTCACCAATTTGATATCCTGCCGAATTTATTTGAATTCTTAGGCTTTTTGCAATGTCTTTATAGATCACTTTTATACCTCTTTTTATTCTAAAAAACGGCTTTCAATATTTATAATTTATGAGTCTAATCTTTTGAAATATAGAAAAATGATTTATAAGTCGAAAATGTGAACGTTATCATAAAATAAAAAGTGATCTACTTTTTTATAAAAATGTAGATCATTTTGCTTAAAAGATAATATGAATTAGATCACGAATAACTCATTTCGAGTGAGAGAATAAAGAGAAAAGAATCTAATCTGCATTTACAGAATAAAAACAAATTAAATAGCATGTCGTCCCAGTAGCAGTAAATAAGAGGATATTTTTATGCTCAGTCAAATACAACGATTTGGTGGAGCCATGTTTACGCCTGTCCTGCTATTTCCTTTTGCAGGTATTGTTGTAGGCATTGCAATTCTATTACAAAACCCATTATTTATTAGTGAAGATTTATTAAGACCCGATAGTTTATTTTCTCAAATTGTTCATATTATTGAAGAGGGCGGTTGGACTGTTTTCCGTAATATGCCTCTTATTTTTGCAATTGGTTTACCAATAGGTTTAGCCAAAACAGCACAAGCAAGAGCTTGTCTTGCCGTTATGGTAAGTTTTCTCACTTGGAATTATTTTATTAATGCAATGGGGATTGTTTGGGGCAGTTATTTTGGTGTGGACTTTACAAGCGAAATCGGCGGAAATAGCGGCCTTACAATGATTGCTGGTATCAAAACATTAGATACCAGTATTATCGGTGCGATTATTATTGCTGGTATTGTAACAGGTATACATAATCGTTATTTCGATAAACAGCTTCCTGTATTTCTAGGTATATTCCAAGGAACATCTTATGTTGTATTAATTAGTTTTTTTGTGATGTTACCTTTAGCGTGGATAACGTTATTTTTCTGGCCTAAAGTACAAATTGGCATTCAATCTTTGCAAGTGTTTATGGTTGAATCAGGCTCTTTAGGGGTTTGGATATATACCTTTCTTGAACGTATTTTAATTCCTACTGGTTTACATCATTTTATTTATGGACCTTTTATTTTTGGCCCAGCAGTTACTGAACATGGCATTCAAGTTGATTGGGCGCAAAATATGCAATATTTCAGTCAAAGCACCCAATCTTTAAAAGAATTATTTCCTGAAGGTGGTTTTGCGTTACATGGTAATAGCAAAGTCTTTGGCTCTATTGGTATAGCACTTGCTCTTTATTTCACTGCAGCACCTAAAAATAGAGCCAAAATTGCAGGTTTACTAATACCTTCTGTATTGACCGCTGTATTTGTAGGAATAACAGAGCCTTTAGAATTCACATTCTTATTTATCTCACCACTATTGTTTGCAATTCATGCCGTGTTAGCCGCCACATTAGCAACGACGCTTTATCATTTTGGGGTTGTTGGAAATATGGGCGGGGGGATCATTGACAATTTTCTTCCTATGAATTGGATCCCTATGTTTCACAACCATTACGGAATGATTATCACGCAAATTGTCATCGGCCTTATTTTTACAATGATTTGGTTTGTGGTGTTTAGAACATTAATTATCAAACTTAATTTAAAAACACCAGGTCGTGAAGACAATGACGAAGAGATAAAGCTTTATAGCAAACAAGATTATAAAAATAAAAAGTCACAAGTTTCAAATAGTTCAAAAACGGAAAAAGAGGACCATAAGCTTGTACTTCCTAAAGGCATTCTCAAAGGCTTAGGGGGAAGTGGAAATATCAAATCCTTAAATAACTGTGCAACACGTTTACGTATTGAAGTGATAGATAACGAAATAGTTGAAACAGATGCCTATTTTAAAGGGCTCGGTGTACATGGTGTGGTGCGTAAAGGTCATGCATTACAAATTATTATCGGGCTACACGTTTCTCAAGTGAGAGACAAGATTGAACAACTTATGAAAGAAGATACACAAAATATCACCTTGTCGGAGGCTATATAATGAAGAAGTTCTCAGTCGTAATTGCAGGTGGCGGTAGTACATTTACACCCGGTATTATTTTGATGCTACTGGAAAATTTAAAACGTTTTCCATTAAGAGCCATCAAATTTTATGACAATGATGCCGAGCGGCAAGAAACTATTGCTAAAGCTTGTGAAATCATTCTTACTGAAAAAGCACCTGAAATTGAGTTTTGCTATACCACAGATCCTAAAACTGCTTTTACAGATGTTGATTTTGTTATGGCACATATCCGTGTTGGTAAATATCCAATGCGTGAAAAAGATGAAAAAATTCCTTTACGCCATGGTGTATTAGGGCAAGAAACTTGTGGGCCTGGTGGTATTGCTTATGGTATGCGTTCTATTGGTGGCGTATTAGAATTGGTTGACTATATGGAAAAATATTCACCAAATGCATGGATGCTAAATTATTCTAATCCAGCAGCCATTGTCGCTGAAGCCACTCGTCGTTTAAAACCTAATGCGAAGATCTTAAATATTTGTGATATGCCAATTGGCATTGAATCACGTATGGCGCAAATTGCAGGATTAAAATCACGCAAAGAGATGCGGGTTCGTTACTACGGTTTAAATCACTTTGGCTGGTGGACTCAGGTTGAAGATTTGCAGGGCAATGATTTACTGCCTGTTATTCGTAAACATGTTGCCGAACATGGATACATTCCCAAAGTAGCAGGTGAGCCTGTTGAAGCTAGTTGGAATGATACATTCGGTAAAGCAAAAGATGTGTGGGCGTTAGATCCATCAACAATGCCAAATACTTACTTGAAATACTATTTATTCCCAGATTATGTCGTTGAGCATTCAGATCCTCATCATACTCGTGCAAATGAAGTGATGGAGCACAGAGAAAAGAATGTATTTAGCGCTTGTCGTGCTATCACAAGTGCGGGTAAATCATCAGCAGGACATCTCGAGATAGATGAACATGCTTCTTACATTGTGGATCTGGCAACAGCGATTGCGTTTAATACTCAAGAAAGAATGTTACTGATCGTTCCTAATAACGGTTCAATTATTAACTTTGATCCAGAAGCGATGGTTGAGATCCCTTGTATTGTTGGAAGTCATGGGCCAGAGCCTTTAGTCATGGGTAAAATTCCATTATTCCAAAAAGGGATGATGAGCCAGCAAGTTGCAGTTGAAAAATTAGTGGTAGAAGCGTGGATTGAAAAATCATATTTAAAACTTTGGCAGGCGATTACGATGTCTAAAACGGTACCTAGTGCGACGGTTGCAAAAGCGATTTTAGATGATTTAATTGAAGCGAATAAAGACTATTGGCCAGAATTAAAATAGTTGTCAATGGATGTATTCAGTCTTAAAAAATAACCCTGTATCTTTATGAGGTACAGGGTTTTTACTTTATCGATTAAATAAGCAATAAAGTGGATGGATTAAGCTTTATTTTCTGCGGGAGTTTCTACCACAATTTCAACTTCTTCAATTTGAGCCACTTCAGCTTGAGGTTTCGCCTGCAGACCCGCTTCTAGTTCATTTAAACGTTGTTCTAAACGATTAAGTTTTTCACGAGTACGTAATAAGACTTGAGTTTGTACATCAAACTCTTCGCGATTGACTAAATCCAATTTGTTTAATTGGGATTGCAGAACAGTGCGGATTTTTTTATCAATATCATCACCAAAATCTTTAATGCCTTGTGGTAGAACATTTTGGATTTGGCGTGCGACTTGTTCAAGTTTTTTTGGGTCCAACATGGAAAGTCCTCACAAATAAAATAGAAAGCTGAGGCTAAGTGTAATATGAGGACAGAGGGAATAAAACCAGATATCAAGATTATTGTTACTTTTTTATTATAAATAGTTAAATAACCGTATGTCGTAAAATGATTATGTGATGAAACAAAGATTGTCACCGATTGATTATTGCCTCTTATAATTTTAAAGCGTATAGTTTCCCCGTTAATCTCAGGGCGGGGTGAAAGTCCCCACCGGCGGTAGATACCTGAATACTTAGGTAAAGCCCGCGAGCGCTTTGTGTTGCCATAGTCACGCAAAGGTCAGCAGATCCAGTGTAATTCTGGAGCCGACAGTTAAAGTCTGGATGGGAGAGAATAAAATAGCATCAGTAGGATCATTGTATCCGTTCCTGTTGTTTCTGCTTGTGTATTTATTAAGCAGAGATCCACTCCTAAGACTGCCCTGGTTCTGGTAACTTTCATTAATTATTGAGGTTTTTTTACCATGAATCAGACGCTACTTTCCGAATTCGGTAATCCATTTGAACGTGTTGAACTTGCTCTAGAAGCCCTTCGTGCGGGTAAAGGCGTGATGGTGCTCGACGACGAGAACCGTGAAAATGAAGGCGATATGGTTTTTGTCGCAGAAACAATGACCACAGAACAAATGGCGATGTCTATTCGCCATGGTAGTGGTATTGTATGTTTATGTATTACAGAAGAACGTCGTCAGCAACTTGATTTACCTATGATGGTGGAAAATAACACCAGTCATTTTCATACGGCGTTTACAGTAACCATTGAAGCTGCACAAGGTGTTACAACGGGTGTTTCAGCATCTGATCGTTTAACCACAGTACGTGCGGCGGCAGCTGAGAATGCAAAACCAAGTGATTTAAATCGCCCAGGTCACGTATTTCCATTACGAGGACAACCGGGTGGTGTGTTAACGCGCGGTGGACACACTGAAGCGTCGATTGATTTAGCAACATTAGCTGGTTTTAAACCTGTTGCCGTGTTATGCGAATTAACCAATGACGATGGCACAATGGCAAGAGCACCAGAAGTGATTACTTTTGCTAAAAAGCACAATATGCCAGTGTTAACTATTGAAGATTTAGTGGCTTATCGTCTTCGTGAGGAGAAAAAAGCTGGCTGAAATTAACATGTTATAAACGACACTGAAAACACACACACACTTATCTCAAGCCATTTAAGGAAACTTAGGTGGCTTTTTTCATATTTTTTGAATAACTATTTCATACTTCTTTGACTATATTTCAAGTAAGAAGGCAGTATGCTTATGTAATAAGAACACTCGCCATAAGAGGTGGCTATGGAAACAAAAATGATGCCAGCGCTGTTTATTGGGCATGGTAGTCCAATGAATGTATTAGAAAATAATACATATACTCGCCTCTGGTCAAAATTAGGGGAAACGCTTCCTCAGCCTAAAGCGATTTTAGTAATTTCAGCCCATTGGTACACTGATGGAACTTATGTAACGGCAATGTCGCAACCAAAAACAATTCATGATTTTTATGGATTTCCACCAGAATTGTATGCAATAAAATACCCAGCACGCGGCTCGATAGGTTTAGCAGCGCTGATTGAAGATCTTATTGATCCGATTAAATTAAAACTCGATATGGATCAATGGGGATTAGATCATGGTAGTTGGGGAATACTTGAAAAAATGTATCCCAATGCGAATATTCCCGTTGTTCAATTAAGCATTGATGCACATCAATCAGCACAATGGCACTATGAATTGGGACAAAAATTGGTTGAGCTGCGTAAAGAAGGTGTCTTAATTATTGGTAGCGGTAATATCGTTCACAATTTAAGAATGATGGATTGGCAAAATAGTGATGCGACACCTTATCCTTGGGCATTAGCCTTTAATGATGCCGTTGAAAATAGCTTACGAAGCGATAAAGCACCTGAAGCGTTATTTACGATCTTATCAACAGAAGAAGGGCGATTAGCACATCCTACACCCGATCATTTTTTACCTGCGTTATATCTATTAGGTTTAAAACAAGAGGGTGAAAAAGTAACGTTGCTAAATAATGATATTGTGAATAAATCATTAAGCATGATGACGTTTCAAATTGGATAAGATTACTCGATAAACTAATTTATAAATCTAAAGGTCAAATTCGCTTTTATGTAATTTGGCCTTTTTTATATTAAATATAATGTATCGACTCATTATATTTCCCTCGTTATTGGCCTTTCCAATTTTCTATATAGATATAATTAATGTATTTAACCTTTTGTTTATATTGATTTTATTTTTATTTGGATAAATGTCTGATAAGCTTCATGATTATTTCGGGGATCTAAAACAGGATTAAACAAAAAATTTGAGAATAATCCATGAAATAAAAAACACCTCACTACTTAAATTAGTAAGTGAGGTGCTTGAAGAGTGACACAACAGGTTTTATATCAGTCTAAAATAATATGTGGATAGAAGCGTGAGAGATCTTGAGTGATAAGCTCTCTATCTTCTCGAATACAAATACCTGCTGATTGGTCGTTAACCAGCCAGCTACCAATTAATGTATAGCTATCACCAAATTTTGGCAGTGGATGGAAGTCCTGAACAATAAAACCTTCTTCGCCGTAAGGGCCATCTGCGACAGCAATATCTTTGCCATTTTCAACGATGCGAATATTTGCACCTTCGCGTGAAAACAGTGGTTTGATAACATAACGTGATAATGACTCAGGCGCTTTACCCTCATAAAAATAAGCCGGTAGCAGATTAGGGTGATTAGGGAACATTTCCCAAAGCATTGGCAATAATGCTTTATTTGAGATAATGCTCTTCCAAGAAGGTTCTAACCAACGAATACCCGCATCAGCCAATTTAGTTGAGAAGTCTTCACGGAACATAAATTCCCAAGGGTAAAGCTTAAACATATTGCTGATTATCTGATCTTTCAGATCCGTTAACTCACCACGCTCACCTAAACCCAGATCTTCAATAAAGACAAAGTCAGTCGTGACTTCTGCCTCTTCTGCACAATCTTGTAAATATTGGACTGTACCACGATCTTCTTCCGTATCTTGGCAACACGACATATGCAGATAACGCATTCCATATTGATCACGAAGCGCTGCAAAACGATCAATTAGCTTTTCTTGAATGCTATTAAATTGATCCGCATTTTGCGGTAAACGACCAGCATTGACTTGATCTTCAAGCCAGATCCATTGGAAAAAAGCAGATTCATATAGCGATGTTGGTGTATCTGCATTATTTTCTAACAGTTTTGCCGGACTTTTACCGTCATACGCTAAATCAAGACGTGAATAGAGAGAAGGTTGAGACGATTTCCATGAATCACGTACAAAATCCCAACAGTGACGAGGAATTTGAAAACGCGTCAGTAACTCTTCACTATTAGCCACTTTATCAGCGACTTGTAAGCACATCTGATGCAACTCTTCCGTCGTTTCTTCTAATGTTTCAACTTCTTCCATTGAGAATTGATAATAAGCATCTTCAGACCAATAAGGCTCGCCATACATTGTATGAAAGTTAAAGCCAAATTCAGTTGCTTTTTCACGCCAATCCGGGCGTTCAATGATATTTTCACGTTTCATGGTTTTAATTAACCACCTGAACGGTAAGAAGATGAACCGGTTGAGCTACGGTTATTATTTGTTGCACTGGTACGTTGAGCCGCAGCTTGTCTTGAAACCGTATTACCAAAGCCACCACGTGTTATTGTTGAGGTTGTTGATGGTTTGGGGGTCATGGCAGTTTTGGGGACGTTCATTTGGCGACCACCCACAGCAGGACCATAGTTACGACCTGTGGCATCCACAAATTTACCATTTGCAGGGCTTGTTGGATTACGGGAACTAAACAGAGGTTGTGCTGGTGCACTGCCCCCCATTAAGCGACCCATCATATAACCCGCCATTAATGGCATAAAAAAGCTACCACCAGAGTTAGCTTGAGCCACTTGTGAGCTGTCTGGGTTTAAATTATTGGCATTTTCAGTACTAACGGGTTGTCCGTCAATCGACGCTGTTTGTGTACATTGTGCATCACCAAATTCAGCAACACAGTCTTCTAATGTTGCGTATTTCGGGGCTGTACGTTGAGCTTCTTGCAATGCAGTGCGATAAGAGTCTTCACACTGTGCCGCTTGTGAAGGATTCGCTTGGGCACATTCTTGTGCATTCATATACAGTGAAACTGTCTCATCGCTCTCTTCACATCCTGAAAGCGCGAATACAGCAGTGATGGCGATTGCAACAGGCGCCAGACGATAAGGACGAAATGCTTTACGGAAAGCATCACGATTAATCGATTTGGTACGTTTCATTGGCATATTGATAAGATCCATAAAAGGTAAAACGTTCAAAATAAAAGCTAGGATAGGTTAAATAGTCTAGAAAATAAATAAGAAACGCCTAATCATCAGGGATAACCAGAAAATTGTGATCTTTATAAGGTTAAGGGTGATGAAATTAGGTAAATCCTCTCTTTTTAACCTAATTGTAATTAAGGTATTTGTTAATACAAGAATATAGATATTGTTGAAATTTTAATTTAAGCCATAACACAATATGTTATGTGAAGAAGAAGCATAAAAAAACCGCTTATCAGTTTATCGCTGAAAGCGGTTTTGTATAAGTGACTCGATCCTTAATTCACGATCAAGGTGCAACGTTAAGAGCAGGGCTTGTTAACGGGCGAATAATGCTATCTGGTGAAGTAGAAACTTCTGCACCCAGTGTATTATTTAACTGAATTAAATCATTTTCATTCAATGTGCCACGTGCGTATTCAATATTTAATTGGTTAATTAAATAGTCATAACGTGCGTTTGATAATTTCTGTTTAGCATCATAAAGCGTTGTGGTCGCATTTAATACGTCAACGATAGTACGAGTACCGACTTGATAACCCGCTTCTGTTGCATCTAAAGAGCTTTGAGCAGAAACAACCACTTGTTGATACGCTTTAATACTACTGATTGACGCAGAAATATTGTTATAAGAAGAACGCGCGATTTGGACAATAGAACGATAAACCGACTCTAATTGTTCGCTAGCGCTGGTAAAGTTATATTGTGCTTGTTCAACTTGTGAGCTTGTTCTGCCCCCTGTATATAAAGGAATACTGACAGACAGACCAATACTATTTTGACCGCTATAGCTGTTGCGACTATTACCCGCTGTTGCTGGCGGTAATGCGCTACCGTGATTATGGCTATTAGAAACACCCGTAGATGCATTTAAATCGACGGTTGGTAAGTGACCTGATTGCGCTAAACGAATATTCTCGCGTGCTAAATCTTGACCTAAGCGTGCGCTTAATAAACTTAAGTTGCGCGCTTCAGCATCTTTTAGCAGTTTTTCAATGGAGTCGGGTGGGGTTGTTGAAAAACGGCTGATGTTGAGTGATGCCAGATTAATGTAATAAATACCACTGACTTGGCGTAGTTTTTCTAATGCGTTATCTAATTGATTACGGCCAGCGACTTCTTGCGCCAGTACGCTATCATAATTAGCACGCGCATTTTGTACGTCAGTAATCGCTACTAAACCTACGTTAAAACGTTGAGTTGTTTGATCTAGCTGACGATAAACTTGTTCTTTTTGCGCTTCAATAAAGGATAATGAATCAATAGCGCGCAAAACATCAAAGTAAGCGGTCGCGGTGTCTAGGATCAGTTTTTGCTGACTTGTTTGATAAGTGACATCACTCATGCCCGCTGTTTTTTCTTGCATGTTCAACTGGCGCCATAAAGACATATTAAACACACTTTGTGTTAGTTTTAAGCTAGCGCCAATAGAATTGGATTCAGTGTCTCTAGCGTCACGATAACCACTTTTGTAATCAGCAGATGCCCCCAATCCTAATTGAGGCAATAATGGACTGCGAGCTTCATTGATTTTTTCAAAAGCGCTGTTTCGTTCAGCTAATGACTTGCGTAACTCAGGGTTACTGTCCTTTGCTTTTTGATAAACTTGAAGCAGATCCTCAGCCTGACTTGCAGAGCTGAATCCTGCCAAACTCACCGTGACCAAAAGAGAGAGCAGTTTTTTCATTTTAATTCCTTGTTGCAACAGTTTCGCTGAGTTGCCTCTGTTAATCTTGATTGGGGATAATTCTAGCAGATTGTTTCCCTAAGTAGGGGTAGCCATTTGTGCCATATCCTTTTATTTTAGATTAACTTTACATGAATTGTTGGCAAATTTCTTTAAATCTGTATTAAACATAAGCAATAAAAAATACGCTTAAATATAACTTAAGGAACATTGTATGAAGAAAAGGGAAAATATACCATTTTTATACGGTCGTGATGATGTAAAACTGCTTGGTCAGCGAGATTTATACAAAGGCTTTTTCCGCATGACCGAATATCGCTTTAAGCATCGTCTTTTTGAAGGTGGGTGGAGCGAAGAAGTGAAACGTGAGGTTTTTGAACGTGGAAATGCCGGCGTTTTACTCGCTTATGATCCTAATCGTGATGAAGTCGTCTTAATTGAGCAAATTCGGATCCCCGCCTATGAAACCAGTGAGACACCTTGGTTACTTGAAGTGATTGCAGGCATGGTTGAGCAAGGTGAACGTCCTGATGAGGTTGTTAGACGAGAAGCCCAAGAAGAAGCGGGTGTTAAAGTGGGACGGTGCGAGCCTATTGTGAGTTACCTTTCAAGCCCTGGAGGAACGAGTGAAAGGATGCATGTATATGTGGGGGAAGTTGATGCAACAACAGCAAAAGGGATACATGGGTTAGAGAGCGAGAACGAAGATATTCGTGTCCATGTAGTGAGTCGGGAACAAGCTTATCAATGGGTTGAGGACGGCATTATTGATAATGCAGCCTCTGTTATTGCACTACAATGGTTACAACTTCACCATATATCATTAAGAAAGCGTTGGTCGATAAGTTAATGCGCTAATCTACCTTAAATAAGTGTTTTTAATGATATTATCAAGTAGAGTAACTATCTCTAAGTATACGATATCAAATGAATTAAATTGTAAAATGAAGTGAAAAAAACGTGATTGAAAGCGAGAATATTTCTCACTAATCTTTTGAAATGTGTATTGGTTGGCAGATCTTTACTACGAAAATACGTTAACATAACGGCTAATGAGAGTGAAACAAGGAAACCTTTTGGAAAGCCAGCTTGAATTATCGGTGAAACATAAACACACCGTAAGAATATTACAAATCACAGATACCCACCTCTTTGCTAATGTGGAAGATACTCTGCTGGGTATAAATACCTATCGTAGTTACCATGCAGTATTAAATGCGATTAGAGAGCAGGATCTTGATGTTGACTTGATTGTTGCGACAGGTGATTTAGTCCAAGATCAAACCTTTGAAGCTTATCAGCATTTTGCTGATGGCATTGCGACGCTAACACCACCTTGTGTTTGGTTGCCGGGTAATCATGACTATCAACCTGCGATGATTGATGCTTTAAATCAGGCAGGAATTTTGTCAGCTAAACAAGTGTTGATTGGTGATAATTGGCAAATGTTGTTATTAGATAGCCAAATTCAAGGCGTTCCTCATGGTGAGTTATCAGATTGTCAGTTAGATTGGCTAACACGCTGCCTCGAAAGTGAAAAGCACAGAGATACGATTATCTTGTTGCATCATCATCCTATGCCTTCAGGGTGTACATGGTTAGATCAACACAGTTTAAGGAATTCTCAAGAATTGGCTGAGCGTTTAAGAGACCATTCTCAAGTCAAAATGATGCTTTGCGGTCATATCCATCAAGAAATGGATGAAATGTGGAATGGTATTCGTTTGTTGGCGACGCCTTCTACGTGCATTCAGTTTCGCCCTCATTGTACAAATTTTACATTAGATACGGTTTCTCCGGGTTGGCGTTATTTAGAAATGTCACTTTTATCTGATGATAAGGGCGACATTGAAACACAAGTTTACCGTTTAGCAGGTACTGAATTTTGCCCTGATCTGGATGCGGATGGATATTAAGTGATGCCTCGTATTCTTTACTTACATGGCTTTAATAGCTCACCAAAATCAGCAAAGGCACAGGCTTTTCGCCAATGGCTTGAAGCAACATATCCTGAAATTGAATTGTTAGTACCTCAATTGCCACCTTATCCTCAAGAAGCCGCTCAGCTAATTGAAACGTTAGTTAAAGAGAGTGCTGATGAGAAACTTGGATTAATTGGCTCATCATTAGGTGGCTATTTATCTATTTGGCTATCTCAACGTTTTAATTTACCCGCTGTTGTTGTAAATCCTGCGATACGTCCTTTCGATCTTTTGCAAGATTTCTTGGGTGAGAATGAAAATCCTTATACACATCAAAAGTATAGGTTAGAACCTCACCATATGGATGAGTTACTTGCTTTGCGTATTCCCACTATCACATCACCCGAACTAATTTGGCTACTTCAACAAATTGGCGATGAAATACTTGATTATCGTCAAGCTGTCTCATATCTTGGCGCGTGTAGGCAAACAGTAGAATCGGGTGGAAACCACGCTTTTGTGGGTTTTGAACGTTTTTTTCCGAAAATTATTCAATTTTTAAAGATAATTTAGCCTTTCGGTCGATTAACCTGTAAAACGTAGGTTGATGTATCTACCCGAAAATTAATATCATATTGCCGCCAACACCTGTTATTATAAACAGTATTTTTCTAACAGCGAACCGCAGATTAAAACAATGACTCAATCAAGTTATAATGCAAAGGATATTGAGGTTCTTAATGGTCTAGAGCCTGTACGTCGCCGTCCAGGGATGTATACAGATACCACAAGACCGAACCATTTGGCACAGGAAGTGATAGATAATAGCGTGGACGAGGCGCTTGCGGGACACGCATCAAAGGTCGAAGTTATTTTATATGCAGACCAATCTATCGAAGTCATCGATAATGGGCGAGGAATGCCTGTCGATATTCACCCTGAACTTAACGTTTCTGCTATCGAGTTAATCCTTGCTCACCTCCACGCCGGAGGAAAATTCTCTAATAAAAATTATCAATTTTCTGGCGGGTTGCATGGTGTCGGGATCTCTGTTGTTAATGCCCTCTCAAAACGTATTGAAGTCACCGTTCGTCGTGAGGGTAAAGTTTACCAAATTGCCTTTGAAAATGGTGATAAGGTTGAAGAATTACATGAGATTGGTACCTGTGCAAAACGAGATACAGGAACGAGTGTACATTTTTGGCCTGATGGCGCTTATTTCGATGTTCCTCGTTTTTCTTCTAAAAGCTTATCTCACGTATTGAAAGCCAAAGCAGTACTCTGTCCAGGCGTTACTGTTTCTTTTATAGATAAAGTAAACAACACCCAAGAAAATTGGTGCTACGCTGATGGTTTAACCGATTATTTAAGTGAAGCTGTTGCTGAATTTGTTCGCCTTCCTGAAGAGCCTTTTACGGGCAAATTTGAGGGTGATAATGAAGCCGTTGAATGGTCTATGCTATGGCTACCTGAAGGTGGCGATCTACTCACTGAAAGCTATGTTAACTTAATTCCGACGGTTCAAGGTGGTACACACGTAAATGGTTTACGCCAAGGTGTGTTAGATGCAATGCGTGAATTTTGTGAATTCCGTAATTTACTACCAAGAGGTCTTAAATTAACCGCCGATGATACATGGGAGCGTTGTGCTTATGTATTATCCGTGAAAATGCAAGATCCCCAATTTGCAGGGCAAACTAAAGAGCGGCTCTCCTCAAGACAAACCAGTGCGTTTGTTGCAAATGCAGTAAAAAATGCTTTTAGCTTATGGCTAAATCAGAATGTTCAAGTCGGTGAATTACTTGCTGAAATGGCAATTAGTAGCGCTCAACGTCGTATGCGAGCCGCTAAAAAAGTAGTGAGAAAGAAACTCACTTCAGGGCCAGCATTACCAGGTAAATTGGCTGATTGTACTTCTCAAGATCTACGTTACACCGAACTGTTTTTAGTTGAAGGGGACTCTGCGGGCGGCTCGGCTAAACAAGCTCGAGATCGTGAATATCAAGCAATTATGCCTTTACGCGGTAAAATTCTAAATACATGGGAAGTCTCTTCTGATGAAGTTCTTGCTTCACAAGAAGTGCATGATATTTCCGTTGCTATTGGTATGGATCCTGATAGTGATGATTTAAGCCAACTGCGTTACGGTAAAATTTGTATTCTTGCGGATGCGGACTCAGATGGTTTACATATCGCCACCCTATTGTGTGCTTTATTTGTGCGCCATTTCCCTGCGCTTGTTAAGGAAGGGCACGTTTATATGGCGATGCCACCCCTTTACCGTATTGACTTAGGTAAAGAAGTTCATTATGCCCTTGATGAATCAGAAAAAAATGCCATTTTACAGCGTTTAAGTCGTAAAAAAGGAAAGCCTAACGTACAGCGCTTTAAAGGTTTGGGTGAGATGAACCCACTTCAACTGCGTGAAACAACACTTGATCCTAATACGCGTCGTTTAGTGCAATTGGTGATTGATGAAGAAAATTATCAAGAAACCCTAGGCGTGATGGATATGTTGTTAGCGAAGAAACGCTCTGAAGATCGCCGAAATTGGTTACAAGAGAAAGGCGATGAAGTTGACATCGAAGTGTAATGGATACCACAAGAGTCTGAGGAAAAAATTGAATGAGTGAATTGACTCATGATGGTGTAGAGCGCCAACCGCTCCACTTATTTACAGAAAATGCCTATCTCAACTATTCCATGTACGTCATTATGGATCGTGCATTACCTTTTATTGGAGATGGGTTAAAGCCCGTGCAACGTCGCATCGTTTATGCGATGTCGGAGCTGGGTTTAAGTAATAGCGCTAAATTTAAAAAGTCAGCCCGTACTGTGGGTGACGTGCTAGGTAAATATCATCCACATGGTGATAGTGCATGTTATGAAGCAATGGTACTGATGGCTCAGCCGTTCTCTTACCGTTATCCGTTAATTGATGGACAAGGTAACTGGGGGGCACCAGATGATCCAAAATCTTTTGCTGCAATGCGTTATACCGAATCACGTCTTTCTAAGTATTCACAAACATTATTGAGTGAATTAGGACACGGTACGGTAGATTGGATCCCTAACTTTGACGGCACGATGCAAGAGCCGAAAATGTTGCCTGCACGCTTACCTAATATCGTGCTTAATGGCACAACAGGTATTGCAGTGGGGATGGCAACAGACATTCCACCGCATAACGCGCGTGAAATAGGACAAGCTTTAGTGATGCTTTTAGATAATCCTGATGCCGGATTATCTGATGTGATGCAATATGTTCAAGGCCCTGATTATCCGACTGAAGCTGAAATTATTACCGCGCAAGACGATATCAAAAAGATTTATAAAACAGGGCGTGGCTCTATCAGAATGAGAGCGGTATGGCAGAAAGAAGAAGGGTGTGCGGTGATCACTGCATTGCCTCATCAAGTTTCTGGTGCCAAAGTACTTGAGCAAATCGCAGCATTGATGCGAGCGAAAAAACTGCCTTTAGTGGAAGATTTACGTGATGAATCTGATCATGAAAATCCGACTAGACTTGTTATTGTTCCTCGTAGTAATCGCGTCGATTTAGAACAAGTGATGTACTACTTGTTTGTGAATACTGATTTAGAAAAAAGTTATCGCGTTAACCTAAATATGATTGGGTTAGATAACCGTCCTGCTGTTAAAGGATTACTAACGATTTTAAATGAGTGGTTAGTGTACCGTCGCCAAACAGTAACAAACCGCTTAAATCATCGTTTAGAAAAAGTTTTACGTCGCTTAGAAATTCTTAAAGGTTTATTAATTGCTTATCTCAATATTGATGAAGTGATTGAAATTATTCGTCATGAAGATGAACCAAAAGCAGAATTAATGCGTCGTTTTGAGTTATCTGATATTCAAGCTGAAGCTATTTTAGAGTTACGTTTACGTCATTTAGCCAAACTTGAAGAGATGAAACTAAAAGGCGAAAGTGATGAGCTTCAAAAAGAACGCGACAGCATTGAGAAATTGCTAAGTTCACCTCGTCGTTTAAATACGTTACTGAAAAAAGAAATTGAAGCTGATGCAAAAGAATTTGGTGATGATCGTCGTTCACCTATTCGCCCTCAAGAAGAAGCGAAGGTCGTGAATGAGCAAGATATGTTGCCATCAGAGCCTGTCACTATTGTGCTTTCTGAAATGGGCTGGGTACGTAATGCAAAAGGACATGATATTGATCCTAGTGGCATGAGTTATCGTGCGGGTGATAGCTATCACAGTGCAGTCCGAGGCATGAGTAATCAACCAGTCCTGTTCCTTGATTCAACCGGAAGAAGTTACACCTTAAGCCCAAATGATATGCCATCAGGGCGTAGCCAAGGTGAGCCATTAACGGGTAAATTGACATTCCCACCAGAAGCCAGCGTGAAATACATGTTAGCGGGCAGTGCTGGACAAGAATATTTACTGGCAACAAAAGAAGGTTATGGCTCGGTTCTTTCTTACGATGAGATGGAAACGAAGAATAAGACAGGTAAAGGGCTATTAACCGTTCCTGAAGAGACTGAGTTATTAGCACCGTTCTTAGTTGATCCCCAAAAGAAAAATGAACACCACTGGTTTATTATCATCACTGACAAAACACGTATTTTAGCCATTTCAGCAGAACAACTGAATGAAATGAATAAAAAAGGGCGTGGTACACGTCTTGTTGCTTTAGGAAAAGAGCAAGGTGATGTGATTGAACAAATGCTGTTTGCACCTAAAGATGAAGCATTAATCTTTACTGTTGATGGTCAGCAAGAAGTGCTTAAAGCAGAAGAGATCAGTTATTTTAGCGGTAATGCGGGTGATGAACCTATTCCGTTAAAACATCTACATCCTGAAGCTGTTACCGTCATTATGTCTGAAAAAGGGCTTATTCGTTGCCAAAAAGGTCATCATATCGATGCTAAATCAGTGGGTTTCAAATCGGGTGATGATTATTTTGATGCCGTTGAAGGTATGAGTAATCAACCAGTACACCTCATTGATACCACGGGTCAAAGCTATACCGTTGATGTTGATGCATTACCTTCTGGTCGTAGCAAAGGCGATGCGCTAACTGAACGACTAAAAATTCAGAAAAATGCGCAATTACGTCATGTTGTTATGGGTGAAAGTACCGATAAGATCTTAATGGCATCTGATGCCGGTTATGGTTTTATCTGTCAGGTGGATGATCTAACGTCTAAAAATAAAGCAGGAAAATCACTACTGACTTTACCTGAAAATGCATTACCATTACCGCCACAACGCTTGAACAACGAGCTCACTGATCTCATTATGGTCATTACAAAAGGCGGTAGGATGCTGATTTTTGAAGCCGCAGAACTACCAACTATGGTAAAAGGAAAGGGAAACCAGATGGTTTCTATTCCTGCTTCACAAGCGGCAAGTGGTGAGGATAAAGTCGCTTGGTTACGAGTATTACCTGAAAATGCTTCTGTTACTCTGCATTTTGGTAAACGCAAAATGACAATGTCGATGAATGAATTAGTGAGCTTTAAAGCCAAACGTGGACGTCGCGGAACCTCTTTACCTCGCGGTGCTCAAGTTATCGATCATATTGATATTGAAACAAATTAAATCTAATACTTAATTGATATTGAGTGGGTCTGTTGACCCACTTCTATTTAGGACGCTAGAACTTATGTTAGCTATTATTCGAGGCATCATTGTCATTCTTTACACCATTATTGTGGTGACAGTTGGAATGATTTATTGCATGTTTTCACCAAGAAATCCTAAACATGTAATGACTTACGGACGTTTGTTCGGCAAATTATCGACGATTTTTGGTATCAAACTCGTTGAGCGTTTTCCTAAAGAAGCGAAAAGCTACGGCCCAAGTATTTATATCGGAAACCACCAAAACAATTTTGATATGGTGACAATGTCAAATGCGGTACAACCTAATACCGTCACAGTGGGTAAAAAAAGCTTAATTTTTATTCCTTTCTTTGGTCAGTTGTATTGGATAACCGGTAATATTTTGATTGATAGAGCAAACCGCTCTAAAGCGCATGGCACTATTTCACAAGTTGCTGAGCAAATTAAATCGAAGAAGATTTCTGTTTGGATGTTCCCAGAAGGCACTCGTAGCCGTGGTCGTGGCTTATTACCGTTTAAAACAGGGGCGTTCCATGCTGCCATTCAAGCAGGTGTGCCGATTATTCCTGTGTGTGTTTCCACAACGCAGGGCAAAATTAAGCTAAACCGTTGGAATAATGGTTATGTTATTGTTGAAATGTTGCCTCCAATTGATGTTTCAAAATATACCAAAGATCAAGTTCGAGAATTAGCAGAAGATTGTCGTCAAATTATGAAAGCGAAAATCGAAGAGCTAGATAAAGAAGTTGAAGAAATGAATAAACGTGATTTTCCCGGTAAATTAAATTAAGACTGATTTATTTTCTTTTAGCGAAAAAAGCCATTCACCCAAGCCCGTCAAACTCACTGCGTTCGTCTGACCACCCCCTTTTTTCGCCCTGTATTTGGTCGCTCAAAAATGTGGTGGTCAGACGCTTCGCTTGACGGGGGGCTTTGCCCCCAAAACGAAACACGTTCACTGGGGTTCACTTGCCATCGCTGGGGCGTGTCATTTCGTTTCGGCTCCCCCTGTTTTTCCCTTTCTTCGCTGGACGCTCATCAGGAGAAAAACAAAAAGCCTACCGCCCTCGTTTTACTCGGTTGGTCAAATTGCTTCTTGCCACAAAACAAGTTTGTGTCTTTCAGCGATTTCGCATCGTTTTACTTGTCAGTTTGCATGATGTTAAAAACGCACTCAGAAGCTCGCAAAACCGTTCTAAACTTTCAGCGTAGATTTAGGTGTTTGATAGGGTAATCGTGTCTTAAAATCGTTTTGAGGGGCTTTAATGTGGATGAACGGGCGGTTTTCGCTAACTAACTCGCCCGTTTAACATAAAAGGGATTATTTGAAGGGGGTAGATTTCCAACGTGCTTCTAAATTTTCTAATAATTCAAAAGTGATATCTTGAACAAAATTTTTCATGGTGGGATGAAAACTCGCTATTAAAGCGACTTTTTGATTTGAGCAGGTCATTTCTTTTAATGTAAATACTTCTGTTTTTCCTAAAAAAAAACTTTTTAAAATATACCTCTCAGGCGTTCGCTTAATTGGATTACCTATATGTTGATAAAGCCATTGGTCGGTCATGACTTGTTCTAACCCAAACGGGATTTTATTGGGAAATACCCAGCCATTTTTCATCTTATCGGGGATTAATGTCAGTGTAATTTCAGCGAGTTTTTTTGATGGATTTTCAAAAGCTAAAAAAACATATTCTTTGCTCATCTGTAACGTTAAAACATCTTCTCCCGAATTGCCTTGCGGTTTAGTTTTATAAGGAATTAACCCGTCGTTATAAAGTTCATCATAAGTATCCCCTAATCGCCGTACTAAGGCTTCAATATTCACACTCATTGATATAATCCTTCCTCTCTATTTAATCGATGTAATTCTGCCAATACTTCATCTAATTTTTCATCCGATACGTTATATTCCGCTTTTAAACATCGTCGCTCTACTTCCCAATTTCGTTCAACCGCTTCTTTTAAATCCTGACCGTCATACTCTTTTCGACGTAGCTTGGTATCATCCTCTAATTCAACCCAACTATTATTTTTGCCACCGTAGGTTTCACTGCATTTTGGGTGTACTGATTTAGGGATAGCGACGGAAGCCACTTGATCAACCCATTCATTAAGCTAGTCTTTTGATATATCTGGGTTTATTGATTTTAAATAAAGTTTAATCGCCGCTTGAGAAGGAATATGGTCAACGTCATAGTTCCCCCCTTTAGAGAGTTTTTTCAATTTCCCGTAATAATCGACTTCTAAAAAATTCACGATCCTTTTTTGAAAGTAGACATAAATGGCAGGCACTTCCCCCCAAGGGTCGACAATAATAAAATCATTAAAATCGTCTTCTTCCAACGGAAAGGTTTCTACCCAACCATTCTGCCGTTCTTCTGGAAAACCGGGAGGCGCATTCAACGTCTTTTCAGGAATAGGGTTAGGCAAGCGCCAAATTTCTTGGGGTTCGGGTAACGGAAGTGGCGGTGTGGTATACCCCACCTCCCCCCCATCATGGATAAGGGTCTCTTGATGTCCGTTATTTAAACTAAATTTAACAGTTTGAAAAGCATCACTGGGGTTTGAGGGGATATATTCTGCGGTATTCCCTGCCATATCCCAATGAAATTCGCCCTCAATGTCAGGGTCTGAAAATGACGCGGTACCATCTTCATGACGTGTAGCAAATCGGACTCTGACATGATTAAGACCGCTGGCCTCATTGACGATATAGCCAGCGACTTTATTGGCATATGCCGTATTTTCATTTTCAACAATCCGAAATCGCACACCTGTGATGACGGTACTTTTTTTATGCGCAAGCTGTCGTAGCGTGGCTTCTTCCGCATAATTTTGTCCTTTGATAGTCTGCGGTGAACGAGAAAATCCGCCAACCAGAAGAGGAAAATTAATAATTCTTCCAATAAAGAGTTGGTCTTCATTTGGGTCACCCGCCGGCTCGGAGTGAAATAGTAAAGTTAAAAGTCCTCCCCGAGAAGCCGTCGCTACATCTTTCATCGCTTTCACAATTTTAATCACGCGTTGATGAGAAGAAGCCGTCGGTTTCAAAATGGGTTTAGGTAATTCAATGGGTTTAGGTGGAGCATAGGATAGTGAGCGTGCCTCCATAAAAAGTTTAGCGGGCATGACAGAAACCGGTGTTACTTGTCCCCCCGCAGTCGTTCTTCCTTCCTCGTTATTTTTTCCGTGAATAAGGTATTCAGGCATCTATCGCTTCCTAAAATAAAGAGATTTAATGAAGTAAGAATAGTGAATAAAAAAGATATTGATTCAGTAATAATTGAAATACGGATAAGACCCATTATGTTAAACGGACGAGTTTACACCTTAAAACCGCCCGTTAATCACCATCAGAACGCATCAGCACGATTTTAAGCACCAAATACACCCCATAACACCCAAAATCCACCCTGAAAGTTTAGAACGGTTTCTGTGCCGTTTTGGCTCATTTTTAACATTTCTTTTTTTAAACCTAAAAATACGGTTAAAGTCTTTAAAAGCACGCAATTCTTTATGAGGGAACGTATGAAAACGAAAAAAAAATTAAAAAACGAAACTGAAATGCGTAAATGGAAAAGGCTCAACCAAATGGTAAAAAGGAAAAATCGGTTTAGTCAGGCGCAAATAGAGCAATGGAAAAAGGAGCAAGAAGACCAAGAGCAACGAGATGCATGGCTTACTGAAAGTGAAGAGGCGATAAAACGCCACATGAGAGACTTGTAGCGTTTAACATAAAAGGGATTAGAAGAACCTATCTGTTGATTTTAATGAAATAGAATTGTTTTTTATTTTAATCACAGTCATACCTATTAAAAATAAAAAATGCAGTGCTTTTTTCTGCACCTTTGTAGATAAAAGTTCCAGTAACTGGGTAGGTAGAATTGTTAAACCAATGTTTATCACACCAACTCATCCTTACCATTCTTAATACATTATCTTTAAGTTTATCACTGATTTCATTGGTTATTTTTATTGATGTGGTGTAGCTGAATATAAGTCCGTTCTCAGTGGATTTTACTTTTTCAGCCACAGTATAGTCATCAATTCGTTTTGGTAAATTTTTGTTTAATATGATAGAGGTAGATTTCAGCTCATTAATGATTTCTAATTTTGAATTGGCAAATGATGAGGCACTAAATGTCATAGCACTTGTAATTAGCAGAAACAGAAATATTTTGAAATTCATTCAAGAACCTATTTTTTTATTGTAAATCAATTAATTAATTAATGTATCATGATACAAAAACTGACATTATCAAGTGGTAATCATAATATAATTGTTAAGTGCGGATTTTCATGGTTCGCATTTTTTTTTGGATTTTGGCCATTTTTGTTTAGAAAAATGTGGAAGGTCGGTTTTTTCTGGCTATTTTTTTGCATCTTTTGGACTGTTTTAAGCATCTGGGCCCATTCTGATGGATCGCAGTTTTTAATTTTAGTTTTATGGCTTGTTAGATTGGGGTATTCAATAATTCAAGGGTTCAGCATCAACGGATTGTATGTTGATAAGTTAACTAGCATAGGTTATGTAATAACTAAAAAAACATAAAATAATACCTAATGCCCCAATGTGGTACCAATTATAATGGAGCGAAGCGACATCGTCATCTTGTCTTTGCTTTTCTCCATGATTGGCTCTTGGGTCATGGTTTCTTAGCTTGTTCCTTTAGCGTGCTGGTTATCAACTATTTTTAGGATTTATGTCATATCCGCGCTATTATGCTCCCGTAATTTCATTTAAGTCCTTTGTCTTTAAATCACAGCAGCTTTTTTTCCTGTCACCGTATGTTTGATCACACGATAGGAATATTTGTATTTTGTTGCGGAGAAAGTATGTCATTTAGTCGTCGCCAGTTTATTCAGGCTTCAGGCTTAGCGGTATGTCTGGGCTCTATATCTTCTTCTGTTCGTGCTGAATCAGTTAATGATAAACAATTACCTATACCGCCATTGTTGGAATCTCGTCGTGGTCAGCCACTGTTTTTGACATTGCAAAAAGTGCATTGGGCGTTTAATGGTACGCAAAAAGCGGAAGTTTGGGGGATCAATGGCTCAACGCCGGGACCGACAATTAGAGTCAAAAGTGGCGATGATATAAAACTTATTTATAGTAACCGTCTTAATGAAGCAGTATCAATGACGGTAAGCGGCTTATTAGTTCCTGGTACTCAAATCGGTGGTGCAGCAAGATTAATGTCACCCGGTGCTTATTGGTCACCTGTATTGCCTATTCGTCAGAAAGCAGCAACATGTTGGTATCACGCCAATACTCCCTTTAAAATGGCACCTCATGTCTATAATGGGCTAGTGGGAATGTGGATTGTGGAAGATGAAGAGAGCAAATCCCTACCGCTACCAAAACATTATGGAGTGAATGACTTTCCGCTTATTATTCAAGATAAGCGGATTGATAATTTTGGTACGCCACAATATGACAAAGAAGCTGCTAGTGATGGCTTCTATGGTGATACATTGCTGGTTAATGGGCGTGAAGATCCTTATATTGAAGTCTCTAGAGGTTGGATCCGCTTACGTTTAGTCAATGCATCTAATGCCCGTCGTTATGAACTAACCGCAAATGATGGTCGTTCACTTTACCTTATCGCTTCTGATCAGGGGTTATTAACATCCCCCGTAGAGCTGAAATCAATTCCAATGGCTCCAGGTGAGCGACGTGAAATATTGGTTGATATGTCTGAAGGTGGTGAAGTCACAATTACCGCTGGGCAAAGTGCGGGCTTTATGGATAGGCTCCGTGGTATTTTTGAACCTTCTGATTTGCTACGTAATACCAATATACTAACCATTAAACCAACGGGATTAATGTCATTAATAACTGACAAGGCACCGGCTCAATTAGCGGTAGATGATACACGAATTACCACGTCTATTCAGCCTAGAACTATTCAACTGCATAACAGCCCGCCAGGAATAAACAATGCTCGTTGGGAGCTTTCAAGAATTGATTTAGTCGGTAAGCAAAATGGGTGG
The DNA here is from genome assembly GCF_033708015.1 of Proteus vulgaris. NCBI lineage: Bacteria > Pseudomonadati > Pseudomonadota > Gammaproteobacteria > Enterobacterales > Morganellaceae > Proteus > Proteus vulgaris. The sequence goes on along the minus strand of NZ_CP137920.1, from coordinate 3,377,686 downwards.
GAACGTTGGCTTGTCACAGTATCAACACCACAACCATTTCATATTGAAGGCGCCCGTTTTAAAGTGATTAACCATAATGGTCAAAAACCAGAACCCGCAGATTTCGGTTGGAAAGATACTGTTTGGATTGAAAATCAAAGTGAATTACTGGTGGAATTAAAACAGCCTTCTTATTCGCATTTTCCTTTCCTGTATTATAGCCAATTATTAGAAAATGCAGATAAAGGAATGGTAGGACAAATGGAAGTCACGCCTTTGGAATAAAAACTATGTAGTCACACTACATTAAAATAAAAACAGTATTTTTAAAATAAAAATACTGTTTTTTTTATATTAAAAATAATGTGGATTATATTTTTTTAGACTAGAGTTAAATAGAGAAAAATAGTCTCAAAAAAAATTGTTAATTAATTTGGTGTTTTTGTTTGTTTATTTAAGTTCTCTTTATTAAGTTGATTTAAATATTGTAATTACTAATGTTGATATTGAAATAGGTTAATTTTAGTTGTTTGTAATATAATAACAAGCGATCTATTTTTGTTTAATTTATCTGTTAATTTGTGATTGTATAGTCAATTTATCTATCTTAGTGGTATTAAATAATATTTTTGCGATGTTCTTCAAGTAATTATTTTCTTAGAAACTAGAGAATTTCAGCGTCTTTTATTTTTGCTCCTTAATTAATGTTATTAAATTTTAATATAACTGAAGGTACAGAATGAACAACGAAATAGTTTTAAGTCATCACAAAATGAATAAAAAAAATAATAATATATTTCAACTTTCCATTGTTGCATCAGCACTTCTTTTTTCTGGATATTCCGTAGCATATTCAGAAGCTGGGCAATTAGGAGATATAAAAAGTTGGGAAAGCCAAGAGTATCAAAAAGACTGGGGACTTGCTGCGATGAATGCTTCTAGTGCTTATGCGCTTGGTTTTCATGGGCAAGGTGTGAAAATCGGTGTAATGGACTCAGGTGCATTATTATCACATCCAGAATTAAATGACGCGCGCTTCCACGCAGTTAAAGCCAAGGGTCAATATGGTTCAACAGGTATGCGTTACCCTCAAAAAATGGGGGGACATTATGAAAAAGATCAAGCCTTTGATGTTGACGGTGGCTGGATCAAAGGTGTGAATGATACACACGGAACACACGTTACAGGCACGGTAGGCGCAAGTCGTGACGGTAATGGCATGCATGGAGTTGCATGGGGGGCTGATGTTTATTTAGGAAATACGGGGGCAACAGATAGCAATAACTACGGACCTTACCAAGATTACACCTATTTCTATACTGGTTGGAAAGCGATGGTCGATGCTGGCGCTCAGGTCATTAATAATAGCTGGGGAACCAACCCACGAATTATTAATACCGTTCCGACAAAAGGCCCTGATGGCGGTGATACTACTGAACATATGCCAGTAGACACTACTGCGCAAACAGAATACGAATATTTCTACTTTAAAAAAGTTTATGGCGATAAACCATCCTTTGTTGATGCTGCTTATGACGCAGTAAAAGGTACGAATGTTGTTCAGGTCTTTACCACGGGTAACCGCGACTTTGCTCAGCCTTATTATCGTCCTCTCTATCCTTACTTTAATCCTGAAGCAGAAAAACATTGGATTGCAGTGGCAGGTCTTAAACAGAATGAGGACAAGTCAGGTTATGAATTAGAAAAAATCTTTAATGAAGCAGGGAATGCGAAATGGTGGACGGTGGTTGCACCCGGTCGTTTCATTTATTCATCAGTTGTCGATGAAGACGGAAATGCTGGTTGGGATACCTTTAGTGGTACATCAATGGCAGCACCTCATGTTACTGGTGCGATGGGTGTACTGATGTCACGTTATGGCTCTATGAATGCGATGCAAGTGCGTGACGTGATGTTTACAACGGCTAATCATCGTAACCCAGATGGATCTTTATATGATAGCTGGACTGCGGCTGAAGGCACGCCAGATGTACGTTATGGTTGGGGGACTCCAGATTTAGATAAAGGGATGTATGGTCCTGGTCAATTCTTAGGGAAGTTTGAATATAACCTAAGCATGACACCACTTGATGTTTGGACAAATGATATTTCACAAGCCGCATTAGATTTACGTGAACAAGAAGATCTCGCATGGTTGAAGGAATATACAGATAAAGGCATTGCTGCTGGTGGTGATTATGTTTTAGGAACTGATTTTGTTATCAACGATGGTAATTCAGATCCAACCTCACACATTGTCAGCAAAGAAGATGCTGAAAAATGGCGCCTAGCGTATTACCAAAAACGCGCTGATGCTATTAAAGCGAAAATTGACGCTGGGTTATATGATGGCGCTTTAGTCAAGCAAGGCGAAGGTACATTAGTGATGACGGGCGATAATACTTATCGTGGTGGCACAACCGTTGAACAAGGTACTTTATATGGTTTTACAGAATCGTTTGGTACAGAAGCGGTTAATGTTAACGGTGGTAAATTAAGTGTAATTGATCGTTATAACGATACCTTTACTCAACAAGGTCAATTAACATCTAATGAAAGCCATAAAACTAATATTAATATCAATGATAAAGGCACATATTTAGTGACTGTTGGACATGATGTTAATGTCAGCAATATATCCTTAAATAAAGGCGCAAATCTAGATATTGGTGCAGATAATGTAGGCCAATTAAAAGATATTTACCTTAATAACACGATTTCAACAGGTACAGTTAATGCAGGAAATTTAGTTGATAATCGTGTTAAAACAAAAATGCTAGCGAATAATAATCCAAATAATGATTATGCGTTATTTGATAAAAATGTTTCTGTAAAAGACAACGTCATTACAGGGACATTAAGTAAGAAAGAAAATACCTCGTTGGCAACTTTCGCAAATAATGAAAATGGTCGTTCTATTGCTAATGCTTTAGATAATACAGGCGGTGGTGAGTTATTTAATGCTGTACTTCCTATGAATGAAAGAGATCTGAATAAGACCTACGGATCATTAGGCAGTGATATGTATTTAAATGCCAACAGTGCGAGTGTGGTTAATGTTTTAGGGTTAACGCGTACAGTGAAAGATCAGGCCATGGGTATTGGTCAAGGTCGTTATGCTAAATTGGATAACAGCAACGCACGTATTTGGATGACAGGCATTGGTCAATGGGGGAATGCTGACTATGGTCACAGCAATATGGATGTTGATTTCTATGTGGGGTTATTAGGCGCAGAAATTGATGTGACTGAAAATACTAAGGCGGGTCTCTTCTTTGGTGCGGGTTCAACTAAATATAAAGGTAATGAACACGGTAAAATAGACAGCAACGATATCCATATTGGTGCTTATGGTGTGTCTAATTTGTATGATGTGGCTTCATTAAACTATGGTTTCACACATACTAACCAAGATAGAGATGCAAAAAGAACACTTTGGGTAGGACAAAATGCGGGTTATAACTCTACAAGTTATGATGCAAAAATTACTCAAATCTTCTTAGAAGGTGCTTATACTCAATTTAATACTAATCAATACACTATTGAGCCATATGCAGGATTTAGCTGGTTGCGTGTATCAACAGATGATATCAATGAAAATGTCGGTAATATGAAATTTACCACTAAGACTGATTCACAAGATATTCAAGTCGGTACTATTGGTTTACGTGGTGGATATCCATTTATGGCGGGTAACGTTAATATGGCATTAAAAGGCGATATTTCTGCTAGCCATTTATTTGGTGACAATCGCCCTGAATCACGCCTATTCTTATCAAATTCCGGTGATGCAACATTACGTGGTGGTAAATTGGATAATTTATTTGGTGTTGGCTTAGGTGTTGATGCACAATTAAGTAAATCAACGACTTTCGGGCTGTTTTACCAAGGCCAATATAATAGTGATGTAAGTTCAAGTGGTATCAATGCAACATTGAAAATTAATTTCTAAATTTATTTGTTATTTTTTAATATTTAAAGTCCTTAGTCATAAGGGCTTTTTTTTTGTATAAAGATGTAGAGAAATAAAGGATTGTCTTACTATAAGATAAGGAGTTGTTATGAAGATAAATAATATTACTCAACAAGTTGGTTTAATAGAAAAGTGTTATGTGAATATAAAAGAAAAACATAAAATAAAAAATATACTAAATACATTTTCTAGTTTTTATGTCGAAAAGAAAAATAATACTTTTTTATCTAAATTGTCTTTTTTTATTAAAGAGTTGTTTAATTTAAAGGTTGGTGTGACTTTTCTATTGGATAAAAGTCAAAATGCTAAATTGAATAATTTATCCACTCTTCTTCCAAAAGTGGAGAGAATAAGATTTAATAATTGTAAATTAATAAACTCTAACTTTGTTAGTTTTAAAAGTGAGCTATTAGATTCGTTCTTTTTAAATTTAAATGTTGCAATAAAAAATGATTTTTATGATTATGCCAATAATTTAATAAGAAATTATCTCTATGAAAAGTCACAAACAAAAGGAGACTTTATTACTATAATGAGCATTTCTCTCGATGTGATTAATAACTATCAAAAAGAAAAAATTGAACAATTGAGTAGACATAATTCAGAATGCACTAGTATGCCAGATTATATTAATTTTAACTATAAACAACATATTGATATGGCATTAAATTACGCTTGTAAAGAGATTGGTGGGAAAGGAACTAATAAATTAGATAATTCAATAATGGATTTGGTTAATACAATGCACGATATTTACTCGATGGAAATGGAGAAAAATCTTATTATCAATATAACTAAATGTTATATTGATAAATTAGCAAAGTATAATGTTGGTAATTATAATAATGAGTTTTTTAAAAAATCGATATTAGATCTTCTAATAAATAAATTAAAAAATAATGAAGGTGTCAGGGAGTTTGTAGACAATATGCTTGGGTCGGGCGTGTTAGAATACGAGGATATTATTAAAGAAAAAGAAAAAACAGCAGAGGATGAATGTTTTATATCTGATTATAATCGAAAAATAAAGAATATTTTTAGTGAAAATATAAACAGTGATGAAATGAAAAACAATATAGCGAAATTTATTAGAGATAATTATCAATTTATTTTAAGCCAAATGAAAAATAAGTCTAATTATCTTGAGAACGAAAGGGTTTTACTGGATATTGTTGATTGTTTAAAGAGTGATAATGATTGGAGTTTAAATTTATTATAAATGAGTTATACCTCTCTAATAAATCCTATTAAAGAGGTTTTTATTTAACTCAATGCCACTTTAATCCCCAAACCAATCAATACTACACCAAGTACTTTATCAATACTTTTTTGGATTTTGTTGAGTATTTTTCTTACTGGCGCACTTTGAATTAATAAGACGAGTAAGGGCCAATAAACGACCGCTAATCCCCAAATAATAAAGGCATACCATAATTTTTCACCAATGCTTGAATCAATACTTAGCACTTGAGTGAAAACGGCAAGAAAGAACAAGGTGGCTTTAGGATTGAGTAGATTACAGAGAAAACCTTGCATAAAGGCTTTCTTAAAACTGATTTGTGAATGTAGTGCTGCTTTTTCATCAATCGAATGATTAGATTTTGACAGCAAACTCTGAAAGCCAATCCATAGCAAATAAACTGCCCCTGCATATTTTAAAATGGAAAAGAGCCAAGGTGTTGTTGTGATAAGAACAGCAATACCGGCAACACAATATGACATATGTACAAGTAATGCAGCCACAATTCCCATTGCTGTCATCATTGCAGCAGATCGTTGATAACGTGCCGCATTTTTTACAACGAGAAAAAAGTCAGGGCCTGGTGAGATCATCCCGAGTAAAGCAATTGTAAAAACAACTAAAGAAGTTTCAAGCATAATAGCGCCTTGTATATAACAATATTATAATGATTGAATCTTATATGATTAAGTTAACACTTCGAGTATAAAGCAATTATTTATTATCAAGGAAGCATAATTTGTATCGACTCAGGTTTTAGCTTTACGTATAGTGTGAACAGTTTTTTCCCATCTTTACCCGTAGGTGTGTAAATGAATATTAGTTTAATCGCAGCATTAGCGATGGATCGCATTATTGGTATGGAAAAGGCAATGCCTTGGACATTACCGGGTGACCTCGCATGGTTTAAAAAGAATACGCTAAATAAACCCGTTATTATGGGGCGGGTGACTTATGAGTCTATCGGGCGTCCTTTACCGAATCGTCTTAATATTGTTTTAAGCAGTCAACCTGGAACAGATAGCGATGTCGTTTGGGTTAAATCTGTAGAGGAAGCTTTGCAAGCTGCTGAAAATTATGATGAAATCATGGTTATCGGTGGTGGTAAAGTGTATGAACAATTTCTGCCTATGGCAAATACACTTTATTTAACTCACATTGATGCTGAAGTCATCGGTGATACAACATTCCCAGATTATGAGCCAGATGAGTGGGATTCTACTTTTATGGAATACCATGAAGCAGATGAAAATAACTCACATAACTACTGCTTCGAAATATTAAAAAGAAGAAAATAACAAAAATTAAATAAAAAGGGAGATTAAATATCTCCCTTTTTATTATTCTTATTTTATTCCTATAAAAATAATAAAAAGTAAGATTTATTATCCTACTTAAATATTCCCTTTTATAAAAAATTATTATTTTAAACTAATCATTATTTATATTTTAATAAATTCACTTTATAAGAATAATATATGAGATATTAATCAATATAGAGATTTTTTATTCTCAATATCGTGTTTTTTTACACTTATTTTACTTTGAAAAAAAATAACATATTGATTATTAATAATTAAATTTGAACATATTTTAAGGTGTTCGTTTTTGCATATAAAATGTTCTCTTTAGAATAAAAAAAGAGTCATTTAGAGAATGTGTGAGGATAACGCAGACATAGCGCAAAAGGTCAGGTAGCCATTTTGCGCTTGGAAAAGAAGGAAGGGGATAATAAGTGGATTATTTGGGAGTAGATAGGCTAGATTGCGTGAAATATCGTTTGTCTTCCCAACGTAAACAAGTGAGATTTCCCCCCCAACAACATCCCGTATCTAATGCATAAATATTATCAGGCGTACCTTTTCCTTCAAGAGAGGCCCAATGCCCAAATATAATGCTATAACCTTCAGGTAATTGGCTTGGTAAATCGAACCAGGGCTTTAAGGGAGCAGGCGCGTCCTGAGGTTTATCTTTGCAAATCATATCGAGTTGACCATTAGGAAAACAGTAACGCATACGTGTGAGTGCATTAGTACTAAAGCGTAATCGTGCTAGACCCGAAAGTTCTGGTGACCAGTTGTTTGGTAAATCGCCATACATTGAGTTAATAAACAAAGGATAGCTATCACTACTTAAAATAGCTTCGACTTCACGAGCGCACATTTTAGCTGTTTCTAAATCCCATTGGGGCGTGATCCCCGCGTGAGCCATGATGATTTTCTTGTCTTCATCAACTTGCAATACAGGTTGGCGTCTTAACCAATTAATTAATTCATCTGCATCAGGTGCATTAAGTAAATCATTTAGCTTATCTCTTGGCTTATTGCGACTAATTTTTGCAAATACACCTAAAAGATGAAGATCATGATTGCCCAAGACGAGTTTAAGGGAAGAGCCTAAGCTTTTTACAAAGCGTAGTACTTCAAGTGAGTCAGGGCCTCTAGCAACAAGATCACCTGTTAGCCACAATGTATCCTGTGTAGGATCGAAACTGACTTTATCAAGAAGGTGGCGCAGTTCATGGTAACAGCCATGAATATCACCAATTAAATACGTTGCCATAGTTAGTTTATCAATGTTGGAAGCGCAAGGCGGAAAACAGGGATCTCTATTTGAAATAATCGGCCGTCAGTATCAATCATTTCATAATGACCTTCCATTGTTCCCATTGGTGTTTCAAGAACGGCACCACTGGTATAACGGTATTGTGTGCCAGGCTCAATAAGTGGCTGTTCGCCGACAACACCTTCGCCTCGAACTTCAGTGGTATTACCTTGTGCATTGGTGATCAACCAATAGCGACGCAGGAGGCGAATTGCACATTTATTCAAATTATGAATTGATATGGTATAAGCAAAAACATATCGTTGATCTTCTGGGGAAGATTGGCTTTCAATGTAAACGCTTTGTACCTGTATCGCCACTTTTGATGAGGTGAACATAGTGCCTCCTGTCTCTGGTTCTATCTTATGCTTGTGAGTCTTGCTTTTGCGATAACCAGTTTGCCACTTTACAGTATTGCTCAACAGAAATGTTTTCTGCTCTTGCTGTTGGATCGATATCAAGTGCTGTCATATCTTCTGCTGTAAGTAATCCACCCAAGCTATTACGTAGTGTTTTACGTCGTTGATTAAATGCTTGAGCGGTAATACGGCTAAGCATTGCAATGTCCGTTACTGGGTATGGCTTCTCTTTGTAAGGGATTAAGCGAACAACCGCTGAATCAACTTTTGGTGCTGGTTTAAATGAAGTAGGGGGAACTTCAAGTACAGGGATGATTTGACAATAATATTGTGCCATCACACTTAAGCGACCATAAGTTTTGCTACCGTGACTCGCAACAAGACGATTAACCACTTCTTTTTGCAACATAAATGTCATATCAGAAATAGCGTCAGCAAAACTGAATAAGTGGAACATAAGTGGTGTTGAAATATTATAAGGCAAGTTACCAAAAACACGCAGAGGCTGCTGACGCTCTTTTGCTAATTGCGCAAAATCGATTGTCATTGCATCTTGCTGAATAATGGTCAGCTTGTCTTTTAATGTAGGATGAACTTCTAAACGAGCGGCTAAATCACGGTCAATTTCGACAACCGTCATTTTATCCATTCTTGCACCTACTGGTTCTGTAATTGCACCTAAACCAGGGCCGATTTCAACAATGGCTTCACCAGGTTGAGGATAAATGGATTCAACAATACTTTCAATAATATAGCTGTCTGTTAAAAAGTTCTGCCCGAAGCGTTTGCGGGCAAAGTGCCCCTGATGGACTCTATTATTCATTACAATTTTGTATCATATTAATGGCTAAATTTAATGCGGTGCAAAAACTGCCAGCATCTGCGCTTTTCGTACCTGCAAGCTCAAGGGCGGTGCCATGATCAACAGAAGTACGGATAAAAGGAAGACCGAGAGTGATATTCACGGCACGACCGAAACCTTCATATTTTAGCACAGGTAATCCCTGATCGTGATACATTGCAAGTACTGCATCAGCATGTGTTAGATATTTAGGTTGGAATAAGGTATCAGCAGGATAAGGCCCATGAAGATGAATGCCTTGCTGACGTAATTGTGTTAATGCAGGCTCAATAATATCAATTTCTTCACGTCCCATATGACCGCCTTCTCCCGCATGAGGATTAAGACCACAGACGTAAATTTGAGGTTCGACTATACCAAATTTGGTTTTTAAATCGTGGTTTAAAATGGTGATAATTTCATGCAGAAGCTCGCCTGTAATTGCATCTGCCACATCTCGTAATGGTAAATGTGTGGTTGCCAATGCGACTCTTAATGTGTTTGTCGCCAGCATCATGACAACACGTTCACAGTGGCTACGATCAGCAAAAAATTCGGTATGTCCTGTAAAATGGACACCCGCATCATTGATAATGCCTTTATGTACAGGTCCAGTCACAAGCGCTGAAAATTCACCATTTAGACAGCCATCACAAGCACGAGCTAATGTTTCTACAACGTATAATCCATTGAGTGCATCTAATGTACTTGGAATGACATTCGTGTGAAGAGCGATTGGGAGTACGCAAATTTGGCTTGGTGTATGTACTCGAGGTGGCGAGGTTGGATCGTATTCAACTAATGAAAGAGGCAGATTTAACAATTCTGCTCTTGTTTTAAGTAACTGAGGATCAGCACAAACAACCCAAGGTAAATCCCAACTCATTTGTGCTAATGAGATAATCAGGTCAGGACCAACCCCGGCTGGTTCGCCGGGGGTGATAACAAGTGGTTTTATTTGCTTAGTTTGCATTATTCTCGTTCATTATTTTCACATAAGCCCCTACTCGCAGCTCTTGCATCCAGTTTTGTACTTCTTCATTAAATTTACGGTTGAAGAGTAAACGGTATGCTTGTTCTTTATTTGCGGCATCTGTTTTATCAACACTACGTGTGTCTTCTAATTCAATTAAATGCCAGCCAAAGTTTGAGCGTACGGGTTGGCTTAATTCGTTTTTATTTAAGCGCATTAACGCATCACGGAATGCGGGATCGTAAACATCAGGCATTGACCATCCTAACTCACCACCGCGTAATGCAGAACCCGGATCTTCTGAGTACTCTTTTGCTGCATCAGCAAACGTGATTTTACCATTGCGAATATCGGCAGAGATCTGCTGTAACTTGGCGTAGGCTTGTTCATCATTCATGATTGGTGAACTTTTTAGCAGAATATGACGGCTTTTAACTTCTGTAACAGAAAGGGTATTAGAGCCACCACGAATATCGTTTACTTTGATAATGTGTAAGCCAACGCCAGAGTGAATAGGTCCTACGATTTGACCTTTTTGCGCATTTGCTAACTCTTTTGCAAATAACGTTGGTAATTCATCAATAGATGCCCAACCCATATTACCGCCATTTAACGCTTGTGGATCAGCAGAATAAGTTGCTGCTAACTTGCCGAAATCCGCACCATTCTTAAGCTGATTCATAATACGATCAATGACTTGCTTTGCTTTTTCCATTTCTGCTGGCGCAGGGTTTTCTGATAATGGAATTAAGATATGACTCAGGTTTAGGTCAACACTTTGACTTGCTTGGTTTTCAATTTGTTTAGCGAGCGAGTCAACTTCTTGAGGTAAAATAGTGATGCGACGACGCACCTCATTATTGCGCACTTCTGCTAACATCATCTCTTTACGGATATCTTGGCGATATTCGTTATAAGAAATGCCATCGGCAGCAAGACGTTTTTTCAGTTGATCAAGAGAAAGTTTATTTTCAGCAGCAATACCCTGAATTGTAGACTCTACTGCAGCATCAGGAATATCAATTTGCATTTGTTGTGCCATTTGCAAAATGATGTTATCCATCACCAAACGTTCTAGAATTTGTTGGCGAAGGACTTGCTCATCAGGCATCTCTTGTCCCGCATTTTTTGCGTTCATTTTGACCGTCTGTAGCATTCTATTGACGTCACTTTCTAGAACGACACCGTTATTGACGATAGCCGATACACGGTTTAATTCTTGAGCAGCAAATGTTGTTGAGCTGGTAGCTGCACCGACCGTGATCATTAAGCCGATAAACAGCGTTTTCCAATTTTTCATAAGTTTCCCATTATGTATTTTCCGCATCTTATTGCGGGGTGACATATTTATTCAGCCAATTCCGTAGTCTGATTAAATCAGAATGCTCTTTGATAAGGTAAGATACCGCGTTCAAGCATTTTCTGGCTACCCAAACTATGATTGTTACTTAGGCCTCTGAGTTCCACGTTGATTGACCATTTATTGTCAATATCACTGTGGTCAACTTTCCAGCCAACAATTTTTCGTTCATAACCGACGTTCACAGCCCAGCAACAGGTATTATATTGCACACCCACCATTTGGCTAACAGGTTCGGACTCTTTGGTATCAAAGTAATAAGCACCCACAAGTCCCCAGCGTTCTGCTAATGGCCAGCTACCTACAACACCGACTTGTGAAATCCCTTTTTGGTATTCAGGAAGTTTATTAATACCGCCGTCATAAGGGCGAACACGCGTTGCTTGGATATAATCACGATCGACATAACGATAACTCAACTGTAGAAGATGATCGCTATCCGCGCGATATTCCATAATTGCATCGCCCATTGATACGCTACCTAAACGGCGGTCATATTGTAAACCACCACGCATACCTACGGTATCCGTGATCCGCCAGTAGGCATCACCCGCCCAAACCATTGAACCCGTTTCATCTTTGCTATTAATGATTTCATTACCAATAGAAGCTGGGCCTGTTCTTGGACGTTCAAAGAAGTAGATTTGACCTACAGAAACGTTAAAACGTTCAACTAATTCACTATCATAAAAACGCGAAGTGATACCCGTGGTTAATTGGTTTGCAGAAGCAATGCGGTCAAGACCCCCATACATTCTATCGCGGAAAAGTCCGCTATAGTTTGACTGTAATAATGCGGAGTCAAAGTTATTGATATTAGACTGATCTTTATAAGGGACATAAAGATATTGTATTCGTGGCTCAAGAGTCTGTGTAATATCATTAGTTTGATATTGACGCTCGAAAACCACTTTCATATCAGATTTAAACTGTGGCAATACACGATTAACACTGTCGTCTAATTGGTTAGGATATCTTTTCTTATAAGCATCAGGAATGTCCTGATCGTAATGGGTTGCCATCACTTTCAGTTCATTATTAAAGCTTGCCCAACCTGCTGACGTAGGGAGTGAAATCGTTGGTTCAATATGGAAACGATTTGCTTCAGGCGTATTTTCACCCACGCTGGTAAAACGGACAAACTGAGCATAAGTTCGGAAATCAAACGGCCCGATATCATTCTTATAATAATTCAGATCAAGCTGAGGCTCGGCACGATAAGCTCTTGCATCTTTATTATCAGAGAAGATTTGGAATTGCTTGGTGGTTAAAGTGGCATTCCAGTTCTGTTGTGCATAACCCGTACTAAATTTCTGGGTCGCATAACCATCAGTGGTATTACCATATTGAGAAGTAAAATCAGTAAAGTATTTGTTATCACTGACTTTGGTGTAGTCGACATTAAATCGCCACACATTGTTCATGACACCACTATGACCCCAGTAAAACAGCCAACGTGTTGCAGAATCACGGGGAAGATAACCTGATTTATTTTCTGCTTTATCTTTATTGTATTGGCTATCGTGGTTAATCCAATCAACAGCGATAGTACCGCGCCCCGGCGTTGTTAAATAACGGAATTCATTATCTAATTTTAAACCACGACGGCTAATATAGTTAGTTGTAATCGTTGCATCGTAATTAGGGGCGATATTCCAATAGTAAGGGAGTTGGAAATCAAATCCTGAACTACGAGAGTAGCTTCCGTTTGGAATTAAGAAACCAGAACGGCGTTTATCACCGATAGGCAATTGAAGATAAGGGCTGTAAAAAATAGGGACATTAGCGACTCGAAAGCGTGCATTCCAAATTTCAGCAACTTGTTCTTCACGGTCTAAAATAACCTCAGAGCCGACAACACTCCAGCTATCATCGCCAGGTAAGCAAGAGGTGAACATCCCTTTATCCATAATGGTATAACGGTTTTCTCCACGCATTTGCATCTTATTGGCATAACCACGACCTTGGCGACCCACCATCTGGTAATCACCTTGTTCAATATCCGTATCTTTATTATTAAGATTGGACCAAGCACGAGGGCCTTTTAAGATGATTTGAGGATCATCATAAGAGACATTTCCCGTTGCGGTGACCATTCTTAATGGCGCTTCTCCCTCTGTCTGTGTCAGTTCAACACTGTCGGCACTTAAGGTTTGGTTTCCCTGTTTAATATCAACATCACCTTTATATTTGATCATACGAGGGTATTCACCTTGCATATCATTTGCAGTGATGGTGACAGGCAAGTTATTAGGATCGCCTTGTACTAACGGTTTGTTATAAACAGGAACTCCCAGTAAACATTGGGAGGCAAGATCAGCATAAGCAGGCTGACCGTATATTGTGGCCCAAACTAGGGTGGCCAGCAGTGTGGGATAACTTTTTTTCATAAGTATTTATGTGCTTCCGTCATCAGTGGCTTCGTGCTGATAAACAGCGAGAAACTAACGCAGGGAGTTATGCGACACCAGCCCAACGTTCTGAACATTGTTCTAACGGTAACCGAAAAATAGGCGTAAGCCTCATTTTTTCGATGTTTCTGTGTTGAAATAGGGTTATAGCCTTATTAGAAACAAAAAAACACCGCGCTGATGCGGTATTTCATGCTGTATAACAACGCTAAAGTTATTCGTTTGGTCACTCATTTTACTTTAACACAATTTAAACGAAAACAGCATTACCTCTGCCCAAAGAGAAACAGTAAATCTCTTCATTTTAAGAAAAAGTCTATTTAGAGGTCGCTTGGTGTTAGGTGTGCAAGCAAATGAATAGTATGATAATGCAAAATTGCAGTCAGAGCATTGAAGATTTGAGGAGTCTATGCGCTATTGGGGAAAATTATTAGGCCTTACCATTGGTAGTTTTGCAGGAATAGGCTTTTGGGGCATTGTTATTGGTGTTTTTCTGGGGCACCTTTATGACATGCAACGAAGTAAATTAGGAAGTGGTGGGCGCTATACGCGTGATAGACAAGCTTTTTTCTTTGCTGCAACCTTTCAAGTTTTAGGCCACCTGACAAAATCAAAAGGGCGAGTGACCCAAACGGATATCTCTCTTGCCAGCGAATTAATGGATCGCATGAATCTGCATGGCGTTGGTCGCCAAGCTGCACAACAAGCTTTTAGAGAAGGTAAATCACCTGATTTTCCATTGAGGACCACATTGCAACGCGTTCGACAAATTTGTGCTGGACGCCGAGACTTGCTTCAGATGTTTCTGGAAATCCAATTACAAGCTGCTTTCGCGGATGGTCAACTGCATCCAAATGAAAGAAAAATGCTATTTATCATTATCGATGAGCTAGGTTTTTCTCGTGCACATTTTGAACATATATTAGCAATGATGCAGGCTGGTCAGAATTTTCATTATCAGAATAGACAGGGTTATCAGCCTCAACCTCAAGGGCCAACGCTCTCTGATGCGTGTAAGGTACTCGGCGTAGATGAGAGTGATGATGTTAAAACCATTAAAAGGGCTTATAGAAAATTAATGGGAGAACATCATCCAGATAAACTTGTTGCGAAAGGTTTACCGCCAGAAATGATGGAAATTGCAAAACAAAAAGCACAGTCTATACAGGTTGCTTACGATTTGATTAAAAAAGAAAAAGGATTTCGTTAACATCTTGTAAATGAAGATGAGAAAAGAGAGAATTATTCCGTGATAGAGATAACTTACACTGAGTTGAGTTTATTATTTATCACGGTAAAATATAAGTGAAATTTAATTATTTCTTTCTCTCTTCTCTTAAAAAAGGAACTCTATCCATGTCAAACGTCCGTGTTCTTGTTGGGGTTATGGGATTAGCGCTTTGTCTGCTCCTTGCTTCATTGAGTTCAGTGACTGTTTTAGTGTCATAGAACACTAAAAATCGGCAAGGCATTCAAAATGTATCGGGGATCGGAAAGCAGGATGCGTAATAAATAATTCCTGAGCATGTAACTGCAGGCGAGGTGCCATTGCTCTTGCCTGCGGATGTGCATAAAAGCGATCCCCTAAAATAGGATGCCCCAACGCTAACATATGTACCCGCAATTGATGTGAACGCCCAGTAATAGGTGAAAGTTTTACTCTTGTCGCATTCTCTTCATATTCCAACACTTCATAAAAAGTTTGTGCCGCTTTCCCTGTCTCATGACAGACTTTTTGTTTTGGTCGATTAGGCCAATCGCAAATCAAAGGTAAATCAATCAATCCCTCTTCTTTTTCAATATGTCCCCAAACGCGTGCGATATAGGTTTTTTTAGGTTCGCGTTCACGAAATTGACGCTTTAGTTCACGCTCAGCTTCTTTATTGAGTGCAACAACGATAACGCCACTGGTTGCCATATCAAGGCGGTGAACACACTCAGCATGAGGAAATTCGCCTTTAATGCGCGACATTATACTGTCGTTATGCTCGGGGGCTTTGCCCGGCACTGACAGTAATCCGCTGGGTTTATTAACGGCGATAATATGCTCATCTTGATATAAAACATGTAACCAAGGATCAGTTGGCGGGTTATACACTTCCATCATAGTGGCTATCTCATCAAAACAACGGGGAGTGAAATACTCCCCGCTTTAACGGTGATTATTGGTGGGTAACAACAATGAGGCGAATTGAATCTAAACGCCATGTTGCTTCATCTAAATGGTTAAGAATATGAGTACGTTCATTTTCAATTGCTTCGACTTCGTCATCACGAATATTAGGATTTACCGCACGTAAAGCGTTTAAGCGAGATAATTCATGAGTTAGCACGCGATCGGCCTCTTCTTTCGCTTTTTGGATAAGTCCTTTGGCTTCGACTTCCATTAGCGGTTCAGAGGCTTTAAGTACATGGTGAACTTCACTTTGTACCGCATTGACCAGTTTACTTGAAGTATGACGATTAACCGCGTTTAATTGGCGGTTAAAGCTTTCAAACTCAACTTGAGAAGCAAGATTATTACCTTTTAGATCAAGTAATAAGCGAACTGGTGTCGCAGGTAAGAAACGACTTAAATGAAGATGTTTAGGGGCTTGTGCCTCTATGACATAAATCAATTCAACTAACAGGGTTCCCACTGGCAATGCTTTATTTTTTAATAAAGAAACAGCACAACTTCCTGTATCACCAGATAAAATTAAATCTAAGCCATTACGGATAATTGGGTGTTCCCAACTAATAAACTGGGTATCTTCACGTGATAGCGCTTGCTCTCTATCAAATGTGATAGTACAACCATCTTGTGGTAATCCTGGAAAATCAGGGACTAACATATGATCCGATGGCGTTAAAATAATTAAGCTATCACTACGATCTTCTTGATTAATACCGACGATATCAAACAAGTTCAGTGCAAAGTTCACTAACTCAGGATCGTTATCTTGAGCTGCAATTTCACCGGCTAATTCAACGCCAACTTCACCACCGTTAGAATGCATTTCTAATAGACGGTCGCGACCTTGTTCAAGTTTGCGTTTCATTTCATCATGTTGTTTACGACAAGCGACAATAAATTCATCAAAATCAGCTAATTCATTAGGCTGTGCAAGATAATTGATGAGAGCATTATATTGGCTGTCATAAATAGTGCGACCGGTTGGACAAGTATGCTCAAAGGCATCTAACCCTTCATGGAACCAGCGCAATAATACGGATTGAGCAGTACCTTCAAGATAAGGAATGCTAATATCAATGTCTCGATTTTGACCAATACGATCGAGGCGGCCAATACGTTGTTCTAGTAAATCTGGGTTAAATGGAAGGTCAAACATAACCAGCTGATTAGCAAACTGGAAGTTACGTCCTTCCGATCCGATTTCTGAACATAGCAGAACTTGAGCACCTTCTTCTTCGGAAGCGAAATAAGCCGCTGCGCGATCGCGTTCAAGTAATGACATCCCCTCGTGGAAGACGGCCGCGCGAATACCTTCACGCTCACGTAAAACTTGTTCTAATTGCAGTGCTGTTGATGCTTGCGCACAAATTACGAGTACTTTTTCATGGCGATTTGCAGTTAAGAAACCCAATAACCATTCAACACGAGGATCAAAGTTCCACCATGTTGCGTTTTCACCTTCGAACTCTTGGTAAATACGTTCAGGATAGAGCATCTCTTTTGCTCGAACTTCGAGGCTCTTTTTCGCGGCCATAATCTCAGCCACTTTAATTGCGGTTTGATATTGTGTTGGTAATGGCAGTTTTATCGCGTGAAGTAAGCGATTTGGGAAACCTTTAACACCAGAACGGGTGTTACGGAATAACAAACGCCCCGTTCCGTGTCTGTCCATTAGCATATGGATCAGTTCTTGACGAGATTTAGTTCGTTCTTCACCTTGCGTATTTGCCGCTTTCAGTAATGGCTCAACATCTTGCTCGCTGATCATTTCACTGATGATGTTTTGTTGTTCGGTATTTAAATCATCTTCTGATAGCAAAATAGTGACCGCATCGGCAACAGGGCGATACTTTTGTTGCTCATTAATAAATTCGTTGTAGTCATGAAAACGACTTGGATCAAGCAGACGTAAACGGGCGAAGTGGCTTTCTTGGCCTAATTGCTCTGGGGTTGCCGTTAATAGCAATACAGAAGGAATAGATTCTGCTAACTCTTCAATGACTTGATATTCACGACTTGGCGCATCTTCACTCCAAACAAGGTGATGTGCTTCATCGACAACTAACATATCCCATGTTGCTTCAACCAAATGTTCAAATCGTTGCTTATTTTTACGTACAAAATCTAAAGAACAGATGATCATCTGTTCTGTTTCAAATGGATTATCGCTATCTAATAAAGATTCACTATAACGGCTATCATCAAATAGAGAGAAACGCAGGTTGAAACGGCGTAACATTTCAACTAACCACTGATGCTGTAAGCTTTCAGGCACAATAATCAACACGCGCTCTGCACGACCATCCATGAGTTGTTGGTGGATAATCATACCCGCTTCTATCGTTTTACCTAAACCCACTTCATCAGCTAATAATACGCGAGGGTTATGACGCTTTCCCACTTCATTAGCAATATAGAGCTGATGAGGAATAAGGCTCGCACGAATACCACGTAAACCACTTTGTGCTTGCTTAAACTGTTCGCTCATAAATTTACGAGCGCGGTAGCGTAATGCAAAGCGATCCATTCGATCGATTTGGCCTGCAAAAAGGCGATCTTGAGGCTTATTAAAAGTGAGTTTGTTATCTAAGAACACTTCGCGTAATTGTGCGGGCTCTTCAGTGTCTAAACGTACACCATGGTAGATAAGTAGGCCGTTATCTTCTACAACGTTATCGATGGCGAGTTTCCAACCTTCGTGACTGGTAACGGTATCTCCTGCATTGAACATCACCCGCGTTATGGGTGCATCATGACGGGAGTAAAGGCGGTTTTCACCACAGGCAGGAAAAAGTAAGGTGACCATGCGGGCATCAACTGCCACAACAGTACCCAGTCCAAGCTCGCTTTCAGTATCGCTAATCCAACGTTGACCAAGAGTAAAAGGCATATATAAAACTCAGCTCTCAAATATATAATTTAGGAATTATTAATGAATGCAGTATTGCGGTGTTGTCATTAAAATCTGCGGGATAAAAAAGGCTTATTCTTGAACAAAGAAAAGCTAATTATCACCAAAGGGGCGTTATGTTAATAGATGCAAAGCAAACCGTCACCTGCAAAATGACACAACTTAAAATGAGAGTGTCATTTGTCCGTTTAACAAGGTTGAAAAATCATCTTGTATAAAGGGGAGGATAGCATCTGCAATAGGCATTAACTGCTTATTGATATAATGTTCATAATCAGGTGCAGTCGTTATATGCTCTAACGGCTCAGGCCCCAAGAGAGTAATTATATAACTAATCCAACCGCCTTGCTGATATTGTTGGGGTCTATTTTGGGATAAATTATATTCATCTGCCTTACGAGCTGCTTTGACATGAGGGGGGACGTGGTGCTGATATTCTGATAATTTTCGGCGTAACCGTTTACGATACACTAATCTATCATCATATTTTCCTGCTAGCGTATCTGCGACATAATCACGAATAAACTGCTGATAAGGCTGCTGATGAAAAATGCGGGTATAAAGCTCTTGTTGAAATTTTTGAGCGAGAGGCGTCCAATCTGTTCTGACGGTTTCTAACCCTTTAAATACCATTTTATCATTGCTGAGTCCGGCGTAGCGTTTCTTGCTACCCGTTTCCATACCTCGGATCGTGGGCATTAAAAAACGACGATAATGAGTTTCGTATTCTAGTTCTAATTTGCAATCTAGCTGGTCATTTTCAAACAGATGTGTTTTCCACCATTGATTAACGTCTTGTACTAATTGATACCCTATCTGTTGTGCTTCTTGTTCTGTGTGAGGTGATTTCAGCCAAACAAAGGTTGAATCTGTATCACCATAAATCACTTGATAGCCTTTGGCTTCAATCAATTCTTTCGTTTTTTTCATAATTTCATGACCGCGTAGCGTAATAGAAGACGCTAAACGAGGATCAAAAAAACGACAACCCACAGAGCCTAAAACACCATAAAAAGCATTCATAATAATTTTAAGCGCTTGAGAGAGCGGGGCATTTTTATGTAATTTTGCATTATCTCTTTCGTGCCAAATTTGCGATACAATCGCGGGTAAACAGTGCAATTCTCGTGAAAATCGAGCTTGGCGAAATCCCGCAATAGAAAATTTGTCATCAGGTTGGTGCATTCCTTCAATCATACCTACGGGATCGATTAAAAAAGTACGAATAATCGAGGGGTAAAGGCTTTTATAATCAAGCACAACAACAGAATCATATAAGCCGGGGGTGGGATCCATAACAAAACCTCCGGGGCTATGTTCTTCAGGTTTTTCACCTTGGTTAGGCGCAACATATCCAATGCGATGCATTGAAGGAAGGTAGAGATGCGTAAACGCAGCCACAGATCCACCACTTCTATCAACGGAAAGCCCTGTAACACAAGCTCTCTCTAATAAGAAAGCCATAAGGGACGTCGCATCAAAGATACGGTTTACTAAGACGCAATCTTGCCAATTATAATAAGCTAGCGCGGGTTTATCTTCTTTAAAGCGACGGTTAATTTCATCCATTCTGGCGTAAGGTGTATCGATAGCTTTACCCTCACCTAGCAGTGTTTGCGCAACGGATTCGAGGCTAAAAGAGGGAAAATTCCATGTCGCCATTTTCAAAGCATCAATTCCATCGATAATTAAACGCCCTTGAGCTGAAGCAAAAAAATGCCCTTTTTTAAACCCATGCTCTCGCCACTCTAACGGGCTATTCTGACGACCTAATAATAAATTGACACCATACCTTTGTGCATGTGTGTACAAAATACGCAGGTCGAATTGAATTAAATTCCAACCGATAATCGCATCAGGATCGTAATATTGTATCCACTCATTCAGTTTTTCAATTAAACGCGATCGGCTACTGACATAACATAAGCGATAGCCTTGAGGTTGTCGGCTTTCACACTCTGTGGGCAACTCATCAATAAGCATAAACACCACATTATCACCACAGCCAGCAAGCCCAATAGAGTAAAGCTCACCAAATTCACTGGTTTCAATATCTAAAGAAACGGTGCGAAGCGCAGGGCGATAATCAGGAGCGGGTTTTAATGTAACAATATTATTTTGTTGATAACGAAACCAGACAGGTGCGGTGATAAAGCGTTCCATCATATAACGTTCATGCGGGCGGATATCCGCCTCATAAAGACGGATATGGTGCTCTTTAAGTTGTTGCTCAAGCTGAACAAGTTGACGGTATTGTTTGCAATAAACACCAAAAACAGGCTGTCTTTCGAAATCTTTTAAATCGAGAGGGCGAATTTCAATATCAGAATTTTTATTAACGAGTGAGCGTAAAACCGTTTCATGTTGTCGGGCAACAAAACCAATAGCGCGTTGCACAGGCACAGTCACTTTACGTGGACCATTATCCGTAGCCAGCCAATAAGAGACGACAATACCTTTTGGTGTGTCGCTCCAGTGGCGAGTAAGAATAAAGCCTTGTTCCGTATGACCAATCATCAGCACCCAATAAACACAAATAATTCACTAAAGATGCGTTTATTATAGTCAATATAATGGTTATTTATACAGTTAATTTGTGGGGGAGATTAATTAAACGGGATACCTAAAATAAGTGATTGATCCACTTCACCATTTATTAGTGATTGCGTATTTCCATCATACACAATCATACCGTTATCTATCACAATCGCTCTTGAGGCAATTTTTGCAGCATCTTCTAAGCTATGAGAAACCATCAATAAGGTTAACGCTTTTTCACGGCAGAGTTGCTCAAGTAGTGCCAACATTTCAATACGTAAAGCGGGATCAAGTGCAGAAAAAGGCTCATCAAGTAACAAAATAGGTTGTTCACGAACAAGACAACGTGCAATAGCAACACGTTGACGCTGACCTCCTGATAATTGAGAAGGTAAGCGTTCAAGATATTCGCTGAGCGCCACTTGTTCTGCCCGACTTTCTAATAGTGCTTTTTGAGTGCCAGTCAGCTTTAAGCCTGGATTTAACCCCAAGCCAATATTTTGCCTTACAGTTAAATGAGGGAATAGATTATTATCCTGAAATAACATGGAAATAGGGCGTTTAGCAGGTACTGTTTTTGTATGATCTTGACCATTAAGAAACAGACTCCCCTGTTCTGATGGTAAAAATCCTGCGATTAAACTGAGTAATGTACTTTTACCGGCACCACTCGGTCCTAACACGGCAATGCGTTCTCCTGCATTAACCGTGAGATTAAATAAGAGATGTTGGTGTTCATAAGTGTAAGCAAGCTGCTCTAATTTAATCATGAGATTTTCCAGCTAATCGTTCTATTAGGCTAAAAAGAGAGAAGCAAAGTAGCAATAAGATCATGGCTGTGACAGCCCCATCTTGAGTGTGATAAGCGCCAATTTGCTGATAAAGATAGAAAGGCAATGTTCTAAATGTTTCATTACCAAATAGGGCAACAATACCAAAATCACCAATAGAAATGACACAAGCAAAGGCAAGTGCTTGTGAAATCGGTTTTTTTAATGCACGCAGTTCTATCCAACGAAGTCGGTTTATTCCTTGTAAATTGAGTGACTGACACAAAAGCCCATAACGTGAAGCGATATCATTCATCGGGTTTTCAAGCACTTTTAAGGCATAGGGAATAGCAATTAATGCATTGGTTAAAATGACTAAAACATACGGTGATTCGGGTAATCCAATCGTATTATTGAATAGAAGGAAAAAGCCTGTTGCCAACACAATCCCCGGCATCGCCAAAATAATCAATCCACTCATTTCCAT
Organism: Proteus vulgaris; assembly: GCF_033708015.1. Lineage (NCBI taxonomy): Bacteria > Pseudomonadati > Pseudomonadota > Gammaproteobacteria > Enterobacterales > Morganellaceae > Proteus > Proteus vulgaris. Next base: position 3,355,064 of record NZ_CP137920.1, on the reverse strand, counting down.
GGCTTGCCCTGCTTTTTTAAAGTGCCGTAAGCGAAGCTCTCGGCTACTCCATAGCAACATCATCGTTAACACAACACAAACAATACCCGCACCAATAGCAATAATCAGTGAGGTAGTAAACGCCTGCCAAAGTACAGGTTGCTGTATGACTCGTATAAATTGACTGTTAAGACCATCCGTTATTACCGCTAGAATTGGCGGTACTAAAAAGAGGATCGCAAGAGTGATAATTAGACCATCGGTTATTTTGCTAAAGAGAGGATCATAGGGATCACGCCAATGCAGTTTTTGACTGTTTCCCACAAAAAGGGTGCCTTTTAACTTTTGGCTAATAAGCACTAAACCTAAACAACAAAAGAGCTGGATCAAGGCTAAAAGTGCAGCGCGATGTAAATCGTAGTCATAACTTAATGCTTGATAAATCGCGAGTTCGACAGTCGTTGCCGCAGGTCCTCCACCCAATGCCAATACAGTAGCAAAGCTTGCAAAGCAGAGCATAAAAATCAGTGATGCCGTGGGGAGCATTTGACGCCACAAATAGGGAAATTCAAGAAAACGAAAACGTTGCCAGCCATTCATGCCAAGTTGTGAGGCTAATTGGCGTTGTTCTGATGAAATGTTCTCAAGAGCTTGCAATAGCATTCGGGTTGCTAATGGCATATTGAAAAATATGTGAGCTAATAAAATGCCTTGCAAACCATAGGGGGTAAATTGGTAGTCGATTCCTAGCCATTCACAAATTTGAGCAATCCATCCTACTCTGCCATAAACTGTTAAAATACCAAAAAGTGCAACTAGGACGGGTAATACAAGGCTCATGGCACATAGGCGTAAAAACAGTGTTCGCCCTTTAAATTGGCGTCGATAGAGGGCTTTGGCGAGCCAAATAGCAGGTAATATCGAAAACAGTGCAGATAAAAAAGCTTGCCAAAAAGTAAAACGGATGACATGCCATAAATATTCATCAGCGAAAATTGAGGACAGTTCGCCACTTGGTGCATTAAACCACAATGCGCCAAATGACAATAACGCCACAATAAGCAGTAAACCCGAAGCACATAGCCCCGGGATAAGCCATCTTCCCATTAGCGACTAACCGCAGATTGCCAATTACGAGTCCATGTTTGGCGCTCTTTTGCGACAACATCTGCATTGAATTGCAATGATTTTTCGGGTTTAGGCATCACGGAATAGACGTCCGGTAATGGCATATTTATAACAGGATACATCCAATTGGTAGTGGGAATGGTTTCTTGGAATGCAGGCGTCAACATAAACTGCATAAATTGCTGCGCTAATTCAGGCTGTTTGCTTGACTTGAGTTTTGCAGCAACTTCGACTTGTAAGTAATGCCCTTCATCAAAAATTGCAGCCGCATAGTTATCTTTTTTATCCGCTAAAATGTGATATCCCGGAGATGATGTATAGCTAAGCACAAAATCACCTTCACCTTTTAAGAATAAGCCATAAGATTCACTCCAACCTTTAGTGACGGTTAGTGTTTTCTCTGACAATTTTTTCCATTCAGTGGCCGTATTTTCAGGATAAAGCGATTGCATCCATAGCATTAAACCTAAACCAGGGGTACTGGTGCGAGGATCTTGATAGAGGATTTTCCATTTTTCTTGACTATTTAGCAGTTCAGCCATGCTTTTTGGGGGATTAGCTATGCGGTTTTTATCATAAATAAAAGCAAAGTAACCGTAGTCATAAGGCACAAAGGTATCATCAGTCCATTTTTCAGGTAAGGTAAGTTTGGAGGTGTCGATATGACTTGGTGCGAAAAGTCCCGTTTCTTTTGCTGCGTGGATCAGATTGTTGTCTAATCCTAAAATAATATCTGCCTTACTTTTATCACCTTCCATACGTAAGCGGTTAAGTAGAGACACACCATCAGACAGCGCAATCAGTTTTAGTTCACAATCACATTGCTGTTCAAACGCTTTTTTTATTGCAGGTCCAGGGCCCCAATCTGCAGTAAATGAGTCATAAGTGTAAACAGTCAGTGTGGGTTTTTGTGCTAAGGCTTGGGTTGAAAAAGTACTCATAATGCCCATTGCGCTTAGAAGGAAAGTAAAGCGAAGTGATTTAGTTAACACGTTTAGTTCCTCAGTAAAAGTCAGGTAGGATCTGAGGAGTGAGGATGGCAAATTAATGAACCTTGCAACATCCTGACTCAAATCCCTACGCCAGTATTATCTGGATCAGGTTCCACGAGTTTTTCTCAGCCTAACAAGGCACCCCGTTGAGACTTTCCCATTGTAGATAAATACGCGCGTCATGCAAAGTCTGTTGATAGTGGTTTACCGTCTGTGAGTAGTATGAAACAATGAGTTATCTTTCAAATTTGGTTATTGAGGTAGTCTAGTGATCGATGATGATGGCTACCGCCCGAATGTAGGGATTGTAATTTGTAATCGGCAAGGGCAAGTGCTTTGGGCTCGTCGCTATGGGCAACATTCATGGCAGTTTCCTCAAGGAGGAATTAACCCTGGAGAATCGCCAGAGCAGGCAATGTACCGAGAGTTGTTCGAAGAAGTTGGGTTAAGTCGCAAGGATGTCAAAATTCTTGCCTCCACACGTAACTGGTTACGTTACAAGTTACCTAAGCGTTTGGTGCGTTGGGACACAAAACCTGTTTGTATTGGACAAAAACAGCGTTGGTTCCTTTTGCAGTTAACAAGTAATGATAAAGACATTAATGTTCAACAAAGCAAAACGCCAGAATTTGATGGCTGGCGTTGGGTGAGTTATTGGTATCCTGTTCGACAAGTCGTCTCTTTTAAACGCGATGTCTATCGACGTGTCATGAAAGAGTTCGCACCAGTAGTCATGCCATTGCAAGAACAAATGTCTTTACCGCGTTCATCGTATGGATATCGGCGTAAAAGGTATTAGATAACACTATGCTGACACGTTTGCGAGAAATTGTAGAAAAAGTGGCTATGGCAGCAGGGCTTCCAGAAGCGCTTGAACTCTTAGTCAAGGAAACGTGTCAGGCAATGCACACGGATGTGTGTTCTATTTATCTTGCTGATAAACAACGTAGTTGTTTTTATCTTATGGCGACCAAAGGGTTAAAAAAACCAAAAGGAAGAGCCGTTAGCCTTTCATTTGATGAAGGCGTTGTTGGTGAGGTCGGGCGTCTTTCAGAGCTTATCAACCTCGCTGATATTCGCGAACATCCTAGCTTTAAATACCTTCCTCAAGTTAAAGAAGATGATCTCCGTGCTTTCCTTGGCGTTCCTATTGTCTATCGTCGCCAACTTCTTGGTGTATTAGTCGTTCAGCAAAAAGAGCGTCGCTTATTTAATGAAAGCGAAGAATCTTTTATGGTGACGCTGGCGACACAGCTCGGCGCCACCTTATCGCAAGTCCAAACCAAAGGGCTTTTCGGGCAATATCGACAAAGTCGTATTAAAGCACTTTCGGTGTCGACTGGCGTGGTGATGGCTTATGGCTGGCAAGAAGTCTCTCAACCTATCCTTGAAAATGTGTTTAAAGCCAGTGCTCTTGATATAAAAGCAGAATTAAACCGACTTACGGTAGCTTTAGAAGATGCTACCGCAGAATGTCGTCGCTTTAGTAAGCGATTTATGGCGAATTCGCAAAAAGAGAGTGCGGCCATATTTGATCTCTACTCGCATTTACTTAATGATCCACAGCTTAAATATAAAATGACGGCAATCATTACGCAGGGGTATGTTGCGGAATGGGCGGTTAAAGTCGTGGTTGAAAAAGTGGCTGCCCAATTTTCTAGTCTAAAAGATGGTTATATGCGAGAGAGAGCCTCTGATCTTAAAGCATTAGGGCGTCGTTTATTATTCCATCTAGATGATGATCTAAGCTCAACCAACATTTGGCCAGAGCGCTTTATTTTGGTAGCTGATGAATTAAGTGCCAGTTTATTGGCCGAGTTACCAGAGCAACAGCTTGCTGGTGTCATTGTTCGAGATGGCGCAACTCATTCTCATTCTGCCATTCTTGTTAGAGCAATGGGAATACCCGCGATTATGGGAGCAGATATTCAGCCTGAGCTTTTACATAATCGCATGCTTATTCTTGATGGTTATCGTGGTGAGATATTTATTGAACCAGAGCCTTTTATAACTCAAGAATATAAACAAATTATTGATGAAGAGAGCGTATTAAGCCAAATTGCAGAAGAGCAACTTGAACAGCAAGCGCTTTTAAAAAATGGTGAGGCAGTTAGTGTTCAACTGAATGCGGGATTAAACATAAAGTATGAACAACGCATTAGCGTAGGAATAGATGGTGTTGGTTTATATCGGACAGAAATTCCTTTTATGCTACAAAGCGGTTTTCCTTCTGAAGATGAACAGAAAAATCGCTATCGCGAAATACTCTCTTTTTTCCCTGAAAAACCTGTTGTATTGCGTGCTTTAGATATTGGTGCTGATAAGCAACTTCCTTATATGCCGATTAATGAGGAAAATCCCTGCTTAGGTTGGCGAGGAATAAGAATATTACTTGATCAACCAGAAATCTTCCTTATTCAGTTACGAGCCATGCTAAAAGCAAACCTCGAATTTAAAAATTTGAAAATTTTGTTGCCGATGGTGACAAGTATTGATGAAATTGACGAAGCAAGGACATTACTGCTACGTGCATGTGATGAAGTGAGTCGAGAGCTAAAATGTGAATGTGTTACACCTCCGCTAGGCATTATGCTTGAAGTGCCTTCATTGGTGTTTATGTTGTCACAATTAGCTAACCGGGTTGATTTTATCTCTGTTGGAACAAACGATCTGGCTCAATACTTGCTTGCTGTCGATCGTAATAATACGCATGTAGCATCACTTTATGATAATTTGCATCCTGCGTTATTGCGTTCACTGAATTTGATTGCGGAACAATGCCAATATTATCAGTTGCCAGTGAGTGTTTGTGGTGAAATGGCAGGTACGCCGATAGGTGCATTGCTGTTAATAGGGCTCGGTTTTAGGCAGTTAAGCATGAGTGGTCGTAGTTTACCTAGGGTAAAATACTTATTGCGCCATCTTGATCCTGTGATGTTACAGCTTTTTATGCAACAGGTGTTGCAAGCTGAAACGGCAACAGAAATTAAAAAATTGTCTTCTGAATTTATGGAACGGCAAGGATTAGGTGGATTAATTCGCGGAGGTATCTAGCAAACCTTCGTATAAGCCTTTTCTGTGTTGGTAATAAAAATAATCAGCATAGAAATTATTGATTAAGTGAAGTAGGGAATAATGAGTATAAGCTACCTTAAATTTCCAGAGATTGATCCCGTTATGTTCTCTATCGGACCCGTGTCATTACATTGGTACGGTATGATGTATTTAGTTGGGTTTGTCTTTGCCTTATGGCTTGCAAATCGTCGAGCTGCAAAACCGAATAGTGGTTGGAATAAAAATGAAGTTGAAACATTACTTTATGTCGGTTTTGTAGGGGTGTTTATCGGTGGTCGTTTAGGTTATGTTTTATTCTATAACCTACCTGTCTTTTTAAATGATCCTCTTTACCTCTTTAAAGTATGGGATGGCGGCATGTCGTTCCATGGTGGCCTAATTGGTGTTATTTGTGCCATGATTTGGTTTGCTAAACGTACTAAACGTAAATTCTTCCAAGTGGCAGACTTTGTTGCACCATTAATTCCATTTGGATTAGGGCTAGGTCGTATTGGTAACTTTATCAATGGCGAATTATGGGGACGTGTCACATTAGATACACCTTGGGCTTTCTTATTCCCAAGCTCTCGTTCTGAAGATCTCCAGCTTGTTGCCCAAGATCCAACAACGTTATTGCCTATTATTCAAGAATATGGGGTTTTACCCCGCCATCCATCACAGCTTTATGAAATGCTGTTAGAAGGCGTAGTATTATTTATTATTCTGAATATCTTTGTGCGTAAAAGTCGCCCAGTCGGTAGTGTGTCAGGTTTGTTCCTCATTGGTTATGGTGCATTCCGTATTATTGTTGAATTCTTCCGTCAACCAGATGCGCAACTAGGATTATTTGGCGGTGTGAGTATGGGGCAGATACTTTCAATTCCAATGATTTTGTTGGGTATTATTTTTATGGTATGGGCTTATCGTCAAGATAAAAAGACACCACAAAATCCAACACCAACTCACAAATAGTGTGAGATAAATTTTTTATTATTAGCTAATTACAAGAGAGACAACATGAAGCAGTATCTGGCATTGTGTCAACGCATTATCGATGAAGGGCAATGGATTGATAATAAACGGACTGGAACCCGTTGCTTAACGGTGATTAATGCCGATCTGGAATATGATGTTGCGAATAATCAATTTCCGTTGATAACGACTCGTAAAAGCTTCTATAAAGCCGCGATCGCAGAATTATTAGGGTATTTACGTGGTTACGACAACGCCAGTCAATTTCGTGAAATTGGTTGTAATACTTGGAATGCAAACGCCAATGAAAATGGGGCATGGCTAAACAATCCTCATCGCAAAGGTGAAGACGATATGGGGCGTGTTTATGGTGTTCAAGGACGTCAATGGCAACGCCCAGATGGTTCTCATTTTGATCAATTACGTAAAGTGATCGATAACCTGACTAAAGGTATAGATGATCGTGGTGAGATCGTAACATTTTATAACCCAGGTGAAACTGAGTTAGGTTGTTTGCGCCCTTGTATGCATACACACACATTTTCATTAGTGGGTGATACGCTTTATTTAACCTCTTATCAACGTAGTTGCGATGTGCCATTAGGTTTAAATTTCAACCAAATACAGTGTTTTGTTTTATTAGCGCTGGTGGCTCAAATTACAGGGCATAAGCCGGGTAAAGCATTTCATAAGATAATCAACGCACATATCTATGAAAATCAATTACCACTAATGCGAGATGTACAATTAAAAAGAGAACCATTGCCATTGCCAACATTACATATCAATCCAAAAATAAAAACGTTGGAAGATATCGAAACGTGGGTAACAACGAATGATTTTACTGTTGAAGGTTATCAATGCCATGAAGCGATAAAATATCCATTTACGGTTTGATCTTTCCTTTGTACTTAAAAGCCTCTGTTTAGTGATAAACAGAGGCTTTTTTATTTCTATTTATTAAATTTAGTCTCAATTAACGAAAGCTATCCCAGCTTTGTTGATGACTATTTTTGTGTTTACTCTGAAAATACGGTTATTGCGTTGTTGTTCGAAAAAAGCACTTTCCTTTATTTACCGTTAGATGTTTTGTCTGCATTCTCACAGTAGGTTAAAAAGGAAGGGAGAAATAAATGAACAATAACATGGAGATAAGCCTAAGTAGGGCGCATCAGCAAGAGAGCGAATTTGGAATAAGCCTACTTGAAATGCTTATTGTCATGATGATCGCTTCGATTTTAAGTTACTTATCAATTACGACCTATCAGCAATTTACTCACCAACGTCAATTGATACATAGTGTACGTGAAACTATTGCTTTTCTTTCTTATCAGCGACAACAAGCGCGACTGTTTAATATAAAAATGAAAATATCGTTTCATTTATCGCCCAGTAATAAAATCGTCACTATTCCTTTTCATCAACGGCACTTAACTGAAAAACAAACGATTTTTCAATTAGTTTCTGGCGTTCAACTTACACAATCAACAGTTTCAAATTTTACGTTTGGGGAGATCCGTCAAACCTTAAGACCGATGAGTTTTGTGCTTCAAAGTTCAGAGGGTGAAGTGAAAATTGTGATCTCATCTTTAGGTAGAATAAGAGCATGTAGCCAGAAAATTAAGGTATTTTCGCCATGTTAAAGCGAGCAATATTTTCATTCTCATCTGGCATGATGTTGATGGAATGCCTTTTTGTCATGGCAATTAGTGGTGTTCTGTTTCTTTGCATTAGTCGAGCTTATCCTTATGTAATGAATACGTTGCACCATTCTTACCAACAGCATCAGTTAGATATTTTTTTAAGAGAAAGGTTATTGGTACTAGAAACACAACTAAGGCGTACTGGATATTGTCACGGTGATTGTGCCAACGTTTCGCAGTCAAAGGTGTTGTACACTTCACCATTAAAAATAGGACAGTATGCTTATCAAGATAAAAACAGCTGCGTTATTTTCGCTTATGACGTAAATAGTAATGGTCGATGGGACTCGCCCTTTTCAAGAGAGAGTGATTATTTTGGTTATCGGCTTAAAAATGGGCAATTAGAGCAATTAAGAGGAGTACAAAATTGTACTTCTTCGGGATGGCAACGATTTTTTGAAAGTCATGAAATTGAAGTGACAGAGTTTATTTTACGCCCTTACTCAAGGCAATGTCTTATCACAGAGAAACCACTTTTTTATCTTTCAATCTCTTTAAAATTTCATTTAAAACAATCCCCTACTGTGAAATTACATTATCAGAATGATATTCGGTTAAGGAATGTGACTACGTTATGAGTATTGATTTAATTCACAATAAAAATGAGCAAGGGGTTGCAAGCTTACTTGTCGTCATGGGGTTTATTGTGATGAGTTTATCGGCGCTTGGAAATTTTGCTTATTATTACAGGCAATCTCAACAAATAGTGATGCAAGAGTTACAAGCACGACAGGCATTTTTATTTGCTGAGTCAGCATTGGCATGGGGAATAAAATTGAATTGGGAAATTTTATCGTCACAGATAAATAAATGGCAATGTCGTCATTTTCATGCAAACCCTAAAATAAAAAGTTGTTTATTTTTGATTTCTTTAGAAAAAGGCCTATTGCAAGGACAAGCAGAAAGTATAAATGGTTATAAAATATACCATTATCAATGGGTTGATCTTTTGAAGGATAAAAATCAATCCATTGTTTCGCATCCGAATGGATGGCTAGATTATTGCCCATTAGTGTATAAGGAGTGTGTGTTATAGATAAAATTCAAAATAAATCAGAAAGTGGCGCTATTCTACTTAATACGATGTTTATATTACTGTTTTTTAATATTAGTTTTGTCGCTATTATAGGGTATAGTCAATCATTAAAAGCTGACTTTCAGCAGTTAATTCAAATTCAGCAGGCAGGGCAGGAACTTTTTATTTTATTTGAACAAATGTCTGATAAATCACCTGACTATTTCGCATCTAACTCAAAAATAATGACACGTTCACTTTTAAAATCTGAAGGTTGTCAGCTAATAGAAGGTTATGTTGCCAATAATATATTACCTGAAATAGGGCTGTTTTACTGGTCATGCTATTAATAAGATGAGGATCTGATGTTTCATATATATCACTCAAATCAGTTGTCATTACTAAAGTCACTTATGGTGCACTTTATGCAGACCAGACCACTTTCTTCTCCTTTTGAACAAGAAGTGATCCTTGTACAAAGCCCCGGCATGTCTCAGTGGTTGCAAATCCAGCTAGCTGAAAGCTTGGGTATTGCTGCTAATATCCGCTATCCATTACCAGCAACCTTTATTTGGGAAATGTTTACTCGGGTATTATCAGGTATACCTAAAGAAAGTGCTTTTACTAAAGATGCCATGACATGGAAATTAATGGCATTGCTGCCTGAATTTTTATCTCATGACGAATTTAAACCCTTACTGCATTATCTTGATGATGATGAAGACAAACGTAAGCTTCATCAGCTAGCAGGGCGTGTGGCTGACTTATTTGACCAATATTTAGTTTATCGTTCAGATTGGTTAGCTTCGTGGGAAAAAGATGAGTTAATCGAAGGGCTGAGTGAAAACCAACGTTGGCAAAAAATATTGTGGGTAGCATTACAGCAATATACAAAAGATCTTAATCAGCCTGAATGGCACCGCTCTAATCTTTATCAGCAATTTATTTCGACATTAAATAATGCAAAAGAAGGGGAGCTTCAACACTGTTTTTCACCGCGTATTTTTATTTGTGGGATTTCAGCGCTACCTCAAGTTTATTTACAGGCATTACAAGCGATAGGACGTCATACCGAGATCTATTTACTCTTTACCAATCCTTGTCGTTACTATTGGGGAGATATTCAAGATCCTAAATTTCTCTCCCGTCTTAATAGTCGAAAACCACGCCATTATAAGCAGTTACATGAATTGCCTTGGTTTAAAGACGAAAAAAATGCGTCTTCGTTATTTAACGACGAGGGTGAGCAAAATATCGGTAATCCACTATTAGCGTCATGGGGAAAATTGGGTAAAGATAATCTTTATTTCCTCTCTGAACTTGAATATACCGATGTGTTAGATGCGTTTGTTGAGATCCCAAGAGATAATTTACTTCATCAATTGCAAGCTGATATCCTTGATTTGGAAGATTTTTCACAATTAGGGACAACACTTGAAACTTATGAGTGTAGTGAAAATAAACGTGTGATTTCGCCAGATGATCACTCACTGACGTTTCATGCAAGCCATAGCCCACAGCGCGAAGTGGAAGTGTTACAAGATCAATTACTGCATTTACTAGAACAAGATCCTGAATTATTACCGCGTGATATTATTGTGATGGTTGCGGATATCGATAGCTATACACCTTATATTCAAGCTGTGTTTGGTAATGCGCCTTCAGAACGTTATCTTCCTTTTACTATTTCAGATAGAAAAGCACGTCAAGCACACCCCGTATTACAAGCTTTTATTACGTTATTAGAGCTTCCTCAAAGTCGTTTTACCGCTGAACAAGTGTTGGCACTGCTTGAAGTTCCTACTTTGGCTGGGCATTTTTCTATTTTTGAAAATGAACTAAAACTACTACGTCGTTGGGTCGACGAATCAGGAATACGCTGGGGATTAGATGATGAGAATGTGGCTTCCTTCTTATTACCCATCACGGGAAAAAACACGTGGGAATTTGGCTTGCTACGGATGTTGCTTGGCTATGCGATGGAAAGTGAAAATGGTCCTTGGAAAGGCGTTCTTCCTTACGATGAATCGAGTGGATTAGTTGCTGAATTAGCAGGACATCTTGCAGATTTTCTTTATACATTAAGTGATTGGCGTACACGTTTGAGTGAAACCCGTTCATTAGAAGCATGGCTAGAAATTGGACAACAATTAGTTGATGCGTTTTTTGAGTCTGATGAGGAGACAGAATTAGTTTTAGCGCTGATTACTCAACAATGGCAGAAAGTAATTGAGAATGGATTGAAAGCGCAATATCAAGATGAAATTCCACTAGTCCTTATTCGTGATGAATTAACCGTTCGATTTGATGATGAAAAAATTAGCCAGCGTTTTTTAGCGGGTAGCATTAATTTTTGTACATTAATGCCTATGCGCTCCATTCCCTTTAAGGCGGTATGTTTATTAGGCATGAATGATGGTGTTTATCCCCGTAATATTCAGCCATTAGGGTTTGATTTAATGGCAGAAAAACGCCGTCGTGGTGATAGAAAACGTCGTGATGATGACCGCTATTTATTCCTTGAAGCGCTTAGTTCAGCTGAAAAATACCTTTATATCAGTTATATCGGAAAATCGATACGTGACGATCGAGAATGTAATCCATCAGTTTTAATCAAAGAGTTACAAGATTATATTGGGCAAAATTTCCGTTTACCAGAGGATGGGGCACTCAATGTCGATGATAGTGCGATCCGTATAAACCAGCATTTATTAACACAACATACCCGTGTTCCTTTTGCTCAAGAAAATTTCCGAATCGATGCTTCTTTTCGTTCTTATGCCGCGGAATGGTTACCCGCTGCCAGTGGGCAAGGAGAAGTTCATCAAAGTTTTACGGAATCACTTAATGATGATGACACAATAGATCATGTTTCTGTTGATGCGTTGGCACGCTTTTATCGTCATCCTATTCGTGCTTTCTTCCAACAAAGATTAAAAACAAACTTTGTTATTGAAGAAACAGAATTACCTGAAGAAGAGCCATTTGTGATAAATGCGCTTCAACGTTATCTATTGAATCAATGGTTGTTAAAAGCATTGATTGATCAAACCTCAACAGAAGCACTATTTGAGCGTATTAAAGCCGCTGGTCAACTTCCTGCAAGCGCATTTGGGCAGATTTATTGGGAACAGCAAATAGAAGAATTACTGCCTTTAGCTGAAAAGATAAGAAGTGAACGATCAGCCACACATTCTGTCACATTAGAGCAACGCTTTAGTGCAATGCCATTGACTGGTCGTTTAAATGAGGTACAAGCTGATGGTTTATTACGCTGGCGACCAGCCAGCTTAACGGCTAATGACTTATTACAGCTTTGGATTGAGCACCTAGTCTATTGTTTGAAAGAGGGCGCGGGGGAAAGCCGGTTTTACGGCAGAAGAGAGACTCAATGGTGTTTATTACCTGTTGATCCTGACATTGCCTATTCAACTTTAGATCAGTTGATCAGTGATTATAAACAAGGATTAAACAGCCCATTAGCACTGTTTGCAAAAAGTGGCTGGGCTTGGTTACAAGCTTGCTATGATAAAAAATCACAAGCATTTTTACTTGATGATGAAGAAACACTTGAAAAAGCAGAATTAGTGCTGATGCAACATTTAACGGATAGCTATAATCGAGATGGTGAAATGAGTGACATGTATGTTCAGCGTGCTTTCTCTCAATTAGACGAGCCGTTTTTACAAACAGTCAAACAGACGGCATTAACAATATTTAAACCAATAATTCCATTTCTGAAAAAATAAGGGAGCTCATATCAGATGAGAAAATACTGCTCGCAACTATGGATCATGTTGCTATTGATGCTCGTGAGTATCAACAGCTTTGCTGCTGATCCACTCTGGCAAGTCTTGCCTGATAGTATTGAAAAAAGTGAGAGCGATCCACGGCAATATCAAGCGATTAAACTACCTAATGAAATGACCGTATTACTGGTTTCTGATGAAAAAGCCGTTAAATCATTAACGGCGGTTGCATTACCTGTTGGTGCATTAGAAGATCCAGATAGTCAGCAAGGTCTTGCACACTATTTAGAGCATATGGTGCTAATGGGATCGGTGAAATATCCTCAATCAGGCAGTATGTCTGAATTTTTACAAAAGAATGGCGGTTCTCATAATGCGAGTACTACGACTTATCGCACTGCATTCTATTTAGAAGTGGAAAATAGTGCTATTAATGAAGCAGTTGATCGCCTTGCTGATGCTTTAGCTGAACCTTTACTTGATCCTAAAAATGCAGATCGTGAACGTAATGCTGTTAATGCAGAATTGACAATGGCGCGTGCGCGCGATGGTATGCGTTTTTGGCAAGTCAGAGCCGAAACGTTAAACCCCTTACATCCAAGTTCTCGCTTTATGGGGGGGAATCTGGAGACATTAAGTGATAAGCCAAATAGTAAGCTTCAAGATGAACTAATAAAATTCTATCAAAAACACTATTCTGGCAATTTAATGAATGGTGTTATTTATAGTAATAAATCACTTGATGAATTATCTAAATTAGCTGCAAATACTTTCGCTCGTATCCCGAATAAAAAGGCAGATGTACCTGTCACCACAGTACCTGCTATGACGGATAAAGAAAAAGGGCTAATGATCCATCTGGTACCCGCTTTACCACAAAAAACCTTACAGATTGAATTTGGTATTGATAATAATGTCGCTGATTTTCGTAGCAAATCTGATGAATACATTGGCTATTTAATCGGTAATCGTAGCGCTGGTACATTAGCAACATGGCTACAAGATCAAGGTTTAGCTGAAAGTATTAGTGCATTTTCTGAGCCATATATTGACCGTAACCAAGGCTCATTTACGATTTATGTTGCGTTGACAGATAAAGGTTTAGCGCAAAAAGACAAAGTGATTTCCGCTATCTTTTCGTATATTCGTTTAATTCAAACCGAAGGTATTAGTCAGCGTTACTTTGATGAAATTGCGAATGTATTAGATCTTTCATTCCGTTATGGCTCTATTGTAAGAGATATGAATTACATAGAAGGTATTTCGGATATGATGTTGCGTTATCCAATCAAAAATATCCTAAATGCGGATTATCTTGCTGATAATTATGAACCTTCAGCAATCCTTTCTCGTCTTGATTCTCTTACACCAGAGAAAGCGCGCATTTGGGTAATAAGCCCTAATGAACCTTCTAACAAACAAGCCTACTTTGTTAATGCTCCTTATCAGGTTGATAAAATTACAGATAAGCAATTAAAAACATGGCAAACATTATCGGATGATATCTCTTTATCACTGCCAGCACTTAACCCTTATATTCCTAATAATCTTTCACTGATTGATGGGGATAGCAACATCATCAAACCCCAATTGTTGTGGCAAGATAAAAGCGCTCGCTTGTTTTATATGCCATCGCACTATTTTTCTGATGAGCCTAAAGCCAGTGTGACATTAAGTTTAGTGAATAAGACATCAGACATTACTGTTAAGCAGCAAGTGACACAAACCTTAACGGATTATCTCGCTGGTTTAGCATTAAGCGAATTATCTTACCAAGCGTCTGTTGCTGGAATGAATATCTCATCTTCATCAGGGCAAGGTATTGATTTTTCAATGAATGGCTATACACAGCATTTACCAGAACTTGTGAATGCGACACTAAAAAGCTATATGAGTTTTGAACCGACGCAAGAAGAGCTCGAACAGGCTAAATCTTGGTATCGTGAACAACTTGAAGTGACTCATAACCTAAAAGCATTTGAAGCAGCTATGTTGCCGGCTCGCCGATTAAATACGATCCCGTACTATGAAGAAGCTGACAAACTCAAAGCATTAGGGTCAATTACACTGCAAGATATTATTGATAATCGCCGTGAAGTCATCAAAAACGCAGCGCTTCAAGCACTGATTATTGGTAACTTAACACCAGAGCAAAGCCGCGATATCGCGAAATCTGCACACGAATTATTAGGTAATCAAGGCACAGAATATTGGATCGGTGAAACGTTAGTATTCAATAAATTAAATGCGGTTGAATTCCAAAATAAATCGAAGAGCACAGATAACGCATTAGGGGAGCTTTATATCCCAACAGGTTATAGCCGCCTTGAAGGTCAGGCTATTTCTTCAGTACTCGCGTCTGTTATCAAACCTTGGTTCTATGATCAATTAAGAACAGAAGAACAGTTAGGTTATGCTGTCTTTGCTTATCAAGGTACGATGGGGGAACAATCTGGTCTCGGTTTTTTACTGCAGAGTAATGCAAAACCGCCTGTCTATTTAAATAAGCGTTATAACGCATTTTATCAACAAGCCTACGAACGTTTGAAGAAAATGAACGAGGCTGATTTTAATCAGTATAAACAGGCGATTATTACCGAAGTTAAACAGCCACCTCAAACATTCTATGAAGAAGTTTCTCTTTATCGCACGGATTTCAACCGTAATAACTTAAAATATGATGGACGTGAAAAATTATTAGCTGAACTTAATAAAGTCACGTTAAAACAAGCTATTGAATTTTATGAAAAAGCAATTATAAAACCGAATGGATTTATTTTTGTCTCTCAAGTTATCGGTAAAGATGGCAAAGATGCTGATTATGCTGAAAATAAACAATGGAAACGTTACGCCACGGTAAGCGAATTACAAAAAACCTTACCTGTTGAGGAAATTAAAGAGTGAGTGAAGTGATACAGGCACAGCCATTAAATCCTTATACACTTCCTCTGTACCAAAGGCGCCTCATTGAGGCGTCTGCTGGGACAGGAAAAACGTATACAATAGGGTTATTGTATTTACGGTTGCTTCTTGGATTAGGCGGAGAGTCTGCATTCTACCGTCCTCTCAGTGTTGAAGAGATTTTAGTTGTGACATTCACGGATGCGGCGACAGATGAATTACGAGCCCGTATCCGTAAAAATATCCATGAACTAAGACTTGCCTGTATCCGTCATTATGTTGATAGTGGTGATAAAACATACCAAGAATTACTCAAACAAATCCCAAATAAAGAGTTAGCCGCGCAGTGGTTATTAGAAGCTGAGCGTCAAATGGATGAAGCGGCTATTTATACTATTCATGGATTTTGCCAGCGTATGTTGGCAAACAATGCCTTTGAATCAGGTGTATTGTTTGAACAAGTCTTGATCCAAGATGAATATGAGCTGAAAAAACGTGTTTGTGCTGATTTTTGGCGTCGACACTGTTATCCCCTTTCTTATGACGTTGCTAATGCGGTTAGCCAGATTTGGTCTGGTCCAGAGCAACTGCTTTATGAAATACAGCCTTATTTACAAGGTGAAATGCCAGAAATTGAAGGTGTGGCATTAGACAGCGAAAATGAGTCAGTGAAAGAGCGCCACCAAGCGGTTATTGAAGCTATTAACAAGGTGAAAACGCGTTGGAATGCACATCATCATGAAGTTGAAGCATGGATAACAGCTTCTGGTGTTGATAAACGCAGTTATAACAGTCGTTTCTTACCTAAATGGATTGAAGAAATCACGTTATGGGCGGCAACATTTGAAACAAAAAGTTATCAATTACCTGATTGTTTAATTCGTTTTTCTCAAGAAACGTTAAATGAGAAAGCGACCAAAGGTCCTGCACCAGAGCATATTCTTTTTGTTGAAATTGAACGATTAACAAAGCAGAGCTTGACTCTGCGGGATGTTATTCTGGTCAACGCGATCCCAGAAATACGCCAAGGCATTGAAAATGAAAAGATGCGTCGTGGTGAAATGGGATTTGATGATTTATTAACACGCTTAGATAGAGCATTGAAACGTGAAGGGGGGGACGTTTTAGCGCACGCTATTCGTGAACGCTACCCCGTTGCAATGATCGATGAGTTTCAAGATACGGATCCTCAACAATATCGTATTTTTGATGCAATTTATGGTGAGCATGAAACCAGTGGATTGTTGTTTATCGGTGATCCCAAACAGGCAATTTATGCTTTCCGTGGTGCGGATATTTTTACTTATATTCAAGCCCGAAAGCAGACATCTCATCACTATACATTAAATACTAACTGGCGCTCTGCGCCGGGTATGGTGAATGCCGTTAACAAGCTTTTTATGCGATCTAATGCCCCATTTTTATTTGAGCATATCCCTTTTATTGAAGTAAGCTCGGCTGAAAAAAACCAAAACATGGCTTTTGTTTACCATGATAAACCGATTTCACCTTTTAATATTTGGCTTGCTGAAGGTGAGAGTGTTTCTACGGGGAATTATGAGCAAATCATGGCAGCGCAATGTGCTGCACAAATTCGTGATTGGTTATCAGCAGGGGATCAGCAACAGGCTTGGTTGATTGAACAAGGTGTAAAAAAAGCCATTACGTCCGCTGATATTATGGTACTGGTGCGTAGCCGTAGAGAAGCGACACTGATCCGTGATGCGCTGAATTTGCTTTCAATACAATCCGTTTTCTTATCCAATCGTGAAAGTGTATTTGAAACCAATGAAGCTAAAGATCTACTTTGGTTATTACAGGCGGTTGTAACGCCAGAGAAAGAACGTATTTTAAGGGCATCTTTAGCCAGCCGATTATTTGGTTTTAGTGCAAAGCAAATTGATGATCTGAACCACAGTGAGGCACGCTGGAATAGCTACGTGGAGAAATTTGCTGATTACTATGTATTATGGCAAAAGCGTGGTGTTTTACCGATGTTGCGTAAAATCATGATGGATAATCAAATTGCGGAAAATTTACTCGTCAGTATTGATGGTGAGCGCCGACTTACAGATATCATGCATATTGGTGAACTATTACAAGAAACATCATTACAACTCGATAGTGAACATGCTCTTATTCGTTGGTTAGCGCAACAGATTTCTCATCCTGATGCGCAATCTGAAAGCCAACAAATGCGTTTGGAAAGTGACCGAAATTTAGTGCGAATTTGTACTATCCATAAATCTAAAGGTCTTGAATATCCGATTGTTTGCTTACCTTTTGCTTGTAATTACCAAGAACAAAAAGGGACGCTTTATCATGATAGAGAGACATTTTACGCAAAATTAGATATTTTTAGCCGACCTGAAAGCTTACGTTTAGCGGATGAAGAGCGTTTAGCTGAAGATTTACGCTTACTTTATGTTGCATTAACACGCTCTAAATTCTGCTGTTATGTTGGTGTCGCTCCTCTTGTTAAAGGCGCTAAACGTAAATCAGGGATGACCGATCTGCATAAAAATGCTTTAGGGTATTTATTACAGCAAGGCGAAGAGGGCAATAGTGAATTATTGCATCAATCAATCTACGCTTTATTAGATGATAATATCAGTGTAACAACGCTTGATTATATATCAGCACATCGCTATCAGCCTGTATTAATGGCTGAAACAAAACTTGAAGCCGCTACATTTAAACGTCAGATCCACGATAATTGGCGAATAACGAGCTATTCAGGACTCACCTATCAGCATTCAAGTCGTCGTTATCATGTTGATTTAGGTGATATTGAGGCTTTGGTGCAATCTATCGCCCCTGGGCTTGATACAGATGCTAAAGGTGAGAAACAACAAGAAGGGGTTGATGAACATTCTATTCATCATTTTCCTCGTGGCGCTATCGCAGGCACATTCTTACATAGTTTGCTGGAAGTATTAGATTTTTCGCAACCGATTGATGAAGTATGGATGCAAGAACAATTGACAGCTCAAGGCTTTGATGAAAAGTGGGCTCCCCTTTTAGTGACATGGATGGAAACGCTGTTTCATACATCGCTTAATTCTCAAGGATTATGTCTTGCTAATATTCCAAAATCACAACAACTTGATGAATTACAATTCTATTTACCTATTGAGAAAGAGGTATCATCAGCCCAATTGACGCAATTAATTAATCAGTTTGATCCTCTATCAAGACGTTGTCCCGCTTTGCAATTTCAACAAGTAGAAGGGATGCTCAAAGGTTTTATTGATTTAGTCTTTTTTTGGGAAGGTAAATACTATGTTGTGGATTATAAATCGAATTGGTTAGGTGAATCGAGTGAGGATTACACTCAAGAAGCGATGATGAATGCAATGATGGATCATCGCTACGACTTGCAATATCAGCTCTATACTTTAGCGTTACATCGTTTTCTACAACAGCGCATTCCTGATTATGATTACAAAAGCCACTTTGGAGGAATTTATTACCTCTTCTTACGTGGTATAGACAAAGCCCACCCTGGAAATGGCGTTTATGCCTATTTGCCTGATGAAGCTTTTGTTTTGGCACTAGATTCACTCTTTGCTGGTAAAAGTAGCAAACCTGATGTAGTCGGTGAGAAATAAGAATGATCAAACTATTAGAACAAGCGATTACACAAAACTTATTACGACCTTTAGATCTTCGATTTGCGCAAATGCTGGTTGAAGATGAAAACCCTATTTTACTTTTTATATTTGCTTATTTGAGTGCTCAAACCGGAGCGGGTCATGTTTGTTTGCCTTTGAATATTATTAAAGAAAACCAACTGTTTGATGGTAGGCAAAAAGAGTTTTCACAAGAAATTTGGCAAAAAATGGGTAAACCCTCTGCTCAAAAAATAGTAGAAGAGTTGACGCATTGTCATTGCGTTAATCAAAGTGGTGATGATTCACCTTCTCCCATTATTTTAGATAATGAACTTCTTTATTTACAAAGAATGTGGAGCTATGAAGAGAGAGTTGCTCAATTTTTTAGGCAAGAGCATACACTTGTTGATATTGATGAAAATGAATTAATTAAGGTACTCAACGCACTTTTTCCAGCAACGAAGGAAAGCCAAGGAACCAATTGGCAAAAAGTGGCTGCTAGTGTTGCAATTACAAGTCCCATCTCTATTATTTCGGGAGGTCCCGGAACAGGGAAAACGACAACAGTTGCTAAAATATTAGCTGCTTTTGTGATGCTTACCTCGAATGAAAAGCCGATTATTCAATTAGCAGCTCCCACAGGTAAAGCGGCTGCAAGATTAACGGAATCTTTAGGCAACGCCTTAGCACAACTTAATTTAAGCGAAGAAGAAAATAAGTGGATGCCAAAACAGGCACAAACTATTCATCGTTTATTGGGGGCTCAGCCTGAAAGCCAGCAAGTGCGCTACCATAAAGATAATCCATTACAGCTTGATATTTTAATTGTTGATGAAGCCTCAATGGTTGATTTACCTATGATGGCTCGTTTAATTGATGCACTCCCATCAAAATGTCACGTTATTTTCTTAGGTGATAAAGACCAACTTGCTTCTGTTGAGGCAGGGGCTGTATTAGGTGATATTTGCCGTTTTTCTGAAGAGGGTTTCAGCCAAAAAAGATTTGATCAGATTAATCACTTAACTCAAGGTGAATTGGTTAAATCTACGGATATTATTCCTATCTCTCAAACTCCAGTATCTGTCGTCAGTGATTCTCTGTGCTTATTACGTAAAAGTTACCGTTTTGGTGAGGATTCAGGGATAGGCCAACTTGCTTTTGCGGTTAATCAAGGGCAAACCAAAACAGCGATTACATTATTAAAAAAAGCAGAAATTAGCCCACAACAGCTTGAAATAGCATTAGAGCCACAAGATGTGAGCTTTATCGCTTTAGAGTCAAAAGAAAGTTATTTACTGATGATACAAGATGCTGTTAATGCCTATCGAGAATATCTCACTTTAGTTTCTCAAAAAGCCTCGCCTGATATTATTCTTAATGCATTTAACCAATACCGTTTATTGTGTGCGCGAAGAGAAGGTCCTTTTGGTGTGAGTGGTTTGAATGACAGAATTGAAATGCTATTGCATCGCCAGCGATTGATCCGTCGCCCTCTCCATAGTTATCAAAGTGATTATATTGGGCGGCCCATTATGATCCAACGAAATGACAGTACGCTAGGTCTGTTTAATGGTGATATTGGCATTATGCTCAATAATGATGAAGATGAAATGAAGGCCTTTTTTCAACTACCTGATGGAAAATTAAAAGCAATCCAACCCAGTCGATTACCGCAACATGAAACGGCGTATGTAATGACAGTGCATAAGTCACAAGGTTCTGAATTTACTCATACGGCATTAGTACTACCTGATAAATTTTCACCCGTTGTGAGCCGTGAATTGTTGTACACCGCATTAACACGCGCTAAACAGAAACTTTCTCTTTATGCTTCGGAGTCTATGGTGAAATCGGCAATACAAACACGTATTCAACGCCGAAGTGGGTTAGTTGATAAGTTACGTTATTAGTTAATCATAAAAAATAATAAAAGACAGGTCTTGAGAGGGATACCTGTCTTTTTTGGGGCATTATTCTTTATGTAAGTCTAAAATCAAAATTTTAGAGCGACGTTGGTAATTATAAAGTGCTTGTTTTTCAATAGGTAGCTTATCAATTTCAGCTGGTTCAAATCCTTTTTCTTGAAACCAGTGTATGCTACGAGTTGTTAGAACAAACAGCTTTTCTAACCCTAATTGCTTCGCATGTGCTGAAATGCGTTGTAGCAAAACCTCACCACGACAAGAGCTTCGATAATCTGGATGTACTGCAACACAAGCCATTTCACCAATTTTTTCGGATGGATAAGGGTAGAGTGCAGCGCATGCAATAGTCATATTATCGCGTTCAATAATAGTGAATTGGTCAATTTCAATTTCCAATTGCTCTCTTGAACGTCTGACTAAAATACCTTGTTGTTCCAGTGGGCGAATAAGTTCAAGTATGCCACCAATATCATTAATATTCGCTCTACGAACTTTCTCTGCACTCTCCATGACGATTTGAGTGCCAATACCATCACGAGAAAATAATTCTTGAATAAGAGCACCATCTGATTGATAACTGAGTAAGTGGCTACGCTCTACACCACGACGACAGGCTTTAACTGCTCCCCGTAAGAATCTTACTGTGCCTGAGTGGTAATCACCTTCTGTTTGTAGCTCTCGAATTTTATCTTCAGCTTGATTCGGCAGCAGTTCAGAAACAATATGACCTTCTTCATCGACAACACCTTGGAATGAGCAAAAACCAATCAGCTTTTGTGCTTTAAGTTTTATTGCAAGTTGGGTTGCCACTTCTTCTGAGGTGAGATTAAAGCTTTCACCCGTAACAGATACGGCAACGGGTCCAATTAAGACAATGGCATTACTGTCTAATTGGCGATGAATAGCTTCTTCATCGATACGACGAATTTTTCCGCTATGACAATAATCAATTCCATCATCAACCCCTAATGGTTGTGCAATAACAAAGTTACCACTGACCACATTAATATGCGCACCTTGTAATGGCGTATTGCTTAAACTCATTGATAGGCGAGCCGTAATATCGAGTTGCAGTGTTCCCGCCGCTTGTTTAACGATTTCTAAGGTTTTGTTATCTGTGATGCGCGTATATTTATGATAAATCGGTGATACTTTTTGTACTTCAAGAGCTGTATCAATCTGTGGGCGAGCACCATAAACCACGACTAAACGAATGCCTAGGCTGTGTAACAACCCAATGTCATTAATGATTGATGGGAAGTTTTCGTGAGCAATTGCTTCGCCACCCAGCATAATGACAAATGTTTTGCCTCTATGTGCATTAATATACGGAACCGAGTGGCGGAATCCATCGACCAATTCGGTGCTACGCTCTTTCATAAAACCCTCTCAAGTGAATTTTTATTCGCATTTAATGTATTTTTATTCTTTTTGAAAGAGAATGGCAAGTAAAATCCTATCTTATTGTTTTCCCTGAAGGCAGAATATTTGTGTAAAAGTGAGTAATTGTGCTGTTTTTAAGTGACAGTGAAGTGTGGATTGGGTAAAGTTTTTTGTTCTTAACTTTTTTTATCTCTTTTTAGAGTTTATTGACGTTAATCGTTTCTTTGGAATATTTTCATGAGTCATTCTGAGCACAATCAAACTCGTCGTCGTCTTGTTAAAGGAATTGGCGCGTTATTATTGTTAAGTGTTAGTCCCGTAGGTCTTGCTGCTACTGCATCTATTGTTGCGGTGAGGGTTTGGCCTGCCTCGACTTATACTCGCGTGACTATAGAATCCAGCACCCCACTGAAATATCGTCAGTTTGCATTATCAAACCCTGAACGTATTGTGGTGGATTTAGAAGGTATTCAACTTAATAGCGTGCTGAAAGGTGTCGCTAATCAGGTTCAGACTAGCGATCCATATTTAAAACTTATTCGTGTTGGTCAAAATACACCTAAAACAGTACGACTGGTATTTGAAGTAAAAACGCCTGTACAACCACAAATGTTTACACTTAAACCTGTGGCTGAATTTAAAAACCGTTTAGTGTTAGATTTCTACCCAAGTCATGGTGCTGACACGGAAGATGATCCTCTTTTAGCACTGTTGCGCGAATATAATGACGGCGATTTACAACAAGCGGTGCCAGCACAGACAGATACTCGTAAACCAGGTAGGGCTGGACGAGATAGACCCATTATTATCATGATTGACCCAGGTCATGGAGGGGAAGATCCCGGGGCAATTGGTAAATATAAAACGCGTGAAAAAGATGTCGTTTTGCAAATTGCTCGTCGCTTAAAAACGCTTATTGATAAAGATGCCAAAATGAAGGCGTATATGACACGTAATGAAGATGTCTTTATTCCATTGACAGTACGTGTTGCTAAGGCGCGAAAAATGCAGGCAGATTTATTTGTTTCTATCCATGCTGATGCGTTTACAAACCGCTCTGCAAGAGGCTCATCTGTTTTTGCATTATCAAAAACGGGCGCAACCAGTAATACGGCACGCTATCTTGCTCAAACACAAAATGAGTCTGACTTAATTGGTGGGGTGAGTAAAAGTGGTGATCGCTATGTAGACCATGCAATGCTCGATCTCGTGCAAACGGCGACTATTAATGACAGCCTAAAATTTGGTAGTGAAGTGCTTAAACTATTAGGTGGTATTAATAAACTGCATAAAAATAAAGTCGATCAGGCTGGTTTTGCGGTATTAAAAGCGCCAGAAATTCCTTCCATTCTTGTTGAAACGGCGTTTATTAGTAATATAGAAGAAGAGAAAAAGCTAAAAACGGCTCAGTTCCAGCAACAGATTGCAGGATCTATTTTCAAAGGGATCAAAGCCTATTTTGCCAATGGTGGTGAATTAACCTTAGCTGATCGTAGCTAATCTCTTTCTATACCTTTTTCTTTTATTCCAATAGAAAGCCAATATCATGTGCTTTCTATTGGCGTTTTTTATTGTGTTCATAGCACAATAAATCCATTTAATACAATATGTTATTGAAGTAATAGAAATTTAATGTAACAAGTTTATGAGATAAGTTGATTGGGTTTGCAAATGAAGAGAGACAGTAAAATAAGAGGAAATTTCGAAGAGAAATTGGTTGCGGGAGCTGGATTTGAACCAACGACCTTCGGGTTATGAGCCCGACGAGCTACCATGCTGCTCCATCCCGCGACTGAATTATTGTTTATAGAATTGGTTGCGGGAGCTGGATTTGAACCAACGACCTTCGGGTTATGAGCCCGACGAGCTACCATGCTGCTCCATCCCGCGACTGATACTATAACTGACTACTTTGTGAATTGGTTGCGGGGGCCAGATTTGAACTGACGACCTTCGGGTTATGAGCCCGACGAGCTACCAAGCTGCTCCACCCCGCGTCTCCACAGAGGGGCACTATACTCAGGATCTGCTGAGTTGCAAGTTTTTTATGAAATTTTTACAGTTTTCTTTTAAAAACGGTCAGAAATAATACATCAAGGTGCAAATTTAGGCAGTTATACTTGTCATACTTCAAGTTATTTAGAATATAGACTTGATGTTTGAAAGTCATATTGATTGGGTGATAATAGAAAGCCTTAACAAATTGTATATTCATATCTTTATTGATTTTGCTTTGGTATCTTTCTAACTCAAAATCAACACTTAAATTCAGTCATTAAGCGGGTCAAAAATGGTTACTTGGCGAAAATCGTTAATTTTAGGTATGTTAGCGCTTGCCTTGACAGGATGTCATCGTCCAACAGAGCAAGGGCAACAGTATAAAGATGGAAAACTTAAGCAAGATCTCATTGAGGTAAGTTCGCCAAATACACAAGGTACACCTATTAATGGCCCTGATTATTTACAACAAGTAAATCAGATAAACCAAACATCATCTCGCTTGTATAATAGCAATAAAGAGACTTATCAGGCGGTAGAAAACTGGCTACGCTCTGGCGCAGATACACGTCAATTGCGTCAGTTCAATCTTTCTGCATTTCAGATGGAAGGCGTTGATAACTACGGTAATGTTCAATTTACTGGATATTATACACCTGTTCTTGAAGCTCGCTTAACGCAACAAGGTGAATTCCAATACCCTCTTTATAAAATGCCTGCCAATAGTCGTTCAAAATTACCTTCTCGTGCTGCTATTTACAATGGTGCATTAAGTAAATCTTTAATTGCAGCTTACAGTAATTCCATTATGGATAATTTTATGATGGAAGTTCAGGGAAGTGGTTATGTTGACTTTGGTGATGGTAAACCTTTAACGTTCTTTGGTTATGCAGGAAAAAATGGACACCCTTACCGTAGTATTGGCAAAGTGCTTATTGATAATGGCGAAGTAGAAAGAAAAGATATGTCTATGCTCGCGATTAGAGATTGGGCTGATAAGCACAATGATACTGAAGTGAGAAAATTACTAGAAGAAAACCCATCATTTGTTTTTTTCAAACCAGAGCCTTTTACACCTGTTAGAGGCGCAAGTGCAATCCCTCTCGTTGCTCTCGCCTCTGTGGCTTCTGACAGAAGCATTATTCCCCCCGGAACGGTATTGCTTGCTGAAATTCCTGTCCTTGATAATACGGGGAATTTTACAGGCGAATATCAAATGCGTTTAATGGTGGCATTAGATGTTGGCGGGGCAATTAAAGGCCATCATTTCGACATTTATCATGGAATTGGTAAAGATGCGGGTCATATGGCCGGTTTTTATAATCACTATGGGCGTGTTTGGGTATTAAAAAAATCACAACTTAGCTTATTAAAACCTTCGTCATAAAAACGATTTACTCTTTATCTGCTCGTTATTAACGGTAAAATTATGCAAACGACATGGCTATTAATAGCCATGATTATTTCTGTTATTTAGGTTGTTATCGCATTATGCAAAATTCATTATCAGATTCATATTTACAACGCTTTTCTGGAATAGGGCGACTCTATGGGCAAAAAGCGTTGTCTTATTTTGCCCAGGCTCATATCTGTGTCGTGGGTATAGGAGGTGTCGGTAGCTGGGCGGCAGAAGCATTAGCACGTAGTGGTATTGGTGCTATCACCTTAATTGATATGGATGATGTGTGTGTGACGAACACAAATCGCCAAATACATGCGTTGAAAGAAAGTGTGGGTCAACCAAAATGCGACGTGATGAAACAGCGTATTTTAGAAATCAATCCAGAATGCAAAGTGACCAGTATTGATGATTTTGTCACGGTTGATAATGTCGCTGAAATGATGAATAACAACTTTGATTATGTCATTGATGCCATTGATAGTGTAAGACCCAAAGCGGCATTATTAGCTTATTGCCGTCGCTATAAAATTCCAGTGATCACAACAGGTGGCGCAGGTGGGCAAATTGATCCCACACAAATTCAAGTGGCTGATTTAGCAAAAACAATTCAAGATCCTTTAGCGGCTAAATTAAGAGAGCGTTTGAAATCTGATTTTAATGTCGTAAAAAATAGTAAGGGAAAATTAGGGATCGACTGTGTTTTCTCAACAGAACAACTTGTTTATCCACAAGGCGATGGTACGGTTTGTGCGGCAAAAAATACGGCAGATGGTGTGAAACGAATGGATTGTTCAGCTGGCTTTGGTGCCGTAACGATGGTAACGGCGTCGTTTGGTTTTATTGCAGTGTCTCATGCTTTGAAGAAGATGCTAGCAAAGGCGCAACGTACTCGTCATACTTCAAGTTGTCGCGTTGTTGATGGTGTAGCCACATACTCATGATACTTGTCATACTTCAAGCCACAGCGTTGTTGACTATGTTCATTCGCACTAGCCACATACTCATGATACTCGTCATACTTCAAGCCACAGCGTTGTTGACTGCGTTCATTCGCACTAGTCACATACTTATGTATGCTCCTAGTGACTCAATCACTTGTCGCCTAGCTGTGACTTGAATTATTTAGAGTATCGACTTGTTATATATTAACTTATTAATAAATTTTATTTTTGATCACAGGTTATATGCTTCTAGCGACTCAATCACTTGTCGCCTAGCTGTGACTTGAATTATTTAGAGTATCAAACTTAATACTGGGAGGTGAGTGATTTCAATCGCGTGATGATTGCATTCACTCCGTCAGTACGAGATTGGCTAATTTGATTAGCCAACCCTAATTGCTCAAAAATCGCTAACATATTGATATCCGCTATTTCTTGCGCCGTTTTATTTTCAACAGCAGCTAAAATAATCGTTAGTAAGCCTTTTACAATACGACCATCACTATCACCATAAACATGGTATTTGCCGTCATTATTTAACTCGACACCTAGCCATACTCTGTTCTCACATCCCTTGATCTCTTTTTCTGTTGTTTTTAACTCATCGGGTAATGTAGGTAATTTACGCGAAAGTTGAATTAATTGACGATATTTGTCTTCCCATGCTTTTGATTTTTGGAAATCTTCAAGCAAGATCGCTAAGGTAATTTCATGACCAAATGGATGCTGAGTTGCCAGCAGAGAGGTGTTGTTATTCATTTCAATTATTCATCTTTTAAGAGTGTTAGAGCAAATTTAATGGCATCAATAAAAGCATCAATATCCGCGTGCTGATTATAAGGCATAAAAGAAATGCGTAAACAGCCTGAAATATTTAATGAATCAATAAGGGGTTGTGCGCAGTGTTGCCCTGTACGTAATGCAATACCTTTCTCTGTGATTAATGTTGCTAAATCACTATGATGAATGCCTTCGAAATTGAAAGAAACAACCGATGAGTTGGCGGCTCGGTAACTGATAAACCCATTTAGGTCACTGAGACGCTTCTCCGCTTCTTCAGCAAGCTCAAGAGCATATTGGTTCGCATGATACATATCTTGTTTTTCTAACCATGCTAATGTGGCTGAAAATGCAATAACACCCGCAATGTTAGGTGTTCCTGCTTCAAAACGCTGAGGAATAGGGGCTGGAGTAAAACCATCAAATGTTGCGTTAGTTAGCATCTTTCCGCCACCATGCCAAGGTGCCATCTCCTCTAAATGTTTTCGTTTGCCATAACAAATGCCTAATCCATTCGGGCCATAAAGTTTATGAGCAGAAAAAACATAGAAATCGATATCAAGTGTGGTGACATCTGTTGGGTGATGCGCAATACCTTGTGCTCCATCGACAACCAGTAAGCAGTTATCATATTGATGAACACATTGAGACACTTTATCTAATGCGATTTGAGCGCCTGTCACATTCGACATTTGGCTAATCGCGACAATTCGTGTCCGCTTATTGATTAAAGTATTTAAGCTATCAATTGAAGGTAAAAAATGATCTTCAATTGTCCAGCGGATCACTCGTGCGCCTGTTTGTTCCGCCAGTATCAACCAAGGAATAAGGTTTGCATGATGCTCTTGCTCACTAACAATTATTTCATCACCGGCTTGTAAGCGTGGACGAAAATAACCTTGAGCAATAAAGTTGAGGGATTCTGTGGTGCCTTTTGTCCAAATAATCGTATCACTATCCGCACTCTTAATGAGTTCGGCAACTTGTTTGCGTGCCGCCTCATATTGTTGCGTTGTCTCTTTAGCATGCTGATATTGGCTACGGTGAACCGTCGCAAAATTATGGCGATAAAACGCATCTGAGG
The DNA here is from genome assembly GCF_033708015.1 of Proteus vulgaris. Taxonomy (NCBI): domain Bacteria; kingdom Pseudomonadati; phylum Pseudomonadota; class Gammaproteobacteria; order Enterobacterales; family Morganellaceae; genus Proteus; species Proteus vulgaris. Next base: position 3,326,444 of record NZ_CP137920.1, on the reverse strand, counting down.
CTTCTATCATGGCAAGAGGCTTTAATGCGGTTGCTGCACTATCGAGATAAATCGTTTTTTCTTGGAGGGCAGGAAATTGTTGTCGAAATAAATCAGGTGAAAATACGTTCATAATTAGGCTGTATTGGTAGACGAATAAATTTTCGTGATTTGTCGTTAAAAACAGGGCGTATAGATTATACGGTTAATTATATTTATTTATAACGGAAACCTGAGATTATCGGTTTGTTATGGGTCATTGCGCCCATAATAACACGATTAAGGTGATGAAAGTTCATTCAATAAAAAATCACTGAGAGCAGATTAATATCCTATTTTTTTCTTGTTTAAATTTATTGGGGATAATTTGCGGTGAGTTTTTTAGAATAATGATGATAAATTCATTATAAAAAATGGATGAAAACATCAAAATGGTGTGTGTGAATAATTAAAAAGTAGAGAAAAATAGGGAATAAAAAAAGCACCGCCTTGGCGGTGCACTATAAAATCACTATGGACAGACAGGGTAAATGTACAGGAAGTGAAAAAAAACAGTAGCATCAGCTACTAAGTCTGGAATTTCCAGACAACTTGCAAACACAACATCACAACCACAAAGCCAAAAGTTTTGTAGTATGACTACTACACAACTTTTCGTTCCGGCTTAGGAAGTGCGCTTACTATAGGTATTTACTGGCTAATCATCAAGGGACAATTTATAATGCTTCGCATAAAAAAAACTAATGATGAAAGTTAGGGTCTACTAATCGTCAAAATAGGGGTTTAAGAACCGAATATGTCTAAACGTTTACCGCCATTAAATGCGCTTAGGGTTTTTGATTCAGCGGCACGTCATTTAAGTTTTACTAAAGCCGCTGAAGAACTATTTGTGACACAAGCAGCAGTGAGCCATCAAATTAAAACATTAGAAGAATTCCTTGGGTTAAAATTATTTAGAAGACGTAACCGTTCTCTTTTATTAACAGAAGAAGGGCAGAGCTATTACCTCGATATTAAGGAAATTTTCTCATCAATTAACGAGGCAACTCGCAAATTATTAGCCCGAAGCGCGAAAGGTGCACTTACCGTTAGCCTTTCTCCAAGTTTTGCTATTCAATGGCTAGTACCACGACTGTCTGGATTTAATCAAGCTTATCCGGGAATTGATGTACGCATTCAGGCTGTTGATAGAGAAGAAGATAAGCTGGCTGACGATGTTGATGTCGCCATTTTTTATGGTCGGGGGAATTGGACCGGATTACGTACAGACCGCCTTTATGCGGAATATTTGATCCCAGTTTGTGCTCCATCTTTACTTACCGGTGAAAAACCACTAAAAACCCCATCCGATCTGATTTATCATACACTACTGCATGATACATCTCGTCGAGATTGGCAAGCTTATGTGCGTCAATTAGAGATACAAAATCAGATAAATGTGCAACAAGGGCCTATTTTTAGCCATAGTTCAATGGTGATACAGGCTGCTGTACATGGACAAGGCGTTGCATTAGTTAATAATGTGATGGCACGTAGTGAAATAGAATCGGGTCGATTAGTAAGACCTTTTCCAGATGTCCTTGTCAGTAAAAATGCATTTTATTTAGTTTGCCAAGATAGTCAGGCTGAATTGGGTAAAATTGCGGCTTTTCGCCAATGGATTTTATCTCAAGCAGCGAATGAGCAAGAAAAGCTGGGTTTACTGACATCATCTTAATATTGCAATTGGCAAATATCTTCTAGATAGGAAGGAATAAACAGTGAATAGTCGTACATTGCTTATGTTTTCCGCGATTAGTGGTTTCTTTTATGTTGCTTTTGGTGCATTTGCAACGCATAAGCTTGCACCTCATTTATCGCCACAACATTGGGAATACATTCAGTTAGCGATGCGTTACCAAATCGTCCATACTTTATTGCTTGTCGGGATCGCGGCAATATTAATGCGTAAAATTATTTTATGGTTTTATTGGGCGGGTATTTTTTTTGGTGTTGGCATTCTACTTTTCAGCGGTAGCCTTTATTGTATGGCGCTAACACAAGTTAGATTATTATCTTATTTTACGCCAATTGGTGGATTTAGTTTTCTTATTGGTTGGGCTTTAATTTTTATTGGCGCTTTGCGTCTAAGGGCACCGGCGTCTCGCCATGAATAAAGTTGCATTATATTGTCGCCAAGGTTTTGAAAAAGAGTGCGCGGCGGAGATTACGGATAAAGCTAGTCAAATCGGTGTTTACGGTTTTCCTCGTGTTAAAGAGGGGAGTGGTTATGTGATCTTTGAATGTTACCAAGAAGGTGAAGCTGACAAGATCGCGCGTGAAGTTAATTTCCGTGAATTAATCTTTGCTCGTCAGATGTTTGTGACGGGTGAATTACTTAAAGATTTACCGCCAGAAGATAGAATTACACCGATTGTTGGAATGCTAAAAGGCGTTGTCGAAAAAGCGGGTGAGCTTCGAGTTGAAGTTGCAGACACTAACGAAAGCAAGGAATTATTAAAATTCTGTCGTAAATTTACTGTGCCATTACGTCATCATTTACGTGATGAGAAAATCTTGCTGAAAGTCGAGAATTTTAGCCGTCCTATTATCCATGTGTTTTTTATTGCACCGGGATGTTGTTATGTAGGCTATTCCTATAGTTTTAATAATTCTGCATTTTATATGGGTATTCCTCGATTAAAATTCCCATCCGATGCACCAAGCCGTTCGACATTAAAGCTTGAAGAAGCATTTCATATTTTCATTCCTTATGAGGAGTGGGAAGAGCGCTTAGCAAGTGGAATGAAAGCGGTGGATTTAGGCGCCTGCCCTGGCGGTTGGACATATCAATTAGTGAAACGCAGTATGATGGTACATGCTGTTGATAATGGTCCAATGGCACAATCTTTGATGGATACAGGACAAGTTCGTCATCACCAAGTTGATGGTTTTAAATTCGAGCCCACTTCTAAAAATATCACATGGCTTGTTTGTGATATGGTTGAAAAACCAGCTAAAGTTGCTGCATTAATGACAACTTGGATTGCTAATGAATGGTGTCGTGAAGCTATTTTTAACCTAAAATTGCCAATGAAAAAGCGTTATGAGGAAGTCTCTCATATCCTTGAAAAAATAAAGTCAGAGTTAGCGGAAAAAGGGATTAATGCTAAGATCCAAGCTAAGCACCTTTATCACGATAGAGAAGAAATAACAGTTCATATTCAAAATATTTGGGCTGCTTATCGACCCGATCGTGAGTTCTAAAAACGCTTAAAGCACATCCTTTATTGATGATAATAAAAAGCTAAGCTGATAAATAGAAGCTTAGCTTTTTTTATGAAATTTCGTCATTCAAAGATATTAGCTATTTTAAACGTAACTGTTGTAAATTACCGTTTAAATGAATATCAGTACGTAACGTCGTGATTTTCCGACTGATAAATGCAGATCCTTTATGGGTAATAAGTTTGTTTTGCCATTTAGTAGGAACATCATCAATATGTTGATAGAGCGATTCGAGATCTGGGTAAATTTGTAAAAGCTCAGTCGCACTTTTAGGGCCAATTCCAGGAACGCCGGCAACTTTACTACTACTTACTCCTGTTAATCCCCAATAGTCGGTCAATTGGGAAGGGGCGACACCAAATTCAGCTTTAATAAATTCTAAATCTAACCAGCGTCGTTGAAAATAATCACGTATACGAATAGAGGGAGAAAGTAATTGGCAATAACCTTTATCTGTTGAAATAATCGTGACTCGAAAGCCTGCATTTGCGACTTTGGTTGCCAACGTTGCAGCAACATCATCTGCTTCATCACCACCTGAGTGCCAGCTTTGTATGCCTAAATTGAGTAACATTGCTTTAATTTTAGGCAATTGTTGTCGTAAATCATCAGGCATTGGTGTACGACCCGCTTTATAATCGGGTAAGAGTTGATGTCGCCAACTATTATCTCTGTCATCTTCATCAAAGACCGCGACGGCATGAGTCGGTTGTGTATGACCAAGTAGTTGATTGATACTCTGTTCACACACAGTTTGACAGGAAGAACCTGACGCCGCATGAATGCGACGGATCAGGTTCAAAGCATCAATTATCAGCAAATGTATCATAATAAATCAGCTGATAATCTCGTAACATGGTTGGTAAGCTGTACCGCCCGGAAGTTTCATTCGATGTTGCTCAACGAAGCCCGCTAATAAAATATCCATGCGACGCATTATTTCACGATCGCCATGAATTTTATAAGGACCGTAAGCTTCAATCGCTTTCATCCCCACTTCTTTTACGTTACCTGCAACAATACCGGAGAATGCGCGACGTAAGTCAGCAGCTAATTTTTCAGGTGATTGATCGGTACTTAAGTTAAGCGATGCCATATTTTCATGCGTTGGTTCAAAAGGAAGCTGTAAATCCGCATTGATCTTCATTGACCAGTTAAAACTATAAGCATCACCAGTACTACGACGATTATCTTTTACTAAAGGCATATATTTTTTCATGATACGAGCAACTTCAGACGCATCATCAATAATAATTTGGTAATGGCGTCGAGCTTCGTCACCTAATGTATTGGCGATAAAGTCATCGAGTACATTAAAGTAGTCTGCACTCTCTTTAGGACCAGTTAAAATCAGTGGTAATACTTGATCTTGGTTTTCTGGAGACATAAGAATACCAAGCAGATACAGTAATTCTTCCGCTGTCCCTACACCGCCAGGGAAAATAATAATGCCATGCCCAATTCGCACGAAAGATTCCAGACGTTTTTCAATATCTGGCATAATAATCAGTTCGTTAACTAATGGATTTGGTGGCTCAGCCGCAATGATTGAAGGCTCTGTCATACCAATAAAACGACTATTTCTATAACGTTGTTGGGCATGACCAACAGCAGCCCCTTTCATTGGTGCTTCCATCGCACCAGGTCCACAGCCAGTGCAGATATTGAGTTCGCGTAACCCTAATTCGTTACCTACTTTTCTGCCGTAAAGGTATTCAGTTTCATTAATTGAGTGCCCCCCCCAGCAAACGATCATATTAGGATCTTCATCAATATGAAGCGCTCGAGCATTACGCAAAATGGAGAATATAGTATTAGTGATATGAGTACTATTTTCTAAGTTCAGGTGCAGATCACGTTTTGCTGTCGTGATTTGCCCGTGAACAAACAATATGTCACGAAGCACTGCAAATAAGTTAGCTTGTAGCGAGCGAATAATTTTTCCGTCAACAAAGGCGTCTTCAGGAGGATTGACTAACTCTAGTTTTACGCCACGTTCACGGCGCAGTACGTTAATATCAAAATCTTGGTATTTAGATAACAGCTCTTTACTACTATCAGTAAGGCTACCAGAGTTGAGTACAGCAAGAGAACAATTGCGAAACAGCTGGTAAAGATCACTGCTTGCGGTTCTCTTTAGCATATCAACTTCTAGCTGTGAAAGCAGATCCATGGAACCTAATGGGCTGACATGAGTTATCACGTAGGACTCCTTTTTCTCCTGAAATAACAAACTGAAGTGCAACTGATCTTGATATAACACAGATCATATTAACATACAGGCATTATTCCCGTTATTGTCTAGCTAATCGATTAATTTCTGGAACAAATTCACAATTACTACGCCAAGGGTTGATGTCTAATCCACCACGTCGCGTATATCTTGCATAAACAGTTAATGTTTCTGGTGCACATAATTGCATGATATCGTGAAAAATTCGCTCAACACACTGTTCATGAAATTCATTGTGTTGTCTAAATGAAACTAAATAGCGCAGTAGTTTTTCACGATTAATCTTTTTCCCCTTATATTGAATAGCGACTGATCCCCAATCCGGTTGATTGGTAATAAGGCAATTTGATTTTAACAGATGGCTAACCAGAGTTTCTTCAACGAGTGTATCGGTTGTCGATTCGTTTAACCATTGCGTATCAAACTGATAATTATCAATTTCAATATCTTGTTCATCAATACACTCTCCAGCAAAATCAACAATAGGTTGTGATGTAAAATGCGAAAGTGGATAAATAGTCAGGTTAACGTTGCCTTTAGCACAAGTCGTTAAATCGTTAAGTAAGGTTTTTTCGACGGCATCCCAACTTTCAAAACGAGTTTGATTAAAACTGTTGAGATATAACTTAAAACTTTTCGATTCAATAAGATTTTCAGTGGTAGCATCTAATTCAACATGACCAATAGCAACTTGTGGTAAGCCTCTATTATTAAGCCATGAGAGCTCGTACATAGTCCAAATGTCACCACCATGAAAAGGTAAATTTTCAGCAGTTAAAGAGAGTGAATCTCGATTAAGGCTACGTGGCACACCTTGCAATAATCCAGCATCATATTGATCATGATATTGAGTCTCTTTGCCCAGAGATAATGCTTCAAGAGATTTATCACCTTGATATAAAGACATAATTTACATCCTAACTTTAGCTGAAAATAAAAGAAGGTTAATTATACTATTGAAACATCAATAGTATATGAATGCTTTATGTTTGATGCTCTGAATTAGTGACATAATCAGGTAACATAAAGGGAACTCTTATTTTAATAGATAAAACAGATAATCATGACTGAAAATATCTCCTCTGAATTAAAAGCCTTTACGCAAAAATATGTTGATTTGTGGCAAGAAAAATCAGGCTTACCTCCTGCAAGTGAAGATCTTTATGGTGTTCCTTCTATTTGTATATCAAGAACGGGCGATGAAGTTGTTTACTGGTTACCGCAACCTTTTATAGGAACGGATAAACTAGAAAAAGTTGAAAAAGCGATGGGGATTATTATTCGTCCTGAATTGCACGATTACTTTACTACTCAGTATGCGGGTGATATGCAGGTTCGGTTTAGAGAGATAGACTTCAGCTTGATCCAAGTGTGGAGTGAAGAGGATTTTATTCGCTTACAAGAAAACATTATTGGACATTTGGTCACTCAAAAACGTTTAAAACTCACCCCTACATTATTTATTGGTACCACAGATTCGGAAAATGAAATCATTTCTGTGTGCAATGTTTCTGGTGAAGTCATTCTTGAAACTTTTGGTCAAAAGAAAAGAGAAGTTTTAGCTGAAAATTTATCTCTTTTTCTATCAGAATTAATCGCCGTATATAATGAGTGACGTAGTCTATAACCCCTTTTTTTTGTGAGATATATCTTACAAAAAAAACGTATGTTTTTTTATCAAAAAACGTCATCGATAAAAATATGATTGGTTTATTTAGGTAGAACAATAAGTTATTAACCTATTGATTTTATTTATAGTTCTGGCTATTTAATTGCTTTTGTTTTGTGGGTTGTTTAACTAATCAATTATTGGCATTCTACATCCACCAACTAAGGGACTGTTTGGTGACCGATAAAATGTAGAGTAATCAAGGACACAGGAAATAGGATATTTCCATTAATGTGGATACGGATTTAATCACAAGGATAGATAAAGACGGTCTTGCTTGGACGCATGTGTTGTACAGACAACTATTTTTCTTGTCTAAAAGGAGTTTCGGCTCCTTTTATTTTTTTATTTGTTTTCTGCTATTCCATCCCAATGTTATCCTTATTCGTAAGTTTTATATAAGGGATAAATGATGACATTAGAACAACGCATTTTAGCGAAATTGCTCTTGATTGAAGAAGAGATGAAGAACATTGAGCTATGGCAATTAGAATCTCCTACTGAACAAGCATTTGAAAGTGTTGAGCCTTTCTGTATTGATACAATGAGTGCTCATGAATGGTTACAGTGGGTATTAATTCCACGATTGTCATCAATGATTGAAAATGAGATGCCATTACCTAATACATTTGCAATCGCACCTTATTATGAAGAAGCATTTAAAGAAGATAAGTGCCGAGATGTGACTGATTTACTCAATCATTTGCGTGAACTTGACGCAATGTTTAAATCATAAGGTCAATAATGCTAGATATTATTTATCAAGATGAGCATCTTGTTGCGGTGAACAAACCTGCGGGTTGGCTTGTTCACCGCAGTTGGTTAGATAGACATGAAACCGTGTTTGTCATGCAAACACTAAGAGATCAAATAGGGCAACATGTTTTCCCTGTGCATCGTCTAGATAGACCCACATCAGGTGTTCTAGTCATGGCGCTTTCTTCGGATGTTGCTAGGGCGCTAGCTCAATCTTTTGAACAACATAAAACCGAAAAAATTTATCATGCTGTTGTTCGAGGATACGTTGAAGAAGCATTTGTTATTGATAGTCCTTTAGTCGAGGAACACGACAAAATTGCAGATAAATTTGCAACTCAACCTCCCAAAATTCAAGATTGTGTAACGCACTGCCAGCCATTAGGGACTGTTGAAAAAGAGGTGGCTATTGGGCGTTATCCTACATCTCGATTTAGTTTATTAGAACTACGTCCTGAGACGGGGCGCAAGCATCAATTACGTCGTCATATGTCTCATATTCGACACCCCATTATTGGTGATACCGCTCATGGTGATTTACGTCAAAACCGTGGTGTCGTAAATCATTTTCAATCTCATCGCTTGATGTTACATGCAAGTCATCTAAACTTAATTCATCCAATCACATTGCAACCGCTTAACTTAACAGCTAAATGGGATCTGCCTTGGCAACACCTTATTAATCAATTTGGTTGGCGTGGTTTAAGAGCTGAATTAGAGCAGCATGGTGAAGATTTAGCCCACCATTTTTAATTCCTTTCTTATTTCAATATTGCTTTCAATACGTGACTATCAAGATTTTTTTACTTAGGTCTTGATAGTTTGCGCAAATTTATAATCTAATATAACTATTTGTAAAATATATAATTCTATTAATTGATCTGATCACATGTTTGAAACGTGACAGCAATCATGTATTCATTAAGCGATTTATTTTATGATGTAAAATAAATAAGGCTTATCATTAGATAAGTTTATGAAATAAACCCACGCTACTTTAAATAAATAAAGACTTACAACATATAAAAACCCACATTCCGGGAGTCTGTTTGATGTTTAAAAACCTATTTGTTGTTTTACAAAAAATCGGAAAATCCTTGATGTTACCGGTATCTGTACTGCCTATTGCCGGTATTTTATTAGGGGTTGGTTCCGCTGATCTTTCATGGATCCCTTCCTCTGTTTCTCAAGTTATGGCAGAAGCAGGCGGTTCGGTTTTCTCTAATATGCCACTTATTTTTGCTATTGGTGTTGCTTTAGGTTTTACCAATAATGACGGGGTATCAGCACTGGCCTCTGTTGTGGCTTATGGCATTATGTCAAAAACTATGCTGGTAGTGGCACCTTGGGTATTAGGTTTATCACCTGATAGTGTTGAAATACAACGTTTAACTGATACTGGGGTACTCGGTGGGATCATTGCGGGTATTATTGCCGCATCAATGTTTAACCGCTTTTATCGTATTAAACTTCCTGAATATTTAGGTTTCTTTGCAGGTAAACGCTTTGTCCCTATTATTTCTGGTTTGATTGCGATTTTTGTGGGTATTCTTCTATCCTTTATTTGGCCACCTATCGGTACAGCTATCCAGCGTTTTTCTGAGTGGGCTGCGTATCAAAACCCTGCTGTTGCTTTTGGTATTTATGGTGTTGTAGAGCGTGCGTTAGTCCCATTTGGTTTACATCATATTTGGAACGTGCCGTTCCAAATGCAAGTGGGTGAATATGTAAATAGCGCAGGACAAGTATTCCACGGTGATATTCCACGCTATATGGCAGGTGATCCAACTGCTGGGATGTTATCTGGTGGCTTCTTATTTAAAATGTTCGGCTTACCTGCGGCTGCCATCGCTATTTGGCATACAGCACGTCCTGAGAATCGTGTAAAAGTGGGAGGCATCATGATTTCTGCAGCATTGACTGCCTTCTTAACAGGGATCACTGAACCTATCGAATTCTCATTTATGTTTGTCGCACCTATTCTTTATGTTATTCATGCTATTTTAGCGGGTTTAGCATTTGTTATTTGTATCTTGTTAGGTATGCGTGATGGAACAAGTTTCTCTCATGGTTTAATTGACTTTATCGTATTGAGTGGTAACAGCAGTAAACTGTATCTATTCCCAATTATTGGAATACTTTATGCGATAACTTATTATTCTATTTTCCGTTTCTTAATTGTGAAGCTAAACCTAAAAACGCCAGGCCGAGAAGTAGAAGATAAAAACGCGAAACAAGCTGATAAAAGTGCAATGGGACAATCTTTAGTCGCTGCGTTTGGTGGTAAAGATAATATTAGTAGCTTAGATGCTTGTATTACTCGTTTACGTATTGGCGTTAAAGAAATTGAAAAAGTCGATAGAGATGAACTGAAAAGACTCGGTGCCGCGGGTGTTGTGGTTGTTGGTTCAGGTATTCAAGCGATTTTTGGTCCTAAATCAGATAACTTAAAAACAGAGATGGATGAATATATTCGGTCTTTGAATTCTGGTGAGTGATAAATAATAGCCTTTAATTAAAAAAACACGCTTAAATTTATTATTGAGCGTGTTTTTTTATATCATAATATGTATGAATTAAACTCTTTTTTGAAATTATTATTTGCTATTCAATAGTATTATAGTTGTAATATTACAATTGAAGATGAGTAATAATAATGGAAGTATGTTTCGATAAGTTAGTCAGTTTTTTACCTGCAAATGATAAAAGAGAAAATGTAGCATTTTTACTATCTGAAAAAATAGCTAATTGTTCAAACTCATTATCTAATGATAGTTTTTTTATTTTAAAAAATAAAATGAGTAGCATTTATGTTGATAAGCATTTTCTCACTGAAATAAAAAGTGAATTAACTAATGTAATTAATGAATATATAAAAGATAACCCTCATCATTCAGATAAAATTAATAAAGCTAATAATAAATTAGGGGGTTTTTTTTTAGATAAAAAAATTGTAATTATCTTACAGTTGTAGACCTTAACTCATTAGATATTGTACAAAAATTTATTGATGCTATAATTAGTGAAACAGGCTCTTCTTCTCTGAAAAATAAAATTCTTAATAAAGATAATAATCCAGCTATTAATTTATTTTTTGAGAAGGGTTTTTTGTGTAGATTTGAGAGGAAATCTATTAGTAAGTTAATTAAAGAGATAAAAAATAAAATAATAGAGTTAAATCCAGGGGGTAGCCTACCTTTTAGAGTAGATGATAAAAAATATATACTTGTTAAACTAGGTAATGTAGAAGCTGCTAATAATATTGAAACCCATACTAATAAAGTTGATAATCTATTAAATGAAGAAAATAATAAAATTGAGCTTGCTAAATTTGAAATATTATTTAATTTTCTTAATAAAAATATTCTTGAATTATATAATATAATAAATAAATTTAATAAATATCGTGAATATGTAAGACTTAATGATATCTTTAATTTCACTAAAGATGGTGAGGGTATTCATACAACACTTGATGATAAATTCATACAAGATTGCGCTGCTTGTTATCATGAATTTAATGAAACATCCAAGGATCTTGATTTGTTTTATCAAGATTATATAAAACAAACGAAAAAAAAGGATAAATTAGAACAAAGTGATCTCAATGACCTATTGAAAAAGATCAAAAAAATAGAATCTAATACGGAGTCTTTAAAGATAAAACTAGAATCGCTTAAACCTTTTTCTGATGACTGTGATCGATATGAAAATGAAATAAAAAATGTGGCTTCTTATCTTATTATAAAAGGAAAAAACAACGTTTTTTCTTCGATTACATCAATGGAAGAGAAAACAAATGAATATAAAAAAATATTATCTGATTGTATTAAAAGAAAAGAAACGAGTATTTTATCTAGAGTATATAAATGGATATTTCCTAAAAAACATGCTAATGCAATAGGATTGTTAAATAAACATCTTGATAAAATTAAAAAAATATCATCTTATCTTAGTGGTGATGATATTAAGAAAAATGATATTTTTTTAAAAAATGAAATTATTGAAATTGTAACTGCTACATTATCTGAAATGGAAATTCCTAGAACTTTATTAAGTTATTTATATGGTGAAAATAGAAAATGGGATAACGTTAAACGTTCTCTATTTAATTAGTTGATAATTTAATTTTCTTGAGTACAAAGAGGAATTCTTATATGTTAAATCCAAAAATATTTGATTTTTTCACAATATAATTTGGATAAAACATTATGGCTAAAATCGGCATTTTTGTGGGAACTGTTTACGGCAATGCATTAGCAGTTGCTGAAGAAGCTCAACGTATTTTGCTTGAACATAAACATCAAGCCAATATTTATGAAGAAGGCACACTTGTAGATTGGGAAAAATATTCGACAGTGCTTGTAATAACGTCAAGTACTGGACAAGGTGATTTACCTGATACTCTTGCACCTCTATTTCATGAATTGCGCGATAATGTAGGATATCAGCCAAATCTAAGTTATGGCTTGATTGCCTTAGGTGATAGTAGTTATGACTATTTTTGTGGTGCGGGGATGAAATTTGATGAGTTGTTACAAGAGCACCAAGCAAAGCGTATCGGCGAAATATTAAAAATAGACGGCATGGATGTTGCTGAGCCAGAAGTATTTGCAATAGATTGGCTTGAAAACTGGGTTGGCCTATTAGATTAAGTAGAAAATAATCTGATCTTTAATTGGTTAATAAATAATGAACCCTATTTTGTATTTTAAAACACCGCTTATTTCTGTTTTATACAGTAACTAAGCGGTGTTTTTTATAAAATTGACAGATATAACAGCTAAAATGCCTTGTTATTAACGACGAGTCAGTTTTTCTAAATCAGCTTCAATTTCAGCAATTTTATTTGCGACAACGTGTTCAAGATGGCGCAAGTCGTCCAGGATTTTATGTTTTAAATCGACTTCGACTTGGTCTTGTTGACAAATTTGATCTAATTCTTCAATGACATAACGTAAGTTAGTATTGATTTCATTGACTTCTTTAAAACCTTGTCCTGATTGACTATCAGAAATCGTTTTACGTTGGCGTGGATATTTAAATTTTACGCTTTTTGCAAAGAATTCACCTTTATCTTTGCGAAAATAGATTTTTAAAATATCGTTGTTAGCTTCTTGGCGTAGGGTATAGCGGTCAATATCTTCAGGATGCGGGATCCCTAAATTTTTTAAATTATCGTACATATATTGGCACCTGATAGAAAGATGAGTGAAAGAATAGCGAACAGAATTAATTCTATCCGCTGTTCTTATATTAGTCGATAGTTCTTAACAATTCATTAATACCCACTTTTCCACGCGTTTTGGCGTCAACTTTTTTCACTATCACGGCGCAGTAAAGACTGTAGCTTCCATCTTTAGAAGGTAAATTGCCTGACACAACAACAGACCCAGCAGGGACTCGGCCATAATGTACTTCGCCGGTTTCTCTGTCGTAAATCTTGGTACTTTGCCCAATATAGACGCCCATTGAAATAACGGCACCTTCTTCGACAATAACCCCCTCAACAATTTCAGAGCGAGCACCAATAAAGCAGTTATCTTCAATAATGGTTGGGTTTGCTTGCAGTGGTTCTAAAACACCGCCGATACCAACCCCCCCCGAGAGATGGACATTTTTCCCGATCTGAGCACACGAACCTACGGTTGCCCATGTATCAACCATGCTACCTTCATCGACGTAAGCACCAATGTTGACATAAGATGGCATTAAAACAGTGTTGCGAGCGATGTAAGCGCCTTGTCTAACCGCTGCGGGAGGAACAACACGAAAACCTTCTTTTTCAAAACGTGCTTGATCATAATCAGCGAATTTCATCGGCACTTTGTCAAAATAACGACTTTCACTACCCTCAATGACTTGATTATGGTTGATGCGAAAAGAGAGCAGAACCGCTTTTTTTAACCATTGATGAGTCACCCACTGACCGTCAATTTTTTCTGCGACCCGCAGTTTTCCGCTGTCTAGCAGTGCAATAACGCTATTAATCGCATCACGAATATGAGGCTCAACGTTGTTTGGAGTGATATCAGCACGATGTTCAAAGGCGTTATCAATAATAGATTGTAATGCTTGCATCAATAGTATTTCCTATATGTATTGTCGTGGGTTCCTATATTTTATCCTTTGAAACTAGGGCTTTTGTCAACCTTTCTACGACTTCATCCTTCATTTTTTGGTTTAATGCCTTATTTTCGCTATCAGTTAATACGAAGAAATCCTCAACACGTTCGCCTATTGTGGTTATTCTTGCACCATGTAATGAAAGTGAAAGATCAGCAAAAACTTTACCAATAATTGCTAATAATCCTGGACGATCTCGTGCAAATAGTTCCATATAGGTGCGCTTATTATGGTTAGACGCGATAAAGTTAATTTTTGTCGGAACGTCAAAATGGCGCAATTTGGCAGGTAATGAGCGTGTTTTTGCATTGGTGTTATAAGGTGCGGATACAACTTGGATCAAGGCGTTGCGGATTGCATTGTATCTATCAATTGCCAAAGGTTTACCATTCGGCTCTAACACAATAAAGGTATCCATCGCCATATTATCGCGGTTAGTAAAAATTTGAGCGTTATGGATACTTAAATTGCGTCTATCTAATTCACCAGCAACAGAGGCAAAAAGGGAAGGTCTATCCGCACACCAAATAAAGATTTCAGTGCCACCATGTTCAGTTTGTTGGCTGATTAACACCATAGGATCTGCGCTATTATGCTCAATTAATGCAAGTGCATGCCATGCAATTTGTTCGGGTGTGTGCCGTAAAAAATAGTCAGCATGACAACGTCCCCAAATTGCTTGCAATTTATCTTCATCAATCTGTTCCATGCGTAAAATAGTTAGCGCTTGCAAACGATGGTGGCGAATACGTTCACGTAAATCGGGAATAGAGTGCATTCCTTGGCGTAATTGTGTTTCAGTTGAGAGAAATAATTCACGTAGTAGGCTCTGTTTCCAGCTATTCCATAGCGTGTTATTGGTTGCACAAATATCCGCAACGGTTAAACACAAAAGATAGCGTAATCGGCTTTCATTTTTTACTTCTGATGCAAACTGAAAAATAATGTCAGGATCTTGAATGTCCCGTCGTTGCGCTGTAACAGACATAAGTAAGTGATGACTAACAAGCCATTCAACCAATGCAGATTCTCTCTGATTTAAACCATGTTGTTGTGCAAAAATCGCCACATCTTGTGCGCCAAGCTCCGAGTGATCACCATGACGTCCTTTCGCAATATCATGAAAAAGTGCAGCTAAACGTAATAATTCAAGTTGTGGGAGTTTTGGGTAAATATCAACACAAAGAGGGTGTTTTTCACGGTTCTCTGGGTGGCTAAAGCTTTCAAGTTTTTGTAAAACACGAATGGTATGTTCATCAACAGTATAGGCATGGAATAAATCAAACTGCATTTGGCCGACAATATTATTCCATTGCGGGAAATAAGCCGCGAGTACACTGTGTTTATGCATTGGAACAAATGCACCAGAAACCGCACGAGGATGGCGTAATATCTGCATAAAAACTTGACGTGCAAGTGGGTACTCACATAAAGGCTGAACTAAATGCCGGCGAGCATAACGTAAATGGCGAAGGGTTGTTGAATAAATGCCTGTGATCTCTTTATGCTCAGCCATACGTAAAAAGAGGCGCATAATAGCGATAGGATCGTCAAGGAAGCAACTGTCATCAACAACATCAATTAAAGAGCCTCTCAGTTGAAATTCATTGTCCAAAAGACGTGGTTTTACATTAGGTTGCAGAGCAAGAATAGCTTCGTCAAATAGCTGAAGTAACATATTATTTAACTCACTGACACGACGAGTTACGCGATAATAATCTTTCATCATTTTTTCAACGGGCTGATTGCCTTCACCTTCATAATTTAAAAGTTGAGCAACATTGAGTTGTCTATCAAACAACAGGCGATTGTCATAGCGAGAAAGCACAAGATGAAGAGCAAAACGAATTTTCCATAGCGTGTATTGGCATTCTAATAGCTCTTGTCCTTCAGCTGGCGTTAAAAAGCCAAAGTTGACCATTTCAGAAACTGATGTAGCACCAAAGTGGCGATGTGCGACCCAAATGAGAGTATGGATATCGCGTAGTCCACCAGGGCTACTTTTGATATCAGGTTCTAGGTTATAACTCGTGCTATGGTATCGCTGATGTCTCTGTTTTTGTTCTTCAACTTTTGCAGCAAAAAAATCAGGTGATGGCCAAAATCCTTGGCTAAAAATATGGTTAATTAATTTCTGATAAAGGGGATCGTTTCCACAAATGAGGCGTGCTTCTAGTAAGTTTGTTGCAACGGTTAAGTCTGAAAGGCCTTCTAAAAGACATTCCTCCATTGTTCTTACACTGGCACCAATTTCAAGGCGTACATCCCACAGTAATGTGATGAGTTTGCTGACTTTATCTTCTGCTTCTGCAGATAAAGGTGTTTCACTTAAAAAGAGAAGGTCAATATCAGAAAGCGGGTGCAACTCTTGTCTACCATAACCACCGACAGCAATGATACTAAGATCTGGATAATCCGACAGTTGTGTATAGCGCCATAATTGCGTTAAGAGTTGGTCAATAAAATGGCTACGGGCTTGAAGTAATAACGCGACATCAACATCATGATGAAAGGCATCTGTTAACCAAGACTGAAATTGTTCGATTGATTGCTTAAGTTCAGTACAATTTAGGGTATTTTCAGTCAGCAAAAAAGGGGAAGGGGGCGGTGTTTTAAATGCATTTTTATTCGTCATTATTCGTCTTCTTTCTCAATGTTTGCTTATGATATTAAGACTAATGTTAAAACGATAACCTGACTAGTCATTCTGCTGTTTCGTAGCAAATAAAATAAAAAAAGCGACATACCTTGAAAAAATATGTCGCTTTTACATTTTTCGCTAAAGATGCTTATTCGTTGACCAATACGGCAGAAATAAACGGTTCTTCTTCTTTACGTAATGTCATGATTTCACAGCCATTATCGGTAACAACTAATGTATGTTCGTATTGTGCAGACCAACCTCTGTCTTTCGTTTTAACAGTCCAGCCATCTTTCATTGTACGAATACGGTAATCACCTGTGTTTACCATTGGTTCGATGGTGAATGCCATGCCTTTTTGTAACACAACACCGCTATCATCTGCATCGTAGTGTAGAACTTGAGGTTCTTCATGGAATCCTTCACCAATACCATGACCGCAATATTCACGAACAACAGAATAGTCATGGGCTTCAACAAATTTTTGAATGGCTTTACCAAGTTCACGTAAGCGAATACCCGGTTTAACCATTTTAATAGCAAGGTAGAGGCTTTCTTGAGTGATACGACATAAGCGTTCACCTTGTATTGTTGGTTTACCTACGATAAACATTTTTGAGGTGTCGCCATGAAAACCCTCTTTAATAACAGTGACATCAATATTAACGATATCACCATCTTTAAGGATTTTTTCTTCACTAGGAATGCCGTGGCAAATAACATCGTTAACCGAAATACAGACTGATTTAGGGAAACCATGATAGTTAAGACAAGCAGGAATAGCCTGTTGTTCGTTAACAATATGTTCATGACAAATACGGTCTAATTCAGCGGTGTTTATGCCAGGTTTTACGAACGGTGCGATAATTTCAAGAACTTCTGCCGCAAGACGACCTGCGACGCGCATTTTTTGAATATCTTCTTCTGTCTTGATTACAATAGCCATTTGAGTTCTTCGTCTAGATTAAAAGCCACAATACGAACTAGATAATATGCTTTGTTGTATTCATATTTTGTATTGCAGGCTAAATGAATGATGATAAGAAATAATTCTGATTACCATTTATGATATCAGCAGAAAGTAGATGTGCCAATAAAGAGGATGTGTGTAATCTGTCTGATATCGAGGATTAATGACGAACATTACGCCTTCTTAATCTCATTGTCTTTACATATTGCGCTTTTCTATTTTGTATTTTTCTAGTGAATTGATATTGGGGAAGTATTTATTATACCTGCGTTGATCTCGTTTTTTCTTTATCCAAAGGGTGTGTTTTTATGTCAAATTAAGCCCATGACAAACGTAAGTAATAGTGGTTTCTTGAGGTTAATTGTGGTATAAAGCGCGCCGGAGTTCTGTTATTGCATCACACCATGGGTAATAGCAGTAAATCTGAAACATTCAATTGTGTTAATTACACACACAAATCGGCACATAACGCCGGGGTGCTCTTATGTAAAGGTCAAACCTTTGCAGCTGATGAGTCGGTCGTATGGGATTTGTGGACGAAATAACCCCAAATTTAAATTTATAGAGGTCTAAAATGGCAACTGTTTCAATGCGCGATATGCTGCAAGCTGGTGTTCACTTCGGTCACCAAACTCGTTACTGGAATCCAAAAATGAAACCATTCATCTTTGGTGCGCGTAACAAAGTTCATATCATTAACTTGGAAAAAACTGTTCCAATGTTCAATGAAGCTCTGGTTGAACTGAACAAAATTGCTTCTCGTAAAGGCAAAATCCTGTTTGTTGGTACTAAGCGCTCTGCCGTTGAAGCTGTTAAAGAAGCAGCAGAAAGCTGTGACCAGTTTTATGTAAACCACCGCTGGTTAGGCGGTATGCTGACTAACTGGAAAACTGTTCGTCAGTCAATCAAACGCCTGAAAGATTTAGAATCACAATCTCAGGACGGTACTTTTGACAAACTGACCAAGAAAGAAGCGTTAATGCGTTCTCGTGAACTTGGTAAGTTAGAAAACAGCCTGGGTGGTATCAAAGACATGGGCGGTTTACCTGACGCTCTGTTTGTTATCGATGCTGAACACGAACACATTGCTATCAAAGAAGCAAACAACCTGGGTATCCCAGTATTTGCTATCGTTGATACTAACTCTGATCCAGATGGTATCGACTTCATTATCCCTGGTAATGACGATGCAATCCGTGCGGTTAAATTATATCTGACCGCTGCAGCTACAGCTGTTCGTGAAGGTCGTTCTCAAGATCTGGCTGTTCAGGCTGAAGAAGGCTTAGTCGAAGCTGAATAATAAGGCATGCTCGTAAGAGCCCTTATTTAACCAGGTATTGCTATATATTGGTTAGGGGGCCTCAATAGGCCCCCTTTACACATCTGCTATGAGAACATCTATGGCTCGCCCATAGAAAAGTCGAGGAAGAAACAAATGTCTGGAATTACCGCTGCATTGGTAAAAGAACTGCGTGAACGTACTGGCGCAGGCATGATGGAATGTAAAAAAGCGCTGGTTGAAGCTAACGGTGATATCGAATTAGCTATCGACAACATGCGTAAATCAGGTCAAGCAAAAGCGGCTAAAAAAGCAGGTCGCGTTGCTGCTGAAGGTATCATCCTTGCAGAAGTTGCTGCTGATGGTAAATTCGGTGCGCTGGTTGAACTGAACTGTGAAACAGACTTCGTTGCTAAAGATGCTGGCTTCATCGCATTCGGTAAAGATGTTATGGCTGCAGTATTAGCAGACAAAACTGACGATATCGAAGCACTGAAAGCGAAATTCGAAGATGCTCGTACTGCATTAGTTGCAAAAATTGGTGAAAACATCAACATTCGCCGCGTTGCTATCTTAGAAGGCGAAGAATTAGGTACTTACCTGCACGGTGCTCGCATCGGTGTTTTAGTTGCAGCTAAAGGCGCTAACGAAGAACTGATCAAACACATTGCTATGCACGTTGCTGCAAGCAAACCAGAATATGTTCGCCCTGAAGATGTGCCTGCTGATGTTGTTGAGCATGAGCACCAAATCCAGATGGACATCGCAATGCAATCAGGTAAACCACGCGAAATCGCAGAAAAAATGGTTACTGGTCGTATGAACAAATTCACTGGTGAGATTTCTCTGACTGGTCAGCATTTCGTAATGGATCCAAGCAAAACTGTTGGCGATCTGCTGAAAGAAAACAATGCTGAAATCATTAACTTCGTTCGTTTCGAAGTGGGTGAAGGTATTGAGAAAGTTGAAGCTGATTTCGCAGCAGAAGTTGCGGCAATGAGCAAATAATAACGCTTTGCGTTAATGGAACCGCCTTAAGGCGGTTCTATTTTGTTGTAATCTCCACTGGCTGTTTGCTTTTTTTGTTTAAAAGAGAAGCTATCTAAAACCTCCAATTAACTAATCTGCTTAGGACAGAACACCATGGCTACCAATGCAAAACCTGTATATCAGCGAATTTTATTAAAGCTGAGTGGCGAAGCCCTGCAAGGCGCAGAAGGTTTCGGTATCGATGCGAGCGTACTTGATCGCATGGCTCAGGAAATCAAAGAACTCGTTGAATTAGGTATACAAGTCGGTGTCGTAATTGGCGGTGGTAACTTGTTCCGTGGCGCGGGTCTTGCTGCGGCAGGTATGAACCGTGTTGTGGGTGACCATATGGGAATGCTCGCGACGGTAATGAATGGTTTAGCAATGCGTGATGCATTGCATCGTGCTTATGTAAATGCTCGCCTTATGTCTGCATTTCCATTGAATGGTGTCTGCGATAACTATAGTTGGGCAGAAGCAATTAGCCTATTACGCCATGGTCGAGTTGTTATTTTCTCGGCGGGCACAGGCAACCCATTCTTTACTACCGATTCAGCTGCGTGTTTACGCGGTATTGAAATTGAAGCTGACGTTGTATTAAAAGCAACGAAAGTGGACGGCGTTTATTCTGCCGATCCAACCAAAGATCCTGATGCAGTACTTTATGAAACACTGACTTATCAGGATGTATTAGAACGTGAATTGAAAGTCATGGATCTTGCTGCATTCACATTAGCCCGAGATCATAATTTACCTATCCGCGTATTCAATATGAATAAACCGGGTGCATTACGTCGGGTTGTAATGGGTGAAAGTGAAGGAACTTTGATTTCTCACGCTTAATACACAGAGACAACGGTATAATTTGGCGTTAACATCTAGAGTACGCCAATTCATTTATGTCGATATGATTTCATATCGACTGGAAGATAACCAGTTCCCAAGGGTTTATAACGTGATTAATGAAATCAAAAAAGATGCTCAAGAACGCATGGATAAAAGCGTTGAAGCACTGAAAAGCCAGATTAATAAAGTTCGTACTGGTCGTGCGTCTCCTAGCCTTTTAGATGGCATTGTAGTTGAATACTACGGAGCGCCAACGCCATTAAACCAAGTTGCTAAC
The DNA here is from genome assembly GCF_033708015.1 of Proteus vulgaris. NCBI lineage: Bacteria > Pseudomonadati > Pseudomonadota > Gammaproteobacteria > Enterobacterales > Morganellaceae > Proteus > Proteus vulgaris. The sequence goes on along the minus strand of NZ_CP137920.1, from coordinate 3,305,372 downwards.
GTTGTTGCAGAAGATGGCCGTACACTGGCAATCACTGTATTCGACCGTACTTTAGCACCCGCTGTTGAAAAAGCGATTATGGCATCAGATTTGGGTTTAAATCCTTCATCTGCGGGCGCCATTATCCGTGTCCCACTGCCTCCATTAACTGAAGAACGTCGTAAAGACCTCATCAAAGTTGTTCGTGGTGATGCAGAACAAGGCCGCGTTTCTGTTCGTAATATCCGTCGTGATGCTAACGATAAAGTAAAAGCATTACTGAAAGATAAAGAAATCAGCGAAGATGATGAACGCCGCTCACAAGATGACATTCAGAAGTTAACTGACATGTTCATTAAAAAAATTGATGATGCATTAGCGCTGAAAGAAGCAGAGTTAATGGAATTCTAATTTTATATCTTTTTTCGATAATGCCGCTTTTTAGCGGCATTATTTTTAATTATTGATTTGAAAATTTGTGTGTAATATCTTCTTTTGTCACATTATTTATTAAAGTTTTCATCTTTAATCCTCATTTACCTCGTCATACTGATATAATTCTCTTTAATTAAAACGTTGTAGACATACTGATTGATTAATAAATGAAACAAATAACTATTTTAGGCTCAACAGGATCTATCGGAACGAGCACGCTTTCCGTCATCGAAAATAATCCTGATGAGTATCAGGTTCTTGCTCTGGCAGCAGGAAAAAATGCAGATAAGATGGCGCAACAGTGCCTTGCTTTCCAACCTAAATACGCTGTGATGTCTGATGAAAAAAGTGCTAATCAGCTTAAACAGTTACTCGCTAATACATCTTGTAAGACAGAAATCCTATCTGGCTCTCATGCGATCAATGAAATTGCGGCTCTTGATGACGCTGATCAAGTCATGTCTGCGATAACCGGTGTTGCAGGATTAAAGCCGACACTTGCTGCCATTGAAAAAGGCAAAAGAATTCTACTCGCGAATAAAGAATCACTGATAACCAGTGGACGTCTTTTCTTTGATGCGGTTGCTAAATATGGTGCGACAATTTTACCCATTGACAGCGAACATAATGCAATTTATCAAAGTTTACCTAAAGCAATCCAAGAAAATCTAGGTCATGCATCTTTAGCTGATGAAGGTGTGACGAGTATCTTGTTAACAGGTTCTGGTGGACCGTTTCGGTACACACCATTAGAATCGTTAGAGTCAATGACGCCAGATCAAGCTTGTGCACACCCAAATTGGTCGATGGGACGTAAAATTTCGGTTGATTCTGCAACGATGATGAATAAAGGGCTTGAGTATATTGAGGCTCGTTATTTCTTTAATGCTTCTGAAGAGGAGATGGAAGTTATTATTCATCCACAATCTGTCATTCACTCAATGGTTCGTTATCGCGATGGCAGTATTATTGCTCAGATTGGTGAACCTGATATGAGAACACCAATTGCGTACTCAATGGCTTATCCTCATCGTACTCAATCTGGTGCAAAAGCATTAGATTTTTTTGAGATTCAATCTTTAGAGTTCATTCGTCCAGATTATCAACGTTACCCTTGTTTAGCACTTGCTATTGAAGCGTCAAAACGTGGACAAGCGGCAACAACAGTGTTAAATGCGGCTAATGAAGTGGTTGTTGATGCATTTTTACACGAAAAAGTGAAATTTACTGATATTGCTAAAATTAATCGTAAAGTTGTTGAACATTTTGACCTATCAGAGCCTCAAAGCATTAATGATGTTCTAGAAATTGATAAATTAGCCAGATTAGAAACTCATCAGATAATCACACAATTTGTATAATGGTGATTATATTTAATATAGGGTGTTTGTTCGTCTTTCTGGCTAATGGTATAGTTGCCGAATAACTAAAGACAATAATGAAAATTAACAGTTCATTACTAAGGCTATTGCTTTAGCAACTTTGAGGCTTTGCCAAAGGCCGTGGGTGACACGGTTTTTTTTTGTGCATAGGTTATCCGAAGAGGACTGTCTGTATCAGTATCAGATTAGCAAAGGGTTAAATTGAGTGAACTTATCCAGTGACGATTCATCCGCATCAAAACCAAAGCATGTTGCTATCATTATGGATGGCAATGGGCGCTGGGCTAAAAAGCAAGGGAAACTCCGAGTAACGGGGCATCGCGCGGGAATTAAAGCAGTTCGGGATGCGGTTAGCTTTTCCGTAAAACACAAAATTGAATCACTAACGTTATATGCATTTAGTAGCGAAAACTGGAATAGACCAGAGCAGGAAGTGAGTTCTCTCATGGAATTGTTTGTTTTCGCTTTAGATAATGAAGTGAAGAGCCTGCATAAACATAATGTTAAATTGACTGTCATTGGTGATATCAGCCGTTTTAGCCGCCGTTTACAAGACCGCATTAAAAGTTCTGTGGCACTCACCGCGAATAATACAGGACTTAATTTAAATATTGCGGCTAATTATGGTGGTCGTTGGGATATTACTCAAAGTGTAAAACAATTAGCGACATCCCTCGCAAAAGGGGAAATTAATCTCGAAGATATTAATGAAAGTGCAATATCTTCACATCTTTGCTTGCATAATCAGCCTGGCGTCGATCTTGTTATTCGTACAGGTGGTGAGCATCGTATAAGTAATTTTCTTATTTGGCAGATTGCTTATGCTGAGCTTTATTTTACACAGGTTTTATGGCCTGATTTTGATGAACAAGTTTTTCAGAATGCACTAGATGCTTTTGCTAAACGGGAAAGACGTTTCGGTGGTACTACATCAGAAACAGATACTATAAATCTGGGAGGATAACTTGCTTAAGTATCGTGTCATCACCGCATTAATTTTAATCCCTATTGTTATTGCTGCACTATTTCTGCTTCCTCCTGTAGGTTTTGGATTAGCGATTATCGCAATATCAGGCTTAGCGGGTTGGGAATGGGCACAATTTATTGGCTGGCATTCTCAGGGTAAACGTATTGCGACAGGGATCGGTTTTGCTGCATTGTTACTCGTTATGCAGTTTTCTTTGCCAAATTTTGACTACCTACTAGATACTCCAATGATAAAAAATGGTTTGTGGGCAGGTTTAATTTGGTGGGTAGCCGCAATTTTATTAGTTGTAAGTTATCCGAATTCAGCCAATATGTGGAAAAATTCAGTTTTTATTAAGCTATTGTTCGGTATATTGACGATTGTTCCCTTTTATTGTGGCATGATGGCGCTGCGTATGTTGGGGTATAACACTGACACTTATACGGGTGCATGGTGGTTATTGTATGTCATGTTATTAGTTTGGGCTGCTGACTCTGGTGCTTATGCTTTTGGACGTTTAATGGGTAAACATAAAATGGCACCTAAAGTATCTCCAGGTAAAACGCTTGAAGGGTTAGTTGGTGGGTTGATTACGGCAGGTGTTGCATCGTGGTTATTTACTTATTTTGCACCCGTGACGGAAGTACCTAATAACTTGTTATTAATATCAGGCGTTGTTGTTGTCGTCTCAGTATTCGGTGATCTAGCAGAAAGCATGTTTAAACGTGTATCAGGCATTAAAGACAGTAGCCAATTAATACCGGGACATGGTGGTGTACTTGATAGAATTGATAGTTTGACCGCGGCTATCCCCGTCTTTGCAGGATTAGTCTTTCTGATTTCTTCTGGCTTTAAACTATAAAGGTAAGTAATGGGTATCCTGTGGAATCTTGCCGCATTTATTATCGTTTTAGGTATTTTAATTACGGTACATGAGTTTGGACATTTTTGGGTAGCTAGGCGCTGTGGTATTTATGTCGAGCGTTTTTCTATCGGTTTTGGAAAAGCGATTTGGCGAAAAGTAGATAAACATGGCACTGAATTTGTTATCGCATGGATACCTTTAGGCGGCTATGTAAAAATGTTAGACGAAAGAGTTGCTGAGGTTGCACCTGAGCGCCGTCATCTGGCATTTAATAATAAAACAGTTGGCCAACGTGCTGCCGTTGTTGCGGCAGGACCTATTGCTAACTTTTTGTTAGCGATAGTCGCCTATTGGATAGTTTTTATGATAGGTGTCCCTGCATTAAAACCTATAATTGCAGACATTCGTCCGAATTCTATCGCCGAACAAGCAAAATTAACGCCTGGAATGGAACTAAAATCCGTTGCAGGTATCGAAACGCCTGATCAGAATGCAGTTCGTTTAGCATTAGTGAGTAAAATTGGTGCCAAAGAGGTTTCATTCGTTGTTTCAGAACCAAATTCGCTTTCTGAGAGTGAGAATATACTGAATTTACAACAATGGAATTTTGATCCTGAAAAACAAGATCCTATCTTGTCCCTAGGGATAATGCCTGTTGGCGCACGGTTAGACTCAAAGATTATTGAAGTCACGGAAGGCTCCGCTGCGGAAAAAGCGGGTTTACAGGCGGGGGATCGTATCGTTAAAGTTGACGGTCAGCCAATTGATACATGGCATCCATTTACTTATTTTGTTCGACAAAGTCCAAATAAAGTCTTGGCGCTTCTTGTTGAACGTAACGGCTCGTCGTTGATGTTGAATATTACGCCAACAGCTGTTGCACTAAAAGATGGCACTGAAGTCGGGCAAGTTGGTGCGCAATTGCAAATATTACCTCCTGAAGAGCAATATTTGATCATGCAACAATACAACCCATTTTCAGCGCTCTATGAAGCATCTGATAAAACATGGCAGTTAATGGGTTTAACTGTCAAAATGATTGGTAAGTTAGTCGTAGGTGACGTCAAATTAACTAACCTTAGTGGGCCTGTTTCTATCGCGAAAGGCGCAGGAATGTCTGCTGATTCTGGTTTTATTTATTATTTGATGTTTATGGCGCTTATCAGTGTCAATTTGGGGATCATTAACTTGTTTCCCCTGCCTGTCTTAGATGGCGGGCACCTGCTTTTCCTGGTTATCGAGAAGATAAAGGGAGGGCCGGTATCTGAGCGTGTACAAGATTTCTGTTATCGCATTGGTATTATGGCACTGATGCTTTTAATGGGACTTGCACTTTTCAATGATTTCTCTCGCTTATAATTGGTAAGCAGGGACCGGTTAGGAAAACACAAAACAACGATGGCGATGAAAAAGTTGCTTATAGCGTCGCTGCTGCTGGGCAGCGCCACTGCATACGGTTCAGACGGATTCGTAGTTCAGGACATTCAATTTGAAGGTCTTCAACGCGTCGCCGTTGGTGCAGCATTACTGAACATGCCTGTCCGAGTTGGAGACTCGGTAGGTAGTGATGATATCAGCCGAACTATCCGTTCATTATTTGCGACAGGAAACTTCGATGATGTTCGCGTCCTACGTGACGGAAATACTTTGATTGTTCAGGTAAAAGAGCGTCCAACTATTGCCAGCATTACTTTCTCTGGTAACAAAGCAATCAAGGAAGAGATGCTAAAACAGAACCTTGATGCTTCTAATATTCGTATTGGTGAAACACTTGACCGTACAATGTTAGCGAATATCGAGAAAGGGCTTGAAGACTTCTATTATAGTGTTGGTAAATATAATGCAACTGTAAAAGTCGTTGTTACACCGCTGCCTCGTAACCGTGTTGACTTAAAACTCGTGTTCGCAGAGGGTGTTTCAGCAACTATTCAGCAAATCAACATTGTTGGTAATAAAGCGTTTTCTACTGCTGAGCTTGTCAACCGCTTCCAATTACGTGACGATGTACCTTGGTGGAACTTAGCCGCTGATGAAAAATATCAGAAGCAAAAACTGGCTGGTGACTTAGAAACATTAAGAAGTTTCTATCTTGATCGTGGTTATGCTCGTTTTGATATTGAATCGACGAATGTCAGTTTAACGCCAGACAAGAAAGGCATTTATATTACCATTAACCTGAAAGAAGGTGATAAATACACGGTAGAAAATACCGAGATCAATGGTAATACGGCTGGCTATACCAAAGAGATTGAAGATCTTATCCAAATTGCACCGGGCTCTCTTTATAATGGCGCGCAAGTGACTAAAACAGAAAATGATATTAAAAATCTGTTAGGTCGCTATGGATATGCTTATCCTCGCGTGATGACAAATCCTGAAATTAATGATGAAAATAAAACAGTTAAACTGCATGTAAACGTAGATGCAGGAAATCGTTTTTATGTTCGCCAAATCCGTTTTGCAGGTAATGACATCACTAAAGACTCTGTTTTACGCCGTGAAATGCGTCAAATGGAAGGTGCATGGTTAGGTAGTGATTTAGTTGAACAAGGCAAAGAGCGTTTAAACCGTTTAGGTTATTTTGAGACCGTCGAAACGGAAACACAGCGTATTCCTGGGTCTCCTGATCAGGTTGATATTGTTTATCGTGTAAAAGAGCGTAACACAGGTTCTATTAACTTTGGTGTCGGTTTCGGTACGGAAAGTGGTGTGAGCTTCCAAGTGGGGGTTACGCAAGATAACTGGTTAGGTACAGGTAACGCTGTTGCGATTAATGCGAGTAAAAATGACTACTCAACTTACGCTGAATTATCTGTTACTGACCCATACTTTACCGTTAATGGTGTTAGCTTAGGTGGTCGTATTTTCTATAACGACTTCCGTGCGAATGATGCCGATTTATCTGGTTATACCAATAAATCTTATGGTGTTGACGGAACGTTAGGCTTCCCAATTAATGAATATAACTCAGCACGTCTTGGCATAGGCTATACTCACAATGGTCTGTCACGTATGGAACCTCAGGTTGCAATGTGGCGTTACCTTGAAAGTATGGGTGAAAACCCAGGCTTTGATAAGCGAGAATCCTTTAATGCGGATGATTATACTGTCAGTCTGGGTTGGACATTTAATAACTTAAACAAAGGTTTCTTCCCAACATCAGGTGTAAGAAGCAATTTAAGTGGTCGAGTGACTGTACCGGGCTCTGACAACAAGTACTATAAAGTGACTTGGGACGGTATGGCGTATTACCCAATTGATGAAAAAGAGTCTTGGGTAACCTTGTTTAAAGGTCGTTTAGGCTACGGTGACGGTTTAGGGGGTAAAGAATTACCATTCTATGAAAACTTCTATGCTGGTGGTTCTGGTACTGTTCGTGGTTTCCGTTCAAATAATATCGGTCCTAAAGCGATTTATTTGAAAAAAGTCACAGAAAATGGAAATACGACAATTAATCCTTCATTATCTAGCGATGCGGTCGGTGGTAATGCCATGGCAGTTGCCAGTTTTGAACTGATCACACCAACGCCATTTGTTGATGATAAATACTCATCATCAGTCAGAACGTCTCTGTTTGTTGATGCGGGTACCGTATGGGATACCAACTGGAATAGCACTAACTCTAATTGGACCGCAGGTATGCCAGATTACGGTAAAGCAAGTAATATACGTGTTTCAACCGGTGTTGCATTACAATGGTTATCTCCTTTAGGTCCGCTAGTATTCTCTTATGCTAAGCCAGTAAAAGATTACGAAGGCGATAAATCGGAGCAATTCCAGTTTAATATTGGTAGAACGTGGTAGCGATGTAAGTAAAGTTGATGCCTGATCCACAATGTTGAAAAAGGCATCCGATTTCTGACAAAAAATTATTTTTGGTTTTAAGGAGTTTAATCGTGAAAAAATTGTTATGTGCCGCTGCCCTTGGAATGGCATTGACCATGTCAGCAGGTGTTCAAGCCGCAGATAAAGTAGGTGTTGTGAACATCGGTCAAGTTCTCCAACAAATTCCTAACCGTGATGCGGTAGAGAAACAATTGGAAAATGAATTCAAATCACGTGACACTGAATTGCAGAACTTAGGTAAAGCATTACAGACCGCTGTTGAGAAATATCAAAAAGATGCACCAACGATGAATGCAACACAACGTGCAAATACAGAGAAAGATCTGGTTGCTAAACGTGAAGCATACGCACAAAAAGCACAAGCTTTTGAGCAAGACTTTAGTCGTCGTCAGGCTGAAGAACGTAACAAAATCATGAAACGTGTATTAGATGCTGTTGATGCAGTAGCGAAGAAAGAAGGCTATGATGTGATCCTTGATGCTAACACTGTACCTTATTTCGCAGATGGTAAAGATATTACTGCTCAGGTTCAAAAACAGGTTAAATAATAGATGTTTTCAATTCGATTAGCTGATCTTGCTCAGCAGTTGAATGCACAGTTACACGGCGATGGTGATATCACTATCGCCGGTCTTGCTTCAATGAGCCTAGCAAATAGCGAACAAATTACATTTCTTTCCGATAGTCGCTATCGTGAAAAATTAAGTGAATGTCAGGCTGCTGCCGTTGTATTAACAGAAGCTGATCTTCCATTTTGCCCCGTTGCCGCACTGGTAGTGAAAAACCCGTATCTTGCCTATGCTCAAATGGCACAGATTATGGATACTACGCCGGCGCCGGCACAAGATATACATCCTTCTGCTGTTATTGCCGCTGATGCTAAATTAGGGAATAACGTCTCAATTGGTGCAAATGCTGTCATTGAGTCAGGTGTTGAGTTAGGTGATAACGTAGTTATTGGTGCAGGATGTTTTATTGGTAAAAAAGCACATATTGGCGATAATAGCCGTTTATGGGCAAATGTATCTATTTATCATGAAGTTATCATTGGTAAGGATTGTTTGGTTCAATCAGGTACGGTGATTGGTTCAGATGGTTTTGGTTATGCTAATGAACGTGGTAATTGGATCAAAATTCCACAATTAGGTTCAGTGGTGATTGGTGATCGTGTTGAAATCGGTGCATGTACTACAATCGACCGAGGCGCATTAGATAACACAGTTATCGGTAATGGTGTTATCATTGATAACCAGTGCCAAATCGCACATAACGTCATTATTGGTGATAATACCGCTGTTGCTGGTGGTGTGATCATGGCGGGCAGCCTGAAAATAGGTCGCTATTGTATGATTGGTGGAGCAAGTGTTATCAATGGTCACATGGAAATCTGTGATAAAGTCACGGTAACAGGTATGGGAATGGTAATGCGTCCTATCACTGAGCCGGGTGTTTATTCTTCAGGAATTCCGCTGCAATCAAATAAAGCATGGCGTAAAACCGCAGCACTTGTATTGCGAATTGATGAAATGCAAAAAAGGCTCAAATCGCTTGAACGTCAAGTAGAAAGTAGCGACAAGTAACAATATACGTCATTGACGAAAGTTACTCATTTTGCGACCTGCGGGTTAACTCACTTTTTGAGTCACAGCAGGTCGTGTCATTATTAATTAGACTCAGTTTTATTAGACAGGAAGAGTATTGCAATGAGTGAGAATCATACTCTGCAAATCGAAGAAATTTTAGATTTACTTCCACACCGTTACCCATTTTTATTGGTTGACCGTGTCCTTGATTTTGAAGAAGGGAAATTTCTAAGAGCAGTAAAAAATGTATCTTTTAATGAGCCTTTCTTTCAAGGTCACTTTCCAGGAAAACCTATTTTTCCAGGTGTACTGATCCTCGAAGCCATGGCACAAGCAACAGGTATTTTAGCATTTAAAAGTGTAGGAAAGCTGGAACCTGGTGAACTCTACTATTTTGCTGCTATTGACGGTGCTCGCTTTAAACGTCCTGTCTTACCTGGGGATCAGATGATCCTAGAGGTTGAATTCATTAAAGAACGTCGTGGTGTTGCTCGCTTTAAAGGCGTCGCTAAAGTTGATGGGGAAATAGCTTGCGAAGCTGAAATGATGTGTGCTCGCCGCCGTGAGGTCTAGCCTATGATAGATAAATCCGCAGTCATTCACCCTTCTTCAATTATTGAGGAGGGTGCGGTAATTGGTGCTAATGTTCACATTGGTCCTTTTTGTGTTATTGGTGCTAATGTTGAGATTGGTGAAGGTACTGATATTAAATCTCACGTTGTTATCAATGGTCACACACGCATTGGCCGAGATAATCAGATTTATCAATTCGCTTCTATCGGTGAAGTCAATCAGGATCTGAAATATCGTGGTGAACCAACGCAAGTCATTATTGGTGATCGTAACCTTATTCGTGAAAGTGTGACTATCCATCGTGGAACAATCCAAGGTGGTAATATCACAAAAATAGGTAACGACAACTTACTGATGATTAATACACACGTTGCGCATGATTGTATTATCGGTGACCATTGTATTATTGCTAATAACGGAACACTTGGTGGTCACGTCACTTTAGGTGACTTTGTGATTATCGGTGGTATGAGTGCTGTTCATCAATTTTGTCAGATTGGCTCTCACGTTATGGTCGGTGGATGTTCAGGTGTGGCACAAGACGTTCCTCCTTTTGTTATTGCACAAGGAAACCACGCAACCCCTTATGGGTTGAATATTGAAGGTTTAAAACGCCGAGGCTTTGCTAAAGAAGATCTTCATGCCATTCGTAATGCTTACAAAGTCCTTTACCGTAATGGTAAAACACTGGAAGAAGCACGTGAAGAGATTGGACAATTAGTTGCAGATAATAATAATCCGCATGTTAAATTGTTCAGTGATTTTCTGGAAAACTCTGCAAAATCTAACCGTGGCATTATTCGCTAATTAGGATATGACCTTGTCAGGCCAATTATCTACTATTCAGCGTCCGTTAGTTATCGGCTTAGTTGCTGGTGAAACGTCCGGTGATATCTTGGGCGCGGGATTAATCCGCGCTCTAAAACAAAAGCACTCTAATGTTCGCTTTGTCGGTGTTGCTGGTCCGCTTATGCAAGCTGAAGGTTGTGAAGCTTGGTATGAGATGGAAGAGCTGGCTGTCATGGGGATCGTCGAAGTTCTTGAACGCTTACCTCGCTTATTAAAGATCAGAAAAGATCTCACTCAACGATTTACAGAATTAAAGCCAGATGTTTTTGTCGGGATCGACGCACCTGACTTTAATATCACTCTTGAAGATCGTTTAAAGCAAAAAGGGATCAAAACGATTCATTATGTCAGTCCTTCAGTGTGGGCTTGGCGTCAAAAACGTGTTTTCAAAATTGGTAAAGCGACAGATCTCGTCTTAGCTTTTCTGCCTTTTGAAAAAGCGTTTTATGATAAGTATCAGGTTCCTTGCCGTTTTATTGGTCATACAATGGCTGATGCCATAGCCTTAAATCCAGACAAAAAGGCTGCTCGTGAACATCTAGGGATATCTGAAGATGCGCCTTGTTTAGCTCTTCTTCCTGGTAGTCGTCATGCTGAAGTAGAGATGCTAAGTGCTGATTTTATAAAAACGGCACAGTTACTAAAACAGCAGATCCCTTCTCTTCATATTGTAGTGCCATTAGTTAATGCTAAGCGACGAGCCCAATTTGAACAAATACATCAAAATGTGGCGCCCGAACTTGAAATACAGCTTCTTGATGGACAAGCAAGAGAAGCCATGACAGCAAGTGATGCGACTTTGCTTGCATCAGGTACAGCCGCATTAGAATGTATGTTAACGAAATGCCCGATGGTTGTTGGTTATCGCATGAAACCCTTTACTTTCTGGTTAGCAAAACGGTTAGTTAAAACACCTTATGTCTCGTTGCCTAATTTGTTAGCGGGACGAGAAATTATCAAAGAATTATTGCAAGAAGAGTGCGAACCCTCAGCGTTAGCACAACAACTTTTACCTCTTTTAACCGATAAAGAAAAAGTACGCCAATTAAAAGAGATATTTTTACAGCTACATAGCGCTATTCGCTGTAATGCAGATGAGCAAGCAGCAAATGCAGTATTAGAATTGGTAGATAAATAATGGAATTTGTATATCCAAAAGCAAATCTTATTGCTGGAGTTGATGAAGTTGGTCGAGGCCCATTAGTGGGGGCGGTGGTTACAGCTGCCGTTATTCTTAATCCAGCGAATCCAATTAAAGGATTAACAGACTCCAAAAAACTAACAGAAAAAAAGCGTAATGCGCTTTATGACGAAATAAAAGAAAAAGCATTATGTTGGGCGATAGGTCGTGCAGAGCCCGAAGAAATCGATGAATTAAATATTCTTTGGGCTACCATGAAAGCAATGGAACGCGCTGTTGCGGGATTATCAATGACACCTGATATGGTCTTGATTGATGGTAACCGTTGCCCTAAATTACCAATGGCCTCTCAAGCGGTTATAAAAGGTGATAGTTTAGTTCAAGAAATTAGTGCGGCTTCTATACTTGCTAAAGTGACTCGTGATAGAGAAATGGAAGAGTTAGATAAGCTTTACCCTGATTATGGTTTTGCTAAACATAAAGGGTATCCAACTGTTTTCCATATGGAAAAACTAGCCTTATTAGGGGCAACACCCTATCATCGAAAAAGTTTTGCGCCTGTAAAACGTGCTTTAAATTTAAAGTAATCCACAGAGTAATTAAACACTATGGCAGATCCTCGTTTTATCCATCTTAGGGTACACAGCGATTATTCAATGATCGATGGATTGGCAAAAACAGGGCCTCTTGTGAAGAAAGTGGCTTCGCTGGGAATGCCAGCTTTTGCGATTACTGATTTCACTAACTTATGTGGGTTAGTGAAATTTTATGGTGCTGCACATAGTGCTGGCATTAAACCAATCATTGGTGCTGATGTTTATCTTGAAACAGAATTATTAGGTGATGAATATGCACATCTGACTATTCTTGCTCGCAATAATGTTGGTTACCAAAACCTTACTTTACTGATTTCAGAAGCTTACAAACACGGTTATGGTGCTGTCGGACCGACGATTAAACAAGAGTGGTTAACAACCTATAAAGAAGGGCTCTTGTTGCTTTCTGGCGGTAGAATGGGGGATGTGGGTAAGTTTCTACTTCGTGGAAATAGAGCTTTAGTTGATCAGTGCCTTGAGTATTATCAAACCCATTTTCCCGATAGTTATTATCTAGAACTTATTCGTACTGGTCGTACTGATGAAGAAACTTATCTTCATGAAGCAGTCGCACTGGCTTCTGAAAAAGGTCTGCCTGTTGTTGCAACCAATGATGTCTGTTTTCTCGACAGTGATGATTTTGATGCACATGAAATTCGTGTCGCAATTCATGATGGTTTTACGTTATCTGATCCCAAACGTCCAAAGAATTATAGTCCCCAGCAATATATGCGCACAGAAGAAGAGATGTGTGAGTTATTTGCTGATATACCTGAAGCATTAGAAAACAGTGTTGAAATCGCTAAACGCTGTAATGTCACGATCCGTTTAGGAGAATACTTTCTTCCACAATTCCCGACAGGGGATATGAGTACAGAAGATTTTCTTGTTAAAAAATCACAAGAAGGTTTGGAAGAACGTCTAGCCTTTTTATTTCCAGATCCAGAAGAGAGACAAAAAAGACGCCCTGAATATGATGAGCGCCTTGATATCGAGTTGAAAGTAATTAACCAGATGGGATTTCCTGGTTACTTTCTTATCGTGATGGAGTTTATTCAGTGGTCTAAAGATAACGGTGTTCCTGTTGGTCCTGGGCGAGGTTCAGGTGCGGGATCACTCGTGGCTTACTCACTGAAAATTACCGATCTTGATCCCCTTGAGTTTGACTTGCTTTTCGAACGTTTTCTTAACCCTGAACGTGTTTCGATGCCAGACTTTGACGTCGACTTCTGTATGGAAAAACGCGATAGAGTTATTGACCACGTTGCTGAAATGTATGGCCGCGATGCCGTATCTCAGATCATTACATTTGGTACGATGGCTGCGAAAGCGGTTATTCGCGATGTTGGTCGTGTTTTAGGACACCCTTACGGTTTTGTTGATAGAATTTCAAAACTCGTTCCTCCTGATCCGGGAATGACCCTAGAAAAAGCGTTTGCTGCCGAGCCTCAATTACCTGAGATTTATGAAGCTGATGAAGAGGTTAAATCTCTTATTGATATGGCTCGTAAATTAGAAGGGGTAACTCGTAATGCGGGTAAGCACGCGGGTGGTGTCGTTATTTCACCAACGAAAATCACCGATTTTGCCCCACTTTATTGTGATGCAGAGGGAAATAACCCCGTTACACAATTTGATAAGAACGACGTTGAATACGCAGGTCTTGTTAAATTCGACTTCTTAGGTTTAAGAACACTCACCATCATTAACTGGGCATTAGAGATGATTAATGCCCGACGAGCTAAAAAGTCACTCGAACCTGTTGATATCTCAGCGATCCCATTAACGGATCCGCGTAGTTTTGACATGTTGCAACGTTCAGAAACGACCGCAGTATTCCAGTTGGAATCCCGTGGTATGAAAGATCTCATCAAACGTCTACGTCCTGACTGTTTTGAAGATATGATTGCACTTGTTGCTCTATTTCGTCCAGGGCCATTGCAGTCAGGCATGGTAGATAACTTTATTGACCGTAAACACGGTGTTGAAGAGATTTCATATCCTGATGTCAAATGGCAACATGAAAGCTTACAGCCTGTCCTAGAACCAACCTATGGTGTTATCCTATACCAAGAACAAGTTATGCAAATTGCACAGGTTCTTGCGGGATATACGCTAGGTGGCGCGGATATGTTACGACGCGCAATGGGTAAGAAAAAACCTGAAGAAATGGCAAAGCAACGCTCTGTTTTTGAAGAAGGGGCTATCAAAAACGGTGTCGATGGTGAGCTCGCTATGAGGATCTTTGACTTGGTGGAGAAATTCGCCGGTTATGGATTTAACAAATCACACTCAGCAGCGTATGCATTAGTTTCTTACCAAACATTATGGCTAAAAGCCCACTATCCAGCTGAATTTATGGCTGCAGTAATGACTGCCGATATGGATAACACTGAGAAAGTGGTGGGATTAGTTGATGAATGCTGGAGAATGGGCTTAAAGGTTCTTCCTCCCGATATTAATAGCGGCCTTTACCATTTCCATGTCAATGATGAAGGCGAAATCGTTTATGGTATTGGTGCCATTAAAGGTGTGGGTGAAGGCCCCATTGAAGCAATTGTAGAAGCGCGTCAGCAAGGCGGTCACTTTAAAGATATTTTTGATCTCTGTGCGAGAACAGAAACGAAAAAATTGAATCGCCGAGTGATGGAAAAACTGATAATGTCAGGCGCATTCGATAAGCTAGGGCCTCATCGTGCTGCTTTGATGTCTTCATTAGAAGATGCATTAAAAGCCGCAGACCAACATGCCAAAGCTGAAGCAATAGGGCAATCGGACATGTTCGGTGTGTTAGCAGAAGCACCTGAACAAGTTGAGCGCTCTTATGCCAATATCCCTAAATGGCCAGACCAAGTTGTTTTAGAAGGTGAGCGAGAGACTTTAGGTTTATATTTAACAGGTCATCCGATTACGCGTTATTTAAAAGAAATTGAACGATATGCAGCAGGAACACGTCTAAAAGATTTAGTGCCAACACCTCGTGGTCAAATGGTGAAGGTAGCAGGTTTAGTACTTGCATCTAAAGTATTTACAACGAAACGTGGAAATAGGATCGGCGTTTGTACCTTAGATGATCGTTCAGGTCGCTTAGAAATTATGTTATTTTCTGATGCATTGGATAAATACCAACATTTGTTAGAACAAGACAAGATTTTAATTGCTACTGGGCAGGTCAGCTTTGATGATTTCAATGGTGGACTTAAAATGACAGTCCGCGAACTTATGGATATCAACCAGGCTCGTGAAAAATATGCACGAGGGCTTGCTATCTCATTATCGGACAGGCAAATTAATGAGCAATTATTAAATCGTCTTCGCGGCGTTTTAGAACCTCATCGTTCAGGCACGATACCGGTTCATCTTTATTTTGAAAAGCATGATGCCTGCGCACGTTTACGTTTTGGTGCGACATGGCGTGTAACGCCAACAGATATGCTTTTAACGGATCTGCGAACTCTGCTGGGTAATGAGCAGGTAGAATTAGAATTTGACTAAAATAGGAATGTTATGAGTCTTAATTTTCTGGATTTTGAACAGCCAATTGCCGAGTTAGAAGCGAAAATTGATTCGCTAACTGCAGTTAGCCAACATGATGAAAAAATTGATATTAATATCGATGAAGAAGTTTCACGCTTAAGAGAAAAAAGCCTAGAGCTAACGCGTAAGATTTTTTCTGATCTTGGTGCATGGCAAGTTGCACAACTTGCACGTCATCCATTAAGACCTTACACACTGGATTATATTCATCGTATCTTTACGGACTTCCAAGAATTAGCGGGCGATCGTGCTTATGCTGATGATAAAGCGATTGTGGGTGGTATTGCGCGTTTAGATGGTCGTCCTGTCATGGTTATTGGACATCAAAAAGGGCGTGAAACGAAAGAAAAGATCCGCCGTAATTTTGGTATGCCAGCACCAGAAGGTTACCGCAAAGCACTTCGTTTAATGGAAATGGCGCAACGTTTTAACCTTCCTATTATCACCTTTATTGATACTCCGGGGGCTTACCCGGGGGTGGGTGCTGAAGAGCGTGGTCAATCAGAAGCGATTGCACGTAACTTACGTGAAATGTCGCGCTTTGGAGTACCTATCATCTGTACTGTTATTGGTGAAGGTGGTTCTGGTGGAGCCTTAGCGATTGGGGTGGGTGATAAAGTGAATATGTTGCAATACAGCACCTATTCTGTTATTTCACCGGAAGGTTGTGCTTCTATTCTATGGAAAAGCGCTGATAAAGCACCATTAGCTGCTGAAGCCATGGGGATCACAGCAAATCGTTTAAAAGAGTTAAAGCTGATTGATACGGTGATCCCTGAGCCTTTAGGTGGCGCTCATCGTCACTATGATGAAATGGCTGAGTCATTAAAAGCACAAATCAAAGCTGATTTAGAAGAGTTAGATGCATTTGAATCAGAAGAGCTAACAAACCGTCGTTACCAACGTTTAATGGAATACGGTTACTGCTGATAGCATAATGCTATTCAATAAATAAAAGAGAACCTCATGTTGATAACATGAGGTTTTTTTTGACTCTAAATATTATCTCTTACTGAGACAATGAAATTAGGTTATATTAACGATAATTTATTATATATCAATGTGTTAAGTCGATCTCAAAAACAATATTAAATTCCTTTTTTACTAAAAGAATAATCAACGATATCTATTATTTTATAGGAGCATTTACTTCTTTTGAGAGGAAAACACGATGATATCGTTTAATGGTAAAGTTGGGATTATTACAGGTGGTAATAGTGGGATTGGCTTAACTTCTGCGGAAAGATTTTTATCTTTAGGTGCATCAGTTATTATTACGGGCAGTAATTTAGCTCGAGGGCAAAAAGCAGAAAAATACCTTAAAGAAAAGGGACTTTCTGGTGAATTTATACAAATGGATGTGAAAAGTGAAAAAGAGAATGAACAGCTGATTGATTATGTAGCCAATAAATATGGGCGATTGGATTTCATTTTTGCTAATGCTGGTGTTTTGACCGATAACATCGCAGACAAATTAGACTATGAAAAATGGAAAGGGGTATTAGATGTTAATCTTAACGGACTCTTTCTGATTAATCGTGCAGCCATTCGATATTGGCTGAAAAACAAACGAACAGGGGTAATTGTTAATTGTAGTTCGATTTGCTCTTTTGTTGGTCAACACGAATTTCCTGCCTATTGTGCCTCAAAAGGTGGCGTTAAATTACTGACACAAACACTTGCTATTGATTATGCGAGCAAAGGTATTCGTGTTAATGCAGTTTGCCCCGGTTATATTGATACTCCTTTATTGGAAGGGCGTGAATTAGATAAGCAAAAACTTGTCGCCTTACATCCTATTGGTCGCCTTGGTACACCAGAAGAAGTGGCTAATGTGGTTGTATTTTTGGCGAGTGACGCTGCTTCGTTTGTCACTGGTGCCTCTTATTTGGTCGATGGTGGTTTTACTGCGTAAATCGTGTTTATTTTAAGGCAGAATGGTGTTTATTCCGCCTTATTTTTATTCATGAGTAATACAATCGCTTAAATTTCGTATTCATTTTTCAGGACTAGGTTGTATTCGTGCAAAATCAGGTAGAAAAGCTTAACATAATCATCTGAAATCACTGATAAATGACAGCACAATGAGACAAGAATACGGCTTACTTCTTAAAGAAATCAAACAACAAATTAATCCTTACACTAAAATTTTGGTAGGTTTTAGTGGCGGTGTCGATTCCACCGTTTTATTACAAGGACTTGTACGTTTGCGTGATGAATTTCAATTACCTTTAGCATTAACGGCTATTTATATTCATCATGGATTAAATACCAAAGCAGATGATTGGCTTGTCCATTGTAAACAGTGTTGTCAGCAATGGCGTGTCGATTTTATCAGTGAAAAAGTGAATGTTGATCCTAAAGAAGGTGGTCTTGAAAATGGAGCTAGAGAGGCGCGTTACCAAGCCTTTCGTCGATATTTACAGCCACAACAAGTGTTAGTGACAGCTCAACATCAAGATGATCAAGCCGAAACTTTTTTACTGGCTTTAAAGCGAGGTAGCGGTCCAGCTGGACTTTCTTCAATGCCAGCAAAAATGGTATTTGAAAAGAGCTATTTACTTCGACCATTACTCAATATTACGCGTGAGCAAATCGAATCCTATGCGACTGAACAAGGGCTAGATTGGATAGAGGACGATAGTAATCAAGATGATCGTTATGATCGCAATTTTTTACGATTGCGTGTAATGCCTTTACTCACTCAACGTTGGTCACATTTTTCACAAGCGGTAACTCGAAGTGCAGCGTTGTGTGGTGAACAAGAAGCATTGCTGGACGAACTGTTAGATTCAGAACTGACTGGTTTAATGGGAAGTGAGCACAGTTTAGATATTAATAAACTTGCCCATTGTAGTGTTATTAAGCGCAATGCTTTACTACGGCGCTGGTTTGCTAAACAGAATAAAACCATGCCATCAAGACAACAAATCTTACGATTATGGCAAGAAGTCGCTTTAGCAAAAGAAGATGCAGAGCCTCGATTACAATTTTATCAAGATGAAGTTAGACGTTATAAACAGCGTCTTTATTTAGTTCCAATCATCCAAGAGCCTGTTGATCACGCTATTGAGTGGTCGCTCGATAAGCCTTTATATTTACCTAGTGGATTAGGGATCCTATCACTTGTCGCGGAAACAGGGAAAAACACCATCAGAAAGCCTTTAAGTGATGAAAAAGTCACCGTGCGTTTTGGTTTAACGCAAGCATCTTTGCGTATTGTCGGGCGCGAGCACGCTCGGCATAGTAAAAAGATTTGGCAAGAGCTTGAAGTTGCACCTTGGCGTAGGACTCGGATACCTTTGATTTATTATAATGATACGTTAATTGCAGCTATTGATACATTTGTTACTGTTGAGGGAAAAGCAACATCAGAACATGCTATGACTATTGAGTGGCAAGCGGCTCATGAATGAACAACCGCCAGTTGGCGGCTGTTCTTTATTCGGTTATTCCGATTTTATAGTGATTGTCCCAAGTTCGGGATTAGAAAAACTGGCAATGATATCCAGCCGTAAATCTTTAGAGCCTTCAGATGTTTTGACTTTTAGGTATTCAACTTTCTTGCTTAAGAAAAGGTCATCTGCAATACCTTCAATAAGCTCACCATTATGTAATTCAATATGGAGTGCTAAACCACGCTGGCATGCTAACTCCAGATATTCATAATCATCACAGTTAATTGGTTGATATTCTGTATTTGTTGACATATTCCCTCACCACTCTTTCGTGGCGGTGTTGCCGCCAGTGAATAATTCAGAATAAAATCATTATGCTGTTATTCGATGTGAGCACAATAGTTATTATAACTATTTTCTGAAATAGTTCTTTATTCGAATTGATTTGATAAATAATTGACAATTATGGGTGCATTTATCTTAAAGCTCGTTTTATTGCCCCCTTTTATTTTAAAAAATGCTAGAATCATAGGGATGATCATTTATTAAAAAGTACCCAGAATGTAGGGAGTCGATGATGGGGAAAAAATTTTTATTTGCAGCCGTTGCTGCTGGGTTATTTATACTGTCAGGTTGCCAAAATAATATTGGCTTATCACTGGATGGAAAAATTGTAGACCAAACTTACAACAGTATTCTACCTTGTGCCGATTGCTCTGGTATCGACACGACAATTCTTGTTAATCAAGATGGCTCTTATGTTATGGAGCAAAGCTATCAAGGTTCACCTGATGATAAACGTAGTTTCTTTGAATCAGGAACATGGGTATTAGGTAAAGATAAGCTGACGTTGACTAATAGCTATGGTGAGAAAAGCTATTATTTACCTCGTGAAGATAAATTAGTCATGCTTGATATTGATGGTAACGTTATTAATTCAGAACTAAATTATACTTTAGCTAAGGTTCAGCCTAAACAGCTTGCAGGTGAATTTACCTATTTTGCTGATGCTGGTACGTTTAAAGATTGTCAATCAGGGCGTGTTTACGCAGCCAGTGGTATTGAATTGGAAAAAGGCTATTTCTCAACGGGTGTTGATGGTGGAACACCTGTTTACCTTGAAGTTAATGGTTATTACAGTATTCGTCCTTCAATGGAAGATGGAAAATTTGATAGCGCTTTAGTTGTTACTGATGAGAAACCGCGTTTTAACCGTCATGGCTCTTGTGGAAACCATCGTAGTGGCAGAAGTTAAGTTTTAGCGATTTTGTTCTAATAAAAATGAATAGCTTTGCGTTTATTAGACAGTTTAAATTAGTTAAGTAAAGACTGAGTCTAGTATTGAACTGAACTCAGTCTTTTTAATTTTAGGTTTTAATATATTCACAAAGTCCTTTTTCTAATTCATCTATCTCTTTAAACTACTTAGTATTACTTAGTATAAAATACTCTATTTTTAATAGATCAAAGAAATTTCCTATTACGGCATTATCTAAACAATTTCCTTTTCGTAATATACTTTAAATAACCTATTATTTTTTAATGCTATTACAGTAATAATTTATTTTGTTTTGTTCTCTAGCCAGCGCTCATGAGTTGGAGTAGGAGCAGGGGAAGGCGTTAACGCCGATTGTTGCTGATCATCTGAAATACTGTCGGTTTCTTGTTTATGTCTATTGCGCTCTTCGGAGTACGCTTTTTCTTTCTGGGTTTTTATCACATGATCAACGGGAAGAAGGGCGGTATCAAAAACAACATCAACAGGTAAACTGATAATTGAGAATATAGGGTACATTCCGAAAGTAACTAACCAAATTATAGGTTCATTGATAACTTCGACATCAGCATTCGTACCTCGGTAATAATCATTATTACTTTTCGATCTATTTAATGTCCCACACCCAGATAATATAAGAATAATACTAAGTATTGCTCCAAGCCTTTTCATAACATTTCCTATGTGATTTAGAATAGTTGCTTATATAACGAAATAATATACTCATATTAATTTTATTTATTATTAGAGTATTCTGAACTTCCCAGTATAAAAAATAGCTAACGGCGCGATGATAATGGTTTGTGTTAAAGGGATCTTAATATGTCGCAATGAGTGTTTCTCAGCGGTATATCACGTTGTTCTGGGAGCTAGAGCCGGAAGGAAAAGTATAAAAAGAGGTAATTGAGATATGATTATTGCAGTAACAAGCGTGTATGAAAGGACACGCTTGTTACTTATTAATCAAGCCTCATAAAATAAGAGGCCTAATGATTAAGCGAGTTGCTCTTTGATAAAGGCAACAACATCGTCAACATTAACCAGTGATTTATCATCACTACGGCGCGCTTTATATTCGATTTGGTTGTTGTCTAAGTTTCGATCACCAATCACGATCGTGTGTGGAATACCGATAAGTTCCATATCAGCAAACATGACACCCGGACGTTCTTTACGATCATCAAACAGAACATCAATTCCTTGAGCGCGTAATTCGTTATAAAGTTTGTCAGCGACTTCTTTAACACGATAAGAACGATGCATATTCATTGGTAAAATAGCAACTTGGAATGGTGCAATCGCATCTGGCCAAATAATACCACGAGCATCATGGTTTTGTTCAATCGCGGCAGCAACAATACGAGTTATACCGATACCATAACAGCCCATAGTCACGATTTGGTTATGACCTTCTTCGTTTTGTACGGTTGCTTTTAATGCTTCTGAATATTTTGTGCCGAGTTGGAAAATATGACCAACTTCAATACCTCGTTTGATGAGTAATGTTCCATTACCGTCTGGGCTTGGATCGCCTTCAACAACATTACGGATGTCAGCAATTTCAGCAACAGGTAGGTCTCGCTCCCAGTTAATACCAAAATAGTGTTTACCATCAACGTTTGCACCAGCACCAAAATCGCTCATTACAGAGACAGCGCGATCCATAATAACGGGCAGTGGCAGATTAACTGGGCCTAATGAACCTGGGCCTGCATTGACAGCTTGGCGAATTTCAGCTTCAGTAGCGAAAGTTAAAGGTGTTGCAACGATAGCGCATTTTTCTGCTTTAATTTCATTAAGTTCGTGATCGCCACGGACTAATAATGCAACTAATGAGTGACCACTTTCTTTCGTACCATGAACAATCAGTGTTTTAACTGTTTTTTCAATTGGTAGATTGAATTGTTCAACTAATTCAGCGATGGTTTTAGCGTTTGGTGTATCCACTAAGCGTAAGTCTTCAGTTGCAGCTGCACGTGGAGTTTCAGGCATGACTGCTTCTGCTAATTCGATATTGGCTGCATAGTCAGAGCCAGTCGAAAAGACGATATCATCTTCACCACTGTCTGCTAAAACTTGGAATTCATGAGAAGCATTACCACCGATAGAGCCAGTATCTGCAAGTACTGGACGGAAATCTAAACCAATACGTGAGAAGATTTTGCTGTAAGCTTCGTACATTCTGTCGTAAGTCTCTTGTAAAGACTCTTGAGAAATGTGGAAAGAGTATGCATCTTTCATGATAAATTCACGAGAGCGCATAACACCAAAACGAGGGCGTACTTCGTCGCGGAATTTAGTTTGAATTTGATATAGGTTCAGTGGAAGTTGTTTGTAAGAAGTAATCTCGTTACGAACAATATCCGTAACCACTTCTTCATGGGTTGGGCCTAAAACAAATGGGCGCTCGCCTCTGTCTGAAAAACGCAGTAATTCAGGACCATACTGTTCCCAACGACCACTTTCTAGCCATAAGTCAGCGGGTTGAACAACGGGCATTGAAATCTCAAGTGATCCTGCATTGTCCATCTCTTCACGAACAATTTTTTCAATTTTTCTTAGAACACGAACCCCTGTCGGCATCCAATCATAAAGACCAGAAGCGAGTTTACGGATCATGCCTGCGCGAAGCATAAGTTGATGGCTGACAATTTCTGCATCAGCAGGTGTCTCTTTTAAAGTAGAGAGCAAATAGTGGCTAGTACGCATTATTAGGTTCCATTAGAACAAAAATACTTAGGCTGACTGTCACGCCAGTCTACATCAATATAATTAGGGAAAGACTTTAGAGCGTGTTGATCTTTTCTGCTTATTTTTACAGCAAAAGAAATTTATAAAACAAGCAACATATTCAACTATTTTGGGCTTGGCATTGATTGTCATTAACAATGACCACTTAAAAATAAAAACAGCCCTACGGATTCGATTAAAAGACGTTTCACTCATTTTATTCTGCGTTGAGAGGCGCTAGCCTAGTTCATTAGGCGGCGAACCTCTCGCCTTGCTTAAAATGCTTTTAATTCGAATAAAAATCGACCATCAAAGGTCAACACGCTCTAGTCTACCAGTGACTTAGGTCTGCCAAAAGAGGCAAAGCATTTTTTTCAATCTGATTTGTCTAAAGACATGAGAATGACTCTCAGATTAGATTATTCATGATAACAATATCAATGAAGATAATAGCAAGTTACCGCGGTTCTATACTAAGAACAAGTGTCTGTTGTCCATTGACTTGCCAGCGAACATTAAATTCGAGTAAGTGTACGGCATAAATTCTATCACTTTGCTCACCTTTTTTATAAGCAGGACGAGGATCTTGCTGTAATACTTGGGTGATAAAACGTGAAAGATGAGGGTACTCATTGGCATAGTGTTGCAGTTGGTCTGTTGCAACTGGCGAAAAGAAAACAGGCATTTCGTTATTGGGCGCTTCTTGTGCAAACCCTGCAATCGCATTAGGGCGAGATTCTGCAAACGGTAAATAAGGTTTGATATCAAGAATAGGCGTGCCATCCACAAGATCAAGGCTACCCAATTCTAAAATAACAGACTGATTTGCTGTGTTTACTTTTTTCAATTCAACCAATGACATACCAATTGGGTTGGGGCGAAAGGTTGAGCGAGTTGCAAATACACCAATTTTGGCGTTACCGCCTAATCTAGGGGGACGAACGAGAGGATGCCAACCTTGTTGTGCTGTTTGATGAAAAACAAAAATCAACCAAAGGTGGCTAAATTGCGCTAAGCCTCGAACCGTATCAGGGTGATTATAAGGTGCATGTAGAATAAGTTGGCCGCCGCCATCCTGGATGAGTCCAGGCTGGCGTGGAACGGCAAATTTTTCTTTATAAGGGCTAGAAATATGCCCTATAGGATTCATTTGGTAGGTGTTCATTTTGTAATGAGTAGTGCTGTGCCTTCACATATAGCGGATTGATAGCATCCTAAGCCTGTGACTATTTGGCATTCATGCAACAAAACGGCATTCGCATTTTTATAGGCTGCTTTTGTTGCCATTCTTTTTTTAGCAATAGGTAAACTTGCTGGTGGATCTTGTAATGTTTGGCGACATGATTCTCCCGCGACAACGCCAAGATCTTTAAAAGGGGCACCTAAAAGGTCTTCCGTTTTTTCAACAATACGTACTGAAGGTAAAGTTTGTGACTTTGGTTTTTGTGGTTGCCCAGGTTTATTTAAACGCATATCCGTAAATTTAGACTGATCAACATCAGATGATTTTTGCATTGAACAGCCTGTCATAAACAGCGCCATGATGCCAATAAGTAGCAAGCGCATGTGCATGGGTAATATCCTCTTTATTATTGTCTATACAAAAATTAAACGGCACTAATTTAATGCAAATTAGCCAAGTAAAAAAGAGAAAGGCGAACAAATGTCCGCCTTTTTTATCATTACGTTAAATTCTAACGTATTACCAGCCTTTTACAGCACCGCCGTTAAAGATTTTATTTGCAGCACTATCCACTTCGTCTGTTTGGTAAGCTTGAATAAATTTCTTCACATTTTCACTGTCTTTATTATCTTCGCGTGCAACAATGATGTTTACATATGGAGAGTCTTTATCTTCAACAAAAATACCGTCTTTTGCTGGCGTTAAGTTTACTTGGCTTGCATAAGTGGTATTGATTACCGCTAAATAGATTTTTTGATCATCTAATGAACGTGGTAATTGAGGTGCTTCTAATTCTACTAATTTTAGATTTTTAGGGTTTTCAATAATATCTAAAGAAGTTGGTAATAAGCCTACACCATCTTTTAATTTAATTAATCCTACTTTTTCTAATAACAGTAGTGAACGACCTAAGTTAGTAGGATCGTTAGGGATAGCTACTTGAGCACCATCAGGTAAATCAGCTAAATCAGTAATTTTCTTAGAGTAACCTGCGATAGGATAAATAAACGTATTTCCTACTGCAGTAATCTTAAAATTACGATCCTTAATTTGCTGATCTAAATAAGGTTTATGTTGAAATGCATTAAGATCGATATCACCACGGCTTAATGATTCATTCGGCATGACGAAGTCATTGAAAGTAACAAGTTCTACATCAAGACCATATTTATCTTTAGCAACTTGCTTTGCGACTTCAGCAACTTGTTGCTCAGAGCCAGAAATTACACCAACACGAATATGGTTTGGATCTTTTTCTTTTTCACCACAACCCGCTAATACTAATGCGCCAACTAAAGCACTTACGACTGCGAGCGATTTAAATTTTAATGACATACATTTACCCTTATTTGATCCGTTAATTAAAAGGTTTCGATTTAATAATTGAAACCTTCAATCTAATTATTTATGTGTTGTCAGCTTCACTAAGCGATCGCCGAAAAACTGAATGATAAAAACAAGAATAACGAGCAGAACAATCACAATATTCATTACAGTTGCATTATAGCCAACGTAACCATATTGATAGCCAATTTGACCTAAACCACCTGCACCAACAGCACCACCCATTGCTGAATAACCCACTAATGTAATTAGTGTAATGGTTGCAGCATTAATCAAACCTGGTAAAGATTCTGGTAATAAAATTTTCTTGATAATTTGCATTGGTGTTGCACCCATAGAACGAGATGCTTCAATTAATCCTTGTGGGATTTCCAATAGCGTATTTTCGACCATACGAGCAATAAAAGGTGCTGCTGCAACAGTTAATGGTACGATGGCTGCTTGCAAGCCAATAGATGTTCCTACAACCAAACGAGTAAAAGGGATCATCCATACAAGTAAGATAATAAAAGGGATCGCCCTAAAAATATTCACAAGTGCTGAGATAACACGATAGGCAGGTGGATTTGCCATAATTTGTTCAGGACGAGTGACATAAAGTAAAACACCCAGTGGTAGCCCGATGACAAAACCAAAGAAGCCTGAAACGAAGGTCATGACTAAGGTTTCCCAGATCCCACTAATTAATAAATAAACCATTCCTTCAGACATAACCGAGAACCTCTACTTTCACATGATGCTCTTCTAAAAATGCAATCGACTTTTCAGTATTACCATTTTTACCGTGTAACTCAGCTAACATCACACCAAACTTCACACCGCCAGCATAGTCCATTTGTGAACTTAAGATATTAATATCTGCGTCGAAACGACGAGCTACGATAGACATTAATGGTGCATCAACTGATTGACCGTTAAACTCAAGTTTCAACAATGGGAATAAACCTTCCTCCCACTCTGGTTTTAAACGTTCTTTGTAATCTTCAGGAATATCCAATTGTAGTGTTGATTGGATAAAAGCCTGAGAAACAGGTGTTTTTGGATGAGAGAAAACTTCACTCACTGCATCACTTTCAACTAATTGACCACCACTTATTACAGCAACCTGATCACAAATACGTTTTACGACATCCATTTCATGGGTAATTAATAAAATGGTAAGGCCTAAACGACGGTTAATGTCTTTTAGTAATTCTAAAATAGAACGTGTTGTTGCCGGATCAAGTGCACTAGTTGCTTCATCACACAGTAAAACGTTTGGTGAATTTGCCAACGCGCGTGCAATGGCAACACGTTGCTTTTGCCCACCAGATAAGTTTGCTGGGTAATACTCTTTCTTATCTGACAAACCGACTAATTCAAGTAACTCATTAACACGCTTATTAATTTCAGCACGAGGCGTATTATCAAGTTCTAATGGCAGTGCCACATTATCAAATACTGTACGAGAAGACAGTAAGTTAAAATGTTGGAAAATCATGCCAATGCCGCGGCGTGCTTTTGTTAGTTCTTTATCAGATAACTTAGTGAGATCTCGACCATCAACAAGCACTTCACCTGAAGTTGGTTTTTCCAACATGTTCACACAACGTATCAGTGTACTTTTACCCGCTCCTGACGATCCGATGACACCAAAAATCTGCCCTTGTGGCACATGCAGGTTAATGTTTGATAGCGCTTGTATGGAACGCTCTCCCTGCTTAAACACTTTATTTATATTCGTCAGTTTAATCATGTTTTTCTTTATATAAGTAGATATGGGACATAAAGACTATTCTGCCCGAGTTAAAATAGATGTTAAGGCGTCTAGACGTCCAAGTCAATAAAAAAGAGTTGATGAGTAATTAAAGAAAGAAAGCCATGGATATCATTCTCTATATAAGAAAAAACATGCGATACTAATAAAAATATCTAAATGGAGTAATGCTGTGAGCAAGGGGATTTCTGCGAT
Organism: Proteus vulgaris; assembly: GCF_033708015.1. Classification (NCBI taxonomy): domain Bacteria; kingdom Pseudomonadati; phylum Pseudomonadota; class Gammaproteobacteria; order Enterobacterales; family Morganellaceae; genus Proteus; species Proteus vulgaris. Next base: position 3,277,737 of record NZ_CP137920.1, on the reverse strand, counting down.
TTTTTTAGATCGCGATGGAACTATTAACATAGACCATGGTTATGTGTCTGAAATTGATAACTTTGAATTTATCGATGGCGTTATTGAGGCAATGGCCGAATTAAAAGCGATGGGATATGCCTTGGTGCTCGTGACTAATCAATCAGGTATTGGTCGCGGCTATTATAGTGAAGATCAATTTTTACATCTAACAGAGTGGATGGATTGGTCTTTAGCAGATAGGGGGGTTGATTTAGATGGTATCTATTATTGTCCTCATCATCCGGATGCCACGATAGAAGAATATAAAAAAGTATGTGATTGTCGCAAACCAGCCTCCGGTATGTTTATGGATGCGAAAGCACAACTGAACATCGATATGGCCGCTTCTTATATGGTTGGCGACAAAAAAGAAGATATGTTGGCAGCAAAAGCTGCGGGAGTGGGTCATAAAATTCTTGTTCGTACAGGAAAAGAGATAACTGAAGAGACACAACAGTGTGCAGATTTTGTTCTCGATAGCCTTGCAGACTTGCCAAAATGGTTAAAAAGCCACAAAAAATAGGCACTTCGTTTAATTTACCAACAAACGAACATTTTTTTTTAAAAAACTATTGCCAGTCTCAGAAAACTCCCTATAATGCGTCCTCGTTGTCACGGCACAGGGCGCTAAGCGAACTGACTGAGAGAACAAAGAAAAAAGTGAAAAGCCTTGAAAATAAACGCTTGACACTCAATGAGGAAGATGTAGAATGCACCTCCTCGCAACAACGCAGAAGACCGGAAACGGCAGCGAATGTTGCACTGCTCTTTAACAAATTATCAGACAATCTGTGTGGGCACTCGCAGAGACGATATCTTCTAAAATATTAGATGTATCAAGTCTTGAAGAGTGAACAACAAAAGTAAATTCATTTATGAATAGCTAAGTTTTCGATTTCTTTGAGCATCAAACACTTTTAATTGAAGAGTTTGATCATGGCTCAGATTGAACGCTGGCGGCAGGCCTAACACATGCAAGTCGGGCGGTAACAGGAGAAAGCTTGCTTTCTTGCTGACGAGCGGCGGACGGGTGAGTAATGTATGGGGATCTGCCCGATAGAGGGGGATAACTACTGGAAACGGTGGCTAATACCGCATGACGTCTACGGACCAAAGCAGGGGCTCTTCGGACCTTGCGCTATCGGATGAACCCATATGGGATTAGCTAGTAGGTGGGGTAATGGCTCACCTAGGCGACGATCTCTAGCTGGTCTGAGAGGATGATCAGCCACACTGGGACTGAGACACGGCCCAGACTCCTACGGGAGGCAGCAGTGGGGAATATTGCACAATGGGCGCAAGCCTGATGCAGCCATGCCGCGTGTATGAAGAAGGCCTTAGGGTTGTAAAGTACTTTCAGCGGGGAGGAAGGTGATAAGGTTAATACCCTTATCAATTGACGTTACCCGCAGAAGAAGCACCGGCTAACTCCGTGCCAGCAGCCGCGGTAATACGGAGGGTGCAAGCGTTAATCGGAATTACTGGGCGTAAAGCGCACGCAGGCGGTCAATTAAGTCAGATGTGAAAGCCCCGAGCTTAACTTGGGAATTGCATCTGAAACTGGTTGGCTAGAGTCTTGTAGAGGGGGGTAGAATTCCACGTGTAGCGGTGAAATGCGTAGAGATGTGGAGGAATACCGGTGGCGAAGGCGGCCCCCTGGACAAAGACTGACGCTCAGGTGCGAAAGCGTGGGGAGCAAACAGGATTAGATACCCTGGTAGTCCACGCTGTAAACGATGTCGATTTAGAGGTTGTGGTCTTGAACCGTGGCTTCTGGAGCTAACGCGTTAAATCGACCGCCTGGGGAGTACGGCCGCAAGGTTAAAACTCAAATGAATTGACGGGGGCCCGCACAAGCGGTGGAGCATGTGGTTTAATTCGATGCAACGCGAAGAACCTTACCTACTCTTGACATCCAGCGAATCCTTTAGAGATAGAGGAGTGCCTTCGGGAACGCTGAGACAGGTGCTGCATGGCTGTCGTCAGCTCGTGTTGTGAAATGTTGGGTTAAGTCCCGCAACGAGCGCAACCCTTATCCTTTGTTGCCAGCACGTTATGGTGGGAACTCAAAGGAGACTGCCGGTGATAAACCGGAGGAAGGTGGGGATGACGTCAAGTCATCATGGCCCTTACGAGTAGGGCTACACACGTGCTACAATGGCAGATACAAAGAGAAGCGACCTCGCGAGAGCAAGCGGAACTCATAAAGTCTGTCGTAGTCCGGATTGGAGTCTGCAACTCGACTCCATGAAGTCGGAATCGCTAGTAATCGTAGATCAGAATGCTACGGTGAATACGTTCCCGGGCCTTGTACACACCGCCCGTCACACCATGGGAGTGGGTTGCAAAAGAAGTAGGTAGCTTAACCTTCGGGAGGGCGCTTACCACTTTGTGATTCATGACTGGGGTGAAGTCGTAACAAGGTAACCGTAGGGGAACCTGCGGTTGGATCACCTCCTTACCTAAGAGATACGTGTTATGTGCAGTGCTCACACAGATTGTCTGATGAAGAACGAGCAAAAGCGCGTCTGCGAAGCTGACTGAAGTCCCCTTCGTCTAGAGGCCTAGGACACCGCCCTTTCACGGCGGTAACAGGGGTTCGAATCCCCTAGGGGACGCCAATGCGCGGTATGAGTGAAAGGCGTACCACACTATATCTGATGAAAATCAGGGAATAGTTAAGATAATTCAAGCGAGTTATTTTACCTATTATGCTCTTTAACAATCTGGAACAAGCTGAAAAATTGAAAACAAATCAATATATCACCGAGGTATATTGATGAGTCTCTCAAAATCTCAGACCTTGAATTTGTGATACTCCAAGGCGAGTGTCATGAGCGAACAACAGCAATTCTAGGCGGACAGCGCGCAGTAAGCGCAGCATACTTAAGTATGTGAGCATTACGAGCACTGCCCAACAACGAATTGATGCTTGTGTAGCCATGACCTTTAAAGTCGTCTTCGAGAGAAACATCTTCGGGTTGTGAGGTTAAGCGAATAAGCGTACACGGTGGATGCCTAGGCAATCAGAGGCGATGAAGGACGTGCTAATCTGCGATAAGCGTCGGTAAGGTGATATGAACCGTTATACCCGACGATTTCCGAATGGGGAAACCCAATATCCCATGGATATTATCATTAACTGAATACATAGGTTAATGAGGCGAACCGGGAGAACTGAAACATCTCAGTACCCCGAGGAAAAGAAATCAACCGAGATTCCCCTAGTAGCGGCGAGCGAACGGGGAACAGCCCAGAGTCTTAATCAATGGCAGCATCAGGAGAACGGTCTGGAAAGTCCGGCAGTAAAGGGTGATAGCCCCGTATCCGAAGATGCTGTTATTGTGAACTCGACGAGTAGGGCGGGACACGTGTTATCCTGTCTGAATATGGGGGGACCATCCTCCAAGGCTAAATACTCCTGATTGACCGATAGTGAACCAGTACCGTGAGGGAAAGGCGAAAAGAACCCCGGCGAGGGGAGTGAAAAAGAACCTGAAACCGTGTACGTACAAGCAGTAGGAGCCTCTTTATGGGGTGACTGCGTACCTTTTGTATAATGGGTCAGCGACTTATATTCTGTAGCAAGGTTAACCGTATAGGGGAGCCGTAGGGAAACCGAGTCTTAACTGGGCGAATGAGTTGCAGGGTATAGACCCGAAACCCGGTGATCTATCCATGGGCAGGTTGAAGGTTGGGTAACACTAACTGGAGGACCGAACCGACTAATGTTGAAAAATTAGCGGATGACTTGTGGATGGGGGTGAAAGGCCAATCAAACCGGGAGATAGCTGGTTCTCCCCGAAAGCTATTTAGGTAGCGCCTCGTGAACTCATCTTCGGGGGTAGAGCACTGTTTCGACTAGGGGGTCATCCCGACTTACCAACTCGATGCAAACTGCGAATACCGAAGAATGTTATCACGGGAGACACACGGCGGGTGCTAACGTCCGTCGTGAAGAGGGAAACAACCCAGACCGCCAGCTAAGGTCCCAAAGTCATGGTTAAGTGGGAAACGAAGTGGGAAGGCTCAGACAGCCAGGATGTTGGCTTAGAAGCAGCCATCATTTAAAGAAAGCGTAATAGCTCACTGGTCGAGTCGGCCCGCGCGGAAGATGTAACGGGGCTAAACCATGCACCGAAGCTGCGGCAGCGACACTATGTGTTGTTGGGTAGGGGAGCGTTCTGTAAGCCTGCGAAGGTGTACTGTGAGGTATGCTGGAGGTATCAGAAGTGCGAATGCTGACATAAGTAACGATAATGCGGGTGAAAAACCCGCACGCCGGAAGACCAAGGGTTCCTGTCCAACGTTAATCGGGGCAGGGTGAGTCGACCCCTAAGGCGAGGCTGAAAAGCGTAGTCGATGGGAAACGGGTTAATATTCCCGTACTGGTGGTAACTGCGATGGGGGAACGGAGAAGGCTAGGTTGTCCGGGCGACGGTCGTCCCGGTTCAAGCATGTAGGCAGAGTGATTAGGCAAATCCGGTCACTTAATGCTGAGGTGTGATGACGAACCACTAAGGTGGTGAAGCAATTGATGCCCTGCTTCCAGGAAAAGCCTCTAAGCTTCAGGTTACCAACAATCGTACCCCAAACCGACACAGGTGGTCAGGTAGAGAATACTCAGGCGCTTGAGAGAACTCGGGTGAAGGAACTAGGCAAAATGGTGCCGTAACTTCGGGAGAAGGCACGCTGGCGGTAAGTGAAATCCCTTGCGGATGGAGCCGAAGCCAGTCGAAGATACCAGCTGGCTGCAACTGTTTATTAAAAACACAGCACTGTGCAAACACGAAAGTGGACGTATACGGTGTGACGCCTGCCCGGTGCTGGAAGGTTAATTGATGGGGTTATCCTTAGGGAGAAGCTCTTGATCGAAGCCCCAGTAAACGGCGGCCGTAACTATAACGGTCCTAAGGTAGCGAAATTCCTTGTCGGGTAAGTTCCGACCTGCACGAATGGCGTAATGATGGCCAGGCTGTCTCCACCCGAGACTCAGTGAAATTGAACTCGCTGTGAAGATGCAGTGTACCCGCGGCAAGACGGAAAGACCCCGTGAACCTTTACTATAGCTTGACACTGAACATTGAGCCTTGATGTGTAGGATAGGTGGGAGACTATGAAGTGTGGACGCCAGTCTGCATGGAGTCAACCTTGAAATACCACCCTTTAACGTTTGATGTTCTAACCTAGGTCCATAATCTGGATCGGGGACCGTGTCTGGTGGGTAGTTTGACTGGGGCGGTCTCCTCCTAAAGAGTAACGGAGGAGCACGAAGGTTGGCTAAGCATGGTCGGACATCATGCGGTTAGTGCAAAGGCATAAGCCAGCTTGACTGTGAGAGTGACGGCTCGAGCAGGTACGAAAGTAGGTCTTAGTGATCCGGTGGTTCTGAATGGAAGGGCCATCGCTCAACGGATAAAAGGTACTCCGGGGATAACAGGCTGATACCGCCCAAGAGTTCATATCGACGGCGGTGTTTGGCACCTCGATGTCGGCTCATCACATCCTGGGGCTGAAGTAGGTCCCAAGGGTATGGCTGTTCGCCATTTAAAGTGGTACGCGAGCTGGGTTTAGAACGTCGTGAGACAGTTCGGTCCCTATCTGCCGTGGGCGTTGGAAGATTGAGAGGGGTTGCTCCTAGTACGAGAGGACCGGAGTGAACGCACCACTGGTGTTCGGGTTGTCATGCCAATGGCATTGCCCGGTAGCTAAGTGCGGAAGAGATAACCGCTGAAAGCATCTAAGCGGGAAACTTGCCTCGAGATGAGTCTTCCCTGTCACCTTGAGTGACCTAAAGGAACGTTTAAGACTAAGACGTTGATAGGCTGGGTGTGTAAGCGTAGCGATACGTTGAGCTAACCAGTACTAATGAACCGTGAGGCTTAACCTGACAACACCGAAGGTGTTTTGTCAGAGAGACGAAACGATGAAGTAAGCTTGTTTAAGATTGATAATTACTGGTGACGAGCCGTTGAAGGGTGAGTGACGGGTAATAAAACAGAATTTGCTTGGCGGCCATAGCGCAACGGTCCCACCTGATCCCATGCCGAACTCAGAAGTGAAACGTTGTAGCGCCGATGGTAGTGTGGGGTCTCCCCATGTGAGAGTAGGGAACTGCCAGGCATTAATTAAAGCATTAGTGTTAAATAACATTAATCGCAAAAGAATACGCGGAGCGGTAGTTCAGTTGGTTAGAATACCTGCCTGTCACGCAGGGGGTCGCGGGTTCGAGTCCCGTCCGTTCCGCCAACATTAAGAAACCTAAGTCTAATGACTTAGGTTTTTTTTGCTTAAAATTTAGAATAAAACTTAAGTTAATTCAGATAATTTTAAGTAAATATAACTGTTATATATAAAAATAATTACTTTTGTTGATTATAGTGTCCTTTTAAGGATGAGAGTAAAGCTTGCCTTTGGTATACTTTAGTTATAGCAAGATATCTTGCTGTTTATCTGAGGTTGCTAATGGCGAAAAAACCAACTTATTCAGTGCGTTTTGTGGCAGGTCAACCTGTTGAGAGGATTGAACCCAGCCCGCCTTTAAGTGAAAGTAAGGATACTTTACCTATCGGAATGCCTCTTTACACAGACGGCCTTCTAAAAATTGCCGTTTGGAATATTTATAAACAGCAACGACTCAATTGGCGTAATATGTTGGAAACGCTCTCAACAGATACGCATTTACTTCTGTTGCAAGAAGCACAAACCACACCAGAGCTTGTTCGTTTTGCTGGAACTCACCATTTAATTGCAGATCAAGTCCCTGCTTTGGCTTTTCAACAACACCCCGCAGGTGTGATGACATTATCAAGTTCCCATCCTATTTATTGCTGTCCTCTTAGAGAGAAAGAGCCTTTTTTACGACTGGCTAAATCAGCATTAATTACGGTATACCCATTAATTACGGGCGATCATTTAATGGTAATTAATGTACATGCAATTAATTTTAGTTTTGGTGTTGATGTGTATCAGCGTCAATTAAGTAATTTATCTATTCATATAATGAATCATAAAGGTCCCATTATTCTTGCTGGTGATTTTAATGCATGGAGTCGTCCAAGAGTGAATGTATTAAAACGTTTTGCAAGAAGGTTAAGACTTAAAGAGGTTATTTTTGATAACGATTGGCGTACCAAGGCATTTGGTAAGCCGTTAGATTATATTTTTTATCGAGGACTATCACTGAATAATGCTGAAGTTGTGATCACCGATGCTTCAGATCACCATCCTTTAATTGCGACATTTTATTAATTAGTGATGATAACGATGGTTAATATTTAAAATATATATGATTGTATCAAGTATCAATTAGTATTATTATTTTATAAATAGTTTATTAATCTATTTAATCTATTTGTTATATTAACTTCATTTACTATACTTTTTTTGTCTATCTATTATTACTAGATATAGGAAATGAAATGCCAACTAAAAATATAATTATTATTGGCGGTGGTACTGGCGGAACTATTCTCGCTAATATCCTAGCTAAAAAACTAAATGATGAAATATTTTCGAATAAAATTAAAATAACGCTTATTTCAGATAATCCTAATCATTATTATAAACCTGCATTTATGTATATTGCATTTAATCTTTTTTTAAAAGAAGAGCTAATGCGTTCCGAAAGAAGTTTATTAAGACCTGAAATTGAATTTGTTATTGATAAAGCTGAGCAATTTGACTTTAATAATAAAATTATTTATTGCGAATCGAAGAAAAAATATAATTATGATTTTTTAGTATTAGCAACAGGTTGTGTTCCTAGTCCTCATCGAATTGAAGGCTTAAAAGAAGCGGGAAATCATTTTTATCAATATGAAGCTGCCAGAGCCCTTGCCGATAAACTTGCGACAATTGAAAAAGGGCGTGTATTTATTACTGTTAGCTTCCCTGAAACACCCAATGTACCTCATCAATGTGGTATCGCTCCTATGGAAACCACATTGATGCTGGATGAACTTCTTCGCCAGCGTCGGGTGAGAAAAAATATTGAAATTGTTTATACCTATCCTACGGTTGCTCAATTGCTAAGAAATTGCCTCTTTATGCAACAAGAGGTTTGTGAGGTTCTTCCTGCGGTATTCTCTGAGAGAGATATTAAAGCTAAGTGAGGCTTTACGTTGAGCCATGTTGATCCTGATAAGAAAATAGCTTACTCAAAAGAGGGCGAAGCAGAGCCATTTGATATTCTTATGAGTACACCGCCAATCACTGCGGTTGAGGCAATTCGTAACACGGGGTTAAGTGAACATAATAACGGTGAAGGTTGGTTACCTACTGATCCTGAAACATTACAAGTTTATGGATTAAATCAAGTGTATGTTCTTGGCGATACTGTTGATTTACCTATTAGTAAAGCCGGTGGTAGTTGTCATAACCAAGCTGGTGTGATTGCCAATAATATCTGTGGTGAACTTCGCTACGGCTATCCTGCTGCCATTTATGATGGTCGTGTGCAAGCGGTAGCGCAAATGGGATTATCAGCAGGTATGCCATTACAATATGACTATAAGCATGACGTCATTCCTACACCACCAACAAAGCTGGGCGGCTTACTGCGTAATAGTTATAACCGAGGGTTATATTGGGCAACTGTTAGAGGATTATTATAGAGGATACAATAATGAGTGAAAATAATTTAAGCCCAGCAGACATTCAACTATTATCCGATGAAGACAAATTGCATCTTCAGCATTTATTAGAAAAAGCAAGACCATTATTAGCATTAAAGCGTTTTGATAATATTGTCGATTTATTATCTTTAATATCTGACTCAATAGATATTATGGATAATGCAACGGTTGAAAAACTTTCGGTCGCGTTTGAAGAAACATTAATTCCAGTGTGGGAGTTAGGTACTGCTTATAATATGGCAAAAAAAGAGTCTATTTACCAAGATAAAAAATATACATTAGGTTCAACTTTCGCCTTATTAAGGGATCCGAATACCCTTAAAGGGATCTCCATTATTCTAAGAACAGTTCAAATTATCGGGGAAAATAACCAACAAATAAAAATTTAATTAATAATTAGGAGATGTAATGACGCAAAGTAATAAACATTTTAATACTCAAGCAATACATTATGGTTATTCTCCATTAGATTCTCAGGGGGCATTAGTGCCTCCTGTTTTTCAAACATCCACTTTTGTTTTTCCAACGGCACAATATGGTGCTGATTGTTTTGCTGGAAAACAAAAAGGGCATTTTTATTCTCGGATCTCAAACCCAACACTGGATTTATTGGAGAAACGTTTAGCTCAATTAGAAAAAGGTGACGCGGCAATTGTCTTTTCTTCAGGTATAGGGGCGATTACTTCTAGTTGCTGGTCGTTACTAAAACCGGGTGATGAATTAATTGCAGATATGACCCTTTATGGATGTACTTTTACTTTCTTCAATCATGGACTTGCTAAATTTGGCGTTAAAATAAAGCACGTTGATTTAACGAACCTTGAAAAACTGAAAGAAGCGATCACAGAGAAAACAAAATTAATTTTTTTTGAAACGCCAGCTAATCCTAATATGCGAGTGAGTGATATCGCAAAAATATCAGAAATAGCGCATCAGAATGATGTTCTAGTCATGGTAGATAGTACTTACTGTTCACCTTATTTGCAGCAACCTTTAGATCTTGGTGCCGATATTGTTGTGCACTCTATGACTAAATATTTATCAGGTCATGGCGATGTAACGGCAGGTGCGATTGTAACAACGTATGAATTAGCTGATAAAATTCGTGTTGAAGGTTTAAAGGATATGACAGGTGCTTGTTTATCTCCTCATGATGCCTCATTAATATTGCGAGGAATAAAAACACTGGGCATAAGGATGGAGCAAATCTGCCAGAATGCACAACGCATCGCACAATATCTTGAAGATAATCCTAAAGTTGAAGCTATCTATTATCCAGGGCTGGCTTCTTTTCCTCAATATGAACTTGCAAAACGTCAAATGCGTTTAGCCGGTGGTATGATAGCCATTGAGTTAAAAGGGGGAATCAAAGCGGGCAGAGAGTTTCTCAATCGCTTAAACCTTTTTAGTCGAGCAGTTAGCTTAGGTGATTGTGAATCTCTAGCGCAGCATCCAGCAACAATGACTCATGCGACTTATAGTGCAGAAGAACGACAAAGGCATGGCATAAGTGACGGTTTGATTCGATTATCAATCGGTCTTGAAGATGTGGAAGATCTTATTGCTGATTTAAAACAAGCACTGGCTTAGTGAAGATCGTATAAAAAAGAAAAAGGCTGTGAATTAATCCACAGCCTTTATTGTCTGACTCGGAATTGTTGACATCAGAACGTCATTTATTTCTGGGGCATTCGCGGTTTGATCCCCACATAGTAGCCAACAGTTAAAATTGCTACCCATACCATACCGACAACCAATGCCATTCGAGTGGATTCAAAATAGCCTAAGATTGCGATAACAAACGCCATAAAGACGATCGTTAATGCTGGAGCAACAGGCCATAGTGGGACTGGGAATTTAAGTGTTTTCACTTCATCTGCGCTCATCTTACGACGCATAGCAACTTGAGAAAGTAAAATCATTAGCCATACCCAAACTGTTGCAAATGTCGCAATCGAGGCGATTAAAACGAAGATTTGCTCTGGGATAAGGTAGTTAAGTATTACACCCAACAACAAGACAACAGACATCACTAACACTGTCATCCAAGGCACACCATTACGAGTGAGCTTCATAAAGGATTTTGGTGCTTGTCCTTCTTGAGCCATACCGTACATCATACGACCAGCACCAAAGATATCACTGTTGATCGCAGAAATCGCGGCGGTGATAACCACAAGGTTTAAGATATTTGCTGCTGAATTGATCCCTAAATTTGAGAAAATTTGTACAAAAGGGCTGCCGTTATGACCGATTTGTTGCCAAGGGAAAATGCACATTAGAATGAAAATCGTCAGTACATAGAATAATAAGATACGAAACGGTACCGCATTGATCGCTTTAGGAATGGTTTTTTCAGGATCTTTAGCTTCACTGGCTGTAATACCAATGACTTCAATCCCACCAAACGCAAACATTACAATGGCAAGCGAAGCGATAACCCCTTCAATACCATTTGGCATAAAACCACCAAACTCCCATAAGTTAGAGATACCAATAGGGTGCTCAGTTTGCTGGCCAAAGCCATACATCATAATGACAATACCACCAATTATCATGGCAATAATAGCAGTGACTTTAACGATAGAAAGCCAAAACTCCATTTCACCAAATATCTTCACATGGCAAAGGTTTAAGGCGCCAATAAAGCAAACGATCCCTAATACCCATATCCATTGATCAACATCTGGGAACCAGAGTTTCATGTAGAAACCAAATGCCGTGACGTCAGCTAAACAAACAATCAGCATTTCAAAAACGTAGTTCCAGCCCGTCAAGAAGCCAGCTAAAGGCCCCATATAATGGCTTGCGTACTGTGAAAAAGAGCCTGCAACAGGATGATGAACTGCCATTTCACCTAATGCACGCATAACCATAAATACTGCCGCACCACCAATAAGGTAAGCAAGCAATACAGCTGGGCCCGCTTTCTCAATGGCAGCAGCAGATCCATAAAATAAACCTGTACCGATTGCAGAGCCTAGCGCCATAAAACGAATGTGCCGCCCTGATAATCCTCGTGAAAGTTGATTCTCTTTTTGCATCTAAAGTATTCCCATCTCTGTCCAACGGAGGAATGCTATCCTCTTTTTCAGTGTCTTCTCGCACGTTAGCTATTCAAAACAAACCATGTACCTTATCATAAAGCCTCTTACGGTGAGATAGTTATCTGTAATAATCATCAGCATTCATTGGATATCAGAGTTTCTTATGCAATACCCCATTAATGAAGTGTTTCAAACCTTACAGGGTGAAGGTGTTTTTACTGGCGTTCCTGCGCTTTTTATTCGATTACAAGGTTGCCCAGTAGGTTGTAGTTGGTGTGATACCAAACATACTTGGGAAAAAGAAGACGAAAAAAAAGTTCCTCTTGGCGATATTCCTATTAAAACGCAAGAAAGTGATGCTTGGGGAGAAGCCAGCGTTGCAGAGATTTTATCACTTTTCCAACAGCAAGGTTATAGTGCAAAACATGTGGTTATCACGGGCGGTGAGCCTTGCTTATATGACTTATATCCTTTAACCGAAGGACTTGAGCAAGCCGGTTTTACCTGCCAAATAGAAACCAGCGGTACTCACGATATTTTATGTAGTGAGAAAACATGGGTGACACTTTCCCCAAAAGTAGGTATGAAAGGGGGATTTATAGTATTACCCAGCGCAATCAATCGAGCTAATGAAATAAAACATCCCGTTGGGCGTGAAAAAGATATTGAAGCGTTGGATACCTTACTGACATTACGTACAGAACATCCAGAACCCGTTGTTGCTTTACAACCCATTAGTTGTAAAAAGAGTGCGACGACATTATGTATTAAAACCTGTATTGAACGTAATTGGCGTTTCTCAATGCAAACGCATAAGTATTTAAATATTGCGTGATCGTGTTTTTAATATAAAAAAATCAGCCAATAATAGGCTGATTTTCTTTTAGGTGATCACCGTTTAATGTTAAAACCCGTTTACTCACCGCGATAAATACAGCCTGCTGTACATGTTTCTTTCACCATCACCGCAGATAATAGAGGCAATGATGGTTTGACTTGTTGCCAAATCCACTTTGCTAGCACTTCGCTGGTCGGATTTTCTAGGCCTTCAATTTCATTAAGATAGTAGTGATCTAGACGCTCAAGAGTAGGTTTAAATGCGGCTTTCACATCAGCAAAATCAATAAGCCAACCTGAGTGTGCATTAACTTCTCCTGTTAGCTCTAATCTAACAAGAAAAGAGTGACCATGAAGACGTCCACATTTGTGGCCTTCAGGGACATGTGGCAAATGGTGGGCTGCTTCAAACTGAAAATCTTTAAAGATGGTGGTTGTCATCAAAACTCTCTTGACTTAATTAGTAAAAAAAAGACACAAATAGAACGAACGCTACCAGTGTAGCCGATTTAGCGTATCACGCCTAATCTCCCTTAATCTTAATAGCTTATTATGTCCCTTTTTGCTTATTCATTATATTGATAAAGGAAACCAATAAATAAATTTAGCATTTAAGGTTATTAGATAGAGCCAACAGGTCTTTAATCCATCTTCTAGTCGTGGGATACCCTCTCAATATTAGAAATACTATCAAAGAACAATAAAGCACAGATAAGTGCTTCGCTTTTTTAAGGCAGGATAAATGAGCAATCAACCTCCATTATTATCAATGCTTCCATTAACACAGGAGCAATTGAGTAAATTACAGGATGCAACAAAAGATCTTTCAACAGCGCAAATTGCATGGCTATCTGGTTATTTGTGGGGACAGCTTAATCATTCTGTTTTACCCACATCGACAACGATTACCCCCGTACAAGTACCAGAACAGGAAACCATTACCTTGATCTCTGCATCTCAAACGGGTAATGCACGTTATCTTGCAGAGCGGTTACGAGATAATCTGGTTGCTCAAAAATTGAATGTGGAACTATATTCCGCAGGTGAATATAAGTTTAAGCAAATCCATAAAACAACAACCTTAATCATTATTACATCGACCCAAGGTGAAGGTGATCCGCCTGAAGAAGCGATAGCTTTTTATAAATATCTGAACTCTAAAAAAGCCGCTGATATGAAAGAAACGGCTTATGCAGTATTGGGCTTAGGTGATACTTCGTATGAACATTTCTGTCAGGCAGGAAAAGACGTTGATGAACGACTAGCACAACTGGGTGCAACACGTTTATTACCAAGAGTTGATGCCGATGTTGAATATCAATCTGTTGCGGATGAATGGATAAAGCAGCTTACAGAATGTGTAAAAGCGAGAGTACCCGCACAAAGTACGCAAGTCTTACAACAAACACAGTCAGGTACGACGGATACGATTGAGACCTCTATTTATCATCGCGATGCGCCTTTTACTGCCACATTACTGACTAATCAAAAAATCACTGGTCGAAATTCAGATAGAGATATTCGCCATATTGAAATCAGCCTTGAAGGTTCTGATATACACTATCAACCTGGTGATGCGCTGGGAGTTTGGTTTAATAACTCACTTGAAAAAGTCGATGAACTTATTGCTTTGTTGTGGCTAAAGGGGGATGAGCCTGTCACGTTAAAATCGCAAACATTTACCTTAAAAGAAGCGTTATTACACCATTGCGAACTCACTCAAAATAGCGCTCCTATCGTCAAGGCCTATGCACAATTGACGCGCCATGAAGATTTATTGTCATTGATAGCTGATAAAACCAAGCTTCAGCAATATGCAGACAAACACCCTATTAATGAGATGGTGCGACAATATTGCGCGCAACCTACGGCACAAGCGTTTGTTGATATTTTACGTCCACTTACTCCTCGTCTTTACTCTATTGCATCGTCACAACAAGAAGTTGAAGACGAAGTCCATCTGACTTTAGGGGTTGTACGTTACGACGTTAATTCACGTTCCTATACCGGTGGTGCCTCAGGTTTTTTAGCAGATAGTTTGAAAGAAGGCGATAGCGTTAATGTTTTTATTGAAAAAAATACACATTTTCGCCTCCCTGAAGATAATACCGCGCCTGTCATTATGATTGGTCCAGGTACAGGTATTGCACCTTTTAGAGGTTTTATGCAGCAACGCGAAAATGATGCTGCAACAGGTAAAAACTGGTTGTTTTTTGGTAATCCTCATTTTGTAGAAGATTTTCTCTATCAAGTGGAATGGCAACGTTATGTCAAAAGCGGTCTGTTAACTCATATCGATTTAGCATGGTCACGGGATCAAGCACATAAAATTTATGTCCAAGATAAATTGCGTGAACGGGGCAGTGAGATTTGGCAATGGTTACAACAAGGTGCTTATCTTTATGTATGTGGTGATGCATCACGAATGGCTAAAGATGTTGAACAGGCGTTATTAGAGATTGTAATGGAGTATGGCAATAAAAATATTGAAGAAGCAGATGAATACTTAAGTGAGCTACGTCTAGAGCGGCGTTATCAGAGGGATGTTTATTAAATGAAATCACACACTCAAGCACCCTTAGTGGTTGAAGGGAAACTGGCTGATAGTGAACGCATGAAAAAAGAGAGTCATTTTTTACGCGGCACTATTACAGAAGACTTACAAAATGGTTTAACGGGCGGTTTTGAAGGCGATAACTTTCTATTGATCCGCTTTCATGGCATGTATCAACAAGATGACAGAGATATTCGCGCTGAACGTACGGCGCAAATGTTAGAACCTCGTCATGCGATGATGTTACGCTGCCGCTTACCCGGTGGCATTATTTCGCCTAAACAGTGGCTTAGCATTGATAAGTTTGCGACTGAAAATACGCTTTATGGCAGTATTCGTATTACTAATCGTCAAACATTTCAATTTCATGGCATTTTAAAAGGTAATGTAAAACCTGCCCATCAAATGCTTGCAGCAACTGGATTGGATTCTCTCGCTACTGCGAATGATGTTAACCGTAATGTGCTATGTACTTCAAATCCAGTGCAATCTTCATTACACCAAGAAGCGTACGAGTGGGCGAAAAAAATATCAGAACATTTATTACCTCGCACTCATGCTTATGCGGAAATTTGGTTAGATAAAGAGAAAGTTACAACAACAGATGAAGAGCCTATTTTGGGGGAAACCTATTTACCGAGGAAGTTTAAAACCTCAGTAGTGATCCCGCCTCATAATGATGTTGATCTTCATGCTAATGATATGAACTTTGTTGCGATTGCTGAAAACGGGCATCTAGTTGGTTTTAACGTGCTGGTGGGGGGCGGTCTTGCCATGACGCATGGCGATAAGAATACTTTCCCTCGCTTAGCCAGTGAGTTTGGTTATATCCCTATTGAGAATACATTGGCAATTGCAGAAGCTATTGTGACAACTCAACGTGACTGGGGAAATCGAACTGAACGTAAAAATGCAAAAACAAAATATACACTGGAACGTGTTGGCGTAGAGACCTTTAAGAAAGAGGTTGAACGTCGTTCGGGGGTAACTTTTGAGGCTATTCGACCTTATGAATTTACTCACCGAGGTGATCAAATTGGTTGGTTAAAAGGTGTGGATGATAAATGGCACCTGACTTTATTTATTGAAAGCGGACGGTTGATTGATACGCCTGATGCTCCATTAAAAACAGGTGTCGCTGAAATCGCTAAAATTCATCAAGGCGATTTCCGACTTACTGCCAATCAAAATTTGATTGTGGCAGGTGTACCAGAGAGTGAAAAAGCCAATATTGAGGCAATTGCTCGTCGATATGGTTTGATCAATAGCCAAGTTACACCACTGCGTGAACATGCGATGGCGTGTGTTTCTTTCCCAACGTGCCCATTAGCGATGGCAGAAGCTGAGCGCTTTTTACCCTCATTCACCGACACACTTGATAGCTTAATGACAAAACATGGTTTAAGCGATGAGCACATTGTTGTGCGCGTAACTGGATGCCCAAATGGCTGTGGTCGAGCAATGCTTGCAGAAGTGGGGCTGGTGGGTAAAGCCCCTGATCGCTACAACTTGCATTTAGGGGGCAATCGCATCGGAACACGTATCCCTAGAATGTATCGTGAAAATATTACTTCGCAAGAAATCATAGCAATACTTGATACGCTGATTGGTGAATGGGCGTCTTCTCGCGATAATAATGAAGGTTTCGGTGATTTTCTTATCCGCACTGATGTGGTTAAACCTGTACTGAATTCAGCCATTGATTTTTATGAAGTACAGGAGGTGATATGAGTTTATTTCAGCTTGATTTACTCAAACAGTTACCGGTTGAAGAGCAGACACATGCTTTGAGCCAGATTAATCAACAGTTAGAGCAATTAAGCGCCATTGAACGAGTGACATGGGCTTTAGGGCATTTACCTAAAGCTTATGTATTAAGCTCGAGTTTTGGTATCCAAGCCGCAGTGTGTTTGCATTTAATGACTCAGCAATATCCTGATATTCCAGTAATTTTAACCGATACAGGTTACTTGTTTCCTGAAACCTACCAATTTATTGATACGTTGACTCAGCAGTTACAACTTAACTTGAAAGTTTATCGAGCTGAAATATCTTCATCTTGGCAAGAAGCGCGTTACGGTAAACTTTGGTTAGAAGGTATTGAAGGTATCGAGCGTTATAATCAGATAAATAAAGTAGAGCCAATGGAAAGAGCTTTACGTGAATTACAGGCTCAAACATGGTTTGCAGGTCTTCGCCGACAACAATCTAAAAGCCGTGAACATTTGCCTGTGCTTTCAATCGCAAAAGGGATCTTTAAGTTTCTACCCATCGTGGATTGGGATAATAAGAAAATTTATCAATATCTTAAAGAAAACAACTTACCTTATCACCCTTTATGGGAGCAAGGTTATCTCTCTGTGGGAGATACTCATACAACCCGAAAATGGGAAGAGGGTATGAGTGAAGAAGAAACACGATTTTTTGGCTTAAAACGTGAGTGTGGATTACACGAATAACGTCATTAACTACCAATAAGTAATGAGGGTAATAGAGCTTATCTATTGCCCTTTTTGTCGTATTTAAAATTATAACTGTTTGAAAATATTTTATTTTTCCTTATTCCTTTCTGTTCCATCACATAGCTTTTTGTCATTTCATAACCCCCAAAGCACCTTTTATAGTCGTTAGTTATAAAGTGAACAACGAAGGTGAAATGCGCGTATGGATTACCTACCCTTATTTGTGGAATTAAAAGAACGCCCAGTGTTATTGGTTGGTGGTGGTCATGTTGCTGCGCGTAAAGCTTTGCTGTTGTTAAGAGCTGGTGCTCGCTTAAGAGTGATTGCACCTCAGTTGTGTGATGAATTACATCTTGCTTATCAGCAAGACAAAATTGAATGGGTATCAGCCAAATATCAATCTGAACATCTATTAGGCATGATGCTCGTGATTGTCGCTACTGATGACAGTGCGCTTAATCAGCAAGTTTATCTTGATGCTCAAGCACGACATATTTTTGTCAATGTTGTGGATTCACAGCCTCAATGCTCATTTATTTTTCCTGCCATTATTGATAGAAATCCTATTTTGATTGCGATTTCATCTGCGGGAAAAGCACCTGTTTTAGTGCGAATGATACGGGAAAAACTAGAGGCATTATTGCCCACCTCATTAGGCGCAATGGCAACCATTGCAGGAAAATGGCGCCATAGAGTGAAACAACACTTAGCGACTTTTCAGGCACGTTGTCGCTTTTGGGAACAAGCCTTTAGTGGCAAGTTTGCAACTTTAGTGGCGAGTGATCAATTCGCTCAAGCAGAAGCTCAACTCGAACAACAACTAAAACAAAAGGATTATCAACAAGGAGAATTAGCATTAGTGGGAGCAGGTCCTGGTGATGCGGGATTATTAACACTTCGTGGTTTACAAGTTATTCAGCAAGCTGAAGTTGTACTTTATGACAGTTTAGTCAGCCCTGAGGTTTTAGAGCTTGTACGACGCGATGCCGATACGATTTGTGTAGGTAAAAGAGCAGGGGGACCGAGTGTTTCTCAAGAAGAAACTAATGCACTGATCGTGAAATATACGCAACTTGGTAAACGTGTTGTTCGATTAAAAGGAGGCGATCCCTTTATTTTTGGGCGAGGTGGCGAAGAGCTAGAGGTTGCAGTACAACATGGTATTTCATTCCAAGTTATTCCCGGTGTTACTGCGGCAAGTGGCGCAAGTGCATACTCGGGTATTCCATTGACACATCGTCAATATGCACAAAGCGTTACCTTTATGACAGGACATTGTAAACCCGATGGGATAGAGCCTGATTGGGCTTCATTAGCGCAGGCGAACCATACGCTAGCAATTTATATGGGAACAACAAAAGCCGAGCTTATTAGTCAGCGTTTAATCAAGCTTGGGCGTTCTCCATCAACCCCTATTGCGGTTATCAGTTGTGGCACACGTCGTGAACAGCAAGTTTTCACAGGCAATTTAACCCAATTAGCACAGTTAGCCGAAAAAGCACCCACACCCGCTTTATTGATTGTGGGAGAAGTTGCCGCATTGCACCACCAGCTCGCGTGGTTCGGTGACAGACACGTTTATCAGTCTTTACCTTCACACCATTCATCTTTGGTTCATTTTGCCTAAAACGAGGTTGTTATGAATGAAACACAGTTAACGCATCTTCAGCAATTAGAGGCAGAAAGTATTTATATTCTGCGTGAAGTTGTCGCTGAATTTGCAAATCCCGTCATGCTTTATTCAATAGGCAAAGATTCCTCTGTAATGCTGCATTTAGCGCGTAAAGCATTTTATCCCGCTAAATTACCATTTCCTTTATTGCATGTTGATACGGGTTGGAAATTTCGAGAAATGTATGATTTTCGAGATAAAACGGCCAAAGAATATGGCTTTGATCTCAAGGTTTATCGTAATCCACAAGGTGTAGAACTCGGTATTAATCCATTTATCCATGGTAGCGCAAAACATACAGATATCATGAAAACGGAAGGGTTAAAGCAAGCATTAGACAAATATGGTTTTGATGCTGCATTTGGCGGCGCTCGTCGTGATGAAGAAAAATCACGAGCAAAAGAACGCATTTATTCATTTAGAGATAGATCGCATCGTTGGGATCCAAAAAATCAACGGCCTGAATTATGGAAAAACTATAACGGTCAAATTAATAAAGGTGAAAGTATTCGTGTATTTCCATTATCTAACTGGACTGAACTCGATATTTGGCAATATATCTATTTAGAAAATATCGATATTGTTCCTCTCTATTTTGCCAAAAATAGACCCGTTATTGAGCGTGATGGCACCTTGATTATGGTTGATGACGATAGAATTGATCTTAAATCAGGTGAAGTGATCACTCAGCAAAAAGTCCGTTTTAGAACGTTAGGTTGCTGGCCTTTGACTGGTGCAATTCCCTCTCAAGCAGAAACTCTCCCAGCCATTATTGAAGAAATGCTGATTTCTACCAGCAGTGAGCGACAAGGGCGTTTAATTGATAGTGATCAGTCCGCTTCAATGGAGCTGAAAAAACGCCAAGGTTATTTTTAAGAGGAATATATTATGGGATTAGCCGCCGTTAAAACTAATCAACTTATCGCAGGTGAAATTGCACAGCTTGGTGGTGTTGAAAGCTATCTAAAAACACAGCAAAACAAAGGATTACTGCGATTTCTAACTTGTGGAAATGTCGATGATGGAAAAAGTACTCTAATCGGCCGTTTACTTCATGACACAAGGCAGATCTACGAAGATCAGCTTTCTACATTACAAAACGAAAGTAAGAAGATCGGCACTCAAGGGGAGAAGCTCGATCTGGCTTTGCTGGTGGATGGATTGGCCGCAGAAAGAGAGCAAGGGATCACTATTGATGTTGCGTACCGCTATTTTTCAACTTCAAAGCGTAAATTTATTATTGCTGATACACCAGGGCATGCGCAATATACTCGTAATATGGCGACAGGAGCATCAACAAGTTCACTTTCTATTCTGCTGATCGATGCTCGAAAAGGCGTGCAAGAACAAACACGGCGACATAGTTTTATCAGCACTCTACTTGGGATCCGCCATTTAATTGTTGCAATTAATAAAATGGATCTGGTGGATTATCAGCAAGCAATCTTTGATTCGATCCAGCAAGATTATCTTCATTTTTCCGATCAACTCCCAACCGATCTCACCATTGAATTTGTCCCTATTTCTGCCCTTGATGGTGACAATGTCGTTTCTCCTTCATTAAATACCCCTTGGTATCAAGGAAAAACGTTGCTTTCATTATTAGAAGATGCGCCAGTTAAATTGGGTTCAGATGCGCAAGCACTGCGTTTTCCTGTTCAATATGTGAATCGCCCTGATCTTGATTTTAGAGGATACAGTGGCACGATTTCTTCAGGTGTGCTTTCTCAAGGGCAACACATCAAAGTGTTACCTTCAGGGCAGCGTTCAACGATTAAACGGATCGTGACTTTTGATGGTGATTTAATTCAAGCTAAAGCTGGGCAAGCTATCACTCTCGTTTTAGCCGATGAAATTGATATTAGTCGTGGTGATATTATTGTTGATGATAGTGATACAACAGCGAATATTAGTACTCACGCATTCATTGATGTGGTGTGGATGTCAGAGCAACCTTTGGTACAAGGTCATCTCTTCGATATTAAAGTTGCAGGTAAAAAGAGTCGAGCCAAAATAGAGAATATACATTATCAAGTAGATGTAAATAAACTCACCCAACAAGTGACAGATCACTTAAGTTTAAATGCAATTGGTCGTGTAGAGGTATCCTTTGAAGAAGCGTTAGTACTTGATAATTATCAAACCAATGCTGATATAGGGGGGCTTATTTTTATTGATAGATTAACCAATGTTACGGTAGGTGCTGGATTGATCCGAGAGGCACAAGATAAACCGCTACAAGCAACGACGCAATATGATGCGTTTGAAGTTGAGCTGAATCAGCTTATCCGTCGCCATTTTCCTCATTGGGGCGCAAGAGATCTGTTAGGAGGAAAATAGTGACGATAAGCAACGATATTGTTTGGCATCCTCATAACATTGGATTACATGAACGCGAATTACAACAAGCACATAAAGGATGTGTGCTTTGGTTTACGGGATTATCTGGCTCAGGTAAATCCACTCTTGCTAATGTGCTAGAACAAACGCTTTATCAATATTCACAAAATCATTCACCTATTCATACCTATTTATTGGATGGGGATAACTTGCGACATGGATTATGTTGTGATCTCGGATTTAGTGCAGAAGATAGACATGAGAATATTCGTCGTGTGGGAGAAGTGGCTAAATTGATGGTAGATGCGGGGCTTATTGTCTTAACGGCTTTCATCTCGCCTTACCAAAAAGACAGACAACAAGTTAGAGATCACTTTGAGCAAGGAAGATTTATTGAGATCTTTGTTGATACACCTCTTTCTATTTGCGAAGCCCGCGATCCAAAAGGGCTTTATCAAAAAGCAAGACGGGGTGAGATAAAGCAATTTTCAGGCATAGATTCGCCTTATGAGCAGCCCATAGATCCTGAATTACATTTAGACGGCACACTTTCTATAAGTGAGCTAATCCAACAAATTCTCACCTATCTACGGCAAAAGCAAATTTACCGTTAATTTTATGATGACATTAAATTATCTCTGCATAAACATCCCATAAAAGGAGCATGTGTAGAGATAATATATGTAACTAGAGTCAAAAACGCTTATATCGGCATACCACGTAAACGACAACTCACGCTTTAATTGAGCATTCATTTATTTATAAATTAACCCCATAGCACTTTGTCGTAATAAGAAAAAATCAAACCTTAGTCTGAATTTTACAGAACTTATCCATGTTTATAGTGAGGATAATAGGAATAATAATGTAATATATTCCAGCACTTTTGTGGCGTCTGTGGTTGAGTTGTGGGATGATTAGCCCATTAATCTTGGGGGTGGTAATGGGGAAATTAACAGTCTTACTTCTGATTTTACTTGGCTGGCTACAATATTCATTGTGGTTAGGTAAAAATGGTATCCATGATTACAACAAAGTAACTCAAGAAGTTGAATCTGCAGTGGCGCAAAATACGCAGTTAAAAGAGCGTAATGATCGTCTATTTGCAGAGATTGATGACCTCAATGGCGGGCAAGAAGCGCTAGAAGAACGCGCTCGTAGTGAATTAGGAATGATAAAGCCTAATGAGACATTTTTCCGTATTGTGAGCGATAAATCTCAACCACGTCGTTAATTTATTGAATTAATAGTGTGTCCTGATACAAATAGCATAATGAATATAACAAACTCTACTCTTCCTATTGTTGCTGTTATTCCTGCGGCAGGTATTGGAAGCCGAATGCAATCAGTCTGTCCAAAACAATATTTGAAGATTGGCGGATTGACTATTCTTGAACATACCATTAATGCCTTATTAAAACACCCACGTATAACGCAAATTATCGTGGCGATCAGTCCTAATGATAGCTATTTTCACTCTTTACCTTTAGCACAAGATGAAAGGATCATTACGGTTAATGGTGGTGGTGAACGTGCTGACTCTGTATTGTCAGGTTTAGAGTATGTCACCCAACATTTTTCTGAAAATACATGGGCATTAGTTCATGATGCAGCAAGACCCTGCCTGCATTTTGGCGATCTTGATCATCTTATTAAATTAATTGATGAAAATGTTATGGATCCACAATTTTGTGGAGGCATTCTTGCGACGCCTGTTCGCGATACAATGAAACGTAGTCATCAACAAGATAATCATATTGAACAAACAGTAGAAAGAACAACGCTATGGCACGCTTTAACGCCACAATTCTTTCCTGCATTATTATTAAAACAAAATATCGAAAATGCACTCTCACAAAAAGCAATGATCACTGATGAAGCCTCAGCGATGGAGTTTGCTGGATATGAACCTTTATTAGTTAAAGGTCGTGCAGATAATATCAAAGTTACTCAGCCAGAAGATTTAGCGCTTGCAGAGTTCTTCCTCTCACGCCAAATCACCAGTATAAGGAACACATAATAAAATGAGAATTGGACACGGTTACGACGTACATAAATTTGGTGGTGAGGGGCCTATTATTATTGGTGGTGTCAGAGTTCCTTATGAACAAGGGTTGCTAGCTCACTCTGACGGTGATGTTGTATTACATGCTGTTACAGATGCTATTTTAGGTGCGGTGGCAATGGGAGATATTGGTACATTGTTTCCTGATACTGATCCAGCATACAAAGGCGCAGATAGTCGTGTACTTCTCCGTGAAGCATTCTCTCGAGTAAGAGCAAAAGGTTATCGAATTGGTAATCTGGATGTCACGATTATTGCTCAAGCACCCAAAATGCTACCTCATACA
Organism: Proteus vulgaris; assembly: GCF_033708015.1. NCBI lineage: Bacteria > Pseudomonadati > Pseudomonadota > Gammaproteobacteria > Enterobacterales > Morganellaceae > Proteus > Proteus vulgaris. The sequence goes on along the minus strand of NZ_CP137920.1, from coordinate 3,253,817 downwards.
CCGCAAATGCGCGTCAATATAGCTGAAGATCTTCACTGTCATGTTGATGATATTAATGTGAAAGCGACCACAACAGAAAAGCTTGGCTTTGTTGGTAGAAAAGAAGGCATTGCCTGTGAAGCCGTTGTTTTATTAATGAAAGAGTCATTACCTGAATGAGTGATTTACCTGAGCTCCATTGGTTACATGGAAAACCACAAGCAACAGGCTTATTAAAGTCAATTCCTGAAGATTTTATTGTCTGTGAAGATCTTGGTTTCACCCTTGATGGCGAAGGCGAGCATGTCATGGTGAAAATCAGAAAAACAGGTTGCAACACGGCTTTTGTTGCTGAAAAATTGGCAAAATTTGTTGGGATCCATCCTCGTGATGCGAGTTATGCGGGGCTAAAAGATAGAAATGCAGTCACTGAACAATGGTTTTGTCTGCGGATGCCAGGTAAAGAGATGCCTGATTTTAGCCAGTTTGTTTTAGAGGGTTGCGAAATTCTAGAAACGAGTCGTCAGCAACGTAAATTACGTATAGGAACGCTAAAAGGTAATCACTTTACATTGGTGTTACGAGAAATTTCTGATCGCGATTTTGTTGATACTCGACTAGCGCAAATAAAAGCGAAAGGTACTCCTAACTACTTTGGTGCTCAACGATTTGGTCGTAATGGTGAGAATTTACGACAAGCCATGCGTTGGGCAACGGACGAAATCCGCGTAAAAGAACGAGGAAAACGTAGCTTTTATCTTTCAGCAGCCCGTAGTGCGATGTTTAATCATATCGTCAGCAAAAGATTAGAGCATGGTTTATATTCAAAAGTGATACTCGGTGACGCCATGCAGCTTCATGGAAAAGGTAGCTGGTTTGTCGTTGATGAAACAGAACTGGCTCAAACACAAATCCGTTATGAAGAGCATGATGTTCATATTACAGCACCTCTGCCGGGTAAAGGTGATTTAGGTACACAATCACAAGCATTGGATTTTGAAATTGAAAATCTGGCAGAATATGGATCCTTCTGGTCGCTGGCTCGACAAGAACGCGTTGATAATACAAGACGTGCTATCAATGTATTTCCAGAAAATATGTCATGGAATTGGGTAGATGACACCACGGTTTCTCTGTCATTCTTTTTACCAGCAGGAAGCTTTGCAACTAGCGTTGTACGTGAATTAATTTTATTAGGGAATGATGATGCTGAAAATATTGGTGAGTAATGATGATGGTGTAACGGCTAAAGGAATACAGACTCTCGCTAAAGCATTGCGCCAGCGTTATGATGTACAAATTGTTGCACCTGATCGCAACCGTAGTGCTGCATCTAATTCTTTAACAATTGACAGGCCTCTACGTAAGCAAGAGCTTGAGAATGGGGATATTGCGATTATTGAGGGAACCCCAACGGATTGTGTTTATCTTGGTGTAAACCATTTAATGCGTCCTCGCCCTGACATTGTGGTTTCTGGTATTAATCATGGTCCTAATTTGGGTGATGATGTTATTTATTCTGGTACTGTTGCAGCGGCAACAGAGGGGCGTTTTTTAGGCTTACCTGCGATTGCGGTTTCACTTGATGGTGAAACGCACTTTGAGACTGCCGCTCAAGTAACTTGTGAAGTCTTGGCAATGTTACAACAGGTACCGTTAAGAGCTGGAAATATTCTCAATATTAACGTACCTGATATTCCTCTTGATGAAGTAAAAGGTTTTCGCATTACACGCTGTGGTAGTCGTCATGCTTCACAACATGTATATACGCATGCCGATCCTAGAGGAAATAGCCTTTATTGGATTGGACCACCAGGTGAAAAAAATGATGTTGGTCCTGATACAGATTTTGCTGCTGTTGACGAAGGTTACGTTTCGATAAGCCCATTACATGTCGATTTAACAGCCTATAAGGCACTCGATTTACTACAAAATTGGTTAAATAAAGCAGAGGTCAAAAAAACATGTTAAGTCGGTCAATGAAAGACTTACTGACAATGTTAAAACAGCATGGCATCAAGGATGAGAGCCTGTTGGAAGCAATGAGTAAAGTACCAAGAGAGCTTTTTATTGATGAAGCGCTTTCTCATAAGGCTTATGAAAATACAGCTTTGCCTATTGGCAATGGGCAAACTATTTCACAGCCTTATATTGTTGCCAAAATGACAACGCTATTGGAATTACAGAATACGGATTCTGTATTAGAAATTGGTACAGGTTCAGGATATCAAACAGCAGTATTAGCAAATTTAGTTCATCATGTTAGTTCTGTTGAGCGTATAAAGATATTGCAATGGCAAGCTAAACGCCGCTTTAAACATCTTGATTTACATAATATTTCGACTCGTCATGGTGATGGATGGGAAGGCTGGTCATCAAAAGCCCCTTTTAATGCCATAATAGTGACAGCATGTGCAACAGAAGTGCCACAACAGTTATTGATGCAGTTAGCTGATGGTGGCAGGATGATAATACCTGTTGGTGAACAGCAACAAATACTGAAGTTTATCCGACGTTTAGGTAATGATTTTCACTATCAATCTATAGAAACCGTTAGATTTGTTCCTTTAATTGCAGGTGAGTTAGCATAACTTCCAGATAAATCTGACCGTTTTTTATTACTGATTTTTAATAGCTTGTCGTAATCTGCACTAATAAATGAAATATTTTCAAAAAATTGCAGTCTTTTTGTTTAACTCGACAAATTGCTAGATGCTAATGCCTTTTTAAAGGGAGAAGGAAGTATGAATTCAGAAAGCCCAATTAAGCATATCCGCTGGGCAATCATGTGTTCGGTAATTGGATTTGCATTAACAGGCTGTGCAGACACACCTTATCGTCCTGCGCCAATTACCTCTGTAAATGATAGCTCTTCAAATAATACGGTATCAACCGCACCTGTGACGACTAACAGTAATGCGACGCCTATTGAAAGAACTACCCCCTTACAATCGTCACCTCCTCCTTCTATTAAGGTGAACTCCGCTTCGTCTAATGGAGGCATGGAGCAACCTCAAAGCCAGTCTCGCCCAGTAGCTCAAAATGTAAGCACTGATGGCTCAGGACGTATTGTGTATAACCGTAACTACGACAGTATTCCAAAAGGAAACTACAACGGTAATACGTACACGGTAAAACGCGGTGATACTATGTTCTATATCGCTTGGATAACAGATAGTGATGTAAAAGAACTAGCATCGATGAATAATATTCCAGAACCTTATAGTTTAAACGTAGGGCAGGTATTGAATATTGGTAATCGTCAGGTCAATACTGGGACTAATACCAATGTCAATACATCGGTTATTAATCAATCCAGTAGTACAGGTGTTCAAACAACACAAACTAAACCAACAAATAACGGTACTATGGGACCATTGATTACTAAACCAGCAACCACGCAACCAAAGACAACGACTCCACCACCAACAACCAATACAAATACGACAACTACCGCAACACCGGCACCAACAGCAGTTTCCGGTAAGTGGATTTGGCCTGCACAAGGTAAGATTATCGAAAGTTACTCAAGTGCACCTGGTGGTAATAAAGGTATTGATATCGGTGGTACAAAAGGATCACCGATTGTTGCAACGGCTGCGGGTAAAGTGGTTTATGCAGGTAGCGCATTACGCGGTTACGGTAACCTCGTTATCATTAAACATAATGACGAATACCTCAGCGCCTATGCACATAACGACACTATTTTGGTACGTGAGCAGCAAAATGTGAATGCGGGTCAGCAAATTGCCACAATGGGTAGCTCTGGAACCAGCTCAGTCCGACTCCACTTTGAGATCCGTTATAAAGAAAAATCACTTAACCCATTGAGTTATTTACCTAAGAAATAGATAAGTGATTTTTTACACGTATAGTGAATAATCCTAAAATTAAGCCCTCTTCTTTAGAAAAAGAAGAGGGCTTTTCTTTATCTGTGATTAATTAAAATATTGAAACAAATAAATTTAATCCAAGTATAAGTACTTATTTAAAAAGTATTAAAAATGAGAGGTTAATATAAAATTATAGATAACGTTAAATTACATGGTTGATTCTCAACCAATGAATGCGTATGCTAAAAAATGTTATATAAAAAATGAATAAAGGCTGGCTGTTATTAAAAGATGAACGCTAAAACAACCCCTTGTTTAGCTGGATATTTTCTTTATTAGATTATCTTATTTAATAATAGTACATAATATAAATCATTGGGTATTATTATGTGTTTTTATTTGTTTTTTAGATGCAAGTAGTCACAAATAGCGCATTAAATGGAGTAATTTTACGTATAGATAAATATACGTAAAATATAATAAAAAAACTGTTAATAACCTGCGCTCAATAGTTAAGTTATATATTGAATAAAGAAAGAATAAAATTAACAGTAAAATAGATTATGTTATCTTTTATTTTGTAATTCGTTACAAGGGAAAATCAGTAAACCCGTTGTGTCGTGACACAGCGATAAACTGGTAAACAGACTTTAATCATGAGTCGTTTGCCTAAATTATCAAGGGTAGGAGCAGCTGATGAGCCAAAGTACGCTAAGAGTAGACGAGTTATATACAGATGAAATTGAAGAGAACATGGAAGAGTTCGATGAAGTTGCTGCAAAAGAGGCTGAAAATGAGTCTGATGCTCAAGATGAAATTGAACTTATTGAAGGAGTCAACCAGCGTGCGCTCGATGCAACTCAGCTTTATTTAGGAGAAATTGGTTATTCTCCTTTGCTGACCGCTGAAGAAGAAGTTTTCTTTGCTCGCAGAGCGTTGCGAGGTGATATTCCTTCAAGACAACGAATGATAGAAAGTAATCTACGTTTAGTTGTTAAGATCTCTCGTCGTTATACAAATCGAGGTCTTGCCCTGCTTGATTTAATTGAAGAAGGGAATTTAGGACTTATTCGAGCGGTTGAAAAATTCGATCCTGAAAAAGGTTTTCGTTTTTCAACTTATGCGACATGGTGGATACGTCAAACGATTGAACGTGCCATTATGAACCAAACTCGAACTATCCGCCTTCCTATTCATATCGTTAAAGAGCTGAATGTCTATTTAAGAACGGCAAGGGAATTAGCACACAAACTTGATCATGAGCCCAGTGTTGAGGAAATTGCACAAACACTAGATAAACCCGTTGAAGATGTGAGTAAGATGCTACGTTTAAATGAACGTATTACTTCTGTTGATACCCCAATTGGGGGTGATTCAGATAAAGCATTACTTGATATTATCTCTGACGAAAATGAAGAAGGGCCGGAATCAACAATTCAGAATAATAACCTCAAGGAAAATATCATAAAGTGGTTATTTGAATTGAATCCTAAGCAACGTGAAGTATTAGCACGTCGTTTTGGGTTATTAGGCTATGAAGCGGAAACGTTAGAAGATGTTGGTAGAGAAATTGGTCTGACAAGAGAAAGGGTTCGTCAAATTCAAGTTGAAGGGCTACGTCGTTTAAAAGACATTCTACAAAGTCAGGGATTATGTATTGAAGCTCTTTTCAAAGCATAGTTAGCTACCTATTTTCTGTTTATCGCCTTAATTGATATATTGTTATTACCAAAGCCGATTAGTGAGTTTGCTAATCGGCTTTTCTTTATCTTGTATTATGCGATTTAAAACGATAAAACAAAGAGCGCCGTTTTGCATCTTATTAGCCTGATGAAAGTGATAAAGGAAGATATGAAAGATTATTTTTTAAACGTTAAATTAGAACGTTGCGATTTTAACCAAAGTCAGATCTCTCCAAAGGGAATGGTGAGATTAATTGCATCAGGTAAAAACTTCTATCTCAATGAAGCTGATTTTGCTAATTCTCAAGATTTTCTTAAACGCTTAAAACAAGGTGATGAGCTTAAAATCTGTGCCGAGTTATTGAAAAATGGCAGTTTCTGGGTGCAATGGATTTATCATGATACAAAAGGAAGACTTGAGCCTGAAAGAAAATTCACGCTAACCGCACAACAACAAAAATGGTTATTGCTTGCATTTATTCTTACCGTTATGGGGAGTGGGTGGAGTTATTATTCATTGCTCTATCTAGACGTTAATTTCTTTATCGTTGTTTCCATGGTGATTTCATTTGGTGCTGTAATGGCTGGGGTGAGTTATATCGGAGAAAAAGCTTATCGCTATTTTCAGCTCACCAGACCCAAACATAGAAAGAGAATAAAAGCGTTAGATAAAGTCATTGCTAAGCAAGATATCATTGCTCCTGATGGTGAACAATTGATTATTCCAAGCATAAAAACAACTCAATTACCAAAACGTATTGCTCGTAAAAATCTAACTCTTCATATAAAAGGTAATAAAGTACAACGAGTTAGAGGGAAAATAAAACTTCATCATGTTGATAGAATTAAAATACATTCCCGCAATAGCGAAACTGTAATAATGCAAATATCCTGTTTGATTGATAAACATCCTTTTGTATTAAGTTATAGAGAGCGCTTATTTTATTCTGATCATAATTTATTTCTTGCTGATGGTGATGAGGTTGAATTGTTCTTTTGGCAAGCCGAAGATAAGAATTCAGGGCCTATTGTCTTGGGAGTCTATAATCATACAGATAACGGCGCTTATTCAATTTCAGGACACATGTATATTGGGCACCAGCGTACATATCGCTTATCGCTATTAATAACCGCATTAGTCAGTGTTTTTATTTTCTCAATTGTGGCTATTTTCTCTATTTCTGATGTTTACGATAATGGCAATTATTGGGATAAATGGGATTGGTATTCTATGGGGGATTCCCTTTTAGGAATAGGTATTATTTATAGCTTAATCATAACCGGCTTTGCCTTTTTAACTGCATTGTTTTCAAACCTTTATATTTTGTTATCAGAAAAAGGTAATAGCAGTTATCAAACTCATTTTTTACTTCAGCAGCAATGTGTTGAAAACAAACAACCGGTATATATTACGGAGCTGCGTCAATGAACCCTTTTTTCCGTAAGCCTTTTATCATTATTACAAGTTTATTTATTTTAAGCTTACTGCTTTTTTATGGTGTACTTTTTCATGGCTTTGCCTCTAAGTGGCAATGGAAAAATGAAAACTCTTCTGAGTTATCTTCATATCCTTATTCTCATTATAATTCGCGTAAGGTTTTTTATACTTCTAGTGGGATATTAATTAAGAGTGAATCCGATAGTGGGCGATATGACGTAGATATTTATGGTCGACTTCATCGCCAAGATGATCAGAGAAAATATACGCTGTATTTTTCTGATAAAGAAGGCACTCGCTTTGTATCACAAGGCAAAGGTAGCTTTTATAACGCTTATTGTGTTCTTGATAAATGTGTTTTATTTACACAGCAGGGGCGCCAACATATAGATTTAGCAGAGTTTACAGTAGCCGATTTAATTCCTTGGCAAGAGGCTAACGGTGGTTATTATCGTTTTCCTTTAGCGCTTATCGGTGGAAAATTATTATATTCAGAATCCACATCACAATTAGTATTAGTTGATAATAAAACGATACTAACAAGTTTAGATGAAGGGGAGAGTTGGGAATATTCTATTAATACAGAAGATCTGGTGAAGCAATATTATGCAGAAGATTTTGGTGAGTTTACACAATTTCATTATGCCCTTTCAGGCGATTCTCTTGTCATTTTTTACAATCATCATTACACAACAAACACGTTAGAAATTACGCTAAATTTAATCAGTAAAGAAGTGACAAAAACACGTTGGCTACCATTGCGGGTAAAAGAAGTTGCTCAAAATGATAAAGGTGATATCTATCTTATTACTCAAGATGCATCTCGTGATCTTTATTCTGTTGTTCAACGTCAATTTGATGGGAATTTAGTAACTTTCTATGAAAGTGGTTATAAATATTTGAGTGGTTTGATGGTAAGTCATGATTATTTAATCTTAAATAAAGGTTATAATGATGATGAAGTCACGTTAATTTTTTCATTTAAAACAAAAGATTATACTTATTATAAAAAAATCACTGATGATATGATGTTTAACCCAGCGTTATCTTCATTTATTCGTTTATTTGATCACTATGGTGATGAAGATACGTTATTACTGTTAGGTGAGCGTTTAAAATATAGCCATACTTTAATTAATTAAAGGCATATTTATTTTTGATTAAAACGTTATAAAAATGGCGCTATGAAAATAAACATAGCGCCATTTTTTATATTTAGCAGTATGACTTATTTTATCATCTCTTTTAAACGATAAAGTTGTTCTAAGGCTTGTCGAGGTGTGAGTGCATCAGGGTCTATTTTATCCAACGCTAATTCAACCTCTGAAGGTTCCGCTTCTGTTAATAACATCAGTTGTGATGTTTCAACATGACCAGCGCCTGAGTTGCCTGATAACATTTCAAGCTCTTTTAATTTTTGCTTGGCGCGCCGGATCACTTCTTTTGGTACACCTGCTAACGATGCGACGGCTAAACCATAGCTTTTACTTGCTGCACCTTCTTGAACACTGTGCATAAAAGCAATCGTATCGCCATGTTCAACGGCATCTAAGTGAATGTTTGCAGTACCTTCAAGTTTTTCAGGTAGTGTGGTTAATTCAAAATAGTGGGTTGCAAAAAGAGTCATCGCTTTTATGCGATTTGCTAAGTTTTCAGCACAAGCCCAAGCTAGAGATAATCCATCATAAGTGGATGTACCTCGACCAATTTCATCCATTAAAACTAAGCTGTTTTCTGTCGCATTATGCAGAATATTGGCTGTTTCTGTCATTTCAACCATAAAAGTAGAACGTCCAGAAGCAAGATCATCAGAAGCACCTACACGCGTAAAGATACGATCGACTGGACCAATTAAGGCTTTTTCCGCTGGTACAAAGCTACCAATATAAGCGAGTAAAGTAATTAATGCGGCTTGACGCATATAAGTACTTTTTCCTCCCATATTTGGACCTGTAATGATCAATAAACGACGTTGAGGCGCTAATTGTAATGGGTTTGAAATAAAAGGTTCGCTAAGGACTTGCTCAACAACAGGGTGACGTCCCCCTGTGATTTGAATACCTGTTTTCTCACTTAATTCTGGGCGAGTATAATTTAATGATTCAGCACGCTCGGCAAGGTTAGAGAGAACATCTGTTTCAGCTAAAGCCTCAGCACTAATTTGTAATGCTGTAAGGTGAGGTAATAGCTTTTCAAAAATCTCTTCATAAAGCATTTTTTCGATAGCTAATGCTTTACCTTTAGACGTTAATACTTTGTCTTCATACTCTTTTAATTCAGGAATGATGTAACGTTCAGCGTTTTTCAACGTTTGACGACGAACATAGTGCATCGGCACTAAATTGCTTTGTCCACGACTGACTTGAATGTAATAGCCATGTACACCATTAAAGCCCACTTTAAGTGTATCAATACCCCATTTTTCACGTTCGCGAATTTCAAGTTTATCAAGGTAATCACTTGCACCATCGGCTAATGCTCGCCATTCATCTAATTCGGCATTATAACCAGAAGCAATAACACCACCGTCACGTACTAATACTGGTGGTGTTTCAACTATGGCATGTTCAAGTAATTCACATAATTCATCGAACTGGCTAATACGCTTTTGTAATTCTTTAATGTAAGGCATATTGGTTTGTTCAAGCACTTGGTGAATATCGTGATATTGCTGGAAAGCATGGCGCATACGAGAAAGATCACGAGGTCGTGCTGAACGAAGTGCTAAACGTGCTAAAACTCGCTCTAAATCCCCAATTTGTCGTAAAAAAGGCTGCAGTTCAAAATAGAGAGGCTGTAATGCACTAATTGCATCTTGGCGTTTAATAAGTTGTTCACGTTGGCGCAAAGGCGAGTGTATCCAACGTTTCAGCATACGGCTTCCCATGGGAGTAACACAAAGATCAAGCACTGATGCGAGTGTGTTATCAGTACCTCCCGCAAGATTTTGTGTTAATTCGAGATTACGACGGGTTGCCGCATCTAGAATAATTGAATCTTGAGGGCGTTCCATCGTGATGTTACGGATGTGAGGTAATGCGGTGCGTTGTGTATCTTTCACATATTGTAATAAGCATCCTGCAGCGCAGAGTGCCAAATGTGCATTTTCAACACCAAAGCCCGTTAAATCACGAGTGCCAAATTGCAGATTCAGTTGTTGCCTTGCGGTTTCTGGTTCAAATTCCCAAATCGGACGACGACGTAAGCCTTGCTGGCGTTCAATTAATGCCATTGATTCAAAGGTTTCAGGATAGAGTAGCTCAGCTGGGTGAGTGCGTTGCAGCTCTGCTGCCATACTTTCGCTATCAGGCATTTCTGTTACTCGAAAACGTCCAGATGTGATATCTAAAGTGGCATAACCAAAAGCGCCATTTTTATCTTGCCAAATAGCGGCCAAAAGGTTGTCTTGGCGTTCTTCAAGTAAAGCTTCATCAGTGACCGTACCTGGTGTAACGATACGAATAACTTTGCGCTCAACAGGGCCTTTGCTGGTTGCCGGATCGCCAATTTGTTCACAAATCGCGACGGACTCTCCTAATTGAACTAATTTAGCCAGATAGTTTTCAACAGCATGGTGCGGAACACCCGCCATAGGAATAGGTTGACCTGCCGACTGACCTCGTTTTGTTAATGAAATATCTAATAAGCGAGAGGCTTTTTTAGCATCATCAAAAAACAGTTCATAAAAATCACCCATACGATAGAACAGTAAGATTTCTGGGTGCTCTGCCTTTAGCTTAAGATACTGTTGCATCATGGGGGTGTGGGATTCGAAATTTTGGCTGTCAGTCATGGTGTCGTCTTTCTTAACGTATTGAAGTTTATCCCGTTTGTGGGTGCTAGTTGTTGAACTATATCTAGTTTTATTTCACAAACATTATACGGCATCATACCATTTTTACCTCCAAAAGGTACTCCTACTGACATAAGGTGGGAGGGGAATTGGGTCGGGCTTAAGAAGCCCGTAGGATCATCAGCCACGTATTGTTTCACAACTTCCAGCGGTGCGCCTTGCCTCCGCCCGCACGCACTTGCAAAGTATGAAGGCTTTACTGTATGCGCCCCGCAAATCCAGAAACTTATTACGCAAACGTCAGGATGTCACCGTTTTCAGGGCGTTAATCGGTATGGATAACTGTACTGTTGGTTGTCATATAAACTAACGGTGATAAAATGCACTATCGCCTGTTTGAAGTGAGACTACCATGAAAAAGAATGAATTAATTCAATCAACAAAACCAACTCGCAAGCAGCTTATTCGCTCGGTAGCAACCTCTACGGCGATTGAAACAGGGCAAGAGTCCCGTCGCCTTGAAGAAGAAATGAAAGCGAAACGTGAGAAGTTTGGACATTTGAAACTGGCGATTTAGTTTTCTTTTAAGGCTTCATTAACCCAATATTTCATGGGTTTATAGTTAAGGTTTAACCCTGCGTGGATTGCTGCGATATACTGCTCGGGGTGTTGAGTCCAACTTTCATAGTCTAACGGCTGGAAACCAGCTTGTACTGCCATCACATCTGCGAGTAAACGCGATAAGCGTCCATTTCCTTCCCTAAAGGGATGTATCAGAATTAATTCCACATGTACTGTGGCAATAGCTTCTATGGCTTGTTCTCGGCTCATGTTGGTGCAGGGCGTGTATTTCGCTAAATATCCTTTCTCGAATTGAGCAAGTAACTTTGCAACACGACTCGCAGGGGCAAACATAAAGCCACCCTTGCTAATATTCACCGTACGTAACTGACCAGCCCACTCGTAAACATTCCCTAACCATTGGCGGTGCCAACGCTGAATAAGTGATACGGTAATTTGCTCAGTGGGAAATTGTTCTTCAAAAATGACTTGATACAGTTTTTCTAACAGGACAAGCTCTGCATCATTGATATCATCAACGTTTGAAAGCCCTAGCTTATTAGCTAGCACTTCTTCATCAGAACCATCAGCAAATTTTCCTTCGCTATTAGATACATCATATCTATTCATTTTATACTCGTCATACTTCAAGTTGCAGCGTTGTTGACTGTGTTCATTCTCACTAGTCACATACTTATGTATGCTCCTAGCGACTCATTCACTTGTCGCCTAGCTGCACCTCGAATTATTTAGAGTATAAGCGCTGGCTAGGTTAAATAAAATAATAACTACCTATAAATCAACGGATTAATTAAGTGTAGGTTGAATTGTAGGTTTTGCTGAAAAATTAATAAATATCGTTATATATCAATACTGACACACCCATGCATCATGGAGGGGGGGATTCGAAATTTTGGCTGTCAGTCATGGTGTCGTCTTTCTTAACGTATTGAAGTTTATCTCGTTTGTGAGTGTTGGCTCATTTTTATGATGTTCTGTGAATGTGTATTTTGCTGTGCAATTGGTATTAAGATATTTTACCTTTATAGGTTTTATCTCCTTTTGCCTCATTACTAGCATAAGTCTATTGCATTTCTCTAGTTGTAACTCAAATATAATCCGTGGTTATTTGTGATCTATTACTAACTTTGCCGTGTTAAGTTTGACGATATAAAAATCCCATGTTAACTTCCCCAGTAAACGTAGGGATTGTAATAGTACCTAGCTTACTACACAAAACCCATTTGTAGATGAAAAAGTCTTTTTTTGTCTACAAATGGGTTTTTGCGTTTTTAAGCCTTAATAAAAGAAAATTTTTGAGCATGCCAGATGAACATGAAAATTAAAAAAATATTAAATAACAGTGTTGTGATCTCTCTGGATGAAGCAGAAAAAGAAATTATCGTCATGGGAAAAGGGATTGCCTACGCTAAAAAAGTAGGTGATGAGATAACATCTGAACAAATAACTAAAAAATTTATCTTAAGCCCTAAAAATTGTCCGCAGAGAGTGCTCGACCTTTTATCGAATATTACGTTAGATTACGTAGAAATAGCAGACAATATTATTCAGTATGCAAAAGAAAAAATGACCTTAGATACACAAGATAGTATCTATATTGCATTGATCGACCATATTCAAGCCAGTATTGAACGGTATAAAGAAGGGACTTTTATAAGAAATAAAATATTGTGGGAGATAAAAAATTTCTATTGTGAAGAGTTTGATATTGGTCTTTATGGTTTAAAATTAATTAATGATAGATTTAATATTTCAATGCCAGAAGATGAAGCAGGATTTATTGCATTACATATTGCCAGTATTAGAACAAACGATAATATTCAGCAAACCTACAAAGTGACCCACTTTATCCAAAGCATTACTAATATAGTTAAATATTATTTAAATATAGAGTACGACATAGAGTCGTTAAATTATCGTCGTTTTGTGACACATCTTCGCTATTTCTCCATCCGACTATTTTCACAACCTGAAAATGATCATGAGCCTTTAGAAAATGAGTTACTCGATATAATAAAAGACAAGTACCATCAACCTTATATGTGCTGTTTAAAAATAAGTAAATTTATTAAAGATAAATATAATTGCACCTTAGATGACAATGAAATTTTATATCTAATAATCCATATTGCAAAAATTGCAGAGGATAATAAAAAGATGAATAAATAAAAAACATGCCGTAATAATAAATCATTTAAATTTAGTTGGTTAGGTGATAACCAACGCTATCCATATATCTTTAATTTATTTTTACAGAATAAATAAAAGGCAATATTATGAATTATAAAGAATTTGCAAAACAAATTCTCGCTATTGTTGGTGGCGAGGATAATATAAAGTCATTAGTACACTGCTCCACTCGATTACGTTTTACATTACATAATGAAGATAAAATTGATCCTTCAAAAGCCAAAGCGAATAGTAAAATATTATCTGACGTGATGAAGGGAGGACAATATCAACTGGTTATCGGTAATGATGTTGATAAAGTATTTAATGAACTAACAAAAATGATAAAAACAAATAATATTCCTCATGATAATAATAAAGACCAGAAGAAACAGTCTATCGTAAATAAAGTATTATCAGCAATTACTGGCTCTATCGCTCCGGTTATCCCTCTGTTAGCGGGTGCCGGTATGGGGAAAGTTTTACTAATTGTATTAACGATGCTCGGTTGGTTGGATAAAAGTGACCAAACCTATTATATCCTTAACTTTATCTTTAATACGGCCTTCTATTTTATGCCGGTATTTATTGGTTTCTCGGCAGCGAAAATATTTAATTGTAACCAATATTTAGCTGCGATGGTCTGTTTAGCGATGGTCAGTCCTGAATGGACAAGCTTAGTTAAAGCCGGTGAGCCTGTTGAGTTTATGCATATTCCTGTTGCTTTGGTTAAATATTCATCTCAGCTGATCCCTGCCTTAATTACTGTCTGGATGATGTCTTATATAGAACGATTTATTGCTCGAATTGTGCCAGAAATGGTTAAAGTGTTTATGGTGCCATTATTGGTGATTTTGGTTTCTACGCCAATTGCGTTGATTGCGGTTGGTCCTGTCACTTCATGGTTCGCGCAATTAATTGCTGATGGGGTGATCTTAATCCAAGAGCATACTGGCTTTATTGCTATTCCATTATTAGTGGCCATTTATCCATGGCTAGTGTCTATTGGTATGCATAAAGCACTTAGTCCCGTCAGTATTATGTTAGTGGAGCAAAAAGGTTTTGACCCCATTATTCGTGTGATGGCGCTATGTTCTAATATGTCTCAGGCTGCTGCTTCTTTAGCTGTTTCTGTTCGTACTAAAAACAAAACATTAAAACAATTAGCTTTTTCTGCCAGTATTACCGCCTTTTTTGGTGGTATAACTGAACCTGCTATGTACGGTGTGAACCTGAAACTGAAAAAACCAATGTACGCTTGTATGATTGGTGGTGCTATTGCGGGATTATTTGCCGGTATTGTTAAGTTAAAAGCATTCGTTTATGTCACTCCGGGCTTATTAAGTTTACCAATGTGGATATCTGATACGGATAACCAAGTGGTAAATGCAATAATTACCTTATTGATTGCCAGTGTAGCCACTTTTATTGCAACGCTTATTATTGGTTTTGATGATCCTACTGACGATCCAATCCGTGACGAAGAAGAAAATAATAAACAAGCTGCATCAACCAACAAAAAACCACAAACACCTGATAATAAATTACCGGTTGGGTTAATTTCACCACTTCAAGGTAAAACGGTTGCACTTTCAGAAGTTAATGATGAAACATTTGCCTCTGGCATTATGGGACCTGGCATTGCAATTATCCCCACAACAGGAAAAGTGATTGCACCTGCAGATGGCGTTGTTGATATTACCTTTTCTTCTGGTCATGCGATTGGCTTAACACTAGTTAACAATATCGAAATGTTGATCCATGTGGGGATTGATACTGTTAACTTAGCAGGACAGCACTTCACATGCTGTGTAGTTAAAGGTCAGAAAGTTAAAAAAGGCGATACGCTAATTGAATTTGATTTAGATGCGATAATAGCTGCCGGCTATGATCCAACAACGATGATCATCATTACTAATGATGATCATAAGCTAGACGTTGTTCAGACTGATAAAAAACATGTCGACCAAAATACAGTTTTACTTACTGTGGGTTAAATACGGTGTTATCTAGCTTACTACGAGTCACTATTATTGCACGACCATTTATAATGGAAGAATTAATAGAGGTACTTCTTTATGATTTATGCTGATTTACATGTTCACACAAACCATAGTGATGGTGTTTGTGAAATAAAAGATGTCCTTGAAAATGCGTTTAGAAACGGTATTAAGACTATAGCTATTACTGATCACGATACAACCAATCATTACGATGAAATTTACCGTGAAGGGGAGCGTCTTGGATTAAATATCGTCAAAGGTGTTGAAATGAGTTGTTATGACTTTGACGTCTATAAGAAAGTCCATGTAGTGGGGCTTTGGCTTAACGAAAAAACGCCCAACGTTGACAAGTTGTGTGATAACACACTCAACTGTCGTGATCAGTTTCACCGAGAATTAATATTATCTCTCAATCAACAAGGCTATGATATTTGTTATGAAGATGCGAAAAAGTTTTCAAAATATAATATTGTTTTTAAAATGAATATATTCCAAGCATTGAGAGAAAAGTATCCCGAGGAAATGACCAAAGAGCGCTATAAACAACTTTTTGGATCTAAAACAAAAATAGAAACGGATTTAAAAATGGGATATATCCCTGTTAATGAAGGTATTGCTGCTATTTTACAAGATGGTGGTATTCCTATACTTGCTCATCCGTGTGTCTATGGTAACTATGATGAAATAGAAAAATATGTTCAGTTTGGTTTGAAAGGATTAGAAATAAGCCACTCTAGAATGAAGCCTATCGACTATGAATTGACCCAAAATTATGCCAATAAATTTGGTTTGCTAAAAAGTGGAGGTAGCGATTTCCATGATCCTGCGTTACTTAAATTTGGTGATTTTGGCTTAAATCAAGCACAATTTGAGACTTTAAAAAAAGAAGCAAATAAGTAATCAGTTGTCTGATTTGATATGGTAAAACGATTAAAGGGCGTGTTAGAAATTCTGTGTCATTCCAGTAAACTACCTCAAAAAGAAATGACTGATAACACAACCTTTCGATTTTGATAAAGCCCTAAAAGCACTTCAAGAGGGGCAGGCTTTGACCGCATCCTGCCCCCATTAATTAAACAGTCAACAGAGGCGCATTATCCGCCGAATTAGACTCTCATTTACTTCAATGACATTAAAACTAATCATCGAAATGGGACTACCAAAAAGACGATTAAAACCCCAACAGGTAACTTTGAGCTAGCAACCCTATGCGACCGCAATGGCTTTTTTGAACCACAATTGGTAAAAAAACACCAAACGACGCTATCTAATGAGATTGAGCACAAGATTACACATCTTTTTGCATATCCATTTAAAGCTGATTATTTATTGTTTGATTTGCTGGTATTTTTTATTAAAACAGCATTTAAACCTATGAGTAGTCGTTCTGTCGCCACACCTCTATGCTTTTGAATATTCATGCTTTGTAAGGCTGTCTGGAGCTACATAAGACCGATGGCTTACCTTCCCGCCCTGAACCATCAAAAATCACTGTATACTCGCTTTTAGAGCCTTCTATTGTTGCATTGATAATCGTTTGCTTTTCAAGACATTCTAATGGTTGATAGCTCGAAGACATCTTTTCTACCTAAGAGGTTATTAACAAGAATATCAGGCTAGGTTTTGGGGCTATTTTAGCGATAGCACCGAGTTTATTGGTTTTATATTAAAACACATTATCTCGACGTTAAAAGAAAGAATTGAAAATAGCGAATATCGGATATTTATAAATGCATTAAAAAATATTTATAAATATATAACGTTATATTTAAGTAAATATACGTTACTAATCAACTTACAATACTCTTATAAAGAGAGTTGTTGTTATACTTCAAATAAAATTAATAAATAATAGTCATTAATTATTAAACTCATTATAGTTTATAGCGAGTTTGCTACTTAATAATATAATGAGGGATTATGAAAAAGAGTATATTGGCATCGATAATAAGTCTTTTATTAATATCAGTCGTTGGTTGTGATAATTCAAATACAGGAACACCTTCACAAGATAAAAATAAGACAGAACAAACAACACAATCTAAGCCTGAGTCAGAAAATATTCAATCCGATGAAGTTCAATTTAGTCAAAAAACTGAGAAAGGTAACTTGTGGTTAGCCGCGTTTAATGAAGATTTTGGCCCCATTATGCAGAAAAAAACGGGCAGACCAGCAGGCATAATTAATGTTGATCTTTTAGATAATACCAAGAAGGTGCTAGAAAATTTAAGTTCTGACAAAGGTAAAACAATTGATTTAACGCCTTTTAAAGTGATTGAGACTGAAACTGATCAAATAAAGAGATTGAAAGCAAGTAGTACTATCATGTCAGTAAGAGATGTTTTCTCTATACATTTGAGTGAATCGGGTGCAGAAACCGTCCAAGGATCTTTTGAATTTATGAAAACACTTCCTCCTACACTCCCAGAATTAGATGTTGTGGGTAATGCTTATGGTGAGAGTTATGTTGATTTATATGGAAAATTATTGAAACTTGGCGATTATCTCGTTGTAAAAGAAACTTATCGCTTAGATGATTTTGCACAAGCAAATACTTTGTATGAAGATGTGAGAAATGCTTATATCAAACTAATTGATGATAAAGAAAAAGCCACTGAGGCATATGAAAACTATTATCAAGCAATGCATATTGAAGAACTTGAATTAGTGAAAAAGGCAGGCTTAGTTGTTCGTTATCAAATTATGCAATCATTGGATACAGTAACGAATACACTTGATTCAATCAATCCCGATAAAATTGATGTAGCTGCACTTTCTGCGGCAATTACCAAAATTGAAGCACAATCAATTGAATTAGAAAAATTATTTGGTAATGAAGCATTGATGAATAAAGAAAATATGAAAGGCACTGATTATTCGGTTCAAAAATATTTAAAATGGTATCAACAGCTTATTATTGAGTTAAAAGTATTAGAGAAAAAACTCAAGGAGAATAAAGATATATCAGGTAACATAGATACGATTTCAAATCAGTATAAATACTTGATACAGAATTATAATTCTTTAATAGCAAAATAATATTTACGTTATTAAAATATAAATCGCACTTTTATAGTGCGATTTTTCTTGGAAAAATTTGTTTTTTTATTAAGCATTAAATGATGGTTAGAAAACGATGTTCCAAAGGCATGCTCAGAAGAGTCTTGAAATAGCATGGAATGCTAGGAAAAAAATATTAAGAATGTAATCTGTCTTTATATAACTAAATTCTAAATTAATGATAAGTATTTATTCTTAAATTGGAACCTGTTTTATTATTGTATTGCTATTTATTTTTGCGCTTTGGCTTAATTTTACTGATAAGAAAATGTGTTTTTATCAGCGCAATATAGGACTATCTATATGGACGTACTACGTTTTTTACTTTCTCTCCCTTTTAAACTGATCCGTTTACTGGGATGGATCATTGTTTTTTGTATTCGTTTTTTAGAGAAGATACTTCGCCCATTTATAGGGAAAATACAATGGAGTACGCCCGTCTGGATTGACGTTGTAACCCATCATTTACGAAAAATTGAGTCTGGTATAGTGAGTCACCCTAAAACTGCATTAGGCTCTATTATTTTTCTTATTGCTGCGTCATTTGGTAGCTATTATGGTTATCACAGTTATCTCAATCGACCCGTTCCTATCGATGTAGCACCTATCGTTGTACAAAATGTTAATGTGAAACTTATCGGTCCAGAACAAATCGATTATGCAAATGATAAGCCTCAATCACAGAAAATCATTTTATCATTTTCTCGGTCTGCGGCACCGATTACGCTTATTGATAAAGAAGTCACTGAAGGTGTGACATTAACACCTTCGGTTGATGGTAACTGGCAGTGGCAAAATGGCTCAACCCTTGTTTTTACCGCCAAGAAACCTTTCGCTATGGGCAGAGAATATCAAATTCAACTTGATGAAACTAAATTATTAGCACCACAGTTTTCGTTAAAATCAAACAAGTATGAGTTTAAAACCGCCCCTTTTGACTATCATTTAGGGAATAGTGAGTTTTATCAAGATCCACAAAATCCATCCCAAAAACATGCCATAATTAAGATCTCGTTTAACGCGCCTGTTGATATTCAGAGTTTTGAAAAACGCCTTTCAATGAAATATGGCGACAATGAAAAGCTGAAATACACCATCAATTACGATAATAAAAAATTAACGGCTTGGGTTCACTCAGAGCAATTAGCGCTAAAAGATATTAATAGTAAGGTTTTTCTTAAAATTGACCCCGGTATTGCCACAACAGTAACAGCGAATACAACATCAAAAGAAAAAACATATTATGTTGAGATCCCCAGTCTATATAGCCTGAATATTTCAAATATAGAAAGTGAGCTGGTTGAGTCTGAAAATGGAAAAGATGCGCGGGTACTGATCATTTCATTAAGTGATGAATTAAATGAAAAAGAGATAAAAAACGAAGTTTCTGCGTGGTTATTACCTCAACACAATTTAGAATTAGAAAATACGGATATTCGCCAAGATGAAGACGATTATTACGATTGGAACCTGAATGATGTCAGTCAAACTATTCTTGCTCAGTCAGAGAAGTTAACACTTGAGATGAATGATAATGAGCAAGAAAACCAAGCTAGTTTTGCTTTTAAATACAATGCGCCAGCTTATCGCTACATATTGGTCAAAATCCCTAGCGGGATAATATCTGTGGGCGGATATCAATTAAAAGAAGATCGCTATCAAATCGTCAGTGTGCCTGATTATCCGAAAATGTTGAACTTTGTGTCTGAAGGTGCTTTGCTTGCCATGACAGGGGATAAGCAGATCACTGTTTCAGCTCGCAATTTACCCGGGCTACAACTTGATATAAAACGAGTTATTCCAAGTCAGTTACAACACATCGTTTCTTTTAAAGATAAATATTTTACATCAACAAACTTTAATCGTCTCAATGATGAGTATTTTACTGAGCATTTTACGTATCAAACCGCGCTGGATGATGAAAATAAAGGTGAAATTCAGTATAAAGGGATTGATTTAAGCCGTTATTTATCTGCTGATCCTAATGCTAAACGTGGAATATTTTTATTAAAACTGACTGCTTGGGATCCGAATAAAGCATCAAGACCAGACGATGAAGACGACGAGTATTATGAAGATGACGAAGATGAAGAAGTTTCTGATGCACGCTTTATTGTTGTCACTGACTTAGGGATCATCGCTAAATCATCGATTGATGGTTCTCGAGATGTCTTCGTACAATCTATCTATAACGGTGCGCCCGTTAGTGATGCGAAAGTCTCCGTTATTGCTAAAAATGGAACAACATTACTGAGTAAAACGACTCGCGCTGATGGTCATGTCGCTTTTCCTAATCTTAAAGATTTTAGAAATGAGCAGACCGCTGTTCTTTTTTTAGTTGAAAAAGAGGGCGATATTTCATTTTTACCAACAGATGCTTATTACGATAGGAAACTCAGCCTATCTCGCTTTAATATTTATGGTGATGATACACCAAAAGATCCCCGTACTCTTGATAGTTTCTTATTTTCGGATAGAGGCGTTTATCGACCGGGTGAAACGTTCAATATTGGCCTTATTACACGTACCTTTGACTGGAAAACAGCCTTGGAAGGTATCCCTTTACGCGTTGAAATTCGAGATCCTCGTAATACATTGATGTTAAATCAATCAATGGTATTAAACGAATTTGGTTTCAACGAATTAAACTATACCACATCAGAAAATTCGCCTACTGGAGATTGGAATATCTATCTCTATTTAGTCGGTAAAAATAATAAAGATGCTAGTTTATTAGGTAGTACAACGATTATGGTTAAAGAGTTTGAACCTGACTTACTTAAAGTTGCACTTAATCTGACGCCAGATAGACAACAGGGATGGGTGAAACCTTCTGAATTAAAAGCTTCAATCGATGTACAAAATTTATTTGGTACTCCAGCACAAGATAGACGTGTTGTTTCCAAATTAACTTTAAGGCCAATTTATCCTAATTTTTCACGTTATTCTGATTATCGTTTTTATGAAAACCGTCGTAATCACGACAGCTTTGAAACCGATTTAGAAGAAACAACAACGAATGCAGAAGGGCTAGCTGAGATTGATTTAGGTTTAACATCTTATGATGATGCTACTTATCAATTACAACTTATCTCTGAAGCGTTTGATGCGGGGAGCGGTCGTTCTGTAACAGCAGCTGCGCGTGTTATGGTATCTCCTCATGATTATCTGATTGGTGTAAAAGCCGATGGAACGCTTGATTATATTAATCAAAATGCACAGCGGAACCTTACTTTTATTGCGATTGATCCAACATTAACACAAATTTCTCAAGAGTCATTAACACTAGAACGCTATGAGAAAAAGTATCTCTCTGTTTTAACTCGACAAAATTCAGGCGTTTATAAATATCAATCTAAACTTAAAGAAGTATTTATTGATGATGTTCCTTTTTCTATTAATGAAAAGGGAAGCTCTTTTGCATTAGAAACACAAACACCAGGTAACTTTGTATTATTAATCAAAAATAAAGAGGGCAGTGTACTTAATCGCATTAATTATACTGTTGCGGGTAATGCGAATGTGACTCGCTCACTTGATCGCGAAGCGGAGTTACAACTCACTTTAAATAAAGACACATATAAAACGGATGAAGAGATCGAAATTGCTATTAATGCCCCTTATGTGGGGAGTGGTATTATCACGATAGAAAAGGACAAGGTGTATTCTTGGCAATGGTTTACATCTTCAACAACAAATTCGGTACAAAAAATCCGAGTACCTGCAGAATTGGAAGGCAATGGATATATCAATGTTCAATTTGTTAGAGATATAAACTCTGATGAAATATTCATGAGCCCTCTTAGTTATGGGGTTGTGCCGTTTAAAATAAGTCGTGAAAATTACCAAGCTCAAATTGAATTAGAGTCACCAGATGTTATTAAACCGGGTGATACCTTACCGATTACAGTAAAAACAGATACCTCACAACAAGTTGCGGTTTTTGCCGTTGATGAAGGTATCTTGCAAGTTGCTCGATATAAATTAAAAGATCCATTGGATTACTTCTTCCGTAAACGTTCATTAGAAGTTGAAAGCACGCAAATACTGGATCTTATTCTACCTGAATTTAGCAAAATGATGTCATTGGCTTCAGCGCCAGGAGGGGATGCAGGGGAAGCCGTTGATCTCTATCTGAATCCATTTAAACGCAAGAAAGAAGCGCCTGTTGCTTATTGGTCTGGTATTACGGAAGTTGATGGCGAAGCTATTTTTAACTATAAAGTGCCAGAGTATTTTAATGGCAAAATAAGAGTCATGGCAGTTTCCGTTACACCAACTCGTATCGGGAATATGCAACGCTATACGACTGTACGTGATGATTTTGTATTAAGTCCTCATATTCCTACAACAGTGGCGCCTAATGATGAATTTGATGTCACTTTAGGGATTGCAAATAACCAAACAGATCTTAACGGTACAGCAACAAAACTCGATGTGACGATAACACCAGAGCCTCAATTAGAGGTTATCGGACAGAACCGTTATCAACTGACATTAGGTGAGAAAAAAGAAACGGTTGTTTCCTTTAGACTAAAAGCAAAATCACAATTGGGTAATGGTGCTATTACGTTCTCAGTGAATGCGGATGGCAAAGTTACCCAGAGAACAGTAAATCTCTCTATTCGTCCAGCTTCAGCTTATCGTACTCAATCAAGCTTAGGCCGTATGGATGGTAAAGAGCAGAGTGTTACGTCTATTCGCCAAATGTATGATGAGTATGCAAAAAGGGATGCACGTGTTTCTTACTCGCCTTTAGTACTAAGCAGTGCATTGGCACAATACCTTGCTAATTATCCTTATAATTGTTCAGAGCAAATAACAAGTCAGGCAATACCGTTGCTATTCCATCAACGTAATCCTGAAATGAAGACGATATATTCACAAGATAAAATTCGTACTCAACTTGAACAGACTATGGCGACATTACTGACTCGTCAAAATGGTCAAGGTGCTATTGGAACATGGCGTTCAACACCATCAACGGATCCATTTGTGACTTTATATGTCGTTCAATTCTTACTTGAGGCACAAGAAGCGAATTATCCTGTTTCTGAAACACTTTTACGATCATCCAACGAATACTTAACTAAGCTGGCCGTCAATACAGGATTGAATAATCAAGACGAACTGAGAATGCGTGCTTTCGCTGTTTATTTATTAACACGTCAAGGTAAGGTGACTACGGGGGAAATTGCAGCGATCCAAACACGAATGCAAAAAAATTACCCAAAAACATGGCAGAGTGACTTAGGCGCTTTATATTTAGCGGCTTCTTACAAAATGCTGAAAATGGATAAACAAGCGGATGAGTTATTAAAACCTACATGGCAAGAGCTAAGTAAAGCTTATAGGAAAGCGTGGTGGTCACATAACTATTTAGATCCTCTGATCCAAGACAGTACAAGGCTATATTTGATTGTGAAGCATTTCCCAGAAAAAGCGCGAGATATTCCGCCACAACTACTGGAAAATATGGTAATGAGTTTTAAGGAAGAGCGCTATACCACGCAATCATCTGCAATGAGTATCTTGGCATTAGAGTATTACACTAAACAGATCCAAAATATGACAACGCCAACTCAGCCATTAACAGTGAGCGTAAAAAGTGGTGAAAACCCACCTATTGTTATTTCATCTATGATAAATGCCACTGCGATAGGTCAATTTAAAGCGGGTATTAAAGAGATCTTATTTAATAATCCAACGAATAATGCGGCTTGGTATGTTGTCACACAATCTGGTTTTGATAGCGAACCGCCTAAAAAAGCAATTTCACGAGGATTAGAAATTTCTCGTGATTATGTGAATGAAAAAGGTGAGGTTGTTAATAGCGCAACCTTAGGTGAAAAGCTTTATGTACATATAAAAATTAGAGCGAATGCAAAACAAGGTGTGAATAATGTTGTGCTGGTGGACTTACTGCCCGGAGGCTTTGAAGTCGTACAACAATCAATGGACGATGTGGATAACTCTGAAGTCGAATGGTTATCACCAACGGGAACTAAAGGAACGCGATGGTCACCAGAATACAGCGATATTCGAGAAGATCGTGTCATTATTTATGGTACTGCGACTCAACAAGTACAAGAGTTTGTCTATCAAATTAAAGCCACTAATTCGGGAATATTCGCTATACCGCCAGCATTTGCTGAAGCTATGTATGACAGGGAAATACAAGCTTTAGCAATAGGTAAAGGTGTTATGACGGTCAATAAACAGAGACAAAATAATGGTAATGTAAAATGAAACTAATTGAAGTTTCAGGTGCTTGTTTCTGGTTGTTTTAAAATGACGAGAAGCAAGCGAGTTTTACAAAATATATTGATGGGAGGTTTTTTAGTTATCCTCTTTTGTGTAGGGTTTCGCCTTTTTCCACATCCTGCACTCTCAGAAGGTTTTTTATCTTCAACGGCCTATTATGATAGCAATGGAAATTTACTACGTTTAACACTGGCTAATGATGAACGTTATCGATTGTGGACGGATTTAGACGATATTTCGCCCTTGATGATAAATAGTGCCATGCGATATGAAGATCGGTGGTTCTATTATCATGCTGGATTTAATCCTTACAGTTTAATTCGTGGTTTTTTTGTTAGTTATATTTATGGTGAACGATTGCAAGGTGGTTCAACAATCACCATGCAGCTTGCTCGTATGCACTGGCAATTAAATACACGCACAGTCGGGGGCAAATTTATTCAGGTATTGCGAGCCATTCAGTTAGAGCTCAGTTATTCAAAACATGATATTTTAGAAGCCTATTTTAACTATGCGCCTTATGGGCGAAATATAGAGAGCATTGGTGCCGCAAGCCTGATTTACTTTAATAAAAAGCCTAAAGAATTAACATTACCTGAAGCGTTAACACTTGCCGTATTACCTCAATCACCGAGTTATCGGATCGAGCCAAATAGTGATGGTATTAGCCTTTCTTTAATGAAAACGCGTAATCAGCTTTATGATTATTGGTTGGAAGAATACCCTAACGATGCCAATTTATCTGCATTGTTTCAATTACCACTTCGGCTACGTCAGCCGGAAAAAATGCCCTATATAGCGCCTCATTTCATCGAGCAAATTGAAAAACAGGAAAAGTTTAACCCAAGAAAACCCACTAATATAGTTACAACGCTTGATCTCCCATTACAGCGATTAGTTGAGAAACAAGTTGATGCGTTTATTGAACGAAATAAACATCTTGGTGTTAAAAATGCTTCTGTGATCCTTGTTGATACACGAGATATGGGGGTTAAAGCGTTGATTGGTTCAGCTGATTACTATAATGCTGATATTCATGGGCAAGTTAATGGCACTAATGCGAAGCGCTCACCCGGTTCAACATTAAAGCCTTTTATCTATGCATTAGGACTAGAACAAGGTATTTTACATCCTCGAACAATTTTAAAAGATGTCCCTTCTACCTTTGGTAGCTATGCACCAGAAAACTTTGATTTACGCTTTTTAGGACCTATTTCTGCCACTCAAGCGTTAAATTACAGTCGAAATATTCCCGCTGTATCGATAGCGGCTCAATTGAAAAATCCAACCCTTTACCAGTTTCTACAAATGTCAGGTATAAGCAATATGGCGAGTGAGAGACATTACGGTCTATCGCTGGTGTTAGGGGGCGGTGAAATTACAGTACAAGAATTAGCGAAGCTCTATGCAATATTAGCCAATAGAGGCAAACTTAAACCGTTAAGAATGCAAAGTACGGATGCTATTGCGAAACCCATTCAGTTATTAAGTGAAGAAGCGAGTTTTATTACACTGGATATGTTAAGCCAACATCGAAGACCTGGTGATACATTGGCACAAAAATCAACGGCATTACCTATTTATTGGAAAACAGGTACATCGTGGGGATTTCGAGATGCATGGAGTAGTGGCGTTTTTGGACCTTATGTTTTAATTGTTTGGATAGGTAATTTTGATGGTAAAGGAAATAGTGCATTAATCGGAGCTGAAGCAGCAGCACCTCTATTTTTTAATATTATAGATAATATTATTGCAGATTATCCGAACTTAAAAGAGCCTAGATTTAAACTTCCTGAAAATATAAAACAAGTTGATGTTTGTTTAACGAGTGGTAATTTACCTACGCCATGGTGTCAACGTAAAGGTAAAACATGGTTTATTCCTGGTAAATCACCCATTAAAGTTGATACAGTTTATCGGCCTCTAGCAATTGATAAAGCGACGGGAGAAGTTGTCTGTCCTCCATATAATGAAGAGCGGGTTAAGATTGAAGTGTTTGAATATTGGCCTTCTGATTTAGCTAAAGTATTTGCTCAGGCAGGGCTACCAAAGCGAACACCTCCTTCAACTACTCACTGTAAAAATGGAGGTAGTGCTATTCTCGGAATGCCTCCTCGCATATTATCACCATTACGTAATACCACCTATACTTTAAGACGTTCTTCATCGCCAAACACATCAATTGTATTTAATGCAACAGCGGATAATGATAGCAATATTATTTATTGGTTTGTTGATGAGGCTTATCTAGGAAGTAGTACAAATCAGCGCTCAATAGAGTGGTATCCTAAAGAGAGTGGCCGCTATCGTATTCGTGCAGTAGATGATAAAGGAAGAGCGGATACACGAAATATTCGAGTTGATATTCTTGGTGTGATTAACAAATAAGAAATCGAAGTACATTAATATTGGCGTTAAAGTTTGTTGGTTTTACTTAATGATGGCATTAGCGCCAAAATATCAATTTCTATCATTATCTTATTCTAACTGTTAACTCACTATATTGTGACGAGATAATTATTAGGTAAAATATTGAAAAATTATTTTATCTTGTGAGCAAGGAAGAATTAATTAACATGAAAACTCAATTTTTAAAATTAGCTTTATTAGGAGCATTAGCATTGCCTTTAGTAGGGTGTGGCGATGCAACACCTAACTGTAATAGCACGGAAGCCAAAAATTTAGTGATTGATATTACTAAAGATGAATTACGCGACCAAAAAATGGCAGCACTGATCGATCAAATTAAGATCAAAGTAGAAAGCGTACGTACCCGTGAGCATGATGAGAAGAGAGATACTTACTCATGTGCTGCTGAACTTTCTTTTGAAGGTCAAGGCGGTAAAAATTCAATTCCGATTACTTATACCATTGAAAGTACAGATGATGGCAAAGAATTTTACGTCAATGTTTTCGGTTTATAATTGATCTAATCTAAAAAGCCATCATGAGATGGCTTTTTAATTTAAGAGGGTGTATGACTGATTATAATAAACAGGAAAATTTTTTTGATGAATCAGTAAAAAACAAATATTCATCCATTATAAAATTAGTAAAAAATACAGCGCTAAAATATGATGAATTAGAAGATAATCTTTTATGTTTTACTAATTTAGTTGATGTGCTTAATATCAATGAGAATAAGCACAGTATTATTTTAAAGAAAATATTAAATAATAAGAAAGATAATAAGTATAAATTCATTCCATCTTTTTTAAGGCAGGTACTGAAGAAGGAAATTATTTTTAACTATAAAAAAATAAAAATTCAAACAGAAAAAAATCGAGTTGATATTAGTCTTGAAGATGGTTTTTATGCCATTATTATAGAAAATAAAGTTTGTAATGCACCTGATCAAAAACAGCAGTTGGAAAGGTATATTGAGCAATTTATTTCTGATGGATATCAAGAGGAAAATATTTTTGTTTTATATTTAACAGGGCATAAAAAAGAAAGTTATCGACCAGAGAGCCTTGGTAAATATAAAGAAAATAATAATATTTATTTTCAATTGTCTTCATTTGAAAGTGAAATATTAACATGGCTAGAAAAAGATGTTTATCCACAGATAAATGAAAATGATAAAGTTTTTGATTCTTTTGTTTATCAATATAAAGATAGTTTAGAAAATGAATTTCTCAATAAATATGAGGAAGAAAAAAACAAAATGAATGATCAAATAAATGATTATATTCTTAATGAGATAAATGTATCAGAAAATCATATTGATGATAGCATTGACGAGATAAAAAAGATCATTAGTGATACAGATTCATTAAGGAAAAATTTAAATATACTTTTAATAAGAGAAATAGATCGTGTTTTTACTTTATGGGGAAATAAAATAAAAACTGATTATCCTCAGTTAGAATTTTCAGATAATAACTGTGAAAAAAATGAAAAACATGTTGGTGTTTTAATCAATTATCAAAAAAATAAATTTTCTGTTGCTATCGAAAAAGACAGTTCGAATATTTATATTGGTGTAAAAGTTCATTCTTATAAAGAGCCAGGACTCAAAGAAGACATTATTAAACTATTGAACAATGTATTTGATAACTCTTATAAAATAGGAGTAAATTATTGGTATGGATGGAAATATATCGATAATTATGGGCAGGTTTACTCTAATTTTGAATTGCTATTGAACAAGATAAATCAAGAAATAGAGAGACTTTCTGAGAATAAAAAGTAGATATATAAATAATAAGCCTATATATCTACTTGTAATAGAAATTACGATAGATCATCCAGAAATTCGGGGGATGGAACAAAAAATAATGTACCGGTTACAGGGGTACTGAATTTAAGTAATTTATCCGTATGGCCTTCAGGTGTACCTGCAAACATATTTTCTAGCATACGGTTAGTTGTTGAAAAATAGCGCGCATAACCAATAAAGTAAGTTCCATATTCATTTTTGGATGGATTAGAAAAAGGCATATTGGCTCTGACAATTTTTAGATCTTCGCCATTCTCATCTTGAATGTTGGTTACAACATTATGTGAGCCAGGTTCTTTTTCTTCATCGGTTAACTCTACATCATTGAATTTATGTCTGCCAATGACTTTTTCTTGTTCAATAAGTGGTTGTTTTTCCCATGCTTCCATATCGTGAATATATTTTTGTACAAAGGCGTAGCTACCTCCTGTAAATTCAGGATCTTCATCGCCAATAACGGCATAAGAAGCACGCTCATCTTCGGACTCTGGATTTTCTGTTCCGTCGACAAAACCAATAATAGAACGCCCATCAAAATATCTAAACCCATGCACTTCATCAACCGGTGTAACAATATTCTTTAGCTTTTGACTGATGATAGACGCTAATTCGTAACAAGCTGAAACTTTGAGCGCGCGAATATGGAAAAAAAGATCGCCGGGTGTAGAAACCGCAGTATAAGTATCACCTTTAATTTCTTTAAAAGTATTTAGTTCTTTGGGTTTTGGCTGATTGGGAAATAACGTAGTCCATGCATTTGCACCGAATCCCATGACACAACTCGTTTCTAATTCAGGAAAACGTGTTCTCATACTACGTATTAAGCCAGAAAGATTATTACAAAAATCGATCAGTGTATTACGATTTTCAGGTGAGTGGGTGAGGTTAAAAACTAAAAAATAAGCATTCTCACAGGGTGATTTCGTAACATCTTGGTATTTCATAGTGATCCCTAAATGACGAATAATAAATGAATAGTAATTAAGCTATATTTACAAAATATTGTTTTTTAGTTTTACACTAAAAACCCCTCTCTTACAAAGAGAGGATTAGATCTTTATTCGAATTTTTATGAATAAACAGTATCAAAAATTGTATTGTATTCTCTACATTTTATCATATTAATATACTGTATTAATTAATATTCTCATGACTTTTATAAACTAAATAAAGGTGTGGATGCTGCCATAAACTGGCAGGAGTGACTGTGGTTCTTTCCCATGGTATTTGCCCAATAAACCATAATTTCCAAAATTGTAATTTAGCATTAGGATTTTTACTTAATAACTCTTGGAATGTTTCTATTTTACCAATACGAATGGAGAGTGCTGATTTATAAATATCAAAAACAAACTTAGAGCAAAACTGGCGGGAAGAGTCGTACTTAAAACCAGTGTGGTAAAGCTTATTTAATCTTTCAGGAACTTGAGCAACAAGGGCATTTTTTTGCTCATCAGAGAGTTGTGTTGATAAACGACGTATTGCATAACGCTTATCCGCAGAGCGGTTAATAAAACGAGTTAATGTGGTTGTGGTTGAGAGTGGAACTCGACTTTCGGCAACTAAATAATCTTCCCCATTATGTCCAATAATAATGCCAACATGATTACTCCAACATAAAGAAGCGGAGGAGATTTGACGAAATAAAGAGGTACCAATACACGTAAATACGATATCACCAACTTCTAAATTTTGTGGATAATCCATTTTTATCATCATTATATGACCTATTAAAGAGAGACATTATCACCATTCTTTGACAATGATAAATACATAAGGTTTCTATTTAAAAACTCAATGAAATTAAGATAAAAAAACATTCTAATTTAAGATGATCTTAATTTTCAGAGGGATCTGATTATTTGTTCAAAATAAGAAGATGAAATTAGAATATTAAGTTAATATTCTAATCAAGTAATCAAGCTATATTTAAGTAACTTAACTTAGTTGTTCATCAGAAATATCATATTTCACAATGACACTATTTTCGTAAAGCAATTCTGATGTAATTAATTGAGGAAAAGCGCCCACATTATTTTTTGTGTAAACATCTCGCCAAATTTCATTACAACGATATACATGCTCCCCTTTTTTGATAAAAGAAGAAGATTTCTCATAAATATGATAACGATATTCTCTTGCCTTATTACAAAGAAGTTCGCCTTCTAACTGATGTTCAGCGACATGCAATCTAATTTGGTAATCATAACATGTTGGATTATATAAGATTAAATCCACATAGTTATAAAAAATAGCAGCACCTGAGCCAAATGGAAGAACGCGTCCTTCATCAGGAAAAGGATCAAAACTGTGGTTTGCCTTTTCAATTATTTTTAATTCAGAGTGCAGTGCTAGCCAATGTATTAAATTACTGGCCTGACAAATACCACCGCCTACACCTTTTCTTGCTTCACCATAGGAGAGCTGCATACCATCAATAAAACCTCTTTTATAGCTAGGCTTACCGACTAAATAACAAAAAGAGAAATACTCTCCAGGTTTTATCACGATGCCATCTAACGCTTTTTCAACTAATTTAAGATTTGTTATTTTATTGTATTGCAATTGAATATCACTTTCGCCACGGCGACTAATTAATTTAGATGTGTGTTTTATGTGACGGTAAGAAAGTCTTTGCTCTGGTTGAATATTCTTGCTGTATTTTCGACCTGAAAATTGCCAGCTAAGAGAACGAAATAAACGACGCTGCGCCACTCTCAAAGTATAAAGAATAGGGTGATAAGACGAGAGTGTTCTACGCATAAAATCCTTTTAAACAAGAGTAAATAGAAAGGGATAACCATGAGTATAATAACGAGTTAATGAAAATATTGATACGTCGATATTCTTAAAATAATAGCGTTAAACATTTAACTCATAAATTTAATTATTGATACCTTTCGTTAAAGTTTGAGCTTGAAATATCCATGCTTAATTTCACATTTGGATACTGCTCTTTATGCTGCGCCATAATTTAAGGTAATAAATAAACGCCAACAAAATGGCTAGCACTTGAGTGTAGAATAGGTGTTCTGTGGTTTCAGTAACATTAAAATCGTTAGAAAGTCATTATCAGTCATCCAGAATCGGTTAGAGAACTGTCATTGCGAGAGTTAAATATGGGAAACTTTACTCTTTTTTTGAGTCTATTCCTTAAGCAATCAATATTCATCATATAAATCACAAAATGGGGAGATAAACAGTTACCTTCTTAAATGATAAGATATACTTACTATTTTATTGTCGGAAGAGAGAAGTATGGACGATTTTTCATCATCAGACTTAAAAACAATTTTGCATTCTAAGCGGGCGAATATTTTCTATTTAGAATATTGTCGAGTGATGCAAAAAGATGGGCGAGTGCTCTATTTAACTGAAGCCAAAAAAGAAAATCTCTATTTCAATATTCCTATTGCTAATACTACGGTTATTCTACTTGGAAATGGCACATCAATAACTCAAGCCGCTATACGTATGTTATCGCAAGCTGGCGTGTTAGTTGGTTTTTCTGGTGGTGGCGGTACTCCTTTATATATGGGAACCGAAATAGAATGGTTAACACCACAAGGAGAATATAGACCTACTGAGTATCTTCAAGGATGGCTTAGTTTTTGGTTCGATGAAAAAAAACGTTTAGCTGTTGCAAAGAAATTTCAAAATTTAAGAATGAGTTATTTAACGTCGGTATGGGAAGATAATCGGATCTTAAAAAATGAAGGTTTTATTTATCATAGCAATGAGCTAAAAAATGCCTTTGAAAATTTCCATTCGCGCACTGAACTTGCTGAAAATACCACGCAATTACTCCTTACCGAAGCTCAGTTAACTAAGACATTATATAAATATGCAGCAAATAAAGTCGGTTCAAGCCAATTTACTCGGAAACATCAATCAGAAGATAAAGCGAATAGCTTTCTTAATCATGGTAACTACTTAGCTTATGGTTTAGCGGCAAGTTGTTTATGGGTATTAGGCATTCCACACGGTTTTGCTGTTATGCATGGAAAAACAAGACGTGGCGCTTTAGTATTTGATGTTGCAGATTTAATTAAGGATGCAATTATCCTTCCTTGGGCTTTTATTTGCGCTAAAGAAGAGGCTACTGAACAAGAGTTTCGCCAACAAATTCTCCAACTTTTTATTGAACATAAAGCATTAGATTTTATGTTTGATGCTGTTAAAGATATAGCACTGCAATCTGTAACCAAACCCGCGATGATGGAACAAACATTATGATGGTGATATTTGTTTCTCAATGTGAAAAAAATGCCCTTAAAAAAACACGTAGAGTACTTGATGCGTTTGCTAATCGAATTGGTAATAACACATGGCAAACCTTAATTACCGAAGATGGATTAAATACGGTTTATAAAATGTTGCGTCAAACAGCAAGTAGAAGTACTGCTGTAAGTTGCCATTGGGTTCGTTCTCGCTCTCATTCTCAATTAAAATGGATTGTGGGTAATAAAAAGAAATTTAATAATAATGGTTATGTCCCAGTTAATGCGACAGAAAAGGATTTACTCGGCAGTCATTATGAAAATAACTGGAAATATTTACCTTTAATTTCAGCTTTTGCAGGGCTTGCTGGGTTATTACATGATTGGGGAAAAGCATCTTTATTATTTCAACGTAAAATAGACCCCACAAATAAAGAAAAAAACAAGGGAGATCCTCTTCGTCATGAATGGATCTCAGTTCTATTACTTAGAGCGGTTATTAAAAGTACTTCTAAAACAGAAAGTGATAAAAATTGGCTTGACGTTTTTATTAATAAAAATCTTGATACAGATATCATAATTCAGCATCTTTCTAATGATAATAAAAATAGTATTACTGATTTGCCCGACATGGCTTCTTTGCTTATTTGGTTAATATTAAGTCATCACCGATTACCTTTTTTAAAAGAAAAACACAAAAGAGATAAAAATAAAAATAGTGAAAATACATCATTAGCAGATTTACTTTCTAGAATGAGTGCCGATTGGGGATATGAAAATAATTATGATGACAATGAATATCAGAAAAAGAAAAAACAATGTTTTCAATTTCCGCAGGGTTTATTATTAGATTCGACGCTTTGGCTAGATAAATTATCTATTGCTGCAAACCATCTTTATCAAAATCTTCCTCTTTTTAATCAAGCGATACAAGACGGTAGTTGGCGCGTTATTGCGCATTATGCACGATTATGTTTAATGTTAGGTGATCATAACTATTCGTCTCAAGATAGAGATCCTAACTGGCATAGCGACTGTAAACTTTATGCTAACACAGGATATTCTCACGGTATAAAAGTCTATAAACAAAAATTAGATGAACATCTAATTAACGTTGCTCAAATCGCACAAAATATTGCGCAACTATTACCTTATTTTGAAACAGAGCCACCGATTGCACTTGATATTAATACGTTAGATCCAATAAAAGGCACACCTAAAAAATTTATTTGGCAAGATAATGCCGTAAAAAAAATAACGGATTATCGAGAACAAACAGAAGATGCTGTGAAAGGCTTTTTTATTGTTAATATGGCAAGCACGGGGTATGGAAAAACGTTAGCCAATGCCAAAATAATGCGGGCATTATCTGAAGATAAAGAAAGCCTACGGTATATTTTAGCATTAGGCTTAAGAACATTAACGTTACAAACGGGAGATGAATATCGAAATAGAATAGGTTTAGAATCAAATCAACTTGCTGTATTAATTGGTTCTTCGGCTATTTTACGACTGCATGACGATAGTGAACAAGATAAACACAGTCAACAGCTCGCAGAAGAGAATATTTCTTTTGAAGAAGACTTAGGTTCTGAATCACAAGGATCACTGCAAGATGAATTTGATAATATTGATTGGGATGACAATGCTTGGGTTGATATTTTACCTGAAGAATTACTCTCAACAGTATTAACAAAACCAAAAGAACGCGCCTTACTTTATGCCCCTATTCTTGCTTGTACTATCGATCATATTATTTCTGCAACAGAAGTGATACGAGGTGGTCGTTATTTATTACCGACATTGAGATTAATGTCATCTGATTTGGTGATTGATGAAGTTGACGATTTTTTGGGTGAAGATGCTATCGCTATTAGTCGTTTGATTCATTTAGCAGGAATGATGGGGCGAAAGGTCATGATATCATCTGCGACAATTACACCAGATACAGCCTTAGCGCTTTATGGTGCTTATCAAGAAGGATGGCATTTATACGCGATTAGCCGAAATGAAAAAGAACAAATAGGATGTGTTTGGGTTGATGAATTTAAAACTAAAATAGAAACCTTAAGCTATGATAATAAAAAATCAGCAATAAGTTATTTAGCACATCACAATGATTTTATTGGAAAAAGAGCAAGTAAGTTAGTGGGGATCCCTGCTAAATCGAAGGGTTTTATTTTTCCTATTTCTCGTTCAGAGAATATTGAAGATATAGAAGGATATTATTTCCAACATATTCAACAGGCTATTATCCAATTGCATCATCAACACCATTTTATCGATGATAAAAGTGGTAAGAACATTTCTTTCGGTGTCGTGAGAGTCGCGAATATCAATCCATGCATTGAATTAACCCTTTATTTATTAGAAGCAGAGTGGGATGACAAGGTTGATGTTCGTATTATGCCTTACCATAGCCAACAAGTTTTATTGTTAAGACATGCTCAAGAAAAACATTTAGATGAAGTGCTTAAACGTAAAGAAAAAGAGGGGGAATTACCTGATTTTTTAAATAACGAGATCATTCGAAAGCATATCGATAACACTCAACGAAAACACTTAATTTTTATTCTAGTGGCAACGCCTGTTGAAGAGGTTGGACGAGATCATGATTTTGATTGGGCGGTTATCGAGCCTTCATCTTATCGTTCAATTATTCAATTATCAGGGCGTGTTCGTCGTCATCGTGAAGGTGAAGTTGAACAACCTAATGTTTCACTTCTACAGTTTAATTGGAAAGGGTTCGAAGGAAAAAGCAAATATGCTTTTGAGAAACCCGGTTATGAATATAAAGGGTGCCAATTAAAAACACATGATTTGGCATTATTAGTCAATGAAGCGCAGTTAAATAAAGGTATTAATGCGATACCCCGAATTCAAAAATCAGCAAAACCAACACCTAACTCTAGCCTTATCGACCTTGAACATAAGGCTATCCATCATACTTTAGGTTGTGATTACCTTCTTTCTTCTACACCAACAGCGATAGCCTCTACGGGGCTAGAGATGTTAAGAAATCGCAGAAATGCTGTTGCTAAACCTGTCGCGGGTTGTGAGCAAGTATGGGGATATACCTCAGACTATTGGTGGTTAACGGCATTACCTCAACAAATTAATAAGTTTCGCCGAAGTAAACCTACAATACGACTCTCTTTATTATTAGCCGATGAAAATAAAGATCCCGTATTTAAACAGTTCGATTCAGAGAGTGGTTGGGTCGCAGTGGATAAATTATGTCGCATACGACGTTATAATTTATCAGAATCTGAAATAGAAAGGCTATGGTTAGTCAGAGATTATATTGATTTATTAAAGGAATATCAGAAACCTTATGAGGAGATGATAAAAACATCTCAAATATTAGGTGAAATCAGTTATACCCAATGGAATGAAGAGATTAGCGCAGAATATCATTATAACGATCAAATGGGACTTTGCCGTTTAACGTATAAATTTAATAAGGATACAAAATGATTGATCCTGCAATAGATGCTTTCTTTTCTGAACGAAAAGAAAATTGGTTGAAAGATAAGAAAAAGGCCAATATGAGCGAAGAGGATATCGCTATAGTTGAATTGGAGTGCGAAGCACGTTTTGCTTTAGAAACGTGGTTACCCGATGCAGCTAAGCGCGCTGGACAAATATCAATATCGACCCACCCTTGTACTTTTAGTCACTCTAGTGCCCGTAAAAATAAAAATGGTTATGCGAGTTCAATTATCGCGGAAGCAGAACAAAGAAACGATGGCTTATTACGAACAGGGAATGTAGATGTTGAAGCAGATGCATTAGGAAATGCAGCTGCGTTAGATGTTTATAAGTTTTTAACGTTAACTATGAATGATGGTCAAACATTGCTTGATCATGTTAAGGCCGATACTTCGCTCGCAAAATCATTATTAAATATTAAAACAGAAAATTATGATAATTTAAAGATGGGCTTTTTACAGATGATCACGCCTAATAATGAAGTGATCACGAGTTCTAAAATAAAACAAGTTTATTTTCCTATTAAAGACAATTATCACTTATTATCGTTACTAACACATTCTGGTCACCTTTTTGAATTACGTAAACGAATCGATAATATTCGTTTTTCTGAAGAGGCTAAGCGAATAAGAGAGTTAAAACGAAAAAACGAATTTAGCGAACAAGGTTTTAAAGAAATTTACGATATTACCACGATAGGATTTGGGGGAACCCAACCTCAAAATATTTCAGTCAAATGTAGCCAAAATGCCGGAAAAGCGCATCTGTTAATTTCATTACCACCACAGTTAGAAAAGCGTAATCTGCGATTACCTCGTCAGGATTTCTTTTTTGATACATTAAATCCGTGGGTATTAAAAGATCTATTTAATCAAATATCTTCATTTTTTAATAATAAACAAAATAATTATAAATTACGTGAGAAATTTGAATGGTATGTCGAGCAATATATTGATCATATTATTTTTATGATGTGGAAAGTAAGAGATGAATTTTCTAAAAATAATGAGGTAAGACCGCAAGAACTACCAGAATATCAAAAGATATGGTTATTCCCTGAAAATAAAAAAATACGTAATGAAGAAAATGCGTGGCTATTAAAACTCATTAATGCTATTGCGCAGAAGTTTATTTATGACTACCAAAAGGTTGCAAATAAAGAGGCGATAACACTCGGTGATGGCGAATTAGAGCGCATTATCGCTATTATTCGTCAAAATAAGGATGAACTAAAATGAATCGCTTATTATTAATTCCACATATAAAAATTCATAATGCAAATGCATTATCGAGTCCTTTTACTATTGGTTTCCCTGCCATAACGGCTTGGTTAGGTTTCGCACATGCTTTACAACGAAAACTTAATCAGCAAGGATTTAACTCACTGAATTTTTATGCAACCGGTATTGTTAGTCATCAATGTGATTTGCAAACCTTTAAAGGCCCAGGCGATTTTGTTAACTCGATTGTTGGCACTGCTAATCCATTAGATAAAGAGGGTAAACGAACCGCTTTTATAGAAGAAGCACGTTGCCATTTAGAGGTTTCTTTAGTCATTGCTTATCATTCAGAAGATGAAAAAGAATTACGTCGCTTTGAACAAGACGCTTTTATAAAAACATTATCATCGCTCTTGCTAACCATGAAAATTGCAGGAGGCGATATATTAAAAGTTGAAGAGCCTGAAACATTTGTATTGAGTCAAGATGACCCCAATGAAGAGCATCAAATTTTGCGTCGTTTAATGCCAGGTTATGGATTACTTGAACGTAGAGATTTAATGAAATCAGCCATGGATGAAGGCAAAGATGCTCTTGATGCTTTACTGGATTTTTTGCTGGTTAGCCATCAGTGTGAAAAACAGGAAAATGGAGGTATTGAATGGAAAACACAGCGTAAAACATCAGGTTGGATTGTACCTATTGCCACGGGATTCCATGGTATTTCAGCATTAGCTAAAGCCAAAAATCAACGAGATCTCGACGTGCCTCATCGCTTTGCTGAGAGCGTTGTGACATTAGGTGAGTTTGTGATGGCTCATCGTCTTAATTCTATTTGGGATATGCTTTGGGCATATTCCTATGATCCTGAAAAAAATCTTTATTTATGTCAACAAGATAATGAATATTCTATTTAATTTTAAAAGAGAGAAAAATCATGGCTAAAAAAAATGATACTGTATCCGTTTTGGCATTTGAAAAAAAACTCGTTCCTTCTGATGGTTATTTTTATGGCACTTGTTGGGATAATAAAAATGAATTTACACCTCTTAAATTACAAGAAAAATCAGTTAGAGGGACTATTTCAAACCGATTAAAACAGGCTATAAAAAATGACCCAGTAAAATTAAACGCAGAAGTTGAAAAAGCAAATTTACAAACAGTGGATGCATGTGCTTTAGGTATTAATCAAGACACGTTAAAACATCAATTTACTTTAAAAGTATTGGGGGGCGTTGAAACACCATCAGCGTGTAATAATCCTATTTTTAAAGAGAGTTATTCAAAAGCCGTTACAGATTATATTGAGCGTACAGGTTTTACCGAATTAGCTTATCGCTATGCTTATAATATTGCATGCGCTCGTTTTTTATGGCGTAACCGTGTCGGTGCTGAAAATATTGAAGTTGTTGTTAAGTGCTTGAATAAAGGTATGGAACAAACCTGGATATTTAAAGCATTAGAATTAAATATTCGTAACTTTGATAAGAAAAATGATGAAGTGGCAAAGTTAGGACAGTTAATTGCTAATGCATTGAGTGGAAAAAGTCCGGCACTTTTATTAGAAATCACGACTTATTCGCAATTAGGGAAAGCTCAAGAAGTTTATCCAAGTGAAGAATTAGTGCTTGATAAAGGGAAAGGTAAGAAAAGTAAAATTCTTTATCACGTTAATGGATTGGCCGCCATGCATTCTCAAAAAATCGGTAACGCGCTGCGCTCTATTGATACATGGTATCCCGCATACCATGAGAATGGCTTACCGATTGCAATTGAACCCTATGGAGCCGTAACTAATTTAGGGACAGCCTTTAGAACACCTAAAGACAAGCAAGATTTTTATACTCATTTTGATAAATGGGCTAGAGGTGAAACGCTTGAAAATGAAACGGATGAACACTATGTGATGGCTATTTTAGTTCGTGGTGGTGTGTTTGGTGAAAGTGATAAATGAGGTGAGTCATGAAGTTTTATCAAGAACTGACCTTATTGCCTGATGCAGAGATAGATCTTGCTTTTTTATGGACGAAAATTTATCAGCAGATCCATTTAGCATTGGTTGAAAATAAACAGGAAAATAATCAAAGCTTAATTGCCATTGGTTTTCCTGAATATGGAAGCCCTGGTTTTTTCTTAGGACGAAAATTACGTTTATTTTCGCCTGAAGAAAAGCTTTTAGAAACGTTAGATATCATTCGTTGGTTAACTCGCTTATCAGATTATGTGCATATTAAGTCTATCCAACCAGTACCTGAATATACCACGTCAGTTTGTTATCTTCGTGAGCATATAAAAGGTAAGGTGCGTGTAGAAAAAGAGATGTATAAGAAAGCTGTATTATGGGCTAAAAAAACCGGTGCAACTATCGAATCATGTTTATCTGAATTAGAAAAAACACGACCTAAGCATAGTCAATTACCTTTTATTTGGATGGAGAGTCAGCGGACTAAACAACGAAATGGAGAGACACAAAAATTTCCTTTGTTTATAAAGCAGATTTTTATAAGTTCGCCACAACAACAGCATTTTAATTGTTATGGATTAAGTTTATCTCAATCTAAGCAAGAATTATTGTCAACAGTACCTTGTTTTTGACCTTTGTTTTTCGCTCTTTAATAATGGAATGATAAATCAATAAGTTATAATAGTAGGTAAAATAAAGGGGTAAAACCCAAATTTATCTTTAGCCTATTGTTATAACTTGTTTTTTATGTTTTTATTTCTTGTTCACTGCCATACAGGCAGCTTAGAAATGGCTGAAATTCTTCTTTTTGGCGACGCATTGGTTCACTGCCATACAGGCAGCTTAGAAACAATTAATCCTTTTAGGTGAAGGAATGCCTGCGTTCACTGCCATACAGGCAGCTTAGAAAATTATCAATTTGCGCACACTCCAGATAATCAAGTTCACTGCCATACAGGCAGCTTAGAAATTGTTCTGGTAAAAAAGGCGGTGTATCTCACTGTTCACTGCCATACAGGCAGCTTAGAAAGTTATTTTCAGCAATTGCCTGATCAGCTAATTGTTCACTGCCATACAGGCAGCTTAGAAAGTTACTGCGTGGGCGTCTACTTGGCGTATTCCTGTTCACTGCCATACAGGCAGCTTAGAAAACATCGGCAGACGCTCTTACTTTTTCCGCTATGTTCACTGCCATACAGGCAGCTTAGAAATTTACCCGTATCTTTTATTCCTTTATTTTTTAGTTCACTGCCATACAGGCAGCTTAGAAACATAAAGAAAAAGCCTATCAATTGATAGGCTTGTTCACTGCCATACAGGCAGCTTAGAAAAATATTACGAATACTATTCATTAATAATGGAAGTTCACTGCCATACAGGCAGCTTAGAAATATAATAGCCGACGCAACTTGTTGACCAGCACGTTCACTGCCATACAGGCAGCTTAGAAAATCACAATGTATATGATGCATAGAGTCTGTATGTTCACTGCCATACAGGCAGCTTAGAAATTTTCCCTCACTTTCAATCGTTTTTAATTGGAGTTCACTGCCATACAGGCAGCTTAGAAACGTAGGGGGTATCTTTAACTAATCGACCGAATGTTCACTGCCATACAGGCAGCTTAGAAAGTTGTAGTCAACATCATAAGCCACAATATTTTGTTCACTGCCATACAGGCAGCTTAGAAATAGTAAGTGCTGAGAATATTTAGCGCCACCAAGTTCACTGCCATACAGGCAGCTTAGAAAAGCGAGTGAAACACAAGTTAAAACACGTTTTAGTTCACTGCCATACAGGCAGCTTAGAAAATGCGCCAAGCCTACTGTCATGATAATCAAGTGTTCACTGCCATACAGGCAGCTTAGAAATCGTTGCTCACCCGTTTTTTCAATTCTATCCTGTTCACTGCCATACAGGCAGCTTAGAAAGTTCTTAATCATACTTCCACCCTTTCGACCGTGTTCACTGCCATACAGGCAGCTTAGAAATTTTAAATCTTGTGCAGTATGGGAATTATTAAGTTCACTGCCATACAGGCAGCTTAGAAACTACAAATTCTTTAAAAGTTTTAAATGCGTCTGTTCACTGCCATACAGGCAGCTTAGAAAACCGTTAAATAATTCATCATTTATTTCTTGAAGTTCACTGCCATACAGGCAGCTTAGAAATTTTTAAATGACAGTACCGCTCAAATTCGTTTGTTCACTGCCATACAGGTAGCTTAGAAATTTCCTATCTTTCGCATCTTCCATAAATCAAAGTTCACTGCCATACAGGCAGCTTAGAAAGATAAGGAAATGGGGCGTATTGCTGCGGATGTGTTCACTGCCATACAGGCAGCTTAGAAATGATAACTCCGTCCACAATTGTTTAAATGCGTGTTCACTGCCATACAGGCAGCTTAGAAAATAAGTAAGCCCTCCGACGTAACTGACTGACTGTTCACTGCCATACAGGCAGCTTAGAAAAAGCCAAAGCGAGACACGAACGCGCGACGAATGTTCACTGCCATACAGGCAGCTTAGAAATCTAGCGTGCTGTAAATAGGCATCTGCTGCCGGTTCACTGCCATACAGGCAGCTTAGAAATGTTACTCTAGTGCCATTAACAGTGACTTCCCGTTCACTGCCATACAGGCAGCTTAGAAATGCAACAAGCGTTGTAAATTGGAATGGGTCACGTTCACTGCCATACAGGCAGCTTAGAAACGTACCGTCAAAGTTATAAGAATCTTCTTTATGTTCACTGCCATACAGGCAGCTTAGAAAAATTTGCTGACCTTTATTGTCAATGCACAGACGTTCACTGCCATACAGGCAGCTTAGAAATACAAACGTTATTAGTGGCTCGTACTGTTGCCGTTCACTGCCATACAGGCAGCTTAGAAATTAGTTAGCGTGTTCATGCTGGATATGTCTTAGTTCACTGCCATACAGGCAGCTTAGAAAATCTTAAACCGCGCTGAAAAGCTAATAGGTGAGTTCACTGCCATACAGGCAGCTTAGAAAACTATCGACAAAGACACACATATACAACATATGTTCACTGCCATACAGGCAGCTTAGAAAAAAAACAGACCCTTTTGACTCAATATCATTTAGTTCACTGCCATACAGGCAGCTTAGAAAATCAGTAGTCATGGTGTTTGTATCTAAG
Organism: Proteus vulgaris; assembly: GCF_033708015.1. NCBI lineage: Bacteria > Pseudomonadati > Pseudomonadota > Gammaproteobacteria > Enterobacterales > Morganellaceae > Proteus > Proteus vulgaris. Next base: position 3,210,738 of record NZ_CP137920.1, on the reverse strand, counting down.
TTGGGTTCACTGCCATACAGGCAGCTTAGAAAAAGCAAGCACAGACCGCATTCAACGCATTTATGTTCACTGCCATACAGGCAGCTTAGAAAGCTCATATGGAATGAGCAACGGATCATTACTGGTTCACTGCCATACAGGCAGCTTAGAAAGCTCATATGGAATGAGCAACGGATCATTACTGGTTCACTGCCATATAGGCAGCTTAGAAATGATTCATTTGACAGAGAATTCTACTGATGAAGTTCACTGCCATATAGGCAGAAAATAGAGCAACGGCTTAGAATGCCATTGCTCTATTACTTTATCAGGTGCGCCGTCCTTTAAGATGGGAGGATATCAAATCCTACCAATACCCCAATACTTTCCACCATGCACTGCCAAGCGTGATCCAAATAATAAGATTAACCACACTCATCACAAATCCCGTTTTCCACCATTCGCCCAATGTCGCGTAGCCTGAACCGAAAATAATGGGGGCTGTACCTGTACCATAATGTGTTAATGACATCATCAATGAAGAAGAGAACGCTAAAATAAGGCCTAATAACATGGGAGGGGCGCCAAGGGCTAAACCCGCGGCATAGAACGCGGCAAACATTGCGGTAATATGAGCGGTAGTACTGGCAAAGAAATAGTGAGAATAAACATAAATGAGTACCAGTAATATCATGCCACTGACCCAACTTATTCCCATACTATCAATACTTGCTCCTACACTGAGTGACAACCACTTAATTAATCCTAGTTTTCCTAAGAAGGATGCCATCATAACTAATGCAGAGAACCAAACTACGGTATCCCATGCACCTTTGTTTTTTAATATATCATCCCAATTTAAAACGCCTGTACATAATAAAATCGATAAACCAATAAATGCTGCTGTTGTTGCATTAACGCTAAATGCATCACCAAATAATAATGCGGGGACACCTGCCCACATAATTAATAACAAGGCGAAAACAGCAAGCGTTATTTTTTCTGGCAATGAAATAGGTCCTAATTGTGCTAATCGCTCCTTAGCAAAATGAGGCGCATTTGGCGTGCTGGTTATTTCAGGCTTATAAAGTAGATAAATAACAATAGGCATTAAAATTAATGAAACAATAGCGGGTACAAAAGCGGCAATTGCCCACATAGACCAACTAAGTTCATGTGTAGGATCTGTTTCACTAATAATGAGGCTGACAATGAGCGGGTTAGGAGCTGTTGCCGTAATAAACATGGCGGAAGTAATAGGATTTATATTGTAGTTCACTAAAGAGAGATAACGGCCTATTTTACCACTTGTACCTTCTTCCGCTTTAGAGTTAAAGCTGTCTGAAATTGAACGCATAATCGGATGGATAATTCCACCACCACGAGCGGTATTGCTTGGCGTTACTGGGGCTAATATGGTTTCGGCAATCGCTAATGAATAGGCGATCCCAATGGTTCTTTTTCCAAAGAGAGAAATAAAATAATAACCAATTCTAGCGCCGAGTCCGGTTTTATTTAAACTCATTGATACCATAATAGAAATACCAATTAACCAGATAAGATCATTGGAAAATCCACTTAATGCATCACCAATAGCCGCTTTGGTTGAATTAGGATTAGTGACACCTGTAACAGCGACTAATGCGATAGCAATAATAGAAACGGCACCAATAGGAAGTGCTTTACCAATAATGGCGGCGATAGTGCCGACAAAGAGCGCTAATAAATGCCAAGCATTGGGATCAACACCGTGTGGTACTGGAATAAGAAACCAGATAATAAGGGTAATAGAAACGGCGATTAATGTAGGTATCGGTCGTAATGGAGTTAATTTATTCATCAGGTTATTCCATTAAGTTGCAGGTTAAATAAATAATCGGAAGTAAAAAATCAAGCTAATAAATATTGTTATTGAAGATGATTTTATTAACATATTATTAAATATTCATTGATTAGTGTCATAAAAATAAAATTATTTTTTAACTGAATTTTAAAATAAGTGATTTTATGTAACCTAATGTTATTGAAATACAGAGTGATTATTTATCTTTTTGTTTTTATTTATGTTTCTATTAGTTTTTTATTGTGGATAAACTTTAATAATAAAAAGCAATTTAAATAATAGGTGGAAATAAAATATAATTATGATATGTAATTTTATCTTATATCACATTTATAATATTAAATTGATAAGATTATAACGAAGTATGTTATTATTTGGGGTCATCTTTATTTTATTAACCTATGTGATTATAATGTTATTAACAATATCTGAATAAGAGTAAATAATATTTACAATTATTTTTGTCATAATATCTAAACCTGAAACAATTCAGCTAAATATTGAAAATAACCTAATAGGTGATACACAATGAAGTATGATTTAAATGATCTCTACTATTTTGTGAAAGTCGTTGAGTTTGGCGGTTTTTCTCAAGCGGCAGAAACATTAGGTATACCTAAATCTAAACTAAGTCGTCGTATCGCTGATTTAGAACAAAAACTCAATGTCTCTTTGATTTATCGCTCTACACGTCAATTTCATGTCACTAAAATTGGGCAGACATTTTATCAACAGTGTAAAAATGTGGTTGCAGAAGCTGAAATTGCGGAAGAAGTTATTTGTTCAGCTCAAGGGCACCCACATGGCACCATTAAACTCTCGTGTCCAGTCGCATTATTACAAATTTATATTCAAGATATTTTGGTCGATTTTATGGAAAAGTATCCGGATATTAATATTCAGATATTAGCTATTAATCGACCCGTTGATGTCATTAGTGAAGGCCTTGATTTAGCTTTACGGGTAAGAGCATTACCGCTAGATGATTCAGGTTTAACAATGAAAATTCTAGGTTATTCTCGACGTGTTCTCGTTGCCAGTCCTCGGTTATTTAGAGGGCAAGAGATCCCAAGTTCACCCGAACAACTTGCAGATTATCCTGTTTTGGCAAATAGTGAACACTCACAACAATATACACTTACGTTAACGCATGAAAATGGCACGGTTTCCACACAACATGTCACACCCAAATTAGCGACAACCGATGTTATTACGCTTTATAAAGCAACATTAAAAGGATTAGGAATAACACGATTACCACTGAGTGTGGTTGAAAAAGAATTACAAAATGGTTCGTTAATTGAAGTATTACCAAATTGGCGTTTTCCTAAAGATGTTATTCATGCAGTTTATCCGTCAAGAAAAGGATTATTGCCAGCGATTCAGGTATTACTGGAATACCTTGCTGATAATATGTCGCCATTAAAAGAGTAGAGCAAGATAAAAACGGCTCCGAATACTAAAGGGAGCCGTTTATACGTTTATTGTGCTATGTCGTATTTTAAACGTGTTACTCGTTAGGAATACGACCAAATTTACCTTGGTTAAAATCATCAATGGCTTGTCTGATTTGTGCTTCGCTATTCATCACAAAAGGACCATAGCCTACAACAGGCTCACTAATCGGTTCACCACTGAGATATAAGACGACGGCATCTTCAATCGCTTCAAGACTAACAGAGCCACCTTCATTATCTAAAATAACCAAATCACCTGTTTGTAATTGGGTTTGATTATCAAGATAAACACTACCGTGTAAAACCACTAAGCCAACATAGCGATCTTTCTTAGTGGGTAGCGTCACTGATTTTGTGCGTTTTAATTGGATATCCCATACATCCACTGGCGAAAAGGTTTTTGCTGCGCCATGCGAATCGTGATAATTCCCAGCAATAATACGCAATTGACCCGCATTATCTGCCAAAGGAATTACAGGGATCGCACTTTCTTTTAATAACTGATAGCCAGCAGGGGCTGATTTAGCCTCAGATGGAAGATTAACCCATAATTGCACCATATCTAACACACCGCCTTCTTTGGTAAATGCATCAGAATGATATTCTTGATGTAAAATACCGGATGCAGCGGTCATCCATTGCACATCACCTGGACCAATTACACCACCTTCTCCTGTGGAATCATGGTGTGCGACTTCACCTTTATAAACAATAGTGACTGTTTCAAATCCGCGGTGAGGATGTTCACCGACACCACGATTATGTCCTTGAGATGCGGGAAAATCAGTCGGACCTGCTCTATCTAAAAGTAAAAATGGATTTAAATATTTACCATGGTTACCATAGCTAAAGAGCGAGCTAACATGAAAACCATCACCAACCCAATGTTGGCGAGGTGCTTTATAAATACCTATGATCTTTTTCATAAAATGTTCCTATAAAATTTCTATAGGTTCTATTTTAAAGTGACTAATATATTTAAGTAGTGGCAAAAATAGATTTCATCATCCTAAAAATAGAACAATAATAAAATGTTTCAGTGTTCTATTTTTAGAATAGTGTTTATCATAATTGCTACTACCGAGCTTTTTATTAATTGATTATTGTTTATGACAACGAAAGAGAAAAAAGATAAAAATGTTTTTCTCTAATATTGTTCTTCAATCATGTTAATAATCAAATTAATTAAAAGGAATAAAAAAATGAGCACTCCAGCAAACTTTAATGGTCAGCGCCCTGTAATTAATCCAGAAGATGCTGTTATGTTATTAATTGATCACCAAAGTGGTTTATTTCAAACCGTAGGTGATATGCCAATGACTGAATTACGAGCGCGTGCTTCTGTATTAGCAAAAATGGCAACATTAGCTAACATGCCTGTTATTACTACGGCTTCTGTACCACAAGGTCCTAATGGTCCATTAATTCCTGAAATTCATCAAAATGCACCTCATGCAAAATATGTTGCACGCAAAGGCGAAATTAATGCTTGGGATAATCCTGAGTTTGTTGAAGCCGTTAAAGCAACAGGTAAAAAGCAATTAATTATTGCTGGTACTATTACAAGTGTGTGTATGGCATTCCCTGCAATTAGTGCCGTTGCTGAGGGGTATCAAGTTTTTGCAGTGATTGATGCATCGGGTACTTACAGCAAAATGGCTGAAGAAATTACCTTAGCTCGTATTGTTCAAGCGGGCGTAGTCCCTATGGATACCGCCGCTGTTGCTTCTGAAATTCAAAAAACATGGAACCGTGCTGACGCTGCACAATGGGCGCAAGCGTATACTCAAATTTTCCCTGCTTATCAGCTATTAATTGAAAGTTATAGCAAAGCGCAAGATGTATTAAAAAATAATGAAGTTTTAGATTCTCAGCGTTAATTAATTTTCAACGTTCTTTTTAATTTGTATTTTCTGTGTTTAAAGATGCCTATAAAGCCTTTTCTTTATGGGCATATTTTTATAAAAATAGATTAGGAACCAATAATGAAATTTATTTTTCCTGCTGTATTATCCTCATTATTACTTGTGCCCACAGTACAAGCAAATGAATATAAACTTGAACCGACACATACTAAAGCTATGTTTTATATTGATCACTTCGGGACTTCGACCAACAGTGGGGGTTTTTATGAAATTGAAGGAGATTTAACTTATCTTCCAGAAAAAAATATAGGAAAAATAAATGTTTCTATTCCAGTTGAAACATTAAATACGGGATTAACAGCATTTGATAAGCATGTGAAAAGTGCTGATATCTTGGATGTAGATAAATACCCAACCATTCAGTTTTCTTCAACTCAATGGCATTTTTCTAATAATAAGCCCACTTCTATTGAAGGGTTATTAACAATGAAAGGAAAAACGCTACCTATTCAATTAACAGCCACTAAATTTAATTGTTATGAAAGTCCTGTATTTAATGCGCCTGTTTGTGGTGGCGATTTTGAAACAGTCATTAAACGTTCGGATTGGGGAGTGGACTTTTTAGTCAAGGAAGGGATGGCTGATAATATGACATTAAAAATTCAAGTCGAAGCTATTAAGCAGTAACTTAAGTCATATATTAAATATTCTTTCTATTTTAAAAGCCTTATTAAATACAAGGCTTTTTTTGTTATTGAATAAAATAAAGCGCCGCTAAAAATAAAGACGAATTTAAATATTTAAGAAAGAAGACGGGATTTTTTTATTTGTTGATAATAATTATTTATTGTTGTATGTTAAATAATTGTGATACCAGTATTGTTTATCTTTGTTTTATTTGAATTTTACGCTCTGCAAGTTGTTTAAGGAACGTTAAATTTCCTTCTAAAGTTTTTGGTTTTATTCCTGAATTAATAAACTTTCCTCATCATAATTTATTTAATAAATATCATCCGATTAAATAAAAATTTTTTACAATAAATAAGTGTGACTTCTATCACTCTACATTTCTATTTTTCTTCAGTATGTTTATATACAGAGATTAGAAATTAATAAATCAGACATTTATTTATATTGCTTAATAAATTAAGCAAATAGGCTTCTTATTATCAAAAAAACGAAATGCAAATAAATATGTGTTGTTACATATATTAAATGCGTTAAGGATATCATAATGATCCATGCTTTTATTAAAAAAGGGAGCTTTCAGGATTCCGTAAGCCTGATGATTATTTCCCGAAAATTAAGTGAAGCCCCTGAGGTGGAAGAAATTTCCGTCATGATGGGAACACCAGCGAATAAATCTCTTCTTGATGTCACCGGTTTCTGGCATGACATGTTTAACGAAGCAACACCGAATGACATTTGTGTTTCGATTAAAGCGGAATCAGACGATCCTGCCATTATCGATATGATTTCAACGGCATTAGAAGACGCACTTGCCGAAATTGCAAGTGGTCAAAAAGGTGGTAACAAATTAACGACAGTCCGTAGCTGGCGTACCGCTAAACAAAAAAATCCTAATGCCAATATGCTACTTATCTCTATTGCTGGTGAATATGCTGCTGAGTTAGCCGATACGGGGTTAGAAGATGGCTGTAACGTTATGCTGTTCTCTGACAACGTTTCTATCGCAGATGAAAAAGCATTAAAAGAAAAAGCAGCGGCAAAAGGTTTGATTGTTATGGGACCTGACTGTGGTACAGCAAATATTGCAGGTGCTCCTCTTGCTTTCGCTAACATTGCACCGAAAGGTTCAATTGGTATTGTTGGCGCATCAGGGACAGGTATTCAAGAAATTACCTCTCAAATCGTTTTACAGCGCCAAGGTATTTCTCATTCAATTGGCTTAGGCGGTCGTGACTTAACAGAGCAAATAGGTGGGATCAGTGCGGTCACTGCTATCAATATGTTGGCTGCTGATCCTAATACTCGGGTTATCGCTTTTGTTTCTAAGCCACCAGCACCCGCTGTTCGTCAAAAAATTATTGCTGAAATGAAACGCCATAATAAACCGATTGTGGCTCAATTCTTAGGTACAACTCCTGAGAAATTTCAAGACGACAATATCTATTTCACTCGCACTTTAGATGAAACCGCACGCATTGCGGCTGAGTTAGCTCGTGTTGAAGACATTGCTGCAGAACTGCCAAAAGTAGCAGGTAAGAAAATCATTGGTCTTTATGCGGGGGGGACGTTAGCAGCAGAGTGCGCCATGTTGTTATCTGAAAAACTCAATGTTGAAGTCGATAACGAACATAAACAAGGCACAATGCTAGATGCTGATGGCCACAAAATTATCGATATGGGTGATGATTTCTATACACAGGGTAAACCACACCCAATGATTGATCCCTCTACACGTAACAAATTTATCAGTGAGCTAAGCAATAAAACAGAAGCTGGCGTGCTACTGGTTGATTTTGTTATTGGCTATGGCGCAACTCAAGATCCAGCCGGCGCGTTAATTCAGGAAATCAAAAAACTGAATGAGAAACGTGGCGAAGCAAATCCACTGATCACTATCGCAACTATCACGGGGACTGAAGACGATCCACAAAACCGCAGCGAACAGCAAAAACAGCTAAAAGAAGCGGGCATTATTGTGATGGATACGTTGCCAGAAGCCGTTTTATTAGCAAAAGAATTAATCCAGCCACATCCAGCAGAAGCACATGCCGAAGTATCGCCACTGCTTAACGGGATCTCTGTGATCAATGCAGGATTACGTAGCTTTGCGGACGATCTGCAATCAAGTGGTACCCCTGTTGTTCATTATCAGTGGGCACCCGTCGCAGGTGGTAATAAAAAACTGGCTGAAATATTAAAGAAATTGAAATAAGGAATTGCAGATATGTACTCAACTATCGAACAAGCGAATGAAGCAGTTATCGAACGTATCCGTGAAGCCCGTCCTCACTGGTGTGATGTTAGCTTAGCAAAAGAAGTTGTTCCTACTTTAGAGACAGGTAAAAAATTACTTCACGCTGGCCCACCAGTAACTTGGGAGGAAATGAGTGGCCCTGTTCGTGGTGCCTGTATCGGAGCTTCTTTATTTGAAGGCTGGGCAGAAACGGAAGAACAAGCATTAACGATGTTAGAAGCGGGGGAAATTGAGTTTATTCCTTGCCATAACGTAAATGCAGTAGGTCCAATGGGAGGGATCACTTCTGCGCATATGCCAATGCTGGTTATCAAAAACCACATCCATGGTAACTACGCTTACTGCAACATGAACGAAGGTATCGGTAAAGTAATGCGTTTTGGTGCTTACGGTCCTGATGTGCAAGAGCGTTTACATTGGATGAAAAATAGCTTAGCGCCAGTATTAAAAGCGGCCATTGCAACCTTTGAAAACGGTATCGATTTGACGGCAATTATGGGGCAAGCAATTACGATGGGTGATGAATTCCACCAACGTAACATTGCTGCATCTGCACTGTTACTGCGTCAGCTTGCACCAGTATTAGGCACTTTAGATTTTGAAGAAGCTGAAATCACAAAAGTGACTAAATTCCTGAGCATTACAGACCAATTCTTCCTGAACTTAGCAATGGCGTACTGTAAAGCGGCGATGGATGCGGGTGCTCAAATCAAGCAAGGGACTATCGTCACTGTGATGACACGTAATGGTAGCAACTTTGGTATCAAAATCAGCGGAATGGGTGACCAATGGTTTACCGCTCCGGTAAATACACCACAAGGTCTGTTCTTCTCTGGTTTTAGCCAAGCAGATGCAAACCCAGATATCGGTGACAGTGCAATTACTGAAACCTTCGGTATTGGTGGTGCTGCAATGGTTGCGGCTCCTGGTGTAACTCGCTTTGTCGGTGCATCTGGTGGTATGGATGCGGCTCGTGAAGTGACTGAAGAAATGGCTGAGATCTATCTTGCTCGTAACATGATGTTGCAAATACCGACTTGGGATTTCCAAGGTGCATGCTTAGGTTTAGATGCTCGTCGTGTTGTTGAAACCGGGATCACTCCACTGATTAACACGGGTATTGCACATAAAGAGCCAGGTGTTGGTCAGATTGGTGCAGGTACTGTACGCGCACCTTTAGGTTGCTTTGAAAAAGCGATTGTTGCACTCGCTGAAGAGCTAGGTATCGACGCTTAATCTCGTTTTTTAACGACAAAGTACAGCAATAAAGGGGGCATTATGCAAATTCAAGCACTTCAGACCAGCCAGCATATCGCTGATTTTGAAGGTGAGATTAAATGTGTGGGCATTTATGACCATGCTTTGAATTTCATTTGTCCTCAACAACGCTTAATGACTTTTCATCGTGAAGGAAGAGGATTAAGCCCGATGGGATGGTTACTGAAACAAGCGGATTTTGATTATTTTGCAAAACAGTGCCATCCCTCGATTGTCATGAACCTTAAAAACCATCAAGCGATACTCGCCAATAAGCTGACATTGATCGCGGGTCCAAGTGAAAATTTGCGCTTACAAGATAAAGCGGATTTAGATTTGCGTTGGTTAGAAAGTTTCTTTTCTTTGTTATCCCCTGCGATTGCAACGGGATTATACGGATCATTGAAAAATTACCGTCAAATTGCGCAACTTAGCGAAATTAAGTTATTAACTAAGCTGTTTCATACTCAGCTATTAGGCAATGCAGTTAACTGGGCTATTTTTACAGGGAAAGGCCCCGGATTAACGCCAAGTTCAGATGATATGCTTGTAGGAATGTTATTTGCACATTATTTAGCAGAGCCAGAAAATAAAATTAATAATTTTTTTAATAACACACCGCCTTTATCTGAATTGACCACCATTGTCAGTAAGCATTATTTGGAATATGCCACACAGGGAATATTTTCTACCTATCTCATTCAATTAGGTAAAAAAATAAAGAATAAAGAGATTATTTTTAAGGATATGTTGGAAATACTCTCTATTGGTCATCATTCCGGCGCGGATACATTACTGGGATTATGGATTGGTTACCAAGCTAAAAAACAACAACAGCATATTGATTAATTTTTTTTAATAAAAGAATTTATATAAACATTCGGATACGGATAATTATGAAAACAATTGTTATCGCTTTAGGCGGAAATGCATTATTGCAACGCGGAGAAGTGTTGTCTGCTGAAAATCAATATAAAAATATTGAATTAATGTCAGAGACAATTAATAAATTAGCTAAAGAGTATCGTGTTGTATTAGTACACGGTAATGGGCCTCAAGTTGGATTACTTGCACTACAAAACCTTGCATATCAAGATGTTCCTGCATATCCATTGGATATTTTAGTCGCAGAAAGCCAAGGTATGATTGGTTATATGATGATGCAGAAAATTAATCAGAATGATCCTGAGCAAGCAATTACAACAGTCATGACTCGAGTTTCAGTTGATATTAATGATGAAGCATTTAACGATCCAAGTAAATTTATCGGCCCTATTTATGATGAAGCTGATAAAGAAGAATTAATTGCGAAGTATCAATGGACATTTAAACAAGATGGTAAACATTATCGTCGAGTTGTTCCATCACCAACACCGAAAAAGATTATTGATATCGAAGCTGTAAGACTTTTATTAGATAAAGGTCATATAGTTATTTGTGGTGGAGGTGGTGGTATTCCAGTCAACAACTCAAATAATGAATTTATTGGTAGTGAAGCTGTTATTGATAAAGATTTAACGGCAGCTTTAATTTCTCGTGAATTAAATGCAGAACACTTTGTTATTTTAACAGAGGCCGACGCTATTTATAAAAATTGGGGTACACCAGAACAAGCTGCAATTCGTGAAGCAACACCAGAAGAACTTGCACCAATGGCTGTCGCTGATGGCGCAATGGGACCAAAAATTATGGCAGTGAGTGATTTTGTGAATGCAACAGGGCAACAAGCTCATATTGGTGCATTACAAAATATTCAACAAGTTATTGAAGGTCAGTCTGGCACTTTAATTTATAAGTCTTAATAAAAATTCTTTCAGGAGCGTCATTATGAACGATGCACAAGTGAATGAGAAAGGCAAAGTCCCTTATTGGGTCAAACTGACCATTATCTTCTTCTTTGGTTGGATTGCTTTGTATGGTAGCCGTGCCATTATTGGTCCTTTAATGGTAAATATTGGTGCTGAGTTTGATCTTTCTAAAGCTCAACTTGGCTCCATTATGAGTATTTTCTTTATCGGATATACTGCACTAAATATTCCATCAGGTATGATTGGTGACTATTTAGGTAAGAAAAAAGTATTAGTAACAGGTGTTGTTCTCTTTGGTGGATTCACCATTATTGCGGGGATGATGCCAACTTATGTGACCTTTATGTTTGCATGGGTCATGGTGGGGATATTCCAAGGTTTTTATTATGGTCCTCAGTATGGTCTATCTTCGGAAGCGATACCAAAACATCGTATTACATTAGGTAGTGCGATTATCAATAGTGGTATGGCGTTTGGTTTATCTATTGGTTATTACATCTCAAGTATTTCTGTTGGTGAGATGGGAATGAGCTGGCGTGCTCCGTTCTATATTATTGGTGTGCCAATTATTATCATTGGTTTGGTTATGTTATGGATCATTAAAGATAAGCCAAAAGCACAACCAGCGACAGAAAATGGCGCACCAAAACAGAAAGTTAAACTGACATTTAAAGATTTATTTGGTAATCGTAATATCAACCTTGCGTATGTCACCATCTTCTGCTCAATTTATGGCTTCTTTGTATTAGTCACTTGGTTACCGTACTACTTAGAAACTGAGCGTGGAATTACGGGGACACAAATTTCAACTATCGCATCATTAATGCCATGGTTTGCTATTCCTGGTTCACTGATATTTAGCTGGGTTTCAGATAAAATTGGTCGCCGTAAACCCGTATTATTAATCATGTTACCACTGTCATTAGTCGCTATTCTTGCGGTACCAATGTCAGAATCAATGCCGGTATTAATTGGTGCGCTGATCCTTTACGGTATTGTCGGTAAAATTAGTACAAACCCTGTACTTGTTGCTGTGGTTGCTGATAACTCACCGAGACATGCACTAGGTACATCATTTGGTGTTTATAACTGTATCGGTATGTTGGGTTCTGTTTTTGCACCAACATTAACGGGTTTCCTATCAGACAAAACCGGTAGCATGGACTCGGGTTTCTACTTTGCCGCTATCCTAATTTGTATCGGTATTGTGGCTAGCCTCTTTATTAAAGAAAGCAACAATAATGAAGAAGCAAAAGCGTAGTTCGCTATTCAGATAGTCATTGGACTACACAGTAAAAGGGCAAACTTCGGTTTGCCTTTTTAATTTAAAGGATCGTAAAACGATTGCACACTCGGATGATTTTGCTTAAATAATTCCACTAAATAACTGACTACCGCACCTTTTTTATCTTCACACCATGCTAATGAAAGCGGAGAGTTGTGACGACGATTTTTTACTTCTTTGGCAATTAACTGTCCGCTATCAATAAGTGGTTTGCATAAACTTAATGGTAAAAATCCTATTCCCACGCCTTTTAAATGACAGGCTAATTTAGTGTGTAAATCAGGTACTCGGATCTCATGCTGACCCGATAAACGCCATGCAGTACGTTTAGAAAGATGACGAGATGTATCTTCAACATTTACAGCAGAATACATACGCATTTGATCATCACTTAATACACCACTGATATTGGCTAAAGGATGATTAGGCGCGACAACAAATTGCCATTGGATCTCACCCATCGCACAAATATTAATATTATTCTTAAGGGATTCATTACCTGTAACACCGATAGCAAAATGATAATCCTCGTTAATAAGCGCATCCCAAACCCCCATATAGACTTGGCGAGTAATATGAAATTGGGTAGAAGGAAAACGTTGATGAAGACAAGCCAACATGCTGGCAACCGCAGTGCGATCATAGAGAAGATTATTAATAACAATATTGACTTGATGTTCGACACCGGCGTTCATTTGCTGAAGTTCAACAGGCATTGATTCTAACCATACAATCCATTGACGACATTTTTCTAATAGATATTCTCCTGCCGGTGTGAGTGTAACTGTTCTGGTGGTGCGATTAAAAAGTTGGGTACCGATATTTTCTTCTAATGTTTTTATACGGTAACTGATCGCCGCTGATGTTTTATGAAGTACATCGGCGGCTTTGGTAAAACTTTGGCAATCAGCGACCTGTATAAAAGTACGGATCATTTCTTGGTCTAACATATCTTTTGTCCTGGTAATAAGAGGGGCAAAATATCAGCAGATTATGCTGAATTAAAAAAGCCAACAAAGCAAAGCTTACCTATTTTTTCTGAGGTCTATACTGCAAAGTAAGACAACTTCTTATCGTATTAATGGATGTTATTATTTTGGGCTTATTATTGTTCGCCGTATGAAGTTTTGATTATTTATAGATAAGCGATAAAGCATACTAACAAAAATTTCATCGGATGATGGGCGCAAATAAGAAGATCTGTATTCTATTTATGTGATTGCTTTCACGTTTCACTTATCCTTTTACTGACGAAGTTAAGATATCAGTAAAAGGCAGTGAATGTCAGGATAAAAAATAGGTCATCGTTGTGATATGAAAAAGAGAGATCACGCTATTTTAAATGGATAGGTAAAAAAGAGCAGGTGAGTCAGATTAAGTGCAAAGTGAAATAGTGTTGCAACCCAAAGTCGACCACTCCACATCCAAGCTAATCCATAAATAATACCCGCCAATGACGCAAATATGATCAGCAATAATCCACCAGCGAAATGCGCTAAACCAAAGATAATGGCTGCGATTAATAGCGCAATATAAGGGGGGAGGTAACGTGATAATGTTTGCTGAATAACACCTCTAAATAATGCTTCTTCAGCGAGTGATACAAAAAAGAGATTTGCGAGAATAAACGCAGGTAACCACGACGGAAAATGCAATTCAATTGCTAATCCCCCTAACGTTACAGCGATTAGTAACAATGCAGGAATAGCAATAATTAGCATTGCCCACTGTAATTTATTTGCTTCTCTTAATGGCTCGCAGACGAAAAGTGTAGGAATAAAGATCAGAAAAATAAAAGGCAATAATGCTTTATCTGCATTGAAATAAAAAGAAAAAGGCGCGCTTTTCATCCCGATAATGGCGTGTGAAAGGTAACGTAAATTGTTAAAGCCAGGAATAAGGTGAAAAGTTAATCCACTGGCAATAATGACAAGCGCAAGAATGATGATAGCTTTAAGTAGAGGCTGTTTTTTATAGCGGGAATAGGCAAGAGCCAGTAAGAGAATACTCAAAATAACGGGAAGGGCGTGCCATGTAATAACACCAGTTATAAATGCGCTAAGTGCTGTAAATATCAGTGTAGTAAACGCAAGAGTACGATTGAAACCCAAAAATAATAAAGAAAAAGCAAGAAGTAACCAAGTAATCATAATTGTAAAAAATCTAAAATGAAAAGGAGCGCTAGGGTAAAAGATAGCAGCCTTTTAGGCTATCACTATAAATAAAAAAATAGAGAAATCTGACCTCTTTATTCGCGGTTTTTTTATTTAATTGTTTGATTTTTAATGCAAATATAAAACATTGATTTTTAATCTAAAATTAAAACAATTGTTTAATTTATATAATGATAGTCAATTTGTGATATTAAATAAATAAGTATGAGCAAAATAGGGAGTATAAAAATGCCGATAGTTTTAATATCGGCATTTGGGGGAATATAGGCGAGTTTACTTTGGATTAAATAAGGTAAAACTAAACGTAAAAATAGCGAATAACATGGAAGAAAATAGGCGCTGCAAAACAGAGGGAATCCATTCTATCCATCATGCCGCCATGACCTTCGATCATGGTGCCAAAATCTTTTACTCCACTGTCTCTTTTGATTGCAGACATACATAAACCACCTGCAAAACCGGCTAATGTAATGACTAAAGAGAGTAAAAATGCCGCCCACCATGAAAAAGGCGTTGCCCACCACAACATCATACCAATAAGGCTGGCGGAGATAATGCCACCAAAAAAACCTTCCACTGTTTTATTGGGACTTAATTTAGGCACGATAGGATGTTTGCCAAATAATTTACCAAACACATATTGAAGTACGTCAGAAACCTGTACCACTATCATTAAAAAGAGCAGTAAATTGATATTACGACCTTCGAAACCTTCAATTGGCAACATTAAAAGTGCCGGTGCATAACTTAGGCAATAAATGGCTATCATCACACTCCATTGTACTTTCGCCATACGTTCTAAGAAGTGGCGAGTGTCACCTGAAAGAGCCATACGTGTTGGTATTAATAAGAAGGCGTAAACGGGAATAAATACCGCCATTAAGTTGTACCATTGCACACCGACAAGAATGTATTGGATAGGCAATATAACGAAGAAACACCAGAAGAGCGCTTCATGGTCGCCACGATGTGTGGGGGTTAACGTAATCAGTTCGCGTAATGCAAGCCATGAGATAATGGCAAATAGGACGACAGATCCGATTGCCCCAATCCCTATTGCTACACCCGCAATAATACACATTACCCACCACGCATTGATCCTTGAATTAAGATTCGTGATAGTGGATGTCGGACCTTTTACTGCCGCTAAAATAGCACCAATAATGCTGGCGATAATTAAGAATGAGAAGAGCCCAATAAAGATCCAGAGGACTTCGTTATTAATAGGTTCCATTGTGTAGCTCCTCTAATGCACTTTTTGCTCTTACCAGAAACGCTTGTTTACTTTCATTTTCATGAGTAGATCCAATAGGAGCACCAAAAATTGCACTGCAAATAACAGGAACAACTAAGCGAGAACCTTTAGGAAGGACTCTATTTAAGTTTTCCAGGTAAATAGGGACTAATTGTACATTCGGATTTTTACGGGAGAGATGCCAAAGGCCAGCTTTAAAATCTTGAATAGATTCACCATTACCTCGAGTACCCTCAGGAAAAATAATTAAAGAATCCCCTTGGTCTAAAATTTCTTGCATCAGAGCAAGAGCATTGGCTTTATTGGGTGCTGAGCTATTTTGGGGTTGTTCTACGTGCTCTTCGCAAGAATTTTCTTCTGGTGGAAAATTCATTTTTGCCGCATGACGAGGAATAAGAATAGCTCGAAAGATACGACGAGATAAATAACGGCGTAAGCGGTTTTTATTCCAATAATCTTCAGCAGCAACGGGATGAACATAAGGGCGAATATTGGGCGAAAGACAAGACCAAATGACTAAACCATCAAGATGGCTAGAGTGGTTAGCGTAATAAATACAAGGTGTATCTTTTGCAATAGGCGAGGTTTGTTTAGCGCGAATACCTGTTAAGAATCGACAAATAGAGACTAAGACGGATGATACTACTTTTGCATCTAAAGCTAGTTTTCCATTTTTCATTAATCAGACACCTTGTGCTAAATCCCGTAAAATTTGACGGGTTCTGAAAATTGTGGTCAGCATTGAACCTAAGATAATAATCCATAATGAAATAAAAAAGAGCCATACTCCCCAAAGACCAGGAATAAATGCAGCAATAACAGCTACTGAGGTTAATAATGCCATTCGGTGTTGTTTTGCCATTGGGCCTGTAAATTGTTGATCTAATCCACAAGTCCCCCCCAATACACGAACATAAGCGGTCATTACCGCAAAAAAAGCGCCCACCCAGCCCAATGTGATGGCCATAGAAAAGTCAGAAGAGAGACCATAACCGACCCCCAAAATAATGAAGGTATCGGCGATTCTGTCTGGTAATTCATTATAAACAGCACCTACTGGGCTTTTCATGCCGCCTTCAACGGCAACCATACCATCTAATAAATTACAAATGAGGCGACCTTGGATCATGATAGCGCCAAAGATCAGTGACATTGAGCGTAATAACCCAGATGCATAATAGAGAGCACAAAAAAGTGATAAGCCTGCGAGTAATGCAAATATGACACTAAACACGGAAATACCGTTAGGGGTTGCCCCTTTTCGTTGTAAGTATCGACTGCATTTTGTAGCCCAGCTTGTTTGTCTTGCTTTTATCGGGCGACGGTTTTTATCTTGAGCGTTCATTTTTTTATAAAAAGCGAGTTAGAAAGGTATAGCATAAAGGCATTTGCACAAACTTAGAATAAGAATAAACGTATAAGTTTATCTTATATTTTTTTATGGGGATTAATTCCTTATTGTTATGCTCTTATTAAGACTATAAATCAATCCTCAATAACTATTTATTTCAATAAGTGTTAATACTTACTCGGTGCTAATGTATTATACTTATATGAATTAATCGTTTGATGATACTCTTAATGTGATCATTATTAAGTAGAAATAGTAAATGATGTATTACAGTAATTAAACTATGAAAAGAATAAATTTCTTAAGTAAAAGGGGAGGTAAAGGAAAATACTTATTATTATTTCTTATTTTACTGTTTGAATAAGCATAATCAAAACCCTTTGATTAGAATTTTATTATAAAGAAATTTTTGTTTAAATCAAAAATCAAAATGCATAAACAGTCTTTAAATAGGCATAAAAAAAAGAGACTGGAATTTCTTTTGTATTATTTTTTAATCATTAATAATTTTCTTCGTGAAAAAAGAATAAAGGAAATGAGAAATTAAAAATGAGAATGCTCATCTTTATTATAAGTAAAAATGATTTAAATCAAATGAAGGGGATCATCTGTTCTTATATTGCTATTATTAATAAAAAACAATCATAATAGTTATTAATAATAGCGATTATGAAAATAATATATACAGATGTTTTAAATGGAAATTAAACGAACACAAATGAAAAGGGGGCATCAAAATAAGTTGCCACCCTTTCTATCGTAGAATGGTATCTAACGTATTAATTATTCCCATATTAGGTGTAATTCATCCAAAATAGAATATTTTTAGAGGCACAGATTTTTCTCATTAATAAAAATATAATGAAAATTAAACAGGTCATATTGTTATATCGCCAGATAATACAACCTATTGATAAATAAAAATCACATTGTAAATCAGCTTGCTCTTAAGTCATATTTTTTAAAGAAATCATACTCTTGTACTAATTGTGGTAGTGATCTTATTTTCAATTTTGTGTACATGTTTGAACGATGAACTTCAACGGTACGAGGTGATAGCGAAAGTTTTTCTGCCGCTTCTTTACTCGTGTTTCCTTCAAGGATCATCTCCATAACCTCTTTTTCTCTATTAGATAACTTACTAAACTTATCTTTTAAAGATATATATGTTCGGAATTCCTCAACCTCACTTTCATAATGTAGGAAAGATTCCGAGACAATATTAAGAAGCTCATTCACATTTAGTGGGCGAGTTAAATATTCAAATGCCCCTGATTTAAATGCGTTACGACAACTCTCAATGGAACTGTCCCCCGAAATAATAATAACAGGGATGATATTTTTCAATTTGTTGAGTTCTTTAATCAGTGCAATTGAGGGGGCTGCACTGTTTTTTGTATTAATTATGATGCACTCTTTATGAGCTCCTTTTATCGATGAAAAATAGTATTTCAAGAAAGCCTGTTCATTTGAATAGGTTTTCACATTAGCCGCTAAAGAAGAAAGAACAGCTTTAAGTTGAACTTTTGTACTGTCATCTTCAAAAGTGATTAAGTGGATTATTGATTCCATATGTTGCTCCTGGTTTTACTCTGCTCTTACACTAAAAGTGAATGAGTAACGAAATTTGACTAATTTATAAGTTTTTTGATGTAGGGTAACATTCATGCAACGGAGCCATATTCAGAATATATCAAATTAAAAATGATTAATACTTCTGTATTATATTATAGATAAAATATCAGAACTTTGTTTTGTTTCAATATTTGCATTTTATATATAAGAATAATTTATTTCTATAATGAAGGGAGGAATAACTAATATTAATTGTAACTAAGTTTTTTTTCGTAAGTGATTTTAACTATATTGAACCCATTTAATAAGTAAAAAAATAATATATTTGGGTGCCTTTTTATGAAGTCATTAATTGTCGTATTTAGTTACAATATAATTCCCCTTGTGGATTTTTGACTTTACTTCTTGTAAAATAGCACTTTATTTCTATTGTCCCTTTTTAATAAACCAATCGAGCCAATGCTATGGCGTCACTGAAAGATGTAGCTCGACTTGCTTCCGTTTCTTTGATGACAGTCTCAAGAGCAATTAATAACCCTGAGTTATTAAAACCAGAAACACTGAAACAAGTCCAAAATGCGATTGATCAACTTAACTATGTTCCAGATTATTCTGCACGAAAAATTCGTGGGCAAGGAACAAAAGTGTCATCAATTGGTGTTTTAGCGATTGATACCGCCACGACACCATTTTCTGTTGAAATGATTTTATCCATAGAACAAACCGCAAGAGAATTTGGTTGGAGTTCATTTGTGGTCAATTTGACTGCACAAGATTGTTATGAAAATGCCATTTGGCAACTTTTGGCTCAACGCCCAGATGGGATTATCTATACCACGATGGGGTTGCGTGAAATCACGGTACATGAAAAGTTGCGTGATAAGAATTTAGTGTTAGCAAACTGTTTGGATAAAACCCACGCTTTTCCAACTTATATTCCTGATGATTATCATGGGCAGTACTTTGCGATGAAAAAAGTCATCGAAAAAGGGTATCGTCGCCCATTGTGTTTTTATATACCCACAGAGTCTGTTGCTGGTCCTATTCGTCGTAAAGCGGTTGAAGATGCTTGGCAAGAAGCTGGGTTGCCATTGGCGGATCTTCAACAATATACGATGATGTTTGGAGATGAGCACTACCGTGATGTCATTGAAATATTGAAAAAGCATTGTATTCATCAAAAAGCTGACTTTGATATCCTCATTTGTGGTAATGACCGTATTGCGTTTTTAGCGTACCAAGTTTTACTTTCTATGGGGTTACAGATCCCAGAGCAAGTGGCTGTTTTGGGATTTGATAATATGATTGGTACAGGAGAGTTGTTTTATCCACCCTTAACGACCGTACAATTGCCTCATTATGAATTAGGTAAAGAAGCGACGTTACATATTATTCAAGAACGAAACCATAAAGATACCCTACATGTACCTTGTCAATTAGTTGAACGTGAGTCTATTTAAAGACTCACGTCTTACTTATCTTCTCAATATGAGTAAATACTATTTAGCTGCCAATATTTACCATTAATCAATGTTGCATCACCATTCATGGCAAAAAGACGTAAAGCTTGAGTTTCTTCTTGAGCATAATATCGGCTACTAAGGGTAAATTCACCTTTGTTGACAAAGATTTCAATTGATGAGCGATCAATAAAAATACGTAAATTCAATTCATAACCTTCAGGTAATGGAATACTTCTCGCGCCACTTATGTTGTGCTGAGGATAATGACGGTTAAGAACGAAACGATGTGATTGATTATCGACAAAGAGCTCAAGACCTTCACCTAGCCATAAGCCAAATTTTTCAGCGTGGCTGTCTAAAGAGAACGTTAAATCGAGTTCGATAGCGGAAGCATTATTTATTAGCTCGATAGATTGATTACTGAGTGTAACAGGTTGAATCATCTGCTTTTTTTGGCGCAATGATTCGATTTC
This sequence comes from Proteus vulgaris, assembly GCF_033708015.1. NCBI lineage: Bacteria > Pseudomonadati > Pseudomonadota > Gammaproteobacteria > Enterobacterales > Morganellaceae > Proteus > Proteus vulgaris. Next base: position 3,190,009 of record NZ_CP137920.1, on the reverse strand, counting down.
TTTAACGGGGATCATGCGTAAGCGATTTTTGGATTTATCAAAAGTGATTTCTCTAGGGAGGGTAAAGCAGCCAGACCAGAATTCAGATTTTGAAGGCATTGGTGAATTCCACATATCCATCCATCCCATAGAAACACGACGGCCATCAGGTGTCGTAAATGATTGTGGTGCATAATAATCATGACCATTATCGAGTTCAATAAAGTGACCTTGTGGTTTAAATGGTTGATTTGGTGACCACTGGCCAATTAATGCACCTGATTGAAAGAGATTGCGATATTGATAGCCTTCGGCGCGTTTTCCTTGTGGTGAGAAGACAATGGCAAATTCGTTTTCTTGACTAATAGGGAAGAAATCAGGGCACTCCCACATATAAACATTTTTATCATCTGTTTTCCCTAAAACAGTGTAATCGTTGTTCCACTGCTGACCCTCTACAAATAAGGTTTCGCTAGAGAAGAGTAGGACTTGTCCTTGATCTTTTTCATCACGCGCACCAACAACCATCCACCATTTACCTTCTTGATACCAGACTTTCGGATCACGAAAATGCATATAACCTTTAGGTGGCTCTAAGACGATCCCTTTTTTCTCGAAATGAATACCATCTTCACTAATAGCAACACATTGTGCTTCATAGATTTGGCTATCATCACCTTCGTCTGCTAACCAGTTGTGCCCTGTATAGAAAAGATAGAGTTTGCCTTCATGGCTAATTGCTGATCCTGAGAAACAACCACTTTTGTCGTAGTCATCTCCCGGAGTTAGTGCAATCGGTTGGTGTTGCCAGTGGATCATATCGGAGCTTGTGGCATGTCCCCAATGCATTGGCCCCCAGTCTTGAGAATAAGGGTGGTGCTGATAAAAGGCATGATATAAACCATCATGATAAATAAGACCATTAGGATCATTCAACCAACCTGCAGGCGCGGCTAAATGAAACTGGGGATAAAATTTATTACCTCGTTTTTCAATTAAAGTATTTAAGGCCTTTGTTGATTGTTCTAAGCGGTGTTTCATATCATTATCCTTATTCTATTTAGCGTGAATAGTGTGTTTTTAAGCGTACAGAAAAGGTAAGGAACAGATTAATCACACTATTACTCTTGTTGTTAACGATAACATTTAGAGTGAAAAAATACGATGTATGAAATTTACTTTATCATATTATCTTATTATGTTAACGTTATCAGTGTGGATTTACGAGCAATATCTTTATTTCTTCGTTATGAATAGTCATAGAAACAGAATATAGTTAAGAAAAATAATTGCTTATCTTCTGGAGAGATTATGAAAGTCTGGTCTTTAGGTGACGCTGTTGTTGACTTGATCCCATTGCAAAACATGCAATATGAAGCATGCGCAGGGGGCGCGCCTGTCAATGTTGCGGCGGGTGTGGCTAAACTGGGTCAAAAAAGTGGTTTTATTGGACGTGTCGGTGAAGATGCGTTCGGCCATTTTATGCAAAAAACATTGTTTGATCTGGGGGTTGATACTGGTTCAATGGAATTTGATGAGTTTCACCGTACCAGTACTGTTCTTGTCTCTTTGCAAGAAAATGGTGAGCGTGATTTTACTTTCTTAGTTGCTGAGTCTGCCGATCAATTTTTAACAGAAAAATCGTTGCCTGCGTTTGAAAAAGATATTTTGCATTTTTGCTCGTTAGCATTAGTTAATCCTATTTGTCGCTCAACCTTAGATTGTGCAATCAAAAATATTAAAGAAAGCGGTTCACTACTGAGTTTTGATATTAATTTGCGTCCTCAAATGTGGCGTGATCATGAAGAAATGCGCGAAATTATTGATAATTATGCGCATAAAGCTGACATATTAAAATTATCAGAAGATGAACTTACGTGGATGACACAAGAAGTGACATTGAATAATGCACTTAAAAAATTAGAAGATTATCCCGCTCGTTTAAAAGTGATCACTCAAGGCTCTAAAGGTTGTTTAGTTTTAACACCAAATACTCAAATCGCATTTAGTGCCTTTATCGTTGAATGTATTGATACAACAGGGGCTGGTGATGCCTTTATGTCGGGTTTGCTCGCTGCGCTTGCTGAATATGGGTTTGCTGAAGATGAACCATATTTATCAAAAATAGTAACGCAAGCGGCTGCTTGTGGCGCTTTAGCCACCACTCAAAAAGGAGCGATAGCAGCGGCACCCAGTCGTAAAAAATTACATGATTTTGTTCAGCAACAACCGCCTTTACATGTTAGGGAGATTTTCTAACATTTCACCCATTTTTTCTGGTTGTGGTTTTTACCACGGTTTTCCCTTAATGGAATTTTCCTATTCTCCATTTATAACGACTTTTCTCGGAGTGGTTATTTATGGAGATTTTTTTATCTTATCTCTATCGCCGTATTGATGTTTGAGCAATCAGCGATGCTGATCATATAGTTTCGCCCATTTTAAGCGTATGATATTCAATCTTATTGACTTTTATTGATGGAACATTAAATGTGGGCTCAATCGGGCGCGGTATTAGCCATTTTTTCTTATATTCTTTGGGGGATAACCCCTCTGTTTTATCGGCTGTTACCTGGCGCGCAACCATTAGAAATGTTGGCTCAGCGTTTGATCTGGTCTATTCCTCTTTTATTACTCGTACGACTCTTTATTAAAAATAGGACACGATGGTACGCTGTTTTACAAGATAAGCGCTCTATTTTTATGTGTCTATTTAGCTCAATGGCGATGGCCGTTTCTTGGTGTACATTTACCTATGCATTAACACATCAACAAGTATTAGAAGCGAGCTTAGGGTATTTTATTAATCCACTTTTCTCAATTTTATTAGGCGTTATCTTTCTTAAAGAAAAGCTGAATCCAGCAGAAAAGTGGGCTGTCGTCTTAATCTGTGCGGGTGTGGGCTATCAATTGTGGATGTACGGCGAATTACCTGTACTCGCTATTATGATGGGAGGCGCATTTGCTGTATACGGTTTGATCCGTAAATTTATTCGTTTTGATGTGATCACTTCTTTATTTATGGAAACGCTCTGGTTAATGCCATTAGCAATAGGGGTTACTATTTGGTTATTGATAACAGATAAAAGTGCACTACCTTCTGCTGACAATCTGACGCGTTTTTATTATGTTTTAACCGCACCTGTCACTATATTGCCATTATTGTTCTTTACCGCAGCCGTTAAACGAACCACATTAACTGTCATCGGATTGGCGCAATATATTGAACCGACCATTCAATTTTTACTGGCTGTTTTCTTATTCCATGAAGCTTTTGATGAAGTAAAAGGCGTGAGTTTTTCGCTGATTTGGTTAGGGCTTTTATGCTGTATCTTAGCGCTTATTCGAAAACGCCTTAATTATCTAAAAATTCAAAAAGGAAAACGTAGCCAAACGGTGTAATTGTTTTATTTCCCTGCTTGATTATTTTTTGTCTGGCTATTTTTCTATCACGCTAAATCCGTTATGCTATATGAAATGCAATCGTTTGCGTGGTTGCGGTTTTTATTAATGGCGAGGATAAAAAATGACAGTGCTGGGTACGGCTCTTACACCAAATGCAACAAAAGTGATGTTATTAGGTGCGGGTGAATTAGGCAAAGAAGTCGCGATAGAATGCCAACGATTAGGTATTGAAGTGGTTGCCGTTGATCGTTATCTCAATGCTCCTGCTATGCATGTTGCTCATCGCCATCATGTTGTAAATATGCTTGATAGCGATGCATTAAAACAAGTTATAGAACAAGAGCGACCGGATTTTATTGTTCCAGAAATTGAGGCTATAGCAACGACGTTACTGATTGAATTAGAACAAGCAGGGCAAAACGTTGTTCCTTGTGCGCGTGCTGTAAAGCTGACGATGGATAGAGAAGGGATCCGTCGTTTAGCCTCAGAAACATTACACTTACCTACATCAAACTATCAATTTGTTGACGATGAGGTGAGCTTTAAAAAAGCCGCATTAGAAATCGGCTTCCCTTGTATTGTAAAACCTGTCATGAGTTCATCAGGAAAAGGGCAAAGTGTTATTCGTCACGAAAACGATTTAGCTCAGGCTTGGACGTATTCGCAAGAGGGAGGGAGAGCAGGAAAAGGGCGCGTTATCGTAGAGAAAATGATCCCGTTTGATTTTGAGATCACGTTACTGACTATTCATGCTGTTGATGGGATCCATTTTTGTGCTCCTATTGGGCATCGACAAGAAAAGGGGGATTACCGAGCATCGTGGCAGCCTCAGAAAATGAGTGATATTGCACTTGCTAAAGCAGAGCATATCGCGAGTAAAGTGGTTGAAAACTTAGGGGGTTATGGTTTATTTGGTGTTGAATTATTTGTTCAAGGCAATGAGGTCTTCTTTAATGAAGTCTCACCTCGCCCTCATGATACAGGATTGGTAACACTCATTTCTCAAGATTTATCAGAGTTTGCTCTTCATGTTCGTGCTTTTTTAGGCTATCCCATTGGGGGGATCCGCCAATTAGGTGCTTGCGCATCGGCGGTTATTTTACCCGCGCTTTATAGTACAAATATTGTTTATTCTGGTATTGAAAAAGCGTTGAAGGCGGATCGCCAAATTCGCCTTTTTGCTAAGCCTGAAATTGTAGGCTCTCGCCGTCTTGGTGTTGTGCTTGCTCATGCTGATACAATAAAACATGCATTGGATGAAGCAATTGCAGGTGCTGACGCTATTATTGTCAATGACGCCCAAAAATAGCGATATAACATAAGATTACTTACCGCTAAGATGAGAACTTAACTTAGCGGTGAAGTCCTGCGTTAATAAAATACGCTTGAGAACAGAGAGAAAAACAGACAGTAAGTATTATCTGGATTCAAATTTTAATCATATAAGACACTTAATCATTTTTATTCGCTTAATTTTTTACTCAACCCTTGAAACTTGCTTAACTATCCCCACTTTTTACTCATATTGATTTTTTTCGCCAAATTAGGATTAATTGAGGTAAAAATGAGTATGAAAGGTCAGGAAACAAGAGGATTTCAGTCAGAAGTTAAACAACTTCTTCAATTAATGATCCATTCTCTTTACTCCAATAAAGAAATTTTCCTTCGCGAATTGATTTCGAACGCATCAGATGCGGCTGATAAATTACGTTTCCGTGCATTATCAGATGCAGCGCTGTATGAAAATAACGGTGAGTTACATGTACGCATTTCCACTGATAAAGAAGCTCGTACTCTGACTATCAGTGATAATGGTATTGGGATGACCCGTGATGAAGTTATTGATAATCTCGGTACTATTGCAAAATCAGGTACAAAATCATTCTTAGAATCAATCGGACAAGATCAAGCTAAAGATAGCCAACTCATTGGCCAGTTTGGTGTTGGATTCTATTCTGCGTTTATCGTTGCAGATAAAGTAACAGTACGCACTAGAGCGGCTGGTGAAAGTGCAGATAAAGGTGTTTTTTGGGAGTCTGAAGGCGAAGGTGATTACACCGTTGCTGATATTGAAAAAGCGGAGCGTGGTACAGAAATTACACTTCATTTACGTGAAGGTGAAGATGAGTATTTAGATGATTGGCGCCTGCGTAGTATCATTAGTAAATATTCCGACCATATTTCTTTGCCTGTTGAAATTGAAACGAAAAATGAAGAAGACGGCACTGTAACATGGGAAAAAATTAATAAAGCGCAAGCACTTTGGACTCGTAATAAAGCTGAAGTAAGTGATGAAGAATATAAAGAGTTTTATAAACATATCTCTCATGACTTTGCAGATCCACTAAGCTGGGCACACAACCGCGTAGAAGGTAAGCAAGAGTATACAAGCTTATTATATGTGCCTTCAAAAGCGCCTTGGGATTTATGGAATCGTGAACAACGTCATGGTTTAAAACTGTATGTGCAGCGCGTCTTTATCATGGATGAAGCTGAGCAGTTTATGCCAAATTACCTACGCTTTATCCGTGGATTAGTGGATTCTAATGATTTACCGCTAAACGTTTCGCGTGAAATTTTACAAGACAGCTCTGTGACACGTAATTTACGCAGTGCATTAACGAAACGTGCATTACAGATGTTACAAAAATTGGCAGAAAACAAGCCGGAAGAGTATCAATCATTCTGGAAAGAGTTTGGTTTAGTCTTGAAAGAAGGCCCCGCAGAAGATTCATCTAACATTGAAACTATTGCAAAATTACTACGTTTTGCATCAACGCATAACGACAGTGATGCGCAAACAGTGTCATTGGAAGATTATGTTAGCCGTATGGTTGAAGGTCAGGAAAAAATCTATTACATCACCGCTGATAGTTATGCGGCTGCGAAAAATAGTCCTCATTTAGAGTTGTTCCGCAAAAAAGGTATCGAAGTACTGCTGTTATCTGATCGTATAGATGAGTGGATGATGAATTACCTGACTGAGTTTGATGGCAAATCATTCCAGTCTGTAAGTAAAGCTGATGAATCTCTTGATAAACTTGCTGATGAAGAGAAATTGGCAGAGCAAGAAGAAACAGATAAACAATTAGCTCCTTTTGTTGAACGTATTAAAACCTTGCTAGGGGATAAAGTTAAAGATGTGAAATTAACCCATCGTTTAACAGATACTCCTGCAATTGTGACAACCAGTGCTGACGAAATGACAACACAAATGGCAAAATTGTTTGCAGCAGCAGGACAACAAGTGCCAGAAGTGAAATACAACTTTGAGCTAAACCCAAATCACCCATTAGTGAAGAAAACAGCAGAACTTACGGATGACGCACTCTTTGCAGATTGGGTAAATTTATTACTGGATCAGGCTTTATTTGCTGAAAGAGGCTCTTTAGAAGATCCAAACCAGTTTATTCGCTTAGTGAATCAACTTTTAGTTCAAAAAGCGTAACTGTTTTCGTTTTCAAACATTTAAACCACGTTTCTCTGAAAAGAGAGCGTGGTTTTTTCTTTTTCGATAAAAATAAAATGCAATCGCTACCGTGATTTCTTGAGCGATGACCTCACAAAATGGTATGGTAATGCGTTTTCGAGTTTAAATATAAAAAATTAAATGCAAGGGGATTTACGCGATGCGTATCATTCTGCTAGGCGCTCCAGGCGCTGGTAAAGGCACTCAGGCTCAATTCATTAAAGAGAACTATGGTATCCCACAGATTTCAACTGGTGATATGTTACGTGCGGCAGTTAGTGCCGGTACAGAACTAGGACTGAAAGCAAAAGCACTGATGGATAATGGTCAGTTAGTGACTGATGAATTAGTTATTGCGTTAGTTAAAGAGCGTATCAAACAAGACGATTGCCGTAATGGTTTCTTGTTGGATGGGTTCCCAAGAACAATTCCACAAGCTGATGCAATGAAAGAAGCGGGTATCAATGTGGATTTCGTACTGGAATTCTCTGTACCTGATGAAATCATTGTTGAGCGTATTATTGGTCGTCGTGTTCACGCACCATCAGGTCGTGTTTATCATATAAAATTTAATCCGCCTAAAGTGGAAAATCGTGATGACGTGACGGGTGAAGAATTAACAACGCGTAAAGATGACCAAGAAGAAACAGTGCGTAAACGTTTAGTTGAGTACCATACTCAAACTGCACCGTTAGTTTCTTATTACCAAAATGAAGCTAAAGCAGGTAATGCGAAATACTTCAAAGTTGATGGTACACAAAAAGTAAGCGAAATTAATGCTGAACTAAAAAGTATCCTTGGCTAATTTCGTCATTATGATGACTAATCCCGGTTGAGCCGGGATTTTTTTTATCTCTTTAAAATAAGGTAAAAAGACTGATCCAATAAATTGACAAGCACAATCTATTATTTTCCTTTATTCTTCTACTCTTTGGTTATCCTAATAAAATAACTCTAAGGAGTCATAGTATGAATGATGCTAAGTATGGTGTTCTTTTGGTTAATCTTGGCACACCTGATGCGCCAACAACGGGAGCTGTTCGACGTTATTTGGCTCAATTTCTTAGTGATCCTCGAGTTGTTGATGTTTCTCCTTTGATTTGGAAACCAATATTACAAGGGGCGATACTACCATTTCGCTCACCTAAAGTGGCTAAGTTATATCAACAGATTTGGATGGATGAGGGCTCACCACTTTTAGTTTATAGCCGAGCGCAACAACGGGCTGTTGCTCAAAGATTACCTCATATACCCGTGGAGTTAGGGATGTGTTATGGCAATCCATCACTCAATGAAGGAGTTGAAAAACTATTACAACAAGGTGTTGAGAACATTATTTTGTTACCACTTTACCCTCAATACTCTTGCTCTACTTCGGCTGCGGTATTTGATGGTGTTAGTCGAATTTTTAAAAATAGGCGTACAATACCCTCTCTTCATTTTATTCGTAGTTATCCTACGCATCCGCTTTATCTCAAAGCGTTAGTCACCTCTATTGAGAAAAGCTTTCAGCAATATGGTAAACCCGATCGTTTAGTTCTCTCTTTCCATGGTATTCCTGAGCGCTTTATCAAAACGGGTGATATTTATTATGATGAGTGTTGCCTCACAACAGAAAAACTAAAAGCGCAATTAGAAGAGCAGTTAGGTTATCCTAAAGAACAGGTCATGTTGACATTTCAGTCACGCTTTGGTCGTGAACCTTGGCTATCGCCTTATACGGATAAAACGATGGAAAAGCTGGGAAGTGAAGGGGTTGAACATGTGCAGGTTGTATGCCCAGGATTTTCATCTGATTGCTTGGAAACATTAGAAGAAATTAATGAACAGAATCGAGAGTTTTTTATTCATGGTGGTGGTAAACAGTACGAATACATTCCTGCATTAAATGATGATCCAGAGCATATTGACTTATTAGAAGCGATGATCAGAGAGGTATGCGAAAAATAATTACTGAATTCGATAAATAAAATTATCGGATTTGATGATATATTAATTTGATCATATTTCAGTTATATATAAACTTATCTTTTCTCATTTTTTAAGTCTTTTAGTGGAAATCACTAAAAGTGCTGATAAACGGACACTGCATTACATAAATTTAGGCAGGAAAATGAATAGTAAGCTTTCAAAACCACAATCTTCAGAAATTGATAAAGGACATTTTGACGATTTCTATCTAAAACAGAATGATGAAATCGATCTTTTTGAATTATTTTCTGTTATTTATAAATCAAAATTTGTCATTATTGGTATTACGTTATTATTTGCTATCGTTGGCTTTACTGTTGCAAGCTTTTTACCACAAAAATGGACGAGCCAAGCTGCAATTACCAAGCCAATGCTGGATGAAATGAAGCAATTAAGAGCAACATTGACTGAGCTTAGCTTAGTGGATGTTGATACAGGTGTGAATGGTTCATCTGTTTATCAAAAGTTTATTAATAACTATAACTCTCGTGTATTACGTGAAGAATATTTAGTGAGTACAGATTATTACAAAAACTTGTTGGCAAAAATGGAAGAGCCAACGCCACTGGATAAACGTAGATTAATTGAAACGATAGTAACGAAAGATATTAATTTAAAAGCTTCAGATGCTAAAAATAGTGAAGAAGAATTTAGTGGTGAAATTAATCTCAGCTTTACCGCCCCAACGCCTGAAGAAGCTTACGATTTACTTTCTGGTTATATTCGCTTTATTTCGACTAAAGTACGTGTAGAAGTAAAAGACGAAATTGATGATCAAATTGAGCGTAAGTTAAGCTTTGCGCAAAAAGCCTATGAGATGGATTTAGAGCGTATCGCTAATGCGCGTAATGTGAATGTGCAACGCCTAAAATATGCGTTAGAAATTGCGAATGCGGCGGGAGTGAAAAAACCTATTTCCAGTGAAGGTGCACAAATTAAAGATGACCCAGATTACTCTATTGCTATGGGTTCTGATGCATTAAGTAGCAAATTAGCGATCACTGAAGCGATTACTGACCCAACAACGGTGAGTGCTGATCTGAAAAACCGCTTATACAATATGAAGCAATTAGAAAAAGTAAAATTAGATGATCTTCAATTTGTACCATTCAAATATATGCTGAAACCTTATGAGCCAACTAAAAAAGATGCACCTAAACGTGCCCTGATTTTAGTTGGTGCTGCTTTTGTTGGTTTCATTCTATCTGTTATGGGTGTTTTACTGAGCTATATGGCAAGAAGCCGTCGTAAAACCGCATAAAAATATCTTTAAATAAGTAGGTGTACGGACGTACACCTACTGCCTCTCCCACAATATTGTGTTAACATTGCGCATCTTTTTTAGCTGTGTAGCATTGTTCACAATGAAATTCCCTGGCAAACGAAAATCCAAACACTATTTTCCCGTTAGTTTACGAGATCCTTTATTACAACCCATCATCAATATGACGGAGAGCGAATCTTCTCGCGCTTATATCGTAGGTATTGACCAAACCTTGGTTGATATTGAAGCGAAAGTTGATGAAGCGTTTATTCACCGTTATAACTTGAGTCAGGGACACTCTCTTGTTATTGAAGATGATGTCGCAGAGGCACTTTATCGTGAGTTAACAGACCATAATCTGATAACACACGAATTCGCGGGTGGCACTATTGGTAATACGTTACATAACTACTCTGTATTGGCTGACGATCGCTCGGTGTTATTAGGCACTATGTGTAATAACATTCAGATTGGTAGCTATGCTTATCGTTATTTATGTAACACATCTAGCCGTACTGATCTTAATCACCTCCAAGGTGTTGATGGTGCTATTGGGCGCTGTTTTACGTTGATCACTGAAAATGGTGAGCGTACGTTTGCGATTAGCCCGGGTCAAATGAATCAACTTAGACCTGAAAGCATTCCTGAAGAGGTGATTGCAGAAGCTTCCGCATTGGTATTAACGGCTTACTTAGTTCGCTGTAAACCCGGTGAACCGATGCCCTTAGCGACCATGAAAGCGATTGAGTATGCGAAAAAATATGATGTGCCTGTCGTTCTCACGCTTGGGACAAAATATGTGATTGCAGATGATCCACAATGGTGGCGTGATTTCTTAAAAGAGCACGTTTCTGTTGTCGCAATGAATGAAGATGAAGCTTTTGAATTAACAGGACATGCGGATCCTCTGTTGGCTTCGGATGTTGCTTTAGAATGGGTTGATTTAGTGCTTTGTACCGCGGGACCTGCTGGGCTTTATATGGGCGGTTATACAGAACACGACTTTAAGCGCCAAACTACGCATCCTTTATTACCAGGGGCAATTGCTGAGTTTAATCGTTATGAATTTAGTCGTGCAATGCGCCGTAAAGATTGTGAAGAGCCGGAGAAAGTGTATTCTCATATTGAGCCTTATATGGGTGGTCCTGAAAAAATCATGAATACAAATGGTGCGGGCGATGCGGCATTATCAGCATTACTGCATGATATTACAGCGAATAGCTATCATCGTATTAATGTGCCTAACTCAAGTAAGCATCCACGGACTTATTTAACTTATTCATCATTAGCACAAGTGTGTAAATATGCTAATCGAGTGAGTTATCAAGTACTCAGTCAGCACTCTCCACGTTTGACGCGTGGTTTACCTGAAAAAGAAGATAGTTTGGAAGAAGCCTACTGGGAACGTTAATTTTGTCTTGTTTCTAAATCTTCTTTTGTTAGTGTGAAATAAAAAACCTATCAATATTTATTGATAGGTTTTTTTGTTAACTTAAATTCTGTGGATTTAAGTGACTCACTGTATGTGATTATTGCGCAGCACTCGGTGCAATGATTTGTTGACCGTTTTCAGGTGTTTCATCAATAGCACAGCCAAATTCAACTTCTTTAATTAGCATATTCGCCATTGCCGATGCCGTTTGATCTTCATCGATAATGACGTGATTAGCCCCTTTTTCAAGAATAAAAGAAGCTTCTTCATCATAGTTAGCACGCACGATAATATCGTCAAAATGCGCACGAACAATGATATTCAAATCCGGGTTCATACTTCTTGCCGTTTCAGCGATATCTGCAGCTTCATAACCATTAGGTATCGTCAGTAATAAAGATTTCGCACAATCAATACGGGCTAAAGCAAGTGACTCTTTTGTTGATGCATTACCCAGTACGGTATTTAAACCTTTCTCTTTTAATTCAGCGAATTTATTACGGCTATTTTCGATAATAACTAATGGAATAGATTGAGTTAATAATTTATCAGCAAGCATGCTTCCTGCTCGCCCATAACCGACGATAATAGCGTGACCACAAATATCAACAGGAACAGGCATCTCTTCTTCCAGCTCTTCTTGTTGTAACTGTTCCATTTCTTCTTTGGTTTCTGTTTTTGCCAGATAGCGATCTAATAAAGAGAACAGAACGGGGTTTAGCATAATAGAAACTAAAGCACCCGCTAAAACAAGATTACGTGCATCTGGTTCTAAAACGTTTAGCGCGACACCGAGACCCGCAAGAATAAAGGCAAATTCACCAATTTGAGCAAGGCTGGCTGAAATGGTTAAAGCGGTGCGTCTGGAATGCCCAAACATTCGTACAAGGACTAATGCAGCGGCGGATTTACCAATAATAATGATAGCCAGCGTTGCTAAGATACCAAACGGATGCTCAATTAATACCATTGGATCAAATAACATGCCGACAGACACAAAGAACAGAACCGCGAAAGCATCTCGCAACGGTAAAGTATCTTGAGCCGCTCTGTGGCTTAATTCAGACTCATTAAGCACCATGCCTGCAAAGAATGCCCCTAATGCGAAAGACGCATCAAATAAGGTTACAGCGCCATAAGCAATACCTAAAGCAAGGGCGAGTACACTCAGTGTAAACAGTTCACGAGAGCCTGTTGCCGCGGTTTTAGCTAAAATCCAAGGAATCAGCTTACGACCAATAATCATCATGATTAAGATAAAGGCCACCACTTTACCGATAGTGATACCTAAATTAATCATCAGTTGAGAAACATTAGTTTGATCGCTACTTTCCAGCATATTGGCAATAGCAGGGAGTAGTACAAGGGCTAACACCATTGCTAAGTCTTCAACAATCAACCAACCAATAGCAATTTGACCTCGTTGGCTATCAATCAGGCCTCTTTCTTCAAGTGCTCGTAAAAGAACAACAGTACTTGCTGTTGATAGACACAAACCGAATACAATGCCACTAAATAAGCCCCAGCCAAAAAATGCGGATAATCCCAATCCTAATAGTGTTGCTACTGCAATTTGCGCAATAGCACCTGGAATAGCGATCGCTTTTACTGCCATCAGATCTTTTAACGAAAAGTGTAAACCTACACCAAACATTAGCAGAATAACGCCAATTTCAGCGAGTTCAGGCGCGAGGGAGGTATCAGCAACAAAGCCGGGAGTAAATGGACCGGCAAGTACACCCGCAGCAAGATATCCTACTAAAGGTGAGATTTTTAGCCGTTGAGCAATCATGCCTAAAATGTAAGCAAGTGCTAACCCACCAACAATGGTGGTAATGAGAGGTGTTGAATGCGGCATCAATTCTCCTTCTTTTTATAAAACTACATGTATCGGGGGGCGAGTAATATAGCAGGCTGATAGTTTAACGTATTCATGCAATAAATTCGCTAAAAATTATCGATTATTTATAAAAATAGCGAGTTGACTGGTTTTTTTGATGCAAATGCGATTTTTTATGTTATTTTAATCAGTCTTACCTTTTAAAGTAAGAAATACCCTGTTACTCATTCATTTAGATAACAGGGAGAATTACAAGTTATTCAGTTTTATCTACCCTAAAATTAGGGAGAAATAGGGTGAAAATACCTAATAGTGGGAGATAAGCACAAATATGATAGACATATTCAATACTCTTCAGATCTGCAATATAACCTAATACCGCAGCACCAATCCCTCCCATCCCAAAAGCAAGCCCGAAGAAAAGCCCTGAAACCATGCCAGTTTTGCCCGGAATTAATTCTTGAGCATAAACTAAGATAGCAGAAAATGCTGAAGCTAATATTACACCAATGAAAACAGTAAGCACGCCAGTCCAGTAAAGGCTGGCATAAGGCAGTATTAGCGTAAAAGGTGCAACGCCGAGAATAGATCCCCAAATAACATATTTTCTGCCAATTTTATCGCCTAGGGGACCACCAATCATGGTGCCAGCAGCGACAGCAAAGAGGAATACAAACAGGTGAATTTGTGCATTTTGTACTGAAACGCCAAATTTATGTATTAAATAGAAAGTATAGTAGCTACTGATGCTTGCAAGATAAAAATACTTAGAAAAAATCAGAATAAGTAAAATGGCCAGAGAGCCTAAAAGGGTTTTACGTGGCAATCGTATTTTGTTGTTTAGTCCTTTAGATTGTTTTTTCTGAGCTTCTTGTTGAATTTTATACCAACGGCTAACTTGTAATAGCACTACAATGGCTAGCAATGCAGCAAGGGAGAACCAACCGACATTGCCTTTGCCATAAGGTGCAATCAGTAAAGCAGCCAAAAGAGGGCCTAAAGAGCTCCCTAAATTCCCGCCTACTTGAAAGAGTGATTGTGCAAATCCATGTCTTCCACCTGATGCCATTCTAGCAACACGAGATGACTCAGGATGAAAAACAGAGGATCCGGTACCGACTAATCCTGCAGCAAGTAATAACATTGGGAATGTATTTGCAAAGGCGAGGAGAATAAGCCCTGTTAGCGTAAAACCCATACCAATGGGTAATGAGTAAGGCTTAGGGTATTTATCAGTATAGAGCCCAATAAAAGGCTGCAATAAGGATGCTGTAATTTGATACGTCAACGTTATCATCCCTATTTGTACAAAACTGAGAGAAAACTCAGATTGCAGCATAGGGTAAATAGCTAATATCAATGATTGGATCATATCATTGAGAAGATGTGAAAAACTGATCGCCGTTAAAATACTAAAAACCGTATTACGCTTATTGGCTTTTCGTTGTAAAACGTCAGTTTCTTCTTGGGGATGCGTTGGATCGGCATTGCTCATTTTAATTCCCTGTCACATTGTTTTGTTAATAAATTGTTTCTATTTTTATTGGTTTATTTTACATCTATTTGGAGTTGGGTGCTTTTATGAGAAATAGAGTTTGATTGATGTCTCAAAAAAACTATTGGATCAATGAAATAATAAAAAAATTATATAACCTACGTCATAAAATACAGCAAAAGTATTTAACTTCTGTCTTCTTTTTCTACAGTAGAACCATGGCAGAACCTTCTCAATAAATAATATACATGGGGATATACCATGAGCTTATCTTTTAAATTATCAGCATGCGCGTTGACCGTTTCTTTAGCGATGACGCCTGTGATGTCTCAGGCATGGGAAAAGGATAAAACCTACGAAATTACTATTTTGCATACCAATGATCACCATGGCCATTTTTGGCATAACGATCGTGGCGAATATGGTTTAGCTGCACAAAAAACAGTTGTTGATAACATTCGTGATGAAGTCGCTAAAAAAGGCGGTAGTGTACTGTTGTTATCTGGTGGTGATATCAATACCGGTGTTCCAGAATCTGATTTACAAGATGCAGAGCCTGATTTTAAAGGTATGAATCTTGTGGGTTATGATGCCATGGCTCTGGGTAACCATGAATTTGATAATCCACTAGATGTTTTACGCCAACAAGAAAAATGGGCAACGTTCCCATTCTTATCTGCAAATATTTATCAAAAAAGCACAGGTGAGCGCTTATTTAAGCCTTACACCATTTTTGATAAGCAAGGTGTTAAAATTGCAGTATTAGGTTTGACTACGGATGATACTGTGCGTATTGGTAATCCAGCAAACTTCCCAGACACTGAGTTCCGCAAGCCGGCGGATGAGGCTAAAAAAGTTGTAGAAGAACTGCGTACAACGGAAAAACCAGACATTATTATCGCAGCAACTCATATGGGTCACTACGATGATGGTAATCACGGCTCTAATGCACCAGGTGATGTGGAAATGGCACGTGCATTGCCAAAAGGTTATCTTGATATGATTGTGGGTGGTCACTCACAAGATCCTGTTTGTATGTCTCAAGAGAATAAAAATTACAAACAAGCGGATTATGTACCGGGAACACCTTGTGCGCCAGATAACCAAAATGGTACATGGATTGTTCAGGCTCATGAATGGGGTAAATATGTTGGTCGTGCAGACTTTGAATTCCGTAATGGTGAATTCACGTTAAAACATTACCAATTAATCCCAATCAACTTAAATCAGAAAGTGAAGAAAGACGACGGTACAACAGAACTTGTTTACTATACAGAAGAAATTCCTCATAACCCTGAAATGATGAAACTGTTGACGCCTTATCAAGAAAAAGGCGGTGAGCAATTAAATGTTAAAGTGGGTGAGGTTGTTGGTAAATTAGAAGGTGACCGTAGTAAAGTTCGTTTTGTTCAAACCAATATGGCACGTTTATTATTATCAGCTCAAGCTGAACGTGCGAATGCAGATTTTGCAATTATGAGTGGTGGTGGTGTTCGTGATTCTATTGAATCTGGTGATATCACTTACAAAGATGTACTGAAAGTTCAACCTTTCGCGAATGAACTGGTTTATGTTGATTTCAAAGGTGAAGAAGTCGAGCCTTATTTATCGGCGGTTGCATGTATGAAAGTAGACTCTGGTGCTTATGCACAATTCTACAATGTTAGCTTAACCGTAGATGCAGATTGTAACGTTAGCGATGTTAAAATTGCTGGCAAACCAATAGATAAAACGAAAACTTACCGTATGGCGACACTAAACTTTAACGGTATTGGTGGTGATGGTTATCCTAAGATTGATACTCATCCTGCGTATGTGAATACCGGTTTTGTTGATGCTGAAGTATTAAAAGGTTATATCGAATCTCACTCTCCATTGAAAGCGGCTGATTTCGAACCTAAAGGCGAAATTGTTTACAAAAAATAAAGCTTATCAATAACGTTTATATAAGCAAAAGGCGACATTTATTGTCGCCTTTTATTTTGGCGCTAAATCACGTTAATTTCTTATTTTGAGGATGAACCTTAAAATAAGAAATCATTAATGATTATGACTCTTTACGAATAAGTGCAAATTGAGCACCTAACACAGATCCCAAATCTTCCGCCGATAATTCAATATCTAAGCCACGCTTACCACCAGAGACAAAGATAGTGTCAAATTCAAGCGCTTGTTCATCAATCACTGTTGGTAGACGTTTTTTTTGGCCTAATGGGCTTATTCCCCCCACTAAATAACCGGTGACTTTTTGTGCAATTTGAGGATCTGCCATATCTGCTTTTTTTGCCTTAAAGCACTTAGCAACAAGTTTTAAATCTAACTGACCAGAAACTGGTGTTACGGCAACAGCAAGATTTTTAGCATCACCATTTAAAGAAACTAGAAGCGTTTTGAATACTTGGCGATTATCTAAACCTAATTTTTCAACAGCTTCATCACCAAAATTATGGACATTAGCATCATGCTCATAAGGATGAAGGGTAAATTTGATTTTTTGTTTTTCCAGTAAATTTACAGCGGGAGTCATAGTTATTCCTATTTATAAGGTCACAACAATATCTTTATACTTGGTGCATCAATAAATCGATCAAATTCTCTTCACCAAATAAATGAAGGGCACCTACCGTGACAACATAACGGCCAGCGGGTAATTTTGATAATATATTTACCCATTTTTGATTACGACTTTCCATTAAAATATCAAATACTGCTTTACTAAAGGTATTCGGTAAAGGTGGTTGTTTTTCTCTACAATCATAATTTAACCACCAATTGATCATGATTTGCAATGTACGTGCGTTCTCGTGCCAATTTTTTAGTGTGTCTTCGAGTAATTGCTGACCATCATCAGGGAAATCTAATAATAATGCGACCTGACTCTCAATGCCTTCGAGTTCAATAATGCTTTTTTCGTATTCATTAGCATGTTGGATAACTTGATAATCAATACCATATTGAGGTTGTAATCCAAGTTGCATCGCTTGGGTAGATTGTAAAATTAAGGCGATTTGCCAAAGTGGCTTATTGTCGAGTTGATAAAGAAAAAGGGATAGATCTTCACAATGCTGTGTAACTTGCGAAAAAAGAGCGCTATTTAAGCGTGTTTCTAGTGACTCTCTAAAAAGGGATGCTTGATCAAAAGGTTGAACGTTTGTCGAGATATCAGCTTCAACTATAATCGCATCTGCATTTTTTATTTCGTTGATAAGTACATTGGAAAGTGGTGACATTGTGGGGATCCCCATATGGATACTCCCCACAAGGTGTAAAGAAACATGATTAGGTAGCGTAATATCAATAGCGGGGTAAGGGTAATGGACCGTATTTTTTATTCCTACCCAATGTTTGATTTTTTGAAAAATACCCGTCATTTTATCTGCTCCTTTTAGTGTCGGTCACTAAGTCTCAGCATAACGGATTTCTAATTGAATGAAACAGTGAAAACCAAGTATTTACTTAGCTAAAAACGCCGTAAACCCTCGCCCAGTGCGGGCGGGGATATAAAGCCCGCAGGGCTTTAAAGATCAATCAAGCGTTGACTGGCTCTGAACGTAGGCTCTGAGTGTTTCAATCGTTGCCCCTCCGGTGCTACAGACAAAGTACGACCTTGACCACAAAAGTCCCGTTTTACTTTGCGTCCGTAAATGTGTGTTTTGCTGGCGCAGCAGGCGCGACGATACTGATTTCAGATTGTTGACCATCACACTGACCGTCAGTTTTGGCGGGTAAGCAACCAGCAGATGCACATGGTCAGGCTCTCCGTCCATCTCAATAATTTCGCATTCAAGTTTTGCCGTAGCGGAGTCAAATGCATCACGCAGTTGAGCGATCATCTGTCCGTCAAATAGCTTACGTCGATACTTTGTCGTAAAGATCAGAGGCACGACCAGTTTACTGACACTGTGCCGCTTTCTGAGGGATCCCGCCAGTAAATCATCATGATTACTCAATTGATATATTGCCCTAATATGTTAAAATAAAAACATTATATCAATGAGCGCTGATGATGTTAAGAGCAACAAAAGTACGCATCTACCCAACACCAGAACAGGCTGAATATCTCAACGCTCAGTTCGGTGCGGTTCGTTTTGCGTACAACAAAGCGCTGCACATCAAGAAAGACGCTTACCAGCGGCACGGCGTAAATTTAAACCCGCGTAAAGACCTTAAACCGCTGCTTGCAGTGGCGAAAAAATCCCGCAGATATGGGTGGCTTAAAGAATATGACTCCATAGCATTGCAGCAGGCGGTGATTAACCTTGACGTGGCTTTCTCCAACTTTTTTAATCCGAAACTAAAAGCCCGTTTTCCCACGTTTAAAAGTAAGCATGGCAGACAATCTAGCTATCATTGTGTCGGGATCAAAGTCATTGATGGCGCGATAAAAATCCCGAAAATCGCACCGATTGAAGCGCGTTTACATCGTGAAATTACGGGGGCGCTGAAAAGTATCACACTGAGCCGCAGCGCAACCGGAAAATACTATGCGTCACTACTCTGTGATGACGGGGTAGAAGCACCGGCAAAGCCAACATTGATATCAAATATCACGGGGCTTGATGTGGGGCTGAGTCATTACGCCATCAAATCAGACGGCAATAAGATTGCTAATCCGCGCCACCTTATCAATGCCAGCCGTCACCTACGTCGAAAACAAAAAGCCTTATCTCGCAAGCAAAAAGGGAGTGCTAATCGCCGTAAAGCCCGAATACAGCTTGCAGGTGTACACGAACGGGTAGCCAATGCCCGTGCTGATTTTCAACACAAACTCTCTCGTGCAATTGTTGACGAAAACCAAGCGGTAATTGTCGAGACACTGAAATCGGCGAATATGATGAAAAACCACTGTCTGGCTCGCGCTATCGGTGATGCAGGCTGGCATGGTTTTATCACAAAGCTGGAATATAAAGCCGCAGAAAAAGGCGTCCATCTGGTAAAACTGGATCAATGGTTTGCCAGTTCGAAAACCTGTCATTGCTGCGGTCATAAAATGTCAGAAATGCCACTACATAAGCGTATCTGGCAATGCCCTGAATGTGGAGTTGAACATGACCGAGATATCAATGCGGCAATCAATATCCGACACAAGGGCATATTGGAATTACACGCGGCGGGACTCGTCGTTTCAGCCCATGGAGACCCGCGTAAATCCGTCGTACAGAGGGTTGCGGTCTGAGAAGTGGGAAGCCTCGCCGTTTACGGCGAGGAGCAGTCACCTTTCACTTTGTTTACTTTATCAAGTTAATGTTACCAACTGATCCCAACACCTCCTGCTGAAACAAAACTATTTGCGTTATTCCATGCGGTAGAAGCTCTTACTTTAATATTTTCATTAATACGATATTGCATACCCCAAGCAAGGGCTGTGGCATTACGATAATTACCGATGCCAATAGCCGTGCTAAATGTTGCTGAATCAGTAAAAGGCAAATGACTCATTGCCGCAACAGAAGCAATACCTTGGTTGGCACGTTTTTCAACTTTATAGAAACGATTATTTGTTTCATGTTTAAAGTGTTCAAAATCATTTCTAACCGAATTAATATTTTCTCTATTTAAAAAACTTTCCATATATAAAGAATTAAAATGACTTGTTAAGTTTTTAGATTCACCATTAACCTGAAAATCGTTAACTAAATATTTATCCACCAACTCTTTATTTTCATTGGTGATTTCTTTTACTTTATCAAGTGTTTCTTCTTGGTTATCTATATTTTTTCTATTTTTATTGGCTAATTCTTTTACTTCACCAAGTGTTTTTTCTTGAGTCGTTGTCTTTATTTTATTTTCATAAGCGCTTTTTGCAACTTGACCAATTGCTGTTGCTTGCGTATTTATCTCTTTTTTGTTTTCATTTATTGAGTGTTCTTTTTGAGATAAATCACTATGTATATTTTTAAACTTACCTTCAATTTCAGTTTCCACTTCAATAAGTACACCTTGTGAAACAGATGTAATCATTCGTAGGTCATGATCAATAACGTCAAATATTGATTTTGTTATTGTTTTATTGTTATAAATAATAAAAGTTTCATTTTCAGCACTGTTTTTAATTGTCCTTGATAAAGTTTTTAGATCGGTCAATAAGTCTTGTTTTGCTTGTGTATCAGGTGATTTTTTATTATTTAATCTTTTATATTCTTGATCTAATACTTTAGTAATTTCGTTTTTCTCTTTTTTTGAATAATTGGTTAGATCTATAGATCCTGTTTTTTTTATTAAATCTAGATCAGTTCTTTGGTTATTATTTCTTAAAGATTGGACTATCTCTTCGAATAAAGGTTTTGCAACAGTTACCTCCTCACCATTATCATTTGAAGAAATATAACTTCGATAATATGCGTCAATTCTCTCTTGTTGTTCATTTTTGAAATTTTCAAAACTACGCAAATATTTTTGATGTTTAATATATTTATCATTATCTGATTTAAAATATGTTTCTATTATTGAGTTATTAGAAAAAACATTTGTAGAATAAATTAGTGGTAACGAAACAATAAGTAACTTATTAACTTTCATTTTTAAATCCTTTTAAGGTATTAGCAATAGAAATATATAATAAGAATTATTTTGATTATAAACAATAATAAAAATTTCCCTTTTTTATTTTGTTCCTTTTTTATAAATATATATTTTTTATGTAGATTAATAAAATGAATGAAAGTTTAATAATATATTGCTATCCTAGCGTTAAGAGAGCGGAGTGATGACTCTCTTGTATAATGAGAAATTCCTCTTTGACTGGCCGATAGAAATATCGGCTTTTTTTTAACTTGTTGATAGTAATAGTAATCATTAAAGAAATGTTAAAATAAGATAATAAAAAACCTCTTTTACCGATCAGTAAAAGAGGTTCTAATATAATATATCTTAATAAATATTTAGGTGTTATTGCTTGGGTTTAAAACGTAATAAGCGGTTTGCGTTGCTTACAACCGTGATTGAAGACAGCGCCATTGCGGCACCTGCAACGACAGGGTTTAATAATGTACCTGTAAATGGGTATAAAATACCTGCTGCAATAGGAATACCTAAGCTGTTATAGATAAAGGCGCCGAATAAATTCTGTTTCATATTGCGTAGCGTACCTTTTGAGATCTCAAGCGCATCGGCAACACCATGCAAACTATGACGCATTAAGGTAATCGCGGCTGTTTCAATCGCAATATCACTACCGCCTCCCATGGCAATACCGACATCTGCTTTAGCTAATGCGGGAGCATCGTTAATACCATCCCCAATCATGGCAACACGACGACCTTCAGCTTGAAGTTCTGTAATGGCGTGTGCTTTACCTTCAGGCATGACGCCTGCAATAACCTGATCAATACCCGCTTCTTTTGCTATTGCATTTGCGGTAATTGGATTATCCCCCGTTAACATCACTAGACGATAACCTTGATGATGTAAACGTTGTAATGCACTTACGGTATCTTCACGGATTGGATCGCGAATAGAAAGTAATGCCGCAATTTTGCCGTTTTGCGCTAATAAAACCGGCGTTACCCCTTTGGAGGCTTGAGAATCAATTAATGAATTCACTTCACTAATATCAATACCCGATTCGACCATTAATTTAGGGTTACCTAAAAGTACCGTTTTACCATTAATTTCACCACTTAATCCCATACCTGCTAAGGTACGAAACTTGTTTACGTCAGGTAAATGAATGCCTTCAGCTCGTGTTAAAATAGCTTTGGCTAATGGGTGATTAGATCCTTTTTCCAAAGAAGCGGCTAAGGTAATCGCTAGAGTTTCATCTACTTGATTGAAAGTATGAATTTCAGTGACCTGAGGCATACCTTCTGTCAATGTACCGGTTTTATCAAAGACTAAAGTATCTAGCTTACTCGCTTGTTGTAGTGCATCTGCATCACGGACTAACACGCCGTATTCAGCCGCGCGACCTACACCTGAAATAATCGACATAGGCGTAGCTAAACCTAAAGCACAAGGGCATGCGATGATAAGAACGGTTGTGATAATGACCAGTGCATAGGTAATTTGTGGTGACGGGCCAAAGAAATACCAAATAGCACCTGCAATAAGCGCGATAACAACGACAACAGGTACAAATACGCCTGAAATTTTATCCGCTAATTGACCTATTTCGGGTTTACTACTTTGCGCTTGACGAACTAATTTAATAATACGTGCAAGTGTTGTTTTGCTTCCCACGGCTGCCGCTTTAAATAGCACTGAGCCATCCTGAACCGTTGTTCCCGCATGAATAGTGTCACCCACGGTTTTTTGCTGCGGAATTGGCTCACCTGTTAGCATTGCCTCATCCATCCACACTTCGCCTTGGATTATATCCCCATCCACCGGTACTTTATCACCCGTTGCTAAACGTAAAGTCATTCCTTGTTTAATATCCGCCAATGGCATTTCAACTTCACCGTTTTCAGTGATCACTCTTGCTGTTGGTGGCGTTAAATCTAATAGTCGTTCTAGTGCCTTAGATGAACGTTGACGCGCTCTTTGCTCAAGCATATGACCCAGATTGATTAAACCGATAATCATTGCACTGGCTTCATAATAGAGATGTCGAGCTTGAGCCGGGAACACTTCTGGCCATAAGTTCACGGTAATAGAATAGAGCCATGCTGCTCCTGTTCCTAATGCAACGAGGGTATCCATTGTTGCACTGCGGTTTTTTAAACTCTGCCATGCGCTACGATAGAAATGCCCACCCGCAACAACCATCACAAATAGCGTTACAATACCAATGCCTAACCAAATGCTATGATTGGCTTCTGTGAGCATCATATTGTCGCCAATCATTCCCCAAATCATTACAGGGATGCCAACAATTAAGGCTAATGTCGCTTGCCAGCGAAAACGTTTCATATTGGCAACAGCAACTTCTTGCTGACGTTCTCTGCGTTTTACATCATCTTGAATAATTTCAGCGCCATAACCCGCTTTTTCAATCGCAGTCACAAGAGCATCATGATCGATTTCACCGGTCACTAATGCACTGCGCTCAGCCAGATTTACACGCACATTTTCAACACCATCAACGGATTGTAATGCTTTGTGAACCTTGTTGACGCAACTTGCACAGGTCATGCCATCAATTAAAAGTTGAACACTACTGTCATCATCAACATCGATTTCAGCGCCATTATCAATATCAGTATTCTCAACTGGAATATCACAAATAGCCGCTGACGATGCTTCCAGTTGTGCATGCGTTTGCGTCAGCGGCTCAGTTTTTGGGAAATCAGTACCTGCGAGTTGTGCTTCAAAACCCGCGTCTTTAATGGCAGTAATTAAGGTTTCAGCGGTTGCGGAACCGGTTACTTTTGCGTGAGTTAATTCAACGTCAGCCGTTTCAACCCCTGCCGTATTTTCTAGCGCTTTTTTAACTGAACCGACACAGTGACCACAATTTAAACCCGATAGCGTTAACTGAATTGTGTTGTCTGTGGGCGCTAAGCTTGCTTGAAAGCCTTCAGCTGTTATCGCTGCAATTAAAGTATCCGCAGTCGCGTCACCAAAAATTTCGGCTGACTCTTTTGTCACATTAACGGCGGCAACACCTTCAACGGCTAATAATGCTTTTTCAGTTTTACCGACACATTTCATGCAGTTAAGCCCACTTAGGCTTAGTTTTACGTCGGGCAGTGTTGCAACACTTGCTTCATAACCTGCATCTTCAATTGTTTTGATTAAACTTTCAGCGGTTGCATCACTGTCAATTTTAGCGTATTGAATAGTTACAATTGCCTGCTCTATGTCATTGCGAGCATCAAGTGCTTTTTTTACACTATTAACACAATGGGAGCATGAAAGTCCTTTTAGTGCGAATATTATAGTTTTTGCCATGTTAATTATCTCCATCATAAAAGCGTTACCTCTATTATTGCGCAATATTCGGTAACTTGCTTTCTTTAAAGGTTTTTTCTTATCAGTGATAAAGGCTAAACCTTTCCGCGAGGGGAAGGTCAAGGGGGAATTTTGAATATTAGTGAAATAGCAACTAAAACAGGATTAACGGCTAAAGCTATTCGGTTTTATGAAGAAAAAGACTTGATAACCCCACCCAAAAGAGGTGAAAACGGCTATCGCTATTATCAAGCTCAACATATTGAAGAGTTAACTTTATTACGCCAAGCGAGAGAGGTTGGTTTTAGTTTAGAAGAGTGCAGGGCTTTATTGATGTTGTTAAGAGATCCTTCTCGTCATAGTTCTGACGTGAAAGAAGCCACCTTAAAAAAAGTGGCTGAAATCGAAAAAACAATTAATGAGCTTAATGCCATTCGCCAGCGATTACTTTTATTAGCTAGCGAATGTCCTGGTGATGATGGTGCTGATTGCCCAATCATCAATCATTTGTCAGGGTGTTGTCATCATCAGAAACAGTCGGTTTAAACGCAATCACTTGTAAGGTAATACCATCAATTGAGATTACTGTTACCTTATCGCCGGCAAGTAATGGCGTGTCTGAATAAACACGCCAACTGCCATCAGCTAATTTTACGCGACTAAAACCATTTTCAGTATCTGATAATAAAACAGCATGAACACCAATCAGTTGATGTGTTTTCTGATTTAAGTTTTCAGCTTCTTTTGATAGTTTTCTGCGTTTAAGCCAAAGGTGCCAAAGCACAGCACTAATAACCGTTAAGAGCGCAAATAAAACACCTTGAATAGGCCAGCTAATGGGTAATATCCATGTGATCAACGATACACACAGCGCCGCCATTCCTGACCATAAAAGGTATCCTGCTGTTCCTAACATTTCTGTAATTAACAGCAAGCCACCAAGACAAAGCCAGAAAAGTGCAGGTTGAGCACTAATCCATTCCATCATAATTAATTGCTCTTGTTGCCAGAGTCACTTTTTTTGGTATTAAGTAATTCAGAAATACCGCCAATCGCGCCCATGAGATTACTTGCTTCTAATGGCATCATAATCACTTTACTGTTATTAGCTGAGCCAATTTGAGATAGTGCATCAGTATATTTTTGTGCAACAAAGTAATTTATGGCTTGCATATCACCTTTTGCAATGGCCTCAGATACCATTTGTGTTGCCTTGGCTTCTGCTTCTGCAGCACGTTCACGAGCTTCTGCTTGTAAGAACGCAGATTGACGCTCACCTTCCGCCTTCAGTATTTGTCCTTGTTTTTCACCTTCAGCTTTTAAGATCGCCGCTTGACGAATACCTTCAGCTTCAAGAATATCAGCACGTTTAGTACGTTCTGCTTTCATCTGAGCATTCATTGCAGAAATTAATTCTTTTGGTGGACGGACATCACGAATTTCAATACGGGTAATTTTAATACCCCAAGGGTTTGTTGCATCATCAACAATTAGTAAAAGGCGGCTG
Source organism: Proteus vulgaris (assembly GCF_033708015.1). Classification (NCBI taxonomy): domain Bacteria; kingdom Pseudomonadati; phylum Pseudomonadota; class Gammaproteobacteria; order Enterobacterales; family Morganellaceae; genus Proteus; species Proteus vulgaris. Next base: position 3,163,816 of record NZ_CP137920.1, on the reverse strand, counting down.
TTAATTTGGTCACGTTGAGAAAGAATTTCATCAAGTTCCATTGAGCCTAATACGGTACGGATATTCGTTAATGTTAAGTTGATAATCGCAAGCTCAAGATTATTAACTTCATACGCCGCTTTTACAGGGTCAATGACTTGAATAAAGCAGACGGCATCAATGCTGACGTTGGCGTTATCACGAGAAATAACTTCTTGAGAAGGAATATCAAGTACTTGTTCCATCATATTGATACGGCGACCAATACGATCAACAAATGGCACGAGAATTTGAAGCCCTGGAGCCAAAGTACGAGTGTAACGACCAAAGCGTTCGACAGTCCACTGATAACCCTGTGGAACGGTTTTAACACCGCATAAAACTAAAATAATAGCGAATAAGATGATAATACCAATGACTATTTCCATATACCTGTCCTAAGTCTTCTTGATAAGATAATAAAATTAATAAAGTAAAGAATACACCATACGACGATATTTCGACGCCAAATTATCATTAGTTCCTAAGGCTGATAGAATATCCATCAGGGTTTTCTTAACTTGTCCATCACCTGCATTTAGATCTTTTTTGATAAAGCTAAATAGCAACGCTAACGCCTCTTCATTACGAGCAACTTCATGTAATTTTAGTGCAAGTTGAATGGCAAGATCGGTATTTTCAGGTTGTTGATTAAAATCATTCTGTAATTGTTGAATTTCAGGCGTATCAGCAGCCTGTTTTTGTAATTCAATTTGGGCTAACAAACTATGATAGTAACTGTCTTGATCTTGTAATGGGATAGTTATTAACAGAGTTTGAGCTTCTTCATTTTTATTTAAAGAAATTAAAGCCCCCGCCAGTGCGAGCGTAATTTCACTGTTTTTAGGTGCGAGTTGATGTGCTTCTTTGAGTAGAGGTAACGCTTCTTCGGCTTTTCCTTCAGAAAGTAATTGCGCCGCTTGCGCCGCTTTTAACTCTTCTGGTTTTGGTAATACATTGGCTAATACTTGGCGGATCGCTTCTTCAGGTTGAGGGCCTTGGAAACCATCAACTGGGCGACCTTCTTGTAAAATATAAACAGTTGGAATAGCACGTAGTCCAAATTGTGAGGCTATCATTTGTTCAACATCACAATCCAATTTTGCCAAAATAAATTGATCAGCAAATTCGGCTGCCAGTTTATCTAATGTTGCGCCAAGCTCTGCACAATGAGGGCTACGTTCTGAATAGAAATACATCATAACTGGTTTAGTCATGGATTGTTCTATAATTTGTTGAATATTTGATTCATTTACATCAACAATATGTGCAGTTGCTAACATTAATTTTTCCCTTTTTGAGAGTTTTAAATATAGATGCGATTTATAACGCTATTTCATTAATAAGTAAGGGTGAAATCGCAAAAATCAAGCCTTGCCGCTCTGGCGACTGAGAATAGCATCCATTAACGCATCAGGTAGAAAACGTTTTAGTATTCTGACGGCGTAAGTTAATAAGGTTACGGGATAACGTATCTTAGGTTTTGGGCTTTCTAAAGCATGAATAAGCTTTTTCACGACATCTTCAGGTGTTAATGTGAAACGACTCGCAATCCCAGGGTTTTTTACCGGCTTATCTTTTTCAGCTTGAGCGACATTTTCAGTAAAACAAGTTCGTATTGGACCTGGCTCTATTAAACTGACTTTAACACCGGTATGCGCTATTTCCATTCTTAGCGCATCTGACCACGCCTCTACGGCATATTTACTGGCAGCGTAAGCGCCTCGACCAGATGTTGAAATAATCCCCATTACAGAACTCGTTTGAATAATTCTTCCTTCACCATGAGGTAACATTGCAGGTAGAAGTAATGTAGTAAGCTGATGTAAACCAAAAAAGTTAGTAGAAAACTGTTTTTCCATTTGTTGACGAGTAATGGCATCTAATGAGCCATAAACACCAAATCCACCATTATTAAATAATCCATATAAACGACCGTTTGTTAGCTGAATAACTTCTAGAGCCGCATTTTCAACGCTTTTGGGATCATCAAGGTCAAGATGGATTGGTTCTAATCCCAGTGTTTCCATGCGTTCAAGGTCTTCACCTTTACGGCAAGCAGCAAGAACGCGATAGCCTCTTTTCTTTAGTGCTTTTGCTGCACAGAGTCCTATCCCACTGGAACTTCCTGTAATCAATACCGTTTTTTGCATAATTTTACAATTAATCTCGTTTAATCTACGTCAACTACTGTCAGAATAGTCTAACGTGTTAAGTAAGGGGATAATGTTTCATCCATCCACTGCGCAATAAAAGGTTGAGCATCTTCATTGGGGTGTATGCTGTCATTTTGCATCCACTCAGGTTTATCAGCGACTTGCTCCATATAAAAAGGGAGCAGAGGAAGCGCATTATCTTCAGCGAGCTTTGGATAGATTGCTGAAAATGATTGTGTATAACGTTTACCGTAATTAGGTGAAATCATTATTTGCATAAAAAGTGGCGTTGCGCCGGCATCTTTTACTTGTGTAATGATGTTTTGTAATGCCTCTTTTGTTTGTGCAACAGGGTATCCTTGTAAGCCATCATTTGCACCTAATTCAATTAAAACCCAACGTGGTTGATGTTGTTTTAATAAATCAGGAAGCCTATTTTGTCCCTGAAAGGCCGTTTCACCACTAATACTTGCATTGATAACATTAATGTCAGGGTGGGTTGTTTTCCATTTATCAGCAAGGCGTTGTGGCCATGCACTTTCAATTGGAAGACGATATCCTGCACTCAAGCTGTCACCAAAGATTAGAAAGGTATCAGCAGCAATCGCCTTAAAGCTAAACATCATCATAACGATAAGGAAAAATGTATGTCGACGGAAAAGGTTCTTGAAGTTCATCAGTTAACCAAACAAGTAGGAGAAGGTGATAGTCAGATCTCTATATTGCAGGGTGTTGAGCTAGTTGTCGAGTCTGCACAAACAATTGCGTTAATCGGTGAGTCAGGATCGGGCAAATCGACCCTATTAGGTATCATTGCTGGATTAGATGATGGTAGCTCTGGCAGTGTGCATTTAATGGGGAAAGAACTCACTCAAATGAATGAAGAAGAACGCGCCAAGTTGCGAGCCCAACATGTCGGGTTTGTTTTTCAATCATTTATGCTGATCCCAACATTGAATGCACTCGAAAATGTGCAGTTGCCCGCATTATTAAAAGGTGAGTCAGAAAAACACAGTCATGCACGTGCTGTTGATTTGCTGAAGCTGTTAGGATTAGGCGAACGTTTATATCATATGCCAGCACAACTTTCTGGCGGTGAGCAACAACGCGTTGCATTAGCAAGAGCATTTTGTACTCAGCCGGCTATTCTTTTTGCTGATGAGCCAACGGGAAACCTTGATCGTAAGACGGGTGATAAAATTGCAGATTTGTTGTTCTCGCTTAACCGAGATTATGCAACAACATTGATTTTAGTGACTCATGACAATGAGCTAGCCGCTCGTTGCCAAAGACGATTACGATTAGTCGATGGACAACTTAAGGAGGAGTCATGATTTGGCGTTGGTTTTGGCGTGAATGGCGTTCTCCTGCATTATTAATTGTTTGGCTTTCTTTAGCGCTAGCAGTTGCTTGTGTGCTTGCTTTAGGGCGTATAGGCGATCGCATTGATAAAAGCATTTACGCTCAAAGTCGTGATTTAATTGCTGGCGATTTAGTTTTACGGGCATCTTATCCCGTTGATGAAAACTGGCTTATAGCGGCGAAAAAAGAAGGGTTAACGCTCAGTCGCCAAATGCAATTTACTACGATGTCTTATGCTCCTGAAGGCGATATACCACAGCTTGCATTGGTAAAAGCTGCGGATAAATTATATCCACTGTATGGTGAATTAGAAACAGAGCCAGCAGGGCTAAAACCTGAAAAAGGAACGGCACTTGTTGGTGCCAGATTACTTGAATTACTTGATATAAAAGTCGGCGATAAGATTGATGTAGGCGATGCCTCATTTACGATTAGTGGTGTGTTAATTCAAGAGCCCGATAGTGGATTTAATCCGTTTCAAATTGCACCCCGTATTTTAATTAGTCTTGATGATGTTGAAGCAACAGGTGCGGTGCAACCCGGAAGTCGCCTGACATATCGCTATATGTTTGCAGGTAACGAGTCCGTTATTGATCGTTATCAGCAACGTTTCGACCCACTATTAAAACCCGATCAGCGTTGGAATAGTTTAAAACAAGATAGTGGAGCACTTTCACAATCCATGGAACGTGCGAAAAATTTTCTTTTGCTTTCAGCGCTATTGACGCTATTGCTTGCTATATCGGCAGTTGCTGTTTCAATGGCTCATTATTGCCGTAGTCGCCATACCTTAATTGCAGTACTAAAAACGTTGGGGGCAGATAAACGTGCATTGAGAAAATGGATCGTTGGGCAATGGGGGGTGATCCTTATTGGTGCTATTGTTGTTGGCTCATTAGTAGGGCTTATTTTTGAGGCAATACTGCTACAAATTTTAGCGCCAGTTTTACCTAAAAGTTTGCCTGAAGCGAGCTTTTTGCCATGGATATGGTCTGTGGGCTCTTTGTTGTTAATCGCTTTATTAACAGGATTAAGACCTTACTATCAATTAATGGCAACACAACCTTCTCGCGTATTAAGAAGTGATACTACGGCGCCTATATGGCCTCTTCGTTATTATTTACCAATAGTAGGCTTAATTATTGTTGGCGCTTTAACGCTTTTTGCAGGAACAGGCGTCTTACTTTGGTCAATTCTATTTGGTGTTATTGTTATTGCTTTTTTACTCGGAATAATTGGCTGGTTAGGATTATGGGTATTAAAACAGTTTACATTTCGCCAACTTAGTGCGCGCTTAGCCGTCACTCGTTTATTACGACAGCCTTTTCAAACGATGACTCAGCTTGCAGCCTTCGCGCTCTCATTTATGTTGTTAACGCTTTTAGTCCTTATTCAAGGTGATTTACTTGATAAATGGCAAAAGCAATTACCCGCAGATAGTCCGAACTATTTTCTAATCAATATGTCTGCGCCTCAAGTTCAAGAAATTAATACTTTATTGGCAAAACATGATGTTGAACCAATGGATGCATTCCCGGTGGTATTAGCACGTTTAACTCAAATTAATGAGCATAATGCTAAAGAGTGGGCTGATAAACGTGATGCAGGTAATAACACCGTTCGTCGAGAGCTTAACTTAACGTGGCATAGCGAATTGCCAAAAGATAACGTGATTATTGAGGGCACATGGCCTCCTATGGGGAATGGCGTTTCTCTTGATCAAGGCGTTGCTGAAAAACTCGATATTAAGTTGGGTGATGAATTAACATTTGTCGGTGATACTCGTGAATTTAAGTCCATTGTTACTAGTATTCGCCATGTCGATTGGGAGAATATGCGCCCTAATTTCTTCTTTATTTTCTCTGAAGAAGGGTTAAGTAATCAGCCAGAAAAATGGATGAGTAGTTTTTATTACAATGGCGAGGGCGCATTAATTACTGCGCTCAATCGTCAATTTCCAACCGTAAGTGTGTTAGATACAGGTGCATTAATTCAGCAAGTTCAGCAGATCTTACAGCAAGTCAGTCGAGCTTTGGAGATTATGGTTGGATTGGTCATGCTCTGTGGTGCTTTATTGCTAGTTGCTCAAATTCAGGTAGGAATGACACAACGACGCATTGAGTTAGTCGTGTATCGAACATTAGGTGCAGGTAAATCATTATTAAGACGGACTCTTTGGGCTGAATTTGCATTATTAGGTTTAATGGCGGGATTAGCTGCGGCGATTGGCGCTGAAGTCGCATTAAGTTTATTACAAATATCGGTGTTTAATTTCCCTTGGCAACCGCAATGGGGAATGTGGATCACCGTACCTATTGTTGCGGCATTATTGCTTTCATTATGTGGTAGTATCTTAGGCGTCAGACTGTTGCAAGATAAAGGGCAATATCGACGAATTCAAGGCGAATAATGAAAATAAATAAGGCGAATAAATAGCGTTAAATAAAAATGCTGATATTATTAAAATATCAGCATTTTTTTGTGTGAAAAGATAATTATTCTTTTATCACATAAGCATAAATTTGCTTACTGCCATCCCCTTCATCATAAATATAAACCCCCTGAAGCTCAGTTGAAAAGCCTGGAAGCTGATTAATTGTGACTTCAAGTGCCTGAAAATAACGTAAAACAGCACCCCCCCAAATTTCGCCAGGTACAGCACATAAAACACCTGGTGGATAAGGTAAGGCACCTTCAGCGGCAATTCGGCCGGCTAATTTATTTAAAGGTAACAATTCAACATTACCACGAACAAACTCAATATTAGCTTGTTGCGGGCTTAGTGCTCGCTTAGGAAAATGATTTTTTCTAAACATCTGTTTTTGCAGTAACTTGATATTGTACGTGACACAAATATCATGCATTTCCTGACAGAGTTGACGCAATGTATAACCCTGATAACGAGATTGATAGCGACGGCAAACAGAAGGTAATATTTGTTCTAATAACACATCTTCCACTAAGTATTTTTCAAATTGAACAATCAAAGAAATTAAGCGATCAAACTTCGCTTGATGCTCTGCGGGTGTTAGCAAAAATAAGATTGAATTGAGATCGCTTTTTTCAGGGATAACACCGTGTTCACGTAGATAATTTGCCAAAATAGATGCTGGTACACCAAAAGATCCATATTCTCCTGTATGAGGGTCGATCCCTGGCGTTGTAAGCATTAATTTGCAAGGATCAACAAAGTATTGATTGGTGGTGTAACCTTCAAATGAGTGCCAATTATCATTAGGAATAAAATTGAAAAAACGCTGATCGCGAGCGATTTCATCTGTATCGTGATCTTGCCAAGCAAGTCCATCAACCATTTCAGGAATAAATGGCTTAATAAACTGGCACTGTTTTAGTAATGACTTGCGGGCTTCAATGCCTTGCTTTACGCAACTCATCCACATTGCTTCACCACTTTTGCCAGAATGCATTTTGGCATTGACATCAAGAGCTGCAAAAAGAGGGTAAAACGGGCTGGTGGATGCATGCATCATAAAAGCATTATTCATACGTTTATGATTAACATAACGTGATTGCCCTTTCAGGTGAGCATCTTTTTTATGTATCTGTGAGGTTTGTGAAAATCCCGCTAATTGTTTATGAACGGATTGAGTAACGAGAATACCAGGATCGTCTTTATTAAGCGTTAATAATAAAGGCGAACATTGTTTCATCATGGGAATGAATTGTTCATAACCCACCCATGCAGAATCAAATAAAATATAATCACAAAGATGGCCAATTTTATCGACCACTTGCCTTGCGTTGTAAATCGTACCGTCATAAGTGCCTAGTTGAATAACGGCTAAACGGAAAGGACGTTTATCGAATTGACGTTCTGGGATAATTTCGGCAATTTGTTGGCGTAAATAGTGTTCTTCAAAGCAATGAGCATCAATACCACCGATAAAGCCAAAAGGATTACGAGCCGTCTCTAAATAAACAGGTGTTGCTCCTGCTTGAATGAGTGCGCCATGATGATTGGATTTATGGTTATTTCTATCAAATAACACTAAATCATTTGGCGCCAATAAGGCATTTAAGGCAACTTTATTAGATGAGGATGTTCCATTTAAAACAAAATAGGTTTTATCGGCATTAAACACTTGCGCGGCAAAAGTTTGAGCATCATAAGGCGCACCTTCATGAATAAGCAAATCCCCCATTCCCACATCAGCATTACAAAGATCAGAGCGGAATAGATTCTCACCAAAATATTGATAAAACTGCTCACCAGCAGGATGACGACGGAAAAATTCTCCGCCTTGATGACCAGGACAATCAAAAGCGATATTCTTTTCGGCAACATAATTCACTAAACGTGAAAAAAAGGGGGTGGTCAGATCCTCTTCATATTGCTGTGCTGCTTTATTAATTAACGCACTATTTTTTTGATGTGCTTTTTTATCCGTAATTACAACCCCTGAAACTTGATTGAGCAATTCAGCACTGATTGCATCATTAAGATTAACAGCAATAAATACGGGGAGTTGAAAGCCTGTTTGATGAATGCGATCTAATTCGCCCGACTCAATATCTGATAATGACAACACGACTGCTGATACTTGCGCTAAATTTGCATCAACAATATCAACGATCGGACGTTCACAATAAAAATAGTGTGAAAGAGTAGGGTGACACGCCAACTTCATTTTTTTCATTATGCTCGTGTTTTTATCAATAGAATAATTGGCGAACAATATACTTGGTTGTGGATGTGATTGAAATAAATTAAAAGAAAAATGGCGTTCTATGCATTTAAATCGCATAAAATACCATTTTAATCAATGAGTCAATGGAGAATTTATATGGAAATAAACGTATCCACTTTCTATCTATTATTGGGCAATGGGAGCAGACTTCTCGAGATAAACCGTTTGAGATGGAAAAGCAAAATCAGCGCCATGTTTATGCACAATTTCAATTATCTTTAAATAGACTTCTTGCTGAGCTTCAAGCCACTGTGCCCATACCGTTGTTTTAGTAAAACAATACACCATGATATTGAGTGAAGAGTCTGTAAATTGATTAAAATAGACTAATAATGTTTGTTGTGTATCGATTTTGTCATTTTGCATTAGCATGGTGCGAATATCTTCAACGATAACACCTATTTTATCTGAATCTTCATAACGCAAGCCAAGTTCAGTTTGGATCCGCCTATTTGTCATTCTTCCTGGATTTTCCACACTAATTGAGGAAAAAATGGAGTTGGGAATATAAAGTGGTCGGTGATCAAACGTAATGATTTTGGTAATGCGCCAACCAATTTCGACTACAGTGCCTTCAATATTACGGTCTGGAGAACGTACCCAATCACCAATATTAAAAGGACGATCAAAATAGAGCATCACACCAGAGAATAGATTACTTAATACATCTTTACTTGCCATACCAATGGCGATCCCACCTAATCCTCCGAATGTCATTAAGCCGGATAAGCTCATACCAAAATGCTCACCAAACAATAAAACGATAATGACAAATAACGTGATTTTGAATATGCGAGAAATAATGCGAGCAGAAGTCGGATCACTGCCTTTTTTAATTTGAGCATCTTCTAGCCGATTAATGAGTAAGAAAAATTTTCTCATTAAAATTAATGCAATGCCGATATAGGTGAAAAAATTAATCATCCTAAATGAGATAAAATGGAGATTAAAATCGACCACGGCCATTTCACAATATTGGCTTAAGATAAACACTAGACTACAAAGCAAGATAGCTTGGCTGATATGAACAATAATATTTCTATGGCGTTTTTTCTTTTTGTCATGAAAAAGAGATACGATGACAAAACCAACAAAACAGGCTAAAGCGATGCCAATACCTATTGAGTATTTTATTATTAATGCATCATTCATCAGTTTCATGTCTCCTTAGAAAATGCGTTTTTATAATACGAAACTCGCTATCTTGCTTATTTCATGGTTATTTTTCTTGCTCACTCGCATGCTGAAATTTAGGATAAACTGGCGGTTTCATAAATAGAGTGACCGCTAAAATGAATAAAACAGGTAGGGTTAAAATCAAGAATGCGGGGGTAAAACTACCTGATATATCTTTGATGGCTCCTGCAAAGAAGGGGGCTAAACAAGCCAGTGTTGAAATTAAATTCATCACTGAAAATAGTTCAAGGTAAGGGGTGCGACCAAAATAGTTAGCAAGCAATATACTTGATGCTAAGAATGTCATGCCATACCCGATACCGACACAAACCGTAAATAAGATCAGGTAAATCCAAGAATTAGCCATACTTAGTGCAAGTAACCCAATGATTATAATACTTAAGCTTGCGATAAGTAATTTTTTAGGTTCTAACCATTCACCAATTGCGCCACCCGCTAATCGAGAGAAAGCATTGATAAATGCCATGCTACTTAATAGTGTCGCGGCAATAGTTTCGCCAAAACCATTCTCAATAATATGTGCAACAGCAAAGCTATTAACCGTGATCCCACACCATAAAAAAGCGGTGTAAGTCGCAGCAATAACATAAAATTGCCATGTTCTTAAAGCATGACGAGCTGTCCAAATTTCTTTGGTTTGATAAATACGTTTTTTGGTTTGAAGTTGGCTAATTTTTTTTGCGTGCTCTTGCTCTTTATTACCTTCGCGTAAAAATAAAATGGTAAGAAGAGTAACAACAGTGAGTGTGAGTGCTGAAATAAGCCAGTGCATTCGCCATGTATGCCATAAATGAGTTGCTAAAAAGTAGATCCAAGGTCCAGCAACACCACCTAATCCACCAATGGTAAAGTAGACACCAAAAGCAAAAGACTGTTTTTCAAATAAGCGAGAAATCACATAAGTACCAGGCACAGTAGCCAGTAGTGTAAAACCAACACCTAACAGTGCCGTACCCAAAAAATAACGCGCAATAGTGTATGTTTCATAAAGAAAATAGAAACCACTGACAAAAATGATTAACCCTATAAGTAATGTAAGACGAACACTTAATTTACGGATCAGTAATGTAGGTAAAAAACTCGCAAGACCGCAGGTTAATCCTAATAACGTAAAGCCAAGGCCAGCTTGAGTCCAGTTCCACCCTAGCTCGTTTATCATACTAGGAAGAACAACACCTAAAGAGGTAAATGTGGTAGCGGTAGCTAAAAAATACACAAAGCCCAATAATATCAGCATACTCCACTGATAAACGGGCCCAAAAACTTGTTGCGTGACTTGCATCCTGACTCCATCGAATGGGTGCAGTAACCTGAATAATCAGGAGAAAATAGCGAATAACAGACCTATTTATTTAAGGTCTGTTCGTTTAAAGGCTATTATTCTCTAACTTTATGAGTCGGACTGCTAGCTTAATTTTTCTAAAGCCCATTCGATAGGGTACTGATAGGCATCATCAAGCATTGCACTTAATAATTCGAGTGTTTCTTTCAGTGGTTGATTATCGCGATGTACAAGATTGAGATGACCCACTTTGCGCACAGGACGAACCTCTTTTTCATACCAATGTAAATGAACTAATGGCAATGAAAGCCATTGAGGATTGACATTAGTACCAATCAAATTAACCATTACTGCTGGTTGGCAAACCTCAGGTTTGGGCATCGGTAAATCTAAAATTGCACGTAGGTGTAACTCAAACTGACTAATTGAAGCCCCATTTTGTGTCCAATGACCACTGTTATGAACACGAGGGGCTAATTCGTTGATAAGTAATTTATTGCCAACGATAAAGCATTCCATCGCCATTACACCAACATAGTTGAGCTTATTAAGGATCGCGGTCAGCATTTTTTCTGCTAACAGTTGTTGTTCTGACGATGGGGTTGGTAATGCAACACTCATGCGTAAAATGCCATCTTGGTGAAGATTGTGAGTTAAAGGGTAGAAAACGCAGTTCCCACGACAATCTCTTGCTCCCACTAATGACACTTCACCTGAAAAGGGAATACCCTGCTCGACAATACATTCACCATAAATCTCAGCCGGTAATTGCTGTTCTTCGCCCGGATGAATGCGCCATTGACCGCGCCCGTCATAACCACCCACACGGCGCTTTACAATAATAAAATCACCCAGTTGTGCGAAAATATCAGGCCATTGTGTTGGTGACGTTAATGGTTGCCAAGCTGCCGTGGCCAAACCTAGTTCATCGATAAGTTGTTTCTGAGGCAATCTATCAGCAAGTAATGGAAAAATATCACGGTTTACAAAGTTAGTATGACGTTCTAATTCTTTGGTCAGAGGGGTTTCAGGCCAGCGTTCAATTTCCGCCGTGATGATACTTTTTTGATAGGGAACGGCTTCTGGCTCTGCATCTAATCCTACGGGATAAACCGCAATTCCTAAAGGCTCACCCGCTTGTCTTAGCATTCGCCCTAATTGACCATTTCCAAGCACACAAACTGGTTTCATAGTGCCTCCCTTGGATCTGGGTTATTTAATACATCGTCAGTTTGTGCGGTACGCCATGCAGTTAATGCTTCAAAAATAGTTGGAGAGTGTAACGCTAAAATTTGAGCGGCTAATAAAGCCGCATTGGCAGCGCCAGCTTTACCAATCGCTAATGTTCCCACCGGAATGCCTTTTGGCATTTGTACAATAGAATAAAGGCTATCAATACCGCTTAATGCTGCACTTTGAACAGGAACACCTAATACAGGAACGAGCGTTTTTGCTGCGAGCATACCCGGTAAATGGGCTGCACCGCCGGCTCCTGCAATAATGACCTCAAAACCATTATCTTTTGCCTGTTCTGCAAAGCTAAATAGCTTATCAGGGGTACGATGGGCTGAGACAATCTCAACATGATAAGGAAGTTGTAGAGCGTCTAGTACATCGGCGGCATGAGACATTGTTGCCCAGTCGCTTTTAGAGCCCATTACAATAGCGATACGAGCGGAAGAGGTATTTAGACCAACTTGAGAAGACATTACTTAACTGCTCCTGTAAGCATAAACGGATATAGCCTAATAAACTGAGCATGATAGTATCACGCTAACATGCGCAGGAAAACGTTTGCGTAGAGAAAAAATAGCCTTTTTATGGAGACAATAAGCAAAATAACTTAAAAGGGGAAATGAATAAGTTCTATTTTTTCAGCCGTCACTTTAAACATAGAACCTTCTGTATGCCAAGCACCTAATACACCGCGATAATGTAGTTTATTATCAATGTTGACAGTATGAATTGCTGGGCGATGAGTATGACCGTGGATCATCCATTCTGTATTGAAATGTTTAAAAGTATCAATTACAGCCTGCGGGTTAACATCCATAATGGCATCTGATTTGTATTGATTTTCGTGCTGGCTGCGTGAACGCATTTTGTCAGCGATACGCAGTCGAATAAATAGAGGCAGTAGCAAGAATAAGCGCTGAATACATTTATTATGTACTTTTTTACGGTAACGTTGATATGCTTTATCGTCCGTACAAAGTGTATCACCATGCAAAATTAAGATACGATAGTTCTCAATTTCGAGCACTTTTTCTTGAGGAAGTAAGGTGATACCACTCTCTTTCGCAAAGCGAGAGCCAATTAAAAAATCACGATTTCCATGAATAAAATAGCAAGGCACTCCTGCATTTTTTAGCGTCATCAGTGCTTGAGCAATTTGTTGATGTAAAGGATTAGGATCATCGTCTCCGATCCAAAAATCAAAAAAATCACCTAAGATATAAAGTGCTTTTGCATGAATGGCTTGTTCTTTTAGAAAGCGAAGAAAACCGGCAGTAATTGCCGGTTCATGTTCACTTAAATGCAGGTCTGCAATAAAAAGCGTATACATAAAAAGTGAGGCTTATTCGCTAACCGTTACACTTTTAATGACGATATCTTCGCGAGGAACATCTTGGTGGAAACCGCTACGACCTGTGGAAACTGCTTTAATTTTATCAACAACGTCCATACCTTCAACAACTTCAGCAAACACACAGTATCCCCAACCATTTGTATTTTCAGCACGGAAGTTTAAGAAATCGTTGTCTGCAACGTTGATAAAGAACTGAGCAGTAGCTGAATGTGGATCGTTCGTACGAGCCATTGCTAATGTACCACGGTTGTTTGCTAGGCCATTGTTTGCTTCGTTTCTTACAGGTGCTTTGGTCGCTTTTTGGTTCATACCTGGTTCAAAACCACCACCTTGGATCATAAAACCATTGATGACGCGGTGGAAAATAGTGTTATCGTAGAATCCTTCTTTACAATAGTCTAAAAAATTTTCTACGGTTGCAGGTGCTTTGTCTGCAAATGTATTAATCACGATATCGCCGTAATTGGTATGAAAAGTAACCATATTCAGATCCTAATATAATTTTAGCTTTACCCAGATTTGGGCATAAACAACAGTCTCGTTTTTATATCACAGTTGCCTAATTTAGTCAGTACGCATCTTTTTCTCGCGCCACTTTTCTTCCTCTTTAAAAGACTAAAACAAGAAAAAACACATTTTTCGCCAAAATTTGAACAAATAACAGAAGTTTGATTGTTCACTATCAGCGATTGAACAGTGAAAATAAGCGCTGAGCAGAGTAAGATATAAACCTTAATCTTGAGTTTGCTTTGCTTTCAAGATCCAATATCCTAATTAATATCATGTTATAGTAGTTGTTATTTTCTTTTATATAAAAACGTAATAAACACGTACAGTTGAAAACGGGAACGTCCACTGATGCTAAAGATTTTTAATACTCTCACTCGCCAAAAAGAAGAATTTAAACCTATCCATGCAGGAAAAATAGGTATGTACGTGTGTGGCATCACTATTTATGACTTATGCCATATTGGTCATGGACGTACATTTGTGGCTTTTGATGCCATAACCCGTTATTTGCGCTACTTAGGGTACGATGTTCACTATGTTCGTAACGTAACGGATGTGGATGATAAAATTATCAAACGTGCGATTGAAAATAATGAAACATGTGAGCAATTAACCACTCGTATGTTAGCTGAAATGCATAAAGATTTTGATGCATTAAATATTGCTCGTCCTGATTCAGAGCCTCGTGCAACACACCATATTGCTGAAATTATTGAATTAACAGAAGCGCTAATTAAGCGTGGGCATGCTTATGTTGCCGATAATGGCGATGTGATGTTTGCGATTGATACCGATCCTGATTATGGCTTACTTTCCCGCCAAGATTTAGAGCAACTACAAGCTGGTGCTCGAGTTGAAGTCGCTAACGTAAAACGCAATCCAATGGATTTCGTCTTATGGAAAATGTCTAAACCGGGTGAGCCAAGCTGGAGATCTCCATGGGGAGACGGTCGCCCTGGTTGGCATATCGAATGTTCTGCGATGAATGGTAAAGAATTAGGACATCATTTTGATATTCATGGTGGAGGTTCAGACTTAATGTTCCCTCATCATGAAAATGAAATAGCGCAATCAACATGTGCTCATGATGGTCCTTACGTTAATTACTGGATGCATTCTGGTATGGTGATGGTAGACAAAGAGAAAATGTCTAAATCACTTAATAACTTTTTTACTATTCGCGACGTATTAGCTTATTACGATGCTGAAACAGTGCGTTACTTCTTATTATCAGGGCATTATCGTAGCCAATTAAACTACACAGAAGAAAACTTAAAACAGGCTCGTACTGCATTAGAACGTCTATACACCGCATTGCGTGGAACAGATGCCAGTGCACAGCCTGTTGGCGGTGAAGCATTCGAAGCACAATTTATTGAAGCAATGAATGATGATTTCAATACACCAGAAGCCTATTCTGTCTTATTTGATTTAGCACGAGAAGTAAACCGTCTAAAAGCTGTTGATATGGATACCGCAAATGGTTTGGCAGCAGTATTACGTAAATTGGCTAAAGTATTAGGTTTATTAGAACAAGCGCCGGAACACTTCTTACAAGGTGGTGCAAAAGCAGATGATGCGGGTGAAGTTGAAAAAATTGAATCATTAATTCAACAGCGTAACGATGCGCGTAAAAATAAAGATTGGGCTGCGGCTGATGTTGCTCGCGATGCGTTAACAGCGATGGGGATTGTTTTAGAAGATGGTCCTCAAGGAACGGTTTGGCGCCGTAATAATTAATACAATAATTGAGTAATAACGCTTAATACGAGTTTAATAAAAAAATATCGGGTATTTAATATCCGATATTTTTTTGTCAGGTGATTAATTTATTGACTAATAATATTCGTTTCTCTTTTACTATCTTTTTGTTTATCTTCAAAATAAGCAATCACATTTTCAGAGAAAAAGAGTCGATGTGTTAAGACAACGATAATAGTAAAAATAATAAAGCCTATTTCGGACATATTCGTTAATGACATTGAAATGCTAAGTATAAAAAAGAGTGATATAGATAAACATAGCCATGAAATTTTAAAAAAAGAGTAAGCATTTCTACTATTTTTAGCTAATTTTATCCATGCAATAACTTGCATTAGCATCGTTATAATTAAGCACAGCATAATGAACAATCCTATTAGTATGGTTTGTCCTCCACCCATTGCCATTGCTAATAAATAAATCGGTGTTCCTGCTACTAATATAAATAAACTTGCACCCAAAAATAATACTGAAATAACTTGGATCCATAAAAGTACTATGGGCCTTTCCATAACCTCTCCTAAAAACAGAAATAAGTTTTTATTAGCTTTAGAATATCTTTATTAAATTTTATTAAAGTGAAGTTTATCGAATAAACAGAAAAAATAAAAATGGATTTAATAATAAAAAAATACCAATCAAATTAAGAGATTCTATTTTAGATTATTTATGGCATAGCATTAATATATTTAATGGAAGAAGTGGTAATTCTACTTAATATTATTCAATTTACCACTGAGATTTATTACTTATAATTTTAGAGGCGTTAATTCTACTTCTGTCATCATTTTCGCTAATTGTTCGCGATCGTGAATACCCACATTGGTTTGGCTCACAGCAAGTGCAGAAACGGCAGTAGCAAGACGTAAGGTATGTTCACTGGTTTGTCGCATCATTAAACCATAAATTAAGCCACCAACCATTGAATCTCCAGCTCCGACGGTACTTACGACATCACATTTAGGGGGCTTCGCCATCCATGTACCCGATGCATTAACCCACATTGCCCCTTGTTCGCCTAATGAAATGACAACATGAGCAATACCTTGTTGACGTAATGCTTGTGCTGCTTGCACAACATCAGAAAGCTCTGGTAAGGGTCTACCTGCCCAAATCTCTAATTCATGATGATTTGGTTTAACAAGCCAAGGTGAGGCTTTTAATCCCGCGACAAAAGCTTCTCGGCTACTGTCAAAGATTAAACACATACATTCGCTACGTAATCGTGTCATCCATGCCGTGAAATCATTGAGATCGACACTAGGAGGAACACTACCACTAACACAAATCATATCAAATTGACCCGCCCAGCTTAGTGTGTCGTTAACAAAGCGAGTCCAGTCTTGTTTTGTGATTTCAAAACCAGAGAAATTGAAGTCGGTCACTTTGCCATTGGGTTCTGTGAGTTTGACATTAATGCGAGTACGTCCTTCAACCATTTGAAAACGGTTAGCGATACCGGAGTCACTAAACTCTTTTTGGAATCCATCTTGGTTTTCTTTGCCTAAAAAACCCCCAACAGTGACGTCAACACCAAGGCTTTTTAAAACTTTAGCGACATTGATACCTTTACCCGCAGCATGAAAGCCCGCCGTTTTAACACGATTAACTTCACCAAGTTCAATTGGATGACTTAAACCAACAAGATCATATGCTGGATTAAGTGTGATGGTTGCTACTCTGCGTTTCATGCTAGTTCCTTACCTTAAATAAAAGAACAGGCATCAATTTTTGCTGTGATTTAGCAAAAACAAAGATACCTTGAGTGGGTAAGCCGAGCATAAAATCTCCTGTTAGATAAAGGGTGAAAAAGACTGAAAGATCACAAAATGACAACTAAAATAGTAACACGAGGCTGAATCGTTTCAAATTATAACCTGTAATTTAGTACAAACAATATTCTTTTGCCTAATAAAAGTAGAAATAAATTAGATCCAAATCACATTTGAATGCATTTAAACATGAATAAATGAATAAAAGTATCAATAAAAAGGGTTGTTGCTGAAGTTTTACAGTAATGGTTAAAAAGTGTTATCTATATATAAAATAATAACTTATATAACTTCTTTTTATCTATTTTTTATAAAATGTGCAAATTGCTGAACTGCAACAGGAAATTATAAGCATAGATAATCATTAAAATGATGTTCTCTATTTAAATATATTAAATTAAATTCTATTATTTTGTTTAAATTCAAATGGTTATATCATTATATTTTTTAAATGTAATTAAAATAACAAAAAAAGAGAGAAAAAAGCGTATTGAAGGTAAAAAGGATTAAAAAAAGAAAAAAGCGCGGCTGAGGTAGCGACGCTTTTTCAATATCAATTAATTTGCTGATTATTTGCTGACGCTGACAGAAAACTCACCGAAGGTGACAACTTTTCCAGCAACAATTTTACAGCGTTTTCGGGTTTCAACTTTACCGTCAACACTCACTAAACCTTCAGCAATGACACTTTTAGCTGCTGCTCCGCTTTCAGTCCAACCTTGAAGTTTTAATAAATCACAAAGCTCGACATAGTCGTGTCCATCTAATTGAAATATTTCCATCGATTAATTATTTCCTGTTTCGGGGTCGTGATATTCTTCGCATGCTTGCAAAGTATTTTGGATCAGTGTGGCGACTGTCATTGGACCTACACCACCAGGGACGGGAGAAATCCACCCCGCACGTTGTGATGCTGCTTCAAAATCAACATCCCCAACAACTTTACCACTTTCAAGACGGTTTATACCGACATCAATCACGATTGCACCCGGTTTAATCCATTCACCGGGAATAAAGTTAGGCTTACCTACTGCCACAACGACTAAATCTGCGTGCTCAACATGAAAACGTAGATCTTTAGTAAAACGGTGAGTAACTGTTGTTGTACAACCCGCAAGTAATAGCTCTAGGCTCATTGGGCGACCAACAATATTGGATGCGCCAATAATAACGGCATTTAATCCATTCATAGGAATATTACAGCGCTCTAGGAGTGTGACAATACCACGAGGTGTGCAAGGTCGTAATTTAGGTGCTCGTTGGCATAGGCGACCAATATTGTAAGGGTGAAAGCCATCAACATCTTTATCAGGATGAATACGTTCTAAAACTTTAACGTTATCAATTCCGGCGGGTAAAGGGAGTTGAACGAGAATACCATCAATGGTGTTGTCTGCGTTAAGCTGGTCGATCAGATTTAATAAATCTGCTTCACTGGTAGTATCTGGTAAATCATAAGATCGAGAAATAAAGCCAACTTCTTCACAAGCGCGGCGTTTACTTCCAACATAAATCTGTGATGCTGGGTTATCACCCACTAAAATAACAGCTAAACCAGGTGCTCGTTTTCCTGCATTAATACGCTGTTTTACTTTATCTGCCACTTCACTTCTGATGGTCTGCGCAATCGATTTCCCATCTATAATTCTTGCTGACATCTATACATCCAAATTATTCAATTACGGTATTTGCCTATTTTGTCAGATCAAGAGCAATCTGTCAGTCGAATACTTGCCATATTTTGACCATATAGTTTGATATCGTTGAAAAAGCGTTGACTCTCAGAATGTTGAACGTATAATTCACACCCGTTATCAGCACTCTTGCTGACGTCTAAGTTTTTCTAGGCGCCCTTAGCTCAGTTGGATAGAGCAACGGCCTTCTAAGCCGTAGGTCACAGGTTCGAATCCTGTAGGGCGTACCATTTCGAAGTCAATGGACATCAACCGATGTCTTTTTTTATGCCTAAAATTCAGTGAATTAACTAATTTAACCCTATCTATGAACTGACTATTTGCTTTAAGCTGGTGGTAAAGAGATTCGCAAGGAGTTGAACTTTTAAGCTTGGATTGAAAAATCAATGGCGGTTTATTTTATTAAATATTTAAAGTAAATATTATAGAACTATTTTACTATTATGTATTGAATGTTAATTAATGAAATATATTATTGTTGTACTGTTTTTTGTGTAGGTGTTAATGAATAAAAAATCCTAACTTAATAGAAACATATTTTTAATATGCTATGGTATTCATGTTGTAAACTAAACAACCAATCAATCGATTGATTTTATAATATTATATTCTTATATCAATGGGATTATTAGTATAAAAAAAGAACGTTATTCTTGTGGCTATAATTTTAGATATTGTATTAAACAAAAGTAAATTTAATATTTTCAATCTATTACGATTATTTTTTATTTATAATACAATGTTAAAATTAAAATAATAAATTTTTATATTTTCTTATTTTTGATGACGTCTTTTTTTATTTCTTAATACAATGATATCACTTGAGTATAATGTTTTCTCTGTCCAAGCATTTAGCATTGGTGACATTACTTCAGGGGTAAGTAATAAACTTTGTGGTGATATACCAAGTATTAAAGAGATGATAATAAGCTGGTCTACTGTTATTTTTATATGTCCATTTTCTAAACGTGAATAATGTTGCTGACTGATACCAAGACGCCGTCCCATTTCAATGCCCGTTAATTTTAGTTGTTTTCTTTTCTGTTTTATCCGTTGACCAACAAGGGTATTAATTTCGCTCATATCAATATCTCCTATTTTTTAAATGATAACGTAAAAAAACAAATAGATCGATAAAAACGATCGAAATCAATATATTAATAGGTAAAAATTATCAATTATTGTTTATTAACAGTTTTAAGCAGTTTTACTTAAATCAAATAATTGGATAAATTGTATTACTATTTAACAGTTTTTTAGTTTTTTGATGATGTAATAAAAGTGTTAATTAAGCCTGATGTAAGGTTATTTGGCTTTATATAGCGTAGTAAAAGATTTTATTGCATAACGTACGCTATATTTTTAATCAAACTAATGGAGATTATTGAGGTGTTTGACGTAAACTAATACCTAATTATTACTAATAAGATAAAATATGATGAAAAATAGAGTTAGAATTGCACTGTCTTTTTTTAGTTTATTGTCTGTTTTAATATTGCTGGTTGTTGTTGATTTTCAGAAAACGAAAGAAAGAGATTATTGTTATAAAAGATATAATCTATTTTCATATTTATTAAATACCTCATCTATTATTAAATCAGTACCTAGAATATCAAGTAATTATTTTTTTTCAGGTGATGGAATTATTGACCGTGGTTTTAGAGAAGGAGGTGTGACGTTTTGTTCTATTAATGATTGGAATAAAGCCTATAAACAATTAAGAGAGTATACAGATAAACTCGATATTCCTGTTTATTATGGTCAACCCAAAATAAGACATAGTCAGCAATATTTGCAAATATACAAATATGAAAATTGTTTATATGTTAGTTATTCTGAAAATTATAATTTATATTAATCGGATTATTTGTAATAAAGGTTAGTCTAACTTTTTTCTTTAATTATAACAGTGGGTTATAATGGTTTTGATAAAGGGTGTTTTATTTTTTTTATTATCTTTGAATTTTATTTCTAATATTATATCACCCATAAGAAATGATAAGAATAATAAGAATAAGAAAGAGAAATGCATCACTTTTATTGTGAAAATAATTATGATCTCGTGATAATGCTTAATCTTTCTTATGTCAATCTAACATCCATTCTTAATAATAGACAATATCATTTGTGATTCTTTTCTTCTTTAATATGAATACGGCTTTAATTCTAGCGCTTTAGTTTCTTTTTAAAGGAGATAATATCGAGCCAATAATTCATTAATATCTGCATTGAGATTATTAATAAAGGCGGGATAAATTGACTGTTTTCCATTAAAACAGGGCTATTTGCGTATGAGTTGATATAACCGTTGTGTTAATGGTGTCTTCAGGTTGAGTTGTTATTACAGAGCCTTTGTGAGCAATAAATTATACATAAATCGGCAGACGAAAAGATCAACTGACGTAATAAAATGTGGATTATTTGTTAATCAATTTGTTTGATTTAGCTTGTTTATTTGCAGTTTGAATGTGTCATAAATCCATTTTTAACAAATAGGTTATAGAGCATTAATAGTGAAAAATTTTATATTTCTGTTGAAAAATAAAATAAATAACTAACCTGTTAAGCTTCTATTTTACTTGGGGTGTTAAAATAATCTATAAAAAACAGAGTGATAATTAATGACCCTCTTTGTATAAGCAGGTTAAATAGTGTGGGTTTTTAAGAAAAAAATAGATGAATGGGTTTACAAATGCTTTACTAATAGTTTACAAATGAAATAAGATATCGTT
The DNA here is from genome assembly GCF_033708015.1 of Proteus vulgaris. Lineage (NCBI taxonomy): Bacteria > Pseudomonadati > Pseudomonadota > Gammaproteobacteria > Enterobacterales > Morganellaceae > Proteus > Proteus vulgaris. The sequence continues at coordinate 3,142,033 of NZ_CP137920.1, read as the reverse complement.
ATTATTTTAATGTTAATAATTCATTGAGTAAAAGGAACGTGTAAAATGGCGATATCTAGAAGAAAATTTATCATTGGTGGGACCGTAGTGGCTGCTGCCGCTGGCGTGGGTATTCTAACACCAATGCTAACTCGCGAAGGGCGCTTTGTCCCAGGTACGCCAAGACATGGTTTTGTTGAAGGCACGGAAGGTGCTTTACCAAAACAGGCTGACGTTGTTGTTATTGGTGCTGGTATTCTTGGTATTATGACAGCCATTAACCTTGTAGAGCGAGGTTTATCTGTTGTGATTGTTGAGAAAGGTAATATTGCGGGTGAGCAATCTTCAAGATTCTACGGCCAAGCAATTAGCTATAAAATGCCAGATGAAACATTCTTATTACACCATTTAGGTAAATATCGCTGGCGTGAAATGAATGCGAAAGTAGGTATTGATACTACTTATCGTACTCAAGGCCGTGTAGAAGTTCCTCTTGATGAAGAAGATTTAGTAAATGTAAGAAAATGGATTGACGAGAGAAGTAAGAATGTTGGCTCCGATATTCCATTTAAAACCAGAATTATTGAAGGTGCTGAATTAAATCAACGTCTTCGCGGTGCGACAACGGATTGGAAAATTGCCGGTTTTGAAGAAGATTCGGGTAGCTTCGATCCAGAAGTTGCAACCTTCGTTATGGCTGAATACGCTAAAAAAATCGGCGTTAGAATTTACACACAATGTGCGGCTCGTGGCTTAGAAACACAAGCTGGTGTGATTTCTGATGTTGTCACTGAAAAAGGTGCAATCAAAACATCTCAAGTTGTTGTTGCTGGTGGTGTTTGGTCGCGCTTATTTATGCAAAACCTCAATGTTGATGTTCCAACATTACCTGCATATCAGTCTCAACAGCTAATCAGTGGTTCACCAACGGCACCAGGTGGCAACGTCGCTTTACCGGGCGGTATTTTCTTCCGTGAACAAGCTGATGGTACTTATGCAACATCTCCTCGTGTCATTGTGGCACCAGTGGTGAAAGAATCCTTCACTTATGGTTATAAATATCTACCATTATTAGCACTACCTGATTTCCCTGTGCATATTTCTTTAAATGAACAATTAATCAATTCATTTATGCAATCAACACATTGGAACTTAGATGAAGTTTCTCCGTTTGAACAATTTAGAAATATGACAGCATTGCCTGATTTACCTGAGTTAAATGCTTCATTAGAAAAATTAAAAGCAGAATTCCCTGCCTTTAAAGAATCGAAATTAATTGATCAGTGGAGCGGTGCGATGGCTATTGCACCAGATGAAAACCCAATTATCTCAGAAGTTAAAGAGTATCCGGGTTTAGTGATTAATACGGCAACGGGTTGGGGGATGACAGAAAGCCCTGTATCAGCAGAATTAACGGCTGATTTATTACTTGGCAAAAAACCTGTTCTAGATCCAAAACCGTTTAGTCTGTATAGGTTCTAATCCATTTTGTTTAGAAAGCCCTCAATTCGAGGGCTTTTTTGTATATTTTTTATCATGACTGAATTTATTGTCTCTAATTAATGAAAAATGGTGCTGAATAATCGACTAAGTCAGTAATATCAATCATAATAAAATAAAAAATGAATAATCTTTATATTTTCCATTTTATAAGATTTATATTCTTTTTATTTCACTCAATGATAAATTCTATGCGGCAATGTTGAATGTATCTAATTCATTGATTATTTAAAATATTATAAAGAATAATAAAACAAAGTAAGTGTATGATTTCATTTGGAATGGAGTAATAAAATAAAAAAACAAGATGTATTTTTATATTATGTATTGTTTATATATTAATGATAAATATACTCACAAAAGAACATTGATATCATCTGTATGTTTTTGTTTGAAGTCACTTTCTCTGCTTTAATAAAACCATAACTAAAAACCAGCTAACTTATTGATCTGTATTAAATCCTTATTCAATATTTAATACTATGGTGTTATTCTTAATTTGATGTAAATTTAAATAATAGATAGAAATGTAAATTATTTTAAATTTAAAATATCGGAATAACCTTATTAACAGAATTAGTGAAAGTAAGTAGTGTTACTGTTATTCAATAACTCATAATTAAATATTTTCACTTTATGTTTTTATTGTTTATTAACTATAACTCGGTGTTTTTATCGATGTAATCATCTAATGAAAGAAGGAGAGTAAAGGGATGGTTAACACCAAAATTGGGAATAGAATAAAAATGATAAGAAGACAATTGAAAATAACAGAGAATGAGATGTCTGAAAGATTAGGAATAAGTATATTACATTATTCTCAATTGGAAGATGGACATTTAAAAATAACAGTAGATCAATTGATTACTATTTCTTATATACTAGATGTCACACCTCAAAGCCTTATCTTAGAGGCTAAGAAAATAGATTTTATGGTTTTTGAAGATAAACAATCGATAACTCAACCAAGTGAAATAGTCATATTTAGAAAGAATAAAATAGTTTAAAAATAGCATTGGTATGTGACTTGTTGATATTGAGTTGAAATAAATACATTTTTCCTTCTATCGTTATTTTAATTAGAATTTTACTTTTAAATATTCAATATATAATAGTAAAAAAGCCATCTTATTATAGAATGGCTTTTGTGTATTTAATGGCAGAGTGTTGTACCTATTATATGATTTATAGCGCCGTTTTTAATCAATAAGTTCTGCATATCTTTAAGATTATTTTCATTAATAATCAATGCTTGAACACTAAAAGAAACCAATGCCAATAAAATAACAAACATTTTTATGTTTATTTAAATAGAATGTAAGTGAGGTATACTTTATTAATACGTATTTGTAATGAAGATAAATTTTATTAATTAATTTATTATTTTAGTGATTAAATATACGTGATTTTACTCGTGTTTTTGAATATTTATACTTAAATTAATAATAGGTGACTTTGTCGATTTTATAATCTTTATCATCTATTGTTATTTTTGATTTTAATATTGAGTGTTCATTTTTAATTATTACATCTTCATTTTTGCTAAGTTCTTTTTCTGATTGAGAGTTAGTAAGGGTTATATTTAATTTAAAAGTGTTTTTTTCGCTAAAAATATAAAGACTAATATAGGATAATTTATAATCAGGATAGCGAATATCTCTTTTTCCATAATCAATTAATGGTAATTTATTTTCTCTATTATTCATAAGTAAATTTATTTTAGATTCTAGTTTCTGGTATTTTTCATTTTGATAATTAAGCCCTAATATAATTTTGTATTCATCCTCATCAGGAAATGTAAAGTTAATGGAGCCGATATTGTTTTTAGAATAAAAAATATCTTCTTGATTTAATGTGATATCTGCAACCGTTACTGTTCTTGGTTCGTTTTTATAATAAATAACAGGTTTTGATTGAGTATTTTGAGATGTTTTGTTTCTTTCTTCTTTGGCGTCTAAGGTTGCTCTAATTAAATCTATGGGGCCAACAAAAATAACGCCTCCATAAGGAGAACCCATAATGCAACCACTTAATAAACTAACAATGCTAATAGCTGTTAAATTTCTTATCAAGTACATATTGTTTCCTTATTCAGAACGTAATAACGCATATCGATTCAATAATTGTTTAAAATGATTGTCTATTTGTTGGTACTCATAGTCTGAAACTGTATTTTGAGTCGGTTGTTTTTCAAGTAATCGTAGCTCTTCTTCTAAAGGTTTTGCTTGGTTGAAATGTTGACGAGCTTTGAAAATGATCGATTTTAATTCAGAGCCTGTAATGTAACTTTTAGGATTACCATCAAAGCTATCTAATCTTTGGCTTAATCCATCGAGTTCAGTCATACCTTTAGACCATTGATTGAGTTGTTCATCTGTGGTGGCATTTATTTTTAGATTATTTTTCCAAAGCTGTGTAAACGATAAAAGCTCTGTATTATCTTCATACTGTTCGTTCAAATAAGTAATGATTTCGAGTCCATAACGCTGTGCCCATATGGGAGAAAGTAATGTGAGTTCATCTAAACGTTGTTGGATTATATCAATCTGTTCAGAATTGAGTGTCTTTGTTATATGTTGACCATTTGCAGTTTGTTGTTCAATAAGAGAGCCTGCATGGGCATTAATGGTTGGAATATAAGGAAAAGCATCTGTCAGATCATTATTTTTTAATTCAGATAACCAGAAATAAAATAGAATAAAAAAGAATAAACTACTGATTATTGCACCAATTAAAACTCCCCGCCATAACTCTTGTCGAGATGTCTTTTTCATAGAGGGTTCTAATGATATTGAGGAAGAGATATAAGTTTTTGGTGATTCAATACTTTCATTAGTATTAGAAGAGGGAGATGATGTAGATAAAGCAATATCGATAATTTTAGTCGGGTTCTTATCTTCCTTATTAATAGTAGGAGATAATTCGGGAGAATTAAAATTATTATCTAATGTATCGGCATTCTCTAATTGCCTAGCTTGAGCAATAATTAAGTTCTCTAGATAATCAAACTGAACAAGATGTTTAATTTCTAATGTTTTAAAATGATGATTAATATTCTTTAATAATTCTTCTATTTGATAAAGAATAGGCAAGTCAGAATAAACAAACGTCGTCCCACGAATACCTAAGATTAACTGTTGGCTTAAGGACGAAAGAATATTGATACGGGTATGTGTTTGTATTGGCCATAATGTTTGCCAATGTTGAGTCAATATTTTGTGAATAAGGTAAAGCCCTTCATTTAAACCATCAAGTCCAGCTTGATTCTGGCGGCATATGACAAACCAAGAGGCGGTTTGAAGATCGACACCATTTTGATTAAATAAAGAAATACACAATTCATGGACATATTGCCAATTAATATCTGGACGGGCTGGGTGAAAACGTTTATCAAGTTCTTCTTTAATAGCAAGAAATTGATTAAATACACGAGGATCACCTCCAATTGAAAGTGAATCTAAGTAAGAGTTCATAGTTTCCTCAAGTTAATTGAAGGTTCAATAATATAAAAAAGATCTAATTAAAGAAAATTAAAAATAAGCAGAAATAAACAATATCATGATAAATAAAATTGTTTTTTCAAATGGTGAAGGAATATTCTTCCGTCAGGTGAAAACTCAGTACCATAACGTATAAGTCCTTTTTCATGTAATTCAATATCTAAAGAATAACACAACTTTCCAAATTCATTTTCAGGTAATATACTTAGTGAGACTGATTTTATCCTCGGTTCATATTTTAATAATGTTGTTGATAATATAGACATTACTTTATGTGAACTTCCCGGTAATCCTTGTATTATTTTACTCATATCAGGTAAACCATAATCAGGTAGATGTTTTAATGTCCCTGCTCGTGAATTTAATATTCGACGAATGTTATCCATAACAGAAAGAATAACCTGATCTTCTTCTGAGATAGAATCGATAGGTAATCCACCTGAAAAATAGCCTGTTAGCATTTCATAGAGAGAAGGGTGTGACATCGTTATTTTTTATCCAAAGGTTGTAATGTTAATGTATTTTCAGCAAGTACAATTTTACGTGCTTTATCAGGATCGAGTTCGTTTTTAGGAATAACAATCCGCCAGTTATTTTTGGCTTCATCAGGCGTATGAAACATTATGGCAATAGCGACAAATTCAGTTTCTTTTTCCATCTCCATATCAAAAGAAATAGATTCACCAGGACGAATACGTAAGTCTTTTTGCGCTAATAAAGAAGAGGTTAAAACATCATCATTTTGATTAAACAGTGAGAGATAATCGCTATCATTAAAAGTATCAGCGGATTTTAGTTGGAATACTCGAACAATGACGGAAAGTGATGAACCATTATCATCAGTATTAAGTGCTTCTCTTGCGGTAAAATCTAAATGCAATATTTTAATTTGCTTATAAAAAATAGATTTAGTTAAAGAAACCGTACCATCACTGATAGTTTGAGTTAAACCACAACCTGCGATTGCAAACGTTATGATAAATAACAGTACTAGTCGCAGAGGATAAGAAAGAAATGTTTGCGATTTAAAATTGATAATTGCCATATGAATCACTTTTATAATGTTGAGTGCGGGGAGTTAGATATTGATAAAAACCAATTCCAATGGTGATAAAAGATGCTGGTTGTGTTTCAATCTGACTGTGAGGTCGCATGACGGCAGTTCTACCTAACTGTACTCCTTGTTTTTTAGAGGTGCTCAAGGTTGCATCCGGTAATAAATGTCTAGGTAATGTTAAACGTAGTCGTGCATTAACTCTTGAACCCAAATAAACGCGAAGTAATGCCATAAAATCCTGATAAATGCTGCCATCGGGTAACCAGCCCTTTGCTTCTTCTTTATTTTCTGTATGTAGCTTGATTAATACTTGGCTATTTACATCAATAGCATAGCGACCTAAAACGGGTTTATTTTCTAATGTTATAGGTTGCAAACACGACATGATGGTGGGAGTATCGAGTGCAATTCTGCGTGGATCATGAGGTGTAATACGGACTTTTGTTGATGGTGCTAATAATTTTACTAATGCGCTAATGCCTTCGGCTGTACGTGTCGGTAAACGTAAGATCCCTAATAGTGCCAAAAAGCGAGATAAAGGTGATTGCACATGATTAGCACAACCAGGAATACCCAAGCCAATTAAACCATAAAGATATTGCGATGTTTTATCTGATCCTCCTTCTCCAAAAGTTGCGGGATAAGAATATTTACGCCAGATCCGATAAAACTGGGTGGTAAGGCGATGGTTAAAAATATCTAAAAAGTCAGTGAGTGAATCTGTGCCATCGCGGTATTGCGCAATATCGTCAAGATAAGATGTTGGGAGTGGTGATGTGATACCATAAAGTCCCAAAAAGGTAGTATGTAAGCTTGGTATGGTACTTTTTCGGTATTTATCTAGAGGATCTGTTCCTTTGATCTCAGAGGCAGGAAATCCCATACCACGATGTGGGCGAAAGCGAATAGGATCCATTTTCGGGTCATGAGAACTGCCTAATTCAGGTAATTCAGGGGTGGATTTTTCAAGTAATTGGCAAAAGCGATAGAAATTTACATAAGGTAGCTTTTCACCTAACATCTGAATTAACGGGGTAGCTGCGGATTGTGGCTTTCTTTCCATTGAATGCGTTTTCCTGTTGGTAAAATAATCAGTGTTAATTGATTAAAAAGATGAACATCAGCATAAAGTGCAAAAAAGCGATTAAGCATTTCACCAAATAAATGAATATCACCTTCACCATTAAAACCATTGCTATCAATTGTGACTTCGATATCAATACCTCGTTGTAAAAAACCTTTCTCAAAGCGTTCAATTAAATGATGCTCGACATGAATAATGGCATTGAGTTTTCTATGGTTCATATCATCATCTCGCCAATCATAAAGCGCGAGAGTACCTCGTAGCACTTCAGCATTATCCATCATGTTTAGAAAGCTAGAACCTAAGTGGCTTAGCACTCGCCAGTGGAAGCGATCTTCTGAAGGGGGATAAAGAGGCAGTGTTGGCTTACACAAATTACATACTGTTATTGGGATCTGTAGGGTTTGCTCTGTTCTATCAAGTAAAGTACTTTGTAGTGCTTTGCGAGGTAATTGCCCATTAGTCCCTGTGAGTTGCAATGATAGGGTTTCTGTCTGAGTTGCTAAATCAATCGCTTGTTTTTCTCCTCCTAATATAAGCCAAGTATCATGAAGACCTGTCACACCTCGTTTCACTCGGGTATGATAATAACGTTCAGGCGCATTATGCCGTAACATTCCACCACGATGGCGAAAGCTGGTAAAAGGTACATAAACCGCTTCATTTGTACGCTGAGAGCCATGTACACTATCAACACTATATATTTCAGTATGCCCATCTTGAATACGGCGTGGTCGTAATAAATATTCGCTTTCCAGCCCATTAATCGTTAGTGGATCGGCTTCTATGTTAAAAAGATTGATAACGGGTACGCAATGTAAACGAATATTTTCCTCATTTAATGTAAGCGCGTTATCCCACAATGTATTGAGAACAATATCTAATTCAAATGCAGATGTTTCTTCAGGGAAGTGAATATCATCTAATCCATTAAGTGAAACAAACATAAATTTTTCACGAAAAGAAAAATATTCGAGTAATAATTGATAGCCACTAAATGTGGTATCTCCTTTAGGCCAAAGCGTGTCTGTATTCTCAAATCCTCTCGGTGAAAAATAAAGAGGGATCGCAATTCTATCTTTTGATTGGGGGAGTTTTAGATAGGTTTTTGCAATTTGTTTAGTTAATGCCAAATGCAATGCATTAGTTGTCGGAATATCTCCAGATAAATAAAATGAGAGCGCATGAAGACTCACTTCAGACCAATTAATCATTTCACTACATTTAAATTTTAATCTGATCGTTGAGCGTCCATCGGGCTCAGTCGTTAAGTTTACAGCGACAATTTTTATTGGATTAAGCGTTAAATCTTGAGTTGTTCGATAATGACAAACTGTTTTTTTAGGACCGACAGGGCGAGAAAGCACTTCAAATTGGGCAGGTATTTTATCCGTCATTTTCATTTTTTGAATATCAGGCGCTAATTCAACAATAGATAATGATGGAATGGTCTGTAAATAGTGAGGCCATAATAAACTGACAAGGCCTTCTGTTAATTCGGGTAAGTCATCATCAATTTTTTGTCTTAATTGCCCCATAGAGAAAGCAAAACCTTCAAATAAACGCTCAACAAAAGGATCGGGTGTGCCTGCTTTATCTAAGTCGAGCATTGCAGCTCTATCGGGGTGCGCTTGCGCAAACTCTTTGGCGGCTTCTCTAAGGTAGCGCATTTCTGCATCAAAATAGCGAAGGGTTAAATCATCCATTAATTTGATACCTTGATTCGTTGAGTAAAAGATTAGGAATATAAAATTGCAGAGCGAACCGGATCGATAGCAGTTAATTCACTGAGTAATAGCTCCATCTGTTGCTCTATACGGGTTCTATCTGAAGTGTTACGTTGAATTTTTGCTCGTAAAAGATGAAGTTGTCGTGCTTTTACTTCAAAAATATAATTGGGCTCCCATTGTGTTAATGACATCGAAAGCGCTTTTTTATCGAGTTCACGTAATAAATTTAATGCTAGATCATGGCGAGCAAATTGTTCTGCTACTCGTGCCATAATGAGATTTAATAACCATTTTTGTCTTGAAGAGCGGATATCTGGGCGATGTTGTAGCCATTTTAATGCAACGTCTATACCTTCATTATCCGCTTGTGTGATTGCTTCGTTTTCTAATGCCAGTATTGATTGATCATCAGATGAGTGAGAGTCATTATTTGATAATCCTTGCATGGCATCAAAGTTTTCTTCCATAACATGCTGTTTTATCCAACTTAATGTGACTTCATCGGCAAATGGTGTACCGTCTTCCCATGATAAGTTCTCTAAATCTGGAAGACGAGTAAGGAATTGTTTTAAATCATTTTTTATAATATCAGACCATGCATTCCAAGGGGCAGGAGACTGACTAAGTGCTTGATAGAGATACCACTGTACATCTAACCAAAAATGGTTAACACCTTCGGCAAAAAGCTTATCTGCTTGCTCTGCCAGTTCCCCCCAACTTTGTTGTAAATAGAGGCGTTTAAGTTGCGCCCTTGCATCGGTTCTGGGCGGAGAAAGACGAGTACAACCTTGCTGATTTTGTGGTGGAAGTTGATGGAGCGTATCCCATCTCACCACTTTCATTAATCTATGCCCAGCTAACCAACCATTAGATTGATTACGTAGATAATTAGCGAGCATTTTGGATTGATCTAATAATTCACGACCTGATTGTATGGTCTCTATGGGGGTGCTCTGTGAAATTGAAGAAGAGGCGGGGCTATTGTAAGTCGATTCAGTTCGGCTCATGTTTTGGGGAACTAATGACTTTGTCCCACCTGATTGAGCAAGACGCTTTTCGAGTGCTTGATGTAATCCAGCCAGTTGAGGACGCTCAGCTTCATTCCATGTTTCAAGCTCTGTTTCAATAATGGCTAATAAGGCGATAATACGAGAAAATTCATTGTGATCGACTTCGGGATAAAGCGATAAGCTATCTAAAACGCGTTGCCCTGATAACCACTCTAAGGCTGATTTTCTACTGGTTGCTCGGCTAGGTAATAATGTGTCGTGGTAGCGGGTGAGCAATCCAGCCAAAAGCCCCAAAGAATCGGCAAGCCCATGCTCACCTTCTTTGTGCAAACGTGCCCATATATAATAGGTTATAACACGCATATCTTTGCAGAAATTGAGCAGTAAGTTTTCAGCAAGTAAGCAAATGAGTTCAGTATCAGCGCCAGAGAGTTTATTGACTTCTTCTTTCATTCGTTCAAAGTCATCTTCATAACTGGGATCATCACCTACAGGTTGATTAGGAGTAACCGGTAATAGCCAACGATCCCATAACGCGATTTGTTGTTGAGCAAGTTGTTGCACCTTGTTTGTATCATCAGCAAAGCATGATGAGATTAAGGTATCCAATAAGGACATAGTGAGCGTATTTCCTTTTGAGATAATAGGGAATGTGTTTTTTATTTAATCCAAAAAGATCTTTTCTGGTAAAACAAAATTGCGTAGTTGCAAGAGAGCGATAGGACCTTCACCCATTTCAGTTCTTAAGGTGTAATTTAGTGATTGTCCGTTTAAGGTTTTCCAACTAACAGAATAACTGCTGGTACTCCCTGCATAAGGTGTAATTTGGGCATCTTCCAGTAAACGAATAATGCCCCAGACGCCACGATAATCACCATAAATACGCGTGCCTGTGTTTGTGGTTATCCAGCTCAGTGATGCCCCAGAGGCAACGGTATCCGCTGGCCAGACAAAACGCTGCCATTGGGGTTGCTGGTTATTGTAAAGAAGAGATTGTCTATCTATCATTAAATGCGTTTGCATAATGTTGGGTGAGGTACCTGGGCGTAATTCAAAGTAAAGACGTGCTTCACCATTCGCAAAAACAACATCCCCCAGATAGCTGAGTTTATCTAAGGCTTTTAAAAACTCGGGATTAAAGGTTAAGCCTTGGGCATTGGTGGTATCGGGTACCCAATGGGTGCCTTCTTTACGCAACACTCCGTTGAGATGGCTTTCAAGAAAACGCTGAATACGCCCATTATCAGGGCGTAAATATTGTGCCATTAAAGGTAATGAAATTTCACTTTGGGTATTTTTAAGGGGATAACGACCTCCAAAGGCGTTATTCCAGTCATTTACCACCGCATTGCGCCATTGCGTATTAATACCTTGCGACGTCGGCGCTAATAACTGCTGCCATGCTTGAGACATCGGTTGTACTAGCAGTGTCTGCCCAAAACCGCTCCACTCTTGACCAAAACTTGCGGCGATTAAGCTTCCGTAATCTTGCGTTTCGGATAAATCGACGGTTTTTCCTTCAAAAACACTTCGGGCTAAGGCTTGAGACATGGCTTGGGGGTCGGGGGCATTCACCACTTGTTGGAGTTTTAAGCGCACTCTTGTCACGCGAGTAAGATAGGCTTGTAAGCTCAATGCATCACTATTTTGTGCTGAAGATTGCGGATCAGTAAACGCCAATATCGGTGCAAAAACAGGCTCTAGAGGACCTGTGAATTCGGCTTTTTGGCTAATGACAGGTTGTTGCTCTTTGTTTAACAAGTCTTTGGCGGAATTCACAAAAGAGTCAGCTAATTTTTCTTGCTGACGACCCGTTTTACCTTGATAAGAAAGTGTATTCATTAGGGCGATAATAGGAGACTGTCTGACATCGCTCATTAATGTGAGTTGATCAATCGTATCGGATAAATTTTGTGTTTCTCGCCAGTGTAATCCGTTGAGAAAGCTTAACCAACTGCCTGAAAAATCATTAAAATAGCGTTCTGTCAGATTTTGTTGTAGTTTTTCGGGAGAGATATCAATATCGGTCTCTTTTTGTGTGTCACTTAATACCCAATCGATTTCTTCTCGTCTTTCATGAACTGCTTTTTTGATAGCAGGTTCAATCGATTCTTCCCACGCTTTACGTGTAAAAATCCCCGGTATGGTTTCAGAGGTACTGAGTAAGAAACTGACATCGGTATCACCGGTCATATCATCTAATGTCATCTCTGCGAAGTTATGCTGTGCCTGTTGTAAGATTTTTTGGTAAAGCGCAGATTCGCCATTACGTTGACCAATTTGACGAATAAGAATAGTGCGACTTCCAGCAACTAAAGTACGATTAGGCTTAATTATCCACTCCTCGTGATAAGGTAATTGAGAAGCATAGAAAGTTAATAATTCTGTGCCTAAGGTTTGCCATTCACCCTCTTTTAGATCTTCATTTTGATGCCAAATATTGAGTACACTTTCAGTAAAAAAAACCGGTTCGATACGAGAAGGTTCGCTCATCATTAAATAGGATTTTAATGCTTGATAAGCCGATTGAGCGCCTTCAATTCGCTCCGCACTTTCAGGAGGGAGCTGCATAAATGCTTGCAGATAAGATTCAAGATGATGCTGAGTTGAATCCCGTAATAATGGCAACATGGATTGGCTATAAACGGGCCACAGATGATTAAGCAATGCGTTATTACGACTTAATCCAAAACGTAGCCAAAATGGCACAGCGGTTTTTTCTCGGTGACTCAATAAGCCAAGAGTTTGTTGCAAGCCATATTGGGCTTGTAAGCGGGCAAGTTCAGATTGGTGATTGTCCGTTGCTAATTGCGCTTGTTGCTGACTTTGGGTAATTAATTGGCGATTCATAAAGTAAGAAACTACCATGCCAATGCCCCACAGCGTCATGGCGGTCGCCACAGTATATTGTAAAATACGTTTTGAATTTAAGCCTAAAGGTGAGGCTTTTAACTGATAAGGCAGTTGTGAATTTGCTGTAATGAGCGCTTTCCAATGGGAATTAGATGTCCACTGATTGGTTTTTGGTGAAATGGCTGAAACGTTATCGTTACCCGCCGTACTAAAGAGCACACCCGCAAACGGCAACGAGCGATAACCTGATAATAGTGGAGCCAAGTTATTGGCGAGTTTTTCACATCCTTCATACTGCAAAAAGCGGGCTAAAGCCAGTAAATAGGTCTGTGTTTGATTATGTAAGACTGCTTGTGTACCTTGTTCCACTAATGCAGGTAAAAGCGTTTTTAAGTCATTGGAAAGCGTTTCAGCCGTCGCCTTGAAAGGAGCTGAATAAAGCACGGTGGGCGTTTCATCTGTGGTTATTTCGCCGTTATTACTGATGTTCCAAAGCCAAATGGGGGCTTGCCAGCGCAATAGGCGAAAGAGCTGGTGGAAATAGCGGCTTGCGGTATCGGTGTTGGTCGAATTTAAGTGATTAAATAAGGAATGACCCAGCGGTTGTTGCGATAAATTATTTTCTGATACCCAAATAACGGCATCAAGTGGACGACGGCGACGTAGCTGTTTTAGATCTTGAATTAAATTTTCATCCATAGGTTGATGGATATCGCCACCATAGATAAGCAATGTGCCGTTACTTTCTTGCCAGATCTCCGTTGTTAGGTTGGGAGTGAGTTTTTCGATAGCAATGGGAGTGCCGATAAGGAGTATACGTATTAAATTTTTTGAATTACGTTGACCATATTGTTTAAATATATCATCAATAAATGAATTATTTTGTTTGTTTATTTCGGGTAACGTTTTTGTATTATATAAGAAAGGTTTGCTGAGTAATGGAATAACTTTCTTCCATCCATAAATAAAAAATGGAAAAGCTAATAATAAAGCTATCCAACTGGAAAAAGTAAAAAATATAATTTCTTTAGGTAAATAACTTGTTTTGAATATGTCATTACCAAAAAGATAATAAAGTATAGATAATGTAAAAAGGGATATTGTAAGAATAACAGCATAAATAATAAATAGATCCCGAGTTGAAGAAAGCTTATCATTGATTTTCATCTTTGAGAATAACCCCTGCTATATATTGATTATTATAATACCCAGAAATCCATCCGCAGCTATTAATAGCATTATCCATACAGTGTAGAACAGCAAATGAAATAGCAATAAATGGTGATGAACAAGTACTATCGCCGAAGTAATCTTGTACGATATTATCGATAGAATCGAGCGGTGTTGATAAAAAAGCATAAGATGCTTGAGTATTAATCGATATATTTATTTCTGGTGAATTTTCCAGCCCTGAATATTTCATTATTTGAGATGCTAACTCATTAGTGTTTTCATTATTTGATATTTCACAACGATGTAAATGGTAAGCATCTTTATTTGGAAATATTGTCCATAAAAAACCGGTTTCAGCCAATCTACCTGTATTGATGTCATCAAAAATATTAGAACCGCCAACAAGGTTGTAATGCTCTGACTTATAATGAAGATAGTAGTTATCAATAATAATATCTAAAGAATCTATTGAATCGATAAATATGGTTTTTAATGGTGGTAATATATGATGATCTTTTAGATGTTCAATAAATTTATTTAGACTACCTTGACTACCTTTCCAGTAAACATTATCTATTTTGATATTATCAATATTGTTTTCTTCAGTATTTATAAAGTGATTAGCTAGTAATTTAGCGATCATTTCTTCTCTGTTTTTTTTATCTCCGATGAGTGCTGAACAGGGAATGCACTCTTGCTCCTCCTCTCTTATAGAAGATGGAGGTATCGGTTTGTTTTTTAAAGCCTGACGCCATTTATATTGGTTTTCACCCAGAGAGCCAATAACAATTGAGTTTTTTATTGGTATTGAAGCACTATGGTATAACCACCATTTTTTACTGTCTTCATCAAATTGTTTTTTAAATAATTCATTGTTATGATTGTCTAATACTTTTAAAAATAAATAAATTAAAAATAAGAATGATGAAATAAAGATAGGAATGATAACACTAGAAAATAAAATAAAATATTTATTCTCTATTTTACTATTTGATAAAATAATATTAGTAAAAAAAAGAGAGAAACCAATAAATATAAATAACCACTTTAATAGTTTTTTCCAATTTATCGGTTTGTCTTGGGTAAATTCAGGGTAACGCGGAGGATATCTCACGATATATCTCCTGATTTTTTAGAGATAGAATTAAAATAAATGGGATTAATACTAATTTAAGCAATTGATAAGATTTTTTTAGTATCAATAACTTGAGTTAAACTATTTATAACACCTTCTGTTTTTTCAACAATAGATTGAGCTATGGCAATTGATTGTACAGGGCCCGCATTTTTAGTAGGTTTAACATCTTCAGGATTAAGGGGAAGTGCTAATCCTGTTATTGCATTTACTACTTCATATTCCATTGACATAACACCCAATGTGCCAGCAAAAACACCTAATCCATTTTTAATGTTCTTTTGTCTCACCATATATGCCATACCTCCAACAAATGTTGCTATGCCAATTACTTTTCCTGCTATTGCAACAGGTGATAAAAATTTATTAGTTTCACTGTCCGCATAAATCATTCGATAGCTAAAATAGCTTGCCCAAGGTTCTCTAGATTGTAATGCATCATGCATAAACCAAGCACGAGAATCATGAAGTTGATTATCAAATAAATCTCTTGTTAATAATTTCTCGGGATCTAGCGTATTGTTTTCTTTAAATAAAGGAAATCCATCACCTTTTTTATAAATATCATCACCACTTTTTTTCATATAAAAATATTCAGATTTTTCATCGTCAGTATTTAATAAGCACATTATATTTGTTAGTAAATTATCGATAGAAAATTGTTTCCAATTTCGAACTTCTCTTCGTTCATCATAATAGTCCGCTTTAAATTCTTCAGCGCCTTCTCTTAATTGTGTTTTACCTAGCATGGGCTCATAATGCGGAGGTCCTGCAAGATCTCCTGGTGAAATGGTGTCTGTACCATTTTTTATTTTTTCTTTTTGTTGTTTTTCTTTTTCATCTTGTTTTTCTTTCCATTCTTTTCTATCTGTCTTTATCTTTTCAGTACCATGCTGGACTGCATTTTTATAAAAATCTTGATTAAAAAGATTCATATCGGCATATCTATCAATACGCCAAGCCGTCATCCATGCCATCTGCTTTTCGACGATTTTTTCTAATGACATATTTGCACGGCAAGCATTGAAGCTTCCTGAGAAATTAGTAGTAGCTACTGGTGGTAACCCTAATGTAATTTTTCGCCAAGCATTAAAACGTTGAATTAGAATTGGGTTTATCTTGAATAATGATTGAACTTCTCTAGTAATACTTGCACTCATATAATCACCACTTCTGTTTTTTGGTGATTCCCCTATTATATTTAATGGTGATCCTACAAGAAATGCCGAAAGATAGAGATCATGTAAGACGATTTGTGAAACTAACATGGAAGGGTCTTCAAATGCCTTACCCTGATCGCCAACTTCATACCCTCCTCCAATATCAGAGTGAACACCAGGATAAACCACTTCTTCAATATCGGATATTTTAGGATAACGACCATACTTATTCCCATCAGTATTTTTATTATTCCCATCAGTATTTTTATTATTTCCATCAATATTTTTATTACTTTCAGATGTATCTGCTTTATTTTTTTCATTCTCCCAATCTGAAGGCCGTCTTACTGTATCTAGAGGAAAACAGAAACGTTGTTCATGGGCAGAAACAAAGTGACGACAGCATTTAATAAAGTTAGGAAAAACTTTTTCACTGGGGAGTTGCTGAGTACCATTTGCCCAATCCATATGACCCGAAAAGAAGGGCGCCAAGTGCACTATACCCACAGAGGGTACGGTATCTAAAATACCGATAAATTCGACTTTTACATCAATACCACATAATTTTTGAACAGGTTTATCGGCTCCTTCTGGGGTATCAAATAATTGCGTCACCCAATTAACAAAGGTTCTTGCTTCCGCCGCACCACGAGAGAAACCATAAACATAAAGTTTAATCGTTAATGTTTTAGGTTTAAGTTGTAATCCTTCAATAATCTCTTTTTTATTAACTAAAGAGTGGATAATGGCACGGCGACGACCTTTACCGCTAATAGGAAGATATGTTGGGGTTGCCATATCTTTTAAATACATTCTACATTCAGATAGCTCTAACCTCTTATTACCAGAAGCTACTCTTAATGTATTGGCTAACATTAATAATGCCCAATTAATACGATCCTCACCCCCTGTAGCATATTTTAAACCCGTATCAGTGAAGTTATATTCTGCTATTTCAGGAAAGGCGGTACCAACTCCAGGCATATAGTATTTAAAATACTCTCTTTCTTTTTTATTAGGATTATTTTCATCTTCATTGGTGGCTTCAAATAATCGCGTAATATTGGTGGCAGTTTTAGGCTCAGCCTTCATATCTCTATCTCGATTATTATTGGTGCCATCGAAAAAGAAACTGATATGTAAATTACGACAGCAATTATTTTTTACGCCAGCAAGGCTGGAACTATGATTTCGTTTCTCTTCTTCTCGTATTTTATAGTTATGTTCTATCTGTTGTTGTGTTAATTTTAATCGGCCTTTATCAGGGAAATGATTAGGTACCCAAACTGGTTCTGCTTTTATTTCTTCGAACATACGGCGGGCTCCTTCATATTATGAGGCTCATTAATCGGGTATTCAGGATCACCATAGCTATAGCAAGAAGTGGTGATTTTCACTTCGTCACAAGGTAAAAAATGGACATCGACCCCACACACTTCTTTATCATATTGCGGAATAGGCACCCAAGCTTCGTGGGTTGAGGTATTATCGCGCAGTTGTTGCTCCCAGCGATTATAGGCTTCGACTTGGTCAAAATCAGGTGCTGGTGGAAATTTTGTGGTATCCACCTTTTTCCATTGAATATGTGCGATTAAATTAGGGCGCCATTTTTCAGGGATCATCACACAACAGACCGTGCCGCCAATACTGCCGTAACCTTCATTAATTGAAAAACCTGAAATTTCAAATTGTGTGTGGTTATAGCCCTGAAGCCCGGCTCCCAAGATGGCGTTTTCTGGTTTTGCACCCCAAGAGCCCGCATTGGCACAACCGGAAAGGAAAAAAGAGATAATTAAGAGCGAGGCAAGTTTGGGGGAAATTTGCCAAAAGGTTATTTTTGGGGACATACAGCGGGCTCCTTCATATTATGAGGCTCATTAATCGGGTATTCAGGATCACCATAGCTATAGCAAGAAGTGGTGATTTTCATTTCGTCACAAGGTAAAAAATGAACATCGACCCCACACACTTCTTTATCATATTGTGGGATGGGTACCCAAGCTTCGTGATAGGTCGTATAGCGGTCTAATTCTTTTTCCCAGCGGTTATAGGCTTCTACTTGATCAAAATCAGGTGCTGGAGATAGTTTACTTTTATCGAGTTTTTCCCATTGAATATGCGCGATTAAATTAGGGCGCCATTTTTCGGGGATCATCACACAACAGACCGTGCCGCCAATACTGCCATAACCTTCATTAATCGAAAAACCGGTAATACTGTATTGCGTGTGGTTATAGCCCTGAAGCCCGGCTCCCAATATGGAGTTTTCCGGTTTCGCCCCCCAAGAGCCCGCATTGGCACAACCAGAAAGGAAAAAGGAATAGGCTAGAATTAATAATATTATTTTTAATTTAATCATATTACCTACTTTATATATTATAAAATAATAATGGAATATAAATAATTAGTTTATGATTTAATATTTATATCGGAAAGGGAACTTACTAAAGTACAACCACAAGCGCAATGATGTCCATCTAATGCAATGGCTTTTTTATTTATGATTGAATTTGTTGCTCCTTCCATAATTTTATTTTCACCATGTTTATTGCAAATAACAGAATCACCAATACAAGCTATAGGTTTTCCATATGCTAAGTTGCTTCCGGTCATCACTTGTCCACCATAAGGATTTAAAGTATCTCCAACTCTAATTATCTTTTTCATTTTATATTCTTTTTAAGTGTGAATTTGAAAAATAGTAATATGAATAATTTAATTCTTAACAGAGTGTTTGCGAATATATTCCTCTACAGTGCCTAAGTGGTCACTATTATTAGCTTGAATAGCAAGGTTATATAAGTGATTGAAATTTTCTTCTTGAGTTATGGATGTGTTATTAAATTCAGAATATGACCTTAGTTCTTCAGCATCACTAATACAGCCCAATTTATTTATTTGAGCATCATTAAACTGCATTATTGGAAAAGTATCATCCTCAATTTCTGGGTGATAACTGCCTAATAACCAACTCATATCATTATCTCTATCTAGCCAGCCCCAAATAAAAGTAATATCAGTAAATCTTTTTTTTTGTTCAGGTGTAAGAATATCTTTTATTAATGTTGGAAATACGCGTGTATCATAAAAACGAAGTAAACAAGATTTAAATCCCCATTCTACTTCTGCAAGAGAAAGTAAAAAAGTAGATAACATATTAAATGGAAGAGGGGATGATGTTATTAATAACCGAGGCTCTGAATAAAGCAATTCAAACAACTCTTCTAATAAAATTAAGTGTGTACTTTTATTCCATTCAATACGAATAAGCATAGGAGCTTGTTCTAAAAAACCTTCTTCCGGCATATTAGTGAAAAGCGAAAACCATCTAATATCATTATCCATCTTGATTAAAGCGGGAACGATGGGATTTTCTAACCCAGCTTGGTCAATAACAATATCGAGATAATCTAGATGTGTTTTTTCTGAGATCAATTTTAATTGTTTTATCCATTGATCCGTTATTTCTTTTGATGGGGATTGTAATGTATTATTCACGGATAGCGACTCCCATAGCATTTTCTTGGGCTTTCTTTAAACACTCTTTACAAACAGATTGAGGAAGGTCTGGTAATGGGAAATCTTCACTCGCTGGCTCACTCCAAATATGTTGTCCTTTGAGGCTTAAACGACTCGGTGTATGAATTTCAATTTGGCCATCAGGCATTATTTTAATATATCCACCGCCACAGCCTAAAGTAATTCCATTTTTAGCAGTTAATTGAATATGACCTTGAGTTGATTGTACTGTAATATCTTTAAGTGCCGTTGCTTCGAAGATATCGCCATGTGATTCTAATTCAAAAGGTCCTTTTCCAGAGACAATGCGTATTCCTTCTTTTTGAGACAACATCGAGATTTGTTGATATGCATTTACTGCTATTTTCTGTGTACTTGATAGGTGCATCTCACCTTTTGTTTGAGCATAGAGTGCTTCAACACTTTGCATAAGTAGTGTTTCATTGGTAACAATACCTATTCCTTCTGGTGCATGCATTAAAATAGAAGGTGATGCTAGTTTATCGGTATTTTTTAAAAGATTATCTAACCCTTCTTTTTCTGGTTGGAGATTGTGATGTGCTTGAGTAATTTCTCTGCAATCATCTAGTTGATTTATTGCACCTTTTACTAATGATATTGCAGGTTCCATTGCCAGCACTTCACCACCTGCTTTGGCTTGATTATCTGCACTAATAAATAACCCTTTACCTGCTCTTATTGCCCCCCAACTGTCAGTGCGTAATTCAAAACCTTCGCCACGTTTATCACGATTGGCATCAACAATATGCCCTAAATTTAATTGTGATTTACCACCATATTCAGTGCTGAGTTTGATATGTTCTTCACCGCGTTTATCTTCCATTCGCAGTTTGTTGTTTGCTGGGGTACGGATCACATTACGAGTGTTATTTCTATCCGTTACATGATCGGGATGACGCGAATCATGCAATGCATGGGCAATATAAGGTCGGTCCGGGTCGCCTTCATGAAAGGCGATAGCGACTTCAGTCCCTTGAATTAACGGAAAATGCATACCATAAGTGTCACCCGCATAGGGTTTTGCCAAACGTACTGGCATACTTTCGTAACCCATCGGTTTTTCGTCACGGTCGGCATCAAATTTTACCCAATAAAAACCGTCTTCATTTTGATGCGCATAAATATCGTTATCTTTAGCACTGGTAATGCGTGCAGTGAGTGTACCTGTGATAATTGGGCGAGGTTTAACGGTTGGACGCCAGCAAAGAGTTTCACTGTAAGGTATAGCGTTAAATCGGACTTGTAGTGCTTGTTCCCGACCACCGCTAAAGCGTAAGCGAGTGATTAAAATAGGGGATTGAAATACGGAAGGTAATGATGAAGGTATTGTGCTGTCAGTAATGGAAAGCACTTGTAGCGGTGATAAAAAGTCAGCATTACTTTCACCTTTTAAGCGCGTTTGACGGGTCAGAAAACGTTCATGATCAAGTCGTGCCCAAAAGTTGGCGGTTTCTGCTTCAGGGGTGAGTTTATCACCGCGGGCAAGGTGTCTTGCTTGATAATGATAAACTTCACCATAGTGAATATCATCTCCTTCACCACGAGTCATATCCGTTACTGCTGAAATCAAGGTGTCTTGTGCTTGTCGATGGTTGTAATCTTTGGTTAGTACATTTTGCTCGACTACTTGATGATGTAATGATAATCCCCATACACTTTCTTGGTAATTATCATTCATACCTGATGGGCTATTTAACGGCAGGGTTTTATCAAAGGTATAAGCACTTTGGCGATCGGCGAAACGGATCACTTCAGTTTGTGTTTGATCTTGCAAATAGAACGAATAAAAAATACCGACTTCACTTAATAGTCGTTCGATAAACTGGCGATCGCTTTCATTATATTGGTTGATTTGCTCACGTTTGGGATATTCATTTTTTAATGTAAATTCAAATTCCCAATCTTTAAAATTATGCTCACGTAAAATTTGACTAACGACATCAGGGACAGACTGATTGAGGAAGAAACGATGTGTGCGGATTTGATGGCGTAGTAAAGCAAATACGGGTTCAATCACTAATTGATAACGGGCTTCATCTACTGATCCAGATAAGCGCCGAAATTGTGTGATAACGCCGTGAACTTGTTTGGTGATAGGCTCTTTTGTGGCTAATTCCGCAATGCTATTGAGTGGGGGAGTAAACGAGAGTGTCGCACTACGACGTAACAGTTGTTGCGGTTGTAAATCCTGAGCTTGGCAAGTAAAGGTAATTTGATAATGGTAGGTATCACTAATCGCTTCACGACCCGTGAAATGTTCAACATCAAATAAAACATCACAACCTTGTACATTAAGGTGATAGCGATTTTGTCCGTTAAGTAGAGTCTGAGTTATTTTTTTTAAATTCATAGTTGAATATATAAACATATCCTGTCTGTTTATTATGAACAAACTTTCGATGTTTATCCTTGTGAAAGAGTTTTAATTGATATAACTAATTAAGAGGTAAAGGTGACTTATAATTACAAATATTATTTTTTAATAATTACTTGTAAATCTTGCATTGTGTTATTTAATTCTTTCTTTTTTTGTTTCTTAATAAGCTCTGATATTTGCTCAACTAAATAATGTGTTGGAGGCGGAAGCTGGGTGATATCCGTAGGTATTTCTTTTCCTGTCGATAAATCTAAAAATATAATTCCATATAAAGGTTTATATGCTATACCTAGTAAGGCTATATTATCTAAATAGCCATATATGCCTTCAGGTTGCATAATTAACTGCATAGATTTATTTGATTTATGACCAAAGTAGATCATTCTTGATAAAAAATAACTGCTAAAAGGTTCTCGAAGTCCACTCTCTGAGTGCATAAACCATGCGCGGGAATCATGTAGTTGATCATCAAGTAAACTAATAACCTTTTTAAGGTCTTCATCGTGAGTTATTTTTCTCATCGATAAAGATATTATTTTTCTAAATATAGTATTACTGATAGCTTTTAAACTTAGATATTCCTGCCTTTCATTTTGAGTTGTCGCCATGTAGACATATTTATCAGCAGATTGAAATGCTTTTAGTAAATTTGCTTTTGATATAACATCAGATGGAAAAGTAACTTCAGGATCATTTTTACAGTTTTCTAAATGTGTTTGGTATATTGATGAGCTTTCACCATGTACTTTTTTAAACCATTGTGCTTCTTGTTGACATTCAGTTCTTGACCTTTGATTAATTTTAATTAGAGGTTCTGGTCTGGTCACTCCTTTTAAATCTTCTAATTCAAATTTAAATTCTAAAGAGGCTTCCCATAATTGCCCTCTGGCATTTGTTGCATCAAAAAGTGGAGGCCCCATATTTTTATCGCTTGGTTTCCAATTAGAAAGGTCAGTTATTGCCTTTTTTTCTTCATTTCTGAGTGATGTTTTTTCAGCGATATCTTTTGCTTTTTTCTCATATTCTAGAGCTAACACAGCTGTAGCTTGTCTTGAAAATTTAGCATCATAAGGTTCGACTGAAATGTCAGAGTGTTGTGGTGCCTGTGTAAAAAAGGGTTGATGCGTTAAATTATTTTCGTCACTTTGTTCTGAGCCATAGCGACCAATTCTCCACGCTGTGATTAAAATAAGCTGAATTTCCATCACATATTCTAAAGTGCTCGTTATAAAACGTGGAGGTATAAAACATAATGTCTTATTAGTCGTATTATGAGATAAGACGGATTGCTCCGGTAGAGTATAGGCTCGCCAAGAGTTAAATTTATCTACTAAATTTTCTGATATTGTAAATTCCTCTAGTGTATCAGCAGACATTATCCGAAAAAAATATTCATTTTTAATTTCTGGTAATTGTATAAAAATATCTTCTCTAATCGATAACGGTGCTCCTGCATCGATTGCCGCTGCATACATATCATGTAATGTGATTTGTGATAATAACTCTTCACTACCATTTATTGCCTTACCTTGGTCTCCAGGTGGGTAACCTCCACCAATATCAGAGTGTACTCCTGGGTAAATAACTTCAACAGAATTCGGGGGATAATGACCTTCAGGTGTTCGAATTGAGTCAACAGTAAAACATTGTCTTTGTTCATGGGCAGCAACAAGATGACAAATATTTTTGACAAGTGATGACTTTGGCAATTGTTGTGTACCACTTGCCCAACCATTATGCCCTGTAGCACCAGGAACAACATTAGCTAATCCCACCGCAGCAACAGTGTCAAATAAACCTAGAAATTCAACGGAAACAGGTAAACTATAAATGGTTCCCAAAGGACACGGTTTTTTCCATGCGTGAGGTAACTCTTCAAAATGATAATTTAAAAATTGATTAAGCCAGTAAACAAAAGTGCGAGCCTCTGCTGCACCTCGAGAAAATCCATAAACATAAATTTTTAACGCAACAATATGCGGTTTTACTTTAGATATTTTCCATTTTAGCGGTTTAAGTAAATCATTTAGCGGTTTGACGGGATTATAGGTTTTATTAAATTTACTGTATGCGGAACCAACGATTAATCCTAGGCTACCCATAGCGGTGGCTCCAGTCGCACCATAAAAAGTATCAGTAGAGTCTAGATCGGTATTTATCATTGATTCAAAATTTAAATCAGTACTCATTTCTTTAAGTAAGTCTCGTTTATCTGCTAAAGAGAGCCCGTTGCCTGTTACTGCATGGTAAATTGCATCACAAACTTGAATTAATCCCCAACTTATTCGAGCTTCACCACCTGTTGCAAAAATTAAGCCATCAGAATAGTATTCATCTGTACCAATATCTGGAAAAGGGGTACCAACGCCAGGAATATAATAACTATAGAAACCCTTATTCTTAACTTCATTCTTTTCAGGAGAAGAAGCATGATAAAATTTAGCAACATTAGAGGGATGAGGTGGAATTGATGCTTCAGTATCATTGTAATTGTTATTATTAGTACCATCAAAAAACAAACTAACATGTAATGTTTTACAACATAATGCTTTTTTTTGTATTTTCGCGTTTTGATAATACTCTTTTTCTTTATTTGTTAGTTTTTCATGATTAGCACGAATTTGTTCTTTTGTGAGCGCTAAGCGCCCTTTTTGAGGAAATAGAGGCGGAGCCCAGCAAGGCTCACCTTGTGATCTTATGGTTGAAATAGCGTTAGTGGCTTCTGTTTCTATCGTTTCAATAAAAATGGAGTTTACTTGCTTGGACATATTTCTGGCTCCTCCATATCATCGGGTTCATTGACAGGGTAGTCAGGGTGTCCCCATGATTTACAAGACAGGGTAATTTTGACTTCTTGACAGGGAAGAAAATGCACTTTGACATCACAAGGGTCGTCATACTCAGGAATTTCTACCATTTTGCTATAACGACGATAATTAGCTTTATGTAATCTCATATATTCTTTGTAGTAAGGATCGTTAAACTCAGGAATATCACCGGGGTAAGCATCGGGATCGACTTCCCATTCCACTTTGACCCATTGATTCGGCGTCCACTTTGCCGGTACGACAATGCAACAGGTTCCGCCACCGCCTTTGCCATAATAACCATTAACCTTAAACCAATTTACCGAAGTGCCTTTGACATGGTTAAACCCGTGTAAATTTCCGGCAAGGTAGTCATCTTTGGGTTTTTTCTTGGGGAACAGCAGTGAGCTTACTGCGATAATGGCAAGAATAACGCCAGCAACAATCACTTTTTTACGAGTTATTTTTTCGAGCATACTGCAGGCTCCTCCATTTTTGTTGGAATAGTAATCGGATAATTAGGGTTTCCCGGGGAATAACAAGATAATGTGATCCGAACTTCTTGGCAGGGAAGAAAATGCACTTTGACATCACAAGGGTCGTCATACTCAGGAATTTCTACCATTTTGCTATAACGACGATAATTGGCTTTATGTAACCTCATATATTCTTTGTAGTAAGGATCGTTAAACTCAGGAATATTACCTGAATAAGCATCGGGATCGACTTCCCATTCCACTTTGACCCATTGATTCGGTGTCCACTTTGCCGGCACGACAATGCAACAGGTTCCGCCACCGCCTTTGCCATAATAACCATTAACCTTAAACCAATTTACCGAAGTGCCTTTGACATGGTTAAACCCGTGTAAATTTCCGGCAAGGTAGTCATCTTTGGGTTTTTTCTTGGGGAACAGCAGTGAGCTTACTGCGATAATGGCAAGAATAACGCCAGCAACAATCACTTTTTTACGAGTTATTTTTTCGAGCATACTGCTGGCTCCTCCATTTTTGTTGGAACCGTAATCGGATAATTAGGGTGCCCCGGGGAATAACAAGATAATGTGATCCGAACTTCTTGGCAGGGAAGAAAATGCACTTTGACATCACAAGGGTCGTCATACTCAGGAATTTCTACCATTTTGCTATAACGACGATAATTAGCCTCATGTAACCTCATATATTCATCGTAGTAAGGATCGCTAAACTTGGGAATATCACCGGGGTAAGCATCGGGATCGACTTCCCATTCCACTTTGACCCATTGATTCGGCGTCCACTTTGCCGGCACGACAATGCAACAGGTTCCGCCACCGCCTTTGCCATAATAACCATTAACCTTAAACCAATTTACCGAAGTGCCTTTGACATGGTTAAACCCGTGTAAATTTCCGGCAAGGTAGTCATCTTTGGGTTTTTTCTTGGGGAACAGCAGTGAGCTTACTGCGATAATGGCAAGAATAACGCCAGCAACAATCACTTTTTTACGAGTTATTTTTTCGAGCATACTGCTGGCTCCTCCATTTCTAATGGTTCTTTTATTGGATATTCGGGAAGCCAAGGGGAATAACAAGACAGGCTAATTTTTACTTCTTGGCAAGGAAGAAAATGGACTTTGACACTACAAGGCTCATCGTATTCGGGGATTTCAACCATTTTTTGATAGTGGCGATAATTGGCTTTGTGTTTTTTCATATATTGGCGAAATTCATCAGTACCTAAAGGTGGCGATTTATCTGAATACGCATCAGGATCGACTTCCCATTCCACTTTGACCCATTGATTAGGTGTCCATTTTGCGGGCACCATAATACAACAAGTATCATTGGCACTTTGGGCATAATAGCCATTGACTTTAAACCAATTCACCGCAGTGCCTTTCACATGGTTAATACCACTCATACTACCGGCTAAATATTCCACTTTTGGTTGTCGGATAAAGAGAAAATAGACAGCAAGAAGAGTAATGATTATCCCAACAAACATGAGTTTTTTGCGGGTTAATTTTGTGGACATATTGCAGGTTCCTCCATAAAGCTAGGCTCTTTAATGGGATAATCAGGGTGATTAGTCGCATAACAAGACAGGGTGATTTTTACTTCCTGACAAGGGAGAAAATGGACATCCATACTGCAAGGTTCGTCATACTCGGGAATTTCAACCATTTTTTGATAGTGGCGATAATTGGCTTCGTGTTTTTTCATATAAGCATCAAATTTGGGATCTGTCACCCCCGGTGAATCTGTAGGGTATGCATCAGGATCGACTTCCCATTCCACTTTGACCCATTGATTCGGCGTCCACTTTGCCGGCACGACAATGCAACAGGTTCCGCCACCGCCTTTGCCATAATAACCATTAACCTTAAACCAATTTACCGAAGTGCCTTTGACATGGTTAAACCCGTGTAAATTTCCGGCAAGGTAGTCATCTTTGGGTTTTTTCTTGGGAAACAGCAGTGAGCTTACTGCGATAATGGCAAGAATAACGCCAGCAACAATCACTTTTTTACGAGTTATTTTTTCGAGCATACCGCAGGCTCTTCCATATCATCAGGTTCATTGACAGGGTAGTCAGGGTGTCCCCATGATTTACAAGACAGGGTAATTTTGACTTCTTGGCAGGGAAGAAAGTGCACTTTGACATCACAAGGGTCGTCATACTCAGGAATTTCTACCATTTTGCTATAGCGACGATAATTGGCTTCATGCTGTTTCATATATTGACGAAATTCATCAGTACCCAAAGGCGGTGCTTTACCTGAATAAGCATCAGGATCGACTTCCCATTCCACATTGACCCATTGATTGGGCGTCCATTTTGCCGGCACAACAATGCAACAGGTTCCGCCACCGCCTTTGCCATAATAACCATTAACCTTAAACCAATTTACCGAGGTGCCTTTGACATGGTTAAACCCGTGTAAATTTCCGGCAAGGTAGTCATCTTTGGGTTTTTTCTTGGGGAACAGCAGTGAGCTTACTGCGATAATGGCAAGAATAACGATAACCACCATGACTTTTTTACGGGTTAATTTTGTGGGCATACTTAGGTTTCTCTATTCCTTGATGATATGCCTTAATCAATGTGACAATTCATCACTAAAACTCAACGTAATACCCTCTTCTTCATTAAAGCCTAAAATGACATATTGTGATTTTTCAGCACAGGCTTGGCGCAAAAGAAGTTGTTGGCTAAGGATGGGGAGAATTTGTTGATTAAGCAGACTATCGATATTGCGAGCACCTGTATCAGGAAGTAGGCATGCATCAACAATGGTGTCGTAAAGAGCTTCTTCTACAACACCAGTTAAACGATAGTGTGTATAAAGACGTTTAAGTACGCCGTTTAGTTTCATCTCAACAATCGTGCGTAAAGCCGTTGCATCTAAAGGACGATAAATCAATGTTTGAAAACGCGCTAATAACGCAGGTTGGAAATGATCGCGTAAAATAGGGCGTAGTGTTTCTTGCAAATCACCATCGGTACTTTGTGGTGCTTCTTCTAACTGTTGCATTAAATAATCACTGCCTAAGTTTGCAGTCATTAAAATAACCGTGTTACGAAAATCAATTTCACGTCCTTCACCGTCACGCATAAAACCGCGATCGAAGACTTGATAGAAGAGGTTTAAAACATCACGATGTGCTTTTTCAACTTCATCAAGTAATACAATACTGTAAGGGCGTTTTCTGACTGCTTCCGTTAATACACCACCTTGACCGTATCCCACATAACCTGGAGGAGAACCTTTTAATTGACTGACCGTGTGAGCTTCTTGATATTCAGACATGTTAATTGTGATTAACGATTTTTGACCACCAAACAGACATTCCGCCAGTGCAAGTGCGGTTTCTGTTTTACCAACGCCACTAGGTCCCACTAATAAAAAGACACCTTGAGGCCCATTTTCAGACACTAATCCGGTTCTTGATGCTCGTAAACGCTGAGCTAATGCGAGTAAAGCGCTGTCTTGACCAATGACATATTTTGATAAGTTACTTTCTAACTCTAATAAACCAATTTGTTCATCTTTAAGTAGGCTTGAAAGGGGAACGCCTGTCCAGTCTGCAATGACTGTCGCTACGGTACGAACATCGACATCAGGGTTTAAAAGTGGTGCTTCTTGTTGTAATTGTGAAAGTTGTTGCTGTAACTGTGCTGACGTTGCGGTATTTTCGGGATCTTGTCTGCTTTCAATTAACTGACAGATCATCTCTTTTTCTTGTTCGAAGCGCTGTTCTAGTGTTTCGAGTTGAAGAGCTAATTGGGCATCTTGAGAAGATAAGTCAGATAATTTTGTTTGATTAGTTAAATTGCCAATAGTGATATCATCTAGGATCGCTTTTTGTTCTAGTTCAAGTGCATAGCGTTTGGCTTTAATGCGAGTGAGTTCTTCTGGTAAGGTGTCTAAACTCATGCGAATACGCGCACTGGCGGTATCAAGTAAATCAACGGCTTTATCAGGAAGTTGGCGGCCTGTTAAATAACGACGTGATAACGTTACGGCGGCTTTTACTGCATCATCAGTAATGTGTACGCCATGATATTTTGCATAACGAGATTTTAATCCTCGTAACATTAAAAAGGCTTTTTCATCATCAGGTTCGTCAACTTTAACGATTTGAAAACGGCGCTCTAATGCGGCATCACGCTCAAAATATTGTTTGTATTCCGACCAAGTGGTTGCCGCGATGGTACGTAATTCACCACGTGCTAATGCCGGTTTTAATAAGTTGGCGGCATCCGCGCCACCGGCTTGATTACCAGCACCTATGATTGTATGTGCTTCATCAATAAAAAGTAGAATTGGGGAAGGTGATTGTTGAACGGCATCAATAACATTTTTTAGTCGTTGTTCAAATTCACCTTTTACGCCCGCTCCTGCTTGTAATAAACCTAAATCTAGAGTGCGTAATGAGGTAGTTTGTAAACTGATAGGGACATTTTTTTCAGCAATACGTAACGCTAATCCTTCAACCAGCGCAGTTTTACCGACACCGGGCTCACCAACAAGAATAGGGTTGTTTTTACGTCGACGGGAGAGAATATCAACCATTTGGCGAATTTCATCATCTCGACCAAATACGGGGTCAATTTCACCTAGGCGTGCTTTTTCTGTCACATCAATCGTAAATTTATTTAATACTGCTTGTAGAGCTTCATTTAGTGTATGACCAATAATGGCGTTGTCAGAGGTAGTTGAAGGTTGATCGTTTTTTTCGTGGTTTATATTATTTTCAGCAGTGTGATTATGCACCGCAAGTTGTTGAACTTCAGGTCTTTCATCTGATTGGGCATCAAGTAAAGGTCTTAATCGTTGTAGTTGTGTTTCACCTAATGTCATTAAAGGCCATAGGGTATCTAATTGAACTAATGTTGGATGGCGAGTCATCGTTGTAAGTAAATGGACACTACGAATTTGTTCGATATCTTCATCAAGAGAAGCAATTACCCATGCATTTTTAATCAGTTCTAATAAGGGCTTGGATAATCGAGGTTGGCTGCGTACAGTGCGGGGCAAGTTATCAATTGCGTCAAGTAAGTCTTGCCAAAGTGCGGATAAATCCCATTCATAGCGACGAGCTAAAACAGTGATATCACTTTCACCTAGCTCTAGAATTTTTAATAACCAGTGCTCAATAGTCACTTCTGCATGAGCTCGAGTTTGGCATAATGATGCCGCAGCTTCGAGTGCTTTTGCACAATAAGGATTTAACCGACGCAATAGCATGATAGATTGATTTTCCATGTTTTCTCCCAGTAATGAAGTCCCTATTGAGGGGATTTAGGTACGCTACCGCCCTTAGCCATAGACCGAGGCTCATAAGGTCATATTCTTCATATTTCAAGTTTCAAGTTTCAAGTTGTAGCGTTGTTGACTGCACTCACTCGCACTAGTCACATACTTTTGTATGTTCTTAGTGACTCATTCACTTGTCGCCTAGCTACACCTTGAACTATTTAGAGTATTTGTTCGTTGTGCTTTAAATAGTGTTGTAATTTAAATATTTTTAAAAACAGGCGGTTAACCGCCTGTTTGCTTTAGTTTTACGCAGTAGCGCGTTCATTCCATGAATCTGAATGAATGATATTTCCGTCTTTGTAAGTCCAAGTGATTTTTTCGTAACGCAATTCAACTTCTTCAAGGTGATTGTGTTTCTCTTTGGTTGGATCTTTGATGTTGTGCATCTTAGGCGCCACTTTTACGACTTTGACGTTTTCAAGTGTGGTGTTGAAATATTCAACTTCTTGACCCGCGTCATCGATGCGATACCACTTAAACTCTGCCTTTTTTAAGGTTTGTCCCGTTGTTACTGCCTTGTACAAATACGGGCTAGAGGCATCGATTTCTTTAACGAAGATAAATGGAGTATGGATACGTGTACCGGTTAATTTGCCAGTATTGTTATCTGTTGGAATGTATAAGTTGTGATCTTGAGCGACGACTTCAATGCTGCCTTCACGATCTTGAACATTAACAGAGCCTTTGATATCCGCATTACCGTCATCTTTTAACCAGAGGTATACAGGAATAGCCATAATTACATCTCCTTTCTAAGGTTTAGTTGCCACCATCCTTCAGTGGCGTAAGGTCATCAGCTAATACCTGACAAGCATCAGCTTGAGGTATCAGGCGAATTTCAACTCGACGATTACGAGCTCGACCATCAAGTGTTGAGTTATCTGCAACAGGCTGATGCTGACCATATCCTTGCACTGCAAAACAAGATGGTGCGATATCACTGGTTTTGATCATCCAATCACGCACGGCTTCAGCTCGTTTAAGTGAAAGTTTTTGGTTTAAATCGGGGTTGCCTGTGTTGTCGGTGTACCCAGAAATAACAATTAACCAACCTGGCTTGGCTTTTATATTGATAAGCGCATCAACAAGTACTTTGGTCGCCTCATTTTTTAATTCATATTGACCAGAAGCGAAGAGAGCAAGACTATCTAACGTCACCATTTCAGGCGCTTCTTGCATGATGATAGGTGCTGGTGGTAATGGCGGAGCCCATGAACTGAGCAAGGCGTGTAAATAAGGTAAGATGTTATTGCCTTGATATAACGCTAAAGAATAGCGAGCAGGAATACCTTCTCGTTGCCAATGAGAGAGGAAGGTTGCATCTGAAAGTAACTGTTGATAAGCCACTTTTTTAGGCTCTAAATTTTCATCAGTAATACTTTTAAAGTGATGAATATCATTACCGATATCATAAATTAACTGTTTATTATGATGATAACTTCCTGATATTGCCCCAATAAGAAATAACCCACAGATCATTCCAACAATACCAATGGTCGTTTCTATTTTTAGTAAATTGACATCGTGAGCGAGCTTATCAATCACAATGTCTGGTAAAGGTAATTCGTCGTGATGATTTGATTTTTTTGTAATAACTGGAAATAAGGTGGTTTTATGGTGAATAAATTGAGCCCAACTGTTATCTGAAAGGGTAGGAACAGTCGTAAATTGCATTGTCCAAGCAACAGGAATAAGACTTGGAGCACCTGATTGAGTAACCGTAAACAGAGGAATAAATTCACTTTTTAACCAAGCCAATAATTGGTCAAGCCAGAGCGCCATAGTGAGTTGGTTTTCAGTTTGCTCTCTATTTTGTAATAGCCATGTTGAAATAGGTTGAGTTGCTAGATCATCAGAGATAACAACTAACTCAGATTGACCATTTAAATAGGTTATCCAGGGTGTTGTGCCATCAAAATGTGAATTGAGAGAATTAACGGGAGAATTAAGATAAAGCGCCACCCAAAAAGGTAATGCCTTACCTATTTTTTTATTGTTTTCATGGATAGCCCGACGCCAATTAAGTATTTCGTGAGTAATTTCTTCTTGCTGTAAGTGTTGTTCAGGTAATAAGGCATATAACACTGATAATTGGCGTAATTGTAAAGGCGCAATATCAACGATATGTTGAGTGATGCTGAGCAAATCCATTGGAGAAGAGGCACAGATATACCAACCTTTAGCTGTCTCTCGGTACGTCTGATTTTCATGAAAAAGCGCTTGTGATTGACCACAAACAATAATGACAGCGCCATGATAATTATCAGGAGGGAGCAGGTTTGTAAGTGCATCCTCAAGGTAGGGAGCACCTTTGTGTTGACGGAAAAACCAGACACATAAAGTGAGTGTGACGAGACAAATAAAGGCGGTCAGAAAAAAGGATATCTCTTTACCCAAAGACCAAAATCCCCAAAGCAGCCACAGTAATAAGATTGCTGAAAACAATGTAATACACTGTTTTATCCTGTTTTTTTGCATCACTTTCCTTGAATTACCCATTGTTGAAGTAAATTTTCTAATGACACAGAAAAGCCCCACCACAGCATTGCTATCACCACAATCCCGCCAAACCAGCCTAACCAATAAATATGGCGACGATTTATTCGATGCTTGGGTTTCATCACTAAAGGTAAATCACTAGATAGTGCATAGGCGGGAAGTTGAGTATTGAGTAGTTCAATAATTTGTTCACGTTCAGGCGCATCGGTTTGGCGATATTTACCCACAAACCCTAGCGTGATCACACGGTGAAAACAGATAAGTACATCCTGGTTGGGCGCCGGTTCATTTAATAGATTACGCAACCTATCCCATAATTTGTCACCAGCTTCTAATGTATTGAAATACTTGGCTTGTAGCGGTGATTGTATCCACTGTAAGTAACCGTCATCACGCTCAGTACGATTCATCACGCTTTCATCAATTAAAGCGCATTGCGCATAAAGCATGTTTTCGATGGCAGATTGGGAATAGCCTTTTTCTGTGAGTTGTTGGCGCGTTTTATCAATATGTTCACAGACGCGCCGATAGAAGGCTTTGCCATCAGTAATTTCAGCACCTTGGCGTAGCTGACAAACCATTAACCAAGTATCAGCAAAAAGCATATCAATCATGTTATTTTTAGCTGTTCTTGTATTCGTTATCATGAGCGAAGTACCGCAAAAAGTTCGAGCTGAATTTCACCTAAGGTTCCTGGTACATAAAAAGCACAGTGCCCCGAAGAGAGCATGGCTTGACCAGCAGAGTTATTGAGTTCAAGAGCAAAATAATGATTTTCTAAACGCAGAGGGATAGCAGCAGGAACATGTGTTAAAGGTTGTAATGGAATACCGTTAAGTGCAACGTTAACCACACTAGCAACATCGTCATTACTACCGGCTTTACAAAGCAATGGAAATTGAGTGATCAACAAATGAGCGGGTAATGTAGAACGCACTGAAAGATAGAAATCAGCCCCTTCGCGTAGACGAGGATCATGCAATTCACCACGCCAGAATGGCCCTTCTTTATCAAGCGCAATACTAATTACGCGTGAAGGTAAACTCGCTTCTAACAGGGTATTCAGTAAGCTAAATAAAGGTGGAAAAACCTGTTCAGGGAATGCGTGTTGATAAAGCGGAATATCACTATTTTCATGATCGAGTGAAAATGTCAGTAATGCACCCGCGAGACGTACTAATTCACGATAAAGAAGCTCAGGGTGACGTCCCATTGATGAGAGAAATTCAATTAATACAGGCTCTGCACTGTTAATCGCATTGAGTAGCCAAAAGAGCGAGACATCAGCAACAGCAAAATCAGCCATTTGCTCATTATTTTCGCGACGCATAGTCATTAAACGACGACGTTTTGCGACTAAGCGATGCATAAATTCTGAAAATAAGGTCGTTAATTCATCGCTCGCACTACAACTTAATAGTGGGGGAATAAAGTGTTTATCTATTTCCCATGCACCTTGGGCATTGCGGATTAAGCGAGCGACGGGACAAGTCATGTATGCGCTATTTTCTTCATGAGCATAACGCAAAGTGATGCTGTGTCTTAACACCGCGATATCCGTTTGTTCTTGACCAATTAAATCTTGTACTTTTATCCACTCCTGATAGAACGGTTGTGGTCTATCAGAGCGCCCTTCTTGCATAAGATTACCTCCATTAGCTTGCAATAGAGGTAATGCGAGAACGATATCAAGAGTTTGATGTTGCGAGTAATGGCTAAGCTCATTGACTGGCGGTAAGTTGTCTGCCAGCGTTGTATCAATCAATGTGCCATCAGGAAAACGAACGATAAGTTTTTGTGCGCTAAGACGTGAGATAGTTAAGGCGCTTTCATCAAATTCGGCACAAATAACGCCCCATGCTGATGCAATCGTCATATTGGCGATGGTGCTAATGAGATAGCTATCCCATCTTGCTTGTTGTTGAAATTGCTGAGGAGCCAAAAAGGCCCCATCACTCCAGAGGGGGCGGTATATTTTCATCCGTGCTTCACCTTATGCTTTCGCTTTTGGCATTTGAGATACTAACGAGAGATCTACATCCATTCCTTCGACTTGGAAGTGTGGAACGGCATACAGTTTCACTCTGAAAAAGCCTGGGTTATCTTCAATATCTTCCACCACTACTTTTGCATCGCGAAGTGGGTGAGAGGCTTGTAAATCATCACTTGGATCGGTCATTTCGGTCACTAAACTACGAACCCAATTATTTAACTCAAGCTCTAATAAGCGACGATCTTTTGTGGTACCAATATTTTCACGCTGAATTAATTTCAGATAGTGAGCAATTCGCGAAAGAAGGAAAATATACGGTAAACGCGAATTGATACGGCTATTCGCAGTTGCATCGGCGGTTTCATAAATAGCGGGCTTTTGCGCTGAGTTTGCAGAGAAGAAACAAGAGTAATCACGGTTTTTATAGTAAGACAGTGGAATAAAACCGAGGTTGGCAAATTCAAATTCTCGAGTTTCGGGGATCATGACTTCAGATGGAATTTTAACCTGACTCCCAGTGCCTAAATCATAAAGATGAATAGGTAAATCTTTTACAGCACCACCTGCTTGAGGACCGCGAATTTGTACACACCAGCCATTGTTAATAAAGCTTTTAACCATGTTAGCAGCAAAAGCAAAAGTTGCGTTTGTCCACAAATATTTCTCGTGATCTGGACCTTTTACTTCTTCAATATAATTAAAACTACGTACAGGGATAGTGTCTGGACCATAAGGGAGACGACCTAAAACGCGAGGCATCGTCAAACCAATATAGCGGGCATCATCAGAATCGCGGAAAGATTTCCATTTAATGTATTCGGCACGATCGAAGTAGTTGCTGATATCTTTAATAGCCGCAACTTCTTCCATCGAATTTTTACCAAAGAAAGCGGGGCCAACAGAGCCAACAAATGGCATGTGAGCTGAAGCTGAAATTTTTGCAATGTTACGTAATAACGCAATATCTTGAGGGCTGCGATCAAATTCATAGTTCGAAATAATCGCAGCAATAGGTTCACCACCAGGGGTATCATACTCTTCAATGTAGGTATGGTGATAAAGACCACTTTGAATTGTCTCTGGGCAATCTTCAAAATCTTGGCGTAAATCATCTTTGGCAATATCTAACAATTCGATTTTTACATTTTGACGAAAGTCAGTACGATCAACTAAGAATTTTAATCCACGCCATGCCGATTCAATTTTTTGAAAATCCGCGTGATGCATGACTTCATCAAGCTGCTCACTAATTTGTCTATCTAAATCCGCAATATGATGGTCGAGTAGATTCCTATCTAAACGTTCAACTTTTTGACCCGAAGATTTCAAACGGTCGAGAAAGACTTGAACAGCAACAGTAACGCGCTCATTTGCTGTTGCATCTGCCAGCGCACTGTTATCTTGGAAGATATTAATATCACTTACCTGAGAAACAGGTGTGAGGTTGATTTTTTCAAACAGTGAGGCGTAAACACCGCTATTCGCTGGCTCATCAAGTACAGTTGTTGTACTTTTTGAAATACTTTCGCTATTAACTGACATAAGCATAATCCTGTAATGATAAAATCCAATTAGTCTTTTTTCGGTGCAAGTTGAGATAATTCCTCGCGTAACTCATCACTTAATGCAGGATCTTTAAGGATATTTTCGAGTTCACGGCGAAAAGTGATGTTATCAAGGAGGTTAGATTTCAAGTCACGTAAGAGATTACGCATTGCCAGCATGGCGCGTAATTGAGGGATCTGGCGAGCAACTTGCTCTGGCTCAAAATCAGCCATTTCTTTAAACGATAGTTTGATACTCTCTTCAGTACCATCATTGGCTAATGTATTTTTTACGGTAAGATTGACGGACGGAGAGAATTCGGTAAGTACACTGTTGAAGTTATTTTTATTTATATTGACCTTTTCTCTTTCTGAAAGAACACGCTTATCTTTTCCATTGCTGTAGTCACCGATAGCCAAAAGTTTTAATGGCAATTCCACTTTCTTCTGTGCGCCACCTGTATGTAAGTCAAGCTTTATATTGACCCGAGCTTTAGGAACTTCATTTTGAAAACTATCAGACATAATAAATTCCTTGTATTAAAACGAATAAAAGATCACTTGAGAGTGGAATAAAAATAATCTCACAGTCAGGAGACTTAATTTAATGTAATTAATCTTATATTAAATAAAATTAAATAAATCAATTTATCTTTATATTTTTAGGAAGTATCTCTAAAAAATAAATGTAATGAAAATAAGTTATCAGAGATCAATATAGTGGTATATATTATTTAATAATCAAAATAAGAATGTTATCAATATATTATTAATATTTTAGATGATGTTTTTTTATATCATTTTCATTTCATTGTGTTGGTTGGTATATATACATATAAAATACTCTTATTGATTGTGTTTTGTTATCATAATGTTTTTTTATGAAATGATATCTTGGATAAAAGAAATAGAAGAAATTTGGCTATATGACGTGTATGAATAGTGAACAATAAGAGTAAAGTTATGACGTTTTCTATTAAGTATAAATACGCAATTTTCTAAGTAAAAATAAATAATAATATAGTAATATCTTATCATCTTTATTATTTCTATATTTTAATTAGTTATATAAAAATAACAGGTTGTTCTTTTTTGGCATTTTTTCTTATTAATATTTTTTAATAAGATAATGCAATGATTTTTTATTTATTATAGAGATTATATTTTCTTTATTTCTAAAAATGAAAAACTATTAATTTAGAAATAAAGAACTTCTAGAGAGACTCATAACATGATGGTGATATCTTTTTGATTATTTAATATATTTTTTATTCTCTTATAATAAGTATTTTTACTTTTTTTTTCGACGAGCACAGTAAAGGATTATAAGGGGCAATAGTACACAAGTATTAATTAATAATAACGTTAAGTCATTCATTTTCTGTATCTGATAGATTTTATCAAGCAGAAGAAAACATCCAAAAAGGTTAAGTTCAAACTATAATGGGGGGGGACGATTATTTATTGATAAGTAATTGAATTTATGTTTTTTATAACCCACCTCGATAATTAATTTATTAAGGTGGGTTATTTTTTATTTTTATCGCTAATAGTAATTAATTGGGTTATTTTAGGTAATCTAAAGGCCAGTGTTTGAAATAAATATGATTAGCTTGCCAGTCTACTTTTTCTGTATTATCGCTTAATAAATGGCGAGCCACCGTAAAGGCAAATTCAAAACTCACACCTAATCCTTTTGCACTGATAAACTTTCCATCAACAACTACATCTTGATCAAGGTAATGACCATCATCATACTTATCAGCAAGTTTATCGCCAGTACTGTAATTACGACCTTCAAGAAGATGATGTGCCGCTAATACTTTTGCTCCAGAAGAGCACAGTGCACAAATATATTTATCTTCAGCAATATGGCGTTTAATAAATTGAATAACTTGCTTGTTAGCGCATAAACGATCAGTACCTTTAGGACCGCCCGGCATCATTATTGCATCGTAACTGTGTGAGAATTTATCTGTTAATAGATAGTCGGCACTGATTTTCGTTTCAAAATAGGTATTTAATACCAAAGTATCCATGCAAGAAAGTACATCGACATGAATATCAAGACGGCGCATGATATCAATAAAAACAACAGCTTCGCCTTCTTCAAATCCATCAGCTAATAAAACGGCAACCTGTTTCATTTTATTTATTCCTTATGCGTTTTTAGTAATGAGTGGATACTTTGAATATGATTAACAATGGTCTCTTTATCTTGTTTATCAATCGTATCTGCGGTGGCAATCCAACTTCCTCCGCAAGCAACAACTTGTGGAATAGCAAGATAATCACTCACGTTATTTAAACTAATTCCACCTGTTGGCATAAATTGGACTTGAGCGTAAGGTGACGCTAAGGCTTTTAGCATTTTTACACCACCAGAGGCTTCTGCGGGGAAGAATTTAAGTAAGGTTAAGCCTTTTTCAAGTGCAATCTCGATTTGGCTTGGATTGTTAATACCCGGTACAATATCAATGCCATTATTAAGGCAGTAATCAACGGTACTTGGGTTGTAGCCCGGAGAAATAACAAAGCGAGCTCCTGCTTCTTTTGCCATATCTGCTTGTTGTGCAGTCAATACTGTTCCTGCGCATAATATTAGCTCTGGGAAGTGTTCATGCATGAGTTTTATGGCTTTGGCTGCTGCTGGTGTACGAAAGGTAATTTCGGCAACAGGTAATTGATTTTGGGTTAGAATTTCACCCAGCCAAATTGCATCTTCAGCGCGATTAATTTGGATCACGGGGATCACTTTCAGTGATGAAAGAGTATCAACAATTGACTGTGTCATGGTTATCCTTGATGAGTGTGTAGAATGAATCCGTAATTTCATGAGGAATGATGGCGCCATGGTGTTGAATGACGAGCCCCGCTAAGGTGTTTCCCCACAAACAGCAGGTAGGTAGGCTGTGATGTTGTAGCCAAGCAGCAATAAAAGCCGCATTAAAAGAGTCACCTGCGGCGGTAGTATCAATAACAGAATTAATGGGTTTGGGAGAAACATAGCCCGTATTTTTGCCATCAGACCAATAAGCGCCATTTACACCTAATTTGATAATCACATTTTGATTACCCCATTGATGAAGGCGTTGTGCTATGTCTTGTTCAGTCAACGCGGGTTGTTGCCAAAGTATTTGTTCATCATCACCAGTGACTAAAGCAATATCACTAATACTATATAGCTTCTCAAACCACTCTTGTGCATGAGGTATTGAATCCCATAAACGTGGTCGATAATTTGAATCGACAATTAGGGTGAACCCTCGTTGTTTAAGGCGGGTTAATTGCGCGAGTAGTGCTTCTTTACCTTCTGGCGTTAAAATAGCAAGAGAAATACCGCTAAGATAAATCACACTATTATCAGGCAGTGCATTGAGATGTGCGGCAAAACGATTATCAGTTGTCATATAACGAGCTGCTGCATCATTACGCCAATAGTGGAAACTACGCTCACCGCAAGCATCAATTTCAATGGCATATAGGCCAGGGAGTTTATCGGGAATAGTAATAACAGATTGGCAGTTGATCCCTTCATCTTCCCATGCTTTTTGCATTAAGGCACTGTAAGTATCCGTGCCTAAACCTGTCATATAGTGGGGATGTAATGAAGGGATGAGTCGTGATAAATAGAGCGCGGTATTTAACGTATCACCACCAAAACGTTGTTGTTGCGGTAAAAAAGGTTGACCACTTAGCTCTATCATACATTCGCCAATAATGGCGACAGTTTTGTTTATCTTCACAGTTTCCCATCACTTTTACAGACACGAATTTTATCTGCAACCACAGCTTTCATTGCGGCTTTGCCCGGAACAAGGTAATGACGAGGATCACTTGCATCAGGGTTATCCAAGAAGTATTGCTTAATTGCGTTAGAGAACGCTATTTTCAGCTCAGTTGCGACGTTAACTTTGCAAATACCTAAATCGATACAATGTTGTACATCTGCATCAGGAATACCCGATGCGCCATGAAGAACTAAAGGAATATCCGTTTTTTGGCGAATAATCGCTAAGCGATCAAAATCGAGATGAGGTTCATGTTTGTACATACCATGCGCTGTACCAATAGCAACAGCTAATGAGTCAATCCCCGTTGCTTTGATAAATTGTACCGCTGAATCAGGATCGGTGAATAGTGCATCTTTTGTATCAACAATAAGATCATCTTCTTGCCCACCAAGGCGACCCAACTCAGCTTCTACCGTGCAATCCCAATGATGGCAGAAATTAACCACTTCTTTGACGATGCGAATATTTTCTTCAAAATGAAAATGGGAGGCATCGATCATAGCGGATCGGACACCTGAAATGACTTTATGGCATATATCAGGGATCTCTTCGTGGTGATCTAGATGTAGAGCAACCGGGATACGATATTGCTCTGCCGCCTGCTGACAAATAGAGATCAAATAATCACTACCTGCATAAGCAAACGTGCTCGGTGTACCCGCTAAGATCACCGGTGATGCCATTTCAGCAGCTGTTTCCATCACAACTTGAATGGTTTCCAAGTTATGAATATTAAAAGCAGGCACAGCATAATTTTCACGCTGTGCTTTATTGAGCATATTACGAGTAGAAACCAGATACATGTTTGCCTCTCATCTTTCGTTTAATTACGAAACATAATAAACGAAAGAAATAGAAAGGTAAAAGATCTAAATCACATTTTTATTTCCTTCGCACTGAAAGCAAATGAAAGATGATTAGAAAAAATGCGCCATTTTAGAGCTATAACTGGTGATCCCTTTGCGTAATAAATTATTTTTCGGTCGCCTGGACTGCCCTATCACGGTTTCAGCAACTTTTTGTGCTAAGGTCTGTTTTTCTAAACGGCGGGTCAATGGTGTTTGCTGCGTTGTATAATTTTCGCAAAAAATGACGTTTACCTCTTGTGTTGCTTTCACACCAGTCACTAAAGCTTGAATGGCAGGGATTTCGAAACGAAAGTTATCTTTTTCAATCGGTAAAGGAAGTGAAGGTGTTTGCCATAAGTTGATACGATCAGCACAATAAAGCGCAATAATTACGGCACGCAATGACCAAAAACTACTGGCAGGTCCACTGTAGTTATCAACCAAACGAGGATCGTGAGTAAATAAGCCTTGAGTGGGGGCGCCATTTTTTAATGCACCTTGAGAAATAAAATAACGCAAACTCCTTTCAAACGCGCGTTTTGCCTCGCCCACTTTTACTGAAGGACAATGTAAATCGACACCTGCTAATAATGGCGCAGAAACCGCAAGGCGATAGCAGGCACTGCGACCAAAGAAAGGAATACCTTTTGGCGTCATAAAATAAAGGTAATGTTGATTAAAGGTATTAAGTGATTGAGTAATAAATGTTGTATCAAATTGAGGATCAATTTGCGTTAACCAATACAATGAATAGTAAAATCCCCACGCATTGTAATAATCATAGTTACCTTTTGCCCCATCACGAAACCATCCATCACCAACATAAAACTCTTTTAGTCGTTCATAGCGCCAATGGGCAATAGTGTCTTTTCCTGTGAGTGCTTTAATGACAAATTGGACGGTGAGAGGGAAGAAATGCCAATTATTATCAACAATTTCGCAGTGATTAACTTGTTCGAACCAAGTCATGATTTGTTGTTGTATGGCAGGTGTTAATGTATTCCACACCCATTCACGGCTGATCCAAAGAGTAAGCGCTAAATCAGAGGCTTCACAAATGCGTTGATCGTAATCTTCAAGCTTTCCCCAATATCCTTTATGAAGTGGATCTGTGCCATGAATAAAGCTTTGTTTGATGATTAAAGGTAAGTTGAAAGCTTGATGATTTAATCCCATCAACGTACTTTTTTTGCTGCTAACTATCCATGCGGCAAGTAGAGGAAGTACTCGGCTAACACCTTCAAGCGCATCCGTTCTTGCCGTTTGTTGTCCTGGGCTTCCGGGATAATAAGCATGAGAGTAACCCCAGACTTGGTAATGATGAAAAGCCTGTGTGACATACTGTGTCAGCATTTCACATAAAGAGAAAAGTGACTGGTTTTCATCATTAAAAAAATCAGTGATCGTTTTATCATAGCGACGATAAGCTGATTTTCTGACTAATCGTCGAATGATATTTTCCTTAAATAAGCGTTGGTAGATTTCTACGTTTGGGTGCTCATAAGGGAGTTTGGGTCGTGCTGAAGATGCAATTTCAATAGCCATTTTCGTATCTCAGAAAAAAGACGCATCCTTGCGAAACAAAACGGAAGTTGAATATTAAGGTTTTGCAGAATCCACAAGTATTTGATAGTGATCTTGTCCCCAAACAACGGGCTTGGGCTTATCTTTGATCCACTGGTAATACGCATTTTTTAGCTCTGCCACTTTTTGTGGATTTTGTTTAGCAAGATTGACTGATTCAGACGGATCTTTTTTATCGTTAAATAGGTGAGGTTGATTTTTCCCATCATCATAAAAATAGAGCGCCCATTCACCATCACGTACAGCCCAAGCACCTTTAGAGAGTTTTTCTAAGTTAGGATTCGTAGGCGGTGTTTTACGTTGATAGGTTATCCATTGGTGATATCCGTGCCAAAATTCTTGGTTTTCTTCACTGTAATGTTTCGTGCCAGGACCTGCCCAATAAAGATAGTTGTGAGGGGACTTTGCGGTTTCGCCTTTAAGCAAAGGCATGATGTTTTTCCCTTCAACGTTAAGATTGTCAGGGATCGCAATACCCGCTGTTTGTAGCGCTGTGGGTAAAATATCGAGTGCGGAGATCATCTCATCACTTTTTGTGCCTGCTGGAATAGTACCGGGTTGATAAGCAATAAAAGGTACTCTAACGCCACCATTAAACATTTGTCCTTTAAAGCCTCGATCCATTGCATTCATTGGCATAGGGGATTCATTAACCGCGCCATTATCGGATAAGAAAAAGATCAGGGTATTTTCTAGCTCACCGTTTGCTTTTAGTTTTGCAATAATTTGACCAATACCTTCATCTGCTGCATTTAATGCCGCAAAGTATTTATCTGCTTCAACATTACCTGTATCAAATTTCTCCATGTATTTAGCTGGTGAGGCTTGTTCTAATGGAATATGAGGAACGCTATAAGAGAGATTAATAAAGAAGGGTTTATCTTTATGTTGATCGATAAATTTTAATGTCTCATCTGTTAAAAGATGCGTGGTATAGCCTGGGGCAGGAACATTGACACCATTACGCCAAAATGCAGGTGAATTCCATAAAGCGACGCCGGATGCGTAATAACTAAAGTCGTAATCGAACCCACGTTCATGAGGAGCATAACCTGCTTCTGGTGTTGAGATCATATTGTCGTGATAATCACGGGTCTGCTTATTTTCATTAATCTTGGGTTTGCGGATCACTTTTGCATTATGCCATTTACCGATACTGGCGGTGGCGTAGCCATTTTCTTGGAAAAGTGAAGGTAATAGCTTGATATCTTGTGGAATGCCTAAAATAGCATCGTCATTACTGTAAGTACCAAAGCTTGCTGGAGAGCGTCCAGTAAAGATACCCGCTCGAGAAGGGCCACAAACAGGATGAGCAACAAATGCATTGGTCATTTTTGCACCATTTTGAGCCATTTCACTGACATTGGGCATTGCAATGCGCGCAGCTTCTACCATTTTATTGATATCGCCTTCATAACGTGGCGGTGTAGAGCGTTGCGCTAATGCATCAACATCTAAGGTATCCAGTACAAAATCAAGTTGCCCTGTGCCTAAATCATCCATCACTATCAGTAAAATATTCGGTTTTTCAGGTGTACCACCTGCATTAGCAGATATTGGGATGTTTAAACACGATGCAGCAATGATCCCTGCGAGTAAGCTTTTTTTAACAGAAGGTAAGATCACGGATTGTCTCCAAAACAAACAAGATAAAATAAAAAAGGG
The DNA here is from genome assembly GCF_033708015.1 of Proteus vulgaris. Taxonomy (NCBI): domain Bacteria; kingdom Pseudomonadati; phylum Pseudomonadota; class Gammaproteobacteria; order Enterobacterales; family Morganellaceae; genus Proteus; species Proteus vulgaris. The sequence continues at coordinate 3,097,396 of NZ_CP137920.1, read as the reverse complement.
TTACTTTAGGTAGTTTTTTTTCATCGCAGGAAGCGCATCACTCGCGAGGCCTCCTCGTGAAATGGCTTGTTGCATTAGTTGCATACCTATCGCTGTATGATGAAATATTTTTTTATAAGAGCGGCACAGGTAGTTATGACGATGTTTCTCGCCTTCAATGGCAATAATGCGATGTTTAGGACAACCGCCATAACATAAGCTTTGCACTTCACACTGTTTGCAAAGACTCGTTTGTTTATCATATTTATTTTGACCGAAACGCTGTTGCTGTTTTGAAGTGGCTAAATGAGCAAGGCTATTTTGATGGATATTACCCAAATTATTCGCGGGATAGACATAGTGATCGCAAGAATAAACATCACCATTGGCTTCAATGATCAATGCTTGCCCACAGGTTTTAGATTGAATACAGGTTGATGCGGGATATCCCATCCACGTACCTAATAAACTATCAAATAGGCGAATATATATTTTCCCGATATCGCCTTGTCTTATCCATTCATCAAATACTTCAGTGATAAATTGTCCGTAGCCTTCAGCAGGGACAGAAAATGGCGCTAATTGTGCATTGGGACCCGGAGCATAATGTCCTCCATGAGTATGAGGAAAGCGCCTATCAACTTCGACAATAGGAATAAATTGAAAGAAGGTTGAACCCAACTCTTTTAAGGCTTGGTAAGTCTCTTTTCCTTTATTCCAGTTTTGGTCATTAATAACAGTGAGTGTGTTAAATTCAACGCCATATTCATTGAGTAGCTTAATTGCTCGCTTTACTCGTTCAAAAGTCGGGCTGCCATTCACTGATATACGATATTTATCGTGAACGGCTTCAATGCCATCAATTGAAACGCCTAATAGAAAGTGGTTATCAGCAAAAAATTGCGCCCATTGGCGATTAATGGCGATCGCATTGGTTTGCACACTGTTTGTGATTGTCTTGCCGTTAGCAAATTGTTTTTGGTACTTGACGACTTTTTCAAAGAAGGCGAGTCCAGCAAGCGTTGGTTCACCACCTTGCCAAGAAAAATCAACCTGATCTCCACTGTGTGACTGAATATAGTCTTTAATATAACGACGAAGTACACCATCTGGCATCACGGTATGACCCGTTTCTTTTGTCTCATCTTGAAAAATATTTTCTTTTTCCAGATAAAAGCAATATTCACATTTAATATTACAGTGGTAGCTTGTGGGTTTTGCCATCATATGAAAATAAACAGGTTGATTTAATGTCATTAGTCATTTCCTGAGTTTCTTTTTATCCTGTTACATTACGTAAAATTTATCAAAACAAAAGAGATTAAAATCACAAATACGAAATATCGAAAGTAAATGAAAGGTTTTTGCGAAAGGTTAATACGGTTTTTTTCGTTAAAAATACTTTCTATTCGATACTATTTCATATTCTATTGACTATTTGGGCTATTTCTTTTGATTTGTTTTTCGAAAATAAATGAATGTATTGAAACTTTAATCTGAACTTTGTGAAATGAAGCGAAATTAAATCTATATTATTGTGTTTTATCTAGCTATATGTGGTGTAATCATAAGTATAGCGTTGCGTTATATCATTTTATTTATTGGAAACTAGTGGCCTCAAGGTTATTATTGACGCTACACGAAAATAATCGTAAGCAATCGACAGTGATTCGAAACTTTGTGAAAGAGATCAAAAGTTTTGTTTTTTTGCATTGTCGGTAAAAATTGGCGTAGTAAACTATATTCGAAACCAATCGAAAGATATCGTTTTGGTTTCGTAAGGAGACGAAAGTGAAAGCGGCAGTTGAGAGGCGTATGGAAATCCTCGATATGGTAAACCAACAAGGTAAAGCCAGAGTCGAAGATCTCGCTGAATTATTTAAAGTCTCAAGTGTCACTATCCGCAGCGATCTAAGTTTTCTTGAGAAAAATGGTTATATCGTTCGCTCTCATGGTGCAGCAATTCCTAATACAGGATTTATTGCCGAATTGAGTATCCACGAAAAACGTGGACAAAATGCGGGTATAAAAACATTAATCGGGAAAGCTGCCGCAACGCTGATTAAGGATGGAGACACCGTCATTCTTGACTCGGGGACAACTACTCGCGAAATCGCGACACATTTGAAGTCGCGCGAAAATGTAGTGGTCATGACTAACGGTCTGGATGTCGCAATGGAGTTAGCAAATACCTCAGGTGTGGAAGTATTAATGACCGGTGGTGTATTGCGAAAAAGTGCGTTGTCTTTTTCAGGCTCACAAGCTGAAAATAGTCTTAGAAATTATCGTTTCGATAAGGTTTTTCTAGGCGTTGACGGATTCGATTTACGTGTTGGTATCACCACACACAATGAACAGGAAGCCAGTCTTAACCGTTTAATGTGTGATATCTCAGAAACGATTATTGCGGTTGCAGATTCTACGAAATTCAGTAAACGCAGCTGTCATATGATCAGAGAGTTTGGTGATATTGATATACTAGTGACCGATTCAGGTATTCCTGAGGAATATATTCAGGAACTGAAAGATCACAAAATTGAAGTCATTATCGTCGACGATAAGGCATCGTAATTTGCTAACTCCATTAGCAACACCGCCGGTGTTGATTATGGAGTTAGTATTTAATGCATCCTTTAGAAAAGATTGTTCAGCAACATAAATCGGGCAAACAGAATGGTATTTATTCTGTTTGTTCTGCCCATCCTTTAGTAATAGAAGCAGCTCTATTACAAGCGCTGGATAATGATTCCTTTCTGCTCATTGAAGCCACCTCTAATCAGGTTGATCAGTTTGGTGGTTATACAGGAATGACACCTTCTGACTTCTACCAATATGTTATCGAACAGGCGGAAAATGTCGGTTTTCCTATCGAGAAGCTTATTCTTGGTGGTGATCATTTAGGCCCTAATCGCTGGCAACATCTTAACGCCGAAAACGCGATGGCAAATGCAGATGTGTTGATTGCACACTATGTTGCCGCCGGTTTTAAGAAAATCCATCTTGATTGCAGTATGTCTTGTGCTGATGATCCCATTCCTTTAACGGATGAGATTGTGGCATCTCGTGCCGCTCGTCTTGCCGTGATTGCAGAAAATACGGCAAAAGAGACATTTGGTACAAGTGATATTGTTTATGTTGTTGGTACAGAAGTGCCCGTTCCTGGTGGTGCCGCTGAAGAACTCGATACTGTGGAAGTCACGTCACCTGATGCAGCACGCAAAACACTAGAGTGCCATCGTCAAGCTTTTCAAGATGTTGGAATTGGTGATTGTTGGGAACGCGTCATTGGTTTGGTTGTTCAACCTGGCGTTGAATTTGATCATACGGGGATCATTGATTATCAACAAGAAAAAGCGCAAGCATTAAGCCAAGTTGTCAATGATTATTCTCACCTCGTTTTCGAAGCCCATTCTACGGATTATCAAACTAAAGAAGCTTATAAACAGCTAGTTAACGATCATTTTGCCATTTTAAAAGTCGGACCCGCACTCACTTTTGCAATGCGTGAAGGTTTATACGCACTTTGCTCCATTGAAGAAACCTTATTCCCGCAGGAACAGTGCTCTAAATTACGTGAAAAAATGGAGCAGCTGATGTGTCGTGAGCCAGGTTTTTGGCAAAAATACTATCATGGTGATGAGCGTCAACAAGCCTTTGCTCGAGTATATAGTTTTAGTGATCGCATTCGCTATTACTGGCCTGATGCTGAAATTAATGCCGCCATTGACACGCTAATGAGTAACTTATCCGTTAAACCTATTCCATTACCATTATTGAGCCAATATCTGCCTTATCAATTTACTCAATTTAGAGAAGGCATGATTGATGGATCGCCGAGATCTTTTGTTATTGCAAAAATTCGTGATGTGTTATCGGTTTATGCCGATGCGTGCTATGTCCATTAATTGAGGGGAAACCATGGAATATTTAAGTTATCAGACCGCTCAATTGGAGCAACTGAATGCATTTTGGACTGCGAAAGAGATTGAGCAACAACCAGAGTGTTGGAAGAAAACATGGCAGTCAGTGAAAGAAAAACGTACTGACATTGAAACTTTTTTAAATAAAGCGCTCGCAGCACCTCATGCGCGAATTATTTTAACAGGCGCTGGCACATCAGCCTTTGCTGGCAAAGCATTAGCCCCTATTTTAAGTGGCCATATAAAACGTCGAGTAGATGCGATAGCAACAACGGATTTGGTAGCTGATCCACAAGAGTATTTAGCGGAAGACATCCCTACGTTATTAATTTCTTTTGCCCGCTCAGGTAATAGCCCTGAAAGTGTGGCGGCGTTAGATGTTGCAACTGAGTGTTTATCACAGTGTTATCACTTAGTGCTGACATGTAATGCCAATGGCAAGCTTTATGAGTACTGCCAAAATAATAGTAGTGCATTGGCATTGTTGATGCCCGAAGAATCCAATGACCGTTCTTTAGCAATGACCTCTAGCTTTTCATCCATGATGATGGCTGCTGTGACTATTTTCTTAGGTGATAACGTCTTTAGTGATTCTATCGTGCCCTTTTTTAGTCACTATAAGGCGCAGTTTAATAAAGCGAATCAAATTATTAGGGATAAATATGCGGGTAAGTTTAAACGGGTTATTTATCTAGGAAGTGGCGGATTGCAAGGATTAGCCCAAGAAGCTGCGTTAAAAATGTTGGAGCTTACCGCAGGCAAAGTCGTAGCTAGTTTTGATACTCCATTAGGCTTTCGGCACGGACCTAAGTCTATCGTAAATAAAGAAACTTTAGTGGTGATGTTTTTCTCTAATGATCCTTATACACGCCAATATGAGACCGACTTATTACGAGAGGTTATTCACGATAATGCATCAGGCAAGGTGATCGCGATCACCGCACGAAATGATAATTCTTTCTCACCTGAGAGTTTTGTTTATATTCCAGCGTTAGAGAACTGTTCTGATGTGGCGCTATTGTTCCCTTACTTGATGTTGGCGCAATCATTCGCATTTCACAGTTCCATTGCACTAGGGAATACGCCTGATAACCCGTCTCCGACAGGAGAAATCAACCGTGTTGTACAAGGCGTCACAATTTATCCGTTCTCACACAAAAAAGACGACACACAGTCTGTTTTAAATTAATAAAATATAATAAGAGAGCTAATCATGAACACACCGAATATTGTCTGGACCCGCATTGATGAACGTTTACTCCATGGTCAAATCCGCATTACATGGGGTAAACATACAGAAGCAAATCTGATTTTAGTGGCTAATGATGATGCAGCAGAAGGCCCTAATGCCGCATTTATGCAAGCAGGAATGAAAGCATCAGCGGGAGGTGAATACGCTGTTCGCTTCTTTTCAATTCAAAAAACAATTGATGTTATTAGTAAAGCATCTCCTCGTCAGAAAATTTTTGTTTTGTGTAATAACCCGAAAGATGTCGCCCGTTTAGTGGAAGGGGGGGTGCCCATTACTCACTGTAATGTTGGCAATATGCATTTTCATGAGGGGAAACGCCAAATTGCGAAAACCGTATCAGTCAATGATGCTGACATTGATGCGTTCAAAAGCCTTGTCGCAAATGGGGTGACTTGCACAATTCAAAACACTCCCGATCAGACACCTGTTGATGTGTTAGCGCTCGCATCAGCCTGATAATTTCCTGAATAAAAAATCTGCATTAGCAGGTTTGAGGATTATTTATGATTTTTGAAGCTTCTTTAGTGGCTTTATGGGCCTTCTTTTGCGGTATCGATAAGTATGACGTTGCATTAAATATTCATAGACCATTAATTACAGGTCCTGTCGTTGGCCTGATTATGGGTGATATGCAGGTTGGATTGATTGCGGGAGCAACATTAGAACTTGCTTGGTTAGGACTTGTACCTAATGCAGGCGCTCAGCCACCAGATGTCACACTAGGTACTATTGCAGCGGTTGCTTTTGCCGTAATGACAAATCAATCACCTGAAGTTGCGATGGGGATTGGTATGCCAATTGCCGTGTTAATGCAAATGTTGGTGATCGGCTTCTTTGCAATGACGGCTTTCACTATGGGTAAAGCGGATAGATACGCAGAAAGAGCTGATGCTGGTGGAGTATCGCGGCTACTGATTATCACGATCATTGTTCGCTCGTTACTTTATGCTTTAGTTGCCTTCGTAACGGTCTATTTTGGTGAACACGCGGCTCAGTGGATTGATGATAATACCCCGAAAGTGTTGCTTGAAGGTTTAGGTATTGGCGCGAAGATGGTTCCTGCTATTGGTTTCGCAATGTTGTTGAAAATCATGTGGTCAAAAGAAGTGGCTGGTGTGTTCTTCATTGGTTTCGTCATGACAACCTATTTAAAACTCCCAATTATGGCGGTCGCTATTTTAGGCGCATCAGCCGCTGCGCTCTACTTCTTCTTTAGTGGTAATAACAAAAATACAAGTCAGCAAAATGAGGATTTCGAAGATGGTATCTGATAATAGCACCGTATTGAAAACACAGGATAAACCAGAAACGGGTTCTTTGATTGATGGCATTGATGAGTATCAAGATACCACAATCAGAAAAGTGATTACGAAAGGTGATCTTTGGAAGTGTGCGTTCCGAGGCCTCTTTATGGAAGGCAACTTTAACTTTGAGCGTATGCAAGGTGGGGGATTTGCTTTCTCGATTATCCCGGCGCTAAAGAAAATTCATGGGAATAATAAACGTGACTATGCAACATCACTAAAAAACCATCTGCAATTTTTTAATGCCAGTCCTAAGCTGTTTACCTTTTTATTGGGTACAGCCGTTGCAATGGAAGAAAATAAAGAAAAACCATCGACGGTTAACGTGATGAAAGTCGCGGGAATGGGACCAACAGGAGGCATTGGTGACGCTATTGACCATATGACCTTAATGCCACTGACATTAGCATTAGGTGCTTCCATTGCAATGGAAGGTTCGATAGCAGGGCCTTTTGTTTTCTTCTTCTTATATCAAATTGTTCACTTTTTAGTGTATTTCGGGCTGATGTTTATGGGGTATCGCGCGGGCACTGCGGCGATGGTCAATATGAGTGATGCCACTGAAAAACTAGCTAAAGCCGCCAATATCATGGGGATTTTTGTTATCGGTGCGCTTAGTGCGACCTTTATTAAGGTACAAACCACCGCCTCGCTGGAGCTCGGAGGGAAAGTGGTTGAATTGCAAACCGCACTCTTTGACAAAATTATGCCGAATTTACTGCCTCTGTGCTTAGTTTTCCTAATGTACAAAATGGTGAAAAGTACGGGTTTTTGGGGTAAGCCTCCAGTATTGATTTTCTCAACGCTTGCATTTGGCGTTGTCGGTCACGTATTAGGATTCTTATAACAGAAAGCCTTTATCACAGTAGTTATTGTTAATCGAAATACATTATTAACTTGCTATAAACGGGCAGGAGAGTGTTCTGCTGCCCGCAAGGAGTCACTCATGATCGGTCTTATTGTTTCAGGGCATCTTAATTTTGCCTCTGGTATGGCATCAGCGGTAAAAGCGATTGCTGGAGAACAGGAAGATATCGCGTTTATTGATTTTGTTGAGTCAATTTCCCCTGATGAATTAGAAGAAAAAATGTGTGAAGCAATTGACTCAATGTCATGTCAGCAATATCTCTTTTTAACGGATTTACCTGGTGGCACCCCCTGTAATCGTGCAATGGCAATTATGATGCAAAACCCGGCTGTTGAAGTGCTAGCCGGTGTGAATTTACCAATGATTGTGAATGCCGCTTTTGAACGAGAGGGGGGTTCAGTGTCAGAGTTAGTGCAAACGTTGCGCGAAATAGGTCAAGAAAGTATCCAAGATATTCGTGAGCAGCTGGCGCAAATAGACAGTAATGATGTTGAAGAAGAAGACGGTTTATGAGTCAGCGATATGCCATTTTAGCAGATAGAACCTTTACACCAGAAGGTATTCGTTATCTTTGCTATGTCCATATTAAAGGCGATGTTATTGAATCAATTACCACACAAGCGCCAATAGATTGCCCCATTATTCGCCTAAAAGGGCGATCGTTATTGCCTGGATTTGTGGATATTCATATTCATGGACGTGAAGGTGCTGATGTAATGGATGCGACTCAGCAAGGGTTACAAACCATTGCGGATGCTTTAGTGAAGACGGGCGTTGTTGCATGGGTAGGTACAACGGTGACTGCGCCTATAGATGATATTCGCCTCGCATTATCACAAGTACGTGAGTTCTTATCAAAGCCACAAACATCCGGTGCGTTGTTGCTTGGGAGTTTTTTAGAAGGGCCTTATTTTACCGAACGTCATAGAGGTTCGCATCCGGTGAAATATCTAAAAGCACCCACAATATCAGAGCTAGAAACACTGCTTGAAAGTGCGGGTGACACACTATTGCGTGTTGCTGTTGCGCCAGAAGCTCAAGGTTCGATGGAAGCGATTGATTGGTTGGTCAATCGAGGTATTAAGCCTAGTGTGGCGCATACAGCGGCAACTTATGAACAAGCATCAGCTGCATTTTTACATGGCGCAGATTGTGGTGTGCACTTGTATAACGGTATGACGGGGCTTCATCATCGCGAGCCAGGATGTTGTGGTGCCGTGTTATATCACAATGTCTTGGCGGAATTGATCGCAGATGGCATTCATGTTCATCCCGTTATGATGCAATTAGCGTATCGCATGAAAGGCTACCAACAACTCGCTTTAATTACAGATTGCATGCGTGCGGGGGGATTACCTGATGGTGATTACACGCTGGGCGCTCAAACAGTGTGCGTCACCCAAGGTCAAGCAAAAACAGCCGATGGCTCGTTGGCTGGAAGTACTTGTAGCTTAGATAGTGCATTAAGAAATATGGTGCAACTCGCTCATGTCCCTGAGTGGGAAGCCGTGCAAATGGCGAGTGCGATCCCTGCCGAGTATCTCGGTATCGGCGATAAATTGGGTTATATCAAAGCGGGGCGAGAAGCCAGCTTTGCTGTGGTGGATGAGTGTTTTCATCTCACCGATACATTCATCAGAGGAAATCATATTTACTCTGTATCCGGGGAAAATGCATAGTTTTTCAGTTATGCACCCATCTGTAAAAATGAGGTATTTATAATGGAAATTCGTCAGCCAATTCATAGTGAACATGCTAAAAGGCTTGATACAGAAGGACTTCGCAAGGAGTTCCTGATTGAAAACCTATTCTGTGAAGGGGAAATGAATCTCACTTATAGCCATATAGATCGCATTATTGTTGGCGGTATTGTTCCTACAACACAGCCTTTAGCGTTAATGGCAGGTAAAGCATTAGGCGTTGATTTCTTTTTAGAAAGACGTGAGTTAGGTGCCATTAATATTGGTGGTGCTGGCAAAGTGATTGTTGATGGTGAAGTGTTTGATATTGGTGCTCGTGAAGCGATTTACATTGGAATGGGTGCTAAAAGTGTTGAATTTACCAGTGATAGTGTAGAAACACCGGCTCGTTTTTATATGAATTGCGCGCCAGCCCATCATACTTACCCAACGCGCAAAATAACACAACAGCAAGCATCACCAGAAAAAATTGGTAATGTAGAAAACTGTAACGTTCGTACTATTTATAAATTCTTACACCCTTCAGTTTTGCCTACATGCCAATTGTCTATGGGGATGACGGTTCTTGAACCGGGTAGCCTATGGAATACCATGCCTTGCCATACCCATGAGCGTCGTATGGAAGTCTATCTCTATTTTGATATGAAAGAGGACAATGTGGTTTTCCATTATATGGGAGAACCAACGGAAACACGTCATTTAGTTGTCCGTAATGAGCAAGCCGTGATAAGTCCTAGCTGGTCAATTCATTCTGGTGTTGGCTCTGCATCTTATACCTTTATTTGGGGAATGGTTGGTGAAAATCAGGTCTTCCACGATATGGATCATGTTGCAATGAAAGATCTGAAATAATCACAAATAGTCATATTTTCTTTTTACCCTACATATAAAAAGGTGTGGCTTTATAGCCACACCTAAGAGGTTATTGTTATGAATTTATTCGATTTAAATGGCAAGGTTGCTATTGTCACGGGTTGTAATACTGGATTAGGTCAAGGCATGGCGATCGGTTTAGCCAAAGCGGGTGCAGATATTGTGGGGGTGGGTATTCAAGATGCACCTGAAACTCGTCAACAAGTAGAAGCATTGGGGCGTCGCTTTCATTACATTACGCAAAATTTAATGAAACAAGATGGATTGCAAGCGCTGGTGGATGAAGCCGTTTCTGTCATGGGGCGCATTGATATTTTAGTGAATAATGCAGGTATTATTCGCCGCGAAGATCTCTTGGAATTTAGTGAAAAAGATTGGGATGATGTGATTGATATTAATCAGAAAACACTGTTTTTTTTATCTCAAAAAGTCGCTCGTCAATTTGTGAAACAAGGAGAGGGAGGCAAGATAATTAATATTGCTTCTATGCTCTCTTATCAAGGCGGAATTCGTGTACCTTCTTACACCGCAAGTAAATCTGCAGTCATGGGATTAACTCGCGCATTGGCGACTGAACTTTCTCAATATAATATCAATGTAAATGCTATTGCTCCGGGCTATATGGCAACAGATAACACCGCGGCACTGCGTGCTGATGATGTTCGTAATGCCGCTATTGTAGAGCGAATTCCTGCTGGACGTTGGGGAACGCCTGAAGATGTTGCTGGTCCTGCGATTTTCTTAGCGTCTAAAGCGAGTGATTATGTAAATGGATACACCATTGCGGTTGATGGTGGTTGGTTAGCTCGTTAATTTCATGGAGAAGTAGGATGGAACACGCTAATACAGAGACTTTGCAAAGAGAGTTTGTATTACAAAACATGAAGCGAGTGTATCGTTATCAATCGGCTAATCAAGTTCGTAGTGTTCGCCGCCGTAGTGGTAAAACCCGTTTTATTAAAGACACTGATTGGGAGCGCGGTGTTTTATGGAGTTGCGTAAGTGCCGCATGGCAGGCAACGCAAGACGAAGAGTATCTTAATGGTGTGTTGAATTACACGTTACATACAGGATTTAGAACGGGTCCTAATGCTCGTTTCGCAGATGATCATGTTTGTGTACAAGCTTATCTTGCAGTAAGTCCGCTTTTTGAACAAACTGAAATTCTGGAGCCAACCATTAAAGCATTTGACATTATGCTTGATGATCCTAAACCGGGTCGTGAAGATTGGTGGTGGTGTGACGCTCTCTTTATGGCGCCTCCTGGTTTTGCTACTTTGGCTGAAATTACCAACGAACGACGTTATTTGGATTACATGCATACGGCTTATTGGGATGCGATTGAACATTTACGTGATCCTGAAACAGGGCTTATCTTCCGTGATCATCGCTATATTCCTGATGGTGAAGGCAATGAATTACGCGAGGCTAATGGTGAAAAAGTATTTTGGAGCCGTGGTATTGGTTGGGTTCTTGCTTCGATACCTCGTATCCTAAAATATATGCCTGATGATTATCATGGTCGTGAACGTTATATTGCATTATTTAAAGAATTAGCGACATCCATCCTAGATTATCAACATGAAGATGGTTTTTGGCGAACCAGCTTACTCGATCCTGATAATTTTCCTGCACCAGAAAGTTCAGCAACAGCGTTATTTTGTTATGGACTCGCATGGGGAATTAATCAGGGAGTACTAGAAAAAGAGGTGTATTTACCTGCATTAAACAGAGCGTGGTCAGCATTACAAACCTGTATTCATGACAATGGCATGATAGGCTGGGTACAACTTCCGGCATTTAATCCGCGAGAGGTCAAGTTTGAGCATAATATGGATTATGGTGCTGGTGCTTATTTATTAGCAGGAAGTGAAGTTTTAAGTCTTTTGTAAAATTCCTAGAGCGTTGATATTGAACTTTGTTATTTTTCTTGCACTTTACATACCTTCCGCGCAATATTTTCCTATCTAGGTTCCCGACCAAAAATAGGGGACGGTTTTTTATATAATAATAAGAGGTAACAATAATCTGTTACCTCTTATTATAAGTTAGGGTGCTTAGATAAAACACAACAATAGGATTGGGAAATTGTGGGGGAGTAATCCCCCACAAGATTAATATAACGTAAAAATATATTAATCTGAATTATTAAATATCCATTAGTTGGTGTGAATAAACGAAAGGTTTATTCTGTAATAATGCGTTATTCGATATTATCATCGTCACGATCATGAGTCCGATTAAAGAATATTTTTTCATTTCCTCTTGCACTCCGATAAAAATGGAGGCAGAATCAAATTGTCTATGTTTGAGTCCGCCTCGGTGAATATACAATATATTTTCCGGGGCTTTTCTCTTTCTGGTACTTGCGAAATGCTTGAACCAGATTGATCCAAGCACCCGCGCAGAGCATAGCAAACTATTTAAATGAGACAACACATTTATTAGCAATAATAAATAAAGGTATGACTCTTTATTATTTAGAGTAAATAATTGATTCGTTAAGTTATAAATAAAAGAAGAGGTAACAGATAATGGTTACCTCTTCTTGTAAATTAGGGCGCTTAGATTAAACCGTAATCACTTAATTAGAAAACTGCGGGGGATTGCTCCCCCACAAGGTTAGTGTTTATTATTAATAAACTTAACCTGAACATTTATATATTCACTCTGAATAGTGAAATTCTCGATTGGATTATTATAGAATAAAGTTATCAGTAATAGCGTGATATTTATACTTATAACAATCACTCTAATCAGAGAATATTTGTTCATCTTCTTGACAGCTCCTTTATAAGGAGGCAGAATCAAGTTCTCGTGTTTGAGTCCGCCTCGGTGAATATACACAATATATTTTCCGGGGCTTTTCTCTTTCTGGTACTTGCAAAATGCTTGAACCAGATTGATCCAAGCACCCGCGCAGAGCATAGCAAACTATTTAAATGAGACAATACATTTATTAGCAATAATAAATAAAGATATGACTCTTTATTATTTAAAGTAAATAATTGATTCGTTAAGTTATAAATAAAAGAAGAGGTAACAGATAATGGTTACCTCTTCTTGTAAATTAGGGCGCTTAGATTAAACCGCAATCACTTAATTAGAAAACTGCGGGGGATTGCTCCCCCACAAGGTTAGTGTTTATTGTTGATAAACTTAACCTGAACATTTATATATTCACTCTGAATAGTGAAATTCTCGATTGGATTATTATAGAATAAAGTTATCAGTAATAGCGTGATATTTACACTTATAACAATCACTCTAATCAGAGAATATTTGTTCATCTTCTTGACAGCTCCTTTATAAGGAGGCAGAATCAAGTTGTTGGGTTTGAGTCCGCCTCGGTGAATATACAATATATTTTCCGGGGCTTTTCTCTTTCTGGTACTTGCAAAATGCTTGAACCAGATTGATCCAAGCACCCGCGTAGAGCATAGCAAACTATTTAAATGAGACAATACATTTATTAGCAATAATAATAAAGGTATGACTCTTTATTATTTAAAGTAAATAATTGATTCGTTAAGCTGAGTTATAAATCATAATCTCCCGTTCTATGAGGGATATTATGATTTAAATGTTAGAAACTCTACTTAACCAAATCAATAACTATTGGTTTTGCTTGTGTGGTTGTTGTCGTAATTAGCGTATTATTATTTTGATGTTGAATATTAATACCGGATTGAGGTGTTGCTAATTTCCACATTCCTTTTATGGTAATTGTACTACTTGTTGGTTTAGGATCGGCTGTCAGCCATTGGCGAGAATAAATACTTACCTCAACCTGATTCCCCTTATTATCAACTTGATCCGCTTCAATACCTTGATATAAATTTAAATCAGGATTAACAATACTCAGCGTTAATTGTTGTTTTTGTATTTTAGCCATTACCATCGTTGGTGAGTTGCTCGATAATAATAAAGCTTGAGGGGAATTAATTTCGGTTGCTTCAAAGAATGCGTATCCCTCTTCTTGGGTTATTTTATCTTTTACAGCATGAAGCTGCTTATTATGTTGTAATACAGTGTATTCAGGTACTTTATTATCTTGTGATTCAATCGCTATCGCATACTCATAAGTTGCATTACTCGGCGCATTGCCATGAGAGATCACGGCTGTTGCAAATAGTTGTTCTGTTGGTTTTGAATTTCTATCATCAAGAGAATGCTGTTTTTGATAACTAAATTCTACCGTTTGCCCTTTACTCAACTTATATAAATTGCCCGCAGGATCAATTAAGGTATCTGCATTATTTAAAGTTAATTGAGTACCTAATTGGTTTACCTTTTTATCATTAATGATCACCGATTGTAATTTAGGAACGGCAAACTGGAATAGTGTTGTTTCTGTTGTATGTTGTTTATCATTATTTTCAATACCCGATCCTAACGCAATGACTCTATTATCAAATAAGAAATAGGATTTATTAGCCCTTAAGCTTTGCTGTTGATATTTACTGTGACCATGTAATTTCATGGCAAACATACTGTTATTATTAAGTGTATTAGCACCAGAATAGCTTTCTGTTGAAAGTAACATTTCTTCAATACCCGCAGCGGGTAATTGATTAAGTTTTGCCTCAAGTTCGTTATAGGGAAGATGAATTGTGGTTGTTCCTGGGTATCGATTCCAATCCCATCCAGCATGACTAAATCCTGATTGGGCTAAATCAGTAGGAATAATTTCCAATTGACCATACTGTAAATAGCGCCCATAGCGATTGTTATTTTCATAACTTTCATTACCAACCAGATAACGACTAAAACCACGAGCAATCGCAAGCCAGCTTTGCTGCGGTGATTGAGTTGATGCCCTGCGTTGCATTGCCATTGATGCATAATTCATGGACCATGCACCAACAGGTTCACTTTCAGCTTTAATACCTTCAAAATATGCTTTGTTGTCTAATTTTGCATAAGCGGCGGATAATGTGGGATCTAATTTCTGTTTACCATCAGGGGTTCCTGCTAATGCCATCCATTTAAATGGAGCAATACCTATTTTATGTAATCCAGTGGGATGACGACCACTTAATACCACCGGAATTTGCGTCTCTTTAGTGTAGATACGCATTTTTAATAAAACATCTTTTAAACGCTCATGTGCTGAAGTTGATAAGCGAAAAGGTGAATCGCTCAATGCATAAACACTCGGCGCTAAACCACCAAATGCGTCTTTAGCGTAAGCTGGGTAATGTTGTGAATGATGAAAAATAGAACCATCAGGTTTGAAGCCACCAGCAACTCCTTTTGAACTTAGTATGGTTTTATTTAACCAGTTTTGCAGTTGTGCTAAGGCGAGTTGGCGCTGTTGATAATCTGGTAACATCAGTAAGCTTTTTATCATCCATTGCAATTGAGTATTGAGAATATCGACATTTGCATCAACGATTTCATTATCTTTTTCAAAAATTCGCCCTGTGGCGTTGTACCACATCATTGCCTGTTGAGTGGGAGCTAAAAGGTTATTTTTTGCCAGAATATGACGACCAATAAACCATGCATCAAAAAGTTCTCTGGTTTGATATCCAACATGAGTAATAATTTGATAACCACTACCTCGTGTAAAACCTTGTTCAAGAACGTAACGAGTCCCTAATAAATAAAGATCTTCTAATCTTTTTCTATCGGCTACCGACAAGGAATTACTACGCAAATAAATAGCCGTTTGGAGAAGCGTTTTACCAACATCTCTTAGCATATTGGTATCAAGCAATGTTTCTTTCGTCTCTTCACTAAATACACCTTCAACTTTCATAAAGTTTTGTCGGTTAGGGTGATCGAGTGCTTTTCCTGTTATTGAGCCATCAGCGTGTTGTGTTAATGCTAGTTTTGCCCAAAGGGCTAAATTTTTATCTAGCATGTCTGATGTAATTTTTTTATCGCTGTTAATTCCCTGATAATATTCAAAACGCTGATAAATTGATGCCATTTCAGCTTGATCATCGCGAAACTCAGTATCGAAATTTAGAGTAGGATAATGATCTTTAAACATCTGATCGTACATCAATAAAGCACTCCAGTTTTTACTGACCATCGTGTTTACTGCATTATTTACGTATGGTGCTTGATAGTCAGGAACAGCCCAACGATTGTCTAACGGTACGCTCATAATAATTTGATCAAAAAAGAGAGTTCCAGCCTGATCTGGGGCTGTTATTACTAATTGATCAAACGAACCTTTTGCAGCACCTTGCATATCACGAAAGGGAACTGCAATACCTCGCCATCCCGTAAAATTAAGCTGAGTATCAAAACTTAATGCAACGGTATTATTTTGCTTAAATTGCAATGTTAATGGGAAAGCTTGAGGTTTTTCATTATAAATCCACATCATAAAAGTGAGTGGTGTAGCTGTATTTTTATCGTCTTGGTAATTCACTATATTATTCAACGTCAATGTTGATTGTGGTTGATATTGCCACTTAAGCGATTGTTCACCATCTTTAGCGTGCTGTTTACTTAGTGATAATTGATCCTTCTCTGAGGCGGTGAGGGTATTGGGTATTTCACTTTCAAAGAGATAAATATCACCGAAAGTTTCATGAGAAAGAGAGGGAGATGCCTGTGCGGGTAATGATAAACATAAGCTTAATGCCATTACATGTGCTAAAGGTTTTTTAATTAGCATAATCAGATTTCCTGCAAATAAAAAAGGAACACAAATGCGTTCCTTTTAGTGATATCAAGAGAGAGGCGAAAGTTTGATTTCTTGTGGAATACCAAAGTAACTGGTGAAAGTGAGTTCAGTGTTATCACCTGAAACGTGATATTTTACTTTGTTATTTTTATCAGTAGGTTCAGTTGGTTGCCATTTCCCATTGACGATAACATTGATAGTCACGGCAGTTGCTGCTTTTTGTCGTGTCATATTTAAATCAGGTGTCACGGCACTAATAGTCAGCGAATTTCCTTGATGATGAGCCATCACAATCGCGGGCTTATCGACCTTTTTGATCCATTTATCTTCAATTGAAGCGGATTGATAAAAGGCATATCCCGTTATATTGCTGAGTTTATCGTAAATAATATGCACATCTTTATCTTTACGAAGAACCTGATATAACCCATTGTTTTCTTGAAACTTCTGCGCTATTTCCCCCATTTTTTCAGGCGTTGCATCTAAAAAGACCATATACTCATAACTGGAGTCTTTAGGTTGAACGCTGTGATCAATCCACGCCGAACTGAAGTTTCCTTCTGTTGGTTGGCGATTTTTATTTTCAGCTGAAGTCTGGTGTTGACGACTGACATTCACTTTTTCAGCTTGAGTAATGAGGTAACCATTACCATTGCTATCAATTAACCAATCACCTTGTGTCAGTGTTGCTTGATAAGGAAAGGTTTCAACTTTTTGCCCATTAATCCAAATGGCGTTTAATTCAGGTGTAATAGCATATTGGAATAGGGTAGTTTCAACATTTTTATTTTTATCACTACTATTAATATTGCTACCGACAAAAATTAAATGATTATCCGCCGCTAATACGGTCTTTTTCGCGGTGAAATTAGGATCAAAACGTTCAAGATTGGTCGGATAAATAAGATCAAATGCCATCATGCCATATTTACCATCAAGGGCAGATGTCCCACTAAACCCTCGCTCTCCACGTTGCATTAACGTATGAGGTTTAGGGCTATCTAACTCTTTAAGAGGAAGATGAATAGTCGTTGCTCCTGGCATTCTATTCCAATCCCAGCCTTCTTGTTGATAGCCTTGTGAAAGTTGCGAACCATTACTGACTATCTGGACTACACCATGACTTTGATAACGGCCATAGCGATTATCTTTGTTATAAATTTCAGATGACCAAACATTGGTGTTATAAGCTTTCAATGTCACCATTTTATCTTGCCAGCGATGAATACCAAAAGCACCGCCATTAAAAGCATAGAAGCCTTGAGGTAAAGCCGCTGGCGCAATAGTTTCGCCAAAAATAGTAGTCGATTCATTTTGCGTTTTATCACTAATCGCAAGATAAATAGACGCGAGCTTTTTATCTGGAGATGGTTTTGCAGACATTGCAAGCCAGTAGTAGCCTTGAGCGACGGATTTTAACGATGGTGAGTTAAAAGGATGTCGCCCCGCAAGCGGTAATCCGACTTCTGGATTACTGTAAATCCACGCCGATACCATCGCTTTTTTCAAGTTATTCCAACCGCTTTCACCCACAGCAAAGGGAGTGTCACGCAGTAAATAAATAAGCTGAGAGGCATTTTTAAAGGCAGGGAAAGAGTAACCTGGGTAGTTACCTTCATGTCGCCACGCTGTACCATCAGGACGTAAACCATCTTTACCGCCTGGAGGAACTTGAGTTAATGCACCAGTAATGTAATGACTGAAAGTATTAACTAAGTTGATGCGCTTTTGATCATCAGGTTCTAGTAGTAATAAAGCCAAGTGTTGACGAGATAAGGTGTTGAAATAGTCTAAATCCGAGCTGTTTGCGCCTACCTTCATATCAAAACTACTTTTAAACTCTCGTGAATACCATAATAATGAATCATAAACTTGAGTTTGTAGGTTTGCTTCTTTTAAAGCATCAGACATTAATAGTGTGGAAATATACCACCAACGAGAACTGTATCCCCAGTGATGGGTTGTGACTAATGCACTCCCTTTAACAAAGCCTTGATCTAATAAATGCTTTGTCATTAATAAGTACATCTGTTTTAACTGGGCTTTTTGTGTCGGATCTTTTTCAAGAACATAAGCACGGCTGATATTAAACATTAATGTTGTGTAGTTACCAAGAATGACATAATTTTCAAAAAGTGGTTTATCTTGAGAATTAAGGTTTTCTGGTTGATAAATAATAGTTTGTTTATCTGTGATCAGATGTCGCCCTTGTATTCCGCCATCCGCTAAAACACGAATATTGAGTGCTTCAAAATCACTTTTTAATTTATTAATATTTTCTTCTAGTGCGAGATTTGTCTCTTTTTCACCACCTACAAATTCATTAATTAGGCGCTGGCGAATAAGATCAACCGCTGCTAAATTTTCGGGCGTCACTGGCAACGGAGGTTGCACGTTATGAAATTGGATTTCAGGCTCTGATAAACGTGTTTTCACTTGATAATCAGACCATTGATAGCGAGCATCATCGATAGAAAACATAATACGATCGATATAGATTTCACCTTTGCTCACATTAGATGGGGCTTGAAATCGAATACTGTCAACATTAGCGCCTAAAGATCGACCAATACTGTCTTGAGTACCATCGGAAGAGGTATTCATTGCATTTAAGGTCATTTCTCTATTTTCAAGATCGTTATTTAAAGAGATCCCAACAGCACGCCAGCCAGTAAAATTCAATTTTACTTTAAAACCTGCTTGCGCTTCACTGGTTGAATTGAGCCTCTCCCCAAAGTCGATAGTGAGATAACCATCAATGGGTTTTTCGTTATAAAGCCAAAATGATAAAACGGGGGTAGATGCACGTCCCCATGCTTTAGAGGCTTCTTTATCTGTCGGTACAATAAGCTTTTTATGTAACGTAAAGTGACTTCCACCTTTCCATTTCCATAACAAGGATTGGCTTCCCATAATGCTACGTTTATCAGATAACGTCAGTGTGGAGTCTTTATCTGATGAAAAGTCTGCTAATGGGTTACTTTGCGCAAAATGGTAGATTTCTGACTGCATCAGATTTTTAGGATCAAATGCAGGATTGTTGGTGGCTGCAATCGCATTATAAGGGGCGGATAGTAGCCCCAATGTGATAGCAAGTGCAGTAAAGCGAAATATCGGCATTATTTTTCTCCTTAGAAACGCTGGCTAACAGTGAAACCAATGCGTCCTTCATTGAACTTGTCATAACGCTGATATCCCATTGTTGTACCTAAATTCAACGACTGGGTAATATCGAGATTTGTCCCTAATTCAGCACTAATAATGTCACCACCAACACGATTTCCTTTAACATCAAAGGTACTTCCCCCTGTATTAAAATAGGTGAGGCTATGACGTTGATTAATATTATTGTTACCTGCAATATCTTTGATGTAACGCAGATTAAGGGATGGTGTTAATTTGCCATAAGCGGTTTGATAGCTATTCCATAAAGCAACTGAACCACCTAATTGATTAACAGCGTAGCGTTGGCCATTAGTTCGCATAGATAATGCAGCGCCTGTTTCTTCCCATGAATCAATATTGAGCCATTGATACTGGTAAGTCAGCATCGGTTTTATATGGATGAAATCAAAATCAAAATAGGTTCCAGCATTAATTTGATAACCTAATTGCACACCAGAATAATCACCTTTTGCTTTGGTATTTCCTTGCCATCCGGTATTGCCACCGATATCTCGCTCACTATCAACTGTGTAATAACCAATATTTAAATTACCGTTTAAGAATAATGTGTCACTATACCAACCGGTATAAGGCATAAATTCAAAATGGTTAATTTCTTTACTTGCATTACGTTGTTTCGCGTCAGCTTTGGCGTAGTTATAAGCAAAAGAAACACCAATAAGCGCATCTTGGTTAATTTCGTAATCAGTACCGATTTGAATACCTGTGCGGTAGGTGTTGTAACCGTTAATGCCATCTTGATGACTTTGTGTGCCATAACCGTATAGCATGTTTGCCCAACTATTCCAGCCAGCTTCTCTTTCTTCAATCGGTAATTGGTTGTCATAACGTAAATAGCGATGAGCGATATTATTGCGCATATCTTCAACCATAATTAAGCCTGCTTGAATATCACTACCATCAGCGATAGGGGCTAAATCGTTTGATAATTCAGCAATATTATTATCGTCATTTCCAGCTGCGACTAATAGACTCAGTGCTTCGTCTGAAACTTGGCTACGCGTATTATTAAATTCATTTAAAACAGTTGGAATAACAAAATTAGCTGCCGCTAATCCGTTTTCATTGACCCCACCACGTTCAGCTGCACTAATAAAATTATTGCCACCTTCATAGCTAATACCATAACGTGCAACTAGTTGATTGCCACTAACACCACCGCTAATATTAGGTGGTGTGGTTTCTAACCATGAATCTGTTTTTTCTAATAAAGGTGAAACATCGGGGGCAATAGCATTAGCGTCCGTAACTGTAATTCCCGCTTCATCTTTAATCGCTGAATTGGAAGAAATTAAAATAATATCTTTATTTATGATGTTATCGACACTAGTGCCTTTAAAATCTAATTTGGCTTGACTGCCTTTTTTAAAGGTAACATCCCCGTCAACATGAAGAATAGTTTCATCAGTATTGGTATTATCATCAAGGCGGAAAATTAGCTGGCTATTTTCCTTATTCATGAAATTCCCTTCCCAGTGAATTGTTCTGTCTTTTCCTTGGATAGTTAAATTGCCATGGTTTTCAATTAACGGAACTCCTGTAATTTTATACCCATCAAATAGGGCATTTTGAGCACCACCTTGATAAGCAAAATTTATTTTAGTATCCGCATGACCATTTCCTAGAATATCACCATGGATCTCACCATTGACATCACTTCTAAAACCTGTTTTCAATGTTCTAAAATCAATAGCCGCCGTTTTTCCACGAATAATGGCTCCGTCTCTGACATAAACACCGGTACCGCGTTTAGGAAATTCACCTTCAACCAATATGGCTGCGCCATTCTCACTGGTCACGTTAGCACCATTTAAGTTGATATTACTGCTAAAAGAAGCCCCTTGATTTATCTTGATGGCACTTGCACCATCCCCTGTAACCGTAATATTTTTTGTAATGGCTTGAGCTTTATATTCTGTTGACGAGCCATTAAATACAACGCCATCACCTTGGGAAACTGTAATATCTTTATTTATTTGCGCGGTATTACCGTCTTTAACATTCACGGTTTCACAAATATTTAAAGTGGGATCACATTCTGTTGCCCACGCTGAACCATAAATAGCTGATAAAATCGCAGCGCTCAAAAATAATAATTTTTTATTTTTCACAATATAACTCCATGAACAATTGTATAGTTTTAATTATTAGAATGTTGCTCGGAATGAAACTTTGAAATAATCCTGAGTTGATTTACTACCATCATTTTTATTTTCAACTCGTTCATTATAATATTCCGTCATGACTCGCCATTGTGGTGATATTTGATAAGCCATTTGTAAGGTATAACGTGTCATATCTTTTTCGATATAAACGCCTTTATTTGTTCTATCTTCTATTTTTCCAAAAATAGATTTACGCATTGATGGAGAAACAATTAATCCGATTGGTGTTGTCCAGTTTACATACATACGTAATTGTTGATTATGGTTTGTTTCTTTTGTGTCATATTCTTGATGTCGTATTGCTTGCTTACCACCATCAAAATAAGCAACGGTTGTATTAATATTAGGCGTGACAAAATAACGTAGACCAGGTTCAATTTCCCAACCTAAGTAATCCGTGTTTGTGACGCCATTACTACGTTTGTCTTCTTTCTTTTGTAAACCAAATAAAACACTACCAGTTAAAACCCAATCTTTATTAATTGGAAATTGGTAATTGGTTTTTGACTCATAAAAATCAATTGTTAATCGGCTACCATTATCATAATTAGTGAGGTCTTGACGTACTTTTAAACCGGGTTGGATCCAACCGTTATTTAATTTAAAACGATAACTACCCTGTAAATCATAACGCTGATAACGGTTCTTATTGTCATGTTCACGTTGACGAAAACCTACATCGAAATACCAGTTAGACTTATCGGGATTAATATTAAAATCTACACGATAACCAGAATAGTTATTGGGAGTATCGTAATCTGCTGTTTCCCAAGAAAACATGGCGTTGACATTAGCTGCCTGAGAATGAAAAGAAGTTAAACCTAAGCCAAGAAAAGGTAAAAAAAGAGCAATACGAAGTTTGTTCATGGTGTATATCCAATTCTTTATTCGCTTTTATTTGTGTCAATTTTTAGGTGTAGGACATCTTTCCCTTTATTTTATTAAAAGGATTTTTTATATCAGCGAATTGGGTTTATATATAGCGCCATAAAATTATGGCGCAGATATTTTTATTATTTTTCTTTACATGTTGATATTGTTTTATTTAATTTGTTGGTTGTTGCCGTAATGAATTCAGTGGCGCGCCAAGAATCTCCTGTTTTTTCCAACCAAGGGGTTAATTCTTCTTTAATTAATTTCTCAATTAAAGGCATATTATCTTTGGCTATATTTTTCATTTGATATGGATCGTTCACATTGTCATATAAAGTATATTTTAATGGTTGCCCATCTTGTCTATCTATAACCAAAGTATGAGTTTTTGTTCTTACACCTCGTTTACCGAATGAAGGCTCACCATAAGGAATAAAAAGATAAAGCTGAGAATTTGCTGTGTCACCTTTGCCTGTGATTACTCTATCCGCAAGATCAGTACCTTCTACTGAATCAGGGATCCATTCTGATAACCCAAGTAGTCCTAAGATAGTTGGGTAAATATCAGGTGCTGACATTAATGCATCGTCAGAGCCTGGTTTAATTTTACCCGGTAAACGAAACATCATAGGAACACGCATGGATTCTTCATAAGGATTATTTTTTGTTGCTTGTCCATTTGCGCCCAAGCAACTGCCATGATCAGAGAAGAAAACGACGAGAGTATTATCAGCAAGACCTTGTTTTTCTAATTCATCTACGATGCGACCAAATTGCTCATCAACACCGTTGACCATTGCCATATATTCTTTGAAATATTGAGGACCATAGCCTTCTTGATATTCAGAATCCCACTGCACATTAGGGCGTGTATTTAGCTCTTTTGATGTTTTACCTTGATAAGCATCGAGGTATTTTTTCGGTACTTGATCATAAGGTGAATGCGGTGGATTCATTGAAACCACTAATGCAAAAGGTTTTGAATTATCTCTAAATTGATTGTTTTCATTTTTGAGGAACTTAATTGCCATATCAGCTTCATGTTCAGGTCCCCATTGATCAATGTAAATTGGTTTATCACGAGGGGTATCGTTTGCCCAATACATTGGTTTTAAATGTAAATCATAAGTGCCATAAGAATACCAAAAATCAAAACCATGGCGTCTATCTGGTGCTGCCCATTCGTTCCAATAACGACCTTCCATTGGGTTATTATAACTTTCAATAAATGGTTCGTAAGGTGCGTCAAGGTGCCACTTACCAATATAGCCAGTGCTGTAATCGAGAGATTTTAAAACATCAGACCAACATTTTGCATAAGGTGATAAATCAATACCTACTTTGCCACCATAATCATGTGCATTTCCTGTAATGCCATTGCGAACAGGGTATTGGCCAGTCATAAACATGCCACGAAATGGGGAACAAAGAGGGTAGTTTGAAGCCATCTGCGTCATTACTTTGGCTTGCTTCGCAAATTTGTTCAAATTAGGTGTAATTGAAGGATCTTCCCCCATAAACTGTAATGCATGAGCACGCATTTCATCTGGGAAAACAATTAATAGGTTAGGGGCATTTTCTGGACGCGATCGCGTGTTAGAAGTCGAACTCCCTGAATTAGCAATAACAGGGGTAGAGACAGTCATTGCTGCACCGCTGGCTGCGAGTCCTTTGATAAAAGTTCTGCGGGAAACAGTCATTGCTTCCTCCTATTTTACGTTTACTTTCGATTTGGTGTCTTTTATCTTATTTATACTTTTGTATAAGATCAAAAAGTAAGTTAACGAAAGATCTAGAATTGAAAGGGAGATCACAGAATGATGTCAAATTGTAAGCAATTTGACAGCTAAAATAAGAGTTGGAATATTGTTAAGAATAGATTAACTTTTTATTGGTTTTTATATCTCATTGATTTTTATTGTTATTTTTTGTTTTGTGATGTCGGTTGCAAAAATACCGAATAGCTTCCATTTTCAGCCAGAAAATAGGATCACAGATTGTGTAAGTATTTTTCTTTCGTTTGTTTTCATTGTCCTTTTATTATCCACCAGGACGTATCTTTAAACTCAAAGCTTTTAACAAGCTTCATGCCTAATTTTTGATGTGCTTTTAGTGACCGAATATTTTCGCTATTAATGAATGCAATAGGGTTTCCGCCATGTAAAGAACAGATCTGTTGGTAGAGATCTTTTAATAGTGATTTTCCTCGATGTAATTCATCAATACAAACAGGGCCATAAAACCAATTGTTTTGCGTTATTTCAGGAAAGCGTTGATTAATAGCTTGAGCAACTGGAGGGATCGAAAAAGAGGTAACAGGAAAGCTAAAAACAACAGCAACAATCTTTTCTTGATAAAATGCAACAACAGCGCTAGTACTACTCTGATACATCGCCTCAACTTTATTTAAAGGGTATTCACCATATAATCCACCTTGCTGAGATTCAGAATTTTTTTGTAATAATAGTGCTACTGCACTAATATCTTTAGCCGTCATTTTTTGAAATATATAATTCATTTTTTATTCCTTTTTACTCTATTTTATAATCCTAGTATATAAAAAATAATGTACATTACAAAAAATATATCAGAAACACTAAAGTTATACTTATCAATTATTAGAATGATTTATTTATTATCAATTAAAATATTTTTATTATAAATAAGCAGTAATTTTATTTAAATTATTACTGCTTTAATTATAAAGTTATTTTTTTATAATCTGATTATAGTAAAGAAAATTGTTTACCAACCATAAGCTAGTCCACCACCAATAATAATTTCTTTTTCGCTATTAATGGATGAGTTTAGTCTAAATGCAATATCGTTATTGGGCTTATATTGCACACCTCCGGCAAATGCGGTGCCGGTTCGATAATTACTAATACCAATTCCACCACTTAATGTGTGATGAGCGAGATAAGGAATGCTCGTCATTGCAACTGATGAGGCAATACCGGCAAATACTTTTTTTTCTAACGCGATAATTTCTTTGTCTAACGTTGCTATTGAGTCTGTTATTTCAGCTGATCTTTTTCTGTAATAACTGTCAAAATCATTAACATGAGTTTTGAGATTACTGATATCTGCACTGACCGTTCTCTTTAGCTGATTGATGGTATTATTTGTTGCTATTCTATTTTTATCTACCATTTTTTTAGTTTGAATAAGATTAACGGCATCTGTATTGTTTTTTCCATCACTAATATTAACTAGTCGAGAAGTGTATTTATTTTCAATATTACCAAACGATACTGTATTTTCTTCTGTTGCTAATGAGTTAGGACCAATAGCAACTGAGTATGTATTTGTAGCTTGGCTATTGGTTCCTATTGCAATTGAACCGTTACCAGATGCATTACTTTGGTCACCTAGTGAAATACTGGGAATATTAACAATGACGGGTTCTTCTCTATTTTTCTTTATTGAATGTGTATTCGAGTAGGAGAAATTTGGAAATAAGAAAACAATTAAAAATAATTTTTTAAATAACATTTAATCTAATCCTTTAATAATCTTTGGTGGTATAAATTAATGCTAAATGATTATTTTTCTCATCACAAACAAAACATTCTGTATTTACTCTCAAAAATAGTTTTAAATAAAATGCTAAGCTATTTAATATGTGGTTAATGGTTATATTTCATTAGATAATATTTAAAAATATATTTATTTTATAAAAAGCTGCATCTTAATTAAGATGCAGCTTAAGATAAAAAAGTTATTAATGTTTTTTTCTAAAAGCAAAAGCAACAGAGATTGCTTGTAGCAAGCACATTGTTGACGTTTGGGAACGAAAGGTTTTTATTTGAGCTTCTTTAACCGTTAAACAAACATCACTTAAACTCGCTAATGGACTAATTGGGCTATCAGTAACAATAATCTGTTTTGCTTCTTTGTAAGTCGCCATTTCACACATTTTTTGCATTTCATCTGAATACGGATGGAAGTGAATGCCAAAGAGCACATCACGATGTGTAATATTTCTTAATTGCTCTTTGTACATCCCTCCTAGGCTGTTAACAAAAACAGTCTCACAAGGAATATGCGAGAGAGCATGAAAAAAATAGCTTGCAGCACTGAATGAGTGATGAAAACCACAAATATAAATTGTGTCAGCATGTTCAAGCAATTGTAATGTTTTATTTAACATTTCTCTGTGAGTTTGATTTGCCAATTGTTGCAATGAATGGCTATTTGCTTGTGCAAATTCTTGCAAGATATAGGCAGGCTCATTCAGATTAGGAGGCTCCTCTTTATATTTTTGTTTATAAGTTAAATTTTCATTTTCATTTACCATTTCATTCATCAAGTGGTTTTGAAATAATTGTTTCATTTCATTAAAGCCATTGAAATGAAATGCATTGGCAAAACGAATTAATGTTGATGGAGGAACATTTGCTTTATCTGCAAGGATCGCAATTGTATCAAATGCCACACTGTTTTTATTATCAAGTAGATAATGTGCAACCTGCTGTAGCCTTTTACTTAATCCATTATAGCGGGAGCGAACTTGTTCCTGTAGTTCATTCAGATTTGTTGCAGTAGACATAGTACCCTCAATAAAAATACTAGTATAATTGTAGTATTTTTTGCGTGGCATTTGAATGTTTTTAGCTAATAGTAATTAAAATGAAATATAGAGTTAATTCCAAATAAATTAATGACCTAAAGGTAATTATTTGATGTTTAAAACTCTATTTTATTTATTCTTTGTTAATTTTATTATAACCTTATGAAATTAATTTTCTTTATTTGAGATTAAATGAAATGATTATTTCATTTAACTAAAGTTATATTAATATTGATGTTGGTTTTATTTTAATGATTTTATTTTTATTTGACCTTGTTTGTTTTATGTTATTGTAAATTTAGCTTAGATTGTTATTTTTATTTGCTAATGTTGTCTCTATTTTAAATGTGAAGTTTTTTAATATCTTTGTGCGCAATGATCGATATTTATAATACGACGCTTGTTTTATTTGTTAATGATAGTAATTTATCACTATCTTAATTTAAATTTACTCTTACTCGTTGAGATTTTTATATGCAAAACGATCACCCATGGATTAGTTTATTAATGCACTATTGTCATGAACATTACTCAGAAATGATGCCTGTTATATTTTTTATCTGTATTGTAGGTATTATTTTTGGTGTTGTACGAGATATGCGCTGGTTATCCGTTTTTTTTACGGTTCCTTTAATTATTATTGTATTTTGCTTAATAAGTTCGAATCTAGGATAAATTAACAATACAATTGTATTTATAGCTAGACAATTGTTGTGTTGATCTTATTTCGTTGATTATTTTTGCCTCTATATTTATGTTTTATTATGTCTTTAAATACCTGCCAATACACCTATCTTAATTTTGAAAAAACTGATCTCACTATGTCATTGATTAGATAATCAACAAAGTGACTAATAAGAGCTTATTACTTATTGATTATTATTGATAATGATAAACAAATTATTTGTTGAATTATGGGCTAACAATTTATTTCCAATACACTAAAATAAGTAACATTATTTTAATGAATTAGAAACTATTGGGTTTTTATTATGCAATGGCGAAATAATACGTCTCGCTATGGGCACTTGTCACTCCTTTTACACTGGGGGACGGCGCTTACTGTCTATGGTATGTTTGCTTTAGGGCTCTGGATGGTGACGCTAGGGTACTATGATAGTTGGTATCATTCTGCACCTGAAATACATAAGAGTATTGGTATTCTGTTATTTATTGTTTTGATAGTACGTGTGATATGGCGTTGGATTTCTCCACCACCTAAAGCGTTATCAAGTTACAGTAAATTGACACGTATTAGTGCTCATATTGCACATATGCTTTTATATTTAATCTTATTTTCAATTCTGATTAGTGGTTATTTAATTTCGACCGCTGATGGGCAAGCTATATCTGTATTTGATTGGTTTTCAGTGCCCGCGATTTTTACAGGGGAAGCCAAACAAGCGGATTTAGCGGGTGATATTCATCTTTATTTAGCTTGGGCAGTAGTTCTTTTATCGCTATTACATGCTGCTGGTGGTTTAAAACATCATTTTATTGATAAAGATGTTACGTTAAAACGCATGCTAGGAATGCGGACTAAATAATTAAACTTATTAAACGAAATTATGGAGATAACAATGTTTAAGAAAGCTTTATTAGGTTTAACAGCAGGTGCGTTATTATTTAATGCAAGCACTGCTTTAGCAGCAGATTATGCCATTGATAAACAAGGCCAACACGCATTTATACAGTTTCGTATTCAACATTTAGGTTATAGTTGGTTATACGGTACTTTTAAAGATTTCGATGGTACATTTAGTTACGATAAAGAAGATCCATCAAAAGACAAAGTTGATGTCGTGATTAAAACAGGAAGCTTAGACACTAACCACGCAGAACGTGATAAGCACTTACGTAGCGCTGATTTCTTTAATGCAAGCAAATATCCTGAAGCTCGATTCGTCTCAACTCAAGTTACTCGTGATGGCGAAAATTATGTAGTGACAGGTGATTTAACATTAAATGGTGTGACTAAACCTGTTTCATTAAATGCAAAATTAATTGGTGAAGGTACTGATCCTTGGAAAGGTTACCGTGCTGGTTTTGAAGCAACAGGTAAAGTGAATCTGAAAGAGTTTAATTTTAAATCGGACTTAGGACCAAAATCACAAGAAGCAGAGTTAATTATCTCTGTCGAAGGTGTAAAAAAAGCGTAATTAAATGCTTTTTGTAAGTTAATAAAGCCAAACCGATACTTTAATGTATCGGTTTTTTTATGCGCAATTATGATGAATGACTCTATACTTAAGTCATAATTTCTATTTTTTAATAGGGCTAATATTTATTTTGAGGTTTTATCGATTTTAAGTCAGCGCAAAGAACGGTCATAATAAAGAAACCATCCATTTATTTAACGAGAAAGAGTGAATAATGAAAAAATTACGTCATACTTTTTTAGGGACTCTATTTATATCTGGTCTTTTTACTGCTGGCATCACCGATGTTGATGCATGCACTCGAGTTGTTTATTTAGGTGACAATAACCAAATTATTACTGCTCGCTCAATGGACTGGAAATATGACATAGGAACAAGTTTATGGATATTTCCACAAGGGATGCAACGTTCAGGAGAAGCGGGTGATAACTCAATAAAATGGACATCTAAATATGGAAGTGTGATTGCATCTGGTTATGATATTTCTACAACAGATGGTATGAATGAAAAAGGTTTAGTGGCTAATTTATTGTGGTTGGCAGAATCTGATTATCCCGCATATACCAAAGAAAAACCCGCTATTTCAATTTCTGCATGGGCTCAGTATGTGTTAGATAATTTTGCTTCAGTTGAAGAAGCTGTGAATGCATTAGACAGTGAGCCTTTTATTGTATTAACGGATAAAGTTCCCGGACAAGATAGAATGGCAACACTACATCTTTCGCTTTCGGATGCAACGGGAGATAGCGCCATTATTGAATATATAAATGGCAAGCAAGTGATTCATCACAGCAAAGAGTATCAAGTGATGACGAATTCTCCTATTTTTTCAGAACAATTAGCATTGAATAGTTATTGGCAGCAAATCGGTGGAACAGTCATGTTACCTGGGACTAATCGTGCTTCAGATCGTTTTGCCAGAGCTTCTTTTTATGTGAATGCCATTCCTAAAACTCAATCGAGTAAAAAATCGCTCGCTAGCGTATTCGGTGTGATCAGAAATGTATCTGTACCTTATGGGTTGAGTACGGCTGAATCACCTGAAATTTCATCCACACGGTGGAGAACGGTGGCTGATCATAAAAACCAATTATATTTTTTCGAGTCAGCATTATCGCCGAATACTTTTTGGGTTAATTTAAAGGAAATTGATTTTTCAAAAGAGAGTGGGAAAGTAATGACATTACCATTGGGTGAAGAGCAGTCGATAATCTATTCGGCTAATGCGACAAGTCATTTTAAACCCGCAGAGCCTTTTAAATTTCAAGGATTAGATCATATTCCTTTAAATAACTGAGTATTCACATATATCTAATATGAAATTATCCGCTCTATTAAATGTAATAGAGACATCTAAAGTGACAAGAAAAACGATGTCTTTATTACTTATCTTAAATGGTATTTTTATCATTTACTCTATTTTACTGTCTCGCGGTATTTATCTGGATTGGAAAATCCATGGATTTTCAGCATGGCTTAAATCTTTAGGTGTATTAAAACTTCTCGATATACCAAAGGTCATGCTAGGTTGTGCATTAATTTTTCTTTCAATATTTATGTATCTTGGCGCCAGAATTGCGTGGTGTGTCTCTTTGATTTTATTAGTCACCCTTGTTTTTCTTGATGTGGCTGTTTATCGGCAAATGGACTTTCAATCCTATTTTTCTTTTATTTTAGTGATTGGATTGTTAATGAGTTGGCGTGCATTTCCACATCATAGTTTAACTAGCGCTAGTTTTGTGGCTTTTATATGTATTCTGTCTTTGCTGTTATTCTCAATGCTAGGAAGTCTTTATATTGGTGATGAATTTAAGCCACATATTACAACGTTGATGGATGCATTCTATTTTTCTATTGTCTGCATGACGACACTAGGATTTGGCGATATTGTGCCAATTAGTACGAATGCCCGTATTTTTACGCTCACTGTTGTTATTTTGGGAATCACCGTTTTTACTACTTCCATTGTGTATGTCATGGGATTTCTTGCACGCGGTACTCGCGATATTGTTAAGAAAAGGATCGCTAAAATGCATAATCATTTTATTATTATTGGTTCATCGGCATTAGCTTCTCAATTAGAAAAAGGGTTAAGAGAACAAGGAAAATCCGTTATTGCGATTTGTGCTGATAAAAGTAACGCCTCTTATGATACGCAAGCTAATATTATTGAAGGCGACCCAACGGATCTTAAAACATTGCTATCAGCCAATATTGCGAAAGCAAGTTGGATTGTGACTTTATCTGAAAGTGATGCAGAAAATACCTTTATTTTACTCACTATCCAAGAATGCTCTCATGTTAATGCGAAATTGATTACTATTATTAATCAAGATGAAAATAGAGATAAAATCAGTCGGTTACGCCCAGATATGCTGTTTTCTTTAGCATCATTAGGTAAAGAAATCATGATGAAAGTTTTGTGTGGTGAGTCTATTTCTTCCTCAGATGTGACTGATTTACTTTTAAACAAATATTTAAAATCATAATTTAGATAAAACCTTCTTTACGAATGATCATGATTGCCATAAGATGTATTTAAAATGCATCTTATTGAGGTTGAATTATGGAACTTGTAAGTTATAAAACCATGCCAGAGTGGACTCGTACATCCATTCCTTTAGCGTTATTAGAACGCCACAATACAAAGGAAGGCACTTATGCCCAAATGCGGATACTGCAAGGTAACATGACATTTGTTGTTTTTAATGATGATGGTTCACAAATTTCAGTTGAGTGTGATACTGAAAATCAACCGCCTTTAATTCAGCCTCAACAGTGGCATAAAATAGATAAAGCAAGTGATGATATACGTTGTCAGCTCTCTTTTTTATGTGCCCCGGAAGATAAACTGTTTAAAGAAAACGACTTATCATTACCGCATTCTGAAGTCCGTTATATGGCAACGTTTACCCAGCCTTGCAAGGTGTTAGATTTAGGTGCTGGCCGTGGTCGAAATAGTTTCTATTTAGCATCTCAAGGTTATGAGGTGACAGCGTTAGATATTAATGCTTCACATATTGATGCTATTGAAACAGTGAAAACCCAAACAGGATTGGCAGTAAAAAGTGGATTATATGATATTAATGAAGCTTCACTTACTGAGAAATACGATATTATTCTTTCAACCGTTGTATTGATGTTCTGCCAACGGGAGCGTATTGAAAGTATTATTAAAAATATGCAGGAATGTACCAATTCTAACGGTATTAATGTGATTGTTTGTCCTGTTGAAACGCCAAATAGTGATCCTACTGAAATTCCATTTAAAACCTTTTTGCGTCCAAACGAATTGGCGGATTATTATAAAGACTGGGAAATTATTAAATATAATGAGGATCTCGGGCATTTACATAAAACAGATGCAAATGGCAATCGTATCGCCTTAAATTTTGCTACGTTAATCGCACGAAAAAAATAGTTAAGCACTATTGTCTCTTTTCAAATACCCCAAATATTTGGGGTATTTTTATCTGTTTAAGTGAGTTTTATTATTATGGTGATTTATCACTTTTAATATCGAGAGATTGATCTTTTTGTTCTTTTTCCTCAGATTTTTGTAATATGCGTTCTAATAAAACGGTATAAATAGGGCGACCACCGAGTAGCTGTGCCAGCATTGTTGCACCTAAACAGGTAATGATCATCGGCAGGATAAGTTGATAATTATCGGTCATTTCTAAGACGAGAACGATCCCCGTTAGCGGTGCTCTTACCGTTGCTGCGAATAATGCACCCATTCCAGCAATAGCAAACGTACCAATTTGAATTTGGTAATCAGGGAAAAGTAAGGTTGCAGTTAATCCGAAAGCACTGCCAAATAAGGTGCCTAATGCCAGAGTGGGGGCGAATATGCCGCCAGGAGCACCAGAGGCAAAACTGATAATGGATGTGATAGTTCGTAAAATAAAGAAAAATAATAGTGCAATAAGAGAATATTGTCCCGTACTAAGCGCAGGAATAATATCAAATCCACCGCCAGTTATTTCAGGGATAATTAATGCTAATAAACCACAGAGACCACCGATGATGCCACCGGTTAAAACAAAACGAGATGTTTTATCCTGATAAAAATGCTGAAATTGGGTTTGGACATAGAAAAGTAATTTACTGAATATAACGCCAATAATACCAAATAACATACCCAATACTAAATATAACCAAAGCGTATTTAGTGGTGCAGATGAAAATTTACCAATATGAATAACACCGCCTTCACCATTAAATAGGCGAAAAACAATGCAAGACATAATAACGCCAATAAAGACAGCTTTAATTGAAATAAGACTGTATTTAAATTGAGGACGCATCTCCTCGATAATAAATAAAATACCCGCTAGAGGTGCATTAAAAGCAGCGGTTAATCCTGCTGCGGCTCCCGTCGCTAACAGAGTATGACGTGACTCTTTATCTTTAACGCGAGAAATATCATTTACGAGCTGACCAATATTGGCGCCCAATTGAACCGTGGGGCCTTCTCGTCCTAATACCATACCAGAACCTAAAGTTCCAATACTGGCAATAAATTTTATCGGTAATACTCGCCACCAACGAACTGGGCGAATATCTATCATGGCACCTTCAATTTCAGGTATTCCTGATCCCCCAGATTCGGGTGAAAACTTTTTGACTAGGTAATATCCCAGCATTGCTAAGATAGAGGAAAAAAGTAATGTACAGATCGCTAGAATATAAGGATTAGTAAAGGTTTTAATAAATTCTTCTTGTCGAAAATGAATCACCCAACTAACGCTTTTTTCAAATAAAACACCTATTAATCCAGCTAGAGAGCCGACCACCGCGGATAATAGTAGCGTTTTTAGTGGTGCGAGGTTGGTTTCTTGCGCTTTTCTGAACAAATTAAAACGTTGTTCATTTTGAATGTTTTGTGCTGATTTATAATTATGCATAACTTTGATTGAAGTATTGTAACGATGAGCTTAATGATAGCGTAATTTAATAATGAAGTGATATTTCTCACATAACTAAGTCAATTTTAGAATTAGTCGTTTTTTTTTCTAGCATATTTTCACTTTTTCATCTTTAGTGTAGTTGATAACAAAAAATACATATTTATATAACATTTGGACGAGAAAGGGTAACTTATGGATTTCATCACAAATATATTAAGTGCTATAAATGGCGTGGTATGGGGAGTTCCGATGCTTGTCGGTATTCTTGGTATCGGCCTTTTTATGCAGTTTAAACTTGGTTTTTTACCTATTAGGAAGTTAGGTACAGGGTTTAAGCTTTTATTTGAAAAAAATGATAAAAGAGGCGAAGGGCAAATATCGCCATTTAATGCGTTAATGACGGCACTTTCTGCCACTATCGGAACGGGTAATATTGCTGGTGTTGCAACAGCTGTTGTCTTAGGTGGTCCTGGTGCATTGTTTTGGATGTGGATGACTGCATTAGTGGGAATGGCAACTAAATATTCAGAGGCCGTGCTTGCTGTACGTTTCCGGGAAGTTGATAAGTATGGAAACTATGTCGGTGGACCAATGTATTACATCAAAAATGGCTTAGGTAAAAATTGGGTTTGGCTAGGTACTGTTTTTGCTGTCTTTGGGAGTTTTGCTGGGTTTGGTATTGGCAATACAGTGCAAGCAAACTCCGTGGCTGATGTACTGGAAAGTAATTTTGGTATTTCGACAACAATTACGGCTGCTGTACTCGTTATTTTAGTCGGTGCTGTGCTTATTGGCGGTATTAAGCGTATTGCCGATGTTGCTGGTAAATTAGTCCCTATTATGACCGTTGGCTATTTTGGTGCAGGTATTGTTGTTCTTGCACTGAATGTGACTGCAATTCCAGATGCCGTTGTCCTTATTGTTAAATCTGCATTTACACCTGTTGCTGCGCAAGGGGGTTTTGCTGGTGCTGCGGTTTGGGCTGCGATCCGCTTTGGTGTAGCGCGTGGTGTTTTTTCAAATGAAGCAGGATTGGGGAGTGCGCCTATTGCCCATGCGACGGCAAAAACACAGAACCCTGTTCGCCAAGGTTTGATTGCGATGTTGGGGACTTTTATTGATACCATCATTGTCTGCTCTGTGACAGGATTAACCATTGTTATCACAGGACAATGGCTAACAGGGCAAAGTGGCGCAACATTAACGGCGGCATCATTCTCTACCGCGATTCCAGGTGGTAACTATATTGTGGCAATTGCATTAGCTATTTTTGCATTTACCACTATTTTAGGCTGGAGTTTTTACGGTGAAAAATGTGTGCAATATCTTTTTGGATCTAAAGCGATTATGCCATTTCGGATTGCATGGCTAATTGCGTTACCGATTGGTGCAACGCAATCGTTAGAGTTTGTGTGGTTATTAGCGGATACACTCAATGCAATGATGGCTATCCCTAACTTAATCGCATTAGCGTTATTAAGCCCTGTTGTTTATCGCTTAACAAGAGATCATATAAAAGATGTTAACGCTGATAAGATTGAATTAGATAAAGAAGCTTACTCAGTAAGTAAAAAAGAAGCTGAAGCAGAGTAACTCGTTCTTACTTATTTGGCTAACAACACAACATCAAACCACATACTTTATGATAAGTATGTGGTTTTTTTATGGTAACAACTTGGGGTGTGAGTAATTATAGATAATAAAAAGCCTTCTGGGGAGAAGGCGAAGAGATGAGTATAGATATTATATTTATAAGAATTTAGAAAAGAGATAAGTGTTATTCTTTCATACTGATAAAGATGTTTTTCACTTGGCTATAAGCATCTAACATCATTTTATGTGTTTCACGTCCTAAACCTGATTTTTTGTAGCCCCCAAATGGTGCATGAGCAGGGAGTTCGTGATAAGTGTTAACCCACATACGACCAGTCCTTACTGCTTTTGCAACACGTAAGGCGCGGTTAATATCTTGAGTCCAAACACCGCCACCAAGACCATATTCAGAGTCATTCGCCATTTCGATCACGTCATCTTCATTATCAAATGGAATGACACACAATACAGGGCCAAAAATTTCTTCTCGGGCTACACGCATTTGGTTTGTTGCGTTGATGATGATCGTTGGACGAACAAAGAATCCATCATCATAACCTTCACCTGTAATACGCTCACCACCGGTTAAAATAGTTGCACCTTCTTTTTTCGCGAGTTCAACATAGCCTAAGATAGTATCCATTTGATCTTGACTAACTTGCGTTCCCATTTGTGTATTTGGATCAAGTGGGTCACCGACACGAATACTTTCAAATTCAGTTTTTAATGCCTTCAAAAATTCATCATGAATATCTTTATGTAGGAACAACCGTGAACCTGATTCACAAGCTTGTCCTTGGTTCATCAATATTGCTAATGCAGAATATTTGACCGCTTTTTTCATGTTTGCATCAGGGAACACGATATTGGCCGATTTACCCCCTAGTTCCAATGTCGCTGGAACCATTTTTTTTGCTGCGGCTTCTGCTACGGTATAACCCACATTGGTTGAACCTGTAAATGCAAGTTTATCAATATCTTCGTGCTCTAAAATAGCTTGTCCTACAACAGATCCGCGTCCCGTAACAATATTAATCACGCCCGCTGGTAATATTTCATTTAAAATACGACCTAGCTCTAATAATGAAAGGGAAGTCAGCGTTGCTGGGTTAATAACGACGGTGTCACCTGCCGCGATCGCTGGTGCTAATTTCCATGCTGCCATTAATAATGGGAAGTTCCATGGAATAATTTGACCCACAACACCAATAGGTTCGCGAATCACAAGGCTAATGGTATTTTCATCTAGGACGGCACTTTCATCGGTATGAGAGCGTATCACGCCTGCAAAATATCGAAAATGGTCAATAGAGGCAGGTAAATCTATGTTTTTTGACTCATTGAGTGGTTTACCGTTATCGAGCGATTCAATCCAAGCAAAGCGTTCTTGTTCTTGCTCTAAGCGATCCGCGATTTTTAATAAGAGAGCTTGGCGTTCAGCAGGTGACGTTTTACTCCATGTTTTGAATGCATTACGTGCGGCACTCACTGCAAGTTCAACATCTTCAGCACTACCCGATTGATATTCGCTTAATAATTCACCCGTAGCTGGACTATAGGTTTTGGTTGTTTTGTGTGATGTGCTAGATACCCATTCTCCTCCAATTAGCATTTTGTAGCTTTCTAGAGGGCGAAATTCTGATGGAACATTATTTAGTTTAATCATTTTTAATCTCCAATGTAGGGATGAGCATCATTCAAATATGTAGTTTCATTTCGTAATACTCGTGTTAATAACATATATCAATTGAAATAATTTGATTAGCTATTAATGCAATAGGTGATATTAACTATAAAAAATAGTAATGAATATTACTGACCTAACAAGAATGAATAAACTTAATCGTTTCATCTCTCAGTCTTTATATGATTAAACAAAAAATAACCATCAATAATTCTTAAATATTATTTCTTATTTAGTCATTATCGATGTAATGCAATAACGCGCTCTTTCTTAGACATTTTTTTGAGGTTTAAGCCAAATCAAAGGAGAAAAAAGAGATATTAAAAGATTTGCTAGAAATTGCGTTAGATCAAGCAACGTTTAAATTGTTCAATATTGCACTTTCTCTCTTATCAAAATGGCGTATTCTTATGTTGCATCTGTAATGCAACTTATAAAAATAAAGCATTATCTCTTATTAGAAGGAATACGATATGTATTGTGTGCAATGTGAACAAACAATGAAAACGCCTGTAGGTAATGGCTGTGCCTATGCGCAAGGTATGTGTGGTAAGACAGCAGAAACTTCTGATCTTCAGGATTTACTCGTTGCTGTATTAGAAGGGCTTTCAGCGTGGGCTCTAGCAGCGCGTAGCGTTGGCATAATTGACCATGATATAGATAGTTTTGCGCCTCGTGCTTTTTTCTCTACGTTAACTAACGTCAACTTTGATTCTGATCGCATTGTCGGTTATGCGAAAGAAGCTATCTATTTCCGTGAAAGTTTGAAATCTCGTACTTTAGCGAAAAATGCAGCCATTCAAGTCACTAATCCAAGGGCTGAAATCCAATTAGCGGGTAACGATTTAGGTAGCTTACAAAAGCAAGCTCAGCTTTTTGCTTTAAATGCGGATAAAGCACAAATCGGTGATGATCTTCATGGATTACGTATGCTGTGTTTGTATGGCTTAAAAGGGGCTGCGGCTTATATGGAGCACGCGCATGTTTTAGGTCAGTATGACAATGAAATTTATGCAGAATATCACCATTATATGGCGTGGTTAGGTACTGATCCTTCTGATATGAATGAGTTGTTAGAAAATGCGATGGGCATTGGTCAAATGAACTTCCGCATTATGGCGATCCTTGATAAAGGCGAAACTCAAGCTTACGGCAACCCGACACCAGTTACGGTTAACGTGCGCCCTGTTGCTGGTAAAGCGATTTTAATATCAGGTCATGACCTGAAAGACCTCCAAATGTTACTTGAGCAAACAGAAGGAAAAGGGATCAATATTTATACTCATGGTGAAATGTTGCCTGCTCATGGTTACCCCGAACTTAAAAAATACAAACATTTAGTCGGTAACTACGGAAGCGGTTGGCAGAATCAGCAAATTGAGTTTGCAAAATTCCCTGGCCCTGTATTAATGACTTCAAACTGTATTATTGATCCGAATGTAGGTCATTACGGTGATCGTATTTGGACGCGTAGTATTGTTGGTTGGCCAGGCGTAAAACATATTACGGGTGATGACTTTTCTGAAATGATTGCACAAGCACAATCATTAGAAGGTTTTCCATACAATGAAATTGAGCATTTAATTACAGTTGGCTTTGGTCGTGAAACACTCTTAAATGCCGCTGATACTGTGATTGATTTAGTCTCACAGAAAAAATTACGCCATGTTTTCTTAGTGGGGGGATGTGATGGTAGCCGTGGTGAACGTAGTTACTACACCGATCTTGCAAGAGAAATTCCACAGGACTGCTTAATTATGACCTTGGCGTGTGGTAAATACCGTTTCAACAAACTGGATTTCGGTACTTTAGAAGGCTTACCACGCTTACTTGATGTGGGTCAGTGTAACGATGCGTATTCAGCGATTATGCTAGCGGTTAACCTGGCTGAGAAATTAGGTTGTGGCGTGAATGACTTACCACTGTCTCTAATTCTTTCTTGGTTCGAGCAAAAAGCGATTGTTATCTTATTGACTCTGCTTTCATTGGGTGTGAAAAACATTTATACCGGCCCAACAGCACCGGCGTTCTTAACTGACAATCTGCTGGCAATACTAAATGAGAAATTTGGTATGCGCTCTATTACTACACCAGAACAAGATCTTAAAGATATTCTTTCTGCTTAATGTGTTAAATTCATTATCATTACCGAAGCCTATGGGCTTCGGTGAGGGTTCAATATCCATGACGATGCCTACTTCTCTTTGTCCTAATCGTATGCAAGTTCACTCTATTGTTCAGGAAACACCTGAAGTGTGGACGCTAAATTTAATTAATCATGATTTTTATTCGTATAAACCAGGTCAATTTGCTCTGGTGAGTATCAATAATAGTGATGAGATAATGCGTGCTTATACCATTTCATCTTCTCCGGGATTAAGTCCATTTATCACTTTAACCGTTCGCCGTTTAGAAAATGGCGTGGGTTCAAGTTGGTTAACATCACAAGTAAAACCGGGTGATTATCTTTGGTTATCTGATGCTCAGGGGGAATTTACTTGTGCGGGTAAAGAAGATGCGCGCTATTTGATGTTGGCAGCAGGCTGTGGTGTGACACCCGTTATGTCGATGACGCGTTGGTTGTTAAATAATCAACCTAAAGCGGATATCACCGTTATTTTTAATATTCGTGAGCAAAGCCAGTTTATTTTTGAGAAAGAGTGGATCGAATTGGCAAATGCCTATCCATATAATCTTAATTTTATCATGATGCCTAAATTGCCTGATAATAAAGGGTTATTTAGTGGACGCATTTCCCAAGAAAAATTAGCGGCATTAGTTCCTGATATTGCGGGGCGTACGGTTATGTGTTGTGGCCCAAATAGCTATATGGAAGATACAGGACGTTTTGCAAGAAATCTTGGTGTACCTGCTGAGAATATTTTTATGGAACGTTTTGGTGATGAGCCTGTTTGTGTCGATGAAAATGAACAATTAACGATGACTATTCGCCATCCATTATCACAAATTAAAGTGCCTGTTGGCGTCACTTTATTATCCGCGATGGAAGAAAATAAAGTTCCTGTTTTTGCAGCTTGTCGAGCAGGGGTTTGTGGTAGTTGTAAAACACGTATTGCGAGTGGTGATTATGATGTTAGCAGTACCAGTACATTAACGGCTGAAGAGATAGCGCAAGGTTATGTCTTAGCATGTAGCTGTCGTTTAAAAGGAGATGTTGAACTCGCTTAATCTCTTTCTATTAAGTCGCATTTCCTTCTATCTATTTTCCTGCTTTTTTACCCTGTTACTTTATTAACAGGGTTTTTTATGTCTATTCTTCCCATTAAAAGATCGAATAATCTGGAAAATGCTTCCCTTTATTTTAAATTAAAGGTGGCTTTTATTTATAATAATAAAAATATTGGAAATGATGATTAATTAAAAATATATTTTAGTTAGTGGGGAGTTTCCTTATAAACATTCTGCTATTATTTAAACTATTGACTGGGTAAGGGGGATATATGAAAAAATTGTTAGTTATTTGTTTATTTAGTGTCATGTTATCTGGCTGTGAAAAACCTCAACAAACCCTTGATGGCTCGAATGTCGAGTCGCTACGTATCTCAATTGTTGAAATGCGCAATTCACTCCCCCTTGATGAACAATCGCGCTTTGATGAAGCAATAGAATTAGCTATTCTTAATGATATTAATTTTAATGATTTAGTGATCGCAGGTCGTTATAAAAATTCGGATATTATCACGCGCAAAATGTGCCAATCATTAGATGGTAAAACGGCAAAAGAGATATTTTTGCAAGCAGAAGAAATAAAAGTACAAAAATTAGCATTAAAATAATCAATTAATATACAGATTATCTTTTACTCTATAATTTTAGCTTTCATAGGAAAACTTCATTTCTTTTTTTGTATATTGTTTTTGAATGCATTTGTATTCTTTAATTGCATGGTAAATGCTTCGAGTTATTTTTCAATAGAACTTAAACAAAATCGCTATCGTGCTTTCCATTATATTGTGAGTGGTTATAATGCGCGCCGCATTCGCAAGAAAAGTGCAGTATCTCGTTAGGCGAGGCTCCTATACAAACATAGGTTACTGATCTGACGACGTCGAGAGACGCCCAAGATTAGGACAGGATATATCGACCGAAGGTATATCCCCATGTAACTTCCAGTATTCATCGGATACGTTGTATAGTGCTAAAACCGAGACGTGTAGATAGCTTTTGCATTCTCGCTTCTGGTTTCGCCCCTATGGAGAACTGATTTGCTAAACACAAACAGTAATAGGGAACCACAAAATGAAATTCAATACTCAAAACAAAATGGATGCTGTATTAGTTGCAGATACATCCTTAAACACACCTCAAAATAACTCAACTCAAGACCAATATAATCGTTTAAAAGATGATGCAACCGTGAGTGCTTATATGAGCCAGTCTTATATTGCGGTTTCTGTCGCTGATTCTGTTGAAAATGTGAAAGCTCAATTGGTTAATGATTTAAAAGATGAATTAATTCCAACTTATTTATATGTGGTAGATAAAGATAATTATCTCAATGGGATTTTACCTGTTAAATCATTATTAACAGCCGCGAATGATCTGTTTGTCT
Source organism: Proteus vulgaris (assembly GCF_033708015.1). Classification (NCBI taxonomy): domain Bacteria; kingdom Pseudomonadati; phylum Pseudomonadota; class Gammaproteobacteria; order Enterobacterales; family Morganellaceae; genus Proteus; species Proteus vulgaris. Next base: position 3,055,135 of record NZ_CP137920.1, on the reverse strand, counting down.
CTGATGTGATGCGTCAAACTTTTTTCTCTGTGTCACCAGAACAAAATCGACACGATGTCTACCAATTGATTAGTCATAGTGGTTTAGACAGTGTACCTGTGATGCATTTTGGAAAATTAGTGGGTGTGTTACGTCCTCAAGATATTGCTGAATTAATTGAAGATGAAAATACACTTGATGCACAAATGCAGGGTGCGACTTCGCCTTTAGAGCAACCTTATTTAGAAACGAGTCCAGTCACATTATGGCGTAAACGTGTTGTGTGGTTGTTGATGCTGTTTGTGGCAGAAGCGTATACCAGTACCGTATTACATGCTTTTGAAGATAGACTAGAAGCCGCAATTTCATTAGCCTTCTTTATTCCATTGCTGATTGGTACTGGCGGAAATAGTGGTACTCAGATCACTTCAACATTAGTCCGTGCTATGGCATTAGGGGAAGTGAGCTTACGTAATGTTTGGTCTGTATTAAGAAAAGAGATAACCACATCCATAATGGTTGCACTGACTATGGGGATTGCTGGTTTTGTGCGTGCTTGGTTCTTAGGCGTGGGTATGGAAGTGATGATTGTTGTTGGCTTAACGCTTATTTCAATCACGGTTTGGAGTGCGATTGTTTCGTCTGTTATTCCAATGGTCTTAAAGCGTTTAGGTATTGATCCTGCTGTTGTTTCAGCACCGTTTATCGCGACGTTAATTGATGGTACAGGTCTGATTATTTACTTTGAAATCGCATCTCATGTGATGAGCGAGTTTGCTTAAGACTATTCCACCTATTTTTTCAAAGTAAAGCCGATGTTATTTATCTAATACATCGGCTTTATTTTTATCTATGTTAATTCATGTTCTATAAACTGCAAAATTGACTGACAATGACGACAACGATATTGTGTTTCACCACGTAATACCTTGTTATGACGACGAATAGTCAGCTGGTGTTTCTCTTCACAATGGCAAGCGTAAGGAAAGGTTTTAGCCTTAACTGTGCTGACATCAAAATGATGGGTTCGTTTCGCGGAAACTTGTAATACGGTTTCCATCATCCATTTCCACTCTTTCCCATGAGGTGCTACACGACCAAAATGGCGATTCACTAATAAATGTGCTAATTCATGAGGAATAACTTCTTCAATAAAATTCTGTTTATTTTCAATCAATAATGTAGGATTAATACGGATTTCCCAATTTGCATAATAGGCACTGCCTGCAATAGTTCCTCTCTGATTATAATGTAGGGTAGGTTCTGGGTAATTTGTATTAAGATAAAGATTAGCCTGCTGCAATTTTTCACGCAGTGTTCGCATAACGCTTTGCACTAAGGCGATGGGGATTCTTACCGTTTTCATGTTATAGAGCATATAGCGCCTTATACAAACACGCAATAAAAAGAAAACTTGCACAATATATAAATTAACATATTATTAAAAAGTATATTGATTATGGAGTTTACCATGACACAACGAGTTCAACCTGATTTATTAGATGCAATGAAATTGGCGGCTAATGAAGCGTCCAGCATGCTTAAGACGCTAGGAAACGGCGATCGCCTCTTATTATTGTGTCAATTAAGTCAGGGCGAAAAAAGTGTGAGTGAATTAGAAGAGAGTTTAGGGATCCGTCAACCGACACTTTCTCAACAACTAACCGTTTTGCGTAATGAAGGGTTAGTGAATACTCGTCGTGATGGAAAACGTATCTTTTATTCTATTGCTGATGAAAAAGTGCTTGTACTACTCAATACGCTTTATCAGCTTTATTGCCCGATAGCAGGTTAATTTATGAATATAGATTGGGTTCACTTTACGCCTTTAAGTGCGGCAATTGGTGGGCTGATGATAGGTGCTGCCGCCGCCATTTTACTGTTATTTAATGGCCGCATTGCAGGAATAAGTGGCATTCTAGGCGGTGTTTTATCAACAAAGCAGCAAGGGAATGGTTGGCGTTGGGCATTTTTACTTGGCATGTTAATCGCACCTACACTGTTTTATTTTTTTGATAAACCTTTATCACCCGTGATTGAAACATCACCTTGGATGTTAATTATTGCCGGTGTCTTGGTGGGAGTCGGGACACGTTTAGGTAATGGTTGCACTAGTGGTCATGGTATTTGTGGATTAGCGCGCTTATCGCGTCGCTCAATGGTGGCCGTTTTGGTCTTTATGGTAACTGCTTTTATTACCGTTTATATTCAGCGTCATGTGATAGGAGGCTAAGAAAATGACTAAGTTTGTTGCTTTTCTTTGTGGCCTTTTATTCAGTGCAGGATTGATTGTTGGTGGAATGAGCAATCCGCAAAAAATTCTCGGTTTTTTGGATATTACTGGGAACTGGGATCCGTCTTTATTGATAATCATGGGAGCAGGGCTGGTTGTCAGTGTGATAGGTTACCAATTAACACGTCGTAGGCAACAAAGTGTACTAGCATGTCCTTTAAATATCCCGACCAATAAAGTGATTGATAAACCCTTAGTACTAGGCAGTGTATTATTTGGTCTTGGCTGGGGGTTAGCTGGAATTTGCCCTGGACCCGGTTTGGTATTGGCAGGTGCTGGTTTTTATCAAGGTATTTTATTTGTTCTTGCCATGATTGTCGGTTGGTTGCTTGTTGGCTTTTTTCGTAAAGCACAATAATGGCGACTTGCTATCACCATTTTAGCGAAAACGTTAAACGGGAAGCCAGAGCTTCCCGTTTGTGTATTTATACATTGAACGTTATTTAAAGTCAGCATAAGGAATAAGAGGGTTTGGGGGTAAATCTAAATCACCATTCCAACCATCAAATGAATAACGTAAGTATATTAATGCATGGCTTGGAGTATAGTTTTTGGCTTGTTGAATATCGATAGCCCCACCGATAAACCAATGCGGCGTAATACGATGCTCAACTAATGCTCTTGCGGTATAACCAAAACCATGGCTAGAGTCACCTTCATCAACAGCATCCCGCTCTTGATAATAAAGCCTCATCATCTCTTCTCGATCTTCAGGGGTAAGTCCATTCATATAGTGATTAAATTTATCGATAGAGACGAGATTTTGTAAGGGATAGCGCTTTCTGTCATCCGTTTGAGAGTAAGACCAAGAAACGGAACCTGATAATTCCCAAGACCAATTTTCAGTGCGTTGACGATAATTAATGGGGATCCCTAAAGAGATATATTTTTGAGGGCTATAATAACCACCTTGTCCTAAAGTATACCCGCTTAAGTCCTTATCATAATGCCAAAGCATCGTACTTACCCCAACAGAAACTCGGCGGTTGTTCTCATTAATAAGCTTATAATAATAGCCGCCCATACCTCGAACACTGTGATTATCTTCAACGTTTTTACCTGTCAATTTATCAACAGAAACCTCGCCCCAATAACCGTCTTTTCCGCCTAAGTCATAGCTCCCACTTAAACGAATGCCCGTTCTTCTAACTCCGCCCCATATTTGATTTGTCCAAAGATCACGTTGACCAGCAAAAGCAAGCAACGAGCTATTAACAGGGCGACGATGCACATCCAGTGTCCAGCCTACATTAAAGAGATCATGACTATAGGCGACTCTACCGACCCAATCTGTTACGTTGAAACCCAGAGGGGTTGTACCAAGATCCCATTGCCATTGACTGTTTTCCCAGCCAATGGCAGGGCTAATGCCAAAGGATTTTTGTTCTAGTGGAAAACAACCTGTCCGATAGCAGGTCCCAAATTTGGCATCATAAGGTGAGGTACCTAGTTTGCCACTATGAAGATTAACTAAGTCTGCACGCCAGAAGAAGCGACCATCATAAATAGGATGGTCGAGTTGTAACATTGTGGTGTGCGCGCGCAGCTTTGAATAGCCTTCGCTACCATTAGATCCCCAATAATCGTGCTCAAGAGTAAAACGCCACGCTTGTTGACGATAAAGAGAGTGGGCATCGGCTCGTAGGCTTCGAGAGAGCCAATTATCTTTTTCGTCATTACGCATTAATGTGGTGTATTCAATATTGTCTTTTGGCAATCTATCGGTTATTTCATCCTTGAGCATAGCTTGTTGATAATAATAGTGAGCTTGCTGACTATGCTGTTCATCACGCTGAAAGCGTGCAATATCGCGTAATACTAATGGCTCAGCATTGTCTGGCTCTATTTCGATTTGTTGTGCTAAATAAGCAAAATAGTGTTGTGCGTTTTCTGTGTTACCTACGGCTTTTTCTGCATTGGCGACGCGTCTAATCGCATTGCTATTAAACTGGCTAGGTGAAAGTGTTTCTATTTTTGCAAGATAGTGTTTTGCTTGTGTTTCTTGTCCTTGTGCTAAAGCAATATCTGTTGCACCTAATAATGCCGTTTCATTGTTAGAGTCTAAACTTAGCGCGGTATGATAATAACTGAGGGCTTGTTCAAGGTTATTTCGTTCTTGTGCCCAGTTTGCTAATAGTAAATAAGTCTGAATTTTTTGTTCTGGCGGCATATGCGCAAAAAGATAATCGACTGCACGTTGTTCTTGCCCTTTTGCGCGTAGAGACTCTGCATGGGTTACTATTTCACCAAAACGTAATTGGCTATCTAATGCTTTCATGCTCTCACTGCGTTGAGATAAGGGGATTGTTTTTAGCGTATCAAGTGCTTGAGATCCTCGTCCTGTTTTATTGAGATAGAGTGCGTAGGCATAAAGACGAGATGCATCATTAGGGAGACGGTGATTAAGCTGATTAAAATACGCTTCAGCCACAGCGTCTTGCTGTGTGATTAATAAATCATCAGTAAGGCGGTAAATATTCCAAACATCATTAGGAAAATCTTTAGCAATAGCCTTACGTTTTTCAATCGCACTCAGGTATTGCTCTTTATGTTCATCATCCTCGGCTAAATCTTGTCTTATACCCGAGATAATATAGCCATAATCTTCGGCTAAATTGTTATATTGGCTTGGTGTTAAACCATGAATAAATTGTTGTGCTTTATCATGTGACTGCTGGCGATAAAGTTTTGCCAGGCGATGTAAAGTTGCAGAGTGATTGGGGTGATATTTTAAAGCTTGCAAATAATAACTTTCAGCAAGCGCTAATTGATGCCGTGCAACTGCAATGTTACCTAAACCAAGATAAGGCTCACTTTTATAAGGGCTTAACTTATTGAGTTGGTTAAAATAACGTTCAGCTAATTCATAATCTTTTTTTAATAGTGCATCATCGCCTTTTGAAAGGAGGTGCCAATATTGATTAGCCTGCAACATCGCTCGCCATTGACCACTATTATCATGATTGGGTGATAATTTTAGCGCTTGTGACAGATAAAAAATAGCCGCACCACGTTGGTTGGATCTAGAATAACGTACACCTAAAGTACCTACAACATCAGCATTATCAGGTTGTTGTCGTGCTTTTTGTTTTAAAGTCGTAATGGATAATGAGGAGATATCTGTTTTTGATTTTACAGAGGAAGCAGTATTTATAATGTTTGGTGTCACTGCTGATTTTAGTGTGGATTGTTGCTGGAAGAGGTTTGCTATTGTCGCATTCTGAGGATATTGGCGATAAATGTGATTAAGTCTATCTATCTTATCATCGTGAGAAGACTGCATAAGCACTTGGATATATTCTATCGCTAAAGCCTCATCTGGCGGTATTCCACGATAAACTTCATCGTATAAATTTAACGCATCATCATAGCGTCCAGCGGTACGGTAAAGCTGAGCTCGCTGTAATTTTTGCCGATTAATATCGGTTGTCAGTGATAAGGTTTTTATTGCACGCTGATATTGCTCTGATTGTGGAAATTGAGTACCTAGTTGGGTAAACCACTGTTGTGCTTTTGCATTGTCTTTCTGTTTTACGGCAAACTGAATTTGCATTAATAAGATATTAGGATCATTGGGTTTAATTAATGCTAAACGATGCAACGATTGAGCCACTAAAGTTTCATTTTCTGTGGATACTCCTAATCTTACTTGTTCTTGTAAAAAGGCTTCCGTCGTCTCTTCATTAGCTTGCGTGACAGGCATAATGCCTGTCAGCAAAAAGAAAGCAAGAATAGAGTAGCGATGTGTGTGATCAAATTGCCACATAGCTTAGTCCTTAGTCGACAAACGACGTTGACTTCTTATTTTCATTGCTCGCCAAATAAGAAGAGAAACTAGAATAATGCCGACAATTGCCGCTAAACCAAGCCATATAGGGTGGGAAGCAAACACATACCAAACTTCTTCCCACCAAGGTAAATAACCGACGAAATACGTCTCGCCCACACGCAAACTATTTACGCCAGAGTCTCTGATTAATACCACTGAACCATGCATAGCATCACGCTTACCACTGTCACTTATTGCCTCATTTAACAGTTTATAACCTTGTGTACTATCGGCTAATAATGCAACAACACTACGCTGTGAAAAGAAAGGAGATTGGAAACCAATAATCGCTCCCATAGATCCTTTTGAAGTCAGAGAAATTCGACTGTCAGGACGTTTATCAGCGGGTTGATAATTAGTGTGGCTAAAGATACTGGTTTCACGAGAAGGCAGAGTGATTTCACTACGTGCTTTATCGATCAGTATATTCATCTGTTTATCATTATTTATTGCGGGTGGAATGGTGCCAATAAGTAGCAGATCAGCATCCCTTTTTTGCACTTCATCCAATGAACTCGTTAATGAAACATTTAGAGCAGGGTAACCTGTTTGAGCGCCGATATTCCCCATTGAAATTAATAGGGTAGATAATTGTGTTGGAGAAGGTTGCTGATTAACAAAAACCAAGGTTTCTGACAGATCCGCATAACGGCTAAATGGAAAACCCGCATGGCTGTAAACGCGTAAGTCAGGTAATGCAATATAGTGTCGATAATCACCTGTAAAATTAAAACTAGATAAATCATCAATGGCGACAGTATTTGGTACGGGTTGATAAGTAATACACTGATCGACTGATCCGCCTGGAATGGGGTTGGTGTAATCAAAGGCAAATGTAATTTGGTTACGCTCACCCAATTTTACAGCGGGAATATTCAATAAATTCTTATGCTCAATCCACCCTTGAATAAGCGGTAAATAAGCGATGACGAGATTATCTTTTTTCTCTTTCTCAAGAGGATAAGCTTTAATGAAATGGTCGTTTACTGAGATAGACATACGAGAGTTATCTTGAAATGCAGGTGTGGTGTAGCGATAACGTAATTGCATTTGTAATCCCGTATTATTAAACATAAATAGATCTGGCGGTAAGGTCATATTTAATGTAATAGGGCTCGGGTTTAACCCACGAGATTGCAACTGGCCTTCATAGTCTTGTAGCGTATTAAAGTAGATAGGTTTATTTAACTGCACCCATTTTGGCGCATCATAAGGTTCACGCGGGATCAATTTTTCCACTTCATTAATTGTAACAATATTCCCTCTGAAGATAACTTGCCCACGAGCTATTCCGTTTACGGCTGTGATCAAATCGTTATCATCACGTCCCATAATAAGAAGTAACTTAATATAAGGATTGGTTGGATGTGTCAGCATTTCGATGGTTGGCTCTTTTACATCAGGATGCTGTTTTAAAAATGTGGGTTTTTGTTTATTAGTTGCAAAAACAATGCTGTGTTGATTGGGTAAAGTATCATAATAAACAGGATAATTTTGTTTACGCCAATCAACTTGAGTGCCAAACCAAGAAGAGAGAATTGCTGCCGCTTTTTGTTGAACCAAATTAGGCGACTGGCTGAAGATAATCGGTAGTGTTAATTCTCCAAAATCACGGCTATCAAAAAATGGCTCTGGGAAATACGCTAATTCATTACCTAAACGGAGTGATTGAAAGGTTAGATTTAATTGACTGCTTTTACTTATATCAAGCCAGAGTGTTGTATTCGCTTGATTTTCGCAAATTTCACGATAATGACCAATAAAAGAGAGTTTTATATGGTTAAAATCTTGAATAAATAAAGGATCAATAGGTATCGTAATTTGATTTTTCTTACCTAAATCTTCCTGTTTTAAGGTAACTACTCCCATTAATTCATTATTTAAATAAACATTAAAATGAGATTCCACAGGAAGTAGTGATGGAGACGGTGTAAATTCTAAATCGAGAGTGGCTTTTGAAACATATTCATCACTACGTACACCAAATTCTAAATAACCATCAGGGGTAATACCTGTCAAATGGATCGCGCCATAGCTAGGTGCTGTCTCAGCAAATGTTAATATTTTCTGGTGAGAGGAAGGCGTAACATCCGTAGAAGGTAAGGGGGTATCACCAGTCAGCTCTGCTTGAGAAATAGCTTCAGGTGCCGCTTCTGTTATTGTAACAGGAGGCTCTGAAATATTGGTTTTCGCTTCTTGAGTTTCATCGCCATGAACTGAAGAAGTGAGCATAAATAAGGCAAATATGAGAAAACGTTTTTTCATTATTGTTACCCATCTTATTGTTTATTAGTAAATTCCCAGAAAAACGGAGTTTTCCTTTAAGAGTGATGAAATATTTGTGAAACATTAACGCGTTGAGGGAGTAACGATGAAAGCCACAGTAAAAAAAGACCGAGTAAGCGGAAAGTGGCGTAAATAAAGTAAGGAGCACGCTTTAATAAGGTGTTATAACCTTGCATGCTGATAAAAATAATATTCTTGAGACTGCTTAAAGGTCTGTCAGCTGGAAGTTCATTTTGCCAGTCAGCCCAAGTATCGGCTCGCTCAAAAGTACATGCAGTAAACTCGATAGCTTTTTGCGTTGTCATTTCAAGAAGCTGTAATCCAATAATTTGCCCATCAATACGTGAAATATTGGCTTTAAAGGCATGTTCACGCTGATTTTGACTGAGTAATAGTGTGATGTTTTCATTTGGAGAGAGTGAAAGTGTGACATTGTCAGGTAATAAAATCGCACCGCTATTATCAGAAAAATCATAGAGGTAACAGCGATAGAGTGAGCCATTATTTAATAACAACATGGCTGGAACTTTAACGCGAACACGAGGAAAACGGCGTTGTTGTTTTGTTTCAACAGAAACGGCAATCGCAACACCGAGTAAGATAAGGTTATAACACACCCATAATAAACACATAGCAACAGCCCATGCTTCGTCGGGATCCCCCGTTGCAATGCGCCAAAAAGCAAATAAAATGCCGAGTAAGTTTAGGTTGAGAAAGAGTAAATAAGGACGGTTAATTTGCCAATCGACAAAACCTTCTTCCATCACGCCACCTTTGCTTGTCACGTTAAAAGTTCCTTTATGAGGAGAGAAAAAGGTACTTAAGACAGGGCGAGTGGTGTACCACGCTAAAATCGTTTCATACACTTCACCCCAAAATGAGTGGCGATAAGCGCCTTGTAACTTTGCGCTGGCGAGTGAAATATGGATCAAATACGGCACAACATAGAGCGCGATCGCAATCGCTGGTGCATAAATGATATAGGCATGGAAAATAAGAAACGTCAGTGGTGCGAGTAAGAAAATCATTCGCGGAATACCAGAAAAAAAATGTAACATGGCATTTAAATAACAAAGGCGTTGTGCCACGCTCAAACCTTTACCAAAGAGTGGATTATCAAGTCGGAATATTTGCACCATCCCTTTCGCCCAGCGAATACGTTGACCTATATGTGCGGATAACGATTCTGTCGCTAAACCAGCGGCTTGTGGAATGCGAATATAAGCGGATCTCCAGCCATGACGGTGTAAGCGCAATGAGGTATGCGCATCTTCTGTAACAGTTTCAACGGCAATGCCTCCAATTTCATCCAATGCAGTACGACGTAAAACAGCACATGAGCCACAGAAAAAAGTCGCATTCCAAGTGTCATTGCCATCTTGAACCAACCCGTAAAAAAGTGTGCCTTCATTGGGGGTTTCACGAAAATTACCTAAATTACGTTCAAAAGGGTCAGGTGAGAAAAAATGGTGAGGTGTTTGTACCAAAGCCATTTTTTCATCTTTTAAAAACCATCCCATTGTAAATTGTAGAAAGGAACGCGTTGGAATATGGTCGCAGTCAAAAATAGCAACAAATTCACCTGAAGCGAGTGTTAAGGCGTGATTGATATTACCAGCCTTAGCAAAATCATGTTTTTCGCGAGCGATATAACGAATACCCACTTCTTGAGCGAACGCTTTAAATTCAGGACGGGAACCATCATCAAGTAGATAAATAGTGAGCTTATCTTTAGGCCAATCTAGATTTAAGCTGGCATAGATTGTAGGTTTAACAACGTGTAGATCTTCGTTATAGGTAGGAATGAAAATATCAACGCTTTGCCATTGTGTAATATCTTCAGGCATCGATATGGGTTTTCGATGCAGCGGCCAAATACATTGCATAAAACTAAGGAATAACACACACCATGCGTAAGTTTCAGCCAGTAAAAGCAGTAAACCAAAAAACAGGCTGAAATTATCAACCCAATAAAGGGTTGAGTGATAACGCCACCAAATGTATCGACATGCGATTATCAGCGCTAATATCACCATTACGATTGAAGAGAAACGCCCTGGAATATCACGGATAGCTAAGGCAACTAACCAAATAACAATCACAAAAACAAACTGGAATGTCAGATCAAACGGCTGAGTGATACTGAGTAAAATAAAGAAAATGGCAAAAATAGCGATGATGGAGTAGAGAATATATTGCCAAAATGGCGTGGTTTTTTTCTTATGTTCAATGATCCCAACCGCAATAGGTGAAACATGAACAACGAGTTTTTTATAGGATTTTCGAATATAAAAAATAAATTGTATGGGTTTTTTAATCAGTAAATGTCCGACATAATGGCAAACTAGCCAAATACTTTGTAACAAATAGCGCAGAGGATCGAAAATTTTAGGACAACGAGGATCAATATGAGGATAGAGTGCTCGTTGTTTTTTGGCAATTTTTCGCCAAAAAGGGGATTCCATCCGTAAAAAAAACCACATAATGCCCATAAATAGTTCACTAATAATCGCTGCGCTACGAGATGCACCGTTATGGCGATAAAACGTGTAGTAACGAATAAGAAGATGTTGTGTCACCTTCTTTTCGGCTTTCTTCGAGGTATCGTAAGATGATGGCATTATGGCTGTCCTTCTTTCCTCTCAAATAACGAAAAACACCATTGAGCAAGTTGCGATATTTCTTCTACTAACATGCAATTAGTTCGGTAATCATATAAAGGTAAACGTGAAGCACAGGCCTCTAGCGAGGCTTCATCTCGATGAAGAACGATAGGGCATAATGGCAGTGACGTCGTTTGCCAAAATTGATAAAAATCTTGGTGAATTTGGCTGGTGGCACGAAATTGGTTAATCAATACATATTCATTATCGATAAATGTGTGTTGATTAAGGCGAATATGACAGTTGCTTTCTGCCATTGTCACAGAGAGAAAAATATCTGCTTTTTCTATCCAAGGCGTGAACAGAGTGTCTTGCGTATGCTGTAAATCCATTAAAATAATGGCATCAGGGTGTAACTGCATAAATGTCGTTAAAAAATGAGTAAGATGTTGTTTAGCGGAAAATGACAACTGTAAGAGCAAATTATCTTTCTTATTCACTAAGCCAAAAGGTAATACTTGATAGTGTGGTCGATAGTAAAAAGTATTCTGCTCGATTGGCGTTTCTGCTAATAATGCCTGACTTAATGTGGTACTTCTTTCCTGTGCTGGAAAATAAAAAGACAAAATATTTTCAGTGCAATTATCCATAATAAGCACTTCTTTATTTTGTTGATGAAATTGCCGAGCAAGTGCAATTGCCGTCGAGGTTGTACCTACTCCGCCTCTGAGCCCTTTCAATACAATAAGTGGCATAGTTAGCCTCATTTACTTATATAATTAAATGTATTAAGTAATGGCCAGCGATAAATAAGCTCATTATTTTCTTCTTTTTTATTAATATCCTGATAGTGATAGTTATTTAATGAAAATAATTTTTTTAATTTGTTGATATCCTTATTTAGATCATTTTTTTCTATTTTCATATTGGAGTTAATAAAATTTTCGTTTTTCATTTTAATAATCTCTATATAAAGGCGAGATGAATTTTTATCAAAGTTAAAGAACCGATAAAAATAGTGGTTAATTAATGATTCGTTCTATTTCATTAAACTGTTTATTTTAGAATATGCTTTAAAATAGATAATTTCAATTACGTAAAAACACATAAAATGAGTATTTATTATTTTAAGTATGTCAGTAATAGCTATTGGTTTTCTCCTTTGTATTTTATTTTTATTGAATTTTTAAATAATAACAAAAATAGATTTACTTCAAAATAAATCAATAAAAAATAAATGTAAAATAGCTGGTTATAACAATATATTAAATTATTCAAATTCGATGATCAGTATTGTATATTGATCTTTATCATTTTTTATATGAAAATCATTATATTATGGTCTTTTATTGATTGGTTGTGTTTTTATATTGAGGTGATTGTTTATTTGTTGCTAATAATTCTTGTTAATTGTTTTTTTGATGTTATTGATATATTTTTTCTCGTCTTCGTTTGGAAATATAAAAATAAGATAACTCTGTGTTTTATTATTTAATGTAAATAAAACATCATTTTTAAAAATAGACGCTATTCTATAAATAGAGCGTTAGTGATTTCTTAATCTGGCTTAAATAAGTTGTCTGGTATAATTATTTTTCTTTTATATAAGAGGTGAGTTTTATGGCGAAATATTCTTTTTCGTTATTTTTTTATTTGAGGGTTTTTACTTAGATTTAAATAAATATTCTCTTATATGTTTGTTTAGTAGTTAATTAAATATCAGAAGTAATAAAAAGGCAGATATGAGAAATCATATAACTGTCGAGTTGAATTTGTTTATACTAAAGAGTAGGAAGTTAAAATGAAAAAATCTAATGCAACCCAATTCGATTTTTTACATTACTGGCATGGGTTGGGAGCCTGGAATTTCTATTTCTTACTAAAGTTTGTTTTACTTTGGTATGGTTATTTAAATTTTGATGCTTTTAGCAATTTACTTTTTCTTGCCTTTTTGTTGTTCCCATTACCCAAAAATAGTTGGCATAAAATGCGTAATTGGGTCGCTATCCCAATAGGGATAGTTTTATTTTATCATGATACTTGGTTACCCAGCTTTTCAACCATCGTTGCTCAAGGTGGGCAGCTTAAAGCGTTTTCCTTCGATTACCTTGTTGAATTAACGGTTAACTTTATCAATATCAAAATGATTGGTGTCGCCTTTATTTTGTTAGTGGGCTACCTTTTTATTGAACAGTGGGTAAGGGTATCTGTTTTTATTATTGCCGGTGTTTTGTGGCTAAATATTGGTGAGTTTACTCATTTTTCTCAAGGTGTGGTGCCTTCTGTTTCAGCAAATACTTTTATGCAAGAAAGTAACATTAATAGTGAAAAAAATACGACACCAATCAACGCTCATGAAGTGTTGCCAGCATCATTCGAATCACAAGTACCTCCTGAGGTGGGATCGAGTAAAGAGGTAGAAACCACATCAATGAATACCGTTTATCCACCACAAAACCAGAAGGTCAGTAATAAAGCATTGGATGATTGGCTTACACAGTTTTATGGTTATGAGAAAAAACGTATGACACCATTTCCTGCGCAGTTAGCATCTAATGCCCAGCCTTTTGATATCTTGATTATCAATATTTGTTCACTTTCTACCGCGGATGTGGCGGCAGTTGGACTGCAAGAACACCCCATTTGGGGGAACTTTGATGTGCTATTTAGCCACTTTAATACAGTATCTTCTTATAGTGGTCCTGCATCGTTAAGATTATTACGCGCAAGTTGTGGTCAGACTCAACACTCTGATTTATACGATCCCACAGAGACACAATGCTTGCTAATGGATAATTTATCATCATTAGGATTTGCTAAGAAATTAGTGCTTGACCATAACGGAAAGTTTGGTAATTACCTTAAAGAGGTTCAGCAACTTGGTGATCTTCATATCGCTTTGCAAGATCAAGAAAATCTTTCTCATCAAATTACCGCATTTGATGGCACCAAAATTTACAATGATAAGGAAACATTACAACGTTGGTTGAAAGCGAGAGAGTTGTCTAATGAGAATCGGACTGTGACCTTTGTGAACTTGATATCACTACATGATGGTAACCGCTATGTAGGAGAGAATAGCACTGCTGATTATGGCAAGAGAGCCTCTACATTACTTGATAATTTAGATAACTTTATGAATGAGCTAGATAAAAAAGGAAGAAAAGTGATGGTGGTGATTGTGCCTGAGCATGGTGCGGCTTTACAAGGTGATAAAACACAAATGTCAGGGTTAAGAGATATTCCAAGCCAAAGCATTACTACCGTACCTGTCGGTATTCGTTTTACTGGAATAAAAAACCGAGCACAATTTTATCCTCCTGTGATTGTTGATGAACCAAGTAGCTATTTAGCTATTTCTGAGTTTATTTCTCGTAATGTAAATGGGGAGATCTTTAATCAATCTGTTATCGATTGGAATGCATTAGTCAGTGAACTTCCTCAAACTGCTAATGTTGCAGAAAACCAAGCTACGGTTGTGATTGATTATCAAGGACAGTCTTATATCAAATTAAATGGTGGTGAGTGGATTAATTATCCTAATTAATTTTATTAACTTTTTATAAGAAACCGTTTCATCATAAATTTCTATTTCTCGCTTTCTCTTATTGATACCCCGTATGATACGGGGTTTTTTTATAGACTTTATAAATAGAAACCATAAAAAAACCACATCCATAAAGATGTGGTCTTAGTAAAATCAATCACGTGACGTTATTGGTAAGAGACTTATTTTAAGCCAGCTGCTTCACGTAAGATTTCAGCTTTATCTGTTGCTTCCCAAGGGAATTCTGAACGACCAAAGTGACCGTAAGCCGCGGTTTTTTGGTAGATTGGGTGCAGTAAATCTAACATTTGAATGAGCCCATAAGGACGTAAGTCAAAGAATTCACGCACTAGCAGAACCAGTTGTGCTGTTGGGACTTTTTCAGTACCAAATGTTTCTACCATAATTGATGTTGGCTCTGCCACACCGATTGCGTAAGAAACTTGGATTTCACAACGATCAGCTAAACCGGCTGCTACAATATTTTTTGCAACGTAACGTGCAGCATAAGCCGCTGAACGGTCTACTTTCGATGGATCTTTACCAGAGAAAGCACCACCGCCATGACGCGCCATACCGCCGTAAGTATCGACAATGATTTTACGGCCTGTTAAGCCACAATCACCCATTGGTCCACCAATAACAAAACGACCCGTTGGGTTGATGAAATATTTAGTTTGTTCATTTAGCCATTCTGCGGGTAGAACGGGCTTAATGATCTCTTCCATCACCGCTTCATGCAGATCTTTTTGTGAAATATCTTCAGAGTGTTGAGTTGATAACACAACAGCATCAATACCAACAACGTTATTGTTGTCATATTGGAAGGTAATTTGGCTTTTCGCATCAGGGCGTAACCAAGATAAAGTTCCATTTTTACGGACTTGTGCTTGGCGTTGAACTAAGCGATGAGCATAAGTAATTGGAGCTGGCATTAATACGTCAGTTTCGTTGGTTGCATAACCAAACATTAAACCTTGGTCACCAGCGCCTTGTTCTAGTGGATTTGCACGGTCAACACCTTGGTTGATATCCGGTGATTGTTTACCAATCGCACTGATAACTGCGCAGGAATTAGCATCAAAGCCCATGTCAGAACTGGTGTAGCCGATTTCACGAACAGTGTTACGTGTAATTTCTTCGATATCGACCCAAGCTTTGGTGGTAATTTCTCCGCCTACCATCACCATGCCTGTCTTAACGTAAGTTTCGCAGGCAACGCGTGCTTTTGGATCTTGTTCTAAAATTGCATCCAGAACAGCATCAGAAATTTGATCTGCAATTTTATCAGGATGACCTTCTGAGACTGATTCAGAAGTAAAAAGGTGTGTAGTCATTATATCTCGTTACCTTAATACAAACGGTTTAAGGATGGATGTTTTAACATCTAGACGTCCATTTTAGGACTCTTTTCTCTTTAATTCCAGTTTTTTTTAATCAAATATAGGGATAAAGCAGAATCAAACAGTTAATCTTATTTTTTGTTACTTGCTATTTTTGTATCAAGAAAATAGCGATTAGAGAAAAAAAATTTTTTTGTACTTTTTGCTTTGCATTTTTACCTAACTAAAGGTATAACCTCGCGGTTACTGTGAAATCTGAACACAGTGTAAACCGCAGGATTTCTGATCCTGTTTCTCTGTTAGGGAAATGGCTTATAGGGTTAAGCCATGTGTGGAGTGAATGGGTAATGATCCATTGTCTACAGGTTAGTCTTTTCAAAAACCAAAACCGTACTCACCAATACTATACACATAGTATATCTAGAGTAATTTCCTCTTTGAGCTCTTTTTCTTTAGAGCGAAGTTGTCTGTTACTTGCCAATAGGTGATTGTGTTAACTCGTTATAGGTTAACTCAAGAACTTTCTACTATTATGTCCTGCGTATAGCTGGATAATCATATAAAAATATATAGTGAGTCATTACTTCCAACTGTTATTTATCAGTCGTTTCAGATTTTTGTCAGATAATTGACTACTATGGTGACAGGCAAGGTATAAACTCATACTCCCTAAGGAGAATGTCATGAATGATAACATCGCTCGTAAGATGCAGCAGACCTATAACATTGCATATTGGGGGGGCGGTTACTATTTAGCGAATAATCGGGGAAATATTAGCGTTTGTCCTAATCCTGATGTTCCTGAGGCTACTTTTGATTTAACTGAATTAGTTAAACGAGTCCAAGAAGAGCAATCGAATCTGCGGTTACCTGCACTTTTTTGCTTTCCTCAAATACTACAACATCGTTTACGTTCGATTAATGCTGCGTTTCATCGTGCGCGTAAATCCTATGGTTATCAAGGTGACTATTTTTTAGTTTATCCGATTAAAGTTAACCAACAACGTCGCGTTATTGAATCATTAGTGAATGCAGGAGAGCCTTTAGGTTTAGAGGCTGGCTCTAAAGCGGAATTAATGGCAGTACTTGCTCATGCCAATATGACAAGTTCTGTGATTGTTTGTAATGGTTATAAAGACCGTGAGTATATTCGCTTAGCGCTTACAGGTGAAAAACTTGGACATAAAGTTTTCTTAGTTATTGAGAAAATGTCTGAGATTAAAATGGTTCTTGAAGAAGCTGAACGTTTAGAAGTTATTCCTCGTTTAGGCGTTCGTGCTCGTCTTGCTTCTCAAGGATCAGGTAAATGGCAAGCAAGTGGCGGTGAAAAATCAAAATTTGGTTTAGCAGCGACACAAGTTCTGCAGTTAATTGATATGTTACGCCAAGCAGATCGCTTAGATAGTCTGCAATTATTGCATTTCCATTTGGGATCACAAATGGCAAATATCCGTGATATTGCTACCGGTGTTCGCGAATCTGCACGCTTCTATGTTGAACTGCATAAATTAGGTGTAAATATTCAGTATTTCGATGTGGGTGGTGGTTTAGGTGTGGACTATGAAGGTACTCGTTCACAATCTGATTGCTCTGTTAACTATGGCCTTAATGAATATGCGAATAACGTTATTTGGGCGATTGGTGACGCATGTGATGAAAATGATTTACCACATCCCACCGTTATTACTGAATCGGGTCGTGCATTAACGGCACACCATACTGTATTAATTTCTAATGTGATTGGTGTTGAACGTAATGAATTTACGGCAATAACCCCTCCTGAGGAAGATGCTGCAAGACCGATCGCTAGCCTTTGGGAAACCTGGGAAGAGATGCAAACGAAGGGGAATAGTCGTTCATTACGTGAATGGTTACACGATAGCCAATTAGACTTACACGATGTGCATACTCAATATGTTCACGGCATGTTAAGCCTAACAGAGCGTGCATGGGCAGAAGAGCTGTATTTGAACATCTGCCGTCGTATTCAGTACGATTTGGATCCGAGTAATCGTGCTCATCGCCCTATTATTGATGAGTTACAAGAACGTATGTCAGATAAGTTCTATGTTAACTTTTCACTGTTCCAATCTTTACCTGATGCATGGGGGATCGACCAGTTATTCCCTGTATTACCTATTGAAGGGCTAGATAAACCGCTTGATCGTCGTGCAGTGTTGCTCGATATCACTTGTGACTCAGATGGTATTATTGATCACTATGTGGATGGTGATGGGGTTGAAACCACAATGCCAATGCCCGCTTATGATCCTGAATATCCACCCATGATCGGTTTCTTTATGGTCGGGGCTTATCAGGAAATTCTCGGTAATATGCATAACTTATTTGGTGATACTGCCGCTGTTGACGTTTACCTTGATGAGAAAGGTAATCTGACCTATGAGCAAAGTGAAGAAGGTGATACGGTTGCCGATATGCTCCAGTACGTTAAGTTAAATCCTACCGTGCTGTTAGATCGTTTCCGTACTCAAGTAAAAAATGCGCAGTTAGATGAAGCGTTACAAGAGCAATTCCTGACTGAATTTGAAAGTGGTTTATACGGTTATACGTATCTGGAAGAAGAAGAGTAATTCTTCACTTTTTAATGCAAGAGTGATGTCTTTAAACATCACTCTTTATCTATCATATTGATTATATGTTGCTTATTTTTTATAAGTAACAGAGGTAATAGCATGAAAAATAGTACGTTAGGTAATGAGACTGATAATTCATTGATCTCTAATGCATTTGGTTTTTTACGTTTTCCACTGAATTTTCAGCCTTACAGCAGTGATGCAGACTGGGTTATTACGGGAGTGCCTTTTGATATGGCAACGTCTGGTCGTGCAGGAACTCGTCATGGACCAGGTGCTATTCGTCAAATCTCAACGAATTTAGCGTGGGAAGGTAATCGCTGGCCGTGGGATTTCGATATGCGTGAACGTTTAAGCGTTGTTGATTGTGGTGACTTAGTCTTTAACTTCGGTGATGCACAGGATATGAGCGATAAGTTACAAGCTCATACAGAGAAGTTATTAGCAGCAGGTAAAAAATGCTTAACGTTTGGTGGTGACCATTTTGTTACACTACCTTTATTACGCGCTCATGCAAAACATTTTGGTAAAATGGCATTAGTTCATTTTGATGCACATACTGATACTTATGGTAATGGCAGTAAATTTGACCATGGCACAATGTTTTTCCATGCTCCCAATGAAGGATTAATCGATCCTAACCACTCTGTTCAAATTGGTATTCGTACTGATCATGACAGTGATAATGGTTTCACTGTATTGAATGCAGCACAAGTTAACGATCGTGGTGTATCCGATCTTGTCGATCAGATCAAAAGCATTGTTGGCGATTTACCTGTTTACCTGACTTTTGATATTGATTGTCTTGATCCTGCGTTTGCACCAGGAACAGGCACACCAGTTGTAGGCGGTTTAACAACCGATAAAGCACTGAAGATTTTACGTGCATTACAACCGTTAAATATTGTCGGTATGGATTTGGTTGAAGTTTCTCCCGCTTACGATCAATCAGATATTACAGCACTTGCAGGAGCAACTATTGCTCTTGATATGTTATATCTGCAAGCCGCAAAAAAATAAGGTCTGTTAATCCCTGAAAATAAAGAGAAAGCGATATCTATTAGGTATCGCTTTTTGTTTTTTACTCTATCTATGAATGAGTTAAGCATTTTTTGCTAACAAATTCAGATCCTACTTGAATGTTTTTTCTGCTCTTTCTCGTGCTTATTTTCCTTTTTATTAAGCCATTATTCTGAATGATAATTATTTACAGAATGTTTGATCGGTATTACCGAATTTATTAGTGAATAATTGTAATTTTGTCACTCGTCCGTTTAATTGCTACTGTTAATCTATTAACAAAGTTCTTTTTATAAGGGCTTTTTCATCTGTAAATATTCAGGAGAAAGACAATGGCTTTGAATGGTAAAGTAATTTTAGTTACAGGCGCTGCTCAGGGAATTGGCCGTGGCATTGCATTGCGTTTAGCAAAAGATGGTGCTGATATTGCTCTGGTTGACTTGAAAGCAGATAAGTTAGCGGATGTCGCAAAAGAGATTGAAGCATTAGGGCGTAAAACAACAATTTTTACTGCTGATATTAGTCAGCGCGATGACGTTTTTGCAGCTGTTGAGCACGCTGAAAAGACATTAGGTGGTTTTGATGTCATGATTAATAATGCGGGCATTGCACAAGTAAAACCTCTGGCTGACGTCACACCTGAAGATATGGATAGGATCTTCAAAATAAACGTAAATGGAACTATGTGGGGTATTCAAGCCGCCGCAGAAAAATTTAAGGCACGGGGTCATAAAGGTAAAATTATTAACGCTTCATCTATTGCTGGGCATGATGGCTTTGCAATGTTAGGTGTTTATTCAGCAACTAAATTTGCGGTACGCGCGCTGACTCAAGCAGCAGCAAAAGAGTATGCCAGCGCGGGTATTACGGTCAATGCTTACTGCCCTGGTATTGTAGGTACTGATATGTGGGTTGAGATTGATGAGCGTTTTTCGGAGATAACTGGGGCACCAAAAGGTGAGACCTATAAAAAATATGTTGAAGGTATTGCGTTAGGGCGTGCTCAAACGCCTAATGATGTCGCAGCCCTTGTTGCTTTCCTCTCAAGTGATGACTCTGACTATATTACAGGACAAGCAATTTTAACTGATGGCGGTATTGTTTATCGTTAATCACTAATCAAGATTGTTTATCAATACCCTGTGTGATTTAACTTAATGACACAGGGTATTTTATAGTTGGAAATAACGAGCAAGTAGAGGTGCGGTAAAATTCTTTTTTAAATAGAAGCCTCTAGGTAAGGTCATAATACGCTGCCCATCTTCACCAATAGCTTCTGTTAATGCTTTACTGTTTGCCGCTTTGGGACGGATTTGTAAGACTTGTCCATGGCGTGCAGTAATGCTTTCTACTTTACCTAACACAATCATATCCATGAGCTCTTCCCAATCATGACGTAATAGATTTTCTTCCGTACTATTAGGGCGCCAAAGTAACGGAGAAGCGACGCGACGTTGTGCTAATGGTATTGTCCTTTCTCCTTCAACAGGCACCCATAACACTTTTGAAAGCTTGTGTTTTACATGGCTATTTTCCCATGTAATACCGCTGTTTCCAGTTAATGCGGCGACACAGACAAAAGTCGTTTCTAAAGGCATACCAAATCTATCAATTGGAATGGTTTTGAGCTCAATGCCCAATTCACTGAAGTCTTGTTCAGGTTTGCTACCTGCACTTGCACCTAAATAATATTCCAACAACATACCTACCCAGCCTTTATCTCTTTTAAGGTCAATGGGGATAGGAAGTTGTGCAAAGGTAGCAAGTTCACCAAAAGTATAACCCGCAAGCGCTTTTGCTCGTTCTAATAAAACGTGTTCATTTTCGGGGGCTCGTGGTGGCATAAACATAGTTATTATCTTCTTGTATAAATAATAGGCAGAAAAAACAGGTTATTGATAGCGTATTTAGCTTTATTTTATTTAAATCATAATAGCATGATATATCATCATTTTTTTGAGTTAATTCGCCAAATGAAATTTATTATTTTAAGTTGTGCACGGTTATCCTGAGATCATAAACAGGCTTTTACACTAGGTTATCCACAGCTTTATGGGATAACTCACAGAAAGTAAGATCACTGTTCTGATTTACAGCCTTGACTTTTGCAGATATTTGCCAAAATTACCCTATTTTGTTTAACTAATCGGCATAACCTGTGGATAAAACACCCTGTGTATATTTTTTATACGATTTGAGCCGAAGGGGATTTTAATTGTTTTACCCAATCGCTGAAATAGGCATTAAAAACTTGCTACTAATTTGAATTATAAGTGATATTTTAAAATTTGTATCAACAGCCTTCCTAACAATATAAAAACTATACCCTGATTATCTCACTCTTTTTCACATAGATATCCACAGAAAAAGTGAATAAATCCCCTAAGTGTTTATGTGGATGTTTATAACTTTCAAGGTTTCTGTGAATTAACGTAAATAAGGGCTAATCTGAACACTGAAAAGAGACAGGAACCTATTTTAATTGTGGTGTATCAATATCCGGTGTAAACCATGCTGATTTAAAATCAAACCAGCCAAAAGTATTCATTTTGACACCCCGTATGGTTCTTTGTCCTTGTAGTTCTAGCAAATGGTGAAATAGAGGATAAAGCCAAATATCTTGTGTTAGTTGGCGACACCACTCTTCGAGTGGCAACGATTTTTGGTGCCATAATGAGAGCTCTTGTGAAAACGATGCTCCCAAACATTGGTGAAAGAGGGGTAATTCATAAAGTGCTGCAAATATGGAGAACTCTAGCGGCTTGTAAAAATTCACGGTTGCTAACCAAATATCACTATTAGCTTCACCATAATACCATTGTTCATAATCAAGTATTTGAATAGTCAGTTCAATATCATACTGAGATAAAATGCTTTTTATTAAATCTGCAATAGTGCTGTATTCATGATGCTCTTTATAAAGAGTCACAGTGAGTTTTGTTAATGAAGTCGGTTTTGGATGTTGGCGAATTAATTTACTGTGATGCCAATGAAGTAATAACCCATAAGCAGGAGACCAATGGCGTTGATAGAAAGGATCGCAATGCGTTAGCATATTAACAGGCGTTAACACGCTGCTTAACCATTCCCTTATTTCAGTCTGCTGACACTGCTTGGAGCGACTATCATAAAGTAGAAAATAGCACCCTTCCTCTTTACGACTTTCTAGCGAATCTTTATTGGTATCATCATCTGTTAAATGAATAGTTGAACAGACCATCTTGTTATTCAGTTCTGGAACCACCCAAATATCAATTTCATCTAATAATGCCCGTAAACCAAAATAGCGATTAAAAGCTTTGATTTGTAGTTTGTGTTTATCATTAGCGATCACTTGATAAGCGCCTGTACCAATAGGGTGTTGTGCAAAAGAGGGGAGTGATGCCCATTCTTGTGGCAAAATAACGGCTTGTGGGCTGCCTAATAACGTTGCAAACTGCTTATCTGCTTCGCTTAAGAAAATATCGAGCACATAAGGTTGAGGTGAAGAAATTTGTTCTATATGTGCATAAAGAGGGTTGCAGTATTTCATTCTCATTAAAGATGTACTGATATCTTCAAGAGTGAGCTCTCGACCATGATGGAAATAGATAGAAGGACGTAAATAAAATCGCCAATGTTGCTCTGTGATCATTTGCCAATGATGAGCTAATTCGGCTTCGATTTCCCCATTTTCCTCTTTTAGATGGACTAATGAGTTGAATATCTGACTCATTAAATGTAATTCAGAGCGTCTTAATGGTGTTCCAGGGAGTAAATTTCTAAAAGGACGATAGTAAATAATACGCAGCAATTGTTGACCGGGATGAAAGCTTTTTTCAATCTGTGAGAGCACCATTTGGCGTACAGAATCTTTATCACCCATAAGTGCGACAAGCTTTTCAATATCATTCTCTTCTATCAGCCTTTCGGCGCGATTTTGTTGGATCTCAAATGCATTAGAATGAAAAATAAGCGTGGATTTTTTACCTCTGCCGACTTCTGCTTGCCAATGTATCCAACCTATTTCTTGCATTTTATTTAATAAAGAGCGGACATGACGACGTGTGCAATGCAGGGTTTGGGCTAATTCTTGTAACGTTGTTTCGGTTGCTTTTCCCTGAAAGGTTTGCCATAAGCGAATAAATTGTAACTCTAAGCGGGGTGAGATCATAAAAGAGGAAATCCCTTAATAAAGTGATCAATTTTAATTTCCTTATATTAAACCGATAATGATTGTGTTTAAAGTTAGCTCTCATGTTAGTTATCAGAAATGACGAATACTGACAGACTCCCCCATTTGAGCATTCGGTGATTACCGGCCAGTGATGATTAATCACTGGCTTTTTTATGGATTATGTATGAAATAGTTTTGTTGGGGCAAAAAAAAGCCGTAAATGAATTTACGGCAAGAATGACAAAGTAAACATCACAGAAAGTAGAAGAAGGTGAAAAATTGCTCTAGTTAGCGCATAAAAACGGGTTGTTTTGCCTCGTAAGCACTAATCTCATCTTGGTGTTGTAGCGTTAATCCAATACTGTCTAATCCTTCAATCATGCAGTGGCGGCGAAATGAGTCAATTTCAAAAGAGAAATGTAATTCTCCCGCTCTAACCTCTTGAGCCACTAAATCAACGGTAATTGGGGTACCCGCATGTTCTTTTACCCAATCAAATAATTGTGAGACTTCACCATCACTTAATTTGATTGGTAATAATTGATTATTAAATGCATTCCCATAAAAAATATCCGCAAAGCTGGGGGCGATAACAGCGTGAAAACCATAATCAGTTAATGCCCAAGGTGCGTGTTCACGAGATGATCCACAACCAAAGTTTTCTCGTGCCAATAAAATAGAAGCACCTTGGTAAATTGATTGATTTAAAATAAATGCAGGATCAGGCTGAGTGCCTTCATCATCCAAAAAACGCCAATCATGAAATAGGTGTTTACCAAAGCCTGTACGTGTTACTTTCTGCAAAAATTGCTTAGGAATAATGGCGTCGGTATCCACATTCGCCGCATCTAAAGGAACCGCAATACCCGTGTGTTGAGTAAATTTATTCATCATGTTCTCCTTTAAGATGCTACTGCAAATGTACGAATATCGGCAAAATGGCCATTAATAGCCGCTGCTGCCGCCATTGCAGGACTGACTAAATGTGTTCGACCTCCACGCCCTTGGCGACCTTCAAAATTACGGTTGCTAGTGGATGCACAGCGTTCGCCCGGATTTAATCGGTCGTTATTCATAGCTAAACACATTGAACAGCCGGGTAAGCGCCATTCAAAGCCTGCTTCAATAAAGATTTTATCTAAGCCTTCCGCTTCCGCTTGGGCTTTAACAGGCCCAGAGCCTGGAACGACAATCGCTTGAACATGCGAGGCGACTTTATGGCCTTTTGCGATTTCAGCAGCAGCTCGTAAATCTTCAATACGTGAGTTTGTACAAGAGCCAATAAAGACTTTATCGATAGTGACATCTGTTAAGTTGATACCTTCACTTAATCCCATATAAGCCAAGGCTTTTTCAGCAGAAGCGCGTTCAACGGGATCATTAAAGCTATTCAATAACGGAACTATTTGATCAATAGCAATAACTTGCCCTGGGTTAGTGCCCCACGTGACTTGCGGTGCAATCTCTGCCGCATTAATCGTGATTGTGGCATCAAACGTTGCATCATGATCAGATTTTAAGGTTCTCCAATACGCGACAGCTTCATCCCATGACTGACCTTTAGGTGCAAATTGACGCCCTTTTAAGTAGTCAAAAGTGGTGTCATCAGGTGCGACTAAACCTGCTTTAGCACCCATTTCAATCGCCATATTACATAAGGTCATTCGACCTTCCATGCTTAAAGCTTCAATGGCTTCACCCGCAAATTCAACAATATAGCCCGTACCACCAGCACTCCCTAATTTACCGATAATGGCTAATACGATATCTTTCGCCGTGATCCCAATAGCGGTTTTACCCTGAACTTCGATTTTTAATGTTTTGGCACGAGATTGTTTTAAGGTCTGAGTTGCTAAAACATGTTCAACTTCTGAAGTACCAATTCCAAACGCTAATGAGCCAAAAGCCCCATGAGTTGCTGTATGTGAATCACCGCAAACAATCGTCATGCCTGGTAAGGTTAAGCCTTGTTCTGGCCCCATCACGTGAACAATGCCTTGATAAGGATGGTTTAAATCGTACAGCGTGACGCCAAACTCTTGACAGTTTTTCATTAATTCTTGCATTTGAATTCTTGCCATATCACCACAAGCATTAATATCTTTAGTTTGTGTTGATACGTTGTGATCCATCGTTGCAAAGGTTTTATTCGGTTGACGAACAGGGCGACCTTTTGTTCTTAATCCATCGAAGGCTTGAGGCGATGTGACTTCATGCACTAAATGTCGATCGATATACAAAATGGGTGTTTCATCACTCACTTCTCTGACAACATGTGCATCATAAATTTTTTGATATAATGTTTTACCCATGTTATGCCCCTTCACGAATATATTGAGCAATACGATCACCCATTTCGGTGGTTGTAATTGCGTTACCATCGCCCGCTAAATCTGCGGTGCGATAGCCTTTTGCTAAGACTTGTGTGATTGCATCTTCAATGGCTTGAGCTGCATTATCTTCATTAAAGCTATAACGTAATAACAGTGCAGCAGACAGTATTTGTGCAATAGGGTTGGCAATGTTTTTACCTGCTATATCAGGGGCTGAGCCTCCTGCGGGTTCATATAAACCAAAGCGTTCTTCGTTGACACTAGCAGAGGGTAACATTCCCATAGAGCCGGTGATCATCGCGCATTCATCAGATAAAATATCGCCAAAAATATTGGAACACAGCAATACATCAAACTGAGAAGGATCTTTAATTAACTGCATTGTTGCGTTATCAATGTACATATGTTGAATTTCAACATCTGGGTACTCTTTTGCGATCTCAGTTACAACCTCTCGCCATAAAATAGAGCTTTGTAATACGTTAGCTTTATCAATTGAGGTTACTTTATGACGGCGTTTACGCGCCGATTCAAACGCAAAGCGTGCAATACGTTCAATTTCATAACGATGATAAATTTCAGTATCAAAAGCACGCTCTTGTGCACCTTCACCTTCACGACCTTTAGGTTGACCGAAATAGATACCACCGGTTAATTCACGTACACATAAAATATCAAAACCACGTTGTGCGATATCAGCACGCAATGGGCAGTAGGCTTCTAAACCTTCATATAAGCGAGCAGGGCGTAAATTGCAGAACAATTTAAAATGCTTACGTAATGGTAATAAAGCACCGCGTTCTGGCTGTTCGTTTGCGGGTAAATGTTCCCATTTAGGACCACCGACAGAACCAAATAAAATCGCATCTGCTTGTTCACAACCTACTAAGGTATCTGTGGGCAACGGAGTGCTGTGTTTATCAATGGCAATGCCACCGATATCGTATTCTTTTGTTGTGATATTGAGTGAGAAACGTTCACTAACTGCCTTCATCACTTTTTGCGCTTGAGCCATGACTTCAGGACCAATACCATCTCCGGGTAATACTGCAATATGATAATTTTTTGACATAATTAAACCGCTTCTTGTGTTGTATGTTGTTTGCGTTTTTCTATTTCGACTTGCTCTGATCGCCAAATGCTATTAATAACGTGGATCATGGCATTCGCTGATGAACCTACGATGTCAGTTTCTAAACCCATTCCATGAAATTTACGTCCTTGATATTCAACGACGATATCAACTTGCCCTAAAGCATCTCTGCCTTCACCTTTAGCTGTTAATTGATAAGTGACTAATTTCAATGGATAACCCGTTGCACGCGAGATGGCTTGATAAACTGCATCGACGGGACCATTACCCGTTGCTGCTTCAGTAATTTCTTTGTCACCATGAGTAATGCTGACACTTGCAGTAGCAACGGTTGATGAACCAGATTGAGTATTAAAGTAATTCATGACAAACTCATCAGGCTCTTGTTGCTGTTGTCCCATAAATGCTAAAGCTTCTAAATCGTAATCAAAGACTTGGCCTTTTTTATCTGCCAAGCGTAAGAAGGCCGAATATAAAGTATCCAAGTTATAATCTGTCTCACGATAACCCATCTCTTCCATACGATGTTTAACAGCTGCACGACCTGAGCGAGAAGTTAAATTTAATTGCACTTCTTTTAATCCGATTGATTCTGGAGTCATGATTTCGTAGGTTTCTCGGTTCTTCAAAACGCCATCTTGGTGAATACCCGATGAATGCGCGAATGCATTGGAGCCAACAACAGATTTATTAGCATGAATTGGCGTATTACATAATTGACTGACTAATTGGCTGGTACGATAAATTTCTTTGTGATTAATGCGTGTCTGAACATTCATCATTTGCTCACGCACTTTTATCGCCATAATGACTTCTTCTAATGCGCAGTTACCTGCACGTTCACCTAAGCCATTAATGGTTCCTTCTACTTGCCTTGCGCCTGCTTGTACTGCGGTAATGGAGTTAGCGACAGCCATACCCAAATCATCATGGCAGTGAACGGAAATAATGGCTTTATCAATATTGGGAACACGCTCAAACAAGTTGGTGATAATGCCACCAAACTGATAGGGCGTTGTATAACCTACGGTATCTGGAATATTAATCGTGGTTGCACCAGCATTAATTGCGTTTTCAACAATTCGACATAAATTATCAATATGAGTACGGCCGGCATCTTCGCAAGAAAACTCCACATCATCGGTATAACGACGAGCACGTTTTATTGAGTTCACGCCCATTTGAATAATATCTTCAAATGATTTCTTCAATTTATGTTCAGCGTGCAATGCCGAGGTTGCCAAGAATACGTGGATACGAAAAGCTTCTGCGACTTTTAAAGACTCTGCTGCAACATCAATATCGTTATCAACGCAGCGTGCTAATGCACAAATACGGCTATTTTTTATTTCGCGTGCAATGGTTTGTACGGATTCAAAATCACCAGGAGAAGAAACAGGAAAGCCCGCTTCAATGATATCCACACCTAAACGCTCTAAAGCGTAAGCAATTTGTAACTTCTCTTTTACGCTTAAGCTCGCCTGCAATGCTTGTTCACCATCTCTCAATGTGGTATCAAAAATAATCACGTTATTGCTCATAATCTGTTCCTTTCTCTTTTTATTTGCTGTTTGCGCTCTCCCAGGTATAAAAAAACCCGCGACTAGCGCGGGTTTTCTCTCTAAGGGCAGGTGTGTTTCACTTTTTACCCATAAGCCGACCGCGCATAAAAGTTGCGAGTAGTAGTAGGCTTGATAGTAAAATTGCGTTTAACATGAAACATCCTTAGATAAGTTCTCAATAATCTGTATTTATTGATACCTAATACCAATAAAGATGTCAAGCATTGGAATTTATTAATTCATTTGTCAGTGTTATTTTTAAATTTATCACAGTGATTCTGACTAATATCTAAATTTTTACTAATGATTATAACTATTAAGCATTCATTGATTGGGTTAATGTTCCATACATTGTTTGAAAAAGAGTGAAATGAAAAATTAAACAATTGTTTGCTTTTTTTTTAATCAGCCAGTTGATAGAAAAAAAGAGGGTATTAGGGAAAGGATGATTGATGAATGTGAGCAACGTTTTGAATGTAAGAATAAAAATCATTGTATTATAAAAGGTAATAGGTGTCGGATACCTATTTTAGGAGTGAAAGTACATTATTTTATTATGATTTTTATCATACTTTGTTTTATTATTTGCAAGGCAGAAGGTAAAACAGGTTGTAATATATATTGATATAATCATTTTCTATACATGTAATTTTAATATCAAATTTCATTATTTGTATGAAATATATTTTTTATTGATATGAAACTTATGTGTTTAGTTATATGCATGGATGATGAATAATAAATTTTAATAAATAGTTTAAGTGATAGTTAAAGTGTATCTATTATTAATAATATTCGGTTAATAATATTTATTTGGCTATTATGATAACATAGTGGAGTAAGAAATGACGGATTACACATCAGCAACAGTTACCAGTAGAGAATCAGCAGATATGCATTTACGTAATGTTGATCTTAATTTATTAACGGTATTTGATGCTGTTATGCAAATGCAGAATGTTACTCGTGCTGCACAAGTATTGGGCATGTCACAACCCGCAGTAAGTAATGCAGTATCTCGCCTTAAGGTAATGTTTAATGATGAATTATTTGTTCGTTATGGCCGAGGTATTCAACCTACATTAAGAGCTAAACAACTTTTTGGTCCCGTGAGACAAGCGTTACAATTGGTTCAGAACGAGCTTCCCGGTGCAGGGTTTGAACCAGAACAAAGTGAACGTATATTTAATTTATCTATTTGTAGCCCTTTAGATATAAAATTAGCACCCAAAATAGTTGAACAAATTAAAAATGAAACACCTAATATTAATGTTAATATTAAATCTTATTTAAATAGCAATATAGAGCACCAATTAAAATATCAAGAAATTGAGTTTTTTATTAGCTATAAGGAATTTGAAAAGACTGAATTTCATTCACAACCACTATTTAATGACGACGTTGTTTTGGCTGTTTCTAATAAACATCCTCGCATTAAAGAAAGTGTGACTCAAGAAATGTTATTAAATGAACAACATTCCATTGTTTCTTTAGATGATGTTGGTTCATTTAGTGCACCTTATTATAAAGATACTCATTGGGAAGATTTAATCACTTATCAAGGGACAGATTTAAATAGTGTATTAAATATTGTATCTAGAACTTATTTGGTGGCTATTGCACCAAGATGGTTAGTTGAGAGTTATTCTGAGCAATTAGATATTAAAGCCGTGTCGTTACCTTGGGAAAAAACAGAGCGTCCATGTTACTTGATTTGGCATGAGTCAACAGCGCGTGATAAAGGGCATTTATGGATGAAAAATTTATTAAGTGAAGTTTGTCAAAACTAGAGTGTTTTTGCTCATAATTAGTGTTTATGACTAATTATGCAGAAATAGTGGCAGGTAACATTAGTTATTCGGTCAATGACCCCAAATGGCGTTGATGCAGTTAGGTAAACTAAATTAGATAGCTGTCACTATTTTTGCCCATTCTTTGTAATAATGACTCTTATTCGTATTATAACTCTGTTAAAGCTATTTTTTGCAATAATATCCCTCCTATTTAGATTTTCATTGATTAAGTTATGATAATTACCCATTGTTATTTATCAGCTTTTCTTTTCAGCCTTCCATAAAAAATAAGATCATAATATTTATTTTTCTCACGGTGATGATATAGCTTTTTCTGACAAAACTTTTCATAACTCACAATTTTACAAATTTATGTAAATTTGAATTCCTTTATTTGGGAGGATCACTTAGACTTTTATTCGAGTCAGCGAACATGTGTAAGCTGAAATTGTAAGAGACGCTTTTTCTTCATTTCAGTTTCATTACACGGTCGCTTTTCCATAAATAGCAGGAAAATTATGATAACTAATAATAATCTTCATGATTATCATATAATTAGAAGATTGCAGATGCAGTTTTTGCACAGCGGGAATAAAATTGCTTATCGTCAGTGGGATGCTAAGCGTAAGATCGACATGTCATGGAAGTTAGTTGAAAAGAAAACACGCGCACTCTCAAATGCATTATTAGAAATGGGTGTGGATGTTCAAGAAAACATCGGGATCTTTTCTCAAAACACCATTGATTGGTCCTTAGCTGATATTGCATCTTTGCAACTACGTGCAGTAACGGTTCCTCTTTATGCAACAAGTAGTGTTGAACAAGCCGCTTACATTTTAAATGATGCGAATATTCGCATTCTTTTTGTTGGTGACCAAAAACAATACGATATTGTTTCTGAATTATTAGCGTTATGCCCTCAGCTTGAACATATTATTGTCTTTAACTCTGAGGTTGTGTTAAACGAAAATACACCTTCATGCTATCTGGAAAGTTTAACTAATCAGTTAGAATTTCAGCATGATGACGTATTAAAACAGCGTATTAATGAATGCAGTTTAGATGATCTCTTTACTCTGATTTATACATCAGGAACGACTGGAGAGCCGAAAGGCGTTATGCTCGACTATACAAGTCTGGCATCGCAACTTTACCTACATGATGAGCGCCTTTCATTATCTGATAAAGATGTTTCGCTCTGTTTCTTACCCCTTTCTCACGTTTTTGAACGCGCGTGGAGCTTCTATGTGATGCATACAGGTGCGGTTAATGTGTATTTAACAGACACTCATGCCGTCAGAGAAGCAATGAGTGCGGTTAAACCGACGGTGATGTGCGCAGTTCCTCGCTTTTATGAAAAAGTGTATAGCGCTATTCAAGATAAAGTGTCTCAAGCTTCAGTATTTCGTCAATTTATTTTTAAATGGGCGATAAAGCAGGGGGAAAAAAAGCGTGAAGCACAACTGAATCAGCATCAACAGAATTTTATTTCCCGCTTATGTTATCGTTTTGCAGATAAAAAAGTGTTAAATCCATTACGTCAAATTTTAGGGGGGCGAGTTCGGTTTTTACCCGCGGCTGGTGCTCGTTTAGATGATGCAGTGATCCGTTTCTTCTTGGCAGCCGGTATTAATATTAAATATGGCTATGGTATGACAGAAACCTGCGCAACGGTTTCATGTTGGGAAGAGAACAAATATAAATTAGGATCGATTGGTACCCCATTACCAGGCGTTGAAGTACGTATTGGCGAAGAAAACGAAATCCAAGTGCGTGGCAGCATTGTCATGAAAGGGTATTTCAATAAGCCTGAAGATACGGCGGCAGCCTTTACAGAAGATGGATGGCTACGCACTGGAGACGCTGGTGCACTTGATAGTGATGGTATGTTATTTATCACGGAGCGTTTAAAAGATTTAATGAAAACGTCAAATGGTAAATACATTGCGCCACAAATGATCGAAGGAACATTAGGGCAAGACCGCTTTATTGAGCATATTGCGGTGATTGCGGATACACGTAAATTTGTTTCTGCGCTTATCGTGCCTTGCTTTGAGGCATTAGAAGAACACGCGCGCGCATTAAATTTAAAATATCAAGATCGTATGGAATTATTACGCCATACTAAAATTAAAGAGTTATTTGATGAACGTTTACGTGAAATGCAAAAAAACTTTGCAAGTTTTCATCAAGTTAAGCGCTTTACTCTTCTTGCTGAAGGCTTTTCAATGGAATCGGGTGAATTAACACCGACATTGAAACTTCGCCGTAAAATTATTTCTGAACGCTATCGAAATGAAATCGAATTAATGTATCAAGATTAATTTTAATTGATAAAAAAGCACCTAATGGTGCTTTTTTTTTAAAAATTACGTATTGATAGATAACGATGATTGAAATAATTGATAAAAGACATAAACGGAAACGTTGACGCATACGGTTTTATCAGTAAATTGTGTTAAAATACAAAATCAGATCAGCATGATGACTGAAATTCATAGCAATATGTAACAAATAACACATTTAATAATTAAAAGAGGCTAATGTGAAACTGGATGAAATCGCCCGCTTGGCTGGTGTTTCACGAACAACAGCAAGTTATGTCATTAATGGTAAAGCAAAACAGTACCGTGTAAGTGACAAGACTGTTGAAAAAGTGATGGCGGTGGTCAGAGAGCATAATTACCACCCGAACGCTGTTGCCGCGGGATTACGTGCTGGTCGTACGCGTTCTATTGGTTTGGTTATTCCTGATTTGGAAAATACCAGTTATACCAGGATCGCAAATTACCTTGAACGACAAGCGCGCCAACGTGGTTATCAATTACTGATTGCCTGTTCAGAAGACCAACCAGACAACGAAATTCGTTGTGTTGAACACTTACTGCAACGTCAAGTTGATGCGATTATTGTTTCAACAGCATTGCCACCCGAGCATCCTTTCTATCAGCGTTGGGCAAATCGCTCATTACCGATTATTGCGCTTGACCGTGCATTAGAAAGTGAACATTTTATCAGCGTTGTTGGTGATGACTTAGAAGATGCCAAAATGCTGGCAACAGAATTAAAAGCATTCCCTTCACAATCTGTACTTTATTTAGGTGCACTTCCTGAACTCTCTGTGAGTTTTTTACGTGAACAAGGTTTTCGTAATGTATGGAAAGATGATCCTAGAGAAGTCACCTACCTATATGCAAATAGCTATGAACGAGAAGCTGCGGCTGCTGCTTTTTCTGAATGGTTAAATAGCAATCCAATGCCTGATGCGTTATTCACTACCTCTTTTGCTTTATTACAAGGGGTTATGGATGTGACTTTACAACGCAGTGGTCGTTTACCAACGCAATTGGTTATTGCGACTTTTGGTGATCATGAGTTATTGGATTTCCTTGAGTGTCCTGTTTTATCTGTCGCTCAACGACATCGAGATATCGCAGAACGCGTGTTAGAACTTGTTCTTGCGAGTCTTGAAGAAGAACAAAAACCACAAGCAGGAATTACACGTATTCGTCGTGACTTATGCCGCCGAGGTAGTTTGGGACGTGCGCGTTAATTGATATCGCTCTGTTAGTAATTATCTGCATTTATACCTATCCCCGTTTTATTAAATTAAAACGGGGATGTTTTATTTGATTTAAGAATGTCGAATTGCTTAGAGAATATTAAATTTGAGATTAATCTTAAGCTTTTTTTTACTCTTTCTCTCATTTTACTAAGTGAATCGAGTAAATTTTGACGTACCCATAAGTGATATTGCTTAAATTTAATAAGTGATAAATTTTATTTTGGGAAACTTAAGAAAAAAACAAATAACTATCTTCATGATATTGAATTATTTTTTTTCATCTTGCTATTTTTATTTATATAAAAGCAACCTCAAATTATTATGTTGGCTAAAGGTAAATGAACTGCAATAAATTAGTTTTTTATAATAAAAATCATGATTTACTTATTATGATTTCTTTATCTGATTTTCTTCCTTGTAATCACTATAAATAATTACTTTTTGTGATTAAAAATAGAATTTAAAAAATAATCTCTATTAATCATAGTGTTAATGTTTTATTTTTCTTTTCGTCGATAATTTAAACATTTCAGTGTGCTTATCAAATTACTGTAAATATAAATAAAGCTTCCTATATCTGGCTTGACAACGTTTTCATACCATCCGTAAACTCTATTTGTGGGGATTTGTGGGATAATGTGGTGTAAATTACAAAGCTGGGGGTAATGAGGATGTTTCGTGGAGCAACACTCGTTAATCTTGACAGCAAAGGGCGAATAACAGTTCCTTCCCGTTATCGAACAACGCTGAGTGAGATTTCTGAAGGTCAAATGGTTTGTACCATCGATCTCAATCAACCATGTTTATTACTTTATACCCTTCCTGAATGGGAAAAGATTGAGTTAAAATTAGCGGCTTTGTCCTCCATGAACCCCGCGGAACGTCGAGTTCAACGTTTGTTATTAGGTCACGCCAGCGAATGCCAAATGGATAGCGCAGGACGTCTTTTGTTAGCTAGCACGCTAAGACAGCATGCGGGGCTAACAAAAGAGGTCATGTTAGTCGGTCAATTCAATAAATTTGAATTGTGGGATGAACAGGTCTGGTACAAACAGATCGAACAAGACATTGTCGCCGAGCAAACCTCACAGGAACCGTTATCGACACGACTATTGGATTTATCACTTTAAATAATGACAACGAATAATTTTAGTCATACCAGTGTATTACTGGATGAAGCAGTGAATGGCCTGAATATTAAACCTTCAGGTATTTATATTGACGGAACATTTGGTCGCGGAGGCCACTCCCGTTTAATTTTATCGCAATTGGGTGAACAAGGTCGTTTGATTGCGATAGACAGAGATCCACAAGCTATTGCTGTTGCAAATGAAATTGATGATGCTCGATTTTCTATTGTTCATGGGCCTTTTTCAAATATTGAGCAGTATGTTAATGAGCTTGGTTTGGCCGGAAAAATTGACGGTGTATTACTGGATTTAGGTGTTTCTTCTCCTCAGCTAGATGATCCTGAACGCGGCTTCTCTTTTATGCGTGATGGGCCTCTTGATATGCGTATGGACCCTACATCAGGGCAATCAGCTGCACAATGGCTGATGACAGCCGCAGAAGACGACATTACATGGGTATTGAAAACATTTGGTGAAGAGCGTTTTGCTAAGCGTATTGCTCGCGCCATTGTTGCACGTAACAAAACAGAAGAGCCTTTGACTCGAACTAAGCAATTGGCGGATTTAATTAGCGATGCAAGCCCAGTAAAAGAGCGACATAAACACCCAGCAACGCGTAGTTTTCAGGCAATTCGTATCTATATCAATAGCGAATTAGATGAAATTGAAAAAGCATTAAAAGGTGCTGTTTCAGTGTTAGCACCTGAAGGACGTTTATCAGTCATTAGTTTCCATTCGTTGGAAGATCGATTGGTGAAGCGTTTTATTCGAGATGAGAGCAAGGGACCTGTTGTTCCCGCAGGTATTCCTCTCACACAAGCGCAGATAAAAGAGTTAGGAAGTGCTCGCTTATCAAGTATTCACAAGATGAAACCGACAGGCGTAGAAGTTGAAGAAAACCCACGGGCACGGAGCTCCGTATTGCGTGTAGCACAACGTATTGAGGAATAAATGTCTACTGAACGACACTCATTACCGGGAGTTATTGGGCAGGATCTACTGCGTCATGGCAAATTATCAGTATGTTTACTGGTTGCAGTGATTATTTCTGCAGTGTATGTCGTGACGACAGCACATAAAACTCGTTTATTGACAGCAGAGAAAGAGCGTTTAGTGCTGGAGAAAAACGTATTAGAGATCGAATGGCGCAATCTCATTCTTGAAGAAAACGCGCTGGCAGACCATAGCCGAGTAGAGCGTTTTTCAAGTGATAGTTTGGGGATGATCCATGTTGACCCAACCAAAGAGAACATCGTGGTTACTAAATAATTAAGGCAAGTATGAAATTTTCACGTTCGGCAAAAGCGAAAGCAAAGACAAAGTCAAATGCCAAACTACGCAAGCCTGAAGAAAAAACAGGATTTGTGAGTTGGCGTTTTGCGTTGCTTTGCGGTGGTATTGGTATCGCTTTAGCCGCGCTATTAATCCGCGTTGCCTATTTACAGGTTATTAATCCCGATCCCCTTATTCGTGAAGGGGATATGCGTTCTCTACGTGTGCAAAAAGTACCAACCGCAAGAGGCATGATCAGCGATAGAATGGGAAGACCTCTCGCCGTTAGCGTGCCTGTTTTTGCCATTTGGGCAGATCCTAAAGTTGTATTAGATGCTAATCCCGATATGACGGACTCTCGTTGGTTAGCACTTGCTGATGCACTGAAAATGCCAGTGAATCAAATTGAGCAAAAGATTGTCGCAACGCCTTCTGCTCGTTTTATCTATTTGGCTCGCCAAGTGAATCCTGAGATTAGTGATTATATTAGTAAACTCAAAATCACTGGGATTAATATGCGCCAAGAATCAAAACGCTATTACCCATCAGGTGAAGTAACCGCTCACATCATTGGTGTAACAAATATTGATGGTGATGGTATTGAGGGTGTTGAAAAAAGCTTTAATCAGTGGCTGACAGGTGCCCCTGGAGAGCGCGTTGTTCGTAAAGATGGTTTTAACCGTGTTATCGAGAATATCGCTCAAACAGACAGTCAAGCAGCTCACAACTTGATGTTAAGTATTGATGAGCGTTTACAATCTGTGGTGTATCGCGAATTGACCAATGCGGTTATTAAAAATAAAGCTGAATCGGGAACAGCAATTTTAGTTGATGTCAATACAGGTGAAGTGCTGGCAATGGCAAATAGTCCATCGTATAACCCCAATAATTTAGCGGGTACACCTAAAGATGCGATGCGTAATCGTGCTATTACCGATATTTTTGAACCGGGTTCTACTGTTAAACCCATGGTTGTGATGAGTGCACTTCACAATCATATTATTCAAGAAAATAGTGTTATTAATACTGTTCCTTATCGTATTAACGGCCATCAAATCAAAGATGTAGGACGATATAATGAGCTGTCGATAACAGGAATATTACAGAAATCGAGTAACGTTGGTGTTTCACGACTAGCGTTAGCGATGCCTGCATCTGAACTTGTGGATGTCTATTCACGTTTTGGATTCGGGAAACCAACTAACTTGGGGCTAGTTGGTGAAAGTAGTGGCATATTTCCAATAAAAAAACAACGGTGGTCCGATCTTGAAAGGGCCACCTTCTCATTCGGATATGGGCTAATGGTAACACCGTTACAGTTAGCGCGTGTCTACGCAACAATTGGTAGTTTTGGTATTTACCGACCTCTTTCTATTACGAAAGTTGACCCTCCTGTACCTGGAACTCGAGTCTTTCCTGAACCGGTGATGAAAACCGTCGTACACATGATGGAAAGCGTTGCATTACCTGGTGGTGGGGGAGTGAGTGCGGCAATCAAAGGGTATCGGGTTGCGATTAAAACAGGAACGGCGAAAAAAGTTGGGCCTGACGGTAAATATATTGAACAGTATATTTCTTATGTAGCGGGTGTTGCACCTGCAAGTCGTCCTCGCTTTGCATTGGTTGTGATAATCAATGAGCCTAAAGCAGGTAAGTACTATGGAGGCGCAGTATCTGCACCGGTGTTTGGCACAATCATGGGCGCGGTTTTACGAACAATGAATGTAGAACCTGATGCATTGATGCCAGACGATAAAAATGAATTTGTGATTAAAAAAGAAGAGGATACAAGTGGCCGATCCTAACTTAAGTGACCTATTAGGGGCACTCGGGATACAAGCACCATCATTGATGCTCAAAGACATGACACTCGACAGCCGAAAAGCGGCGAGCGGTGATCTTTTTATCGCCATTAAAGGTCATGAAACTGATGGTAGACGCTATATTCCTCAAGCAATTGCTCAAGGTGTTTCGGCAGTATTAGCAGAAGCACAAGATGTTGCAACGCATGGTGAAATCCGTGAAAGCCACGGCATTCCTGTGATTTATATTGATAACCTCAATGCAGAGTTGTCAAAGTTAGCGGGGCATTTTTATCATCAACCTGCAGAAAAACTGAAACTGATTGGTGTTACTGGGACTAACGGAAAAACGACAACAACACAATTGTTAGCACAGTGGGCACACGGTTTAGGTGAAACAAGTGCTGTGATGGGAACAGTCGGTAACGGCCTTTTAGGTCATGTTGTTCCTGCGATGAACACCACAGGATCTGCCGTTGATATTCAATTAGAGTTACAGCAATTATTAAATCAAGGCGCGACATTGACAGCGATGGAAGTTTCTTCTCATGGTTTAGTTCAAGGTCGTGTCAGTGCATTGCCTTTTGTGGCGAGTGTCTTTACGAATTTGAGTCGTGATCATCTTGATTATCACGGTGATATGGCTAACTACGAAGACGCAAAATGGTTACTATTTTCTACCCATCAGAGTGGGGAAAAAATCATTAATGCAGATGATACCGTTGGTCAAAAATGGTTATCACGTTTGCCTGATGCTGTTGCTGTGACAATGGAAAATAAATTGCCACAAAATTGGCAAGGTCGATTCGTTAAAACAACCCATATTCATTATCATGATGCGGGTGCAACGATTCACTTTAGTTCTAGCTGGGGTGATGGTGAAATTGAAAGTCCACTTATGGGGGCTTTTAATGTTAGTAATCTTTTATGTGCTTTAGCCACATTATTAGCACTCGGATACCCATTAAATGCTGTGATTAATGCTTCATCTGTACTCACCCCTGTTTGTGGTCGCATGGAAGTCTTTAGTGCGGATAATCGCCCTACAGTTATTGTCGATTATGCCCATACCCCAGATGCTTTAGAGAAAGCACTTCAAGCCGCTCGTTTACACTGCACGGGGAAACTGTGGTGTGTATTTGGTTGTGGCGGAGATAGAGACAAAGGTAAGCGCCCACTAATGGGCGCTGTCGCAGAAGAGCTAGCTGATAAAGTGGTTATCACCGATGACAATCCTCGTAGTGAGGAGCCTCAAGCGATTATCCAAGATATTCTTTCAGGTTTAATGGATCCGGGGCGTGCGATGGCTATTGAAGGTCGAGCTGAAGCGGTCACTAACGTGATTATGCAAGCAGATACCAATGATATGATTTTAGTCGCAGGTAAAGGGCATGAAGATTATCAGTTAGTTGGCTCGCGTCGCCTTGATTATTCAGACAGATTAACCGTTGCACGGTTATTGGGGGTGATAGCGTGATCCCTCTGTCTTTAGGAAATATTGCACAAGTTACCAAAGGTACATTGAGTCATATCACTCAAAGCCAAGCGGATCAGCTTATTATCAAATCGATTTCAACAGATAGTCGTAAAATTGATGAAGATTGCCTGTTTATTGCGTTAACGGGTGAGCGTTTTGATGCACATGATTTTATTGCTGATGTAAAAGAAAAGGGATCTGTTGCAGTTTTAGTTAATCGTGAAATTGATGTCGATTGTCCGCAACTTATTGTGAAAGATACCCATTTAGCAATGGGGGAAATTGCAGCACATATTCGTTCGTTAAGCCCAGCTAAGATTGTTGCGTTGACAGGCTCTTCTGGAAAAACGTCTGTTAAAGAGATGACGGCTTCTATTTTGCGTCACTGTGGTGAAACCTTATATACCCATGGCAATTTAAATAACGATATTGGCGTACCTTTAACGCTTTTTCGTTTAACACCTGAGCACCGTTTTGCGGTTATCGAATTAGGTGCAAATCATATTGGTGAGATCGCTTATACCGTAAATATGGTAAAACCAGATAGTGCATTGGTAAACAACCTCTTTTCTGCACACATTGAAGGTTTTGGCTCACTGGAAGGTATTGCTCAGGCAAAAGGCGAGATTTTTACGCACTTAAAAGAACAAGGTACAGCCATTATTAATCTTGATAGTAATGACTTACCTCTTTGGCAACATCATTTAAATGCGCGCCAAACACAATGGTCGTTCTCTTTATCTGCACAACGTAATGCCGATTTTTATCCTACCGAGATCGTAGTCAAGCAATTCATCACAAACTTCACTTTACACACACCAGAAGGTTGTGTTGATGTCACTCTTCCATTACCAGGTCGCCATAATATTGCGAATGCGTTAGCTGCAAGCGCACTGGCGCTATCTGCTGGGGCAACACTTGAAGATATTCGCCTTGGTTTATCGACATTAAAAGCAGTTCCGGGAAGATTGTACCCTGTTGAATTAACATCAGGAAAAATGGTGTTAGATGACACTTATAATGCGAACGATGGCTCGATGATTGCGGGCTTACAAGTGCTCTCACAATTACCTGGATATAAAATTTTTGTTGCAGGGGATATGGCTGAATTAGGTAAAGATTCAGAAAAGTGTCACCGCGATGTTGGCCGTTTTGCTCACAATGCAGGGATTGATCAGGTCTTTACTGTTGGGCATCACAGCCATTTTATTAGTGATGAAAATCAAGGTGGTCAGCATTTTGCATTTAAAGCTGACTTACTTGCTCAATTAATTCCATTATTACAGCAGCATGATGTTGTTTCAGTTTTAGTAAAAGGTTCACGAAGCTCCGCGATGGAAGATATTGTGAACGCATTAAAGGAGTGCTTTGAATGTTAGTTTGGCTAGCCGAATATTTGGTTAAATACCATACATTTTTTAATGTATTTTCTTATCTGACATTCAGGGCGATTGTTGGTTTATTGACGGCGTTAATTATTGCTTTATGGATGGGGCCTCATCTCATTGCATGGTTACAAAAAATGCAAATTGGACAAGTGGTTCGTAGCGAAGGTCCAGAATCGCACTTTAGCAAACGTGGTACACCAACAATGGGCGGGATTATGATCCTGTTCTCCATATCCATCTCTACACTATTATGGGCAAGATTAGATAACCCTTATGTTTGGTGTGTATTGCTGGTTTTAATTGGTTATGGCGTGATTGGTTTTGTTGATGATTATCGTAAAGTGGTTCGTAAAGATACCAAAGGTTTAATCGCTCGTTGGAAATATTTCTGGCAATCCGTATTAGCGCTTGTTGTGGCATTTAGTATGTATGCTATTGGCAAAGATACACCAGCAACACAGTTAGTCGTGCCATTCTTTAAAGATGTTATGCCTCAACTGGGTATGCTTTATATCTTGTTGGCTTATTTTGTTATTGTTGGAACAAGTAACGCCGTTAACTTAACCGATGGTTTAGATGGTTTAGCGATTATGCCAACCGTTTTTGTTGCCGCGGGTTTTGCATTAGTTGCATGGGCGACGGGTAACGTTAATTTTGCAAGCTACTTAAAAATTCCCTATTTGATGCATGCGGGTGAATTGGTGATTGTCTGTACTGCTATTGTGGGTGCGGGCCTAGGTTTCCTTTGGTTTAATACTTACCCCGCTCAAGTTTTTATGGGTGATGTCGGTTCTCTTGCATTAGGTGGTGCACTAGGAACAATTGCAGTGTTATTACGTCAAGAGTTCTTATTAGTCATTATGGGAGGGGTCTTTGTTGTTGAAACACTTTCCGTAATTTTACAAGTCGGCTCATTTAAATTGCGTGGTCAACGCATTTTCCGTATGGCTCCAATTCATCACCATTATGAATTAAAAGGTTGGCCTGAACCTCGTGTTATTGTCCGTTTCTGGATCATCTCACTGATGTTAGTGCTTATTGGTTTGGCGACATTAAAGGTACGTTAAGATGGCAAATTATCAAGGAAAAAAAGTGGTTGTTGTAGGGCTTGGAATAACAGGCCTTTCCTGCGTTGACTTTTTTATCCGCCAAGGTGTTACACCTAAGGTTATTGATACACGCCAAAAACCAGGAGGCTTAGATAAGCTTCCTGCTGACGTTGAATATCATACGGGTAGTTTTCACCAAGCATGGCTTAACGATGCTGATTTAATTATCTCAAGCCCTGGTATTGCACTATCGACGCCAGAGCTTGTTGAAGCCGTCAGTCATGGTGTTGAAATTATTGGTGATATCGAACTATTTTGCCGTGAAGCTAACGCACCTATTGTTGCGATTACTGGCTCTAATGGTAAAAGCACTGTGACAACGCTGGTCGGTGAGATGGCAAGTGCGGATGGTATTCGCGTTGGCGTCGGGGGCAATATAGGTGTTCCTGCCCTGACTTTATTAACTGAGCCTCATGATTTATATGTATTAGAATTATCGAGTTTTCAATTAGAAACGACGTATAGTTTACACGCCGCTGCTGCAACGGTATTAAATATTAGCGAAGATCATATGAATCGCTATCCATTAGGATTAGAACAATACCGTGAAGCGAAGCTACGTATCTATGATAATGCTAAAACCTGCGTTTATAACGAAGATGATGCATTAACATTACCTTTAGCGGGTAAAGATAATCGTTGTGTTAGTTTTGGTGTTGGACAAGGCGATTATCAGCTTGATAACATAAATCGCATTTTAAAAGTGAAAGGTGAAAAAGTCCTTTCAACCGCTGAAATGTATCTTGCAGGACAACATAATTATACCAATGCATTAGCTGCATTAGCACTGGCTGATGCTGTGGGAATTTCTCGTAAAGCGGCAACCGAGGTATTGAAAACGTACCACGGTCTTGCTCACCGTTTTCAATTAGTTTATTCACATCAAAATGTGCGTTGGATAAATGACTCGAAAGCGACCAATGTGGGAAGTACAGAAGCGGCGTTACGAGGACTTGAAGTTGAAGGCACACTCCATCTTTTATTAGGCGGTGATGGAAAATCGGCTGATTTCACTTCTTTATTACCTTATATCAGCGGTGACAATATTCGTCTGTACTGTTTTGGACAAGATGGACA
Source organism: Proteus vulgaris (assembly GCF_033708015.1). Classification (NCBI taxonomy): domain Bacteria; kingdom Pseudomonadati; phylum Pseudomonadota; class Gammaproteobacteria; order Enterobacterales; family Morganellaceae; genus Proteus; species Proteus vulgaris. The sequence continues at coordinate 3,011,884 of NZ_CP137920.1, read as the reverse complement.
AGCATTGGCAAATTTGCGACCAGATGTTTCTTTATTAACCGTAACAATGGAAGAAGCCATACGCGCCTTAGCGCCTACTGTAAAATCAGGAGATATGGTGTTGCTCTCTCCTGCATGTGCAAGCTTAGATCAGTTTAAATGTTTTGAGCAGCGTGGTGATGAATTTGCACGTTTAGCAAGGGAGCTTGGCTGATGAGCATATTCGCAATGCGAAGATTAAAACAGTGGCTAGTGGGCAGTTATCAAACTGAGAATACGGCATTTGTGCCGTATGATCGCACTTTGCTCTGGTTTACTTTCGGATTAGCGGTTGTCGGCTTTATTATGGTGACATCGGCTTCAATGCCTGTTGGTCAACGTCTTGCAGAAGATCCTTTCTTATTTGCTAAACGTGATGGCATCTATATTGTTGTCGCATTTTGTCTTGCGTTAGTCACCATGCGTATCCCAATGGCAATTTGGCAACGTTATAGCAGCTTAATGTTATTTGGTTCAATACTCCTTTTACTGGTGGTATTGGTGGTTGGGAGTTCAGTAAATGGGGCTTCACGCTGGATTGCGGTGGGACCTTTTAATTTCCAGCCAGCTGAATTATCAAAACTTGCACTGTTTTGTTATCTATCGAGCTATCTAGTCCGAAAAGTTGAAGAGGTCAGAAATAACTTTTGGGGTTTCTGTAAGCCGATGGGTGTGATGTTAGTACTGGCTATTTTATTGTTATTACAGCCAGACTTAGGAACAGTTGTGGTTTTATTCGTAACAACATTAGCGCTGTTATTTTTAGCTGGCGCTAAAATTTGGCAGTTCTTAGCCATTATCGGTTCAGGCATCGCTGCTGTTGTTATGTTGATTATCGTTGAACCTTACCGTGTTCGACGTATTACTTCTTTCTTAGAACCTTGGGAAGATCCATTTGGCAGTGGTTATCAGCTTACTCAATCTCTTATGGCATTTGGCCGTGGCGATTTACTTGGGCAAGGTTTAGGAAACTCAGTACAAAAACTAGAATATTTGCCTGAGGCACATACCGACTTTATTTTCTCCATTCTTGCTGAAGAACTTGGTTATATCGGTGTGGTTTTGGTGCTTTTAATGGTATTCTTCATCGCTTTTCGCGCGATGCAAATTGGGCGACGTGCGCTGCTCCTCGAACAACGTTTTTCAGGCTTTTTAGCTTGCTCTATCGGGATCTGGTTTACATTCCAATCATTGGTCAATGTAGGCGCAGCAGCAGGCATGTTACCAACAAAGGGCTTAACCCTTCCTCTTATTAGTTACGGTGGTTCGAGCTTGATTATTATGTCAACCGCCATCGTGATGTTATTACGAATTGATTATGAAACACGTCTAGCACAAGCTCAGGCGTTTGTAAGGAGCCCGAAATGAGCGAGCGTAGACGCCGTTTAATGGTTATGGCCGGTGGTACTGGGGGACATGTATTCCCAGGACTGGCTGTTGCTCATTATCTACAATCTCAAGGTTGGGAAATCCGATGGTTAGGAACAGCGGATAGAATGGAAGCTGATTTAGTCCCTAAGCACGGTATCGAAATTGAATTTATTCGTATTTCAGGCTTACGTGGTAAAGGTATTAAAGCATTAATCGCTGCACCTATTCGTATCATTAAAGCGATTTTTCAAGCACGAGCTATTATGAAACGCTATCAGCCAGATGCAGTACTTGGCATGGGAGGATACGTTTCAGGTCCTGGTGGTGTAGCAGCTTGGATGTGCGGGATCCCCGTTATTTTGCATGAGCAAAATGGTATCGCTGGATTAACTAATCGCTGGTTATCAAAAATTGCAAAACGTGTATTACAGGCTTTCCCGGGGGCATTTCCTAACGCCCCTGTTGTTGGCAATCCTGTTCGTGAAGATGTCTTAGCACTTGAAGCACCGTCAGTACGATTAAAAGAGAGAACGGGGCCTATTCGTATACTGATTATTGGTGGTAGCCAAGGTGCTAGAATATTAAATCATACCTTACCCGTAGTTGCTGGTTTATTAGGTGAACATGTTACAATCTGGCATCAAGCAGGAAAAGGTGGCGAAAGTGATACAAAAATACGCTATCAGAATGAATTAGCAAAAAATTCAGTTAAATCTGAATATAAAGTTACTGAATTTATTGATGATATAGCGCAAGCTTACCAATGGGCTGATGTTGTTGTGTGTCGTTCCGGCGCATTAACAGTCAGTGAAATTGCCGCAGCGGGATTACCCGCTATTTTTGTTCCTTTTCAGCACAAAGATAGACAGCAATATTGGAATGCACTACCACTAGAAAAAGCGGGTGCCGCGCGAATTATCGAACAAAATGATTTAACGCCAGAAGTCATTGCACAAATCCTGAAAAATTGGGATAGAGAAACCTTATTAGCAATGGCAGAGAAAGCAAAAAGTGTTGCGATTACGGATGCCACAGAGCGCGTAGCAAATGTGATAATCGAAGTGGCAAAAAAATAAACGTAACTTGTAACCATTAACTTAGAGTGAAGAAGTAAATAGTGAATACACAACAACTGGCAAAATTAAGATCGTTTGTGCCTGAAATGAGAAAAGTTAAGCATATTCACTTTATCGGCATCGGTGGTGCGGGTATGGGGGGAATTGCCGAAGTGTTGGCTAACGAAGGGTATCAAATCAGTGGTTCTGATTTAGCACCAAACGTAGTCACACAACAACTCGTTGCCTTAGGCGCGACAGTCTATTTTAATCATCGCCCTGAAAATATTCGTGGCGCAAGTGTTGTTGTGGTTTCAACAGCAATTAGTGCAGAAAATCCTGAGATTATTGCAGCAAGAGAAGCACGTATTCCCGTTATTCGTCGTGCTGAAATGCTGGCTGAATTGATGCGTTATCGTCATGGTGTTGCAATTGCTGGAACACATGGCAAGACGACAACAACAGCGATGATTTCAAATATTTATGCGCAAGCAGGTTTAGATCCTACATTTGTTAATGGCGGTCTTGTTAAATCGGCGGGTACTCATGCTCGCTTAGGTTGCAGTCGGTATTTAATTGCTGAAGCTGATGAAAGCGATGCATCGTTTTTACATTTACAACCAATGGTTGCTGTTGTTACGAATATTGAAGCAGACCATATGGACACATATCACGGTAATTTTGACAATCTAAAAGAGACGTTTATTACCTTTTTGCACAATTTACCCTTCTATGGTCGTGCGGTGATGTGTCTGGATGACGATGTTATTCGTTCGATTATCCCTAAAGTGGGGCGTTATATTACGACTTATGGCTTTAGTGAAGATGCTGATGTTCGTATTACGCATTATGAACAAAAAGGTGCTCAGGGTTTTTTCACTATATCTCGTGAAGGTATGCCAGATTTACAAGTTGTATTAAATGCACCTGGTCGCCATAACGCATTGAATGCGACAGCTGCGGTTGCTGTCGCCACAGAAGAAGGTATTGCTGACGAACATATTTTAGCCGCATTACTTAACTTCCAAGGTACTGGACGTCGTTTCGATTTCTTAGGTTACTACGGTCTTGAGCATGTTAATGGTCAAGAAGGTGAAGTGATGCTAGTGGATGATTATGGTCATCATCCAACAGAAGTTGATGCAACGATAAAAGCGGCGAGAGCAGGATGGCCAGATAAACGATTAGTGATGATTTTCCAACCTCATCGCTATACACGTACTCGTGATTTATATGAAGACTTTGCCACTGTTCTCAATCAGGTTGATATTTTATTATTAACAGATGTTTATTCTGCTGGGGAAGCACCTATTGCAGGTGCTGATAGTCGCTCACTTTGTCGAACAATTCGTCAACGTGGGAAGCTAGATCCTATCTGGGTTTCTGATGTGGATAATATTTCATCAATATTAGCAGGTGTATTAACAGATAATGATCTTGTTTTAGTTCAAGGTGCTGGAAATATTGGTAAAATAGCGCGTCGCTTGGCCGAGACGAAATTACAGCCATCTTTCAGCGAGGATTAAGACAGATGTTTGAGCAAGTGAACATCATATATGGTGAAATAGTTAATAAAATAGCTGTAATGATGGGGTGTTATGAGGAAAATGACACAATATTAGCGAAAAAAACGATCGAAAATTCGCTTGCTCAAATCCATGTTGAGAAAAAATATCAGTTTAAAAGCAAGAAAAATGCAGAAAAATTCGCTATTTCTTCTTTTAAAGTAAATAATTCTCAACAGATTGAACAATTTAGTGATTTAATTATCAAACCTAAAAGTGTTCGTAAAGTATATATATGTAGGAAAAGTATTAATCGCTGGAATATCGGACAAAAGGATGGGCGATTCTCTTGTTTAAACGTTGCTCAGGAGTTAGTGGGTTAATATGTCACAAGCAGCGCTAAATATAAAAGAGCACAAAGATAAGCAACATTCTGGCAGACCGAGTAATGGGACTTATTTATCAGGATTAATCTTTTTCTTATGTGTGATTGGCACCATCGTTTGGGGTGGAATACAAGTAGTTAACTGGATGAAAGACGCAAATCGTCTGCCCATCTCAAAACTTGTATTAACGGGTGAGCGGCATTACACAACGAATGATGATGTGCGTCAGGCCATTTTGTCTTTAGGGCAACCGGGCACATTTATGACACAGGATGTGAATATCATTCAGCAAAAAATTGAACGCATGCCATGGATTAGGCAAGTCACTGTTCGTAAACAGTGGCCTGATGAACTTAAAATCCATCTGGTAGAATATGTTCCCTTTACCCGTTGGAATGATACTTACTTTCTTGATAAAGAAGGGCGCGTTTTCAGTCTGCCAACGCAGTTAGAAACCAAAGGAAATTATCCTTTGTTATATGGCCCTCAAGGAAGCGAAAAAATGGTGTTGTCAGGTTATATGGCAATGAGAGATCAGCTTCTTGCAAGTAACCTGAATTTAAAAGCAGCGTCAATGTCTGCCCGTCAAGGATGGCAATTAGTTTTAGACAATGATGTCCGATTGGAGTTAGGTCGTAAGGATAACGAAAAACGGATCGCTCGCTTTATTGAGTTGTATCCGATACTGCAACAACAAACAGATAAGCGAGTTGATTACGTAGATCTGCGTTATGACAGTGGTGGTGCAGTCGGATGGGCTCCTTTATTACTTGAGAATGAATAAACAAGACGTGGCAGATGACACGATGAAGGCGAAGGCAGAACAATAATGATCAAAGCGACGGACAGAAAATTAGTAGTTGGTCTTGAGATTGGTACGGCCAAAGTAGCTACCCTTGTCGGTGAGATCCTGCCTGATGGTGTAGTGAATATTATCGGGGTGGGAAGTTGTCCATCTCGGGGCATGGATAAAGGTGGCGTTAATGATCTCGAATCCGTCGTAAAATGTGTGCAACGGGCGGTAGATCAGGCTGAGCTGATGGCTGACTGTCAAATATCCTCAGTATATTTGGCGTTATCAGGTAAGCATATCAGTTGCCAAAATGAGATTGGTATGGTGCCAATTTCAGAAGAAGAAGTGACCCAAGATGATGTTGATAGCGTGGTTCATACCGCGAAATCCGTTAAAGTAAAAGATGAACACCGTGTTTTACACGTTATACCGCAAGAGTATGCCATTGATTATCAAGAAGGGATAAAAAACCCGGTTGGATTATCGGGCGTGCGTATGCAGGCTAAAGTTCATTTAATTACCTGCCATAACGATATGGCAAAGAATATTGTAAAAGCAGTTGAACGCTGTGGATTAAAAGTGGATCAACTGATTTTTGCGGGACTCGCTTCTAGTTTCGCTGTATTGACAGAAGATGAACGTGAATTAGGTGTGTGTGTTGTTGATATTGGTGGCGGTACAATGGATATCGCTATTTATACCGGTGGCGCATTAAGACATACCCGCGTTATTCCTTATGCAGGCAATGTTGTAACCAGTGATATCGCCTACGCATTTGGCACTCCGCCAAATGATGCTGAAGCGATCAAAGTTCGCCATGGTTGTGCATTAGGATCTTTAGTTGGTAAAGATGAAAATGTTGAAGTTCCAAGTGTCGGAGGTAGACCACCAAGAAGTCTGCAACGACAAACGCTTGCTGAGGTGATTGAGCCTCGTTATACCGAACTGCTCAATCTTGTTAATGAAGAGATTTTAAAAGTTCAAGAACAGTTACGACAGCAAGGGATTAAGCATCATTTAGCCGCAGGTATCGTGCTAACAGGTGGTGCTGCACAGATTGATGGACTTGTTGAATGTGCTCAACGTGTTTTCCACACGCAAGTACGGATCGGTAAACCGTTAAATATTACCGGGCTAACAGATTATGCGCAGGATCCCTACTATTCAACAGCGGTTGGGCTTTTGCATTACGGTAAAGAATCTCACTTTGGTGAGGAAACTGAAACCGAAAAACGCTCTGCTGTCAGTGGGTTATTTAAGAAACTCACTGGTTGGCTAAAAAGAGAGTTTTAATAATCAGACAAATTTAAAAAGAGGCCGTTTGAGCAAGCGGCCCTGAGAAGGCACAAAACGGAGAGAAATTATGTTTGAACCTATGGAATTAACCAACGATGCGGTGATCAAAGTCATCGGCGTTGGTGGCGGCGGCGGTAATGCGGTTGAGCACATGGTTCGTGAACGTATTGAAGGTGTAGATTTCTTTGCAGTCAATACGGATGCTCAAGCGCTACGTAAAACAGCGGTCGGACAGACTATTCAAATTGGTAATGCCATTACGAAAGGCTTAGGTGCAGGTGCAAATCCTGAAGTGGGCCGTAATGCTGCTGAGGAAGATCGCGAAGGATTACGTGCAGCACTTGAAGGTGCTGATATGGTCTTTATCGCGGCAGGTATGGGCGGTGGTACTGGTACTGGTGCTGCGCCTGTTGTTGCTGAAGTGGCTAAAGAATTAGGCATTTTGACCGTTGCTGTAGTGACTAAGCCTTTTAATTTTGAAGGCAAAAAGCGTATGGCATTTGCGGAACAAGGTATTACTGAGCTATCAAAACATGTTGACTCATTAATTACTATTCCAAATGATAAATTACTAAAAGTACTTGGTCGTGGAATTTCATTATTAGATGCGTTCGGTGCAGCTAATGATGTATTAAAAGGCGCAGTTCAAGGTATCGCTGAGCTAATTACTCGTCCTGGCTTAATGAACGTTGACTTTGCTGACGTAAGAACTGTGATGTCTGAAATGGGCTATGCCATGATGGGCTCAGGTGCTGCGAAAGGCGAAGATCGTGCTGAAGAAGCTGCAGAAATGGCGATTTCAAGTCCATTATTGGAAGATATCGACTTATCTGGTGCACGTGGTGTGTTAGTTAACATCACAGCTGGCTTTGATTTACGTCTTGATGAATTTGAAACAGTGGGTAATACCATTCGTGCATTTGCATCAGATAACGCGACTGTGGTTATCGGTACTTCCCTTGACCCAGAAATGAATGATGAATTGCGTGTGACTGTGGTTGCAACAGGTATTGGTATGGACAAGCGTCCAGAAATTACGCTGGTAACTAATAAACAGAATCAGCAAAGCGCAATGGAGAACCGTTACCAGCAAATGCAAAATAGTATGTCTTCTTTCTCTGCCGTAGAAGAAAGTAAGCCTGCTGCAAAAGCTGTTAACGAACAATCGACTCAGGCAAACAAAGAACCAGATTATTTAGATATCCCTGCGTTCCTGAGAAAACAGGCTGATTAATCGCCAAAAAGATTGGCATCTCCGCTTTTTGTGCTAAACTGTCCTGCCAATTATAAGTATAATGATTGGTAGGACGGATAACATTGCGAGATAAAATGATGATCAAACAACGGACATTAAAACGAATTGTACAAGCAACTGGTGTGGGACTTCACACGGGTAAAAAAGTTACGCTTACAATGCGTCCGGCGCCAGCAAACACTGGGGTCATCTACCGTCGTACTGACTTAAATCCACCGGTGGATTTTCCAGCAGACGCAAAATCAGTTCGTGACACTATGTTATGTACTTGCTTAGTAAACGAAGACGATGTGCGTATATCAACCGTTGAGCATTTAAACGCAGCACTGGCTGGTTTAGGCATTGATAATATCGTAATCGAAGTGAATGCACCTGAAATTCCAATTATGGATGGAAGTGCAGCACCTTTTGTTTTCTTGTTACTTGATGCCGGTATTGAAGAACTTCGTACCGCGAAGAAATTCATTCGCATCAAAGAAACAGTACGTGTAGAAGATGGCGATAAATGGGCAGAAATGCGCCCATACAACGGATTTAAATTAGATTTTACTATCGATTTTAATCACCCTGCCATTGATGCAAGTACACAGCGTTATAAATTAGATTTCTCCGCTGAATCTTTTATGAGCCAAATTAGCCGTGCTCGTACTTTCGGATTTATGCGTGATATTGAATATCTGCAATCTAAAGGATTGTGTTTAGGCGGAAGCTTCGATTGTGCAATCGTAGTTGATGACTATCGTGTTCTCAACGACGATGGACTGCGTTTTGAAGATGAATTCGTTCGTCACAAAATGTTGGATGCAATTGGTGATTTATTTATGTGTGGCTATAACATTATCGGTGAGTTCACCGCGTTTAAATCAGGTCACGCACTGAACAATAAATTGCTCCAAGCTGTATTAGCAAAAGAATCTGCGTGGGAATTTGTTACATTTGAAGACGAAGCACAAATGCCAGTAGCCTTCAAAGCACCCTCAATGGTCTTTGCTTAATTCCTGCGAAGGAAAGCACGTTAATTATCTCTAATTAACGTTCATCTTTGGCTGTACTTGTACTCTCTCCGGCAAGTGCAGCCAACCGTTCTAATCTCTCTCTTAATCTCTTCGGACTTTTCTCAGCTAAATACTTCAATGATTGTGCACTTTCTAAACTTAAATGACGTCTCTTTGTAGGCTGTTGTTCTTTTAATGATGATATTAAAGATTTTTTTTCTTGTTTTATTCCTAAAGACGGATTTATTTTGATGTCTATTGAGGATAAGGATGGTAAAATTTCTTGTCTCAATGCAGAAAGTAATGATGGGATTTCATAACGTAAGCGGGTCAACCAACTTGCGTTTGCAACTTCAATAATTAAAATAGCATTGCGATAATTGGCAACACGGCACTTATCTCGTAAAGGAACGGGTAAAAGAGCCATGACGGCACGATTTAATTTTAGTAAAATCGTTGCGCGCTGTTGTATAAGTTGTAATGTACTCTTGTTGGAACCTTCAAGTTCAATGAAGATTTTTTCCAATGATTGTGGGTAACTATCCCGCATAGATTTTGACTCCACAAAATAAAGATTAATGAGCAACGAAGGTTAATGAGTATTATAAGTTTTTGGCGACAGTTTGGCAGGCGATATTTTTGGTCGCATCTGCTTTTAGGGATGGTAGCAGCAGGTATTGGAATGCCTTCGCTGTTGTCTGCTCATGCTGAAAATCCGCAGCAAACTGATACTCCTTCATCTCAAAACCGTCAAAGTCAGGCACTTATTGCGTTTGATAACTTATTCTTACGCCAAAGTGTACAGAATCCTGCCTCATCCTTCACCTTTAATTACTGGCAACAACACGCAGTAAAAAATGTGATCAAACAGCTCTCTTTTGCATTCACCATTAATTCGCCTGAATTGATGGTGAAAGCCAAAGATGAACCGTTACCTGTTTCTAATGTTGCTGAGGTTATGCTCGATACTCTGTATGCATTATTAACAGAGACGCCATCATCCGCACTAAGTAGCCTTCCTTTTTCTAGCTATATTTTAGTTCAGAATACCATTTCTTATCATACCGGATTATGGCTTGCTCAAATCCGTGGTATCCGCGCAGGGCCTTACCTAACAGCTTAATGGAGTCACTTAATCTAATAAGATTATGATTATCTCTGTTTATTGATAGATACAGAGGCTGTTTTCGGCGTTTCACGCCATAAATGAGAATAAAGATTTATGTTAGGTAAAATTGTAACCAAAATTTTTGGTAGTCGTAATGATCGTTCAATCCGTCGTATGCGCAAAGTTGTTGCTGAAATTAATAAACTAGAACCAGAATTTGAAAAGCTGACAGATGATGAGCTAAAAGCGAAAACAAATGAATTTCGTGAGCGTTTAAAAAATGGTGAAAAAGAAGAAGATATTTTACCTGAAGCATTTGCCACTGTGCGTGAAGCCAGTAAGCGTGTCTTTGGTATGCGCCACTTCGATGTACAATTAATAGGTGGTATGGTTCTAAATGAGCGCTGTATTGCAGAAATGCGTACAGGTGAAGGTAAAACATTAACAGCAACATTACCCGCATACTTAAACGCGCTATCAGGTAAAGGGGTTCATGTTGTTACTGTCAATGACTATCTTGCACAGCGTGACGCCGAAAATAACCGTCCTCTGTTTGAATTTTTAGGTTTAAGTGTGGGTATCAACTTACCTAATATGGCGCCACCAGTAAAACGTGAAGCCTATAATGCTGATATCACTTATGGTACAAACAATGAATTCGGTTTTGACTACCTACGTGACAATATGGCATTTAGCCCTCAAGAGCGTGTTCAACGTAAATTACACTATGCATTAGTGGATGAGGTTGACTCAATCTTAATCGATGAAGCGCGTACACCGCTGATCATTTCAGGTCCAGCAGAAGATAGTTCTGAGCTTTATATCCAAATGAATAAAGTGATCCCTCACTTGATCCCTCAAGAAAAAGAAGACTCAGATACTTTCCAAGGTGAAGGCGACTACTCTGTTGATGAAAAAACACGTCAAGTGAACATCACTGAGCGCGGTCTGGTTAAAATCGAAGGATTATTAGCAGAAGCTGGCATGATGAAAGAAGGGGAGTCATTATACTCACCTGCTAATATTATGTTAATGCACCATGTGACAGCTGCATTACGCGCTCACGCACTATTTACCAAAGACGTTGACTATATTGTTAAAGATGGCGAAGTGATTATTGTTGACGAACATACCGGTCGTACAATGCAAGGTCGTCGTTGGTCTGATGGTTTACACCAAGCGGTTGAAGCAAAAGAAGGTGTGAAGATCCAAAATGAGAACCAGACATTAGCGTCAATCACATTCCAAAACTATTTCCGTTTATACGAAAAATTAGCAGGGATGACAGGTACTGCGGATACTGAAGCATTTGAATTTAACTCTATCTATCGTTTAGAAACCATTGTTATCCCAACTAACCGCCCAATGATACGTAAAGATCTCCCTGACTTAGTCTATATGAATGAGCAAGGTAAATTTGCAGCTATTATTGAAGACATTCGTGAACGGACTCAAAATGGTCAGCCTGTTCTTGTTGGTACCATTTCCATTGAAAAATCAGAAGAGATTTCTAAAGCGCTGACTAAAGCGAATGTTCACCATAATGTACTGAATGCGAAATTCCACGCAATGGAAGCGGATATTATTGCTAACGCAGGTTTACCTTCAGCCGTCACTATCGCAACTAACATGGCTGGTCGTGGTACCGATATCGTGTTAGGGGGGAGCTGGCAAACAGAAGTGGCTAAACTCGAAGAGCCAACTGAAGAGCAAATTGAAGAAATCAAAGCTAAATGGAAAGAACGCCATGATGCCGTATTAGCATCAGGTGGTTTACATATTATTGGTACTGAACGTCACGAATCTCGTCGTATTGATAACCAGTTACGTGGTCGTGCGGGTCGTCAAGGGGATGAAGGTTCTTCGCGTTTCTATTTATCTATGGAAGACTCCTTAATGCGTATTTTTGCTTCAGATAAAGTGTCTGGCATGATGCGTAAATTAGGCATGAATGAAACCGAAGCGATTGAACATCCTTGGGTAACGAAAGCAATTGCTAATGCACAACGTAAAGTAGAAAACCGTAACTTTGATATTCGTAAGCAACTGCTTGAATATGATGATGTGGCAAATGACCAACGTCGTGCAATCTATACTCAGCGTAATGAATTACTGGATGTGGCGGACGTAAGCGAAACCATTGATAGCATTCGTCAAGACGTCTTCACATCAATGATTGATAACTATATTCCACCTCAATCACTGGAAGAAATGTGGGATATCGAAGGGTTAACAGCATGTCTCCAAAAAGACTTTGATTTAAATTTACCAATCAAAGAATGGTTAGATAAAGAGCCAGAATTACACGAAGAAACATTACGTGAGCGCATTTTAGAAAAATCTATCGAAGTCTATAAAGCGAAAGAAGAGATCGTTAGTGCTGAAATGATGCGTAACTTTGAAAAAGGTGTGATGTTACAAACGTTGGATTCATTGTGGAAAGAGCACTTGGCAGCAATGGATTATTTACGTCAAGGTATCCATTTACGCGGTTATGCACAAAAAGATCCAAAACAAGAGTACAAACGTGAATCGTTCGCTATGTTTGCTAACATGTTGGAATCATTGAAATATGAAGTTATCAGCACACTAAGCAAAGTACAAGTTCGTTTACCTGAAGAAGTTGAAGAGTTAGAACGTCGTCGTCGTGAAGATGCCGAGCGTTTAGCAAAACAACAACAATTAAGCCATGAAGTGACAAAAGAGTCTCAAATGTCAGCAGTAGATGGTCAAGTTGCCGCAGGTAAAAAAGTGGGGCGTAATGAACCATGCCCTTGTGGATCAGGTAAGAAATTTAAGCATTGTCATGGTCAGTTAGGTTAATGATAGTCGTTATCTAACCTTTCGTTGAACAAAGAAAATCCCGCTTAGTTATATAAGCGGGATTTTTTATGGTTGATAGAAAAAATTAAATTGAAGAGCGAAGATAGGAAAGATGACTTTTTGTAGCTTTACTTTCAGGATCTGACTTCGGTTTAACTAATCCCTCAATAATCGGACAATCTGGGTTATTGTCGCCTTGGCAATCTTTCGCTAAATGTTCTAACGTTTTTGTCATTCGTTGTAGTTCGGTAATTTTACGATTGAGATCTTCAATATGGGAGAGGGCAATAGATTTCACATCAGCACTAGCTCGTTCTCCGTTATTCCATAAAATTAACAACGTTGATATCTGTTCTGTTGAAAAAACAAGGGCTCGAGAATGGCGAATAAAACGGAAGCAAGCGACATCTGCATCAGTGTAATCGCGATAACCTGAGTCAGTACGAATAGCCTTTGGAATTAAGCCAATCTGTTCATAATAGCGGATCATTTTGCTTGAAATACCAGACTTTTTTGCGGCTTGACCAATATTCATTATGTTCTCCTTATCGGATAATAAAGCACTCTCTATAAGTATAAAGTAGCTGTTTTATACTATTGAGCCAGACTCTTATTGAATCTGGCTATAAAGGAAATCAATGCATTAATGTTTTTTTATCGGTGCTTGAAAACGTTTTAGTCGTAAGGCATTACCCAATACAAATACACTTGAAAGCGCCATTGCTGCAGCTGCAATGATGGGTGAAAGTAACATGCCATTAATGGGATAAAGCATGCCAGCTGCGACTGGAATTAATAAGGCGTTATAGGCAAAAGCCCAAAACAAGTTCTGTTTGATATTACGAATAGTCGCTTGACTTAACGCGATTGCATCAACGACACCACGCAGATCACCTGACATTAACACGACATCAGCAGCTTCAATGGCTACATCGGTTCCTGTACCAATTGCTAATCCAACATCCGCTTGTGCAAGCGCTGGGGCATCATTAATACCATCACCAACAAAAGCAACTTTGGCACCTTTATTACTAAATTGTTTTAAGGCTTCAACTTTTCCATCAGGAAGCACTTCTGCTGCAATTTCATCAATACCTAATTGTTTAGCTATTGCTTTTGCAGTCGCTTCGTTATCACCTGTGATCATAGCAACTTTCAGACCTAAACTATGTAAGGCGTTAATCGCTTCTGGTGTTGTTTCTTTAATTGGATCTGCAACGGCAATAATTGCAGCAAGACGTCCATCAATAGCTGTATAAAGCGGGCTTTTCCCTTGCTCACCAAGTTGTTGAGCTGAAGAGATAAAGTGGCTAACATCTAATCCCAGTTGTTTCATAAAGCGATCAGCACCAACAGATACCGATCTTCCACCTACTGTTGCACTAACCCCAAATCCAGGAACTGCTTCAAAATTTTCAACTGTAGCGAGCGAGAGTTTTGCCTCTTTAGCCGCATTAACAATCGCTTCTGCAATGGGGTGTTCCGAATACGTTTCAATAGCAGCGACAAGGCTTAAAACTTCGTTATATTCAAAACCTTCTGCTGGAATTAAATCGGTTAATTCAGGGCGACCTTTTGTTAAGGTGCCAGTTTTATCAAGTGCTACAACATTGACATCACGTAAGGCTTGTAAGGCTTCACCTTTACGGAAAAGAATACCTAATTCTGCAGCTCGCCCTGTACCCACCATAATAGATGTTGGTGTTGCCAATCCCATTGCACATGGGCAGGCAATAATTAATACGGCAACAGCATTAATAAGCGCAAAGGTTAATGCTGGCTCTGGACCAAAAGCTAACCAAATAAAGAAGGTGATCGTTGCACCTAACATTACCGCAGGTACAAACCACATGGTGACTTTATCAACAAGTGCCTGAATAGGGAGTTTAGAGCCTTGAGCCTCTTCTACTAAGCGAATGATTTGTGCTAATACGGTATTGGAACCAACTTTGGTGACTTTAAAACTAAAAGCACCTGTTTTGTTGATAGTTCCACCAACAACATCAGAGCCAATCTCTTTTGATACAGGGACAGGTTCGCCTGTTATCATACTTTCATCAACGTAAGAGTGACCGTCAACAATTTCGCCATCAACTGGTATTTTCTCACCAGGACGAACAAAAACGATATCTCCTATCACAACGTGATCGAGAGGAATTTCTAATGTCTCACCTTGACGAGAAACTCGCGCTGTTTTGGCTTGCAGACCCACCAAACGTTTAATTGCTTGGGATGTATTTCCTTTCGCTTTGGCTTCAAGCATTCTTCCTAACAAGATCAAGGTGACAATCACCACCGCTGCTTCAAAATAGATATTTGCTGTGCCCGCAGGTAAGACTTGAGGAATAAAGGTTGATACCACCGAATAGCCATAAGCGGCGGCTGTACCAACAGACACTAATGAGTTCATATCTGGAGCACCGCGTAATAACGCAGGTATTCCTTTTTGGAAAAAGCGTAATCCAGGACCAAACATCACAATAGTGGCGAGGATAAATTGAATATACCAGTTTAGTTGCTGCCCCAGTGTTTGAGTAACCCAACTATGTACACCAGGGATAAAGTGCGATCCCATTTCAATAACAAAAACAGGTAATGTGAATATCGTGGCGATAAGTAATGCACGACGTAATGAACGTTCCTCTTTTTCACGACGCTCTTCACCCAGATCTCGTGTATTTGCTGGATCATCAGATAAACGACGTGGTTTATAACCTGCATGTACAACGGCAGCTTCTAAATCGGTAATTGAGACCAAACCTGATAAATGGCGCACACGGGCACGTTCAGTTGCAAGGTTTACCGTGGCTTCTAATACACCAGGTACTTGAGCTAATGCTTTTTCTACACGACCAACGCAAGATGCACAGGTCATTTCTTCAATTGCCAGTTCAGTGATCTCTTCGGGTACTTTATACCCTGACTTTTCAATAGCATTAACAGCAACGGTAGGATCGGGAGTCGTTGTAAATGTTATATCAGCACGTTCAGTGGCAAGATTGACAACAGCATCTTGTATTTGCGGTACGGCTTTTAAGGCACGTTCGACACGACCAACACATGATGCACATGTCATGCCTTCAACAGGTAAACTCAGCCGATTGGCAGAGGACAACGTAGTCTTTGTGTTCATCAGAATTCCCCTCTTAAATATGGTATAGGATAAAGCTTAGGCTTTACCATTAGGGGAAGGTCAAGGGAGCAAGGATAATTTATTTTATATGATTTTATGTTTTTAATTCAATATCTTATACTTTTTTTGTTATTTTTTGTATTTTATTTGAATTTTAAAGAAGTGTAAATTTTTCGTCTAATTAAGAGAAATTGAAGCAGGTAAATAAAAAACCCGCTTATCTTGATAACAAGCGGGTTTGGTTTACAAAAGAATAGGCATTACTCTTTTATTGCGTGTCTATTATTTTTCAGAAATAGACGATTTAGTGTTTACCGTTTCATTAACTTTAACTGGTGATTTTAATGACAAGTCACCTCCTGCAAGTTGTTTCACTAAATTAACAGCGGATGATTTGAGATCAAGATCTGCACCAGCTTCATATTGATGACCTTCAATATTGTTTAATTGGACATTGCTACCGCCTAAATCTACCTGTCCTTGCTCGCTTTTAATTTCAGCGCCTGTCAGTTTAGTTGTACCGCTTACATTTAGTGAAATATCATTTTTACTTGTTAACGTTGTGGTTTGAGTAACGGCATCATTATCAATATGAGAAATGTTGATATCCGCATTTGCTGTATGGCCTTCAGCACCTGTTACGATATTTTTGATACCATTACCTACGGTACCAACGCCTTTATCAATTTTGGCTTTTGTTTCGCTACTGATGCCGGTTTTATCTGCGATAGTTGAAGAAAGTGACTGATATTTATCAGAGATAACATCAGTTGCCGATTTGATACCTGAATCAATTGTTTCTTTGATCGTGTCTTCTAATAGTGATCCACCTGCTTTTGCTGTTTTATCAACTTGGCTAGATTTAGGATCATTATTGTGGTTGTAACCGACATTGACATCAACATTAACGTGGCGATCGCTGTCTTTTTGGCTAGTCACTGTAAAGTCACCGCCCACATGACCT
Source organism: Proteus vulgaris (assembly GCF_033708015.1). Taxonomy (NCBI): domain Bacteria; kingdom Pseudomonadati; phylum Pseudomonadota; class Gammaproteobacteria; order Enterobacterales; family Morganellaceae; genus Proteus; species Proteus vulgaris. The sequence goes on along the minus strand of NZ_CP137920.1, from coordinate 2,995,182 downwards.
GTCACATTATCCGCAGAAACATTGGCACCAGAAAGAGCGAGATTTTTGTCACTATTTACTGTTAATGTCCCTGTATCAACTGAAGCATTTTGGTGTGTGGATTTTTGTTGATCTTCAACGTTGACTAACACTTTGCCACCAATATTATGAATCGAGGTCGCTGGATTTTCTTCAGACACTTCTTTTGGCGTCGTATTAGTTTGTTTGCCATTTAAAGAAATATCAGTACCCCAATTATTTTTGTAATCCGTGGATTGTGCTGATGTCAGTGTGGTATCACCAGATTGAGACGTTAATTGTGCATCTTTGCTATTAACTTGAGTACCTTGAAGATTCACAGAGCTACCGTTGACGGTTAAATTGCCTTGGTTAGCAATTGTTCCACCTTCACGAGAGACCGTTTTTTCATCTTGTCTACCAATAGCAAATTCCGCGCCACCTAACCCATTGATAGAAGAAGATTTCTCTCCTGTTTTTTGACCGAAACCTGCTTGTAATCCACCCGATAAGTTTTTACCCGTTTCAGTACGTTGAGATTCAGTTGCTTGGAAATCAACTTTGTTAGTTGCTATCAGAGCAACATCATTTTCGCTGGTTAAATGAGTACCTTGTAAAGTTAGATTATGACCTGAATTTAACTCAATACCTTGAGAGCCATTCGCTGAACCTGCTTTTGCTATTGTCTGATCTTTTTGATGATTCGCACCACCTGCGTTAAAGCCACCACCGTAATCTTTACTGTTTGGTGTTGTACCTACTTTGAGGTTTGCACTGCCATTCACGTTATGTTGGCTTTCAGAGTGAGTCTCTGTTGCTTGTGCCAGTGTTAAATCACCGCCAGCATTGATCACCGTTTTACCCTCTTGAGCGTCAAACTTAGCACCTTCATAATATGCATCTTCACGTACATTAATATTGATATTGCCGGCTGAGTTAAACTGGCTACCATTAGCTTTCGTTGTGGTTAGGTTTGTATCTGTGGTTTTACCTTCGCCTTTAATCGCTACGGTAATATCACTACCTGTTTTCGTGCTGACACCAACTTGACCACCCCCCGTTGTTTCATGGAAAGACGCTTGGTGTTTATTTTGAGTTGCTTCACTGGTGTGAGTATTTGCGGTTAGTGATACATCACCTTGTGTGGATTGGTAATGAGCACTTTGGTCATGCAAGTTGTTATTACTATCAGAATTGATTTTACCCGCAGTAATGGATGTTGAAACCGCTTGGCTATCGCTTTGTGATTTCTGGCTGCTCCCCCCTTTAATACCGACGTCAACGCCGACATTCGGTGTTTCTAGGTTACTTAAGTTAGCAAGATTACTAATGGCATCTTTGAAGGTTACTTTTTTATCAATACCTTTGTTGCTATCAGGTTTAGCGACATCAACACCATCTTCAACGGCTTTTTTAATTGGCTGAGTAACACCACTGTAATCAAGATTGACACCCACATCGACACCGATATTTAAGGTGTCTGTTTGAGATGTTGCACTGTCATTTGCAGCAAGGTGATTGATATTTTCACCGGATTCTTTATATGCACCGTCAACTTTGTGTGATGTACCTTGATGCGTTACATCATTGTTTGCAGTGATGGTTAAATCACCCGCAACTTGAGTTTCACTACCTTTATTTTTAGTGAGTTCAGTTGTTGTATGCTGTTTATCATATTGGAAATCAGCTTTACTACCGATTTTATCAACCCCCCCCGTATAGCTAAAACCACCTGAAATGGTTCTATCTGTACTGTCTGTTTCTTTTTTGTTTTCTGTTGAAACAAAAGCAATATTGTCACCAGAAATAGTGGCATTACCTGCTGTTGTTTTCAAATCAGAACCAGCAAAAGTGACATCTTTATCCGCTTGAACTTTAACGTTGCCACCACTAATCGTCGATCCGACTTGTTCAGTTTCAGTGCTATTGTTTTTATTGGATGTATGAGTGATATGAAAACCTGCACTATATTGCTTGTCTTCAACTTCTTTAGCATGACCGGTGATCTCTAATGATGTTTTTTCATCATTGATTTTTGTCGTTTGCTGTGCAGATTTAACATTGATATCACCTAAAGACTTAATACCTAATTCATCGGCACTTTTAATTAAACTGCCAATTACATTGACATTTTTGCCACTCACTACGGTTAATTCTGCATCAGAAACTAATTCACTACCGGTTGAATGCTGTTGGTTAGTTTCATTCTTGTGAGAATTTTTAGTAATGTTAAATGCGGTACCTGTACGTTCATCTGTTTTAGTGATGGTTTCGCTAATCGCATTATCAATAACAACATCACCTTGCGTCGTTTTAACAAAGGCACCTTGATTGCCTTTTACTTGACTACCCGTGATTTTGACACTGTTATCTGCGGCAAGTAACAGCTGTCCGTCAGCCGTTAATTGTGTTGAATGGCTGACTTCTTGTTTGTTGTTATTATTCTTATTATTACCGCCGCCGATACCTCCCCAAACAACATGATTGTCGGTGATGGTTTTATCATTGTTGGTATTTTGAATATTAAGATGGATATCTTCTTTAGCGTTAACGACAACATTCTCATTAGAATGTAATTTTGCACCTTGAGCGGTAACAGAGCCTTCAGCATTTAAGCCCAGCGTTTTACCGGCAGTCAGTTCACTCGCTTTTAAGGTTTCTGTTTGATGGCTATTACTCCAGCTACCTGTCTCTAAACGCGAAGTATGGTTTCGTTTATAGCCATTTTCGCTGCGATTTTCTTTCTCAATTAATCCATGGATATTAATATCTTTATTGGCATTAATTGCTAGCGTGTTACCCGCATTAACGTTGGCGCCTTCAAGTGTAACATCGCCTTTAGTGGCCGTTAATGTTGCACTATTTTTGGCATCAATATGGCTACCCACTTGTTGTACTTGCTCTTTTTCTTTAGTGACATCATATTGCCAAGAATAGAACCAACGATTATCAGTATCCGTGTCTTTTTGCTGTAACTGTTTGCCATCAACAGTTAAATGAGCCCCTTGTAATAAAATATCATCCCCCATTAAATCAGAGGCTTTGATTTGGTTTTTATTATCAGCGACTAAAGTGATGTTTTTACCTTTTAACTCTGTTTTTGTGAGAGTTTGGCTTGAACCACTGTTATTAACAGCAATACCACCTCGATAATTTTGATAGTTTTCACTACCGTCTTTGTCATAACTGTCATAACGAACTTGACTATCCGTTTGAATATTGTCTGCTTTGACAGTTAATTCGTTATCAGAAACAAATTTACCCGTTAATTTTACACCACTCCCTTCAGCTGTATTAATGATACGAATACGGCCCGATTGCATACTACCAAAGAAATAACTATCTAAGGCTGACGCAGGTTTTTGTGATGAAAGAATATCAAAACGTTGAGAAAACGTATTTTGACCCGTTAATGCAGAAATTTCTGCAGCTGTTATTTTTCCTCTGCTATCAATCCGAGGTGCAATTAAATCCAAAAGACCGGGGGCGAGTAACCCGTTTTTACCAATAGAAAGCAAATTCGTATTATTGAGCGTGCTATAACCTTTTAACTCACCATTTTCAAATAGTGGATTACCTACAACCAAAGAAGAGCGACTAGTATTGATAAAACCGCATCCATCACAGGTAATACCATTTGGGTTAGAAAGTACATATTCCGCTGCTATACCAAAAACTTCTTGCTGACCTAATAAGAATGAAGGGTTACGACTAACAACTTCATTTAAAATTAAAGAAGCAGCTTGTCCATTCAAGTTACTGTTGGCGTTTAGCTGCCCAGCAAGTTGTGATTGTCCTGCCTCTAAAGCGTTGTTAAAAACAGCGCCTGGTTTGCCTACATTAAAGTCTTGATATTGGTTATGAGAAATACCTTCGCTGTTGGGCGTAACGATATTAATGACTTGAGTGCCACCATTAACTGATGAAACATTCGGTCCTTGATTGCCCGCATCAGGAATAATACCGCCAGCATATGCATTTAGTGATACGAAAATAATCGCTAACGATGCAGCAAGCCTACCCGAAGGAGAGAGCTTGAAGTTTTTTGATTTCATAGAGTTTTCTCCGTTTATTGCTATGAGTGTGAATCAAAATAAATATGAAAATCTAACTAACACTTGAGTAGGGTCTTTGGTTTTATTGGAATTCGTTTGGTTGTAAAGTAAATGTCCCTTAGCAACTTCAAGATCGAATTGTGCTTTTTGATATTGGAGGTTTAAGCCCGAACTTAGCCCATAGCCACTACGCCATCCTTCAGAGTTGCCATGTTGTTGAACTCGGCCCACATCAAGACCAATTCGAGGGGTGATTGAAAATGTATTTATTCGATAAGGATAAGAAAGCGTATTACGCAAATAGCCACCGTTATCGCCAGATAGCGTGCTTTTATCAAAGCCTCGAAGGGCGTTTTTATCCGTTAAACTAAGCCATTCCACACCGGGTAAACTATCAGGACTATATTGACCCAATAAGGCGCTATTGAATAAAAATGTAGAATTTGAGAGTGCAAAACGGTGTTGCCAATTGGCAAAAAGCTTAACTTTTGTAAAGCGATAGTCATTACCATTGCTATTCGTAACATGAGGTGATCCGTCTGCACCAAACCAACCAATGGCTTTCTCAGCACTTAAATTAATGCTGATGACACCACTTGGAATAATGTGTAAATGGTTAACGCCTAGCTCTACCGTTGTAAGTGCAGGGCTACTTAGGTCAAGGCGGATTTGGCTGAAATAGTTACGTATTCTTTTATGTGTTACCTGTATATTTAAGGTATCAATCTGTTTTTGACTACGATAAAAAGCGTAATCACCCCTTAAACCAACTTGTGTGGTATCACCCGATAAACGCACAGTACGTGTTTGTAATGCTTGATGAAATTCATACTCGGAATAGCTACCAAACGTACTGAATGTCAATGCGCCATAAGGTAAAGAATAGAGTAGGGTATAAGCATGATTAAAACGTGTATTGGGATTATCAGTGGTAATGTTGGCATTTAAGCTAACAAAATCAGATAACCCTAATGGGCTGTCTAAGCTTGCATTTGTTCGAACTAACCAGCGTCCTGAGTTTTTTTGTCCATAATTATCACTTGAAATATTTATGTGCCATGGTGCTTGCCGCTGATTGGTTAGCTGAATAATAGAGCCACCTAATTGCGTACCAGGCAATATATCGAGTTTCACTTTATTCGATTGTAAGCGGTTTGCTTGATCGAGTCCTTGGTCCAATTTTGAAAGTTTAAGAGGCTCTCCTTCAATATGAGGGAAAAGTAACGCAGTGTTAACGCCTCGATCACCACCTTCTATTTTTTCAATAAAACCTTCAATAACATACAACCCAAGTTGTTGCTCTTGATTTGGGCGTAAAAATTGGACTCTGGCTGTGATATAACCATGCTGAAGGTAGCGTTGAGTTAACTCTTTGACTAAACGGTTAACGTCAGCACTTTTTATACATTGCTCTGGCAATGGCGTTAAAGAATCAAGATCTTTGTCATTAAGTAAAGTAATTCCTTGAATGTAAACGCCATTAATAGGTAAACAATGTTTTGATTCAGTAATAAGTGTGGGGGTAGGTGAAACCTCTAATACATTTTCTTGAAGTTGTTGATAGCGATTTTGTTCAATAAGTTGATTTATTTCACGTTGACTATCTTGTAATGCGCGCCGCGATTCTCCCATCGAACCTAAATAACCGGCATCATTTGCTGTTAATCCACTGGCTGAAAAACTACTTAATAGTGTTAATAAAATAACTTTTTTTCTCATTTTACCTCAATATAAAGGTATTAATTCAAATATAAATAATATTGTTTAAATATAGATAGGTAATAATTAATGTTTTTATATTATCGTTAATTTCAGAATAATAAATACCGGCTACTCTCAATATGAAAAGAAATTAAAAATCGATGAAATAAAGAGAAATTTTTATTTCTCTCGATATTAAATAACGACATAACTAAAATGATTGATATCTCAAATATCATTACTCAAACAAATGATTTATTTAAATGATGTCTAGTGTATTGATTTTTATAGTTATAATCTCATGTGTTATTTTTTATCTTGCTTAAACTACCATCAATTTAGCCATGTTAATTGCGTTTTTTTCATTTTTTATAAAGAGAAAATAAATAATGAGAGGATATTCGAAGATATAAAAAAAGCAGAGTTTAAATTAGCTTTTCATTTGTTATTTATAAGTTTATTAATGTTTTATTATGAAATAAATATTTCATGAATTATTATTTTGTTTTAATGAATAAAACAGGTAATGGAAAAGTAAAAAGATTAGCGTCTTATTGTTAAATTATTAATCATTATAAAAACCATGGTTATTTACAGTGCGTTTTTATTCTATGATAAATGCAATATAAATATATGTATTACCACTTTATGGTATCAATAAAAATTTAAGTTATAAAAAATATTTTATTAAATATTGAAATAAGTGATAGCGATCACGTTAATATATCATTTATTATGAATAGTGTGATTTTTGTCCAAAATATACTATTGTTATATTACTAATTGTGTTTAACTGTTATATAAATTAACGCATAAATTGTACTATTTCCTGACTATAAGGGTTAAAGTATGTTCTCATCATTTAATGTTTTGATAATATTAAGAGGTTTCTTCAGATTGAAGAAATGGTTTAATATTGATTCTGAACTCGCCTTCTTCTTTCCTGAAAAATAATCCTTTTTTATAACCATCCCAAATAATTTAATACTCTTTTTCCATTTAATTAAAATGGGAAGATTATTTTATTTATTCTAATTTCATTATTTAATTTATATTAAAGGTATTATCATGGCTAAAAGAATCGTAGAACCATTCCGTATTAAAATGGTAGAAAAAATTCGTGTTCCTTCAAGAGAAGAACGTGAAGCTGCATTAAAAGAAGCAGGATATAACCCATTCTTATTACCAAGTCATGCTGTTTATATTGATTTATTAACAGACTCTGGTACTAACGCAATGAGTGATCGCCAGTGGGCAGCAATGATAACAGGTGATGAAGCTTATGCAGGTTCAAGAAACTATTATGATTTGAAAGATAAAGCCAAAGAGTTATTTAACTACGATTATATTATTCCAGCTCACCAAGGACGCGGTGCTGAAAATATTCTTTTCCCTGTATTATTAAAATATAAACAAAAAGATGGAAAAGCGAAAAATCCTGTATTCATTTCTAACTTCCATTTTGATACAACAGCCGCTCACGTTGAATTAAATGGCTGTAAAGCAATTAATATTGTGACTGAAAAAGCATTTGATTCAGAAACCTATGATGATTGGAAAGGCAATTTTGATATTGCTAAATTAAAAGACAATATTGCTAAATATGGTGCAGATAACGTTGTTGCCATTGTTTCAACTGTGACTTGTAATAGTGCTGGTGGTCAGCCTGTTTCAATGGATAATTTAAGAGAAGTTTACGAAATCGCAAAACAACACGGTATTTTTGTTGTTATGGACTCAGCGCGTTATTGTGAAAATGCGTATTTCATTAAACAACGTGATCCTAAATATAAAAATGCAACGATAAAAGAAATTATTTTAGATATGTATAAATATGCTGACGCATTAACAATGTCAGCGAAGAAAGATCCGCTATTAAATATCGGTGGTTTAGTCTCAATTCGAGATAATGAAGAAGTATTCACATTAGCAAGACAACGCTGTGTACCAATGGAAGGCTTTGTTACCTATGGTGGTTTAGCGGGTCGAGATATGGCTGCAATGGTACAAGGTTTAGAGGAAGGTACTGAAGAAGAGTATCTGCATTATCGTATTGGTCAGGTTCAATATTTGGGCGATCGTCTACGCGAAGGGGGTATTCCAATTCAATACCCTACTGGTGGACATGCTGTTTTCGTCGACTGTAAAAAATTAGTGCCACATATCCCAGGTGATCAATTCCCAGCTCAAGCTGTCATTAACGCACTTTACTTAGAGTCTGGTGTCCGTGCTGTTGAAATTGGTTCGTTCTTATTAGGTCGTGATCCTGCAACGGGTGAACAAAAACACGCAGATATGGAATTTATGCGTTTAACCATTGCACGTCGCGTCTATACTAACGACCATATGGATTATATTGCTGATGCACTTATTGGCTTAAAAGATAAATTTAAAACGCTTAAAGGTCTTGAGTTCGAATATGAACCACCTGTATTAAGACACTTTACTGCTAGATTAAAACCTATCAAATAAATAATACTCCACAATAATAATGGCTCTCGTGCAATGCGAGAGCCCTATCCTTATTTCAGTAAGGACTAAAAAAATGGAAAATAAGTCAGTAAATAAAGAACCCTCAATTATTGTAGGGGGATTTGTGTTGGGTGGCGCCATGATCGGTGCGGGAATGTTTAGCCTACCAACAATAATGTCTGGTGCTTGGTTTATTAACTCACTCTTTATATTATTTATTGTTTGCTTCTTTATGTTTCATTCTGGAATTTATATTCTTGAATGTATATCGAAATATGGTGCAGGAACAAATTATTTTCATATATCGAAAGAGTTATTACCTAAATGGGCGTGTTATCTCGCGAATGCCTCCTTGATATTTGTTTTGTATATATTAATTTATGCTTATATCTCTGCTGCGGGGTCGATTATTTATGAAGCTTCATCATTATATGGTTTTAATTTAAATCTGAGAGTGATCTTCTTTGTCTTTACCATAGTACTTGGGGCGACAATATGGTGGGGAGGCGCTTGTGCTAGCCGTTTAACCTCAATATTTTTATTTATTAAGATTGTTCTATTTGTATTAGCATTCTCGGGCTTATTTTTTAAAGCGAGAGGTGATTTATTATTTACTGCAACTTTTGAAGGTAAAAGCCAATTATATCTTTATCCTTTTATTTTTATCATCATCCCTTATGCTATAACTTCTTTTGGTTATCATGGTAATGTTTGTAGCCTTTATAAGCTTTATCATGAAAATGAAAGAAAAGTTGTAAAAAGTTGTATTATTGGTTGTGTGTTAGCGCTGGTAATTTATTTACTTTGGATGATTGGCACCATGGGGAATTTACCTCGTGAGCAATTTATTACGATTATCCAAAAGGGCGGTAACTTAGATGCCTTTGTTGATTCGTTATACACTGTATTAAATAGTAAATATATTGAAGGCTTTTTATTATGGTTTTCTATTAGTGCTGTATTCTGTTCATTTTTAGGGGTAGCGATTGGTCTATTTGACTATATTTTAGCATCACTAAAATTTGAAGATAATAAAACAGGGCGTTTAAAATCGGGCGTTTTATGTTTCACTCCACCTTTACTATTATGTTTACTTTTCCCTAATGGTTTCTTAATTGCGATTGCTTACGCAGGAACAGCAGCATGTGTATGGGCAATTATTTGTCCTGCGGTTATGGCACTTAAAGCACGTGAGAAATTTCCAAATTCAGGCTTCAAAGTGTGGGGAGGTAAAGGATTAATTTATGCTGTTATCACTTTTGGTGCCGTAGGGATTATTTGCCAAACATTAGCACAGTTCGGATTCTTACCTATTTATGGTTAATTAATCGAGTTATCGTGAATTAATCCAGATAGTCAGGGAAAGAAAACCAGAGTAGCACCATTGGATATACGTTATAATAACGTTAAGTTGTTATAATGACGTGACTATTCAATAGGTTGTCTATAATGGATAAAAAGAAGCTACATATTGCTGCGGGTATTATTTGTGATCAACACAATAATGTCTTTATCACCCAACGTCCTCTAAAATCACATATGGGCGGATTTTGGGAATTTCCTGGGGGAAAATTAGAAGATAAAGAGACGCCAGAGCAGGCGCTAGTCCGTGAGTTACAAGAAGAAATCGGTATTGATGTAACGCAATGCTCACTTTTTGAAACCGTTGAGCATGATTTTCCAGATCGACACATTACTTTATCTTTTTTCTTAGTAACGAAATGGGATAATGAGCCTTATGGCAAAGAAGGGCAAGAATTTAAGTGGACATCTATTAGATCGTTAAATGCTGATGATTTTCCGCCTGCTAACCGTAGCATTGTGGCGTTATTGCAAAAGTAGGATAGTGCTAACTAAGCGTTTATAAATAAAATAGCCACTTGGTTGAGTGGCTATTTTTATGTTCAGGATTGGAAAATTAAAAGTCTTTGGGCTCTTGTTGCGGCGCTTCACTCCAATCATCGCTGTCATTAATATCGCTTTGGCTTGGAATACGCTTTGATTCATCAGCCCATTCACCTAAATCAATAAGTTGGCAACGCTTGCTACAAAAAGGGCGATAAGGGCTACTTTCATTCCAAACCACTTCTGTTTGACAGGTTGGGCATTTTACAACTAATTCTTCGCTCATTATCTCTCCTCGATTTCATTGGTGCGAGTTATGCTTATAGCAATAAATATAATGTTAGCAACAAGCGATCTCAAAAGGTAGCTCTAGAGGTACTGTTCCATTTTCACTATCAAGGGGTAAAAAGCGGATCGCGTAGCGATTTTTGTGCCCAGAGACTTGAGGATAGATCTGGTGATCAATGGCTATTTTAATACGTAATAATTCAGCTTCTTCAGCACTGTCTTGATAAAAACCACGGTGACTGAGTGCAGGCTTAAATGTATCTGATTGGCGAATAAGCATGAGTAAACTATTCAATGTGTTTTGTAGTGGTAATAAGCCCGTCAACCAGTTTTGTAATCTATCATCACGAGTTGCTTGAGGTAAACTTAACCACAGATGTAATGCAGGCACATCAAAGTTACAACATCCACCAGGAATACTTAGGCGTTGTTTAACTAAACTGATGATTTTATCTTGTTTTAAATGTTGCCCAATACGAGGCGCTTTACTTAATACGGCTGCATTTTGGGCTAATTCATCAATAATTTGAGTGACAATCGCTTTATCAACATTAGGAAATGACAGCCATTGCTGTAATTTTTTTTGTCTTTTTTCTAGTTCTTTCAGTAATTCAGCGCGGATTTCGCCACGATCAAGTACTTCAATAAATTCTGATATTGCACGGAAAAATGAGAGTGCGGTGGGCAATGAATCAATTGCACTAAAACTGTTAATTTGAATCAATGAGTTTTCAATTCTAAGCCATGAACGCATTTTTTCATTAAGAGGGTGTTCGAAGATGATTGTTGTGATGTCATCACTCATGGCGATTGTCCTGTAACGCTTGTTGAGCTAATTCTAAGTAATGCTGATGGAGTTGCTTAACTTTTTCGATCATATTTTGGCTATTATCGTGATTTTCAATAATATCATCAGCGACGGCTAATCTTTCCTGTCTTTGAGCTTGAGCTTTTAAAATATTGAGAACTTGCTCTCGGCTCACGCCATCTCGTTTCATGGTTCTTTCTATTTGCTCTTCTTGTGTCACATCAACAACAAGAACACGGGAGGCGAGATGCGTTAATTTGTTTTCAATTAATAATGGAACAACCCAAATAAAGTAGGGCGCTTTAATTTGCTGTATCTGTTTTTGAGTCTCTTGTTGTATCAATGGGTGAAGAAGATTGTTAACCCACGTTTTTTCTTCATTATTTTCAAAAATAATCTGGCGCAATTTTGCTCGGTTTAATGAGCCGTTGGGTAGCAAAATGCAGTCACCAAAGTGCTGATGCAGTGCATTTAGCCCTAAAGAGTGAGGTTCTACGACTAATCGAGCAATAATGTCAGCATCAACAAGAGGTACACCTAATGAGGCAAAAGCATTAGCAACGGTAGTTTTACCACTGCCAATGCCACCTGTAAGAGCAACCGTATAAGCCATTTGTGTTTATCTGTTTTTAATGAATTAAAATTTACTATGAGTCTAGGTATTCTAAAGCTTAATTTTGTTTTTATCACAAGATAATAACCGCAATATTTGGGTTTTATTCGGTTATTATGATAGATGATTTTCTGCTACCCTGATACCCTACCTCATAATATGTAATAGAATTATCATTAATCAATAGATTAGTGCAACATATGATAACAGCATGTTACTCATAAAATTTGTGATTCACTGTATAGTATCACCTAACTGTAATATGGGAAGATACATAGCAATGATTAATGTACCAATAATTAATGCAATGACAGCCATCAGTATTGGCTCTAACCAAGCACTCATTGTATTTAATTGCTCATCGAGTTGATGATAAAACCAATCACTGAGTTGCTGGCAAAAATAGAGCAATTGCCCTGAATTTTCTGCACAAATAATAAATTGATGGCAAATAGGTGTAAAAAGAGGCTCATTTTTCATAAATAAGCTCAACGATTTACCTTGCATAATATGGTCACTCATTTGAGAAAGTACTTGCTTATAAATAGGATGTATAAGTTGTTCTGTTCCTATTTTTAATCCTTGTAATAAAGATAATCCTGCTTGTTGTGTAATACTCATTATCTGAAAAATAAGATGTAATTGCTGATACTTTAAAAATTTACCCAAATAGGGAATACGAAGAAAGAGTGCTTGTTCTGCGAAATAAAAAGAGGGGAAAGAGTAACGAATTAAACGATAAACAAATATTAATCCGATAAAGATAAACGTTATCATACTGATATAATCAGTAAGCCATGTTGAAAAAGTAATAAGGGCTAGTGTTAAATGAGGAAGCTCTGCATTAAAGGTACTATATAAGGATTGATATTCAGGTAAAACATAGAACAACATAATACTGGTAATAAAAACTAATACAGTCAGTAAAAAGAAAGGATACTTAAACGCTTTTTTGATTTTTTTTACAATTTCTTGGTGTTTTTTTAACTGAATTATTTGTAGATTAATCACTTCATCTAATTTTCCACTTTCTTCACCAATAAAAATAAAACGACTTAATGAAGTTGGAAAATAAAGTGGATAGCGAGTTAATTGTTTAGAAAGTGAACCTCCTTGCATTAAGTTAAAAATAATATCTTCTAATACACATTGCCAATGCGAGTAATGACATTCATTTTTTAATAGTGTTAATGCAGGAAGAAGCGCTAAACCAGAGTGAAGTAATAAAGCTAATTGTTCTAATAATTGAATTCGATATTGTTTATCAGCATCTTGAAATAAAACAATTTTATATAAACGGATATTGATGGGCGTTTTTTGTTGTTGAGTCAAGTTAATAAATGCTTCGTTATTCGAGGACGCAAGTATTTTTCCTGTACACCACTCCCCTTGATACGTTAATGCATCATAGCGATAGATTAGCTGTAGTCTCATTCAATATCTCCTAGTGTTTGATAAACCTCCTCAAGTGTCGTTATTCCTTGTTTAATTAATGAAAAGCCGGAGTAGAATAAATGATAAGGGGATGACTGTGTTTGTTTAGATGGCTCAAAGCAGTCATAGATAGCTGTTCTTCCGCTATATCCTGAACAGCATTGTTGGCAACCAACGGCTTGCCAATTGGGTAATTCGACCATTTCTTTATTTATATTAATATGCTGTTTATCGAATAAGCATATTTTACAGTGTGGGCATAAACAACGAACTAATCGTTGTGAAATAATTAAACTAACACAGGAATGAATAAGATCTTTTTCAATACCTAAGTTATGTAGACGCATTAATGTCGATGACGCCGAATTGGTATGTAAGGTTGATAATACTAAGTGCCCTGTTTGTGCTGCTTTTATTGCCATTTCAGCAGTAGATTGATCACGTATTTCTCCTACCATAATAATGTCAGGATCTTGGCGTAGTAATGCCCGTAATATTGTCGTGAATGTGATCCCTGATTTTTCAGAAATTTGAATTTGATTAATACCCTTCAGAGGTAATTCAATCGGATCTTCAACACTGTTTATATTTAGGTTCTCTTTATTTAAATAGTGTAAGCAACTGTATAAAGTGAGTGTTTTTCCGCTTCCCGTTGGTCCTGTAACTAAAATCATTCCTTGCGGTAAGTTTAAATATTTCTTTAATAGCGTTAAATGCGAGGGTTGAAAGCCTAGATGATTCAATTCTGGTTGTTGTAAATTATTTATAAGCCGTAGAACAATTTTTTCACCATACAGTGTGGGGAGTGTCGCTATTCGTATTGAATAGTTTTTTTCATGATAAGACCAACTAAATTGTCCATCTTGAGGCAGTCGTTTTTCTGCAATATTTAAGTTAGAAAGTACCTTTAATCGAGTGACTATTTCTTTAGAAAATTCATCTGGCGGAGACGATAATAGATATAAATGATTATCTATCCTAGCGCGAATTCTTACACTGGTTTGTTGAGGCTCTATATGTAAATCAGAGACGCGTTTTAAAATACTTTCACGTAATAAATGCTCAATAAATTCTGTTGCAGAGTGTGTGATATCCATTCTTCACCTCTATATACCTTTTGATTTATCTACGTTATTTTCAATGTGTAACGTGCGTAATAGGAACACTCAATATGAGTGCTCCTTTCAATCGAAAGCACTAATATGATTTTAAAATCTCACTGCACTGCTTTTGCAACGTAAGACTTTTTGCTGAACACTGTATCCTCCATTTCGGAAGGGGCTCGTTAACACTTTTTTCTAAAGACATTGTGATCGTTAGACCCTCAAGCTGTGATTTCCCTGTTGCGCTAATCACGCCGTTTCGTACATTAATATCGGACAAATATCGACTATGAAATTGTTGCGGCATAAAGGTTGAATCAGAATGACAGTGTTGAGGATCGTTTTCATAACGACATAATTCTATTGCCGAACGATAGGGTGATAGTGTTTGTAATACATCGGTTAATGCGGCTTTTTGGATATAACCTTGATAGGCAGGAATAGCAACAGAGCTTAAAATCGAGATGATAGCAATCACAATCATAAGTTCCATAAGGGTAAAACCATTTTCATTAGATTGATAATTAAGTACATTCATCTAGCGTCCTCCTTGAGTAATAGACACTAGAAGTATGAAAAAAAAGGGCTTTATTAGCGAATAAATAAAATAAAGTTTGAGTAAAATATCGAAAAGAAAAAGGAGAGATACATATTTAACCCTTATTATTGAGGGAACGTTCGCATTTATTGATGAGTCTGAGTTAATAAAGCTATTGATAATGGCTAAAACAAAATAAAAGAGGGGTGATATGGAAATTAAACAAGGTTGGCTAATCGATGCTAGACGGGTTCCTTCACCTAATCATGATAAGAGACCTGAAGGTGAGATTCCTTCTTTATTAATTGTTCATAATATCAGTTTACCGCCAGGCCAATTTGGTGGTCCTTATATTGACCAACTTTTTACCAATACATTGTCAGAGCAAGAGCACCCTTTTTTTAGTGAGATTGTTAACTTAAGAGTATCGGCTCATTGTCTTATTCGTCGAGATGGAGAAATTGTGCAATATGTGCCTTTTACTGAGAGGGCATGGCATGCTGGTATTTCTTTATATAAAGGCAGAGAAAAATGTAATGATTTCTCCATTGGTATTGAGCTTGAAGGCACTGATGAGTGTGATTTTACCCAGCAGCAATATCAACAATTAGTGAAAGTAACTCAATCGCTTATTGCGCTTTATCCTGCTATTGAAGAAAACATTACCGGGCATAGTGATGTTGCACCAAATAGAAAAACCGATCCGGGACCTCACTTTAATTGGGCTTATTACCGCAGTTTGTTAACGAAATAACGTTTTGTTTGAATATAAATTTATTTGTGTTGGTTTTTAATTCAAAATAATATTGCTGTCACGCTTCAGTTTGACTGTTTATGTGTTTAAAAAACGTTAAAAAATTTATTTTTAAGGTATCTAGATAATGCGATCTAGTTATCACTTTTTATGAATTTTTAAAATAATTTGTTAAAATTTGCAGGTTTTTATGATTTCGCTCAACAACTGTATGGACAGTTAGTGAATACTTTGTTACTTTATTATCCGTTATATTAAATTGGTATTACCAATTGACAACTCAATCACTAAGGTAATAGTTATCCAATAATGGCTTCTAGCAATATGGCTTATACAAAAATCCGCCAACCTAAGCTTTCTGATGTTATTGAGCAACAGCTTGAACATCTGATTTTAGAAGGTACTCTGCGTCCGGGAGAGAAACTCTTACCTGAGCGTGAACTGGCGAAACAATTTGATGTATCTCGGCCTTCATTGCGTGAAGCTATCCAAAAATTAGAAGCTAAAGGTTTTTTACTCCGTCGCCAAGGCGGTGGTACTTTTGTTCAGCACAATCTCTGGCAAAGTTTTAGTGATCCTTTAGCTCAACTGCTTAGCGGGCACCCCGAATCTCAATTTGATCTTTTAGAAACTCGTCATGCACTCGAAGGTATTGCTGCATATTACGCAGCATTACGAGGTACAGATGAAGATCTTGAACGTATTAAAGCTAGCCATGACTGCATTTTGAAAGCCCATGAAGAAGGGGATTTAGCCGCTGAGTCTGAAGCCGTATTGCAATATCAATTAATTGTTACGGAAGCTGCTCATAATGTTGTTTTATTGCATCTATTACGATGCATGGTGCCCATGCTTGAGCAAAATATCCGCCAGAATTTTGAGTTTCTTTACACTCGTAAAGAGATGTTAACTGCAGTAAGTGAGCATCGTCGTCAGATTTATCAGGCTATTATTAATAGAGAGCCAGAAGCTGCGCGTGAAGCATCGCATCGCCATTTGGCCTTTATTGAAGATGTTTTGTTGGATATGAGTCGTGAACATACTCGCCGTGAGCGTTCTTTGCGCCGGCTACAACAACACCCTGATTTATTTTAGTAGCACAGATCCTGACCGCTGAGTCTGTACTACCTATCGCCCTGTGATTTTCAGGGGAAGCGGTAATAACAGCAGGGCCTATCTTCCCGTCATATCAATTGGGTATAACGGGAAGATAGGCTCCCATAACCATTAAAAACAGATAACAGATAAGGAATACACCATGTCAGATATGCTGAAAAATGACGTGGATCCGATCGAAACTCGCGACTGGTTACAAGCGATCGACTCGGTCATCCGTGAAGAAGGTGTTGAGCGTGCACAGTTCCTGATTGATCAGGTATTAAAACAAGCCCGTAATGGTGGTCTTAATATTGCTTTAGGCGGTTCTGTACACAGTGATTATATCAATACCATTCCTGCTGAAGATGAACCCGCTTACCCTGGCAATCTGGAATTAGAGCGTCGTATTCGTTCTGCTATTCGCTGGAACGCAGTAATGATGGTTCTGCGTGCATCCAAAAAAGATTTGGAACTCGGCGGACACATGGCGTCATTCCAATCTTCTGCAACTTTATATGAAGTGTGTTTTAACCATTTCTTCCGCGCACATAATGAAACTGATGGCGGCGACTTAGTTTACTTCCAAGGTCATATCTCCCCAGGTATCTACGCTCGTGCATTCTTAGAAGGTCGTTTAACTGAAGAGCAATTAAATAACTTCCGTCAAGAAATCGGTGGTAAAGGTCTATCTTCTTATCCACACCCTAAATTAATGCCTGAGTTCTGGCAGTTCCCAACCGTTTCTATGGGTCTGGGACCACTATCTGCAATTTACCAAGCTAAATTCCTGAAATATTTGAATCACCGTGGCTTAAAAGATACAACTAAACAAACTGTTTATGCGTTCTTAGGCGATGGCGAGATGGACGAGCCAGAATCTAAAGGTGCTATCACCATCGCAGTTCGCGAAAAATTAGACAATCTGTGTTTCGTGATTAACTGTAACTTACAACGTCTTGATGGCCCAGTTACAGGGAACGGAAAAATTGTTAACGAATTAGAAGGTATCTTCGCAGGTGCTGGCTGGAACGTTATCAAAGTTATGTGGGGCGATCGTTGGGATGAGCTTCTGCGTAAAGACACTTCCGGTAAACTCATTCAATTAATGAATGAAACTCTGGATGGTGACTACCAGACATTTAAATCTCGTGACGGCGCTTATGTCCGTGAGCATTTCTTCAATCGTTACCCAGAAACTGCCGCATTAGTTAAAGATATGACTGATGATGAAATCTGGGCATTAAACCGTGGTGGTCACGATCCGAAGAAAGTTTTTGCTGCATTCCAAAAAGCAAAAGATACTCAAAACCAACCAACTGTTATTTTAGCTCAAACCATCAAAGGTTATGGTATGGGTGAAACAGCAGAAGGTAAAAATATTGCTCACCAAGTTAAAAAAATGAACATGGATGGCGTTCATCATTTCCGTGATCGTTTCAATATTCCTGTTGCTGATGAGCAAATCAAAGATCTGCCTTATATTACTTTTGATAAAGAATCAGAAGAATACAAATATCTGCATGCACGTCGTCAGGATTTAGGAGGTTACCTACCTGCTCGTCGTCCACGCTTTGACGAAAAACTGGATATTCCAACACTAGAAGATTTCAGCCAATTACTGGAAGAACAATCTAAAGAGATTTCAACAACTATCGCATTTGTTCGTGCCCTGAACGTGATGTTGAAAAACAAATCTATCAAAGATCGTTTAGTACCAATTATTGCAGATGAAGCGCGTACTTTCGGTATGGAAGGTCTGTTCCGTCAAATCGGTATTTATAGTCCGAATGGCCAACAATATACGCCTCAAGATCGTGAGCAAGTTGCTTACTATAAAGAAGACGTTAAAGGTCAAATTCTGCAAGAAGGTATCAACGAACTGGGTGCTGGCGCATCTTGGTTAGCAGCTGCAACATCTTACAGCACTAACAATCTGCCAATGATCCCATTCTATATCTACTACTCCATGTTTGGTTTCCAACGTATCGGCGACTTATGCTGGGCTGCGGGAGACCAACAAGCACGTGGTTTCTTAGTCGGTGGTACTTCAGGTCGTACAACACTTAACGGTGAAGGCTTACAGCACGAAGATGGTCATAGCCATATTCAATCGCTGACTATTCCTAACTGTATCTCTTATGATCCAGCATTCGCTTATGAAGTTGCTGTTATCATGCAAGACGGTTTAGAGCGTATGTATGGTGATAAACAAGAAAACGTTTATTACTACATCACTACATTGAACGAAAACTACCATATGCCAGCAATGCCAGCAGGTGTTGAAGAAGGTATCCGTAAAGGTATCTATAAACTGGAATCTCTGGAAGGCGCGAAAGGTAAAGTTCAGTTACTGGGTTCAGGTTCTATTCTGCGTCACGTTCGTGAAGCAGCGCAAATCCTGTCTGCTGAATACGGTATTGGTTCTGATGTTTATAGCGTAACTTCATTCACTGAATTGGCTCGTGATGGTCAAGATTGTGAACGTTGGAATATGCTACACCCATCTGAAGCACCACGCGTACCTTATATCGCTCAAATTATGAATGATGCGCCAGCTGTTGCATCTACTGACTACATGAAACTGTTCGCTGAACAAGTTCGTACTTATGTACCAGCAGATGATTACCGCGTATTAGGTACAGATGGTTTCGGTCGTTCTGATAGCCGTGAAAACCTGCGTCACCATTTCGAAGTTGATACTTCGTATGTGATTGTTGCTGCATTAGGTGAATTAGCTAAACGTGGTGAGATTGATGTGAAGGTTGTTGAAGAAGCAATCAAAAAATACAACATCAACCCTGAAAAAGTAAATCCACGTCTGGCGTAAGAGGTAAAGTGAATGTCTATTGAAATTAAAGTCCCAGATATCGGTGCTGATGAAGTTGAAGTCACCGAAGTGATGGTGAAAGTGGGCGACCGCATTGAGGAAGAACAATCCTTAATCACCGTAGAAGGCGATAAAGCGTCTATGGAAGTTCCATCACCACAAGCGGGTGTGGTTAAAGAGATTAAAATTGCCGTGGGCGATAAAGTCCAAACTGGCTCTCTTATCATGATTTTTGAAGCAGAGGGTGCCGCGCAAGCAGCACCTGCTCAAGAAGCCGCACCAGCACCTTCTGCTGCGGCACCCGCAGCTAGCGAACTAAAAGAAGTTCACGTTCCAGATATCGGCGGTGACGAAGTTGAAGTAACTGAAGTCATGGTCAAAGTGGGCGATAGCATTGCTGAAGAACAATCACTGATTACTGTTGAAGGTGATAAAGCTTCAATGGAAGTTCCAGCACCGTTTGCTGGTGTAGTGAAAGAAATTAAAATCGCAACAGGTGATAAAGTGAGCACAGGCTCTCTTATCATGGTATTTGAAGTTGCTGGTAGCGCACCTGTTGCTCAAGCCGCACCCGCTCCAGCAGCATCTGCACCAGTAGCATCTGCTGTGAAAGAAGTGAATGTTCCAGATATCGGTGGTGACGAAGTTGAAGTGACTGAAGTGATGGTAAAAGTAGGTGATTCCATCTCTGAAGAACAATCGCTGATCACGGTTGAAGGTGATAAAGCTTCAATGGAAGTTCCTGCACCATTTGCAGGTGTGGTTAAAGAGATCAAAATTGCAGTGGGTGACAAAGTGAAAACGGGCTCACTGATCATGATGTTCGAAGTTGCTGGTGCTGCTCCAGCTCCTGCAGCTCCAGCCGCTGCCGCACCTGCTCCAGCAAATTCTACACCAGCAGCACCTGCGAAAGCACAAGCGCCAGCACCAGCAGCAAAAGAAGAATTTGTTGAAAATGATGCTTACGTTCATGCAACGCCTGTTATTCGCCGTTTAGCACGCGAATTTGGTGTGAATTTAGCGAAAGTAAAAGGGACAGGTCGTAAAGGTCGTATCTTACGTGAAGACGTTCAGTCTTACGTGAAAGAGTTAATTAAACGTGCTGAATCAGCGCCTGCTAATGCAGGTGGCGGATTACCAGGCATGCTACCTTGGCCGAAAGTTGACTTCAGTAAGTTTGGTGAAATTGAAGAAGTTGAATTAAGCCGTATCCAGAAAATTTCGGGTGCTAACTTAAGCCGTAACTGGGTGATGATCCCTCACGTAAATCTGTTTGATGAAGCAGATATCACTGAGGTTGAAGAATTCCGTAAACAGCAAAATAAAGAAGCCGAGAAGAAAAAACTGGATGTTAAGATCACGCCGTTAGTCTTCGTCATGAAAGCAGCAGCGAAAGCACTGGCAGATATGCCACGCTTTAACAGCTCTATCTCTGAAGATGGACAGAAACTGATCCTGAAAAAATACATCAATATCGGTATTGCTGTAGATACACCTAATGGTCTTGTTGTTCCTGTTTTCAAAGATGTTAACAAAAAAGGCATTCTCGAACTGTCTTATGAGTTAGCAGAAGTTTCTAAGAAAGCACGTGCAGGTAAACTGACAGCAGCAGATATGCAAGGCGGGTGTTTCACCATTTCTAGCCTTGGTGGTATCGGTACTACCGGTTTTGCACCAATCGTTAACGCGCCAGAAGTTGCGATTATGGGACTTTCCCGTTCTTCTATGAAACCAGTATGGAATGGTAAAGAATTCGTACCACGCTTGATTTTACCAATGTCACTATCTTTCGATCACCGTGTGATTGATGGTGCTGACGGTGCTCGATTCATCACTCTGATTAATCAGTACATGAGTGATTTACGTCGTTTGGTAATGTAATTATTTAAACCGGTGCTTGGCGCCGGTTTCTCTGATTACGATGATGGATTTTACAGTCATACATCTTAGGTTGTGAGATCCGTCATGTTAGAGCGCTTTTCAGTTTATTAACATTTCTGTAAACTGCATGCGGTATGTAAGTCTCGGTGTTAAATATGGATTATCGTCTGACTCGCCGGACAAATAAATAATGAGGTCACGATGAGTACTGAAATTAAAGCACAGGTAGTGGTTCTCGGTGCAGGCCCTGCGGGTTATTCCGCAGCGTTCCGTTGCGCTGACTTAGGTTTAGAAACAGTTTTAGTTGAACGTCACTCTACGTTAGGTGGTGTTTGTCTGAACGTGGGTTGTATCCCTTCTAAAGCGTTACTCCACGTTGCTAAAGTTATCGAAGAAGCGAAAGCATTATCTGAACACGGTGTTGTATTTGACGCACCAAAAACAGATATCGACAAAATTCGCATCTGGAAAGATAAAGTTATCTCTCAGTTAACGGGTGGCTTAGCGGGCATGGCTAAAGGCCGTAAAGTGACTGTCGTTAATGGCGAAGCACGATTCACGGGTTCTCATACATTGTCTGTTGAAGGTGCCGAAGGTACAACGACCATCACGTTTGACAATGCAATCGTTGCTGCCGGCTCACGTCCAATCGAATTACCATTCATTCCACATGAAGACCCACGTGTATGGGACTCAACAGATGCACTGCAACTGAAAACCGTACCAGAGCGTTTACTGGTTATGGGTGGCGGTATCATCGGTCTGGAAATGGGAACGGTTTATCACGCTCTAGGTTCTCAGATTGACGTAGTTGAAATGTTTGATCAGGTTATTCCTGCTGCTGATAAAGACGTGGTTAAAGTATTTACCAAACGTATCAGCAAGAAATTTAACCTGATGCTAGAAACTAAAGTGACTGCTGTTGAAGCAAAAGAAGATGGCATCTACGTAACAATGGAAGGCAAAAAAGCCCCAGCAGAACCACAGCGTTACGATGCCGTTTTAGTTGCTATCGGTCGTGTACCTAACGGTAAACTGTTAGACGCAGGTAAAGCAGGTATCGAAGTTGATGATCGTGGCTTTATCCATGTTGATAAACAAATGCGTACTAACGTACCTCACATCTTTGCTATCGGTGACATCGTTGGTCAACCAATGCTGGCTCACAAAGGTGTTCATGAAGGCCACGTTGCAGCAGAAGTTATCTCTGGTAAGAAACATTACTTTGATCCTAAAGTTATTCCATCAATCGCTTATACTGAACCAGAAGTTGCATGGGTTGGTATGACGGAAAAAGAAGCGAAAGAGAAAGGTGTTAGCTATGAAGTGGCTTCTTTCCCTTGGGCGGCATCAGGCCGTGCAATCGCATCAGATTGTGCTGATGGTATGACTAAACTGATTTTCGACAAAGAAACTAACCGTGTTATCGGTGGTGCAATTGTGGGTTCTAACGGTGGTGAACTGTTAGGTGAAATCGGTCTGGCAATCGAAATGGGTTGTGATGCTGAAGATATCGCATTAACTATCCACGCTCACCCAACGTTATACGAATCAATCGGTATGGCTGCGGAAGTATTTGAAGGTAGTATCACTGACCTGCCAAATCCAAAAGCGAAAAAGAAAAAATAAGCGACTTGTTTACTGATTTACTGAAAACAGTTTAATAAAGTAGTTTAAATGATAAGGGCTAAGTTCTTTATAGAACTTGGCTCTTTTTTTATGCTTTTTTGTTGAGACAAGTATTGCGTAGTGATGGGGGAGTATTAGCGATTAGTCTTTCTTTGTTGTTTATTTAACCGTGAATTTCGCTTTAGTGCTAATTTGAGGATAAAAAAAACTATAAAAAGTGTGGTTATTAACCAAAATCTTGGTTAAAAGTCCCTGTTATATATTTTGTTTAAGTGTTTTAATCTGAATAAGTGGATATTTGAATCTGATTAATGTTACTTTTATGTGAACGAATTAACATCGTGTTGAAGATTTGCTATGCTGATAGCCCTTAGCTGGGCATAATTTTACAACCTCTTATGTTTTATGCGAGCAAAAGATCCTCTGACCTGGCATCCTTCAACAGACAGGGTGCAGACAGCCGGGTTATACAAAATGACAAAGAAGCGAGGAGACAGTCGTGCTAGAAGAATACCGTAAGCACGTAGCAGAGCGTGCAGCTGAAGGTGTCGTTCCAAAACCTCTCGATGCCACACAAACAGCCGCACTTGTTGAGCTATTAAAAAATCCCCCTAAAGGTGAAGAAGAATTTCTTCTTGATTTAATTGTTAACCGCGTTCCACCTGGAGTTGATGAAGCTGCCTATGTTAAGGCGGGTTTTTTAACTGCCCTCGCGAAAGGCGAAACCACATCACCACTTATCACACCAGAAAAAGCGGTTGAATTATTAGGCACTATGCAAGGTGGCTATAATATCCATGCTTTAATCGAATCTCTGGAAAATGATAAGTTAGCCCCAATTGCAGCCAAAGCGCTTTCTCACACATTACTGATGTTTGATAACTTCTATGATGTTGAGGAAAAAGCGAAAGCAGGCAATGTTTATGCTAAGCAAATTATGCAATCTTGGGCTGATGCACAGTGGTTTACTGAGCGCCCTGCATTAGCAGAAAAAATTACAGTTACCGTATTTAAAGTCACTGGTGAAACCAATACCGATGACTTATCTCCAGCACCTGATGCTTGGTCCCGCCCTGATATCCCATTACATGCCTTAGCAATGTTGAAAAATGCACGCGAAGGTATTGAACCTGACCAGCCGGGTAGCGTAGGACCAATTAAACAAATCGAAGCATTAAATAAGAAAGGCTTCCCACTGGCTTATGTTGGTGATGTTGTAGGGACTGGCTCATCACGTAAATCAGCAACTAACTCTGTACTTTGGTTTATGGGTGAGGACATTCCGTTTGTTCCTAATAAACGTGGTGGTGGCGTTGTTCTTGGCGGTAAAATCGCACCTATCTTCTTTAATACTATGGAAGATGCGGGCGCACTCCCTATCGAGGTCGATGTTTCTAAATTAAATATGGGGGATGTCATTGATATCTACCCATACAAAGGTGAAATTCGCAACCATGAAACGAATGAATTACTGGAAACCTTTGAACTGAAAACCGAAGTATTAATTGATGAAGTTCGGGCGGGAGGGCGTATTCCATTGATCATTGGTCGTGGATTAACATCAAAAGCGCGCGAATCATTAGGTTTACCGGTTAGCACATTGTTCCGTCATGCGAAACCTGTTGAAGAAAGCAACCGTGGTTTCTCACTCGCTCAGAAAATGGTAGGCCGTGCTTGTGGTCGTCCTGGTATTCGCCCAGGCGAATACTGTGAACCCAAAATGACTTCAGTAGGTTCACAAGATACAACAGGCCCAATGACTCGTGATGAGTTAAAAGACTTGGCATGCCTTGGTTTCTCTGCTGATTTAGTGATGCAATCATTCTGTCATACCGCGGCATATCCAAAACCGGTAGATGTTACAACACATCACACATTACCTGATTTCATTATGAACCGTGGTGGTGTTTCACTGCGTCCAGGCGACGGTATTATCCACTCATGGTTAAACCGTATGTTATTGCCTGATACTGTTGGTACAGGTGGTGACTCGCATACGCGTTTCCCTATTGGGATCTCATTCCCAGCAGGCTCTGGGTTAGTGGCTTTTGCAGCCGCTACTGGGGTTATGCCATTAGATATGCCAGAATCTGTTCTGGTACGTTTTAAAGGCGAAATGCAGCCAGGTGTGACACTGCGTGACTTAGTTCATGCTATCCCTTATTACGCGATCCAAGACGGTTTACTGACCGTTGAGAAAAAAGGTAAGAAGAACATTTTCTCTGGTCGTATTCTTGAGATTGAAGGTTTACCAGAACTGAAAGTAGAACAAGCATTTGAACTTGCTGATGCATCAGCAGAACGTTCAGCGGCAGGTTGTACCATTAAACTGGATAAAGCGCCTATTATTGAGTACCTGCAATCTAATATCATTTTACTGAAATGGATGATTGCTGAAGGTTATGGCGACCGCCGTACTATCGAGCGCCGTATCACTTCAATGGAAAACTGGTTGAAAGATCCGCAATTACTTGAAGCCGATGCAGATGCAGAATATGCGGCAGTGATCGAAATTGATTTAAATGAGATCAAAGAGCCAATTCTGTGTGCACCTAACGATCCAGATGATGCTCGCCTATTATCAGAAGTGGCAAACAGCAAAATTGATGAAGTCTTCATTGGTTCTTGTATGACGAACATTGGTCACTTCCGTGCGGCGGGTAAACTGCTTGATCAACACAAAGGTCAATTACCAACACGTTTATGGGTTGCTCCACCAACAAAAATGGATGCAGCACAATTAACGGAAGAAGGCTATTATAGCGTTTTTGGTAAGAGTGGAGCACGTATTGAAGTACCAGGTTGTTCACTCTGTATGGGTAACCAAGCGCGAGTTGCTGATGGTGCAACCGTTGTTTCAACTTCGACACGTAACTTCCCTAACCGCTTAGGTACAGGTGCAAATGTGTATCTGGCTTCCGCGGAGCTTGCGGCTGTGGCTTCATTATTAGGTCGTTTACCAGAGCCACAAGAGTATCTGGATTTCATGAATAAAGTGGATGAAACAGCTGAAGATACTTATCGCTATCTAAATTTTGACCAACTAGAGCAATATACAGACAAAGCAGACCAAGTTATTTTCCAAACAACGGTATAACGGTTAATTTATTGCTTTAAAGTATTTTATATGAACAAACGGGAGGCAAACGCCTCCCGTTTTTTGTTATTTTTGTCATAATAAGAATAAGATATTTTTTTATTAAAAAAGCGAGAGCTTTATAAGGGGCGTACACCATGGATTATGAATTTCAGCGAGATCTCACTGGCGGTATATTAGCCCGTTTTTCGATGGATCATGAAGCAATAGGCTATTGGTTGAATGATGAAATTCAAGGCGATATCAGCCTGATAGATCAAATTCTTGAAGAAATGGAAAGAATTAAAGGCAGTGAAAAACAGTGGGAACTTATCGGTAAAGAATACAGTCTTTCTATTGATGACGAAGAAGTGATGGTAAGAGCCAATACCTTGCATTTTGAAACGGATGAAATGGAAGAGGGCATGAGCTATTACGATAATGAAAGTATCTCTTTTTGTGGTTTAGATGATTTTGCTACTATGCTGCAAAAATATCGGTTATTTATTCTGGAAAATAGAAGAAATTAACAAATCCTATATATTTTTTGAATAAATCTGCCACAATACACTATTGAATTACTATTCTTTTCATTACGTTTTTAAGTTTAAAAGGTGGTCTAATGAATGAATTACCGGCTAGTTTAGATGAAGCAACAGGTTGGTTTGTGGCAAATCAGGATCTCTTTATTCAGTATGCTGTGAATATTATTGCTGCATTCTTGATACTGTTCGTTGGTCTTTTTGTGTCAAAAATGATTGGTAAAGGTGTCGCAAGAGTTTTAACGCTGCGCCACATTGATGCTACCGTCGTGACATTTTTGTCTGTTTTAGTTCGTTATACCGTTGTTGCTTTTACCTTAATTGCAGTATTAGGGCGATTAGGGGTTCAAACAGCATCTGTTATCGCTGTATTGGGTGCCGCTGGTTTAGCTGTCGGTTTAGCATTACAAGGTTCACTGTCTAATTTTGCTGCTGGTGTACTGATTGTTATTTTCCGTCCAATACGTACAGATGAATATGTGATGATTGGTTCTGTCGAAGGTACCGTGAAAGATGTGCAGATTTTTTCTACCACATTACGTTCAGCAGATGACAGAATAATTGTTATTCCAAATAGTAAAATTATCAGTAGTGAAGTAATCAACTTAAGCCGCGAGCCTAATCGCCGTACACAAATTATTGTTGGTGTGGCTTATGATGCTGATATTGATAAAGTGAAACAAGTCCTAGGTGATGTTGTTGCTAAAGATAAACGTATTCAACATGATAAAGGCGTCACTATCCGTTTACATGAAATGGCACCGTCTTCATTAAACTTTGTAGTTCGTGTTTGGACAACTAATGGTGATGCATGGCCTGTTTATTGGGATCTGATGGAAGATTTTAAACGCACATTAGATGCGAATAATATTGGTATTCCATTCCCACAAATGGATGTTTATATGCATCAAACACAAAGTGCGACAGCGAAAGTAGAATAGTCTCACAATAATAGATGATCTAGAGCCACGTTAATAACGTGGCTTTTTTGTATGATAACAACAAAGAAAAAATAATAAGGTTACACTGATGATAACAGGGGCTAGATACTATTAATGGAGATAATCTTAAGGAGTTTCTTTTTTGTTTTTCATTATTTTGATAGTTATATTGTGTTTGCTTTAGCACTATTATTATTATGGTATTCCCATAAAGCAGAGAAAAAACGAACACGTATTATCTTATTTATTATCGCCTTAATTGTGGTTACACCTCATATCACAATCGGGTTTAATTTTATTTTCATGTTATTAATGAATATGGCTATTTCATCTTACTCATTCTGCTGAAACTTTATTTTTCCTATTTTATTACCATTAGTTTTTCTTATTATCAATAAGAATGATTCATTTCCTCTAATATCAAAACCTCTCTATTATTCATCCATTATTAAACGAATAATTATTGGGATATTTTGCATGTTCACGACTTTTTTTCAGGGGTTTCTATTAAGCGCAGCAATGATTTTGCCAATTGGTGCTCAGAATGCCTTTGTTTTACAACAAGGAAGTAAAAAACAGTTTCATTTAATGAGTGCATTATTATGTGCTTTGAGTGATGTTATTTTGATCACCGCCGGTGTCTTTGGTGGAAGTGCGCTACTTAGCCAATCAGAAATACTTTTATTACTGATCACTTGGGGAGGTGTGGCGTTCTTATTATGGTATGGCTGGAATGCATTTAAAACTGCGCTTTCAAAAGATATTGAATTATCACAAAGTAAAAATCAGGTAAAAAGCCGTTGGCGTGTGATTGTGACATTAGTTGCCGTAACTTGGCTTAATCCTCATGTTTATTTAGATACTTTTGTTGTGATAGGCAGCATTGGCGGGCAATTGACGTCAGAACTGCGTCCTTGGTTTACATGTGGTGCGATATTTGCGTCTATAAGCTGGTTTTTTGCATTATCACTACTGGCAGCTTGGTTTTCTCCAATATTAAGCAAAGTACGCTCACAACGTATTATTAATCTATTTGTCGGATGTGTAATGTGGTTTATTGCTGTTCAATTGGCAGCGCAAGGTTGGAAAACTCTCTTTTAATCTTAAAGAACTTTACATCAGATATGCTAAGGTTCTTTTTAGCCATAAAAAGATGGTCTTAAATTTTATTATGTCAGGGGGTTTTTGTGAAATTAAAAGCGATTGTATTAGCATCCGTGTTTACACTGGGATTACCTTCTTTTGTATTAGCGGCGTCTGAGCCAGAAGGGCCACATATTACAACATCGGGTAATGCGACAATTAAAGCCGCTCCTGATATGGCAACATTAAATATTCAGGTTAACGAAAGAGCAAAAGATGCAGCTCAGGCGAAGAAGCAAGTCGATGAGCGTGTTGCAAAATATTTTGCCTTCTTAAAAGAAAATGGTGTTGTGAAGGAAGATATTGATGCTGCTAATATCCGTACTCAACCAAACTATGAGTATGATAAAAAAGCAGAGCGCTCAGTGATTAATGGCTATACCGCAACACGTACGGTGAATGTCAAAATTAAGAAGTTAGAACAGCTTAATACGTTGCTTGATGGCGCATTAGCAGCTGGTTTAAATGAAATTAATAACGTTGAATTTGGCGTAAATAATCCTGAGCAATACAAAACAAAAGCACGTGAAGTTGCGATTAAAAATGCCATTGATCAAGCAACGTCAGTAGCAAAAGGGTTTGGTGCTGATTTAGGTGCGGTATACAGTGTCAGCTATCGTGCACCAGAGGCAACACCTTATCCAATTGCACAAGTGCGTATGGATGCAATGTCATTAAAAGCCCAAGCACCAGCGGCAGTGCAAGAAACTTATGAGCAACAAAGTATCGAATTTAAAGATTATGTTGATGTGGTGTTTGAATTAAAACGCACGAAATAATCATGACGCAATAAAAACAAAATAGGCTTCTTAGCGAAGCCTATTTTTTTGTGTTAAAAATGAAAATAGTCGTGTCATTCTTCATCTTGTTTTAAAACTTTGCGACCAAAATCAATGAGTGCGTCTGTTACTTTTCTCATGGTTCTACTTTCTGGTGCAAAGCGGTGCCAATAGAGCATACGTCTCTGGCAAAGCCCCGGCGTTAAATCAACCAACTCTCCACTTTTTAGTTCATTAGCAATTTGTAGATGTGGGATCATACAACAGGTTGAACCTTGTTTAGCTAATTGCACAAAGGCTTCAGAGGAGTTCACGATATGGCACGGCACACTACCGGGCGATAAACCGAAATTTTGTTGTAAAAATGCCTGATGCATATCATCAAGATGGTCAAAGGCGACGGCTGGCGCTTTTAATAACGAAGATTTTGTTACACCGTTTGCAAAGTAGCGTTGAGCAAAGTCAGGAGAAGCAACGAATAGATAATCGAGAGCGCCTAATTGATCGACAAGACAACTTGGTAGTGCTTGTGGTTGAATACTGATAGCACCAACAACTTCGCCTCGTCTTAATCGTTCTTGTGTTCGTGTTTCATCTTCAACTTGAATATTAAGTCGAATTGGCAGTTGTGTTAAAACTGGATGCAAAGCAGGTAATAACCACGTTGCCAAACTATCAGCATTTACCGCTAAAGAGAGTAAAAGCGGTGTAGAACCGCTGTTTTCATCACCTAACCATTGTTCTTCAAGTAATTCTACTTGATGCAATAGTGCTAATAATTTTTGTCCTTGCTCAGTAGGTTGAGGGGGAACCGTTCTCACTAATAACGGTTGTCCAAATAAATTTTCTAACTGTTTGATACGCTGAGAAACGGCAGATTGTGTAATACACAATTTTTGCGCGGCTCTTTCAAAACCACGTTCTCGAATGACGGCATCAAGGGCTTGTAATGCTCGATAATCAGGGCGTTTCATTAACAGACTCTCTTCGATTTTATATTCTATTGCTTACTATGCCATATTTTTTGTTGCAATGAGTTAAAATGTTGCTTCTCAGTTTTTGATGTGTCTCGTGCTAGTTTTGAATGCAATATGCTATTCTTAAGCCATTAACGTGATAAATAAGGTTATTTAAATGACTCAGGATGAATTGAAAAAAGCAGTAGGTTGGGCCGCGCTTGAATATGTAAAACCAGGCATGATTGTGGGTGTCGGTACAGGTTCCACGGCTTCTCACTTTATTGATGCTTTAGCAACAATGAAAGGTCAAATTGAAGGCACAGTTTCAAGTTCAGAAGCATCAACGGCAAAACTAAAAAGTTACGGTATTCCCGTTTTTGACTGTAATGAAGTCGATTCTCTAGATATCTATGTTGATGGTGCTGATGAAATTAACCATCAAATGCAGATGATCAAAGGTGGTGGTGCTGCATTGACGCGTGAAAAAATCATTGCAGGCGTAGCAAAAACATTTATCTGTATCGTTGATGAATCTAAACAAGTTGATGTATTAGGTAAATTTCCACTCCCCGTAGAAGTGATCCCAATGGCGCGCTCTTATGTTGCGCGTGAACTCGTTAAGTTAGGTGGCTTACCTGAATACCGTGAAAACGTAGTAACAGATAACGGTAATGTTATTTTAGACGTTCATAATTTAACGATCCTTAATCCTATTGAACTGGAAAACAAAATTAACAGTATTCCGGGTGTTGTAACCGTAGGATTATTTGCTAACCGTGGCGCAAATATTGTTTTAATGGGTACCTCTGAAGGTGTGAAAACCCTTAAGTAGTTCTTTTTAAGATAGGTAGCGATGGCTACCTATTTTTAAAATTATTTTAGAAACTGCAAATTCAGTGATATATATCACACGATAGTTATATGTCTCTCTAAAATCCTGCCATTTTCAAAGTCAAAATCATTTTACTCGGTAGAAAATCACTTTATTTACCGCTTATTCTGTCATCATTGCAATCGGTTGTATTGCCACAAAATCTATTTTTGTTATGTTGATGAGACAGGATTTTGTTTTTCATTAAATGTAATAACGATAGGGCAGGGTAAATGGTCAAAGTATCTTTGGAAAAAGAAAAGATAAAGTTTCTACTCCTTGAAGGAGTGCATCAAAGTGCAGTAGAAAATTTAAGAGCTGCGGGTTATACCAATATTGAATATCACAAAGGCGCATTATCGGATGAAGAATTAAAAGAAGCTATCCGTGATGCACGTTTTGTTGGTCTTCGTTCCCGCACTCACTTAACAGAAGACATTTTTGCGGCGGCTGAAAAATTAGTTGCTGTGGGATGCTTCTGTATTGGTACTAATCAGGTTGATTTAGAGGCCGCTGCTCGCCGCGGTATTCCCGTTTTTAACGCACCTTTCTCAAACACTCGTTCCGTGGCTGAAATGGTGCTCGGTGAATTACTGCTATTACTGCGCCGTATTCCAGAAGCAAGTGCGAAAGCGCATCGTGGGATTTGGGATAAACAAGCCAAAGGCTGTTTTGAAGCCCGTGGTAAAAAATTGGGTATTATTGGTTATGGTCACATTGGTACCCAGTTAGGTATTTTGGCAGAAAGTGTTGGTTTAGATGTCTATTTTTATGATATTGAAAATAAACTACCATTAGGTAATGCAACACAAATTCGCCATCTGTCTGAACTATTGAATATGTGTGACATTGTCAGCTTACATGTGCCAGAAACACCATCAACCAAGAATATGATAGGGCATGAAGAAATTCAGCGCATGAAACCAGGCTCCATTCTTATCAATGCTTCTCGTGGTACTGTGGTTGATATTCCTGCCTTATCACAAGCATTAGACTCAAAACATTTATCTGGTGCTGCGATTGATGTATTCCCATCAGAGCCGGGTGCAAATAACGATCCTAACGATCCGTTTGTATCTGAACTGATTAAATTTGACAATGTGATATTAACACCGCATATCGGTGGCTCTACCCAAGAAGCACAAGAAAACATTGGTTATGAAGTGGCGGGTAAATTAGCGAAATATTCAGATAACGGTTCTACATTATCTGCTGTTAACTTTCCTGAGGTATCATTACCAAGCCATGGTGATGATGTAAACCGTTTACTGCATATTCATGAAAACCGCCCGGGTATGATGAATAGTATCAATAAGGTCTTTACTGAAGAAAACATCAACGTCGCTGCACAGTATTTACGTACATCCGGTAACGTAGGTTATGTTGTCATCGATATTACAACACAAACAAAAGCTCAAGCTGAATTAGTGTTACAAAAAATCAAAGCATTACCGGGAACTATCCGTGCCCGTATGCTTTACTAATTATTGATAAGTTATCCGTAATATATTGAAGGCTCGAAATATCGAGCCTTTCTGTATTTTTAATCTTTAATTATTGAGTTTGTTGCTGCCATAATTGGTAATAAAGTGCTCTATTTTCTATTAAATGAATATGTGTACCTTCTTCTAGTACTCGTCCTTTATCTATTACATAGATATAATCTGAATGCGCTAATGTATTGAGGCGATGTGCAATACTAATGATGGTTCTGTTTCTACAAATCATAGGCAAGTTCGCTAAAATTTGTGCTTCTGATCCGTAATCTAATGCTGATGTAGCTTCATCTAAAATAAGGATACGAGGATCTGTTAATAAGGCTCTCGCCAGTGCAATACGTTGACGTTGCCCTCCAGATAAATTGTGGCCTCTTTCTCCAACTTGAGTATTAAAGCCTAAAGGAAGTTGCTCAATAAAGTCCAAAGCTCCAGCAAGTTGGGAAGCTTCTATTATTTCTCTTTCGCTTGCGTTCGGTTTTGATAAACGAATATTTTCAAGAATTGAACCACTAAATAAAAAATTTTCTTGTAAAACAAGACTTATACTTTTGCGTAAAGAGAGTGGATCTGCGATAGCGATATCCATCCCATCAATATAAATTTGTCCTTGCTGAGGGATATAAAAACGTTGGATCAAACGTGTAAGCGTGCTTTTCCCTGATCCTGAGCGACCTGTAATACCAATAAATTTCCCTGCTGGAATAGACAAAGAGAGTGCCTCAATAACATCAGGTGTGTTATGGGTATAACGGAAATAGACATTTGAAAAAACAATACTTCCTGTCATTTTAGGAACGGTTGCTATTCCATGAGATTGATGTTCGGTTGGTGTATTTAAAATATCACCAACACGACGTAGAGAAATAGTTGCTTGCTGAAAATCTTGCCAGCATTGTGCTAAGCGTAAAATAGGGTGTGTGATATGAGCTGCAAAGAGGTTAAAAGCAATAAGTTCACCCACAGTCATTTGTGCTTTGATAATTAAATTAACACCTTGCCATAAAATAATAGCTGTTGCGATTTTATGAATGATAGAAATGCACTGTTGTGCAAATAACGCTTTTTTAGCACCAGAAAAGCGTTTGTTAATATGGTCTGTAAGTTTGAATTGCCATTTTTCTATAAAATCATTTTCTGTTGCAGTTATTTTTATCGTTTCAATACCGTTTATTGCTTCTGTTAGTAGACTGGTACTATCCGCGTTGGCTTGATATTCCTGCTCAACCCAATAGCGAATAAAAGGACCACAAATAAGCCAGAGGATAAAATAGAGTGTTAATGCACCTAAGGTTATCCACGTTAACAGTGGTGAATATGTAAACATGACAAAAATAAATACAACAATAAAAATCAGATCTAGTATTCGCATAAATGCTGAGTTAGTCATAAATTGCCGAATATGTGAAAGCTCTTGAATACGGGTAATGATTTGTCCTGACTGGCGTTGATAAAAAAAATGGCTAGGCAAACGGATAAGATGTTGAAATGCTTTTCCTGAAAATTCAGCGCTTAATTGACAAGAAATAAAAATATATAGCTTATCACGTAAATAAATATAGAACGGTTCTGTAATCGCCATCATTATTAATAGATAACCAAAAAGATGTAGATTAGATAGATTTCTGCCTGTTAGTACTTTGTCAATCATGATCTCAAAAATTAAAGGAGTAACTAATGCAAAAATTTGACAACAGCAAGCTAAAATAAAGATAAATAATAATGTATTTTTTTGTTTTAATAAGGATGGGATAAACCAGCGAAAATTAAATTTTGTTGATAGTGATGATGGCTTTTTAGCAATAAGTAATAATATATTGAGGTTCTTTTTTTTATCAATAATAAACTCTTTTTCAATGCTATTTTTAGGATCAAAAATAGTGAGTTTCTCATTTTTTGTATTTTTTAAAATATACCAATAATTATTTATTTCAATCATTGTGTTAATCATCGAACTGTTTTTATTATCATAATCAAAAGTGTCAAATCGACATTTTAAGTTTAGTAATTGAGCTGTTTCAAAAATATGCCACTTATTAAAATGATTATCACAACCAAGAAAATGAATGATTTGTTCTTTTTTTATATTTCCTCTGTTTTTTTTAGAAAAATAAAGTAATCCATCAATAATAGAGTGATGATATTGGTTTTCTTCCATATTAACTCTGTTTTCCATAATATAAGTTACCTTATGCTTATTTCTCGGTCAGTGCGTTATGACGATAAGCTTCTATTGGGCTTAAAATGTAATCAATGACACGACGTTGTTCCGTGATTATTTCAGCCGTTAAAGACATACCTGAAGTCAATGGATATTCTCTTTGATTATTATTAATTGTCTGTTTGTTTAATTTAATGATTGCTGGATAAACTAAGCCTAGTTGTTCATGTTGTACGGCATCTCTGGCAATATTGATGACTTCTCCTTCAATAGTGCCATAACGTGTATAAGGGAAAGCGTCTATTTTTATCATTGCCTTTTGTCCTCGATGAACAAAACCAATATCTTTATTAAGTAAATTAACTTCTGCAATATTATCTTGATGAGCAGGGACTATCATCATCACTGCTTGTGATGGCTGTAATACACTGCCTAGTGTATGAGTTGAAATTTGTTGTACCGTACCTGTTATTGGGGAACGTACTTTTTTTAATTGTTGTTTTTTTTGAATATGACTAAGGGTTTGATTATAAATATGTAGTTCACTTTCATATTGTTTATATTTGTCATGCCACTCTAACTGTTTTTGTTTCTCTAATCGATTTAGATTTTGATTTTGTTGTCTTTCTTGGCTTTTTAATAGGTTATATTCTGAGTTTTTTATTTTTATAAGTCGTTTTATTTCTAGTAATTCTTTTTGATTTTCGAGATACTCAATTTTACTAATAAATTTTTTTATATATAGTGTTTCTTTCAATATGAATCGTTGTTCAATATTTTCTTTTAATTTTTTTAATGACAATAAATCATTGTAGATCATTAATTTATTTTTATTATTTACTTCAGCGTCTATCTCTATTGCTTTTATATTACTATCAAACTCGTCCTTTTCTTTTTGGTAACTAGCTAAGATGTTTATTTTTGCTTTCTCATTTAATGTATTAAAATGGTAAAGTTTTTGAGGAGATATTTTTTGGCTTAATGCTTGATAACGTATTTTTAGTTGTAAAATATTATCTATTTTTTTTCTTATTCCTATTATTTCTTCATCAATACCCAATATATCAAGTGTTAATAATATATCGCCTTGATTCACTTTTTGTCCTTCTTTTACATGAAGTGTTGCTAATCGACTATGTTCATGTATTTGAACATGTTGAGAATGTTCGATAGCGATAAGCTTACCTGTTGCAGAGGCTTGTATATTCAATTTACCAAAATAAGTCCATAGAAGGCAGGCTATAACATGTAATGAAATAAGTATCGCAATATAACGACTATAAGGTGTAATAGGTTTTTCAATAAGAGCAATATGGTTAGGGTAAAAATCGTAATGACTTACTTTATGTTTACGCTGAAAAAAAGTAAGAAAAATAGAGAGAATATTTAGTTTCATGCTTAGCATCCTTGCTGAAGTTGCCAAAGTTTTTTGTAGTAACGACTGTTTTCAATTAACTCTTCATGTTTTCCTTCTTCAACAAGTTGCCCTTTATTTAACACAATAATACGAGAGCAATTTCTAATAGTTGAAAGTCGATGAGCAATGATAATAACGGTTTTATCTTTAGTAATAAGGGGGAGATTGTTTTGAATGATGGTTTGAGAATCTTCATCTAAAGCGCTGGTGGCTTCATCGAAAATTAAAATCTTAGGTGATGGTAATAAGGCTCTAGCCATCGCAATACGTTGGCGTTGACCTCCTGATAATGAGGATCCACCTTCTGTAATAAGAGTATCGTACCCCAAGGGGAGTTTTAGAATAAACTCATGTGCTCCGACTATTTTGGCAACATGAATAACGTCTTCTAAAGTAGCTTGTTGATGAGTTAATCGAATATTATCAAAGACACTTAAGTGGAATAAAAAATTTTCTTGTAACACGAAACCGATTTGTTGGCGTAGGTGAGTTAAATGAAATTGCGTAAGTGGGATACCATCAATTTTTAGACAGCCTGATTGTGGAATATAAAGACCTGAAAGCATTCGTGCTAAAGTGCTTTTACCCGATCCTGAAGTACCAACAATACCAATAACTTCACGTTTTTTAATATGTAATGAAATATTATTTAAAATAGCAGGCGTATTGCTTTGATAATAAAAACTGACGTTGTTAAAGATAATTTCACCCTTGATGCTCGATTGCAGTGTTGCTAGATCCTGTTCTTTGGGAAGATTAAGAATATCTTGTAAGTTATAGATCGCAGTTTTAGTTCTGATATATTTACCCCAGACATCGATTGCCGTCGCAAAGGGTTGTAAACAGAATCTCAGAAGCATTATAAATGCAATAAGTTGACCTATTGTCATTGACAGTGACATGACTTCATAGGCACCCTGCCATAGCAAAAATGCTATTGTTGTTTTGTTAATAAATAACACAATAATGCGTGAAAAATTATCAATTCTTTGAAGTGCGAAGCTTTTAGTCGTGAGTTGATGTGTTTGTGTATACCACTGATGTGTAAATCGAGGTTCAAGGGAAAGGCTTTTAATTGTTTCAATTCCCCCTAAACTTTCTGTGAGGAATCCACTATTAATTGCTGCTTCTTGATACAGTTGTTGAACAGCAAATTCTATTTTAGGTGCAAGGAATTTGGCTAAAAAAAGATAACAAGGGATGGTGATAATAAAGAGAAGAGTTAATTTGAGAGAAAACATTGCCATTGCAAAGAGAAAGATAAAGATAAAAGAGAAGTCGGCAATTAACATTAACAATGTATTAGTAATAAATTCTCTAATAATATCTAGCTCTTTTACACGATTGACAATGGCACCCGTTTGCCGAGATTTAAAATAGCTAATCGGTAATTTAAATAAGTGTTCAGTAAGCTTTAAACTTAAGGTAATGTCAATTTTATTTGCCGTGTGGTGATAGATATATTCTCTAATACCTTTTAATACCCCTTCATAAATAGCAATAAAAACAAGAGCAACAACTAAAATATCAAGCGTTAATAATGCCTGATGAATAATGACTTTATCCATAATAATTTGTGTAACTAAAGGGAATGCTAATAATAATAACTGCAAAATCAATGAATAAAAAAAGACACCATAAAAAAGAGTTTTATATTTTTTAAATACAGGTAAAAACCAAGCAATGTTAAATTCATTATTTGCTTTAAAATCAAGGTGGTAGATATTTTTAGGTTCAAATAAATCATCTTTGCTAATTTTCTCTGTTTTCTCTGTTTGAGTGTTATAAAGAAGAAGGTTATTGTTGTCATTTTTTAGTAGGATAAATACATTATCATTATTATCTAGTAGAATTAATTTATGATTTATTTGTTTTTTTAATAAAATAGTTTTTTTTATTTTCTTTAATTTAAATTGGTGGTCTTTTTCTAATGAATTTACTGTATGATTATAGTCTATTTTTATTTTTTTATTTTTAATTAGACCAATAATAATGTGAATAGACTTAATTAAATGAATATCTTTTTTACTATTCATTAGAATCAATACCTTTTAGTAAGAGAATATAAAAGATATTTAAAAAAAATTTTTTTATAAAGAATATAAAAAAACGCAGATGATCATTGATAGTAAAAAATAGAATGATTTAAAAATGCCATATTTTTTCAGGGGTGATAATTTCAGGTAATGGAACATCCCAATTAGCCGTAGGGAGAGATCCAACTTGTTGGCAAGTATGAGCAAGTCCCATTGGGTAAAATGATTTTTGTTGCCAGTTTTCTAATGTCCTATCGTAAAAACCGCCTCCCATCCCTAATCGTTGACCTTGTGCATCAAATGCCACTAACGGTGTAAAAATAACATCAATATGGGAGATAGGAATAACCCTGTTCACATTTAAAGGCGGTTCAGAAATATTAAAACGATTTTTTACCAACATAGTCGAAGGCGTGTAGCGTAAAAACAGGAGGTGATGGCGATGAAAGGGATGCAATACAGGTAAGCAAACCTGTTTATTTAATGCCCATAGTTGGGAGATCAACGGTGATGTATCAATTTCCCCATCAAAAGAAAGAAACAGTGCAATAGTCTGCGCCTGCTTGATTTTGGGGTGAGAAAGAACGTGTTCACACAGTTTATTAGCAGCCTGTTGTTGCTCATTTAATGTAAGTAAACGTCGTTTTTGGCGAATAGCTTTGCGGATTTCATCTCTTTGCTGAAAAAGTGAAGTGTGTGACATTCATCAATCCATCAATAAGGAGTTGGCATTAAGCGACAACCATCATTTGAATCAATTTATCACACTTTAGAGGTAAAAAAGCGAAGAAGTTAACAAAATATGAGAATAGAAGCATAAAAAAAGTTCTAAACATTAAGTCGCTATAAAATACTTAGTGTTTAGAACCTTAGTAGGGGGTCTCCAAGATGCCGCCGCAAGCTGTAACCCTTGAACCCATGGTCCAAGGTGAACATAGTGTTGCTACCATTAGGCTGCCTGAACGAATCGGGTATGCTCACAAGCAACAGATCACCACGTTCTATGTGTTTCGAATATCGGCTCAGGGGACTGGCCCGCTGGCAAACATCTCAGAGAAATTGGGTGGGTGCGTTAAGCACCTTATCTATGAACTATTGTATTATTTTAATTGTAGAAAGCAACCTATTATCTGTGAATTTCGTGGCATACGCGTGCTTTCTGAACAAATCTACTTCGATGTTGAAAAAGTGCGATCATGGTGCTTGCCTTGATCGTGTAAAGCCTGTTCAATGGATTGTTGTAGCATTTTTATCTTCTCTTCCATGTTGTAGGCGTAGTCTCTGGTTTTTAACTTTTCTTCTGCCAACTCATGACTCATATTTAATGCCACGATAAAAATTAAGTGCTCTGTGTTGGAAACGCCACTGCGTTCTTTGAGATCTTGTAATCGTTGTTCCAGTTCAGCAGCAGAAGCCAGTAAAGCATCTCTTTGTTCTGGTGGGCAATTGACACGTAATGAGCGCCCAAAAATTTGAAGATCAACGGGTTGTGCGGACATGATTCCTTCCTGACATAAAATCTGTGCTACGTGTTTAGTAGTGTATACGGTTATAACGCTGTATTAAACGCTATTACTGCAAAAATTCCAATGATTAACGTGGCTTAACTGGTACAGCGACTTCTATTGATGGTAGCATATCTTGAACTATTCCCCTAAATGCGACGTTTATTCTTATGTCAAAACAGAACACATTACCGAATTACCAAACTATTGATGCATTATTACAGCAACATACAGTACCTTTAACCGCGGCTGAAATGCATGGTTTGATTACAGGATTTATTTGCGGTGCCGTGCGTGATAGCAGTTGGAAAACCTTATTACACGATCTGACCAATGAAGGTTTAGCTTTTCCTAAAACACTATCAGAGCCACTCGAAGAACTTTATCACATCACTCATGAACAGCTTGATGACAGTGTGTTCAACTTCTCTATGTTAGTACCTGACGAATCTGAATCTGTTTTTTCAAGAGCTGATGCCCTTGCGGGTTGGGTTAATCATTTTCTTTTAGGCCTGGGTGTTGCTCAACCTAAGTTGTCTGATCATAAAGAATTGACTGAAGTGATTACTGATTTGCGTAATATTGGTGCACTAGGTTACGAAGAAGACGAAAACCAAGAAGAACTTGAAGATGCGCTTGAAGAAGTTAGTGAATATGTAAAAGTCTCTGTTCAGCTTTGTTATATCACTTTTGTCGCACCAAAAGACAAAGGAAATGACAAACAAAATGAGCAACGTGTACTACATTAATTTCATCATTAATTAGATAACCATAAAGATAAATGAAAGACAGGAGTGGGTATGAATAAGCAAGAATTTTTATCCCGTCGTCAGGCATTATTAGCTCAAATGAAGCCTGCGAGTGCAGCTATCTTTTTTGCCGCACCACCAGCGCAACGTAATGCCGATAGTGAGTATCCTTATCGCCAACATAGTGATTTCCTTTATCTAACCGGTTTCAGCGAGCCTGAAGCTATTCTTGTGCTGATTAAAAGTGATGAAACACATAATCATAGTGTGCTTTTTAATCGTGTTAGAGATTTAACGGCTGAAATTTGGTTTGGTCGCCGTCTTGGACAAGAAGCTGCGCCTGAAAAATTGGGGGTTGATAAGGCGTTACCTTATGAAGATGCGAATGAACAACTTTACCAATTACTAAACG
This sequence comes from Proteus vulgaris, assembly GCF_033708015.1. Classification (NCBI taxonomy): domain Bacteria; kingdom Pseudomonadati; phylum Pseudomonadota; class Gammaproteobacteria; order Enterobacterales; family Morganellaceae; genus Proteus; species Proteus vulgaris. Next base: position 2,954,052 of record NZ_CP137920.1, on the reverse strand, counting down.
GGTTAGATGTTGTTTATCATGCTCAAGGTGAATATGCGTTTGCTGATGAGATAGTCTTTGGTGCGTTAGAAACCTTAAGAAAAGGTTCTCGTCGTAACTTAAAAGCACCTCAAACTCTTATTGATTGGCGTCCAATTGTTCATGAACAACGCCTATTTAAATCTGATTTTGAACTTGAATTACTGCGCAAAGCTGGAAAAATTACCGCATTAGCACATACGCGAGCGATGCAAAAATGTCAGCCAGGTATGTATGAGTACCAACTTCAAGGTGAGATTGAACATGAGTTTGTCTCTCATGGTGCACGTTTCCCTTCTTATAACAGTATTGTCGGTAGCGGTGAAAATGGTTGTATTCTGCACTACACCGAAAATGAAGCTAAAATGCGTGATGGAGATTTAGTTCTTATTGATGCTGGTTGTGAATATGAAGGTTATGCAGGTGATATCACTCGTACTTTTCCTGTTAATGGTAAATTTAGCCGTCAACAACGCGAAATTTATGACATTGTCTTAAAATCCATCAATGTTTCTTTGGAATTGTACAAACCAGGTACAAGTATCAAAGAAGTGACTGAGCATGTCGTGTATATCATGGTCGAAGGGCTGGTTAAACTGGGCATTATGCACGGTGAAATTGAGCATCTTATTGAGACAAAAGCCTATCAGCGTTTCTTTATGCATAGCTTAAGTCATTGGTTAGGCCTTGATGTTCATGATGTTGGACATTATGGCGTGGAGCGCGATCGTATTTTAGAGCCGGGCATGGTATTGACCATTGAACCTGGACTTTACATTGCGCCAGATGCAGATGTACCACAAGAGTATCGTGGTATTGGTATTCGTATTGAAGATGACATTGTTATCACGGAAACAGGTAATGAGAATTTAACGGCATCTGTCGTTAAAGATCCTGATGAAATTGAAGCTCTGATGGCAGGAAAAATTTAAGGCTAAAATCAGCATGAATGTGATTATTGTGGGTGGTGGAATGGCAGGGGCGACATTAGCACTGGCACTCTCTGCATTAAATAAAGGTAAAATTTCAATATCGTTAATTGAAGCAAGAGAGCCTGACAATGGGCACCCTGGGTTTGATGCAAGAGCGATCGCATTAGCGCATGGAACAGCGAAACGGTTAGAGCAAATCGGGCTTTGGTCAACATTAAAACCTTTTGTCACTCCCATTAATCATGTTCATGTCTCTGATAAAGGTCATTGTGGTTTTGTTAATATTTATGCACAAGACTATGATATCTCAGCACTGGGTTATGTTATTGAATTGCATGATGCAGGACGTCAGCTTTTTGCTAAGTTAAAAAAACAATCCAATATCACACTTTATTGCCCCGCTAAAGTTGAGCAGGTTCAACGTAATATTGATGTTGTTAAGGTAACACTTGATGATGGTACACAATTATCGGGTGATTTACTGATTGCTGCTGATGGTACACACTCACCTGTTGGTCACCAGTGCCATATTCAATGGCAGCGAGAGCCTTATCATCAAGTGGCTATGATCGCTAATGTTAAAACGCAAATCGATCCCCAAGGTAAAGCATTTGAACGTTTTACCGAATTTGGTCCATTAGCCATGTTACCCATGAGTGAAGGGCGTAGCTCATTAGTGTGGTGTCATCCTATTGAAAAATGGGATGAAGTTTCTCAATGGGATGATGAAACAACTATCGCGCATTTACAGCGTGATTTTGGCTGGCGTTTAGGAAAGATAGAGCATATTGGTAAGCGAAATTGCTACCCTTTAGTACTACAAAAAGCCAATCAAATTATTGGTCATCGTTTAGCGTTAGTTGGAAATGCCTCGCAAACGCTTCATCCTATTGCAGGACAAGGTTTTAACCTTGGCTTGCGTGATGTTATGGCGCTCGCCAATACGATCACTCAATCGATTAATGCCAATATTGATATTGGTAGTTATCGAGTACTCTCTCAATATCAACAAATTCGCCAACAAGATAGAGAAAAAACTATCTCTATTACTGATGGATTGGTGAAAGTGTTTGCAAATCGTTGTGTGCCTCTGATTGTCTCTCGCAACTTAGGATTAATGACGATGGAGTTGCTCCCAATGATGAGAGATAAATTGGCGCATCAAACACTTGGCTGGACAGACTAGAGCGTGTTGATCTTTGATAGTCATTGTTAATATCGATCAATATCTAAAATAGTAACTAGTTTGCTTTATAATTTTTTTTTGTTGTAAAAATAAGCAGAAAAGAACAGCGGCTCTAAAATAATCGCTTTTTAGGATACTTATATTATGAAATCATTTGATGTTGTTATTGCTGGTGGTGGAATGGTTGGGCTTGCATTAGCCAGTGGATTACATGGGTGTGGATTACGTATAGCGATAATAGAAAATCACCCAGTAACGAAGCTTTTTCACCCACAAGATGATTTTTCATTACGGGTATCTGCTATTAATACAGCCAGTGAAATGTTGCTGAAAAAATTAGGTGTTTGGGAAAGTTTACAAGCATTACGAGCTACACCTTATCAAGGTATGGAAGTTTGGGATCAAGATAGTTTTGGACGTATTGAATTTTCAGCACAAAAAGAAGGGTTCAGCCACTTAGGCTCTATTATCGAAAATCACCTTATTCGTGAAGTCCTTTGGCAAAAATGTGAAAGCCATAGTGATATTACCTTCTATTCATCAACGCAGATTGAGCGCGTAGTGTGGGGGGAAAATGATGCATTTATTACCCTTAATGATGGTGAAATGTTGACAGCAAGATTAGTTGTCGGAGCCGATGGCGCCAATTCGTGGTTACGTAAACACGCAGATATTCCCCTGACTTTCTGGGATTACGAACATCATGCCTTAGTGGCGACTATTCGTACTGAACAGCCTCATGAAAATATTGCACGCCAAGTCTTCCATGGTGAAGGCATTTTGGCGTTTCTCCCTCTTTCTGATCCTCATACTTGTTCTATTGTTTGGTCTTTACCCAGCAACCTTGCTGAAAGTTATAAAAACGCAGAAAAAATCCTATTTGAGCGCACATTAGGTGTGACTTTTGATATGCGTTTAGGCCAATGTGAATTAACGAGCGATCGCATGACAATACCATTAACAGGCCGTTATGCTCGCCAGTTTGCCGCTCCCCGCTTAGCGTTATTAGGTGATGCTGCTCATACTATCCATCCTTTAGCAGGACAAGGTGTTAACCTTGGTTTTATGGATGTTGCGGAGTTAATTGGTGAGATCCGTCGCTTAAAAGCAGAAGGTAAAGATTTTGGTGAATATCTCTATTTGAGACGATTTGAGCGTCGTCGTAAACATGCGGCGGCTGTCATGCTGGCAAGTATGCAAGGATTCCGTGAACTTTTTGCTGGCAATAATCCCGTTAAAAAACTCGTCCGAGATATCGGTCTTTCGTTAGCAGATAGTTTACCGGGGGTAAAACCTAAGTTACTCGAGCAAGCAATGGGACTTTCTGATTTACCTGAATGGCTAAGTGATAAAAATTACACTTCAGTTGAAAAAATCTAATTCCTCTCTTATTTCACATTACTTTTATTTATATCTGACTGAAGAAATGGAACTAAAAAAATCTATTTTTTCAGTCTATTCTTTGTGCTAATTCTTTTTTTTAGTAATTTCTCACTAAAAATGAGCGCTGATACGCATAATTGCAATCATTAGTTCTGCATACCTATATGTCTACATTATGATGAAGAGACACAATACCCTATTTTAACTTATGGTTTATTTTTTCTCACAATGCTAAGTTCAAAGAGATGGTATCGTTTGCGTTGTACGTTAATTGCTCGTGTTTGTTAAAGCTATGTTTAAAAATAAACTTAAGTTTGAGATTAACACTATGATTTCAAATCAAGTTTAATTTTATATTTAACAAGTTGCGTTCTCTGAATAATCTAAAGTAAAAGTAGAAAGAGGGAAAAATGGCAAAACAGACTCCGTTGTATGATGAGCACGTAGCCTGCGGTGCTCGTATGGTCGATTTTCATGGGTGGATGATGCCGCTACATTATGGCTCCCAAATAGATGAACATCATATTGTACGTCGTGATGCAGGGATGTTTGATGTTTCTCATATGACTATTGTTGACTTACATGGCTCACAAGTTAAAGATTTTCTACGTTATTTATTAGCGAATGATATCGCTAAACTCACCGAAAAAGGTAAGGCACTTTATACCGGTATGCTAAATGCATCGGGGGGGGTAATTGATGATCTTATTGTCTACTATTTTGATGACTCTTTTTATCGCCTCGTTGTGAACTCTGCTACTCGTGAGAAAGATCTAGCATGGATTGAACAACACGCTTCAGATTATGTCGTTGATATCACCGTTCGTGACGATTTGGCATTAATTGCTGTTCAAGGTCCCCATGCACAAGAGAAAGTACAAAGTTTATTGAGTGAAGCGCAACGTCAAGTCGTTTCCGCTATGAAACCTTTCTATGGCGTGGAGCTTGGCGATTTGTTTATTGCAACAACGGGCTATACCGGTGAAGCAGGCTATGAAATTGCAATGCCAAAAGAACAAGCCGTCGATTTTTGGAAAAAATTATTAGCGGTGGGAGTGAAGCCCGCAGGATTAGGTGCAAGAGACACATTACGTTTAGAAGCGGGAATGAACCTATATAGCCAAGAGATGGATGAAACTATTAATCCACTTGAAGCGAATATGGGATGGACGATTGCATGGGCACCAGAAGATCGCCAGTTTATTGGTCGAGAAGCATTAGAAAAATTACGCACAACAGGCACAGATAAACTTGTTGGTCTTGTTATGCGAGAGAAAGGCGTGTTGCGTGCTGGCACTGTCGTACACTTTACGGATGATGTAGGCGAGTTAAGAGAAGGTATTATTACAAGTGGTACTTTTTCGCCTACATTAGGCTTTAGTATTGCATTAGCAAGAGTACCAGCAGGCATAAAAGATAGCGCAATTGTATTAATGCGTAATCGTGAGATGCCCGTCGAAGTGGTAAAACCTGGTTTTGTTCGATCAGGTAGAGCATTGGTATAACACGCACAATTATTTTAAATGGAGAGTAAGGTCAATGAGTCAAATACCTAGTGAATTAAAATACGCACAATCTCATGAGTGGATCCGTTCAGAAGGTAATGGTGAATACACTATTGGTATTACTGAACATGCACAGGAATTATTAGGTGACATGGTGTTTGTTGATCTACCTGAAGTGGGTAGAGAAGTTGCCGCGGGTGATGATTGTGCGGTCGCGGAATCCGTAAAAGCAGCATCAGATATTTATGCACCATTATCGGGTGAAATTATCGCCGTAAATGAAGAATTAGAGGGTTCTCCAGAACTTGTGAACAGTGCGCCTTACGGAGACGGTTGGCTATTTCGCATTAAAGCAAATAATGAAAGCGAATTAGATGACTTACTTGATGCCGCTGGTTATCAAGAATTGGTAGATAGCGAAGAGTAAAACGAAGCGCCCCGTCAAATCAATGCCGGGGCGTTTTTATTTGTTAGCTTGCTATTGTAATGCTATCTCAACATGCTTTAAGCCATATGCTATTTACCTATCCATTCATAGTGAATTCAGGAAATTACTTGCAATGACACAGACTTTAAATCAGTTAGAGTATCGCGATGAATTTATTCGTCGCCATATTGGTTCATCACCAGAACAGATTAAAGAGATGCTCAGTGCTGTTGGCGTCTCCTCATTAAATGAATTAACTCAAAAAATTGTTCCAGATAATATTCAATTAGAAACACCACCAGATGTAGGTGCAGGGGCAACAGAGCAAGAAGCTTTGGCTGAATTGAAAGCGATCGCCAGCCAAAATAAACGTTTTACTTCTTACATTGGAATGGGTTACGCGCCTTCTATATTACCTCCTGTGATTTTGCGTAATTTACTAGAAAATCCGGGTTGGTATACCGCTTATACACCTTATCAGCCAGAAGTTTCTCAAGGCCGTCTAGAATCATTATTGAATTTCCAGCAAGTGACAATTGATTACACAGGAATGGATCTTGCTTCTGCATCGTTGCTAGATGAAGCAACGGCAGCCGCTGAAGCAATGGCAATGGCTAAACGTGTAAGTAAATTAAAAAATGCCGATCGCTTCTTTGTCGCTGATGATATTCACCCTCAAACCTTGGATGTTGTCAGAACGCGTGCAGATACTTTTGGTTTTGACGTTGTTGTTGATAAAGCTGAAAAAGTATTAGAGCTTGAAGGTGTTTTTGGTGTGCTATTACAACAAGTTGGCACAACGGGTGAAGTTCATGATCATAGCAAGTTATTAGCCGCCCTAAAAGAGCGCAAAATTATTACCAGTGTTGCGGCTGATTTAATGGCACTGGTCGTCCTTACTGCACCAGGTCATCAAGGCGCTGATATTGTATTAGGCTCAGCACAACGTTTTGGTGTCCCTATGGGTTACGGTGGCCCACATGCGGCATTCTTTGCTTGTCGTGATGAATATAAACGTGCGATGCCAGGGCGTATTATTGGTGTTTCTCGTGATGCTGCGGGTAATCGTGCATTGCGTATGGCGATGCAAACGCGTGAACAGCATATTCGTCGTGAAAAAGCGAACTCTAATATTTGTACATCCCAAGTGTTACTTGCCAATATTGCAGCGATGTATGCGGTTTATCATGGACCAGAGGGATTAAAGACCATTGCTCAACGTATCCATCGTCTAACGGATATTTTAGCGGCAGGTTTACAACAAAACGGGATGGCATTACGCCATAAAACTTGGTTTGATACATTAACGATTGATACTGCTGATAAAGCGGCTGTACTACAACGCGCTAAAGAGGCTGAACTCAACTTACGTACTGATATTGTGGGTGCCGTGGGGGTAACGCTAAGCGAAATTACAACTCGTGAAGATGTATTAAAGCTTGTTGAAGTTATTAGTGGTAAAGCATTAGCTGGTGATATTGATGCACTTGATAAACAAGTTGCCTCTTCATCAGTATCAATACCTGCTTCTATGCAACGTAAAGACACTGTGCTGACACATGAAAACTTTCATCAGTATCACAGTGAAACAGAAATGATGCGCTATATGCATCGTTTAGAAAATAAAGATTTAGCATTGAATCAAGCGATGATCCCATTAGGATCATGTACGATGAAACTTAATGCTGCTGCTGAAATGATCCCAATCACATGGCCTGAATTTACAGAGCTACATCCTTTCTGCCCAGCTTATCAAGCGAAAGGCTATCAAGTGATGATTGGACAACTCTCCAATTGGCTTGCTGCATTAACGGGTTATGATGCGATGTGTATGCAACCAAACTCAGGAGCTCAAGGCGAATATGCAGGTTTATTAGCTATTCGTCGTTATCATCAAAGTCGTGGTGAAGGTGCACGACATATCTGTTTGATCCCAAGTTCAGCACACGGTACTAACCCAGCCTCTGCCCATATGGCAGGAATGACAGTGGTCGTGGTGGGTTGTGATGATAACGGTAATATCGATATTGCCGACTTAAAAGCCAAAGCAGAAAAACATCAAGCTGAACTCTCTTGTGTGATGGTGACATATCCATCAACACATGGTGTCTATGAAGAGGGGATCCGTGAAGTTTGTGAAATCATTCATCAATATGGCGGGCAAGTTTATCTTGATGGTGCCAATATGAATGCGCAAGTGGGGATCACAACACCGGGCTTTATTGGCTCTGATGTTTCCCACTTAAATTTACATAAAACTTTCTGTATTCCTCATGGTGGTGGTGGTCCTGGCATGGGGCCTATTGGTGTGAAATCACACTTAGCGCCATTTGTGCCAGGACATTCTGTTGTTGAAATGGAAAATGTCACGACACAAGGTGCGGTTTCAGCTGCTCAATTTGGTAGCGCTTCAATACTGCCAATTAGTTGGATGTATATTCGTATGATGGGTGCGCAAGGGCTTAAACGAGCAAGCCAAGTGGCAATCTTAAATGCGAACTATATCGCACAACGTCTGAAAAATGATTATGACATTCTTTATGCTGGTGCTGATGGTTATGTCGCACATGAATGTATTATCGATATTCGACCATTAAAAGCGAATTACGGTATCAGTGAGATGGATGTGGCTAAACGTTTAATTGATTATGGATTCCACGCTCCAACCATGTCATTCCCTGTTGCAGGGACATTAATGATTGAGCCAACAGAGTCTGAAAGTAAAGTTGAGATTGATCGTTTTATTGAAGCACTGCTTTCTATTCGTGCTGAAATTGCACAGGTAGACAACGGCGTATGGCCAATCGATGACAACCCATTAGTTAATGCACCTCATACTCAATACGAATTAGTACAAGAGTGGTCACACAGTTATAGTCGTGAATGTGCCGTATTCCCAAGTGAAGCAACGAAACAAAACAAATATTGGCCAGCGGTTAAACGTCTGGATGATGTGTATGGCGACCGTCATTTGCATTGTTCATGTGCGCCAATTAGTGATTATGAATAAGCTTTAATCTAGCTATATTCTTAAATTTAAATACCGAGGGTTAAGTTAGCCTTCGGTATTTTTTTATTTAACAAGCACAGTATTGAAGATATTACTTCAGCCAGCCTTTTTTCTGCGCCTCTAATAATTGAGGGTAGAGATATTGCCAGAATTCGGGCCACTGTTTTTCAATAAACAGATTTCTAGCCAAGACTTGCTCTAGACGAATATTATTTTCGACCCAGCTTTGACCTTCATTATGTAAATTCATCAGCATCGGCATGGCACGATCAAGAATATTGGCAAACTGAGATTCGGGCGTTTCCGCTGCATCATACTCGAGCCATAAATTGAGGAAATATTCACTTTGTGGGGAAGGTAATAAAGAGAAAATACGTTTTGCGGCTTTTTGCTCGTGTTCTTTAATGGCTTCGCGAGCGGCAACGTCATACACCATTACATCGCCAGCATCTATTTCAACGATATCATGAACAAGGGCTAACTGAATAACGCGCCCCATATCAATGTTACCAGCATAAGGCTGAAAACTCATCGCGGCAACGGCAAAATGCCAGCTATGTTCTGCGGTATTTTCGGAACGGCTATTGTCTAATACATTATTTTTGCGATAAACACGTTTTAGTTTATCTAACTCCATAATAAAGTTAATCGTATCAGAGAAGGGGCCAAATGCCCCTTTAGGTAATTGTGTCATAAAAATCCGTATTGATTATGATAAATAAGAATTACTCTTCATCTAAAGAATAAGGTAGTGGCTTAATGGATAAGCGACTGATGCTATCGTTTGGAACTCGAAATACACTATCAGGTTCCATATCATTATTCATAACAACTTCAGCCAAAATCGTATTATCAGCCATACGTACAGCACTTAATACCGTTCCCGTTTTGCGCCATTTATCTTCGCTTAATTGCCATTCAACGCTACCACCGATCTCTGGTAATTCAGTAGCACCACCTGATAACAGATACATTGCACGTTTATTGGCGCCTCTGAATTTCGCACGAGATACCATCTCTTGCCCAGTATAACAGCCCTTTTTAAAGCAGATGCTCATTGGTAATGCTTGCAGATTTGTTGCTTGAGGTAAGAATTGTTCAATATTTGGAGTATCAATAATAGGATATCCAGCCTCAATATCTAAGGCTAACCATTGCTCACTATTACTGTTTTCTGCTTCTAGTGTTGTAGCTAGATTTTTTGCGGTTTCTTCGTCTGTTACGATTAAAAAGCGTTCCGTAGGTAAAGGTAATTGAAGAATATAAGTATTATTGTGATTAACGACTTCGTTTGCTTTACGAGGGATATTTGGAAAGTAATTAGCTAATGCAAGCGCAGCGCCTTGCCCTGCTAATCCTAATAAAACGCTATCTGTATTTTCAGCTAAGGTTACTTTTGAAAATACGGCATATTTTTTTAATTCAGCAAGTTGTTTTTGTGCGACATTTTTACGCAAAATATAAGCAAAGCCCTCTTGCTGGTGGAATAAGCGAAGTGTGCTCCACATTTTACCTTTTGCTTCACAGTGTGCAGCCAATGTATGTGTCGTTGTTGGAAGTGCTGCAATATCCGTTGTTAGTTGACCTTGCAGATATTTTTCACTGTCAGCACCTGTTGCTGTTATCAGTGACCATTCATCTAAAGAAACCAGTGTTAATGGCAAATTGATTGCTGCATGAGGGCGTTTAGCCTGAGTAGAATTTTGAGTCATGATATCACCAGCTATTAAATTAATCAGATACATCAGTTATGGTAAAAGAGTGGCAAGACAATGCAAGTCATTATTATTTTTAACGCACAGAAAATGAACGTGATAAATAACAAATGAAAGCGTGTTCAATAAGTTGCTCATGAGACTAGACCTGCAAACTGTGATCATTTTGATGTTAAAAATCTTACGATAAGACTATTATCAGTACTAGGCAGAAATAGTGAGTGGTATTTCTTGATTTGAACAATGTAAAGAGCAGAGTATGACTATCGATATAGAGAATAAAGCACGAATTAACTGGGCATGTCGTCGTGGAATGCGTGAACTGGATATTTCTATCATGCCTTTTTTCGAGAATGAGTACGATACGCTATCTGATAACGATAAAGCCCTTTTTGTTCGTTTACTCGAGTGTGCAGATCCTGATTTATTTAACTGGTTGATGAATCATGGACGCCCTGATGATGATGCACTCTATTATATGGTGAAATTAATCCAAGATCGCAATAAAGCGAGAATGGCGGAGATCGTTGATAAATATTAATAAAATAGATTATCAAATCAACGATAGATTAAATAGTAATTAAGATTGATTAAAAATAACGCTTTTATTTTCTCATCAAATAAAGGCGTTTTTATTTTTATATAAAAAGTTAATAATATTAATAACCCGCTAAAATTTACTGAAATAAAAAATGTAGTTGCGTTAAATTTGCGCACTATATCTAAAAATGATCGCCTAAATCGCCTTTTCTCGATGTTTTTCACACTATGCGTAATAAATCAGGTATGCTAGCTTTATTAAAATCACATTAAGAAAGAGTAGAACTTACAGACTAATTATTAAGTTGTATTTTTGAATATATATTAAATAGTGAAAGTAATAATAAATAATTAAGTTAAAATCGAAGATAAACTATTTGCAAGGTTAAAGAAGAAGTTACATGATAAATAGGTTAGTCTTTATTAATTATCTTTAACTTATTTATATCCGTATAGAATTACAGCAGGAGTTAATATAACTCGTGATTTTATGGAAATCGCACCTCACAGTATCATGGTTCACCCAACTCTTCTCAACGGTTGCTTATGTTTCCTTTGTGATAGGCTTGCTGTTGTATCCATGGCCTCCGGATTTTATTTATGTTTGGGTTCCATTGTTGCTTTTTCTGATATGTAGTTGGTACTTCACACAAAAAAATATTAGTCGTATCAAAGGGGATTTTGTTTTATTGAATGGCAACCGAATTCAATGGAAACTGCATGAATGGCAAATAACAAAACGCCCTTGGATCAGCCGTTTCGGTACTCGAATAACATTGACATCCATTCTCAATAAAAAGCAAATCACGTTATGGGTTGCTTTTGACAGTATGAATGAAAATGAGTGGCGTAACTTCTCTCAATTATTAATGCAATATCCAGATATTTAATACCTGGATACTAAATTTATCCAAGGTGCCGTAAAACCCTGTCCTTTAGAGGAGGGAGGATGTTAAAAATTTTCTTCTATTTCACGTAGAATTTGCATACACCATTGTGATAAACGTTCATCAGTTTCTTCAAACTGGTTTACATCATCTAATGCAAGACCAACAAAATGTTTACCATCATCGGATAACGGTTTTGGGCTGACAAATTCATATCCATCAATAGGCCAAAATCCAATAAATTTAACACCACTTGGTAATAAATGATGGTAAAGCATACCTAGTGCATCAAGAAACCATTCGCTATAATCAACTTGATCGCCCATTCCATACATTGCAATAAGCTTATTTTTTAAATTTAATGTCGGTAATGTATCCCAAATACTGAGCCAATCTTCTTGGATCTCACCAAAATCCCACGTTGGAATACCTAAAATAAGGATGTCATATTGTTCCATAAGCGTGATATCACACTCTTGAACATTATGAAGATCAACGAACTCTTCACCGAGAATATCACGAATTTTTTCTGCTGCCATTTCGGTGTAACAGGTACTGGAACCGTAAAATAGACCAATTTTCATAAAGATTTTTAGGATATTTTTGCCAATAAAGGTCACTATTGTACCAGAAAAATTTTTTTATAAGGCATAATGTAAAGGCGATAAGCTAAAGATAGGGAGAGTAAGACGGTGTCACAAACCAAATTATCGACAAAAAAGACAGCTCATATCAATGAAGATACTGATATTATTATTGAACAATTTCTCGACAATATTTGGTTAGAGCAAGGCTTATCCGCAAATACGCTCAGCTCTTATCGCTTAGACTTACAAGCATTAGGGCAATGGCTTGCACATCACAAATTAGATTGGTTATCCGTTACCACTTTGGATTTGCAATCTTTTCTCGCAACACGTTTAGATGAGGGTTACAAAGCCAGCAGCGCAGCTCGATTACTCAGTACATTGCGTCGGTTATTCCAATATTTATATCGCGAAAAATTACGTTTAGACGATCCTAGCGCATTGCTTTCAACGCCTAAGCTTCCCAAGCGTTTACCAAAAGATTTAAGTGAACGACAAGTTGATGATTTACTTAATGCCCCTTGCATTGATGAGCCACTTGAATTGCGCGATAAAGCCATGCTTGAAGTTCTTTATGCATGTGGACTTCGTGTTTCTGAATTAGTGGGATTATCACTCTCTGATATCAGCTTACGGCAAGGTGTGTTACGTGTGATTGGTAAAGGCGATAAAGAACGATTAGTTCCTTTAGGTGAAGAAGCTATTTACTGGTTAGAGCAATATCTGCAATATGGAAGACCCACTTTAATGCAAGGGAAAACGGACGATATTGTTTTTCCTAGCTTAAGAGGGCAAAAAATGACACGACAAACGTTCTGGCATCGCATAAAGCATTATGCTGTGATAGCGGGGATCGATACTGAAAAATTATCACCCCATGTGTTGCGTCATGCATTTGCGACACATCTCTTAAATCATGGAGCAGACTTGCGTGTTGTACAGATGTTATTGGGGCACAGTGACCTCTCTACAACACAGATTTATACCCATGTTGCAACGGAACGCTTGAAAGTGCTTCATCAGCAACATCATCCAAGGGGATAGCTGCTAAAGAGTGGGCGTTAAATAGGAATTCAAATGAAAAAGAAATTATTCTGGTTGCCAATATTATTAACGATGGTGTCAATGCCAGTGCTTGCTGACAATGCTTCGATTGAAGCGCAATTGGCAAAAATGCAAATTAAAGCAGAAAGTATTCAACCCACACCGATTGTTGGATTAAATGCCGTATTATCAGATAAAGGTATTTTTTATATTACAGATGATGGTAAATATCTAACCGCGGGGCCTATTTATAACATTAGTAATGGTGAGCCTGTAAGTATTGCTAATCAAGTTATTATGAAAAAAGTAGACTCACTTAAAAATGAAATGATTGTTTATAAAGCGCGTAATGAGCGCCATGTGATCACCATTTTTACCGATATCAGTTGCCCTTATTGTCAAAAACTACATCAAGAAGTCCCTGAGCTGAATAAACAAGGGATAACAGTGCGTTATTTAGCATTTCCTCGTAATGGTGTTGGCAATAATATCGTCAGTAAAGAAATGAATGCTGTGTGGTGTAGTGGTTTTCCTAATAAATCGTTAGATAGTGCATTTAAAGGGGACAAAATTATTCCTATTGATGAGTGTACAAAAATCAATATCAATGAACACTTTAAATTAGGCACCATGATGGGTATCCAAGGCACACCCGCTATTGTATTACCTAATGCCAGTATTTATGGTGGATATATTTCTGCTCAAAACCTTGTTGAATTATTAGATAAAAAAGAGAAGTAATTACGTTTTATGGTCACTATTGAACCGACACTGCGTCGTCGAATCGCACAGGTAACTCAATTACCAGATAACTTAGATCCCTTATTACGACAAATTTATGCTAATCGTGGAATAACATCTGAAGTTCAACTAGAACGATCGTTAAAGGGCTTACTTCATTATCAAACATTAACAGGAATAGAAACGGCAATTTCATTACTGATTGAGGCATTACAGCAACAATCCCGTATTGTTATTGTCGGCGATTTTGATGCTGATGGGGCAACCAGTACCGCACTTGCGATTAAAGCATTACGCCAAATGGGATTTAAGCAGGTTAGCCATCATATTCCTAATCGTTTTGATGATGGTTATGGTTTAAGCCCTCAAGTTGTTCATGATGTTGCTAAAAAAGGTGTTGATCTTATTATCACTGTTGATAATGGAATTTCCTCTTTTGACGGTGTGGATACGGCTCATGAATATGGTATTCGTGTCCTCGTTACCGATCACCATTTACCAGGGCAAACCTTACCCACCGCTGATGCGATTATTAATCCTAACTTAGCAGATTGTCCTTTTTTATCTAAGTCATTAGCGGGTGTTGGTGTTACTTTTTATTTAATGACGGCATTAAGAGCTGAATTAGAAAAACAAGGCTGGTTTGAGCAACAAAACTTAACTCGTCCCAATATGGCCGATTTTCTTGATTTAGTTGCACTTGGTACAGTAGCAGATGTTGTTCCTCTTGATGAAAATAACCGTATTTTTGTTTATGAAGGATTACGTCGAATTAGAGCTGGTCGTTGTTGTGTAGGGATAAAAGCACTTACGGAGGTTTCTCGTAAAGCGTTATCTCAATTGGTGAGTAGTGATTTAGGTTTCTCTTTAGGGCCACGTTTAAACGCAGCAGGACGCCTTGATGATATGTCGGTAGGTGTTGCGTTACTTTTAACTGACAATATTAGCACGGCACGTGAAATTGCTAATGAACTTGATGGATTAAATCAAACTCGGCGTGAAATTGAAGCCGGTATGCAAGAAGAAGCTTCAATTATTTTCCGCCAATTTATGGGAACGCAACAGGATTTACCAAATGGTTTAGCGATTTACCATCCTGAATGGCACCAAGGTGTTGTAGGGATTTTAGCGTCTCGCATTAAAGAAAAATTGCATCGCCCTGTTATCGCGTTTGCACCTAGTGGTGATGGTCTATTAAAAGGCTCTGGTCGTTCAATTAGTGGCGTTCATTTACGAGATGCCTTAGAACGATTAAATACATTAAATCCAGGTTTGATGGTGAAATTTGGCGGGCACGCAATGGCGGCAGGGCTTTCACTTGAAGAAGATAAATTTCCATTATTTCAGCGTCATTTTTCATCTTTAATGGCAGAGTTAGTTTCTGATGAACAGTTGCAAGGTGTTATTTTATCGGATGGTGAACTAACCGATAATCAACTTTCATTGCCTATTGCAGAAATGCTTAGAGAAGCGGGTCCTTGGGGCCAGGCTTTTCCAGAACCTTTATTTGACGGTAAATTTACGCTGTTACAACAACGTATAGTGGGTAGTAAGCATTTGAAAATGATGCTTCAGCCAGTCAATAGTCATCTTATGATTGATGCAATTGCATTTAATGTTGATATCAATATATGGCCTGATAACAGTATAAAAATGGTTGAGTTAGCTTATCGATTAGATGTAAACGAGTTTAGAGGGCAACGTAATGCACAACTGCTTGTTGAGCACATTTGGCCTTGTTAACACGAATAGTTAAACAATTTATCGTGATATAAAGAGTCGTGTTGTTATGGTAACAACTATCTGATCGACAATTGTATATAAATGCTATAAACCCGCAGATATATCCGTTACAATATGCGGTTCAAAATTTATTCCAATTGTTTTTGAAAACAACATAAAGACGAAAAAGTATGTTTGAAATCAACCCTGTAAAACACCAAATTGAAGAAGTCTCTGAAAGAACAAATGTTCTCAGGGGGTATCTTTGACTATGATGCCAAGAAAGAGCGTTTAGAAGAAGTTAACGCTGAACTAGAACAGCCAGATGTATGGAATGAGCCAGAAAGGGCACAAGCATTAGGCAAAGAGCGTTCATCTCTTGAGGCTATCGTAGAAACAATCGATCAGTTAGAGCAAGGACTAGAAGACGTTTCTGGTTTACTTGAATTAGCGGTTGAAGCTGATGATGAAGAAACATTTAACGAAGCCATTGCAGAATTAGATGGTTTAAATAAAAAGCTTGAGCAATTAGAATTCCGTCGTATGTTCTCTGGTGAATATGACAGTGCAGATTGCTACCTTGATTTACAAGCGGGTTCTGGTGGTACAGAAGCGCAAGATTGGGCAAGTATGCTGATGCGCATGTACTTACGTTGGGCTGAATCAAGAGGCTTTAAAACAGAAATTATTGAAGAGTCTGACGGTGATGTTGCAGGATTAAAATCAGCGACGATCAAAATTATTGGTGAGTACGCTTATGGTTGGTTACGTACAGAAACAGGTGTTCATCGCCTAGTTCGTAAAAGTCCATTTGACTCAGGTGGCCGCCGCCATACCTCATTTAGTTCAGCCTTTATTTACCCTGAAGTTGATGACAATATTGATATTGAAATCAACCCAGCTGATTTACGTATTGACGTTTACCGTGCTTCAGGGGCGGGTGGACAGCACGTTAACAAAACAGAATCTGCGGTTCGTATTACCCACGTTCCAACAGGTCTTGTCACTCAATGCCAAAACGATCGCTCTCAGCATAAGAACAAAGATCAGGCAATGAAGCAGATGAAAGCGAAGTTATACGAGCTGGAAATGCAGAAGAAAAACGCAGACAAGCAAGTCATGGAAGATAACAAGTCCGATATTGGCTGGGGTAGTCAAATTCGTTCTTATGTTCTTGATGATTCACGTATTAAAGATTTACGTACTGGTGTGGAAACGCGTAATACACAAGCAGTATTAGACGGTGATCTTGATAAATTTATTGAAGCTAGCTTAAAAGCGGGCCTGTGAGGAAAAACATGTCGCAACAGCAACAAGGTGCGGAGCAGGCACCTGATTTAAATAACGAACTGCAAACACGCCGCGAAAAATTATCCGCTTTACGTGATAATGGTAACGCATTCCCAAATGATTTCCGTAGAGATTCTCTGTCTGACGAGTTACATCAAAAGTATGATGCAATGAGTGCTGAAGAATTAGAAGCAGCAAATGTGGAAGTTTCTATTGCAGGTCGTATGATGACTCGCCGTATTATGGGTAAGGCATCTTTCGCTACATTGCAAGACATGGGTGGCCGTATTCAGCTTTATGTTTCTCGTGATGATTTACCCGAAGGTATCTATAACGAGCAATTTAAAAAATGGGATCTGGGTGATATTTTAGGTGCTCGCGGTCGTGTTTTCAAAACGAAAACGGGCGAATTAAGTGTTCACTGTACAGAAGTGCGTTTATTAACTAAAGCACTGCGCCCATTACCCGATAAATTCCACGGTTTAGCTGACCAAGAAACGCGTTATCGTCAGCGTTATTTAGATCTGATTTCTAATGAAGAATCGCGTAAAACCTTCAAAATCCGTTCACAAGTCATGGCGGGTATCCGTCAATTTATGGTGAATAAAGGTTTTATGGAAGTTGAAACGCCGATGATGCAAACTATCCCTGGTGGAGCAAGTGCTCGTCCGTTTATTACTCACCATAATGCATTAGATATTGATATGTATCTGCGTATTGCACCTGAGTTATATTTAAAACGTTTGGTTGTCGGTGGTTTTGATCGTGTATTCGAAATCAACCGTAACTTCCGTAATGAAGGTGTATCGCCACGTCATAACCCAGAGTTCACTATGATGGAACTTTATATGGCGTATGCAGATTACCGTGATCTGATTGAATTAACTGAAGAATTATTCCGTACATTAACTGAAAATGTACTCGGCTCTTCATTGGTGAAATATGGTGATCAAGAGTTTGATTTTGGTAAACCATTTGCCAAATTAACCATGAAAGAAGCTATCTGCAAATATCGTCCAGAAACCGTAATGGCTGATCTTGATGATATGGATAAAGCGGTTGCTATTGCTCAATCTATTGGTATTAAGATTGAGAACAGCTGGGGCTTAGGTCGTGTTCAGTGTGAAATTTTTGAAGAAGTTGCAGAAAGCCACTTAATTCAACCTACATTCATCATTGAATACCCAGCAGAAGTTTCTCCACTGGCTCGTCGTAACGATGATAATCCATTTATCACTGACCGTTTTGAATTCTTTATTGGTGGTCGTGAGATTGGTAATGGTTTCTCAGAATTAAATGATGCACAAGACCAAGCAGAGCGTTTTGAAGATCAAGTCCGCCAAAAAGAAGCCGGTGATGCAGAAGCCATGTTCTTCGATCATGACTACATCACGGCATTAGAGCATGGCTTACCGCCAACAGCAGGCTTAGGTATTGGTATTGACCGTATGGTAATGTTATTTACTGACAGCCATACAATCCGTGATGTTATTTTATTCCCAGCAATGCGTCCTAATAAATAATTATTATGTTAAATAAATTATTTATTAGCGAATAGCATTAAGGAATACCGATATAATAATAAAGCTACCGAAAGGTGGCTTTATTGTTTTTTAAAACAAAGGGTTATCTTTTGAGTGGTGATAAAGTAATCATTTGAATAAGAAGGGGGATTGTCGTTCAATCAAGGAGGCGTATAATTAGTAAAATCAATTGCGGGCGTAGTTCAATGGTAGAACGAGAGCTTCCCAAGCTCTATACGAGGGTTCGATTCCCTTCGCCCGCTCCAAATTCAAACAAACCTATCCAGAAATTATCTAAAAAAGTCATCAACAGCGTCATTCCACTCATGCCCTAAAATAGACCACTCGTGACCGACTGAGGGAGGAAAGCCACTACGGCAGTATCCATTTTTAGCTTCAAAATCAAACGCACCGTGCGGATAGCCATTAATTAAAAGTACGCATTTTTTACTGTCTTTTGACCAACCTATTTTTATATCAGAAGGAATATTTTTATCTGTTACATTTTCAACGTTATAAATATGGAGAGCATCTTGAATTGGGTTACCATCGACAGATTCATCAATCGCGTAAAAATAACCAGTTTGCCGATCATCTTCAAATACCGCAGCAAATACTCCATCAGGAGCTAGGCTTTCAATAACGTGAGCTTCCCCCACAATAATTTGCTCTTGGGCGGTAACTAAAATTGTCATACAGGGTTCCTTAATTTATTTAATAGATTAGTGAAAGTAAGATGGTTCACATCAACGATTAGTAAAAAAGCGTTTGCTGAACGAATAATTATTGTAAGTATTAAAATATCTAGCCTATATTTTATATTTAATTTTCCAGCAATATCGTTATATCGCTTCCATACCGAATAAATAGCTTTATCCTACACTTTACCTACCTTAATTTGATAACTAGCCTCATTAATCCGTTCAGCTATAATGCGTTCGTTATCTATACTATTTAGGCTATACAATAAATTGATTTACATAGATTTATTTTTAGAAATAGGATTGAAAAACAATAAGATGATATGATGTAGTGTATTTTTATCAGTATAAGATTAAGGTATTCTTCACTTAACATATTATGTTACTTAGGAAATCATATGCATTTAGAGTTCAAAAAACTCTCACAAATAGATCCCTTACATATTGTCGAACTCAATAATCATCCTGCGGTTTTACGACAAATGCCTCTGGGGAGCCCTGATTTTGATATCGAAAAAAGTATTTTATGGGCAAAAGCTAAAGATTCTCAGTGGGATGATAATGGATATGGTCCTTGGGCATTTGTTGTTGATGATGTGTTTGCAGGATGGGGGGGACTTCAAAAAGAAGGGGATGATGCAGATCTTGCCTTAGTTCTTCATCCTAATTTTTGGGGAATAGGTAAAATAATTTATGCTGAGATTATTCGTAGAGCATTTGATGAAATGAATATTGAAAGCATCACAATTTTACTTCCTCATTCAAGAAAGGTAGAAAAAACGGTTTCTCGTTATGGATTTAAGCCTGATGGGGAAGTTTGTTTTGACGATATTTGTTTTCAGCGCTTCAGATTATATTTAGATAAAAATAGAGTTGTTTAATTCTGTTCATATTAAATAGGCGATTCAGGTTGTATCGCCATGATTTTGTTCCTTTATGCTTATTTCTTAATTAGAGAATGTATGCAAAATGTCAAATGGACAGCCATTGCGCCTTCTCATGTTTTATTAATAGATTAAGAACACCTTAAAATTTATTTTCCCTTCAAATATCCTTTCTTTAACTCTCCTTATTTGTTTCTATCACAATGATTATATTAACGTTATGATTTTAAATGATTTTCTTTTTTTTATATTAAATTATAAAAAATGATATATAAGTAACGTTTTTGCTTCGTTCATCTAACTCTTTTTGTGTATAAGAAATAAAAAATCAATTTATAAAAAAATTTAGTAAAAAATTAAAATAAATTGAAAAAGTGTCGATAAGAGTACATTACGCCCTATTGGGATTACTTTATCTTGTTAGTTGAGAAATTCGATGCAGAAACTTCGTAACATTACTATTCGTCTGATGATGATAATCATACTGGGGACTTTATGTGTGTTATTTGGCAGTGTGAGTCTTTATAGCGCATGGTCACTATCACAAATATCTAAAGGCAACCAATCTGATAATCAAATAATAAAACAAATGGCGGCACTCAGTCAGGGAAATGATCAGTATTTTCGATTCACTTCGCGATTAAATCGTCTCGTTGGTGAGAAAGCAGAAGGTAAAAACGTCGATTTTACACAAGCACAACGGGCGATGGAAAATATGGAGAAACAGATTGCATATATGAAATCTGTTTCTCCTGGGCCGATGGATGAAACAGTATCAAAAGAACTAATGGATGTATGGCAAGCGCTTTTTGAACAAGGCGTAAAAAAGCAGATGGAATTAGCACTCAATGGGACTATCGAGCAATATACACATCATGCAAAAAATGTAACTCCAGCATTGAGTCGTGAATTAGGTAATGTGAGTGAAAAGTTTAATAATGTTGCAAATATAAAAATTGATAGCACTATTGAAGAGGTGAATCAGCTTATTGAAGTGACGCAATTTGTTATTATCATTAGCGCCATTTTAGGGGGCGTTATTCTGATCCTCACTGATCGCTATTTAGTTGCAATGTTACAAAAACCACTCGAAAGTATTCGCCAACATTTTGTGAAAATTACAAAAGGTGATCTGAGTCAGCCACTAGAGCCTTTTGGTAATAACTGTGCTGGGCGATTAATACCATTATTAAATGATATGCAAAATAATTTGCATGAAGCAGTAAGTACGATCCGAATGGGAAGTGATAGTATTTATCGTGGTGCATCTGAAATTGCTAAAGGGAATAACGACTTGGCTTCTCGTACCGAAGAGCAAGCAACGGCATTGGAGCAAACAGCAACAAGTATGGAAGAGATAACCGCTGCTGTTAACCAGAATATGAAACATGCTTATCAAGCGAGAGAATTGGCTGAAGCCGCATCAGTGACTGTTGAAATAGGTAATGAATTAGCTGAATCTGTTGTAACGACAATGGATGGGATTTCTAATAGCGCAAGTAAGATTGCAGATATCACCAATGTTATTAACAACATTGCATTTCAAACAAATATACTCGCTTTAAATGCATCGGTAGAAGCGGCAAGGGCAGGAGCACACGGACGAGGATTTATGGTGGTCGCCAATGAAGTCCGTAATTTAGCTGGAGATAGTGCCAAAGCCGCTAAAGAAATTGAAGTCCTTATTGCTGATTCTACAACGCGTGTAAAAAAAGGTGCAAGATTAGTGAGTGACATGGAAAAAACGATGGAAGATATCCTGACAGGCGTTAAACAGGTAACATCAATAATGAAAGAAATCTCTATTGCATCTGAAGAGCAAGGTAAAGGTATTGGTCAAGTGAGTGTGGCTATTACTCAAATAGATGGTGTAACACAACAGAATGCCTCTTTAGTTGAACAAGTTTCAGCGGCAGCTATTTCATTAGAAAGACAAACAGAAGAATTACAGTTATCGGTGCAAAAGTTCCATCTTGCTCATCGTTGATATAGAAAATTTATAAAGTATGTGTCTAAGGTGGTAAGTTTTTACTCATTAGACGCATAAACATAACAAATATAAAGTTTAACTTCTTATTATTCATCCTGTTATTTAGATATAGACATAGAAATAAGTGTAACTTAGCCATTGATTGAGTATTTAATTAGCAATAAGTGATGATTATCATCGTGAAAAACAGAAAATTATTACCCCAATTAAACGAATCATAAATAATAGCGTTATTTCGTTTATACGCATTAATCAAAAAGTACTTTCTATTTTAACGATCATCATCAATCAATCAGTGATTATGTTAAAGCGTGAAGCAATTTGATTTTATAATAATGTTGTTATATATCCTCTCTAATATAGATAAGACCAAAGAGAGGGCGCTGAAAAATGTAGCTTCAATGTCTAGAGCATTTTTTTTATATATTGATCTGTTTTACTTATAACATCTCGATATTGAGGATGATTGGTATAGGCATCATTGACGGTTTTATTTATATCGTGGATAACAACTTCTTTTTGTTTATCTGTCAACGTCAATAACAACGCTTTCAAAACGACTTTTACTGCCGCAATTTCATACTCTATATTGACAACTTTTTTTTCCATAAGATCCTCAAAAGAACAACCGTTTATTGCTGTTTGATAAATGATTTATCATATTAATTAATTGTTTAATTAAATCCAAGAAAAAATTAAATTGATAAAAGAATTGACAATTTTATCGAATTTTTCATTGGAATAGTAAATGTGGGGGTATTTGAGATATGGAAAGTGGATGTTGAGTAAATTTAACTTAATATTGCATTAATACAAGGAAAATTACTGAATATCTTATATAAAATAATCAATAGGATGCTATGAGCACCCTATAAAATTTAGGGTATAAAATTAATAGCGATAGCAAATATCGTTTTCATTAGGCTTGGGTAAGCTTCTTCACATATTGCTCAGTTAAGTTAATGACTTCATTGAGCTGGGGGTATTTGTTCGATGTATCCTCAAGTACTATAGATATATTGCCCAGCATATCCCTTCGTTGTTTGTCATTTAGTGTAGAAAGTAAAGATTTGATAACGATTTTTAGAGCGGCAATTTCGCATTCAATTTCTTTTAAATTTTTATCCATGATTTACCTGCCAGTATTTAATGGATGAGTAATATAGTTAATTTTTTTGTTTATCACAATTATAGAAGCACATTATTTAGAGGTGTATCGCACATTGTGGTTAGTGTTTTAACCTAATATAAATTATTAAAAATAATTATCAAATTGTAAATTTTATATGCTACATAAGATTACAATCTTATTGCTATTCTTTAACTCTAGAATAATAAGACAAATGATTAAACTTGATCTCTAATCTGGTTCCATTTACCCCTTTGTTTTAGTTTATATAATAAATAATTCTTAATTTTAATAATAAAAATATATCTTTTAAAGATGGTCTATTTTTGTCTTATATTATTTAATATTGAAGTTAATATGAATATCGTTACTTTTTATCGATGAAATATTAAAAGTTTTATTTTTCCATAGAGGTATTATAACCAAATAAATGATATTAATTCTGATGGTAAAAAAGAAAAAGAGCTTATGTATTTCACATCAAGCTCTTTTTAGTCAGTTTGGTTATTGATTATTTTGTTTCACAAAAGCAACGTAGGCATCGACCCAGTTTTGCATAAAAGTGGCTGTTTTCTCTGAAAACTGCCCATTCTCAACCATTCCATCATACCATTTTAGATAACATTCTGGTTGATTTAGGGTTGGCATATTCAAGAAGGCTAACGAATTACGTAAATGTTGTTGAGCTATTGCTGTACTAATATTACCTGTTGAAACACCGATAATGCCTGTGGGGATATTATTCCAAGCATTTGTTCCATAAGGGCGAGAGGCTTGGTCAATCGCATTTTTAAGCACACCAGGTATTGAGCGGTTATATTCAGGAGTGATAAAGATAATGCCTTGGCACGCTTTTATTTGTTGTTTAAAATCGATAACAGAAGAGGGGGTGTGATTGTCATCGTCTTGGTTATAGAGAGGGAGAGTACCAATATCGATAAACTGGCAGGTAAATTCTTGAGGAAATAACTTAATTAAGGCATGTGCTGTTTGTTTATTAAACGAATCTTTTCTTAAACTACCGACAACGATACCAATTTTAAAGTGACTCATCTTAGTTCTCCTATTTTGAAGGATAAAATGAATATCAGTGACTATATTAGATATTCATTTTTTGATTTTATCTCGGTATTAAAAAACAGCAACAGAATATAAGCGTATTTTTCACACGTAAACTGTGTAAATAAATGATAAAATTAGTATTATTATTTTTTTTATTATCTGGTACTATTCCAACAATATAAAAACGATCAGTTTATATGGCAACATTTTTACTAAATCAATCCGATATTCAAGATTTGATACTTTTAGTGTGATGTAAGTAGTATTTTAAGAGAAAACAAATGAAATGATAGGAACACTCATTGCAAGCAAGGGTGTTAGCCTATTTATTTAGTATGCAGTAGGTAATAGAAAATTATAATAAAATGACTTAAAATGCGACAACTCATATGCTTTTATTTAAGACTGATCGGAATTAAGGAAAAATGATGTCCTTATTACAAAATAAAAAGAATGTCCTCGCTGTATTTATGGCAACTAGCGTTCTTGCCCTCTCTGGGTGTGCGTGGACTGATCAATCTCGTCCAATTGAAACGCCAGCGCCAACTACACAGCCTGTTGCAACCACACAGCCTGTTACAACTACTCAACCCGTTGCTGTTGCACAACCGATTCCCATGACATCCGCAGTAGACCCTGCTGACAGTGGTGTAGATGCAAGAAAATTGGGGCTAGCACCGCAAAGTGCTTGTATCAAACAACTTGATTCTTTGAAAACTTTTTCTCCATCTGACTATCAATCTATGATGAGCTCATTTAAAGAAATTAGCGAAATCAATGCGATGTACCGTAGTGTTCAAAGTACAGCAAGTAAAGATAGCTTAGATTTATTAAAAATGAGTATTGAATCAAAAACAGAAGTTTTATGTGCAAAAGTTCGCTATTTGTCGATTATGTCAGTTAATTCGACATTGAAAAAATTAGGTGAATAATTACTATGAAATTAAAGCAGAGTGTTTGTCTCGCTCTTATGCTGTTTCCAACACTATCGTTTGCTAATAATGAGTTTAATTCTGTTATTGAAGATTTTGACCGTTATTTTGAAACACAAGAGCCAATTAAAATTGAGCCTAAAACATCTGCTACAATTTCATCGTCAACGAGAACCGATCAGGCTACTCGTGGAGTAAACCGCACCACAACAGCGACTCAACAAACAAAAACAGAGCAACGAGTTAAACCTTCTGCGCCAGCTAAAACAGATAATCAGGCAGTTGAGCCTGTTAAGACTCCTGATATCACGCTGGCAGAAAATTGCCCTGTGTTATCTGCTGATTATTCAAAATTAAAGAATGATTACACTCGTTATCTAACGCCGTTGCTTTCATTTGTTCCGATTAAACCACAATTTACACCAGAGGATCTTAATCGTTATAGCTACAGAAATAATACAATAGTTTATAACCCACTAGCTCTTTATTCAAAAGAGAGCTATGCAAGGCCTAAACGTAATGACAATTTGTTGTTAGATATTATTCCTGGAACATTCTATTCCGTTACAGCCATTCCTTTTCATTTTGCATATCAATTTAACCGCTCTTTTCTCGAGCATAAACAGCCGCTTTTTAATAAAGAATTATTAAATCGTTTGGCTGATACGAGAAATCAATACCAAACGCTGTATCAAAAATACACTGAGCAGGAAGCTATAACAAAAGCGCATTTAGAAAAAATTCAAAATGCAAATAATCAAATAAAACAACTCGAATTAACGCTGGCTGAAACAGAAGAAAAATTAGCGACAGCGAATAACTTACTAACTGATAACACGTTAAAACAGGCTGTTACTAAGTTACAAACCGATTTAGAAACAACCAAAAAAGAGCGTGACTTATTAGTTAAGCAATTAGCTGAAAAAGAGGACGTATTACAGGCAACAACAGTAAAAAATACCGAGTTAGCAAAACAACAACAGCATTTTGAAAAACAAGCGGAAATACTTAAAGCTTTAGAGCTGAAATATACTCAACTTGAGCAAGAAAAAGAACAATTAGAATCTCAATATCAACAGGCTCAGGCTCTGTTAAAAGATGATAGCGCTAAAAGAGAGATTGATAAATTACAAAGTTCACTTGAGAGTATAAACGTAGAGCAAGATAAGTTAATTAGCCAATTAAATGAAAAGCAGACACTACTGACTAAAGTTGAACAAGAAAAAGACGCTATACAAACTCAATATGCTGAATCACAGCAATTGTTAAATAGTCACAATAAGCAAAAAGAACAAGCATTAGCTGATTTAGAAGCTGCTAAAAATAAAGAGATAACAAGATTAGAAAATGCGTTATCAACAATAACGACTGAGCAAGAAAAATTAACTAAACAACTCACAGATGTACAAAATCAATTAGCAACAATACAGAAAGAGAAAGAAGATGTTCAGACTCAATTTGCACAAGCTCAACGATTGCTAAAAGATGACTCTGCGAAAAAAGAGATAGATAAATTACAAAGCACATTATTGAAGATCACATCAGAACGTGAAGATTTATCTAAAGAACTTTCATTAAAAATAGCTGAAGCAGAAAAGCAACAAGATGCTAATAGCAAACTTGTTGAGGAACAACGCAAAGAAATAGCACAACTAAAAACACAAGTTGAAAAAAGCAATCAAGAACAGGCTCAGCTTAATAAATCGCTTTTAGCTGTTCAACAGCAAAAAGAGCAAGTGGATGAGAAATTAAAAGCGATCCCAGAATTAAAATCACAATTAGATAATAAAGTCAATGAATTAGCTGACTTGAAGAAGAGTTTATCTGCTGGTGAAAAGGCCATTGATAATTTAATTACGGATAAAAATAATCTCATCGCCAAGTTAGAGAAAGCGCAAAATGAGCTATCGAGTAAATATCAAATATTAGACACACAATTTAAAGAGAATAATATTGTATTAGCTCAAGCCACAGCGAGCAAAACAGAGAGTGAAAAAACGCTAGTATTGCTAGAAAAACAACTGACTGAAAAGCAAAATACAACAGATAAATTAAGTGCTCAATTAGCTGAAGCAAAAGAACAATTAGAAAAACAAAATACAGAAAATACACAGCAAATTAGTCTATTAAAGCAACAGCAAACAGAATCTATTGATAAACTAAATGCACAACTTAAAGCAAAAGATGCAGAGTTAGCAAAAGTTAATACAGATACTAATAATATTTTAAAAGAAAATAAAACGCTAAAAGATCAGCTTAATAAAATGGCAGGCGAAGGGCAAATGATTGCTGGACAACTTGCTTATGCTTATTCGATTATTGGAAAAGATAATGCTCAGCGTAATAAATCAATTTTAGCTGAGATCCAAAAACAAAATTATGTACAGTATGACGATAATACCTATTTTAAAATATTAAAGCAGGGTAAGCCCGTGCCTCTAATTACAGGTAAAACCGTTGTATTCACAATGCATGAAGAATTGACAGACGGTACTGTAACGATTAGTTATGATAAAACTAAACCACTTATCTTACCTTACCGTCAACTGCCATTACCACTGAATACCTTTATTGCAAAAGCAGGTATCAATGGTAAAGCCAAAATTTATATAAAACCAGGTGGTGGTTATGGGAAAAATGGTGTTCCTGGACAAGTGCCACCAGAATCAATGTCTATCGTGACAATTGAGATCTTAGATATTAAATAGAATCATTAAAAAAGAATGTCAGCTCTTCTCTTTTTATTTAGAGAAGAGCTGAATTGTATTATCGCCATAAAAATTCATCATTCTTTAAGCAAAGTTCTCTTTCTAGTAACCAATTTTTTAGTTTTTGACAGTTTTCAGGATGTTCAGGAATGCTGTTTAAAATATTCCATAATGGTTTTATTAATTCAGAATTTGGTGTTATTTTTTTAATATAATCTAATGTATTGTTAATTTTAACGTTAAATATAGGTTCATTTCTCCAATTATCGAGAAGTAATTGGATATCTTGTTGTAATAAATCATCAATAACAATTAGTCTAACTTTATCCGCATTAAGCTTAATATTAATATCATCTAAAGATAAAAAAGAATCACTTTTATTTGATAATTGTTTTTCTTCAAATGACTTAATATTCTCACACTGCTTAATTTGAGATTCAAGTTCTCTTTTTGTGTCATAAAGCATGAAAATCTGGGGAGTGATATGTTGGATCCACCAAATAAAAAGTGGTTTTATGACGGCTTGAATTAAACGCATATGTTCATTGATATTGACCGTCGCTTTTAATGATTTATCCCAATCTGCGGGGGTTATTGTTGAATGTGGGTGCTCTGCATGAAAAGAGTGCGCAAAACTAACAACATCACGTACCTCTTCTTTAGATATAACAACAAAGCAGTATTTTTTTCGTAAAAACCAAGTGGACTGTAATAAACTATCTAAGCTTTCACGGCATAAAACACGAGCTAGTATTTTTATTTGTTGTTCATTAACATCACATGCAGTGACAATATTTTCATTTGAATGGAAAGAAAACTGTAGATCAAATAAATCATCTACAGTTTTTCTATCGCAGGTTGCCATCATTTTTTTTAGTAAAGCTAAATAGTCATAATAATGGGCTTGTGGGGTATACTTGTTTTCTTTGATCACGATATAAAGCTCACTCATAGGAATAAATTTCAATCATTCTAACTATGAATGGCTTTTAGATATTATGATATTCGGTCGGATTTTTTATAATTTTGATTTGATATTTCTCGCTTTACTTGGGGTCATATTAAAACGACGGTGATAGCTTTGTGTAAAGTAAGATTGGCTTGAAAAGCCTGATTCCATTGAAATATCGACAATACTCATTTCAGTGGTCAGTAACAGTTGGTGTGCGTAAATAATTCGTCTTTCACATATCCATGTTCTGGGGGAAGTGCCATAAACATGATTAAAAAGTTCTTTAAATGTTGTTAATCCCATCCCAAATTCACGAGCAAATTGTTTCAGCTTCCAATTTTTTAAATGATTTTTTTCCATAAAAATCTTTAAGCGGTCAACTTGACGGTGGCTAAGTTGGCGCAATAACGCCATTAAGTCAGCACCTTGTTCAGTTGAAAGCAATAGAATTAAAAGCTCTTCAATACGTAACTGAGTGAAGGCTTCAGGGCAAGATTGAGCCGTAAGATATTCAAAGCCATTACTGCAAAACTGAATAAGGGGTGAGTTTTGAAAACAAATGAAGGCACTAGAAAACTCGTCCTCTCTTTCAATTTGGCATAAGATATCGTTGTACTTAGACATAAAATTTCTTAAGAAATCATCAGAAAG
This sequence comes from Proteus vulgaris, assembly GCF_033708015.1. Lineage (NCBI taxonomy): Bacteria > Pseudomonadati > Pseudomonadota > Gammaproteobacteria > Enterobacterales > Morganellaceae > Proteus > Proteus vulgaris. The sequence continues at coordinate 2,924,533 of NZ_CP137920.1, read as the reverse complement.
AGGGATATAAATAATATCAGTCGGCTCTGCACCTTGTGTTTTTATTGTATAGCTACCTTGTTGTAGAAAGAGAACTTGGTTTTCGTTACTTGTCACTGTGTCAGTACAGTTTTGCAATATAAGTGCATTCTTTCTGATAAGAAAGATCGCTTTTTGTTCATTTTCTAGTATTTGGTATTGCGGATAAAAATAAGATCTTTTTTGAATAGCACAATCATATCGATCGGTTTTGTCACATTGTATTGTATTCATTTTTCGCCCAAAATTATTATATAAGTATCACTGTGTTTTTATATAGGTTAATATCTAAATATTTATAAAAACACTTCTTTATTATTGAGTGTTATTAAAAATAAAAAAGAGAGTGTTTTCTTTAATTTGGTGAGGTTTTTTTTTAGATATTAGGCATTATATTTTTTTTCTAATTTAAGATAAGTCATTTCGTTAATTTAATAACATTCTTTATAAATTGCAAAAAGAAATTAAATAAAGATGGTTTTTTCTGTGAAGTGTTAAGTAATTGTATGAGTATTAATGTAATTAATAATTTACGCTTTATGCAGGGTTAAATAAAGTTCATATATAACAGTTAGTTGATTATATCTTTTTCTTTACAGTGTAAAAAATAATAAATGCATTTAAAATACAAATTTTATTGCAAATTCTAAAGTATAATGAACATGAGTAATAAATGTTATAAAAATATTAAAAAAATGAGTCTAAAATAAAAATATAAAGAAGATAAAAATTGAAAAAAACAAAAAAATGCAACTGACGTTATATTACCGTTAGGTTATTATACATATTGCCATATGATATGAAATAAGTCATAAAATCAAAAAAATAATACACAAAGAAATTCAGCCTCTCCTTATTCGATTTATTCTTTACTTTTTGTTTTCATTGCAATCGTGATGTGTATCTCATTTTTTTTCGAAAAAACTCCAATAAATGTCCTTCTGAATGTTGAATTTTTTTGAATAAGTTTTCTTAAAAATATGGTGTTAAGTATCAAATGTTAATTTTTAATGAAAAATATTGGTCTAAATAAACTGATAATTATCACGATTTATTCACATTAAGCGTAGATTATTAAAATAATCGTTTTATCTCTTAATTAAACTTTATTTCACTCAAGGAACAAATCAAAAAACTAAAAGGTAATAATAGGCTTATTGCTGGCATTATGCTTCCTTCTTATTTATTAGAATGGTGAATGCGTAAGTGTATTTATTATCAGGGAGGTAAGGATATAGCTAATTATGGAGAATAAGCGAACACTGAGAAACATTATATTTAGCGGGATATGGATAATTTGGACTCTTGCCTTAATTGCCTTTTGGCGTTATCAGATGGCTGGTGAGTTTTTGATTATTCTAATCCTAATTTTTAGCATTATTATTTATTCTATGACGTTGAGGTTAAAAAAAGCTGCTATGTTTAGTCGTAAAACTGAAACACCAAAAGCAATAGAGCCTGTTGCACCAGTAATAACAGAAGAGAAAAAACCGATGCCAGAGCAAAAACTATACACGATTATTGCAAAAGGAACGGTATTCCAAGGCGATATTAATGTTGAAGGCGACATCCAAATTTGGGGTAAAGTCGCGGGTAATATTAATGTCAAAGATGGTGTTATTCGTGTTATGCATGCAGGACAAGTTGAAGGCGAATTAACAGCACCTGATATTATTATTGATGGTTTTGTAAAAGGCATCTGTGCTGCAAATAATTTAGATATCTTAGAACACGGTGAGTTACGTGGGACTAGTCGTTGTGGCAGTATGTCAATTAAGCGTGGCGGTATTTTTACTGGGCAATCAGAACAAGTTGAACATCAAGCAAAGTCAGTAGCCCAACAACGCGTTGTTTCAATAAAAGAAAGCGCTAATGCAAATAAAGATAAAGTTGTTGCTCCCGTAGAAAATCATCTAAAAGAAAATAAAAAATAAAGTACCATTTTTCTTTTCATTGTTCGTTATTTATCCTATTTTATCGCTATTGTCTTTATTTTATATAAACAGAGAATAACGATGAATTTAGATACTCCCAGACTGCACTTAAGAGAATGGCGTGAAAGTGATAAAGCGCCATTTTTTTCTGAAATCAATTCTTCACCTGAAGTGATGCGCTATTTTCCTTGCACTTTATCTCAATTGGAAAGTGATAATATGGTTGAGATTATTCGTGAAAAATTTATTCAACAAAACGGATGGGGAATGTGGGCCGTTGAATTAAAAGAAACTCAAGAGTTTATTGGTTTTGTTGGGTTAAATATTCCCGTAGCACCTTTGCCATTTAATCCCTGTGTAGAAATTGGTTGGCGAATTGCAAAGAAATTTTGGCGAAAAGGTTATACCTACGAAGCGGCTTTAGCAGTATTTAAATTTGCTTTTGAAATATTGGCGTTAGACGAGGTTGTTGCTTTTACCGCAATGTCAAATCTTCCATCTCAAGGTGTAATGCAAAAACTAGGTATGCATCAGTCTGATAATTTCTTTCATCCAGCATTAGAAAAAACACATCCACTAGCTGAGCATGTTTTATACCGCATGAAGAAATCTGATTTTACTTTTCAGTCGAACGAATAGTGCGTTTTTTTTCAGGAAGTGGAGGAACGGGTTTTCTATCATCAATAAGATGGCGTATTGCTAAGATTGGATGGTAAATTAACATTCGTGGACCAGCCCAACGCATGATTTGTTTCATCGTTTCTCTTTTAGTGGGTTGATAACAATGAATAGGACATTGTTTGCAGGCTGGCTTGTCTTCACCATAGCGACATTTATCTAATCGATTATAGGAATAATTGATTAATTGTTGATAATAATCTGAGTCAGCTTCGGGATGCGAATGAGCATAAAGGCGAACCATTTTTTGAATGGTTTTTTTCTCGCGATTAATTCTTTTTCCTGACATAGCTTTCTCTCTTATTAAATGTTGCATTTATTATGCATTTTATCATTAAGCAGATAGAGACGCTAAAACATTATTTAGTGCGTAATGATAAAAAATTTATCAAAAAGACTTTTCTTTTTTCTTAGAATAGAATACTGTATTTATATACAGTTTATTTGCCTTCAAATGGTGAAACCAATGCGTGTGGAAATTTTATTTAATAAACAATCTAAGATAACCGACTCATTATTTCCGCTCTTAGAACACGAACTAAGAAAAAAGATCATTCCAGAATATCCAGATATGCAGTTTCGTATCGCCTTTAGTAGCATGAACTCGATTCAAGTTACGGGTATAAAAGATGAAACAAAGCATGAACACATAATGGAGCTTATTCAAAGTGTTTGGGAAGATGATGGTTGGTTGCAAACAGACGATGAATAAAATGCCATAAATGTAAATAAAGTCATTACGATTGTCAGAACACATTGGCTTTTTACTTATTTATATAAAAAGCCAATACTATAGAAAAGGAAATCACTGGCAATCGAGCTTTAAATATCAATGGTGACAGATCTTGTTTTCACTCGTTGTAAATCCCCCTTCAGCAGGAATAAATTTACCTTTCCTTTCTAAGAAATCAACTAGTTCAGTTGCTGTCATATTCTCAGCTGAGCAAGTATGAAAACGTGAGTGATTGCCGAATTGTTTATGGATAGCCTCAATCAGCGATATTTTAGTAAATGCAGTCTCTGAAGAAAGGATCATTTGTAAAACTTCATGACCATGTATTGATGACATATTGAGCCCCTAAAAATAAAAGATATATTTATTATGCATCTTTATAGGGCGATATCTTTGTTTTTAATCATAAAAAGCGATGATATTATATCATCGCTTAAAAAGAGCCTTATTTTTCAAGTCGTTGAAGTATTTTTTGCATTTCATCTTTAAGATGAAGCTTTTCTTTTTTTAGTTTGGCAACTTCATCATTATAACCAGCTCCGTTAGGACCTTCTAATTTAGCAATTTCTTGATCGAGTCGATGATGTTTATCGTAGAGAGCTTCAAAGCGAGGATCACTATTTCTTAATTGAGAAACAAGGGATTGTTGATCTGAGAACATATAACCTCCTATGAAAAGAAATTGGGTCTCTATTTCAGTATAATCATAGATAGCTTATCTGCACGGTGATGCATCACAAATTTACATTTCATGAAAAAACGTGATTTTTCTTTTTAAAACATTCAGAATTATCCACTCATAGTATTATTTACTAAGATGTTAGCATTCAGGTACTAAAAATATTAGTATTCAGATGATAAGTAATAAAAACATCTGACTAATTTTATTAACAGCGAAAGGTTTGCTGTAAAAATGGAGAGAGTGATGAACAAAGTAATATTATCTTTAGTCGCAGCAATGTCTTTGTCTGCCTGCGCACAAGCTACCGACAGTTTAGATAAAGTTGCACCTTATCCTAAGGCTCAAGAAAATCAAGTTCGTCATGTTATCGAGTTAGAGAAAAAAGATAATGAAAGCAATTACCAAGTTGAATTAATTATTGGTAAAGAACTTAAAGTAGATTGCAACCATCAGTGGTTCGGTGCGAAATTAGATGAAAAGAATTTAGAAGGTTGGGGTTATAGCTATTATGTTGTTGGCGATTTGAATGGTCCAATGTCAACAATGATGGGATGTGCTGACAATACGAAAAAAGATGCTTTTGTACAGGCAAATATGGGTTCAGATGCCTTTATCCGTTATAACAGTAAATTACCTATCGTTGTCTATACACCAAAAGATGTTGATGTGAAATATCGTATTTGGTCAGCGGCCGAGACGACTCAAGATTCAGTTAAAAAATAATAATTAACCCTATTTAGGATAGATTATCGTTTTACTAAAAAGCCCTTTGTTGTTGAGACAAAGGGCTTTATTGCTATTTAAGCTATATATTAGCGTATAACTAAAACTGACATTTTGGCATGGCGTACAATTGCTGATGCCGTTGAGCCTAATAAGTAGGAGGAAACATTAGGTCTATGTGACGCAATCGCAATTAAATCCGCATCAATGTGGCGGGCATATTCTAAAATTTCATCTTTTGCGTTACCGACACCAACATTACATTTAATTTGCTCATCAGGAATTTCTGCATCTTTAATCATTTCTTGTAGTGCAACAAAAGCAAGGCGAGTACGTTCTGATGAATCTTTGAATTTTTCAGGAATAGCTGCAAACTCGATACCAAAGAAAAGTTCAGCATTAGGAATAACGGTGAGGAAGTGGATCTCAGGTTTACCCACCTTTGCTATTTGTTCAATGTGAGTGATCAGTTCCTGAGAAAGTTCATCTTCTAAAATATCAATGGGAACTAGTATTTTCTTATACATTACAAACCTCACTTAGCGTTAGTTTAAAATATTTACCATTATCGCTTAATGGTAAAAAATAGCTGTGATCTGTGTTTTAAATAAGAGTGAGAATGATTATTTACTGCTTTACATTATTAAGTATGAAAAGTTGAAAACGGTCTAAAATAATATTAATAATATAATGAAAATAAGTTATACATCTTAACTGGTTGACAGAAAAGAAATTAATAATATTGTCTTAAAAATAAATTTCTCTTTTTCTTATTAAAAATAGAAAATGCATAAAAGAATGATTATCAATTATATTATTGTTCTGTATCTATAAGATTTTATTGAAAAAAATAAGAGACAGAAAGATTTAAATATGGCATATTAATAGGCAATGACATCTCAATATGATGTCTGGACAGCAATCTTAGTCCCTAAACTGGATTGTTATTCAGAGTCGTCCTTTATCCTCACCAATGAGTTATGGAACCTGAAATAACCTATGGAACTCTATTTATATATAGCAATAGAGTAGGCTATTTAAAACCAAATAAGATTATTATTATGACACATAATCACATTGATGATATTGAGTTGGAGCAGGCTGATAATAAGCAGTCTGAAAAATTTAAGGCTGCTAAAAAAAGTACGTTAGTGAGTGTTTTTGTCAATATCATTTTATCCATTTGGCAAATTACAGTGGGCTTTTTCTCACATTCTCAAGGCTTAATTGCTGATGGTATTCACTCACTTTCTGATCTTATTGCTGACTTTGTTGTTTTAATTGCCAATAAAGGCAGTCAGAAACAACCAGATGCTGATCATCCTTATGGGCATTTTCGTTATGAAAATGCAGCATCACTTATTCTTGGGACAATTTTATTAATTGTTGGTTTAGGTATGGTGTTTTCTGCCATTCATAAAATTATAGATCCATCGACTATTCCTGAAGTTCACAGTGTTGCTTTATATGTGGCTTTACTTGCATTAGCGGCTAAGGAAGGATTATTCCGCTATATGCTCGCTGTTGCAAAAAAAGTGGACTCAAATATGTTAGTCGCAAATGCTTGGCATGCACGATCTGACGCTGCTTCTTCATTAGTTGTTGCGATAGGTATTATTGGAAGTTTGGCTGGATTTAAATTTTTTGACCCATTAGCTGCATTAATTGTCGGACTCTTTGTCGGTCGTATGGGATGGCGTTTCACTTATCAAGCTCTACAAGATTTAATGGACAGAGGGGCAGATGAAGAAACGTTAGAAGAGATCAAACAGATGTTGGTTTCAACACCGGGCGTGCAAGGGGTTCATGATTTAAAAACACGTCGTTCGGGGGATTATTTACTTGTAGATGTACACCTTGAAATTAAAGGTGATCTCACCGTCAATGAAAGCCACGCAATTGTTGTTAATGCACGTAATAAGGTTTTGCAAAATAAACAGATCTTAAGTGTGATGGCTCACGTTGATCCCGCTTAAATTCATTTGAGCATCGATTAAAAAAGGTAATGATAGCTTTTCATTACCTTTTTTGTACCTCAAAAACGCTATTTATCACTTTAGAAATTGACACAGTTTTCTTTTACGTGATTACTCAGCGCGGCAATCAGATTATCTACCGCACATTCAGCCATTGCATAGCGAGTCTCTTTTGTTGCAGAGCCGATGTGTGGAACAGCAACGACATTCTTCATCGTTAATAACGGCGAAGATGAAGATAGAGGCTCTTTTTCAAAAACATCCAGTCCAGCACCCGCGATCTCTTTTTGTTCTAATGCACGAATGAGTGCCAATTCGTCCACCACAGCTCCGCGCCCAGCATTAATCAAATAAGCATCAGGTTTCATTATTGCAAATTGTTTTTGCCCTATTAAATGATGGGTTTCTGATGTTAATGGCAACGTGATACATACGAAATCAGATTGTTGTAATAAGGCTTCTAAAGCGCAATATTTTGCAGAAAATTTATCGTTCACTTCTGGATATTCTGTACGTGAGTGATAAAGAATATTCATATCAAAACCAAAATGCGCACGCTGTGCTAAAGCTTTGCCTATTCTACCCATACCAATAATACCCATGGTTTTATGATGAACATCAGTACCATACCACTCAGAAGTGATACTTTTAACCCATAAGTTTTGTTTAACATTATCAGCAAGTTCAGGAATGCGTCTTGCTACGGCAAGTACTAATCCCATCATGGTATCTGCGACGGTATCTGTTAATACAGTTGGAGTATGCATGAGTTTAATATTACGTTTGGTGAGTGCATCAACGTCAACATTATCATAGCCAACAGAAACCGTTGAAACGGCTTTTAAATGAGGTGCTTGGCGAATAAAATTTTCATCAATATTACCACCCGCGCCAAGTAATCCAGAGGCATTGGCAAGTGCTGAACGAAACTCATTAGAGTCTAAAGAGAGTGTTTTAAACTGTTTGATATCAGCGAAATCAGATAGTTTTTTGTACAATTTTTCGGGGAGATCTTGGTAGAGTAAGACAATCGGTTTCATTATGTTCTCCATTCAATACTCGTTATACTTCAAACCACAGCATTGTTGGCTGTGTTTATTCACACTAATCATATACTAATGTATGCGCCTAGCGACTCATTCACTTGCTATCTAGCTGTGGTGTGAATTATTTAGAGTATTTATACAATAAAGTACTTATTAAATGGCAAGTATTTATTGAGAGTGTTTTTACACCGCTTAAACATATTAGCGGGGAAGTTAATAAGGTATGATAAAACGTATTGAATGTCAGTTTTATCATGTAATTAACTGATTGATTTGAATGTAATCGTTTACTTTTAATGGATATTATTTTTAGTGATAAAGAGAAGGAATGTATTACGTATTATATTAACTTGCTGTAATGCAATTCTAAATACAGTTTTTTATAAAATTTGAGTCTATGCGAAAAGCGTGTAAACGTTTACACTAAATGTCGAGTTGATCACGAAATAATTTTGTGGATCTTGCTAAACTCTGTGTCAGTGAACAGAAACCGTCTTGCGCTTTTCCTTTGAATTGAATCAAAAGAGGTGAATGTGGAAATATTAGTAACAGGTGGTATGGGATATATCGGTAGTCATACTTGCGTACAAATGATTGAAGCTGGTATGACACCGATTATTTTAGATAACCTTAGCAATGCGAATGAAGAAGTGCTTAATCGTGTTGAAGCTCTAACAGGTAAACGCCCTCTGTTTTATAACGGTGATATTCGAGATGACAAGCAATTAGCATCTATTTTTGCTAAGCATTCTATTCAGTCTGTTATTCATTTTGCAGGATTGAAAGCGGTTGGGGAATCTGTTCAGAAGCCCATTGAATATTATGACAACAATGTTAATGGCACATTGGTGCTAGTGCGTTGTATGCGTGATGCAGGCGTAAAAAGTATTATTTTTAGCTCATCTGCAACTGTTTATGGTGATCCTCAAGTGGTTCCTATTACTGAAGATTCACCAGTAGGAGGGACAACTAACCCTTACGGCACCAGTAAATATATGGTTGAGCGTATTTTATCTGACCTATTTGTTGCTGATGAAAGTTGGTCGATTAGCTTGCTGCGTTATTTTAACCCAGTGGGGGCGCATCCATCGGGTACGATGGGGGAAGATCCTAAAGGGATCCCCAATAATTTAACTCCTTATATTTCTCAAGTAGCAATTGGTCGTCGTGAACAAGTGGCTGTTTTTGGTGATGATTATCCAACCAAAGACGGAACCGGTGTTCGTGATTATATCCATGTGATGGATCTGGCTGATGGTCATATTGCAGCATTAAATGCATTAGGTAAAAAAGCGGGCTTACATATTTATAATTTGGGAACAGGTAACGGCACTAGCGTGATTGAAATGATTGAAGCATTTCGTAAAGCGAGTGGTAAACCAATCCCTTATCAATTACAAGCTCGCCGCCCAGGTGATATTGCTGAATGTTGGTCAAGTCCTGCAAAAGCAGAGAAAGATTTACACTGGAAAGCGATCCGTTCAATTGATGATATGGCTGCGGATGCTTGGCGTTGGCAATTACAGAACCCAAATGGTTATCTGAAATAAAATTTAAAGTATTTAGATAATCTTGAATAACTAAGAGAGAAGGTTATGTCGAAACTGATTTTTGATCCTGTTGAACATCCGCATCGTCGTTATAATCCGCTAACTGGTCAGTGGATTTTAGTTTCACCACATAGAGCGAAACGACCTTGGAATGGCAAAGATGAAAAGCCTCAGATTGCGACCCTTCCCTCTTATGATCCTCACTGTTATTTGTGTCCAAATAACACCCGTGTTTCTGGCGATAAAAATCCAGATTACACCGGAACGTATGTCTTTAATAATGATCACTCTGCATTATTACAAGACGAATATCATGTTGAGCCTTCATCAAATCCTTTATTTCAAACTCAAGCTGTTAGAGGCATTAGTCGAGTCGTCTGTTTCTCACCCGATCATGGAAAAACGATCCCTGAATTATCTGTCAGCAGCTTACGTAAAATTGTTGATACTTGGGATAACCAAATAGAAGAACTCAGCAAAGAATATCTTTGGGTTCAAGTCTTCGAGAATAAAGGCGAAACGATGGGATGCTCTCAACCTCATCCTCATGGGCAAATTTGGGCGAGTGATTTCTTGCCTAATGAATTAGCGCGAAAAGATACGCAATTAAAAGCTTATTTTGAACAATACGGGCGTAATCTATTAATCGATTATATTGATGCCGAATGTAAAGATGCAAGTCGTACCGTAGTTGAAACAGAGCATTGGCTGGCGGTAGTTCCTTATTGGGCTTCTTGGCCATATGAAACGATGTTATTACCTAAAGCGCATATTCGAAGAATGAGTGAATTAAATAGTGCCCAACGAGATGATCTTGCTATTGCAATGAAAAAGTTAACAAGTCGTTATGACAATTTATTCCACTGTTCTTTCCCTTATTCAATGGGATGGCATTTTGCACCTTCTTTTAAAGATGATAGAAATACCGATCATTGGCAATTACATGCGCTTTACTATCCGCCATTATTACGTTCAGCCACAGTGCGTAAATTTATGGTGGGATATGAAATGCTGGCAGAATCGCAAAGAGACTTAACGCCAGAACAAGCTGCGAATAATTTACGTCAATTAAGTGACATTCATTATAAAGAGCAGCATTAATAACCTGCAATATGGCAAGGTTTTTTAATTAATCTGCTTTTTTGAGCACAAATTAAATCAAACATCTCATTATTGACATAATGATGTGATGGGATTTTTATTACTTAATTTTAATCTAAGGATTTATTATGCAGGCACTTATTCATAATGTGACTCGTTCATTTTCATCTATTTTTGGTTACGCACCTACACATTTTATTCAAGCGCCTGGTAGGGTAAATCTTATTGGTGAACACACTGATTATAATGATGGGTTTGTTTTACCTTGTGCTATTAATTATCAAATGGTCGTTGCCGCAGCAAAACGAGAAGATAATACTATTCGTGTTATTGCGGTTGATTACCAAAATGAAGTTGATGAATTTAGTCTCGATAATACTATTGAGTTTTTACCTAATAAAATGTGGGCAAACTACGTTCGTGGTGTTATTCACTTTCTACAGAAAGATAACTATGCCTTTCATGGTATGGATATCGCGATATCTGGAAATGTCCCCCAAGGTGCGGGGTTAAGCTCTTCTGCTGCGTTAGAAGTTGCTATTGGTCAAACAGTTAAGACACTTTATCAATTACCTATTAGTCAAAAAGAGATTGCATTAAACGGTCAAAAAGCAGAAAACCAATTTGTTGGTTGTAACTGTGGCATCATGGATCAGCTTATTTCGGCTTGTGGTGAAGAAAATCATGCACTATTAATCGATTGTCGTTCATTAGAAACGTCGGCAGTCACAATGCCCGAAAATATGGTTGTGATGATTATCAATACTAATAAAAAACGTGGATTAGTTGATAGTGAGTACAATACCCGTCGCCAACAGTGTGAAGAAGCTGCTCATATTTTAAATGTAACGGCATTAAGAGATGCCACATTAGACGATTTAGTTGCTAAAAAAGCATTAATGAGTGAAGTGGTTTATCGCCGAGCACGCCATGTTATTACTGAAAACAATCGTACATTAGAGGCTGCAGAAGCTTTACGCCATGGTGATTTAACCACATTGAGCCAGTTAATGATGCAATCACATCACTCAATGCGTGATGATTTTGAAATCACCGTCAAAGAGGTTGATTCATTGGTTGAAATCGTGAAATCAGTGATTGGTGATCGTGGTGGTGTAAGAATGACAGGTGGTGGATTTGGCGGTTGTGTCGTAGCATTAGTGACACCAGATTTAGTTGATAAAGTCGTTGACTCTGTTAAGGCGCAATACGAAGCTAAAACGGGATTAAAAGAAACAATCTATGTCTGCTCTGCAAGCCAAGGAGCGGGCTATTCGGAGGCAAAATAATGGCAACTAATGAGCTTCGTTTTCTTGAACCTGAACAAATGACAGCACAACCTGCATCAGATGGAAAACCTGCGCAAATAGTGGTGCTTAAAAATCGTTTTGGTATGTCTATCTCTTTAATGGATATTGGTGCGACTTGGTTAACCTGTATTGTGCCGGTTAATGGGTATCGTCGAGATGTATTATTAGGCTCTGCAGATATGAATGCCCATAAACAACAAACAGCCTATTTAGGTGCAACGGTGGGACGTTTTGCTAATCGTATCGCCGGAGCTAAGTTTGTATTAGAGGGGCAAGAATATAAAATTAATGCGAATGAAGGTAAAAATACCTTACATGGTGGTAAACAAAACTTTAGCCATCTTCGCTGGGTGATCACCACGCAATCTTCTCAATCCGTCACGTTTTCATTGATTTCAAATGATGGTGATCAAGGCTTTCCTGGTACTGTGAAAGTGAGTGTGACCTATACACTGACCGATAATAATGAGGTATACATCGATTATCAGGCGATGAGCGATAAAACCACGCCATTAAGTTTAACTAATCATGCTTATTTCAATCTTGCAGGTGAAAATACTGAGCGTACTGCACTTGAGCATGATTTAAAAATTTGTGCGACTCATTATTTAAAAAATGGCGAAGGCAATATCCCTACGGGTGAGTTTGCCAGCGTAATAGGAACAGGGTTTGATTTTCGTAAATTAAAACGTATTGGCGTTGATTTTATGGCAGATGAGTGTCAAAAAGCTGCAAATGGTTACGATCATGCCTTTATTTTAGATAAGAGCGTGATTGAGAATAAAATGCCTATTGCGACTGTTATTGCGCCTGAAGGTGAACTGAAAATGGATGTTTTTACAACCATGCCTTCGGTTCAGTTTTATACCGGCAATTTTCTGGTAGGAACGCGTGGAAAGAGTCGTCATTATGGCAATTACTCAGGATTAGCATTAGAAACACAATATTTTCCTGATGGTCCTAATCATCCAGAATGGCATGAAAACCAAGGTATTTTACCTGCAAATACAGCGTGGAATAGCCAAACAATCTATAAGTTTTACTTGTAACAACAAAAGGAAAGTGTAAACGCTTTCCTTTTCACTATTTATTTGATCTTTTTACTTTTTAAATTTCACTTCTTCGCTGATAATCAAGCCACTTAAATTCTATTACTCTCTTTTTTCTTTGTTTGTAGATTAACGGTGCGTTATTTCTTCACCATGAATAAAAGTGATCCATAAGGAGTGGATATGGCGACTATCAAAGATGTAGCGAAGGAAGCGGGGGTTTCTGTCGCGACTGTATCTAGAGTCATTAATAACTCGCCAAAAGCAAGTCAATCATCTATTGAAACCGTTAATGCTGCGATGCAAAAGCTAGGTTATCGACCTAATGCGGCAGCAAGGGCTTTAGTGAGTCAAAGTACACAAACTTTGGGCGTTTTAGTGCATGACGTTTCTGATCCCTTTTTTGGTACACTCGTTAAAGCGGTTGATAATATTGCAAGACAATCAGGGAAACACATCTTGGTCTGTAATGGTTATCATGATGCGCAAGATGAGCGACAATCTATTGAATTATTGATTAATAGTCGCTGTGATGGTCTAGTGATCCATTCAAAGGCACTTTCTGATGAAGAGTTGCTGGCTTATGCTTATGAAGTGAAAAGCATGGTATTGATTAACCGTTTTATTCCTGATATTGCCGAACGTTGTGTCGCTTTAGATAACTATAAAGGGGCTTGGATGGCAACAGAGCATCTTATTCGTCAAGGTCATACTAAAATCGCGTATATTTCATCTACTCATCATATTGAAGATACAACTCAGCGTCTTGCTGGTTATAAAGCGGCATTAGAAGCTAATCATATCTCATTACCTGAAAGCTATATTGAGTATGGTGAGCCTGAAGGTGAAGGTGGTGAAAAAGCAATGATGCATTTACTAACGAAATCAATCGATTTTACAGCCGTAGTAACTTACAACGACTTTATGGCAGCAGGGGCTTTATCTGTTCTTGATGAAAATGAAATTCCTGTACCTGAAAAAATTTCCGTTATTGGCTTTGATGACGTATTAATCGCTCGCTATATTCACCCTCGTTTAACCACTGTGCGTTATCCTGTACAAATGATGGCAGAACAAGCTGCAACACTCGCCATCAGACTTTCTAAAGGTGAAATACTTGAACAAAAGCAACGTATTTTTTCGCCAACATTAGTGCAACGTAATTCTGTTTTTAACCTTAGTCACCTCTCTTAATGGTCTCATCTGCATTTTTATCTTGTCGATCCTCTTAATGGTTTACATTAAGAGGTCATACTTAATTAACTTGTGTAATCGTTATCACTTTTACTTTTTTTAAATGGTTATTTGAATATCTGCAATTTGTTAAATAAAATTATTGTCCTAGTTTAAGCTTGTATTTTACTTAACTCACCATAGTAATCGTTTGTTTTTCTATTTTATGATCCATTTACGTAACATAGGCGATAAATTTGTGAACAGAGTAACGGAAAAAGATCGTGAAAACGTTTACATTAAAATCCTATTATCTCTACGGGTCTGAAAGGAAAATATTATGCATACAGAAGGTGTTGGGTTAAGCACAATAGATTATGCAATTTTTGCCCTCTATGTCGTTATCATTATTAGTCTAGGATTATGGGTTTCTCGTTCAAAAGAAGGTGAGAAAAAAGGCACAAAGGACTATTTCTTAGCAGGAAAAACCCTTCCTTGGTGGGCAATTGGTTCTTCGCTTATTGCCGCTAATATTTCAGCAGAACAATTTATTGGTATGTCTGGTTCTGGTTTCTCCATTGGGCTTGCAATCGCCTCTTATGAATGGATGGCCGCGCTGACATTAATTATTGTTGCTAAATACTTTTTACCTGTTTTTATCGAAAAAGGTATTTATACCATTCCAGAATTTGTCGAGAATCGTTTTAAAAGCCGTAACTTAAAAACTATTCTTGCCGTGTTCTGGCTGGCATTATTTATCTTTGTTAACTTAACATCGGTACTTTATTTAGGCTCATTGGCATTAGAAACTATTCTTGGTGTGCCAATGATGTATGCCATTATTGGTTTAGCATTATTTGCTGTTATCTATTCACTCTATGGTGGACTCTCTGCTGTTGCGTGGACAGACGTGGTACAAGTATTCTTCCTTATCCTTGGTGGTTTGTTTACTACTGTATTAGCTGTTAGCTATATCGGTGGAGATGGTGGGATCATGGAAGGTTTGAGTAAAATGACACAAGCCGCCCCCGATCACTTTAAAATGATCTTAGAGAAAGATAATCCACAATTTATGAACTTACCGGGTATCGCAGTACTGATTGGTGGTTTATGGGTTGCTAATCTTTATTATTGGGGTTTTAACCAATACATTATTCAGCGTGCTTTAGCCGCTAAATCTATCAATGAAGCACAAAAAGGGCTGGTATTTGCTGCATTTTTAAAACTTATCGTACCTATTCTTGTCGTTGTGCCGGGTATTGCTGCATTTGTTATTACCACAAACCCTGAATTAATGGCGGGTTTAGGTACCATGGCACAAGAGCATATTCCAACGTTATCACAAGCAGATAAAGCCTATCCTTGGTTAACTCAATTCCTACCAGTAGGGGCAAAAGGTGTTGTTTTTGCTGCACTTGCGGCTGCAATAGTGTCATCTTTGGCATCTATGCTTAACTCTATCGCGACTATTTTTACGATGGATATCTATAAAGAATATATTGGACCAAAAGCTTCTGAAACGCGTTTAGTGAATGTAGGACGTATCAGTGCCGTTGTTGCTTTAATTATTGCTTGCTTTATTGCGCCATTATTAGGTGGTATCGATCAGGCATTCCAGTATATTCAGGAATATACAGGTTTAGTCAGCCCTGGAATTTTAGCGGTATTCCTCTTAGGTTTATTCTGGAAAAAGACAAATGCAAAAGGTGCAATCATTGGTGTGGTTTTATCTATACCGTTTGCGTTGTTCTTAAAATTAATGCCATTAGGTATGCCATTCCTTGATCAAATGATGTACACCTTTATGTTTACAACGGTTGTGATTGGTTTAGTGAGTTTAACCTCGACTAAAACGGATGACAGCGCTGGGGCGATTGTATTAACAGATAAAACCTTTAAAACACAAAGTGGATTCAATATTGCTTCTTACGCCATTATGATCATCTTGTGTGTGCTTTATGCTGTATTCTGGTAATAACAACATTGTAATTTGTTAATTTTCTAAATCTAAAAATACGCTACAAACAAGACAAAGCAGATGGTTATGCCATCTGCTTTTTTTATGCTCTCACGATTTCTGTGCTTAATAGGAATGGCACTCATTTGCTTTGATACAGATTAAAAAAAAACACTAAATATGAAAAGAAAATCATTCTCATGAATATTTGATTAAGATAATATTAATCATTCTCATTACTATAACTGTTATTAATTCAGGGAAATGCTATGAACTTTAAAATGGGTGTTTTAACAGCCTGTATTTTATCTGCGTCTTACCCGCTGTATGCACAAGAAAATAAAGAAGAAAAACTTGTTGTATCAGCATCAGGGTTTGCTCAACAAATTACAGATGCACCAGCAAGTATCACCGTGATCAGCAAAGAACAACTCGCAAAGAAACCCGTTCATGATTTGGCCGATGCCGTAAAAGGTGTTGAAGGCGTTAGCATTAATGGTAATGCGAATAAACAGGAAATCACCATGCGTGGTTTACCAGGCGAATACACACTGATCCTTGTTGATGGTCGTCGCCAAAATAGCCGTGAGTCGCGTCCTAATGGGAGCGGGGGATATGAAGGTGGTTTTATTCCACCTGCAGAGGCGATTGAACGTATCGAAGTTATTCGTGGACCGATGTCATCTCTATATGGTTCAGATGCGATGGGCGGTGTTATCAATATTATCACTAAACCAATAACAAAAGAGTGGCATGGCTCTGTTGCTCTTGGGGGGACATTGCAACATAACCGTGATGCAGGCGATTCTATTAATGGTGATTTTTATCTTTCAGGGCCTTTAATTGAAGATAAATTAGGCTTACAACTTTACGGCAGTAGTTATTTACGTGCTGAAGATAAAATCACTTATGGTCAAGGTCGTAATGACAATAAAAATATTACGGCAAAATTGGCATTCACACCGACAGATAATCAAACCATTTTATTAGAAGCGGGTCGCAATACGTTACAGAGAACAACGACGCCGGGTAAATCCATGAGCGAATTTACGATCCGCGGTGGAAAAGCAGATGAAAATAAAATGTTGGAAACCAATAATGACCGTAATCATTGGGCATTAACCTATAAGAATCAGTTCGATATTCTGCATTCGGAATTAAGTGTTTATCAAGAACAGACTAAACGTATCACCAAAACAGAAATGATTGATAAGGTGACAAAAGAGCGTGAGAAATATTATGAAGATCGCCGCCCTGAAATTACCAATACTGTTTTTGATGCGAAATTTACCGCATTTTTGCCTGATAATGTGATGACCTTTGGTGGTCAATATCAATATTCACGTTTAAAAGATGAATCTTCTCTTGGAGGCAAAGATATAAAACAATCGACCATTACGGCTGATCAAAAAGCATTATTTATTGAAGATGAATATAGCGTTACAGATAATTTGGCATTGACGGGCGGTGTGCGTCTTGATGATCACGAATATTACGGTAATCACTGGAGTCCAAGAGCCTATGCCGTTTATCATTTAACTGATGAATTCACTTTAAAAGGCGGTGTGGCGAAAGCCTTTAAAGCACCAAGTTTACGTGAAATCAGCCCTGAATATGGCACTTCAACTGAAAAAGGCCGTGCGATTATGTACGGTAATCGTGATTTGAAACCTGAAACATCAGTCAGCCAAGAAATTGGTATTGGTTATGATAATGGGGATGGCGTTACCGCAAGTGTGACTTTCTTTAATACCGATTTTAAAGATAAGCTAACAAACTACGATACAGGCGAACTAGATCCAATTACAGGTTTAAAATTGTATCAATACGATAATGTTGGTAAGGCAAATATTAAAGGAATTGAAACGGCTGTGGGATTCCCTATTGCTGAGAACTGGCATGTGAATGCAAACTACACTTATATTGATTCAGAACGTAAAAGTGATGATGAGAAATTATCATCAGGTGAATCTTTAAAAGGTTATCCACTTGATATGACACCCAAACACAGTGCCAATGCGCGAGTGGATTGGCAGTTTGATGAAGCAACCAGTTTTTATGCCAATACGGCTTATACTGGAAAACAAATTTGGGCGGCACAACGTAACGGCTACACTGGGGCACGTTATCGTAGTGGGTACACAACCTTTGATTTAGGGATGACCTACAACTTTAATAAAAATACGATGTTTAATTTTGCCGTATTGAATATTACAGATGAAACAGGCCCTGCTGTAAATGATAAAGGCGGTAACTGGGTTGTTGATGAAGGTCGTCGTTATTGGGCGAATCTTAAATATAGCTTCTAATCAAGTCTAAATTAAAATAAACCCCGTAATTCATATGGGGTTTATTTTTTTATCTCTCTCTATTATTTTCATCTTAACGGTTCATTTTTTAATTACCGATAGAGTATCTGATTTATGCGAATACTAATGTTATGTGGAATGATTATGTTATCTGCAGTAGCTCAAGCTAGACCTAACCAAGAAGTGCCTGAAATTGAGTCTCAAGCTCACGCCTATTATCACATTACAAATAAAGAAGTGGCATATGAAGGAAAACAATATCGCCTCTTTCTTGCTATTCCTAAAAATACAACTAAAACAGCATTAATTTATGGTGTTGATGGAAATGCGCAATTTCCGTTGATGATAAACGAAGCCATAAAGCAGAAAAATAAACCGCTGCCTGCAATTATCAGTGTGGGATATGTGGGAGATAAAGCTTATTTTATTGCAGAAAGAACGCATGACTATACGCCGAATGTAAAAGGAGAAGCATTTAGCCAAGGTGGAAACGCAGAGTATTTTTATCAATTTTTCTTAACTCAAGTAAGACCTTACGCGTTAGCTCAACTTGCTAAAGAAAAAATTTCAGTTACTCAGCAATCTCTGTTTGGTCACTCTTTTGGTGGTGTATTCACGCTTTATGTTTTATTCAATCATCCAGAAACATTTCAACGTTATATCGCAGCAAGTCCATCATTATGGTGGGGAAAGGGCGAGTGGGTGAGAAAAGCGCAATGGTATGCTATTCCTGATGATGTTTCGATTTCAATAACCTTGGGTGAAAAAGAAGAAAAACCAGATTTAAGCCAATTAAATGAAGAGCAGCAGAAAAATTATCAAGAGCGCAATAGTTGGTTAACGCAACGCCAGTTATGTCACTATTTATCGGAAGCAGGAAAACAGTGTGAGTTTTATCTGTTTGAAGGTAAAGGCCATGGTGGCTCAATTCCTGATGCCATTAACATTGCTTTAGAAAAAAGTGCCGAATAAACAAAAAAATCGCTTTATTTTTAGCTATCTTAGCGGGTAACAATAGGATAGCTATGAATATTTATTATTTTTATTTTATTTAGTACGTATTTCCGCGTAATGGTTCTTAATAAAAAAATACTTATCTTTTAATAAAAATAAATATTAGATTAACGCTATTTCTTTTTAGCAGAAAAAGGTGATAATCCTGTTTGAGATAAATAAAATTGTTTTCTGGCATTAGATTTTATAATTTTATTTATTATCATTTAAACGCTATATTCGCGTCTCCTGAACTTAGGGACGCCATCCACTGTTTTCACCTTTGTTTTTTTATCTTTCCTAGATAAAAAAACGGCCTCTATCAGGCATCGAGAAAACAGCGCATCATCAACCGTTTTGATTGTGGAGACGAGGGTAGTGAAACAGAACACTACTTTGGTACGCAAAGGCGACAGTACATTAGTACCTGTGGCTGGGTTAACGGTATTTGCTATCGCGTCAGGCTATTTAATGAGTTTAATTCCACTGTCTATGAGCAGTTTTGGAATGGATACACTTTATGCCAGTTGGTTAGCAAGTATTTATTTTATTGGACTGTTAATAGGTTCAGTCATGATAGAACCTATTATTGCAAGAATAGGGCATCGCCTCTCTTTCGTTGTATTTTTATTATTACTGGCGGTGACTGTCGGTGTGTTGCCTTTAATGCCTTATTTATCAGCATGGATGGTTTTCCGTTTTATTGGTGGTATGGCGGTCGCAGGTATATTTGTTGTTGTCGAGTCGTGGCTATTAATTGGCGATAATCCTAAAGAGCGAGCTAAACGTTTAGGCTTCTATATGACCTCGCTATATGGTGGTACAACATTAGGTCAATTGGCGATTGGTGCAATTGGTGCGCAAGGGGCTATCCCATTTATGGCGATATTAGTTTTGTTATTAATCGCCGTATTACCGCCTCTGTTTTTTAAACAAGGACAACCACAAGGGCATGATCATAAAGGTTTGTCACTCAAGCAGATGAGCCGATTAAATAAGGCGGCTTTAGTGGGCTGCATGGTATCTGGTATTGTGATGGGCAGTATTTATGGCATGATGCCGTTGGCTTTAAATCAAGGACAGTTTACAACAGACCAAATTGGTGTGTTGATGGCAGCAATTATTTTAGGCGGAATGGTGGTTCAGCCTATTATTAGTAAATTGTCTGTGATGATAAGCAAGACACTGTTATTAGCGATGATGTGTTTAGTGGGCGTTTTTGCCATGGGACTGACTTATCTTTCTAGTGATTATATAGTGCTTATTATTGCACTAGCGCTATTAGGAATGTCTTCTTTTGCACTTTATCCTATCGCTATTACATTGGCATGTGATCATGTGAATGCCAGTTACATTGTCGCGATTACACAAGTGATGCTATTAAGTTATAGCATTGGTTCTGCAATTGGGCCTTTAGGGGCAGGAATGTTTATGGCGCAAGCTAACAATGGCATCATGAATTTTTTCTTTGTGGTGTTATTAGTGACGGCAATTTACATGCTCTTTGCAAGTTTACGCCGTAAAAGCCATATTGTGTTGAACTAAACTGTTTTCTTTTATTGACTCTCTTTCTTGCTCTTTTGCTCTTATTCATCAGCCGAGCTTACCGTAAAGGTGGCTCGGTTTTTTTATCTCTATTCTCAAAACGAATTAAGACTTCCCTTATATTTTTATACTGTGCTTTATCAGTATAAACAGATAACGTTATTTCCTTCTTAAATAATGGATTACACTTTTTCATGGAGAACACACAGTGAACATAATGAAAATAAGCGTTTTACTCTTACTTGTTATTCCTTTTTCAAGTGCACAAGCGATAACCTCAGAACAAAATAAAAAGCTGGTGGAGTATGCCGCCAACTTACCAAGAGCCGTATTTTACGATGCTGATTATCGTAAAATAGATTACCCAATGGGGGATGTGCCTGCTTATAAAGGAGTATGTAGTGATGTGATTATTCGTAGTTATCGTGGGATTGATATCGATTTACAAAAACTATTGCATGAAGATATTAAGGCAAACTTTTCCGCTTATCCAAGTAAACGAATGTGGGGATTGAATAAGCCTGATACGAATATTGATCACCGTCGCGTTCCCAATTTAGAAGTCTTTTTTACACGAAAAGGAAAAGTAAAACCGATTACAAAAAATGCAGAAGATTATGTCCCAGGCGATATAGTTAGCTGGCGTTTAGATAATGGACGACCTCATATTGGTATTGTAGTAAATAAGAAAAGCTGGGATAACCAACGTTATCTAGTTATGCATAATATTGGGTTTGGGCAGGTTGCTGAGGATGTCTTATTTTCATGGAAAATAACGGGGCATTTTACCTACTAAATAAGTAAACGAAAAAATTGAGGCGTTTAGTTTTTTATAAAAATAGAATAAAAATAATAATAGTAAAAATAGAGATAAAATTTAAACAGTAAATAAAATAATGCCCATACTTTATAGAAAATCAGTATGGGCATTATTTCTGTGGGAGAATATTTTCATCTGAAATATTCATAATTATTCCTCTAAGCCACCGAGTAACATACTAACGACAGCAGTAGAACAGATAAAAGAAAGGAAAAGGATAAAAAAAGAGCTACTGATCATAATGTCCTCCAAGTTTGTTGCTATTTTTAAATAAAAAACCTCACTAAATACACGTTATTAATTCATTACCTTATATACTAGGTTATTTAAAAATAAAGTCAAACTAACATATTATTTAATAATGATTTTTTTTTGCTGTTATTTTATTTTTAATAAAAACAGGTTGGAGGAAACTCAATAATCAGGAGGGGCTTAACCCCTCTGATGTTTTACGCGGTGTGAGGTAAGGTGACATGAGTTAATGGAGGTAAACCATAAGCCGCTCTCGCACGATCACAAGCTTCATTAGGGACACCATTTACCCAAGATTGTTGAAACTCACGACAAGGAGAGGGACGTTGTTCATAGATAGAACAGCTTACACACTCTCCAACTTCACCGACCAGTTTGTCACAACGTGGTTTCTTAGAATTCGTTCCTTTCATGCAAGAGAGAAAAGGTGTTAATGGTTCTGTTAATTCATCAGGAACCACACCGCCACCACTTACCATTTCTGCCCAATAGAACGAAACTCTAAAATAGGCGCAACAAGCACCACAATGCATACAGGGATTATCCTGCATATAAATAAAATCGTTAGAATGTTTGCTCATACCAGATACCATTTTATCTGACGTTAAAGTGATAAAATGCACCTTTTACAGGTGCGGCAGTTTAAGAGAGGCAAAAAAAGACAGAGAAACGATGCTTCTCTTAGAGTAGTCATTATGCGCTAAATGAAAAATATTTTTCAAGATAAATGTTTTTATACATGGAATATTTTTATTAAAAAATAGGTTATTATTTTGTAAAAATCATATGGGTAGACTATATCACTTAATGATAAACAATGGTGTTATTTGAACGTTTGTAAAAACCACACTATAAATAGTATTAAAAGTAATCAAAAGATTCGGATTTAAATAAAAAAAGCCTTATCAATTTTGATAAGGCGATAATAAAACAAAAGTAGATAATAGGCTTAGAAAACACGCTGACGATATCTATTGATAGGTTTTTCTAAAAAGGACCTTTAAAAATAAATAACGCGCCCGCCCCAATTAAAAGAAAACCAATAAAGTGATTTAATGTAAAATTTTCACCTAAGTAAGTGACAGAAAAAATAGCGAAAATGGTTAATGTAATCACTTCTTGTATGGTTTTTAATTCTGCTGCACTGTAGTAATTATGACCAATGCGATTTGCGGGTACGGCAAAACAGTATTCAACGAATGCGATTAGCCAGCTTAAAATAATGACAATAATAAGGGGTTTATTGCCATATTTTAGATGTCCATACCAAGCAAATGTCATAAAAACGTTGGAAATTATGAGAAGAATAATAGGGGTGAATTTATAGAACATATCGGTGATACCAGTGGTCGTTTTTAGGCAAAAATTGCCAATAAGAGTGGTATGAGATTACTGCAAAAAAAGCGGGTTTTCTATCGCTACGTTAAGAAAAAAAGAGTGAAAATTGAAATGGTGAATTTTTTTCAATATACGAAAGTTTGTTATTTTATCAATTGAAAGAAAAATTAAAGTAGTAAATGACTATTTTAAAGATCCTTGGTGGATTTTTAATCTATTGATATTGTGTGAAATAATGTTTACTTGATAAAAATAAGCAAAATATTTTTAAATCAAAAAATATTAATTATGTTTTCTTCTTATTATTATTTGATTGAAATTTAAAATTATCAAGTCAGATACGATATATCCTAAAATGAAGTTATTCGCACTAATAGATGTGATATTCGTTATTTTATACATTATGTTGAACATAAATCTTATTATAAATATCTATAAGGAGTTGGTGTGAAGATAAGTCTATTTTTGATCTCTTGTAGCTTACTTACAGTTAGCTTTTATTCTTCGGCACAAGGTAAATACGATCCTTTAGCCAAATGTTATGAAGTGACCGCAAACGAACCAAGAACAGCAGTGCAAGCCTGTTTATTGGATGAGTTAAAACTGGCAGAACAGCAAATGAATGTCATTTATGACAAAAGTAAGAGTGATCTTGAAGATACGGATTCTGTTGCAGCAAAAAGTGCCATTGATGCATTAGCGAGTTCTCAACAGCATTTTATTCAATTTAGAAGTGCTGAATGTCAACGACAATCTGCACTATTAATGGGAGGAACGGGGGCAGGCGATGTTTTACTCGCATGTGAAATAAAATTAAATCAATGGAGAGCAAAAATATTATTGAATAACTAATTGGTTAATAATAGAGAAAAACCCAAAAGCCATTAACTTATCTTTTGGGTTTGATTTAGGCATTGATGATTAACTCTGACTGTGCGCTATTTTGTTATCGTTTTAACGTCGTTTTATCTTGAATTAGCAATCTTCAATAATCAAATAAGCCGCATGAACAGGGCCATGAACCCCCCATACTTTAATCAATTCAATATCAGCAGTAGAACTTGCACCACCAATTAAATTGATACAAGACGGCATTCTCATTCCTTCTTGAGCCATTTTATGTAAACGCTCAGCAATTTGAGCCACACGAGGCAAAATATCACTTTTACGTAGGATAACAATTGAGGTTTCAGGTAATAAACTCACGGCACGCCCTTTCTCTGGAGACGAAAATAGAACGATCCCACCAGATTCTGTTAAGCCGGCTTCAGCAAAAACAATCCCGATTTGAGAGCGTTCAGCATGAATTATATTTTCATGACCAAGAGCGGGATCCCAAACATAAGTTTCGTATTTTTCGCTAACGGCTTTTGTGACGCCAAGTGCATTTAAACGCTCATCACCACTTATTACCACCGAGCCTTTACAATCATAACTTTCACATAGCTCAATTAGGCTATTAATAACTTCATCAGGTTTGCTAACAACACATTTCACCATTTGAGTTTGTGCAAAGTCAGTGAACGCGTTGCATAATTCATCTTGAGTCAAGTTAGTTAAGCGTGTTTTTGCTAAATCATTCACAGGTGCAGGTTGTGGTTGTGGCTTATGCGCAATAGGACGCCCTAATTTTTCGGCAATAGTTTGCAGAAATTCATTACGATTTTGTTCGTTTAACATATTATTTTTTCCCTTCTGCTTTATGGCGTTTAAACCAACTACGGAAGCTATAACCATCCGGTTTAGGAAGATCACGTGATCTCATCCAATCGTTAAGAACACTGATTTTGATTGGTGTAGAACCATTTTTGATCATTAATCCCGCCATTTTCGCACCAACATTCATACCTACTTTCCAAAGGGCAGGATGTGAGTTGATATAATTAAACATACCGGTGACTCGACGTTCTGCTTTTGGTGTAAGGCCTGTTTCTGCCATGACTCGGCGATGCTTTAAAATCAGTTGTGCTAAAGGAATTTTGACTGGGCAAACCACATTACAAGCATTACATAGTGAACATGCATAAGGAAGATCGTGGAAATCTTTATAACCGCCTAATAGCGGAGAAATTACTGCACCGATTGGGCCTGGATAAATTGAGCCATAAGCATGCCCCCCAATATTACGATAAGCAGGGCACGTATTAAGGCAAGCACCACAGCGAATACAACGCAAAATATCTTTAAATTGTGACCCTAAAATTTCAGAACGGCCATTGTCTACAATCACCAAATGGAACTCTTCTGGGCCGTCAGCATTGCCTGCTTCACGTGGGCCAGTCACCCAAGTGTTATAACTGGTTAAACGTGAGCCAACGGCGCTACGACATAACATGGTGATCAACGGATCAACTTCTTCAAAGGTGGGTGCCACTCGTTCCATACCCATAACTGCTATATGGGTTTTAGGTAATGTTGTAGTCATCCGTGCATTACCTTCATTGGTGACTAAACAGACAGTACCTGTCTCAGCTACGGCAAAGTTACAGCCAGTAACACCAATATCAGCAGAAAGGAAGTCTTGTCTGATACGTTGTCTAATGAAAAGTGTCATATCTTCAGGCGTTTCACTGCCTTCATAATTGAGTTTTTCATTTAAGACTTTGCGAATTTGATAACGGTCTTTGTGGATCGCCGGAACCACAATATGAGACGGCGGATCGTTATCTAATTGAAGAATATATTCACCCAGATCAGTTTCGATGATCTCAATACCTTCATTTTGTAAGGCTTTATTCATCCCTATTTCTTCGGTGACCATTGATTTAGATTTTACAATCTTCTTCGCGTTTTTCTTTTTGGCAACGTCACAAATATAACGAGAGGCGTCTTCTGCTGTTTTAGCAAAATAAACATGGCCTCCGTTTTCAGTCACTTTTTCAGATAATTGATAGAGATAAGCATCTAAGTTTTCGAGAACATGGTTACGGATTTGTTCAGCGCGATCGCGCCATTCTTCCCAATTACCCAGTTCCTTTACCATGATTTGACGGTTAGCCCCTATGCGTTCTTGCGCCATAACAACCGCATTACGCATGATTGTGTCTTTCATTTCATGTTCTAGACGAGGTCTGAAATCGATATCACTGGTTTTGATAGACATAAGCAGGCTCCCTTATTGGCTCATTAAAACTTGTGCAATATGCAACACTTTTACAGGGCGCTTTTCACGACTTAAACGACCTTGAATGTTGATTAAGCAGCTTGTATCGGCACCAATGACATAATCAGGGCTTACCTCCATAATATGTTTTACTTTTTCAGTTACCATCTCGCCTGAAATTTCAGACATCTTCACGGAGAAAGTTCCCCCAAAGCCACAGCAGGTTTCTGAGTTTGCAAAAGGCAAAATTTCAAGGCCTTCAACATGTTTTAACAGTGTTAAAGGCTCACTAACGACACCTAATTTTCGGGTTAAACTGCAAGATGGATGATAAACCGCTTTACCCGGTAGGCGAGCACCTACATCAACAACACCAAGGGTGTTAACAATAAAACTGGTTAAATCAATAAGGCGATCGGCAACACCTTGTGCCCGTAATGCCCATTGTGGTTCATCTGCAAGATACGTTGGATAACCTTTAATGGCATAAGTACAGGAGCCAGCGGGTGAAATTATGGGATAGTCGTTTACTTCCAATGTTTCAATTAACGATTTCATGGCCGGTTTTGCGTTATTAACATAACCGCTATTAAGCGCTGGCTGACCACAGCAACCTTGACGTTCTTGAAATAAGACTTCACAGCCTAATTTTTCAAGTAACAAGACGGTGTCTCGGGCTGAATCTGCTTTCAGCACATCACCAAGACAAGTCGCATAAAAATTAACTTTCATTAATCGAACTCCAAAACATCGCTCAGATGTTGTCATTTTTACTAAAGATAAAATTCTTTTATTGCTTCGTTATAGGAGGAAAAGAGAGTGGAGTGAACACGCTCCCTTTTCCTTATTAATTAGTTCATTAGATGATAAATAATGCCGATCTTCGCCCCAAGAATAACGATATAGGCGATACAGTATTTTAAGGTTTCACGCATAATGGCACTGCTTTGACCATCCATTTTTGTCGCTGAAACAGCAATGGCGATACTTTGTGGTGAAATCATTTTACCGCCTGTTGCGCCAGAGGTATTAGCCGCAGCGAGAATGAATGGATCAATATTAAGTTTAGCTGCGGCACTGGTTTGTAGCTTACCAAACAGTACGTTAGAGTTGGTGTCACTACCGGTTACGAAGGTTCCTAATGCACCGATTACTGGTGCAATAAAGATAAATCCTGCACCTGTGAAATCGACTAAGGTTTCAGCGATACTGCCAATCATGCCACTGAAATCCATGACGGTTGCCATCGCTACGATTGCTGTGATAGCGATAATGGAGTTTTTCAGTTGGATAGTTGTTTTAACTAGCACAGAGATAAGTGTTGAAACGCTTGCACCTTGAATGGTGCCCCCGACAAAGCTGGCGAGTATAATTAATACCCCCGGTGTACTTAACCAAGCAATGGTTTGATATTCCGTTTGTGTGTCACTTAATACAAATGGGATCTTAGTGGATATCGCACCCGCCATGCTTTGGATCGTAGGGAATAAAGGTGAGCACGCTAAAATAAAGATAAAGGTAAACAGATAAATAGAGCTTGCGACTAACAACTCTTTACCCGTATGTTTTTTTACACTTTTTTGTTTACCACCGCTGTTTTTCATGCGTTTAGCAAGAAAAATCACTACAATTAAGCTGACTAAGCTACCTGCAAACGCGGGTAATTCAGCACCTAAATTAGCCGCAACGATATATTGAGGGATCAGTGTGCTGATACCACACATTAAGGTAATAAATCCGACACCTTTAATTGCTTTAATTCCGCCACCAGCAATGGCAACGATGACAAAAGGCAATACGATATTAAATAATCCCAATTGAATAATAATCGTTTTACTCAACACTAATACATCAAGCCCAGTGTTTTGCGCCAAAATCGAAACAGGAATACCGACTGCGCCAAAAGCAGTAGGGACTGTATTGGCTACCAAAGAGGCAACGGCTGCTTTAAAAGGATCAAATCCAAGTGCAATTAAAATGCCGATAGGAATGGCAACCGCAGTACCATAACCCGCAACCGCTTCAAGAAAGCCACCAAAACACCATGAGATAAGCAGAACTTGCACACGCTTATCATCACTTATGCCAGCGAGTACATCTTTAAGTACATCCATGCCGCCTGTTTTTAGCATTAAGTTATAACTATAAATAGCAGCCAGAATAACGATAATGATTGGCCACAATCCTTTAACTGCACCATAAAGGATAGAGACTGAAGCAAATTGAATGGTGTTGTTCCAATGGAAAATAGCAAGCGCAACAGTTATCACTAAAGATACAAGCACGGCATGGTGAACGGCTGATTTCATTTTTAAGATCATAAAAATCAACACGGCTAAAGGCACAATGCCTAATAAGAATGAGAGATAGTCTGACATGATTATTTTTATCCTTAAGTTTGCAATTTTTATCGTTTATAACTGCGTTGGCAAACCTATAAGTTGGTCATTATATAATTGTGTAGGGTACTAGGTTTTATTAATGCTCTACTTTGCTGAAACGATAAATCATAAATAAAAAAAGATAGTTACTAACCTAAACAATGAAAAATATCATCACTTAGGAAATTGTCAGGTTAGATTAGTTGGCTATTGTAGGGAATATTTATTGAGATGTAATAGAATAAAATCAATTGTGTGACAAATATAAAAAAATTCCTTTTTTCTCATTAGTTGCTTGTTAATTGTCGATTTTTTTGACGTTCATCAATGTAATTAAATTGCTAATGTTGTTATTAAATTGATTTTTGATGAAAAAAAGAGCGATATTGATGGTTTTCGCTATGTAATAAAAAGATGAGTTTATGTTTAAAATGCGCTTTTTTAGCCTAGAAACGACGAGCTAACCTTACATTAAACATAAATTAAATTAATCAATTGCTTTTGGGTGTATTTTATTAACAAATAGACTGAAAGTTTTTTTTATTTCAATATTTGATTATTCTAAATTTTGTTATTCTAATTATTTAAATTATCTTTTATCTTATTTTTTATAATATCTTTATTTGTTATCAATATTATTTATTTTTAATTTGCTATTGTTTTTGTTTTTTTATATTTTTTTATTTCTATATT
Source organism: Proteus vulgaris (assembly GCF_033708015.1). Taxonomy (NCBI): domain Bacteria; kingdom Pseudomonadati; phylum Pseudomonadota; class Gammaproteobacteria; order Enterobacterales; family Morganellaceae; genus Proteus; species Proteus vulgaris. The sequence goes on along the minus strand of NZ_CP137920.1, from coordinate 2,895,169 downwards.
TATTTTTTCTCTTTCTTTTTTTTTGTTTCTCATTTTTTTATTTTATAAATTTATCTATAAAATAGGGCGTTTTTTCATTCATCATTTATAACTATTTTTATATAGTATAAAAATAATTTATTTTCATTAATTTATTTTTGTTTATTTTTAATTCTCACTATACAAAATTCATATTTTTATATGAACTGTTTAAAAAAATGCCAATATAATTTCCTCATCATTGATTGACTTCTTTTTGTGCCTAGATGTGCATGATTACTGTCTTTTAAATAGTGTTTAATTGTAATACAAATCAGTAAGATAATGGTTCTATAATGAGTGAGATAAATAGTAATTGAGAATAGTTCTTTCTAACGTTTCTTAGTTAAAGACATGATTGAGGTGATCTTAAACGTATTGATAAAAACAAAAAGTTTATTTTTCTTATTCTTTATCGCTGAAAAAGTGCCAAATAAACGCTATTTAAAAACAGAAAAAGAGTTATTTAAAGGTATTTCTTACCTTTTTAAAGTGTTTTGATTGATTATTCTAGAGCAAAGATAAGTCATGAAATTTTTTTAAAGTAACAGTCTCATTTTTAGATGTGATATTAAGTTTTCCTAAGATAATTGTCATACAAATAATCAAAGTAAAACCGTGGTTAAAAAGTGAGTTTGCAGATAATTATTTCTGTTTTTTTAACTACGTAATAATCTATAGCGGGTATTTTCTTTAGCGTATAAATGTGTTGCTGTCTGTTTTAGCGCTATAAGCTTATCTCACAATAAGAGAGATTACCCTGAGATTATAGTGAGTGTATTAATAGTGAAAAGGTTATTTTCATCATTAAATGGCTCTGTTTTGATAACAGAAATCAGCGATTATGTTAGTAATGTTTTAGGATTTAACATTTGCCGCTATCCATAACCTCCAAAATAAGTCGGCGAAAACAAATAGTTTGTCTGATATTAGTAAAATTGTTTACATTTTATTGGCGACGTTGTTACACATAAAAAAAAGAACCAAAGTGTGAGCTAGGTTCCTTTTTTGAGTGAGTGTAAATAGACGTTAAAGACTAAGCCAAGCTGTTTTGTGGTTCTCTTTTCACTTTAAATTGAGAAAAAACCAGTAATAAACCCACGATCCCAACTAATGCCGCGCTTAAAGGGACAATGTTATAACCGTACTTTAAAGCAACTCCACCAATAATAGCTCCAATAGCATTACCTAAATTAAATGCACCAATATTCACTGATGAGACTAAACCCGGAGCATCATGAGCTATTTGCATTGTTTTTATCTGTAATGGAGGTACAAGTGCAAAACTTGCTGCACTCCAAATAAAGAGAGTGATCACTGTTAGGTACAGGTTACTTGAAACAAGCGGGAGTATGAGCATAGACACAATCAGTAATACAAAAAATATCACCAATGTTCTATCAATTCCTTTTGCCGATAATTTCCCCCCTAGGTAATTACCTACGGTAAATCCTAATCCAATCACAATAAGTAGCATTGCCACATCACTTTCACTGACATGAACGATATTAATAAGGAAAGGGGCAATGTATGTATAAAGCGCAAAAAGAGCAGAAGCGCCAAATACAGTCGTTAGTAGTGCTAACACAACAGGTAAACGAGTGAGTACTTTTAATTCATATTTGATATTCGGCTTATTTCCTTTGGGCATCGAAGGTAGAAGCATTAATAAACCTATCAATGTCACAATACCTAATCCAGAAATAAGGATAAAGGCTAAACGCCAGCCATAAACTTGACCAATCCAAGTCATTAAAGGAACACCGATTAAGTTTGAAAGTGTTAATCCCATAAACATCGCAGCAACGGCAGCTGCTTGTTTATGTTTTTCAACAAGGCTTGCCGCTACGACCGACCCAATACCAAAAAAAGCACCATGATTAAGGCTCGTTATTAGCCTGGCAATCATTAATCCCAAATAGCTATTTGATTGCGAGGCTAATAAATTACCTGCAATAAAGAGCAATAATAGAAAAATTAAGGCATGTCGTTTTGTTAACCGACCTAATCCTAATGTCATAATAGGCGCGCCTACCATAACACCCACGGCATAACCTGTAATTAATCCCCCCGCTGTTGTTATTGAGATATCTAACCCAGAGGCAATATTCGGTAACAACCCCATAGGCGTAAATTCTGTTGCACCGATAGCAAAAGCACCGGTTGCGAGTGCTAATAGAGGGAAAAAAGCTTTCATTATTATTCCTAATAAAAAGAGCAGAGCTCAAAAATTGATATGGCGCTAGTTTAATAAAGTGATTAAAAGCAATAAATAAGGAAAAAAACAATAGACTATTGCTTAAATAGCAATAATAAATATGGTGTTTATTTTATTGAATAGATTTTTAAAGAAATAATAATCGTAATGACAATAGCTGTATCAGCAACTTATTTTTGCCTAAATGTAAATAATGAAATAAAAAATTGTGCTAGAGTCATTTCAGGTCGTTATTTATTTGTCATTTATATTTATGTTGGAATACAGGATTTCATATGAACAATATCAGATTGATTGCCACAATTGTGGCAAAGGAAAATCATGAAAATGAAGTGTTATCTGCTTGCAAAGCAATGATAAAACCGAGTCATAAAGATGAAGGGTGCATTCAATATGAGCTTCATAAGGATACTACTCAACCAAGAACATTTATTTTCTTTGAAATATGGAAAGACCAGAACGCTATTGATAAACATAACGAGACGGAACATATGAAAGCGTTTGTTGAAAATCTAAAAGATAAAATTGAATTGTTAGATATCAAATTTATTGAAAAATTAGCTTAATTTTATTTACCCTCTGTTAATGTGTCTCATTATTTTTAATTAAATATTTTCATGTATAAATCATGATTGGAGCAGGTGTACATGATGTATATCTGCTTGTTTTTTATGTCGTCACGTTTCTTTATATCATTCGCACTATTCTCAATAACACACTATTCACTTCTCACTGTTAACTTAATTGCAATAATAAAAAAATATCCGTATCCTTAAATCTCAATATACTACCTAATAGCACTGAGACTTATTGTATGAAAGCAACATCAGAAGAAGCGAGAGTATTCGTTGAAGTTGTTGAACATAAAAGCTTTACAAAAGCTGCAGATAAACTGAATTTGGCTAACTCAGCCGTCAGCCGTACAGTGAAAAAATTAGAAGATAAATTAGGTGTTAATTTATTGAATAGAACGACTTGCCAAATTGATCTTACCGTAGAAGGAGAACTTTATTTTCAACGGATGAAAGTGATTTTGCAGGAAATGCAAGCCGCTGAAAATGAGTTATATGGTACACAAAGCTCACCTAAAGGTTTATTACGAATAGATGCGGCTACCCCTGTTGTATTACATCTCTTGATCCCTTTTATTTCTATTTTTCGTCAACAATACCCTGATATTATTTTATCCCTAGTTTCATCAGAAACTTTTGTAAATTTAATTGAGCGTAAAGTGGATGTGGCTATACGAGTAGGTCATTTAACTGATTCAAGTTTACGTGCACGCCCTTTATTTAATAGCTATCGTAAAATTATTGCTTCGCCAAAGTATCTAGAGCAAAAAGGAATTCCGACAACAGCACAAGCGTTAAGCGAGCATACTTGTTTAACATTTACAGAGCCTGTTTCATTAAATACATGGCCTTTAGAAATCGAAAAGAATGAATTAATTACGGTAACAAAAGGAATATCTTCAAACAGTGGTGAAACATTAAGGCAATTATGTGTGAGTGGTGAAGGGATTGCTTGTTTATCTGATTTTATGGTGAATAAAGATATTCAAGAAGGTCAATTAGTTGAGCTATTTAGTGATAAATTACAGTCGATCCCATTACCTTTTCATGCGGTTTATTATAGTGATCGCGTGGTGAGTCAGCGCATTCGCGTTTTTATTGACAGTTTAACTCAATATTTATCTGACACATTAAAGTTGTAATTTCGAGTCCCCTAATACGCTTAGGTTCTTACCGCTGATTTTAATATGAGAGTAATACTCTCTTATCAGGTTAGAAGGTGCTCTAATTAATGTTATAACAGTCTGCCGTTTAAAAAAATAGCCTGAGCAACAATAGACTTTTACCTAAAAAGCAATAATCGTTATTATTAATATACATAATCGTAAAAACGATTATTTTTGGTTTTTTATTTTTATATAATCTTATTTCGATTAAATATAAAGATTGTAACTCTGAATTTAAAAATTAATTTGGGGGTTTATGTTGTGTGCTAACCTGTTCATTTCCTGTTAAATTAACTCCATTAGACGTATCGAAAGAAAAAATTTAGGAGTTGAAATGAATATTTTACTGATCAATGGTGGTCAAAACTTTGGTCACTCTGCAGGTCGACTAAACCGTACATTACATGATATTGCCTCTGAGCATTTAGTAACATTAGGTCATAGTGTTAAAGAAACTCAAATAGAGGAAGGCTATGATATCGAAGAAGAAATTGAAAAATTCTTATGGGCTGACACTATTGTATATCAAATGCCAGGTTGGTGGATGATGATGCCATGGAAAGTGAAAAAGTATATGGATGATGTCTACACCTTAGGACACGGTAAATTGTATGAGAACGATGGGCGTACACGTCGTGATCCTAAAAAACAATATGGTACAGGCGGTTTGCTACAAGGAAAACAATATATGATTTCCGTAACTTGGAATGCGCCAGTTGAAGCTTTTAATGAATTTGGTAATTTCTTTGATGGTAGAGGTGTTGATGGTGTTTATTTTGCTTTCCACAAATCTCAACAATTTTTAGGGCTGTCTCAATTACCTACTTTTATGACAAATGATGTGATCAAAGAGCCAAATGTTGATCAAGATATTATTGAATATAAAGCGCATTTAACTCATGTTTTTGGCTGAGATGATTGATTTATATCGTCGTTTAGAGCATGTATAAAGCATATGTAAAGGTCACTATGGTAGAAGGTTAGTGACCTTTATTTTTTATAAACTTATTCAACTAAATATTAGATATTTTTAATCTGAAAGTAATTAACTAATTTATTGAGGTTTACTGCCTGTTCATTGAGTGAACCGGCGGCAGCGACAGACTCCTCGACTAATCCCGCATTTTGTTGTGTCGTTGAATCAAGCTGACTTATAGCATTATTGATTTGCGATATACCATCGCTTTGCTCATTACTTGCTTGCCCGATTTCTCGTAATAATGCACTGATCTCCTCGACATCAGTGATCATTTTCTGAATTTGCGAGCCTGCTTGTTCAACTAACTCCATGCCTTCTTGTGTTTGAGTTGATGAATTATCGATAAGGGTGCGTATATCATTAGCGGAATCTGCACTTTTTTGTGCGAGTAACCTGACTTCACCAGCAACAACCGCAAAACCTTTACCATGTTCACCCGCTCTAGCGGCTTCAACCGCGGCATTTAGCGCAAGAATATTCGTTTGGAATGCAATGGCATCAATTAAATTAATAATATCAGTCATTTGAGATGATGAACTATTTATTGCTCTCATTTTTTCAGTTAACTGAAGCATCATTTCGCCATTATGATGGACGACAATTTCAGTTTTTTCAGCAACATTAATGGCATCATGAGTATGAGCAGCGGTATTTTTAATCGTTGACGTCATTTGCTCCATCGAGCTTGCTGTTTCTTCTACTGATGTCGCTTGTTCTTCTGTTCTTGCCGCTAAATTTTGACTACCAGCCGTAATTTGTTCTGCTGCTGACGAAATATTTTCAGCACCATTTTGTACATTTTGCACCACGTCTAATAGGTGCATTTTCATGTCAGCAAGCGCTTGTAATAATATTCCTGCTTCATCATGGTAATCAGTATTAACATCTTGTGTTAAATCACCACTGGCAATCGCTTTGGCAAAGTTTATTGCCTTTTCTAATGGAAGAGTAATACCTCTAGTAATAAACCACCCTAAAATGCTGCCCACAATAATGCTGACGAGGGTTAATAATACTAAAAATACTCTTTTCTCAATAAAATCACGCTCAACAGCGTCACCCGCTTTCTCCATTTTTTGATTTTGCAATTCAATAAACGCTAAGATTTTATCGCGATACCTTAACTGAATAGCGGACGTTTTTGTTATTAGTTCATTGACGGCTGCGTGTCTATTATTTTCATTAAATGCCTTCACCACGAAGTTTTGAGAGGTGATATATTGCTGACGAATATCATAAACTTCAGCTAAGATTTTTTTTGACTCAGCATCGTGTGTGGTTTCGTCTAATTCTTTCAGTAATTGCGCAATCTTAGCGGTGATCTCTGCTTTTTTGCTCTCTTGCTCAGCGGCTAAACTCCCTTGCTCATCAAGCATAGTGAGTTGCTGAAATATAATAAACTCATTGAAATTATTAATCAGCAAATTGGCTTTTACTGTGGCTGGGTAGATATCATCAACGACATCATGAATATCTTGATTCGCACTATTTAAACCCATTAGTGCAAAACCAGAACCTAACATAATTAACATCACAAAAGTTGTAAATGCGATGGTTAACTTTGTACGAATTTTAAAGTTTTTAAAGAACATGCTTAACCCTGGATAAATAGTAATTAATAAGTATTGGTAACTTATTTAAGAACAAACAGTATCGGTAAGCAGTGAAAGAACTTTAGTCATTAAACGAAATAAAAGGAGATAAAAAGACTTGCATTGATTTTTAACACATTATTTTTATTGTAAAAAAGGGTTTGGCTCCCTTTTTTTATCTAAATGTGCTGAGTATTTAAGTTTCATTTAATTTTGTAAAGCTGGATGAAAAGTAATGAAAAATTAAAGATATTCTTTATTTTCCGTTAACAATTGTTTGTTCTATTTTAATGTTTGTTAATTAATTTTAGGGCGTTTAGAAAGTAGAATAACCGTCAATGAATATAAGCGTGGTTAAATGGACGCTATCTAAGGTTTGCTCCCCCTCTGAAATACGTTTGACTATGATAAACTGGATGACTTAAAACAGGTGAGTTTATGGTTAATGTTAGATGTATTTTAACTTACTCATGGACTTATACTCAATGGACTTAAAGGTAACGCTGTATGCGCAGTGTATTTATATTTTTGAGCATATTTATTTTAGGATTTAGTCATATGGCGTATTCTGAGCAAACACTTGTCTTTATAAGACATGGTGAAAAACCTGATAATGATAGTGGGCAACTGACCTGTAAAGGATTAAATAGAGCACTAGCCCTACCTAATGTGCTTATCAATCAATTTGGCAAACCTGATGCCTTATTTGCCGCAGCACCTAAACAAAGTAAGCTAGGAAATTCATTACGTTCACTCCAAACGATTTCACCTATTGCTATTAAAACCTCATTGCCTATTCATCTTCAATATCATGCTAAAGAGATAAAAGAGTTGCGTGAAGATCTGTTAAGTATGAAATATGAAAATGCAGTGATTTTTATTGCATGGGAGCATGATAATTTAGTTAAAGTGGCACGAGATATCATGAAGCAAGAAGGGGGGGATCCTAAATTAATACCTAAATGGAAAAGCAGTGATTTTGATAGTATTTATATCTTAAAAATAATCCGAGAGGGTGATAAGAAAAGCGTCATATTTGAACAAAGACAGCAAGGGTTAGATAGCGTGTCGGATGTTTGCGCTAATTAGCGCGTGTTTTATCTAACACTTAAAAAGTATTTAAAATCGAACGTTATAAGATAGATTTAGTACACTCTGTATTTACACACAGACTTAATATTATTTGAAGCTATGCGGGAAATATATGCAAAATAAAGCGATACGCTCAGTAGAGCACGAGATCAAAGTGCACCTTGTAAACTCATTTACTCGAGATAATAAAGGTGGCAATCCTGCTGGCGTGGTACTTAATCCTCCTCAATTAAGTGATGAGCAGAAAATTGCTATCGCTAAAGAAGTTGGGTTTTCTGAAACCGCTTTTGTTTATCAAGGTGAAGAGACTGATTTTAAAGTTGATTTTTTTACCCCTGAAGGAGAAGTCGATTTTTGTGGTCATGCTACATTGGCGCTATTTTTTACTTTATCTTCACTTAATTTATTAGCAGCGGGTCATTACACACAAAAAACGAAAGCGGGCATTTTAAGCGTCGCAATTGATACTGAAAATATCGTTATGGAGCAAACATTACCTGTTTCTCGACAAGCTCCAAATGTCGATATTGTCGCTGCTGCACTGGGCGTAAATTGCGAAACTATTTCTGAAACAGGCTTACCCATTGAGATATTTTCAACGGGATTACCTGATATGCTGATCCCCGTACAATTGGGACAATTAGATAATCTAAAACCTAATTTTGATGCAATTGCAAACTTAAGTCGTGAATTTAATACGATTGGTTTTCATGTTTTTGAGCTAAGCCAAGATGAAGAAATCACTGCCCATTGCCGTAATTTTGCCCCTTTATATGGTATCAATGAAGAGTCTGCGACAGGAAGTTCTAGCGGTGCTTTAGGTTGTTATCTTGTTAAGCATGTATTCCCTCACAAAACACATTTTTTATTAGAGCAGGGGCGTGCAATGCAATGTTCTTCTCTTATTCACGTTATTATTGATTCAACAGAAAATACAATTCGTCGAGTAAGAGTAGGTGGAAAAGCGACAATGATAGGCTCGAAAATAGTTAAGTTTTAAATATAAAATTCATGGACGAATATATTACAAAAAGTTTTTCAGTCGGTATATGGATTTTATGGAATATCAATTCAAGTCAAGTCATACAGTAAAGGTAATAAGAAAAAATCATTATCTACTTACATTTTTGATTATCGATTCTCTCCTTTTACCCCGTAGGTTGCGAGTAATGAGATTGAGAGTTTCAACGATGGAGATCCCATTGATATTCCAACTAGTAGATTTATTTCTGCCTATGTACAGATGTCAGAAGGTTCGATCTATAAGGTGAAAATGTGAGAAAGGAGGCACAGAAAGTGAAAGAGGAACGTTAATATAATAAAGTAGTACTACACTAAAATTTTACCATCGTTAAATTAGGTGTTTTATGAAAATTAAAGAAAATGATTTTTGGGTTTATTTTTCATCTGATAATGACAGTAATAACAAAAATAGCGAAAAAATTGGCAAATGGATGTATTTTTTTTATGATGTGGAATTTACAAATAAAATATGTCAAAAAGCAATTTTAAATAGTGTGGTAGATCATTGTAAATATACGAATAACGCTGGATCTGGAGTAGCGTGTTTTTACTTAAATATTGATGATGTTGAAGGGCATAAAAAAGTTATTAAGTTTTTTTTAGATAATAAATTAATTCCCATAAATAAATCAGGTAAATTTAGGAATATATCTTTCAAATTAGATATACAAACAATGAATCGGGAATATGGGGAACAGTTTGAAGGTAAATTATCATTAGAGCATTTTATTGATTTAAGTTCTGGGGTTTTTAAGTGATATAAAATTAGGACACGAGTAAGATACCAGAAATTGATAGCTGATTGATTATATAACTCGGTCTGTTTCATCGAGTATCGGCACTACTCTGTTTTTTTCAATAAATTAGCCATTTCTGACATCCGTTTAGATCTGGAATTTAATTCTTTTATTATATCTAATACTGTAATGGATGGGTTGGATTCTATTATTTTGTCAATTGTGCTTCCTCGTGCTGATAGTTCAACAATAGATGTTCGCCTATTATTTTCTTGCAGATCTCCCCACATCTCATCTGTATCGTAGGAGTCAAACTGAATGTATGTATGAGGCGGGGCATGGCGCGTAAATTGAATCTCGTGGCATAGCTAATGCTATTAATGGAAGCTTTGTCGGTCTTAATAATGATTTTGCAGGACACTGGGCTATTGAACAGATAAAATTACGGTCTCAGTAAAGAATATTATTCCAATTCAATTTATAGATAGGCTGTTTTTACCGGAAATATTGAGCATGATAAATGAAATATCTTTCGTGACGGGGTCAAAGAAAACATTAAATGAATTAGCATTTGCTAAAAACCTCATTCATAGCCCAGTACCTTCATCTGTGGCAAACTTGCTAGAAATAGCAAGCAGTAATATTTAGGCTGCTGTTGGGAAGTTTCTCTGGCGGCTGGGTTTTAGTATTAGTTGTATTGTGGTACAGAACAATAGACAAACTGTAACCATTGAAGGTCACTTGCACAGTTCTTCATGCTTGTTATGTTGCTTGCTCTGGGGGGGAGTCCCCCCCTTATGCACGTATTATGCTTAGCTGACCTCATTTACAGGTGATTTTCTTATGAGCTTGACTGGTCAGCAGTTGTTACACTTCAAATATCTCAGTAAATTATCCTACAAAATTAATCAAAGAGTCATTATTTTTAATAATGCGGTCTCTGAGGATCTTTATTAAAATAACTATTGGAATCAACACTTGGGTTGCAGGCCCAGTAAAATGGATAGTTCTAAACCTATCTGTTACATCATAAATATCATTGAAAACGTTCACATCGATAAAATCATTGTCACTACCAATCAAATAAGTATCAATAGCATTAACAATTGCCTCACACTTATCCTTATTAATGCCGTTTGTTAATATTTCCTTTTTAAAATCATTCATCATTACATCAAGTATCATACTTTCTATTTCGAAATCTGCTTTTTCTTTTATATTTTTTATTCCAATTTCATCAGAAATGTCTCGCAATATTTCATTGTATTTAACACCATTCCCTCTTAGTTTGTTTACGATGGAATCTCCGCCCATCAACTGTATTTCATTTGTTAAAGCCTGGGTTTCAAGCTCTTTATTCGAAAAGGCACTATTTCTTTTATTTAATAATTTAGCTATTACCTCTCTTTCCTTGTTTGATGAGTAATATATTACGTTATAGAGAGATTCATCTTTCAAGCAGAACTCAATGGGTTTATTATTATTGACAACCATGACTTCTTTTCTTGAGTTGTTATTAAAATCCAAATGATTAATTATTTTATGAACATTATCCCAATAATCAAGATGACCTAGCAAGTGAAACGGTCTGTTCATAATTCTTCCTTTTAGTTCCTCATCAATCACAATCGGATGCGCGCCTATGCATTTTTCAAAGTCGGGCTTGATTTTTAAAACAAGATCGGCATCTGAGTGGATATTGTATATATTCCCAGATATCACGGTTAGTAATTTTTTGCATTCAACATTACTTAGATTTCTTGCACCTGCCATGAATATTAAATTATTTATATTTATACTTTTAAATTCATCACTCATTGCTAAAATAGACTCAATGATTAACCTAGCACCAAGAGAATGAGAATATATATTTATAGCCTCATATTTATTGCTATTTATTTTTAAAAAACGAACTAATAAAACGTAAAATTTATATTTCAAGTTATTGATACTTTGTTCGATCGCTTTAAATCCACCAATTTGAGATGATATAGCACTCACGGCTAAAAGATAGGGGTTTGGTTTTAAGGCAACCCCTAAAAGGTCTGCGACAGAGAAATTATTCAATATCGAACCGCTAGGCCAAAATGCGAAGATATTAGAATCACTTGTATTTACTTTAGCCACATGGTTTTTTAGCTTATCTCTATCACTTTCAGTTGAAGCGGCAGAGTAACCATGAATAAAAATATTCAAGGTATTCCCTTGCCCATTACCACAACGCTCAAAAAAAATATCCTCTTTCATGACATTCCTTTATTAATTCTGAAAATAGTAAAAACTTAAATATAATGGCATTTCAAATTTGAAATGCCATTATATTTAAGTTTTTAGATGGAATATATAGAGTAAGTAATGAGAGCAATCTGAGAGAGGAAATTGAGTAAGCCTGGGCAACCTGGCTAACAGAGTTAATATTCTTCGGATTGAGGTCACTGTAGTTATCAAGTCGTGACCGCTGAGCATTGAAGGGCTGGTGCATCGAATCCGATAGGTCCATTTCGCTACTTATCCAGAATGATTTCTGTCCCCTCCTTTGTGCTCACTGTTCTTGATGTAGACCTCGTCACGATAGATAAACATGATAAGGTCCGCATCCTGCTCAAAGCCGACTAATCAAAAAAATGGGAGATCATTTAATCTGCCACACGTCTCTTTGGTGAATAACTAAAAAATTATTTTTCGCCAGCTCTGGATTATTAGCCTGAAAAATCGATAGCGGTAACTCAACCTTACGCCCGTTTTGATCTTCCACCGCTTTAACCACTTCAAACTCAGCAACATCTTTACAAGGTATTTCCAATCTAGCAAAAGTGGCACTAGAGTCGCCAAAAGGTTCCACTTCCAGTACCGTATCCACTAATGCTTTTCCTTGCCCATCTTTCATTCTCAAGGTTATCTCAAGCGCACCAAACTCCGCGTGGTCTAGAACCATATGGTTACCGCCATTATCGAGGGTAAAGAGTAGCTACAGTAACCTTGGTTAATAAAATTTGAGCTCGTATGTGTGATACTTGCATAACACTGTTGCTCTTCAGCCAAGCTAAATGTGCTCACTACCAATAGCCCTATCGCAAATAGGCTTTTTATCTTATTCATTACGTTATCTTCAGTTACCTTTTATCGTTCTCGCTACCGCCATTGATGGCAGCGAGAATATTATTTATTGTTGATTGGTTGCAACCCACCTTTAGTACGGTCTTTTTCTTTCCAGCGTGGTCGGTTCTTGCCTGAGAACTCTTTTTGCATACTCCAATACCCAATGGGGTAACGGGCTACAATCGTCCCGCCAACACCAATATCGACCGAAGAGTACTGACCATTATTAATGGTTCCTTTTTGAACGTAGGCATTCGGGCTACAAGTGCCCGTATCGCGTTGTTGCCAGTTTCCGCCAGTTCTTGCCACGATATAAAAATCACCAAATGCGCAACCTGATGCGGATTTATGATTCAGTACAGCAACATAATGCTTGGTTGAGCCCACGATCTTACAACTACTGTTTTAGCTTTGCCACGTCGTTCTCTTTTACTGATAACGGTTTGGTTTGTCTTGCTATTTTTGATTTAGGCGCCTCAAAAACGATAAAGGTTAACGAGGTGCCTATCAAGGTGCCTAAGATGACTGGATTTAATTAGGTGACATCAGACTGCGCAGGACATAAAAAAGCCCGCAACTCATTGAGTTAGCGGGCTTTTCAGTCTTCTTTGGACGTCCTTAGAAGATAATTTGGTGGCTGGCGTAAGTTGAATTTAATTTTTAATTTATTGATATTAATTGTTAATTTTAAGTTCAACTTTATTTGTATAACTAAACGTATAACTATAACTCAAAATCATCAATATGATTGTTTAAAAAAGCATGCAAGAAATGTATGATGAATTTAGTTAATGTGTATTGATATTGCTTTGAATTTTGTTTATGAAACCATATTCTACAATGATAGTGGTATTATAATTATAATAGAAGAAACCTTGAATTACATTTTGGTTCGCTCTAAATATAGCTTCTGGCTGAACCTCGTCAGTCGCCGCAGGTCTGGGTTCTTCAAGGTTTTAGGTATCATTCTATTAATTATTTGTTTATAGCAATGTAGGTTGAATATATCTAAGGCAAGAATTCTATTACCATGGGAGCAGCTCTATGCTATGGAAAGTTGTTCGTATTGATTTCACTGAGCGTTGTGCTTGTGTTTTCGGTAGCAAGACGCACTATATCACATCAGGTAAGGGATATGTCGTTGTTGATAATGAAGGTAACGAAGGGTTCTCTGGTCCTAATTGCGCGCGCAATCCTGATTATGTTAGTAATCCAGAGGAAAAAGTTCCTGATCTGACGAAGGGATGTTTAGAACCTGACAGTGAAGATGATGGGGCAGCATCAAGTTCTCGGCTTAAAGGTAACGACGGGAGAGTGAGAGCTGCTTCTACAATAGATGAACGTGGCAAACAAAACGCCATCGCATATCTGTTATTGCGTGTTAAAAAACTTCAAAGTATCCCTAAAATTAAATACAGTAAACTCGATGCTATTTATAAGCGATACCAATTGGCTAGCTTAACAGATAGCGATTTTATTTTTCTGCAAAAATTAATAGGCAGTAACTCTTTTCCAGAATATTCGCTTAAAAATTTGCAGGCTCTTTATGCATGCGAATTTTGGATCAATCAATTTATTCAAGATAATCAGGAAAAAGATTTAAGCTATGTTGAAAGTCTGCGGAGTTATCTTCATGAGAAACTAGCATTGACTCCGTCTCAAATTGCTGGATTGAATAAATGGTTCGATAATACCGATGGGCGAAAAATGGTCAGATTAAAACCTAATCCATTTGCTATCGATCCAACAGTGTATTGGAAGAAAGAATGACCTAGGATTTTTGATTCATTTGAGACGTAATTACAGCTTATTCTGGTACAGAAACATGGGCTAGAGTATTAGTTTGGTTTAGCTGGACTCTGGCATTGGGAGAAAGTTAAGAGGCCGATTACACCTGATTATGACAGAACAGTCAGGTTTCATCGTGTCTTATAGTAGGCATTGTGACATCAAGTCGTGGGTAATACATATAAAGTAAGTTTCTGTTACGGCTTAGTCATCTTTTGTATGAAGATGATAATGATAACTGCATAAACCACTATTATCTTGATCGTCTTGTTTCAAATGCTCACCACAGATACTACATTCTTCATAGTCTAAAGTCGCATCGCACCAAACGCATACTTGTTCTGCGATTAAAAATGTGTCGTGTCCACATTGGAAGCAACTCTCAATATTCGAGTCCTGACCACTTCGCCAGTCATAATCGTCTTCATCATAGAGTGCTTGCATGAGTAATGGTGTGATAAGGTCTGTATACCCGCAGGCAAGACATCTATATTTAAATTCGTCCTCGTTGCTTTCGACACTGTACCCACCGTCAAGACTATCGTTTGAAGCAGCAAGTAAATCTGAATGGCACATGTTGCATTTGCATTCTGGTAGGAAACGTTCCATATGTTTAGGAATATCGGCAGAAGACCATGACACATTGCATTCTTTGCGTTTAGCCTCGTAAAGAGAGTTATGTTTAAGCATAATTTCCCAAGAACTACCTAGTAATGGGAGTGGTGCTTCTCCAAGTTGCTGTGTAATGAAGTCACTAAGCACAGGGAAAAGATCTGCAACAAATCCAGCAATTTCACCCAAAGTATTTTCTGGATGCAAATGTTCAAGATCATTTCTGCAATCCTGAAGTTGCTTGATTGCTTTCCAATCCACCTCAATATCAAAACCCTTGAATCTATGCCTGATTGCTTCTGTATCAATTGTAGTAGATCTAAAATTGCCATCTGGAGTCCATTCAACACCACCATTACCATCAGATCGAGGAAGTATTCTCGGTGGATTATATATCAGGGTATAGGCATCCTCCGGTTCATCAACAGATGTTGCGATTTTGTATTTGAACAAGAGAAGCATTCCTGCAAACAGATTTCTTACAGAAGACAATGCTCGTGCTGGATTTCCACCATCTTCAATTTTTCGCTGGGATAGCTCAAAATCCTCTATACCAAGTTGTATAGAGAGCAGAGCGTTTTCACGTAATTTTTCTGCATCTAGTGTGGGTAATACTTTCTCGTTTGCCATTAATAGTTTCCAATTATCAAAATAATGAACTTAAAATACATTAGTAAGGCGTTTGGAGTGAGGATAGTTGAGTCGTTTTTACAGCCATCCGTCGATACTCTCTGCCATCCAGGTTATAACGATGGCGACAAAATGCCTATTTCTCGTTTTTAGCATACTATCATATTGATTAAAATATCATCATTTTTGCATAGGTAGATTTTAAGTTTGCTAAAAGGTCACTTTAACCATTCACTTACTGTAACCCCACTTGGCGGGATTAGTCCTTTCTCTTCAAAGTCTCTCCGGATAGCACTATGGGTATTTTCTAAGAAAGGGCGAGGATTTTCTGCTACTTTATCGCCATATTTTACTAATAATAGATTTTTAATAAATTCTGATTTTAAATTTTCAGACTTTTTAGATTCAGCTTTAGGAGATTTATTGAAATATTCAGAATTGTCAGCGTGTTTGGCTTTTAGGGGGCGTTTGTCCTCAATTAATTCACCTCCTTTATTTAATAGAGTTAATTCTTCTGCTGTAATTAAAAATTGCTCCTGACATATTGTAAGCTCATTATTTAAATAAATGTTATTTATTTCTATATTTTCTGTGATAGTGAACTTTGTTTTTGTTCTTGGCAAATATAGATAATTTGGCTGTATGAAATCTTTATCGGAGCAATCTATATTTTTTACATCAAAAAAAGGTATGGCTAGAAGACCTGTAATGGTAGTTCTACCTATTTTATTGCTTTTAGGACCATACCGAGTTAATAGTTTTGTATTAACTGTTTTATATATCACGCTGATCATTTTGTCGTAATCATCTTCATCTTCATCTTCATCTTCATCTTCATCTTTCTTTTTATCTTCATTCGGTATACTTTTATCAATATAATTTATTGAAGGAGAAAAACATTTTTTTACTAATTCATCATTATTCTCTAATTCCTCAACTGAACACTCAGATTTAGGTGCTAAAATGCATAATTCTAGTAAACCAATACCTGCATAATGGAGAAGGTCATCTACATCACATTTTAACTTTTTAGCTGCTATAGCTAATGGGTAGTAGTGTCTTTCTGGTAGCGCCATCACATCCTCACATCATCTTAAATAGTTGAAGATAGTTTACTGTGTTAGATGGGTTTTTCTATTGTGATGGAGATCTCATTTTTGTTATTTTATCAGGCGATCACACAAAAAATCGCTGTTATAGCCTTCTATTAATTAATCTCAAGTTCTGATATTAATTTTCGCAATAAAAGATTGATAATTTTTAAATACCGATTGAACGACATTTAAATAGTCGAATCTATTTCATCTATTTTTATTAATTTGTTGTATCTGCTTGTCGCAATTTTTTGAGCGATGTTTTTCTACCGAAATAGAATAGGAATAAGGTATAGCATCAGCGATGCCTCCTGTGCCACTTTACTCATAATTATCCTCCATGAATTTATTTCTAATATGGCCCTCTCTTTCTAGCATATCAAGGATATTAGCCGCACGATTGTAACCAATACGAAAATGCCGTTGTATTTTAGAAATAGAGATATCAGTAAACTGATTTTGAGTTATCCATTCCCTAGCTGATTGCATTAAAAAATCTTGCTGATCATGTTTTTCCATAAGTTTTAGAAGACTATGCATAATTCACTCTCAATTATTCAATTGTTCCTGAATCTAAACGGGTGAAAACACTACAGTCCGTATACATTGATATAAAACTGATTACTATCATCAGTTTTCTGTATTTGGTATGTAATTGGGATGCTTCTTTTTTCTCGAGCAGCTCTGTGCGAAAGTTCTAAATCAGCCGCGCATTGATAAATGTTTAATTGCGAATTATTGCCCGTTGTTCTGATATTTATTACTGAAAAATTGACATCATTAAATTTAGTACCAACAGGAAGTCCCATTCTTACCAACGCATTATATAATGCTTTTTGTCCATGATTCTCATGGGCAATTTTAACGACCAATTCACGAGCGTCTTCACTATTGCATTTTGGTGTTCCAGCATCGCAGCCTGTTAATATAAATAGTGTTAGAAATGATAAAGCAGAAATTGTTTTCATTTTTATAATCCTTAATAAATAATCAAATTTTTATTAATAAATCGCCATAATTGATATGAGCGTTTTTATAATTTTCCCTGATGTCAGCGATCGTTATTTCTCCATTATCAACGATGTGATAAGCAGCTGGACTTTTCTTACAAGGCTGACCCGCATTAGCGGTCAAACCGCAATATTTACACTTAGTCAACGTCTTCCCTTCCTTTTAAAGATACGTTTTTAGTAAAAATGTCCATAAGCGAGTATTTAATGGCATTATTACACTAATGGCGATGTTTATACAAGTGTAAACGTAGACGAAAATTCCACTTACTAGGTAAAGCGTAACCTTAAGGTAGGTGGTTCAATGTCAAAACTCACGGTAACAGAAGCCGATAAACTGATCGGAAAGCGTATTCAGCAGAGGCGTAAGGAGAAAAAGCTAACGGCGGCTAGCCTCTCTGAAAAGATTGGGGTTTCACAGCAGCAGCTCTCTCGCTATGAGAGGGGAACCAATAAGATTAACGTGACTCACTTAATTGATATTGCTACTTATCTGGACACACCGATTAGTTGGTTTTTTATTAGTCATGACGAAGAAAGCAGACAAGAACCTGAAAAGGTATACCAGAGTGTAAAAACTGAAGAGCTAAAAGCTCAACTAGATTTGTTATGGACAAAACTTTCTAGTGAACAGCAACGTGCCTTTATTGTGCTTCTTGATAAGTTAACTAATTGATAATAATAATTATTTGTATTTAGGTGTTGAATTTGATATAATACTAAAAGTGGTAAATATCATATTTATTTTATATTTCCACTGACCAAAAACATATATTCAAAATCAAGCAAAGGTATTATCTATTGAGATTTAATAGAGGGTTGCGTGCGTCTCAACAAGGCCACTTAGACTGTTTGTGTGGTATATATAGCTTAGTTAATACACTGGCTTATTTATATGATGGCCGGATAAAAAGAAAACCGCTAATTAATGCATTACTGCTAGAATATAAATACCATTATGACATTTATGATTTAATGACATCTGGATTAGATGATGATGAAATGGACTATCTAATTCAATCGACCCTTCAGCAGGGATATTATCTTAAGCACTACCCTCTAATAATCAAAAAACCTTATCAACACCAAATTAACCTCCGCACCAAAAATATCATAAAAGATATAATCACTTTTATTAATAACAAAGATAACCTTTACCAACGAGTGATATTAATTGGAACACAAGAGCACTGGTCAATTATTATTGGTGCGGATAATAAGTATTTCTATTTTTTTGATAGTAGTGGCAACGTAAAAGCGCAACAAGACTCCTTCTCATTAATTCCTCAAAAAACACGCCACACACTATTCCCTACAGCAATCTATTTTATTGAACGACCGTTTTAGGTAGGGCGAGCTATGTTATTTCAACCAACTAAAGACAAGGGCTATTACACCATCAACAAGCCCGTTACTGAACAAGATATTTTGAACATTGCCAATACGCTACTAGCCAGACGATTTAAACGGCGTACCAAACTAACCTCACCCAACCAAACTCGTGAATATTTTAAATTGAAGCTGGCATCCTATGAGTACGAGGCATTTTGCGCCATGTTTCTGAATAACCAGAACCAAGTGCTAGCGTTTAAGGAGCTGTTTCGAGGAACGATTAATGAAACTGCTATCTACCCTCGAGAAGTCGTCAAGCAAGCACTATTGTTGAATGCTGCCGCTATCATTTTTGTGCATAACCATACAAGCGGCGATCCTGAGCCTAGTCAGGCCGACAAGCACATTACGTTAAAGCTGAAATATGCGCTTGAACTGGTGGATATCAGGGTATTGGATCACTTTGTTGTGGGCGGTACTGAGAGTGTCTCATTTGCAGAAAGAGGTTTTTTATAACCATTAAAAATCAATGTGATGGGGTGATTTTTTCGTAAAACTACAATTAATTTCGTAAAATTACCATATCAATTTTTGATTTAAGGATAATTAGTGTCACTCAACAACAAACAGAGGTAATCAAAAATGAACGTTAAGAACACAATTAAGATTGTCACCATGAGTGAAGTAATGGAAATGCTAAATTATAAAACGCGCAATTCTATTTATTATTTAGAAGCTAAGGCTAATTTCCCGCCTCGTATTAAGATCGGTATTCGCCGCGTTGGTTACGACTTTGAGGCAATTCAACAGTGGTTACAGTCTCGGACTATGTAATCTATGTAATACACCACCGATATCCAGATAAAGCATAAGCAACGGAAATAATTAATTATTTCTGTATGGGATTTATTTGTCTGGATTTCAATAAAAACTAATTATCCTAAAAGGAAAACAATATGAGTTTTATTCATAATGATATTCGTCATTCTTATATTCAATCAATATTGAAAGAATGTTCATATTTTAAAAATAAAAAGCAATTAGTAGATTGCCTTAAAGAATTAGAAACTCGTCATAATTACTTATCTAACAGTAAAAGTAAGAAGGCAAATAAATTAGCAAATAAGTTAGCCAATTGTGATATTGGAGTTTATTGTAAAAGTGCTGCCTGTCCTATTTGTTGTCATATAAACAAAACAGCAATGGCAAAAGATATCGTGGCAAATTTAGAGCAATTTAATGATATACGCTTTGTCACTTTAGTATTTTTATGTGATTCATTAGAAGATGGAGAATTATTAAAATATGACATTAATAATCTAATTAATAAGTTCTATAAAAAGCTTCAACGGATTGGCTATAACGGTATTGCGATTGGTTCGCTTGAAGCTGATTTTCATTCAGATAGTAAGCGCTGGATACTTCATTTTCATCTATTGATGGAATATGACGCTGAGGCATTCACAAAATTACGCAATTTTATGAAACGTCCTAAAAATATGAATGCACGGGATGGTGTTAAGAATCGCCCTATGCATGTAGGGATGTTACGTAATCCAGAGAAACAGATTACTTATATTTTTAAAACTCAATGGAAACGTATCGAACTTTATCAGGGATGCGATGGACAGCGCCGTACCAAAGATTATCGCTTACGTAAAAAACAGTTCATTCAAGCTCTAATTAAATTAGATAGCGTAGGTCTATCTGGACTGAAGTTTATGTATGGCATTACACATTCTAAATCTGGATTGTCATTGAAACGTAATACTAAATAGCCTCAAAACTATAGCTATAGCCTCCGTAGATGCAATAACTCTATGGTTAGACAGATCTAATCCACCAACACTGATCAGTTTATGGCTATAGCTACATTCATATTTATGTAATTAATTTTTTATTGGTGATTAAGTGATAGGTGATACAGACGGCCTATCACGTTTACTTGAACATGTTACCTTATAATGGATTTTATTATGAAAAAATTTAAGCCCGTAGTTAAGCTATTAGCTCGTTCTGTTATGAAAAGCAGTGCTGATGAATCGTTTTTATTAATTGAATATTCTAGCCTTGATTTAGGTATGACAAAGCTAATTATCCATACTAATTTATTAGATAAGCCTCGTGAGTTTTTTAGCTTATTAATCTCTAAAGGATTTCCTGCCAATGTAGATAAAAATGTGCGTAAGCAGCTAATTGATGAGTTGTGCGAACATTGTGACAACACATTTATTCTAACTAAAAAGCCCGGATTTGTTGGCGATTCTTATGTTTCACCGTGTGGAAAAATATGGGGAAGCGATGATAAGTATGGTCCGATAATACAGCCTGAGTATCAAAATAATCTACCAGCAGTCAGTAAAAAGGGTAGCCTCCAGAACTGGCAGGATAATTTAGCTGTTTATGCTACTTATAGTTCACGTTTGATGCTTGGTTTATGTTCGGCTTTTTCTGCATTTTTGTTAAAGGATACGGGAATAGAAAGTGGCGGTTTTCATGTTTTTGGAATGAGTTCTCTAGGGAAAAGCACTGTTTTACTCTTTAGTGCCTCAGCCTATGGTAGCCCTGAATATGTCAATACGATGAAGTTTACTGACAAGGCAGGGCAAGAGCTAGCCCAAGCCCATAATGACGCTTTATTGTGTCTTGATGAATTGAAACTCGCGGACTCTAATCCTAAAAAAGCTGCGGAAAAAACTCAGGGAGTCACTTATGTCTTAGCGAGTGGCCGCGGGACTAAATACTCAAAGAATTATGAAAAGCAGAAGGGGAGCGATGAGTGGCGTGTTATTTTTCTAAGTGCAGGAGAACGTAGTTTAAAACAACACGCTGCTGATGGTGGAATCTCTCGTCTTGAGGGGGAAGAAGCTCGTGCTATCGATATTCCTGCGGATACAGGAAGTGGTCACGGTATTTTTGAAACAATACCAATGGAAGTGGGTTCTTCTAGCGAATTAGTACAAAACATAGCGGTGCTGTGCAATCAGTATCACGGTACAGCCCAGTATGCATTTTTGAAGAAATATGTTAGTCAACGCAAGGCTAATCCTGAAAAAATGAAGCAGTACTTAAATAAACGTATTGATTTCTTTATGAAAAAGCATAAGGTTGATAAAAACAATGGAGTAGAAATACGCACGGCTAAACGTTTTGCCTTGACTTATGCTGCGGGGGCTTTGGCCGCTAAATACAAGGTATTGCCGTTTGATAAGAAAGACGTCATGAACGGGATTTCTCGTTGTTATCAGGATGCCCGTGCCTATTTGAACGAGGGGGCTGTTAAATCCGCTCCAAAGGTTGTTCGCATACCAGATGAGCTGCTACCTCTGCTTTCTACTGTTGATGTTATGGATTTGGATAAAGATAAGTCTCTTTCTAGTGATGAGATTGATGAACTTGCCGTCTTTAAGAAGAAAATTGATGGTGTGAGCGTATTAGCTTTAAAAAGTGATGTTTTAAAAGAGATTGAGCCCGATCGCCAACAACGGAAATTGCTGTTGGAGCACTTGGCCGCACAAGGAATGCTGCTGCGTGATGCCACGGGAAAGAATACTCGAGCAGTACGTAAGGGCATGGGGCGGAGGTATTGTTTGCAGATATAGTACCCGTAACATAATCAAAGTATTTATTAAATGGATAGCCACTATGAATTTTATAGTGGCTATGTTTGCTCATTAATATACATACTCTTTTAAACAGTTTATGTTTTGTCTTTTGTTGAAAACAGTTGATGTTTTTTTGTCTTGTGTTAAAATAATAACCTATTGAGTTTATTATAAAAGGTAAGATAAATGCTTGAGAAAGCCCTCGATGTTGATATAGAAATGCATCAAGTATATTCAAGAATTAGAAACTATTTAGCAGGAAGGGTCATTGGAATAACTCGTGATAAAACTCTCTTGCATGAAGTTGTAAAATGTTTGTTTTGTAAGGTGAAATTTTCATCTCAAAATATTGATGTCAGTAATGAGCCTGCTGAGCAAATAGCTCTTTTATATAGAAGAGAGTTTTTAAAACTTAAAGTTCAATTACCGCATATATTTGACGATGATGAGGAAATTTTATTAGATCCCTCAACCATTCAGTATGTTGATAAAGAATTATCTTATATAGATCTCACTAATCCATCAAAAGATCCTTTAGGTGAATTGTACCAAAGTTTTATTAGTTCAGATTTGAGAATGGCTGAAGGGCAATTCTTTACACCTCATCAGGCAATAGCATGGCTAGTCGAAGCAATTGAACCTAAGCCTGGTGAAAAAATTATTGATCCTGCATGTGGGCCTGGTGGTTTTCTAAGTTATTCCGCTCGATATTTACTTAATAAGGGTGTAGAAAGGGATATCATTAATGATTCTCTATATGGAATAGAAAAGGACTCATATTTAGCAAAACTTGCTAATGCTCATATTGCATTAGTAACGTTAAAAAAATCGAATATATTTTGTGCCGATTCTATTGAATGGAAAACTGAAGGTGGAGAGAAATTAAATATTCCTGTAGAAAATAGCTATGATATCGTTTTAGCAAACCCACCATTTGGTGCAAAAATAAAGGTTGGTTCTGAAGAGGTAAGAAGAAAATTTGAGCTGGCGCATAAGTGGTCTGTAAGTAAAGATAATGGTAAGTTAATTAATACAAATGTGCTAAAAGCTAATACACCCCCACAGATTCTATTTATAGAACTTTGTTTGAGTCTATTAAAGCCAGGCGGACGTATGGGGGTGGTAGTACCCGAAAGTATGATATCTAATTCATCTACAAGTTATGTTGTTCAGTTTATTCGAGATCATGCAGAAATAAATGCAGTGTGTGGAATGCCTGAGAGTTTATTTAAAACTAGTGGTAAAGGTGGGACTCATACTAAGACTTGCTTATTAATTGCAACTAAACGAAATAATAAAAATAATTCATTAATTTTTATGGCTGAGGCAAAATGGTGCGGTCATGATAGTCGAGGGAATTCTATCCCACATAATGACTTACCTCATTTACTAAGAAATTATCAAAATGGAATCCTGGAGAGAGACTTTTCTAATCTTGGGTATTACATTAATGATAAAAATGTTATTGATAATATCCTTGCTCCACGTTATTACGATCCTGATAGTCAGAATGAAATTGATAAATTAGAGTCGACACACGATATTGTGACAATTCAATCTTTAGTAGATAAAGGTGTGATTGAGTTTTCTACTGGCGATGAGATAGGGAAATTAGCATATGGTACTGGGACAATTCCCTTTGTGAGGACTTCTGATATAACAAACTGGGAAATAAAAATAGATCCGAAACAAGGAGTTTCAGAAGAAATATATACAGCCTATGCAAAAAAACAAGATGTCAAGGAAGGTGATATCTTAATGGTAAGAGATGGAACCTACCTAATTGGCTCATGTGGATATATTTCTAAATATGATGAAAAAATTATTTATCAAAGTCATTTATATAAAATAAGAGTGAGAAAAAAAGAGGTGATGTCACCTTTTCTTCTTCTTGCCTTGCTTTCATGTGATCCTGTAGTAAAGCAAATTAAAGCGAAACGTTTTACTCAAGATATTATTGATACGCTAGGTAAGCGAGTTTATGAGCTACAATTGCCAATACCTAGGTCTAGGGAACATAGGCATAAAATTGAGCAAATGGTTAAAAAATCTATAGAAGAAAGAATTGAAGCTAGAGAGTTAGCAAGAAGAGCTAAAGTTGAGATCATTTTTCCATTATTGGATATTTAATTTTATATTATGCTTTGAAATACATGGTTTCTAACAAAACACCACACATTGTTGTGTGTGGTGTTTTTTTCAAGTGAGTTGGTTGAGTTATTCTCTATCTAGACGTCTTTATGTGTTTTTTAATCTACTATTCTTGCGCTTAGTGTGAATATTTAAATTTTTATAGTGAATAATGTACCAAAGTTTCTGTCTCTTTTCTTTTTTATGGATAAAAATTCAGTAGTGAGGTAACTTAATAGTTTTACTCCTCGGAAGGATGTTAAAGCTATGAGTTTGGAATATCGACTGAAAGTAGCATTAGAAAATGAAGAGCGGCGTACAGTAGGGGGCTCTTTTGGAGGTTCGCATAGTGGGGGAAGAGCACTTTCGTTTTCTGTATCGTCAGTTAGACAGTTTTTATTGCTTAATATAAATAATAATGATGATGAACTTGCCATATTATTAAATAATTTTAATCAATTATTAATTGAATCATCAATAATAAATAATACTTTAGATAGTTTGATTAGATTTAGTTTTTTGATTGAGCTAACTAATCTAAGTGTTGGCTCAACAAAAATGAAAACCAGATGGCTTTCTGGGCTAATATTGATGCCACAATTAGGCTCATTCGAACCAATTCGAGGAGAGTTTATACCGGGAAATGATCCCCGAGCTTCAACGTTTGAAGAATGCGTTTTGATTTTTAAAAATTGCATTCAAGATATTATTGAAAAAATTTCCTCTGGAAATATAACATTAACGTTTTTGACGCAGTTATTTAAAGTTAGAAGTGTCCCTTATGAGTTTTTGTTTGACTATTTAGAGCCTTCTAAACCTCGGGTTCATACACCTGATAATATTGTATGGATTTTTAACGAAGATATATCTTGGTTGGTTAAGGTCAGACCAATATTATACAGTGTTTTGCAACAAAGCATAGTAAACAAAATTAAGACCAAAACATTTAAAACAGATCGTGCTTTAACAGGGAGAGATAAAACTAATCGAGCAAAACGGTGGGAGGTTCTTTTTGGTGACTTTCAGTATGCGAGTTTAACTGATTGCTGGAGTGTTGAACGAAAACTTCTTTCTGAATTAATTGGTTTTGATAATTTTCCTCAAGATGTAATTCAATTATTAAATCAAAATGGATTAGTCAGTGGTTTTAATCACACTCGGTGTCCTGTAACTCTTGAAAGATTAAATTATTTGACATTGTTAAATGATGTGGTACATGGCCGAGCTGAATATCAGGTAGGGCATTTATATCCCCTGAAACGAGGTGGCTACCATAATGGAGTCAATGTTTGTTGGCAGTCTGCAAATGGTAATCGTATACAAGGAGATTTGACTATAGATGAAACCGTTAACTTGCTAGACTCTATATTTAATAATAGAAGCTCTTTGAACCAATATCACCAAGACTTTATTTCTAAAGAGCTAGAGGTTCGAGGATAATTTTTATATAACCTTGCTGGTAAGACGTTATTGCTAGCAAGGTTATTACATTAGAATTTAGATTTTTCCACAAATTCCCCCCACCAATCCATCATTTCACGACGCTGTTCTAAGTAGATAGCCCTGTTATAAGCACGTCGAACCTCATTACTATCAATATGAGCTAGAGCTGCTTCAATCACATCAGGTGGAAAGCCTTTTTCGTTTAACGCGGTTGATGCTATTGAGCGAAAACCATGAGCTACCAGACGCCCAGCAAAACCAACGCGCTTAATGGCGGCATTTACTGTTTGGCTGTTCATCGGTTTGGTATGAGGAGATTTCATGCTTGGGAATACGTGCTCTCTATGACCACTGATAGGTTTCATGATTTCAAGAATGGCTAGAGCTTGTGGTGATAGCGGGATTATGTGTTCCCGTTTCATCTTCATGCGTGAGGCAGGGATAGTCCATAACTTATCGTCGGTGTCTATTTCATCCCATGTTGCTTCAGCCGCTTCTGCTGGGCGAGTCATGGTCAATAGCTGCCATTGCAGTAAACAGTATGTTTGACGCTCGATGTTGACGCCCTGTAATGCTGACATTAGTTCTGGTAGTTGTTCAGGCCGTAGTGCGGGGAGATTTTTGACAACCGGATTTTCAAATGCAGCGGTGATTTTAGCCGCTGGGTTAGCATCAAGGAAACCAACGTTAACCGCGTAGTACATGACCTCATTAATACGCTGAGCCACGCGCTTAACTGATTCAAGCTTGCCCTGTGCCTTTAATGGCTCTAGTGCGGTGATAAAGTGACGTGCTTTAAGTTCGGTGATGGCGGTATTGCCAACGGTAGGGAAGACGTGTAGTTCGAGGGAGCGCCAGATATCTTTTAGAGTAGTTTCTTGCAGGTTTGATTTGGATTTTATTTGAAACCAACTGCAGGCAATTTTTTTGAAGGTATTGTTCTTTTCCTCAAAGAGACGCTGTTCTTCTGCTTGTTTATGTTCTTGCGGGTCTATGCCCTTGGCGAGGAGTTCTTTGGCATCTTCTCTTTTTTGTCGGGCATCTGCGAGGCTTACTGCGGGGTAACTACCAAAACTGACAAGCGTTCTTTTCTTAGTGATTGGCCGATAGTAGTTAAATCGCCATATCTTGGAACCCGAGGGTTTTATCAATAAGTACAGGCCGTTACCGTCTTGTAGGGTGTACTCTTTGTCTGTGGGCTTGGCTGTTTTAATTTTTGTGTCAGTTAACGGTATAGTTGTACGCGCCATAGTTATACGTCCTTTAGTTATATGGTGTGTATATAACTAATTATATAACTAAAAACAGTGATTGTCAGCGAGTATAACTACACATTACAAGCCATAAAAAAAGCTTTCAGCATTGATTCTGAAAGCTTTTTTAGGATTTAGTGAGTGTCACTAAGTCAAGATTTGGTGGAGCTGGCGGGAGTTGAACCCGCGTCCGAAATTTCTACATCCGCGGCACTACATGCTTAGTCTAGTCTTTGATTTCACTTACCCACTGCGGACAGACACGCCATGAATAAGCTAGCTTGATTAGATTTAACGCTTCAACTCCAAGCTAGGCATCCACGCGATCTCTTTTGGGTTTGACCTCTCTTGATCCCCGTCTTAAGAGCGGAAGCTAGGGAGAGAGGGCTCTAAGCAGGTTATTAAGCTGCTAGTGCTAGTTTGTTTTCGTCGTTTGCGACTATTTTTTTGCGGCTTTTTACGAGGCCAACCGCCCCTCGGCATGCACCTTGGGTTTCGCAAATCCCGTCGAATCCAGAATCAGCCCCAAGTTGTTGAAAGCGAGTATATCAGAAAAATACTTGTAATTGCTAGTACTTAACGCAATTTAGCGGTTAGCATTTTTCATAATACGTGCTTTGTCTAATTTCCACTCACGATCTTTAATGGTTTCACGTTTATCGTGATCTTTCTTACCCTTTGCAACGCCAATTTTGATTTTGCACCAAGCGTTTTTCCAATAAAGGGAAAGCGCAACAACGGTATAACCATCACGGTTGATTTGACCATAAAGGTTATCAAGTTCACGTTGTTTTAATAATAGTTTACGGGTACGTGTCGGATCACAAACCACATGAGTTGATGCAACATTTAAAGGAGTAATGGTTGCACCAAAAAGATAAGCTTCACCGTCACGCATGACAACGTAGCTATCACTGATGTTGGCTTTTCCTGCACGCAGTGATTTAACTTCCCAGCCTTGAAGCGCCAAGCCCGCTTCAATTTCATCTTCAATGAAATATTCATGGCGAGCACGTTTGTTTAACGCTATGGTCGCAGAACCAGGTTTGTGTGATTTTTTCTTTGTCATAATGTCCACATTATACTGTATGAGCAATAGAAAGAAATCATTTAACCGACTGTTTTCTTTTCAATTGCATAAAACTTAAGCTATATTCCATTAGATTTTTAATTAGTCACTGTTCAATGATATGATCACACACAGTGTTGTCGTACAGGAATAACTATGCCTCAGATTAGTCGATCTGCTCTTGTCCCTTTTAGCACAGAGCAAATGTTTAAACTGGTTAATGATGTTCTTACTTATCCTGATTTTCTACCAGGATGCGTTGGAAGTAAACTGATCAAAAGCACTCCAGAAGAAATGATTGCATCAATAAATGTCTCTAAAGCGGGAATTAGTAAAACATTTACTACCCATAACTTTTTAAAGACTAATGAACGTGTTGATATGCGTCTTGTTGATGGTCCTTTCCGTAAGTTAACCGGGGGGTGGGTATTTACCGCACTTGATGATAATGCGTGCAAGATAGAATTTCAGCTAGACTTTGAATTCACTAATAAATTAATTGAGTTGGCTTTTGGCCGTATTTTTAAGGATTTAACGAACAATATGGTTCAGGCATTTACTCTCAGAGCGAAAGAGATCTATCGTGACTAAAATATGGGTAGAGGTAACCTATGCGTTGCCTGATAAACAGTACCTTATCCCTGTTGAACTAACGTTAGGGGACACTGTTGAACAAGCCATTATTGCTTCAAATATCTTAACGATTTGTAATGATATTGATTTGACTAAGAATAAAGTGGGTATTTATAGTCGACCAGCAAAGTTAAGCGATAATGTGCGAGACGGTGATAGAGTTGAAATTTATCGACCTTTAATTGCGGATCCTAAAGAGATGCGTCGTAAACGTGCTGAGAAAGCACGACAAAAAGCAGATTAATATTATGCTTTCTGCCCCATAGAAGGAAGCATCATAGACTGCACTGATAGTTCGTTTGATTACAGACAGATACAATAAAAGACAACACGACTATAAAGCAATTTCTCTTTATAAAAACACACCCCAACGTCAAGTTTAACGTATGGGGTGCAATTCGTTTTTGCCAATCTTATACAAAACTAAGTTTTCTTAGCACTGTAATCGTATTACGATTTTGTTTCAGGTGCTGAGAGGTTAGGCATATTGCCTTGCTTATCAATTTTAGTCAGTATGCCATTGCTATCAAAAGTCAGCGTAAGAGTCTCTTGACGTACTTTTTGATGGCCTGGCTCTTCACGGAAAACATAATACCAAGTCTGACTTCCGAAAGGATCTTTAAGCATTGGCGTACCAAGGGCAAATTGAACTTGCTGCTGTGTCATTCCTTGCTGAACTTTTGCGACTTCGGCTGGTGTTAAATAATTTCCCTGATTGATATCTGGGTGATAAACCAGTCTCTCGAACATAGAGCAACCTGAAGTCATTACGACTAAAGATAAGGCGGTAACTTTTAACAGTTTAAAACGCATGGTTATTACATTCCTTTTAGGGTCATAGTGACGATGATAATCGACAACGCAGCAATTGAAAACCTTTCACGCTCTGCCTATGACCCTAAATATCAATAAAAGTTTGTTAATCGTTATGCAGCCAACAAATCTTTTGCATTTGCTAAGGTATTTTTGGTGACTTCACTACCTGCTAATAAACGAGCGAGCTCTTGTAGGCGCTCTTTTTTCGATAACAGTTTCATGGTTGTTTCTGTTTCTTCACCATTTGTCTCTTTATTAACGAAATAGTGTTGATGACCACAACCTGCAACTTGAGGTAAGTGAGTGACACACATAACTTGAGTTGACTCGCCTAACTCGCGCAGCAATTTACCCACAATAGCCGCTGTTGGACCACTGATACCCACATCGACTTCATCAAAAATAAGTGCGGGTGTATCCATTTTTTTTGCTGTGATCACTTGGATTGCGAGCGCAATGCGTGATAATTCACCGCCTGAAGCCACCTTGGAAAGCGCTTGATGAGGTTGTCCTGGGTTTGTGGTGACATTAAATTCAACTTTTGTAGCACCATCAATTTGCAGTGAGCTGTCATCAAAATAGATATCAACAGTAAAATAACCATGTGGCATGGATAACTGATGCATACTGTTAGTGATAAGTTGACTCAATTCATTTGCATATTGTTGGCGAACTTGATGCAGTTGTTTTGCGACATCCAACGCAATTAAATGGTCAGCTTTGACTTGTTCGATTAAAGCGTCACAATCATCATTTTGACGAAGCAGAGCATTCTTCTCTTCAATTAATTGCTGATGAAGATCATAGAGTTCTTCCGGTGCCACGCGATGTTTACGTGATAAACTAATATACTTAGACATGCGCTTTTCTACTTCAAATAAGCGATTAGGATCCATCTCTAAGCGATCGCTATAATGACGAAGTTCATCACTCACTTCACTAATTTGAATAGTTGCTTCTTCTAACATCTCTAATAGTGAATTGAATTGACTTTCCATAGAGGTCAGTTCAGCAATTTCATGTTTAGCTACGTTAAGCATACTTAAAATATTTTGCTCTTCATTGTCACTTAAAATTTGTAAACTATTTTGACTTAGTGTTAAAAACTGCCCACAGTTAGAAAGACGTTTATATTCTTGATCTAATTCTGGGTATTCGCCTTGTACTGGTTGAAATTCATTGAGCTCTTTTAAGTGGTAATCAACCAGTTGCTGCCTAGCTTCTCGTTCTAAAGAGAGTTGTTGAAAAGCGGCTAAAGTTTGGCAACTTTGATGCCATGTTTGATACGCCGACTTCATGCTTTTTAATAAAGTAGGTTCATGCGCATAGATATCAAGCAATTGTTTTTGATAGCGGGGCTCTAGAAGTTGCTGGTGAGCATGCTGGCCATGAATTTGAATAAGTAAAGAACCAAGCTCTCTTAATTGTGAAAGTGGTACAGAAGTGCCGTTGATAAAACCACGAGAACGCCCATCAGCAGAAATAGTTCTTCTTAATAGGCATTCGTTATGATCATCAAGATGATGTTCTTCGAGCCAACGTTGTGCTGATGGCGTATCAGAGAGTGAGAATCGTGCACATAAATCGGCTCTAGTCGCACCTGGGCGCACCATATTAGCATCACCACGGTTACCTAAGCATAAACCCAGTGCATCAATTGCAATAGACTTACCTGCGCCAGTTTCGCCTGTAATGGTGGTCATGCCACCAGAAAAATCGATTTCAAGTTCACGGACTATGGCAAAATGACTAATGGTTAATTGAGTCAGCATAGTGCCTCTCCTGTGTATAAAAACATATCTGTAATTACATACAGTATAAACTGGTTTTTTATACAGTAAAGTAGTGAGGCACAAAAATTAGAACATTTTTTTCGACCAACCTAACTTTGAGCTGAGTGTGTTAAAATAATTGTAATCAGTCGGGTGAACTAAATTGAGTTTTTGACGACTTCTTTTAATAATAACTTCATCACCTTCTTTAATGGGTAACACTAATTGGCTATCGCAACTGACTTCATAATCGATATTCGTTTGTGAGAATTTTAAGCGAATTTGGCTATCACTGCTGATAACTAAAGGACGTGCTGATAAGGTATGTGGAAACATAGGCACAAGCGCAATAGCATCAAGATTTGGCGTTAAAATAGGACCACCCGCAGAAAGTGAATAGGCTGTTGATCCCGTTGGTGTTGCGATAATTAAGCCGTCAGAACGTTGAGAGAAAGCAAAGCGATCATCAATGTAAACTTCAAACTCGATCATATGAGCAACTTTACCAGGATGAAGTACGACTTCATTGATGGCTGTACCAATGCGATTTCTTTGACCTTCAGCATAGACGCGGGCTTCAAGTAAAAACCGTTTTTCTTCACGATAGTGTCCAGCCAGCACATTAGTTAATTGCTGTAAGGCATTATCAGGGTCAAGGTCAGTCAGAAAGCCTAAATTACCTCGGTTGACACCAATCACTTTAATATTATAGCGGGACAAAACACGCGCAGCCCCAAGCATATTGCCATCACCGCCAACAACAATAACGAGATCGGCAACTTTGCCAACTTGTGTTAAATCACCTGTTTGTGCATTTTCTAGCTTCAGCTCTTGAGCAACTTGTGTATCAATAATAACGTCATAGCCTTGAGCCAATAGCCAATGATAAAGCATTTCATGTGTTGAAATTGCTTCAGGGTGGCGTGGATGACCAACAATGCCAATGCATTTAAAGCGTTTTTCTTCCGTTACGGTATTGTCTGGCATTTTTTTACCCTCGTTTTGCGCCAATTCCTTGAAACCCGTTTATTGATCCCCATAATAAACTAAATATGAAGATGAATACCAAAACTACGCGGAGATGTTCATGAGTAGTAAAGAACAAAATGTACATGAAGAGCAAGTCTCAAAAGAAAAAGAAGGAATGGGATCTGTAATGGATGAGTCTCAAGAGCCAACAATGACTGAAGAAGCACAAGCGGACTTTAATGCTCAAGCTGAGTTAGTGGAAGCATTAGCACGTATCGATTCTCTTGAAAAACAACTGGAGCAATCACAAAAAACAGAACGTGAAGCCATGGCTCGTGCTTTAGCGGAAGTTGAAAATGTGCGTCGTCGTACTCAACAAGATATTGAGAAAGCACATAAATTTGCACTTGAAAAGTTTTCTAATGAGTTATTGCCTGTACTCGATAATTTAGAGCGTGCTTTATCAGCGGCTGATCATGAAAATGAATCATTAAAACCTATGATTGAAGGGTTAGAATTAACGTTGAAATCATTTTTAGATGCTGTTCGTAAATTTGGTATCGAAGTGGTGGAAGAAAAAAACGTGGCATTTAACCCCGAAGTTCACCAAGCGATGACTTTAATTGATAGCCCTGAGCATGAATCTAATCATGTGGTTGATGTTATGCAAAAAGGATATACCTTAAATGGTCGTTTATTACGCCCAGCTATGGTTATTGTTTCTAAATAAGATAGATAAAACATTCGTTATCACATATAGATAAAATAAACCGCACAATACGAAGATTATTTAATATTCTTGTTATTGTGCGGTTTTGTATTTTATAAATTTTATCAGGTGATTTTATTCAATGGGATCAAGATGCCAATTGATTGGTGAGCGACCTTGTTGCTGTAAAATATCATTGGCTTGTTTGAAATGACCACAACCTAAAAAGCCTCTGTGAGCAGAAAGCGGAGATGGATGAGGTGCTTTTAAAATAACGTGTTTATTGGTATCTATAAAACGCCCTTTTTTCTGAGCATGGGCACCCCAAAGTAAGAAAATAACCCCATTTCTTCGCTGATTGATCTGTTCGATGACTGCATCAGTAAAGGTTTCCCAACCATAGTTAGCGTGGGAATGAGCCTGACCTTTCTCTACCGTTAATACAGTATTAAGTAATAATACCCCTTGTTTTGCCCAACTTTCTAAATAGCCGTGGTTAGGACGTTTAAAATCGGGATATTCTTTCTCAAGCTCTTTATACATATTGACTAATGAAGGGGGGGCTGGCACACCTGGTCGCACTGAAAAAGAGAGTCCATGTGCTTGATTAGGCCCGTGATAAGGATCTTGCCCTAAAATAACGACATTCACATTATCAAAAGGCGTAAAACGAAAAGCATTAAAAATATCTTCTTGAGGAGGATAAACAATTTTACCTGCAGCTCTTTGTTGTGCGACTTGAGACATAATTTGATGAAAGTAAGGCTTTTCTTTTTCTGCGCCTATCACATCATGCCAAGTTAATGGGGTAGTCATAACCTAAAATCCTTGTTGATATCTTATAGTGCCTAAGCTTACCGATTTCATCAGAGTAATGAAAATATTACGGACTAAAAATAAAAATTAATTGTACCCTCAACTTTTATTTGAAAATTTACAAAAAAAATTGCAAATCAGTGATAAGTGATTTTTGATTTAAAACAAGACTTTGCACCCTGATGGGTGAGAGGCTTAGAAATTTTGTTGATATTTATCAAAGAATGACACCATTTATACTGGTATATAAGTAGATAGAAACATTGGTTAGACCAAATACCCAAGTTCTGATATGAGATTGGAATTTGATTTTGCGCCCAAATTGGAGGTCGAAATGATTACTGGTATCCAAATTACTAAAGCTGATAATGACGATTTATTACACTCTTTTTGGTTATTAGATGATGAAAATGGCGAAGCTCGTTGCATCTGTGCTAAAAAAGGCTTTGAAGAAGGTCAAGTGATTAACCGCAAAGAGCTAGGCAATATCGAATACCGTGAAGTGCCTGTAGAATCTAAACCTGTTGTTCGTGTAGAAGGCGGTCAACACCTTAACGTTAACGTATTGAGTCGTGAAACACTGGAAGATGCGGTTAATAATCCTGAGAAATATCCTCAATTAACTATTCGTGTTTCTGGTTATGCTGTGCGTTTTAACTCACTGACTCTAGAACAACAACGTGATGTTATTACTCGTACTTTTACAGAAAGTCTGTAATTTTTACTAAAGTAATAAGTTAATAATAAGCTCGATATAAAAATATCGGGCTTTTTTTCTATATAGAATAAGAAAAAAGATAAAATAACAAAAAACCGTAACTATATTGTATAGCTACGGTTTTTTATAAGAGTAAAAAAATACAGTTATTCGTTATCAGTATTCGTTTTTTTTGTTGGTGCAGTAGGCGCAACTTTTTTTTCTGTATGCTCAGCAACGGCTTTGCGGCGTTTACCTATATTTTTACGATCGCGAGCCCGCACTTTTTCTTTAACCGCTTTTTTCTCTTCTTCTTTTTTTGCTTTACGTTTTGCAAGCACTTTTTTAGAAGGTTTGAAAGTTGCTTTTAGGCTTGGTGCTTTGGTTTCTGGGCGTAGTTCAGCAACAACTCGATATTTAATTGGCTCTTGGATATAACGGCCAATCTTCCCTAATAATGGGTGATCGTGAGCTTCAACTAATGAAATTGCGATACCTTTACGACCCGCGCGTCCTGTACGACCAATACGATGCAAGTAAACATCCGCAGTATGAGGTAAGTCAAAGTTGAAAACGTGTGTAATGTCGTCAAGATCAAGACCACGAGAAGCAACGTCAGTGGCAACAAGCACATTCATTTTGCCTGATTCTAAACGTTTGATCGCATCGTTACGCTGTGTTTGTGCCATTTCACCTTCAAGGTAGCTACATTTAATACCTTGCTTTTCTAACGCAGTGACAAGCTCTCTTACACGCTCTCTTTTACGAACAAAGACAATCGATTTTTTAACATCATCTTGCTTCAGTAATGCAGCAAGTAACGCTGTTTTATGTTCGAGATTATCAGCATGATAATAGAATTGCTGAATTTTTTTACGTTCACGGCGAGATGGATCGGCATTCAGCTCAACTGGTTCGTTGAGAATGCGCTGTGCAAAATCAATAACTGCATTACCTTCTAGTGTTGCAGAGAACAGTAATGTTTGTTTACGCCAGCGAGTTTCGCCTGCAATCGTTTCAATATCGTTAGCAAAACCCATATCTAACATACGGTCTGCTTCATCTAAAATCAGCATTTCCACCGCACGGCAGTCAAAGTTTTCTTCTTTGATGTACTGCAATAAACGACCTGTTGTTGCAACAACGATATCTTGATTCTCACTGAAGACTTCAGCGTGATTCATATAAGCAACACCGCCCGTGATCGTGGCGATATCTAAATGTGTGTGCGCACATAATTCTTTTGCCTGATCGGCAACTTGCATGGCAAGTTCGCGTGTTGGTGTCAGGATAAGAATACGCGGCGGGCCTGATTTTTTACGTGGATAATCAAGCAAGTGTTGAATTGCTGGAAGCAAAAAGGCCGCCGTTTTGCCTGTGCCTGTTGGCGCAGAGCCTAAAATATCGCGTCCATCCATGGCAGCAGGAATTGCATCTGCTTGAATAGCAGTAGGACGTTGATATCCTTTTTCTTCTAATGCGGTCAATAAACTTTCATCAAGTTCAAGACTGGAAAATGTCGTGGCTGTCATTGTATACCTCTGTTTAGGGCGCGGATTTTGACATTATCCCCCGCTAAAAGCCAGAGGATTTACCGCTATCACATTATATATTACCGATAGACGAAGGTATTCGTTGTTTTTAGGCTTAATCTAAATAAGCGTGCATCGTATACAAATAGTTTAATGTTAAGATAGGGGTTGTAGAAACGTTATCTTACCATATATCTCTTTTTACGTGACATGATTGATAAGCAATAAAAAAGAGATTGCTGTACAAATCAATAGAGCCAATAGATGAATCAAAAGAAAGTGAAAAAAGCAGGATTACGCAAAGGTGGTTTTACCTTTAAACAATTTTTTGTTGCTCATGATAAGTGTGAAATGAAAGTGGGTACAGATGGTGTTTTATTAGGGGCTTGGGCACCTATCGATAATGTAAAAAGAGCACTTGATATTGGTACGGGGAGTGGCTTAATTGCATTAATGCTCGCTCAAAGAGCGAATAAAATTGAGTGTATTGATGGCATTGAACTGGATGAGAAAGCCGCATTACAAGCGACAGAAAATGCTCAAGGGTCACAATGGCATTCATTTATTCATATCCATCATAGTGATATTCATCATTATGCAGAGCAAGTGCAAAATAAATATGATTTGATTGTGAGTAATCCGCCTTATTTTGAGCCAGCAATTGCGTGTCGTAATGATGTTCGTGAGCAAGCACGTTATACCAAAACCTTAACGCATGAGGGATTGCTGGATAGTGCGCAATCACTTATCACTGAAGATGGTTTGCTCTGTGTCGTATTACCTTATTCTATTGGTGAGCAATTTATTGAAATTGCAGAAAAAAAAGAGTGGAATATTGCAAAGCGCGTTAATATTAAAGACAGCGCAGATAAACCTTATCATCGAGTTTTGTTAGCATTTCAAAGACAAAATCAAAGCGGTGTTAAATGTAGTATAGATGAACTTATTATTCGTGATCATGAAGGGCACTATACCGATAAGTTCCAATCATGGGTAACTGACTTTTATTTATATTATTAAATCTATATTTAATAATACATTGTTTAAGATAGTATATATTGTTGTAAGTAATCGTATATATTTAAATAATATCATTGTGTTATGTTTTTTTTATTGGCAAATTGCATTTTGGTTAGGTGATCACCATGATATTTTTTTTGTGATTCATCTCTTAAAATAATGATTGAATTGAACTTCATACTATTTTTATGCTCTAAGTCTTGTAGCTCATAAAAACGAGAAGGAATAACGAGAGTAAATATGACGGAGTCATTTAAAAATAGTGCGAAGCTTGACTTCGGGAGAGTCCATCTCTAATGAGCGAGCAGTTAACGGACCAAATGTTGGTTGAAAAGGTACAAAATGGTGACCAGAAAGCCTTTAATTTGCTGGTTATCCGCTATCAACACAAGGTAGCAAGCCTGATTTCCCGTTACGTACCACAGGGCGATGTGCCAGATGTTTCGCAAGAGGCCTTTATTAAAGCTTATCGCGCCATTGGTTCTTTCCGTGGAGATAGTGCTTTTTATACATGGCTTTATCGCATTGCAGTGAATACAGCAAAGAATTATCTAGTCGCACAGGGGCGACGTCCGCCTTCGAATGATTTGGATGCGAGTGATGTTGAAAATTTCGAATCACCAAATGCGCTAAAAGAAATTTCGAACCCTGAGAATTTAATGTTGTCTGAAGAGTTACGGAGAGTGGTTTTTCACACCATAGAGTCATTACCTGAAGATTTAAGGGTTGCTATTACACTTCGGGAACTTGACGGGCTAAGCTATGAAGAGATAGCGGTCATTATGGATTGCCCTGTCGGAACAGTACGTTCACGTATTTTTAGGGCACGAGAAGCTATTGATAATAAGGTTCAACCATTAATACAAGAGTTTTAATTGTGGGTGAACCATCATTAACTGAAGGGTACTTTTACATGCAAAAAGAAAAACTTTCTGCATTTATGGATGGCGAAGTTCTTGATAAAGAATTAATGGGTACAATTGCACGTGATGACTCAATGAAAGAGACATGGCAACGCTACCATTTGATTCGTGACACAATGCGTGGTGATGTAGGTGAAGTAGTCCACTTTGATATCGCAAGTCGCGTTGCGCTCGCTTTAGAGAATGAACCTGTTCGCATAAGTCCTGAACAACAACGAGAGCAGCAACCTGCGCCATCACAATGGCGTCAGCACGCTTTCTTACAAAAGTTACGCCCTTGGGCAAGTCAGTTAACTCAAATCGGTGTCGCAGCTTGTGTTTCATTAGCTGTTATTGTGGGGGTTCAACAATATAATGGACAAAGCGGTTCTGAAGATTTCCAAGTAGACACGCCTGTATTTAATACTCAACCTATTATGGGTTCAGGTTCACCGGTAAGCTTAAATCTTCAAAGTGATACTTTAGGTAAAGACCAGCAAACACGTTTACAAGAGCGTAATCAGCGTCTTGGATTAATGTTGCAACAGTATGAGTTAGATCGTCGTATCTATAATGCACCACAAAATGAAGCACCAGTGAGTGCTCAAGGTGAAACTCAACCCGTAGTAGCACAGTAATAATAGATGTGAATGTATAAATAACGTGTGGGAATAAAACAGTCGTAATGAAAAAATCATGGTTATCCACCTTATTGCTGGTGGGCAGCCTATCAATGCCGATACAAGCCTTGGCACAACCTCAAACGGGTAGTGTCGAGGCTTTGTTGCAAAAGATGGGTCAGACAAGTCAAAGCTCTACCTATGAATTATCTTTTATCAATATCAATTCTCAAGGTATTGTTCCTATTCGCTATCGTCACACTCTTATTGATGGCAAACCACTTGCACAATTAATGCAAATGGATAGTACTCGCCGTGAAATAGTTCAACGTGGTGATGAAATCAGCTATTTTGAGCCAGGCTTAGATGCTTTTAGCTTAAGAAATGATCATATTGTTGATTATATCCCTTCGATCATTTACCAAGATTTCAAAGAATTATCAGATTATTATAATTTTATTGATGCAGGTAGAACGCATATTGGTGATATTCCAAGCCGAGTTGTCCGAGTGCTCTCAAAAAACAATGACCGTTATGATTATGTCTTGTTTATTGATGAAGAAAGATATTTGCCTTTAAGAGTCGATCTTTTAGATAAGAATAATGACATCATTGAACAATTTCGAGTGATCACCGTTAATGAAGGGAGTAACGTCAAAACAGAACTTAATGCGTTACGTACCGTCAATATGCCACCTTTATTACTTGTACCAAAAACTAAGCCATTAGTTTATAACTGGTCGGTTAGTCAATTACCTGAGGGATTTAAAGAGGTAAAACGTAGTAACCATCAAATTTCTGAAACTGAGTTCAGTCAGTCTATTTTATTTAGCGATGGTTTATTTGACTTCTCTATTTATGTTAATAAAAGTAGTCAACAGGTTAATTCGCCCGAACGCGATAAAATGTTGAGGTATGGTCGTAATACAATTTATACCTATGACAAAGAAGGTAATGAAATTACCTTTATTGGTCAATTACCATTTCCTACGGCACAAGCAATAGTGAATAGTGTTGTATTTACGAAAAAGTAAAAGGGTATAAGTTATGGTTAAAGAGTGGGCAACCGTTATACATTGGCATGAAGGACGTGCGTTATTACGCTATGGATCTTCTTCTGGCTGTGGTAGTTGCCAAGCTCGCGCTGCGTGTGGCTCTTATTTATTAAATAAAATAGGGCCTGAAACCGTTCATCAACTCGAACTTCCCATTGCACAACCATTAGTCGAAGGGCAAAAAGTGGAAGTGGGTATTCCTGAAAATAATCTGCTTCTTTCCGCAATGCTAGTGTATTTAACACCACTAATTGGCTTATTTATTATCGCCGGCATTTCGAGCTTTTGGTTTTCAAGTGAACTGGCTATTTTTTTCAGTGGACTTGTGGGCGGTGCCCTTGGTTTTTTATTTGCTAAAAAAGTGGCGACTTGGTGGAGTAAAGATGAAGGTTTTGAACCTATTGTATTGCAAATAGGGCTTCCACCCCATGAGCTTAAAGTTCAATTTCAAGAATAATGCATTGATTAAATAGTGGGGCATCTGCTCCATTATTTTTGTCATGTTTGTTTTTGTCATAATCACTATCTTAAATTAACTCATTTCTATATCTGGAAATTACCCGCAAAAAATTACAAATATATGCAAGTCTTAGCATAAATGTTTGTGTTTGATGAACGTTTCTTTGAGTATAATGTCTCTAGTGTGTAGAATGCGTCATCAATAATAACTCCTGCAATATAGAGTTTTCGCTTTGTGTCCATGAATGACTCCAAAGCCAGATTTATAGAGCAAAGCAATAGAGAAAAATAATTTCAGAATGAAAAACATACGTAACTTTTCCATTATCGCACATATTGACCACGGTAAATCGACGTTATCAGATCGAATTATTCAAATTTGTGGTGGCTTATCAGATCGTGAAATGGCTGCGCAGGTTCTTGATTCTATGGATCTTGAGCGTGAACGTGGTATTACAATCAAAGCGCAAAGCGTAACCTTGAATTACACCGCTGATGACGGTGAAGTTTATCAGCTTAACTTTATCGATACCCCAGGACACGTTGACTTCTCTTATGAAGTATCTCGTTCACTTGCTGCGTGTGAAGGCGCCTTATTGGTCGTAGATGCAGGGCAAGGGGTTGAAGCGCAAACATTAGCAAATTGCTATACCGCGATGGATATGGATCTCACCGTCGTTCCCGTTTTAAATAAAATAGATTTACCCGCAGCAGAGCCTGAGCGTGTTGCAGAAGAGATTGAAGATATTGTGGGGATCGATGCCACAGATGCAGTACGTTGCTCTGCAAAAACAGGTATTGGTGTTAAAGAAGTTATCGAACGTCTTGTTAAAGAAATTCCAGCACCTGAAGGTGATGCAGACGCACCATTACAAGCACTGATTATTGACTCTTGGTTTGATAACTACCTTGGTGTAGTTTCTCTGATCCGTGTTAAAAACGGTAAAGTCAGTAAAGGCGATAAAATCAAGGTAATGAGTACGGGGCAGATTTATAACATTGACCGTATTGGTATTTTTACACCAAAACAAATTGACACAGCATCATTAAATTGTGGTGAAGTGGGTTGGGTTGTTTGTGGTATTAAAGATATTTTAGGTGCGCCGGTAGGGGATACCTTAACAGCAGCACAAAAACCAGCTGATAAGCCATTACCAGGCTTTAAAAAAGTTAAACCACAGGTTTATGCAGGTTTATTCCCAATAAGTTCTGACGACTATGAATCATTCCGCGATGCATTAGGTAAATTGAGCTTAAACGATGCTTCATTATTCTATGAACCAGAAAGCTCATCTGCATTAGGTTTCGGTTTCCGTTGTGGTTTCTTGGGTCTTCTTCATATGGAGATTATTCAAGAGCGTTTAGAACGTGAATATGACCTCGACCTGATTACAACGGCGCCAACCGTCGTTTATGAAGTTGAAATGACGAATGGTGATATTATATTAGTGGATAGCCCGTCTAAATTACCACCATTGAATAATATTGAAGAAATCAGAGAACCTATTGCTGAATGTCATATGTTATTACCGCAAGAATACTTAGGTAATGTCATTACTTTATGTATCGAAAAACGCGGGGTTCAAACCAATATGGTCTATCATGGTAATCAGGTTTCATTAACTTATGAAATCCCGATGGCTGAAGTGGTATTAGATTTCTTTGACCGCTTAAAATCAACATCACGCGGTTATGCTTCTTTAGACTATAACTTTATTCGTTTCCAAGGCTCTAACATGGTACGTGTAGATGTCTTGATTAATGGTGATCGCGTTGATGCTTTAGCATTGATTACACATAACGATAATGCACCTTATCGTGGTCGTGAACTGGTGGAAAAAATGAAAGAATTTATTCCACGACAACAGTTTGATATCGCTATCCAAGCGGCAATTGGTAACCATATTATTGCTCGTTCAACTGTCAAACAGTTACGTAAAAACGTATTAGCCAAATGTTATGGTGGTGACGTTAGCCGTAAGAAGAAACTGTTACAGAAACAGAAAGATGGTAAAAAACGTATGAAGCAAATTGGTAACGTAGAGCTACCACAAGAAGCGTTTTTAGCCATTCTTCATGTTGGTAAAGATAAATAATTTAAGGAGAGAACATGGCTACCACGTTTGCCTTGATCCTAACGCTGGCAACGCTAATAACGGGAATTTTTTGGGGATTTGAGCACTTTAAGCTTAAGCCCGCTCGAAAAGCAAAACTAAAGCGTCTTCAAGAGATGACGCAAGGAACCGAGGATCAGCAGGAGTTAGCAAAATCAATTAATAAACCAAGCTGGGCAGAGACATTAGGCTCTTTATTCCCAGTTTTGATTATTGTTTTGATTTTGCGTTCATTTGTGTATGAGCCGTTTCAAATACCTTCTCGCTCCATGATGCCAACTTTGTTGGTTGGCGATTTTATCTTGGTTGAAAAGTTTGCCTATGGATTAAAAGATCCAATTACACAAACGACGTTAATTAATACAGGGAAGCCCAAACGAGGCGATATCGCCGTATTTAAGTACCCTCGTGATCCTTCTACTGACTTTATTAAACGCGTTATTGGATTACCAGGCGATAAAATTGTTTATGATATGATGTCGAAAAAACTTCATATCTATCCAAATTGTGATAAAACTATTTGTAATGAAGAAATATCAGTAACTTATGGTACTGCTTACCCAAGTGAATGGACGCTATTATTACAGAATGTACCGGGTGGTATGAAATCTATTCCAATTGAGGAGCCTATTTCAACGGCAACTCAATTACGTGAAGAAGAAAGGGTAGAAACTATTGATAAAGTCTCTCACCGTATTATGACAATACCTGGTGATATGACGATGCCAGAGTTTATCCAACCCGGATTACCTGTTGGTACGTGGATTGTCCCTGAAGGTCATTACTTTATGATGGGTGATAATCGAGATGGTAGTTCAGATAGTCGCTTCTGGGGCTTTGTTCCAGAGAAAAACTTAGTAGGTAAAGCGACAACAATCTGGATGAGCTTTGAAAAAGTAGAGAATGAATGGCCAACAGGCGTTCGTTTTAGCCGTATCGGTGGCATTAAGTAATTATTAACAAAATAGCGACAGCATTCCTTCTTATCTAAGTGTAGAATATGTCGCTTCTTTAAATCTGATTGGCTCCTGTTATTAGCAGGAGCCAGTGCAAACGCAACAGTTCTGTTATCCAACCCGATAATCTCTCGTTGTTTCAAACAGATTTGTTGCGTGTGCTTCAAATTAAGTTATGGAAATTGATCGCACATGAATACTTTATTAGTAAACCAGTTACAAAAGAAGCTGGGTTATACTTTTACGCAAAATGAATTATTACTACAGGCTTTAACGCATCGAAGTGCTAGCAGTAAGCATAATGAACGTTTAGAATTTTTAGGTGATTCAATTCTAAGCTATGTGATTGCTAACGCACTTTATCATCGCTTTCCTCGTGTTGATGAAGGTGATATGAGCCGAATGAGAGCAACGCTTGTTCGTGGAAATACACTCGCTGAATTAGCGCGTGAATTTGAACTAGGCGAATGCCTACGTTTAGGTCCAGGGGAATTAAAAAGTGGCGGTTTTCGTCGTGAATCAATTTTAGCGGATACGGTGGAAGCTTTAATTGGTGCAATTTTCCTTGATAGTGATATTCAAAATATCGAAAAAATTATTTTAAACTGGTATGAGAATCGTTTGGCTGAAATCAGCCCAGGCGATAAGCAAAAAGATCCTAAAACTCGTTTGCAAGAGTATTTGCAAGGTCGTCATTTACCATTACCTTCTTATATTGTTGTGCAGGTTCGTGGCGAAGCCCATGATCAAGAGTTTACGATCCATTGTCAGATAAGCGGTATCGAACAACCTGTCAAAGGGATGGGGACAAGCCGTCGTAAAGCTGAACAGGCCGCTGCTGAACAGGCATTAATACAACTGGAGCTTGAATGAGCGAAGAACAAACCTATTGCGGATTTATTGCGATAGTCGGTCGCCCAAATGTGGGAAAATCAACACTACTGAACCAATTACTGGGGCAGAAAGTTTCTATTACATCACGTAAACCGCAAACTACGCGTCACCGTATCATGGGGATTGATACTGATGGTGCTTACCAAGCGATTTATGTGGATACACCAGGCTTGCATATTGAAGAAAAGCGAGCGATTAACAGACTAATGAACCGCGCAGCAAGCAGTTCAATTGGTGATGTTGAATTAGTTATTTTCGTTGTTGAGGGCACTAACTGGACGCCAGATGACGAAATGGTGTTAAATAAATTAAAATCATTGCGTTGTCCTGTTTTATTAGCCATTAATAAAGTG
Source organism: Proteus vulgaris (assembly GCF_033708015.1). Lineage (NCBI taxonomy): Bacteria > Pseudomonadati > Pseudomonadota > Gammaproteobacteria > Enterobacterales > Morganellaceae > Proteus > Proteus vulgaris. The sequence goes on along the minus strand of NZ_CP137920.1, from coordinate 2,850,390 downwards.
GATAACGTGACTGATAAAACCAAGTTACTTCCACATATTGGCTTTTTAAGTCAACAAATGGATTTTCTTGATGTCGTACCAATCAGTGCTGAAAAAAACATGAATATCGATACGATAGCGAAAATCGTACGTAAATGTTTACCAGAAGCGACTCATCACTTTCCAGAAGATTATATTACTGATCGCTCTCAGCGTTTTATGGCATCAGAAATTATTCGTGAGAAATTGATGCGCTTTTTAGGTGAGGAATTACCTTATTCTGTCACTGTTGAAATTGAACAATTCGTTACCAATGAGCGTGGGGGTTATGATATCCACGGATTAATTCTGGTTGAGCGAGAAGGCCAGAAAAAAATGGTTATTGGTAATAAAGGTGCGAAAATCAAGAAAATTGGTACTGAAGCCCGTATGGATATGGAAGACTTATTTGAAAACAAAGTTCACTTAGAACTTTGGGTAAAAGTCAAAGCTGGCTGGGCTGATGATGAACGCGCTTTACGTAGCCTTGGCTATGTGGACGATTTAAAGTAGGTAACTGAAGTGGATGGCTGGCAACGTGCATTTGTTATCCATGCTCGACCTTACAGTGAAACGAGTTTATTACTCGATTTTTTCACTGAAAATGAAGGGCGAGTACGCATATTGTCAAAAGGTGCACGAGGCCGTCGCTCACCCTTAAAAGGCGCACTTCAACCTTTTACTCCTTTGCTCATTCGTTGGAGTGGGCGAGGAGAAATCAAAACCCTTCGTGATGCTGAACCTATCTCTTTAGCATTACCATTGACAGGCTCTGTACTATACAGTGGTTTGTATCTTAATGAGTTATTGTCTCGTGTTTTAGAAAGTGGTACATCTTATAGTGTGCTTTTCTTTGAATATCTCTCTTGTTTGCAAATTCTTGCCGCTAGCGATACGACACCTGAAGCCGCACTAAGACGCTTTGAACTCGCGTTATTAACACAACTTGGCTATGGCTTAGATTTTCTGCATTGTGCTGGAAGTGGAGAACCTGTTTCAGATTCGATGACCTACCGTTATCGAGAAGAAAAAGGTTTTATTGCGAGTTTAGTGGTTGATCATAATAGTTTTACTGGATTTGAATTAAAATCTTTAGCCAGTCGCGAATTTCCTACTGTTGAAACATTAAAAGCGGCAAAACGGTTTACTCGAATGGCATTGAAGCCCTATTTAGGCGGAAAACCATTAAAAAGTAGAGAACTATTTAGACAATTCGCCATTAAAAAATCCCCTAAGAAAAGAGCATTGATGGTAGAACAGTAATATTGTCTTTTTCTTCTCTATGGAATGTGTAAACTAAGGTAATGCAACGTTATTTTTCAGGAGAAGAGCATGTCTGATATTCTACTTGGCGTTAATATTGACCATATCGCCACCCTTCGTAATGCCCGAGGCACAACTTATCCCGATCCTGTTCAAGCGGCTTTTATTGCAGAACAAGCTGGTGCTGATGGTATTACTATCCATTTACGTGAAGATAGACGTCATATCACTGATCGTGACTTAATGTTGATAAGCCAAACAGTTCAGACAAGATTAAATCTAGAAATGGCCGTCACTGAAGAGATGATCGAGATAGCGTGTCAAACTCAGCCTGATTTTTGCTGTTTAGTACCTGAAAAACGCCAAGAAGTGACAACAGAAGGTGGGTTAGACGTTGTTGGCAATGAAGAGAAAATTGCTGATGCAATTAAGCGTTTATCGTTAGCGGGTATCAAAGTTTCTTTGTTTATTGACCCTGACCATGAACAAATTAACGCAGCTGACCGTGTTGGTGCACCTTTTATTGAGATCCACACTGGCGCTTATGCTGATGCTGAAGATGAGATGGCTCAAGAAAAAGAGTTTGTACGTATTCGTGATGCAGTGACTTATGCCGCATCCAAAGGCTTAAAAGTGAATGCGGGCCATGGTTTGCATTACCATAACGTGCAACGTATTGCCGCATTGCCTGAACTTTATGAACTGAATATTGGCCATGCAATTATTGCTAGAGCCGTATTTAGTGGATTGGCACCCGCGATTGAAGAAATGAAACGCTTAATGCGAGAAGCGCGTCGCTAATGGCTATTGTTGGCTTAGGTATGGATATTGTTGAGATATCACGTATCGAAGATATTATAGGGCGTTCTGGTGAACGCCTTGCTCGTCGTATTCTTACTGATACAGAATGGGAAATCTATCAATCTCATAAACAGCCAATACGCTTTTTAGCTAAGCGATTTGCTGTAAAAGAGGCTGCGGCAAAAGCATTAGGTACAGGCATTCGTTTAGGATTGGCTTTTAATCATTTTGAAGTACGTAATGATGAGTTAGGCAAACCCACACTGCACTTTTTAGCGGTTGCAAAAGAGATGGCAGAGAAAGCGGGGATAAATTCCATTCACGTAACACTTGCTGATGAACAGCGTTATGCTTGTGCGACAGTTATTTTAGAAAAATAGCTCTCTTAAATTTATCACCCACAAAATCATCGATTAAGGTTTAGATCTTATCTGCATGGTGGATCAACACAAATTTTTCCCATAATTCATCTTGAGATTCAGTATGAGTAGGATCAGTGATGATCGTATTCGTAATCGGACAAACCGATTGGCAAGTTGGTTTATCGTAATGTCCTACACATTCAGTGCAAAGATCAGGATTAATTTCATAAATTTCATCCCCCATTGAAATGGCATCATTTGGGCATTCTGGTTCACACATATCGCAATTGATGCATTTCTTCGTAATTAATAAAGCCATATCAGTCACTTAATATATAAATTATTAAATTTCAGTAACTTATATCTTGCACTTATATGTTACCATCTATCAGTTTTGTGTCGCTATATCCGATAAAGTAGTGTTTTATCATTCAAATAGGAATATTGTCCCAATCTTTTTGCTTAATAGGCACTAAGTAAGGGGATGTAAGATTACCATTTATGGTGACTGACCTAAAGTAGCATCGTTCAAATGATTAATTAGAATGTATAAATAAAAAAACAAAAATAAATAACAAGAAAATAGTAACAAAAAATAGTATTTTTTGTGGTATTCAGCACACCTAATACCCTGTTATTGATGTTAAATAACGAAATAATATAAAGGGGTATACTATGCCAACACTGTTTAATATGTGGACGTTTGCACTTTTATCCTTAGGTTTAGTGCTAACACCTGGCCCTAATATGATTTACCTGATCTCACGCTCAATCTCTCAAGGGAAAAAAGCTGGATTTATTTCACTAATTGGTGTGGCTGTTGGCTATATTTTTTATATGTTACTTGCAGCGTTTGGTATTACAGCGATTTTTATGGCAGTGCCTTATGCTTACGATACATTAAAAATTTGTGGGGCTATTTATCTTTTTTATATTGCTTGGCAATCTATTAAGCCCGGTGGGCGTTCTATCTTTCATCCCAAAAAATTACTTTCAGGTAATACGACAAAACTCTTTGTTATGGGGTTTATCACTAACCTGCTCAATCCTAAAATCGCATTAATGTACTTATCATTGTTACCTCAATTTATTAGTATTCAGAATGGCAGCGTTTTAAATCAATCATTAGTGTTGGGTAGCATTCAAATTATTATTAGCATAGCAGTAAATGCATTGATTGTTATTGCCGCAGGCTCTATTGCTGGGTTCTTTATGCAAAGACCGCGTTGGGCACTCGTTCAACGCTGGTTTATGGCAACAATTTTAGGGGCTTTAGCTATTAAATTAGCCACAGAAGCGCGCGTAAATTAACGGTTTATCAGGTGCGCTGTAAAATACCATCCTTCAGCGCGGAGAGGATGCCAACTTACTGTCTTTGTCATAAACAATTCAAGGCAATCTCTTTAGTTATCAATAGAAAACAGGGTACAATATCCCGCTATATGATAATGAAGAGATATCCTTGTGAATAAAGTTAAAGATGATATTTATTGGATGCATAAAGCGATTGAGCAAGCGCAAAAAGCACAAGAAATTGGTGAAATACCGGTTGGCGCAGTATTAGTCGTTGATAATAAAATCATTGCTAAAGGATGGAATCATTCAATCATTGATAATGATCCCACTGCACATGCAGAGATTATGGCATTACGTAAAGGGGGAAAGCATTTACAAAATTATCGTCTACTCGATGCGACGCTTTATATTACGCTAGAACCTTGTGTGATGTGTGCTGGAGCGATTGTGCATAGTCGGGTAAAACGCGTGGTTTATGGTGCCTCAGATTTAAAAACAGGTGCGGCAGGTTCATTTATTGATATTTTACAACATCCTGGAATGAACCATAAAGTAGAAATAACATCCGGTGTATTAGGTGAAGAGTGTTCACAGCTTTTAAGCCAATTCTTTAAAATGAGAAGGGCTGAAAAGAAACAACTTAAAAAACAAAAAGACAATCTAGTTATTATTAATACTGAACCAACAATAAAAGAATAATCTCTATTTACTGATAATTCAGGGTATATGTTGCTTGTGCTTGAAAAGGACCTGTTAGCAATGTTTGATTTTTCAACGCAGAGGGTGATGCTTCAACATACGTCATAAAATTAAATTGAATGCGTTTATTATTAAGAAGTTGAGTTGTACTCGGCTTTTTTAATTGAATAATATTGCGTTGAAGATCGGTAAATACAATCCCTATACTTTTAGGATCTTCAGATCCTGTACCAACAACAGCAAGGTGATTTGGCATTGTAGGATGCTCCTTCCCATCTAACGTAATTGTGACGCTTTTATAAATATCCTGACTGCAGTTTTCTAAACTAATGCTAAAAGCAACAGGCTTACTTTTTTGAAAAGTATAGAGGTCTTTTGCTGATATCTGTTTAAAATCAACAACTTTATTTTCATCACCAGCAACAATAGTGCAACCATGTGCAACCACTACACCTTTAAATTCCATATCGCCACCAATAAGTTCGGTTGCAGCAAATGTTGTCGGTGAAAGCAATAATAAAAGATAAATCGCAGATTTTATTATTGGATTTTTCATTACATAAACTCCGCAACTAATGTGGCATGTGCTGAAAACTCACCTTCAGGAATTTTACTTCCTGTTTTTGCTATGGGGGCGGCACTGACTTCCCAGTTTCCTGTAAAATTATTCAGCTTACCAACAGAAAAATATTTATTTGGTGGCACAATTGTCCCCGATTTATCTCTTAAAACAATGCCTAAATTTGTTCTATCAACAGAGCCTGTTGTTCCAAGATAGTCAGCGTTAAAACTTGCAACACCCGAGCTTCCCGTTTGGATTTTAAACATTATTTTGCTATTAGGATTAGTAAAACTGCCGCCTTCACATCTAATTTGGATATTGCGTGTAATTTTATAATTTTGGCCATTTAAATAATCAGAAGTATTACCCACATTGCCAAAATCAAAGGTAATTGGGGCGCCGTTATTAAAGATACATTTATCTTCGGTTGTGATGATCCCTGATGTAATAATCAGTTTGGATATAGGCTCATTACCATATCCTGTCGGTCTGCTTCTATAGCTTACCATGGCATACATTTGTGCAAGAGATTGGCCATTTAAGCTTACTCCGTTAATAATGGGTTTTCTTAAGCGGAAAGTGAGTTCTCCACTGCTACCGGATGAAATATGAGGTTTTGGAGATTCAGGTCTTGTACAACCTTGTAGATTATTTCTTTTGTTTTCTTTATTTTCAAAAGGGACGGTAGGGAGAGGATCAGGTCCCCAAATTTCAAATTTAATACGAACATCTACATATTCATTTAATTGATAAAAATTATTACCAACAGGAAGTAAGTCTGTGGTCGCTTTAAAGTAAGTTAATGCTCTTTTATCAATATTTGTGCTAGGGCAATGTACTGTACCATCATAGCGATCTGGCAAGGAAAATTTAACAGTCGTTGTTTCACCTGCGCGATTATTAGGGAACGTTGTATTATCTAATGCGGCATAAAAAATATTAGGTCCGCCATTCGTTCTCACTTCACCCTGTAGATAAGCCATAGTAGAAATTGGCATTAATGAGAAAATGCCGGTACAAAATAGCATTACAGATTTGGAATGAATGTTTTTTTTATTGAATTGCATTTTATTCCTACCGGCATCAAGTTAATTAATATTTGGGTTGTTGTTCTTTTGGGGCTGCTTTACAGCTATTTTGTTGGCAAACAAATTTTAATTCTGGATGCCCACCGTAATCATTCACATACATCATGTAAAACTGATTGACGTTACTGGTTTTCACAGGAATTTCCAGTGATGATTTAGGCGCAACCATTAAACCTGGGAAAGTGGTTAACTTATCGCTATCTTCACCATTCAATTTATTAGAAAGCCCAATAATAGTGATGTAGTAAGGTGTCGGATTTTCGGCAATAAATTGATTACCTTGTTTTTTAAACACTAATTGGTCTTGCCAAATCATGCCTGGCTTTTCAGGAATAATCGCAGTTGGGCGGTAGAATAATTTAATGCGAGACTGCATTGCCATTTGCAACACGTTAGCTTGTTTGGGGGCGGGTGGAATTTCACGCACGTTTAAATAAAACAACGATTCTCTATCTTGTGGTAAAAGCCCAATTTCTGCTGTTTTGGTAATTCTGACAACCCCTTTTTGGTCACCATCAAGACGCTGTAAAGGTGGCAACGCAACTAAAGGAGAAGCAATTTTTTGTCCGTGTTCATTTTCAACCCATGATTGCGCTAAAAAAGGGATATCAGGGCTAGTATTTTTTAAATTTACGCTAGCTGAGTTTTCGTTACCCATGAGTACAATGCGTGTTCTATCTAATGACACGCCTGCTTGAGTTGTACTCACTATGCTGAGTGCAATTAAAGAGCCACAAAAAAGCGTTTTGATTGTGTTGAATGATTTCATACAATTATCTCTAGTAATTCATTTTGTTCATTAAAATCCCTGACATAATAGCAATTCACGTTTGAGTGGATCGTTAATTGCTGCGGGAATTGTAATCGTGCACTGGGTTTTCCCCCCCCAGATCACGTTTAATGATTCATTAAGGTTAACACCGGCGATATAAACTAAGCCATCTTCCATCACCATTCCCATATTTTCACCGTTTTTATTGGTGATTTCGGCACCAAATGGCGGGTGTTTTTGATCGACAGTTTGCAAGATAGCCATTAGGCGCTCACCTTGGCGAACAGGGAATTTATAGTAGCCAATCGCGCCTTCAGTTAATGTTGCTGAAGTAATAGCTTTGTGTGTTTCAATATCTGAATCCATTTTATCAACATCAATACGAGCATCAACATTGTTATAACTCGTTAAGTCAGTTAATACTCCAATACCAAATAGGTTTGTCGTAGTGCTTTGATTATTAAATGGCACACCAGCAACACCCTCTGTATCAACCATCATGCGAGCAGTACTCGATGTCATGCTACTACTGTGTAATGCGGCACCTTGGCGTGTCGCCGTAAATCCACCTTTAATTGTTGCACCGAGTGCAACATAATTATCTTGTTGATAGCTTGCATTGGCATTAATTTCTGCATATTGCGAACGGTGTTGATAATAACCATCAGTATTCGCTTTATTATCTGAGCTTAAACCCGCACGGACACGCCATAGATTATTATAATTGCTATTATCGGAATAAGAGGCCATTTGGCTTATTTTTCCGTTACTGTCTTGCAAGCTATAACCTATGCTTTTGCCGCTTCCTAATGGAATTGAAAGATTGAAAGAAATACTGTCATCAGTATTTCCTTTATGCTGAGTACGAAATGCAGATAAGTTAGTATTAATCTGCTCTATACCCATAATAGAGAAATTGCGGCTTACCGAAACACCATATTGCTCTTGTGTATTTTTATCCCAATAGTTTTGGTGTCGGTAAGAGAGATAAAGTGTTGTCGACTTTTCAATATCATCTGCCCAAAAAGTTTTGTTACCTGTAATGGTATACATCTCTTTTTCATAACCGTTATTATTAATGTCGTTGTAACGTTCATCTATATATTGAGAGAAAGAGCGGAATGTTTTCTCTGAAAAACGGTAACCTGCAAATGTGATCGTACTATGATATTCATCGAATGTTTTAGCGTAGTTTAGTTTAAATGACATTCCGTTGATATTTTCATTACGATAGGTTTTGCTATAAGACTGAGTAATATCACCTGAAAGCGTACCTAAACGTCCCATATCGTGACCTAAACCTAATGACCACGCATTGTAATCTTTAGCCGTTAACAAAACACCACCGTACAGTGACCATGTGTTGTTCATACCCCATGAAAAATCACCTTGGTAAAAAATAGGGCCTTGCATTTTATGATTGTTGAGTGATGACTGACCCATTGATGTGTTATAACGCACTGAGCCTGGACGAGTCATATAAGGCAGATTAGCTGTTTGTACTTGAAATTCGTTGACTTTACCGTTTTGCTCTTCGACTCTGACATTGAGTTGACCTTGAACGGTATCTTGTAAATGTTTAATAACAAAAGGACCAGCAGGTACTGTAGTTTCATAAACTAAGCGACCATTTTGCGTTACAGTTACTTTAGCATTAGTGTTTGCAATACCATGAATTTCAGGTGCATATCCTTGCAAAGAAGGAGGCAACATTCTTTCATCACTTTGTATATTGGCACCAGTAAAACGAAAGCTATCAAAAACTTGAGAGTTTAAATAAGTTTCACCAAGTGTTAATTTTGCGGCTTGGTTAGGTAGTGGTTTATAGGCGTAAATCTGATTCCAATCAAAGCGATTATTTGATGAATATTCAGATGAATAGTTTCCTTGATATTCAGCACGTAATCGCCATTCACCTAAGTTAATCCCAGCTTGTCCATATCCTGTCAATGTGTTGTTATTATTACCTTTATTTGGGCGAGTCGATGTACCCGTTAAGGTATAGTCAACTAATAACCCAGATATACCCGGATCCCACAATTCAGGTGGTGTCCAATCCATATCTTCATATTTCATTAATGAACGAGGTATAACAATATCGAGAATACCACCATCATTTTTGATAGAGATACCGGGCAATTGACTAATATCGAAACAATCTGGTGAAATTTCTTCAATAAATTTCTGATTTTCTTCGTTAATAGTTAACTTTTTTAGAAGAGTAGGGTCAATACATGCGATGGAGTAATTGGGTTTTACTTCAATATAGTTAATATTTTGGCGAGGAAAATCACGACCATTTATACGGATATCTAAGTAGTACATACCCGGGATAATGTAATTAGAGGTGGCAAAACGAGATAAATCGACATTATCTCTGTCTTCGGCATCTAGCATATGAATATTAAATTCCACAGAATCATCTTGCTCTGCTTGAGCGAAAAACGCTAAGCACAATAGCAAAATGGCACAAATGTTTTTCCATATTGTGCTGTGAAAAAAAGAAATTAACATGAATAAACGCCTAATTATTAATTAAATAAAAAGTAATTAAATAATGAATATTTATTTAATTAGTTTTTATTTTATTCTTATTAAATTGAAGTGTTTTATCAAATTTAACGCAGAGGATATCCTCTGCGTTAATGCAGTAATTTATTATTTAATAAATTTAAATAAAATGATTACTGATAATCAACTTGGAAGTTGATAACGGCTTGGAATTCACCTGGAGTTACAGTAGCATCTGCTGATTCAGCTTGAACGTATGCAACGAATGGGATCTTAGAAACACCATTGATTAATTGCACAGGTGTTGTTGCTGTGTTCCATTTTACAGCTTTGCTGCCAGCATCCATTAAGCCGATACCTGCGCCAGACGCTGAGCCAGATACGAAAGATGCTAGGTCTGTGTTTGTTGCATTAACAACACTTGGTGTATAGCTAACAGTCGCTGTTTTTGCTACGGTAGTATCACAGTCTTGTAATTCGATATCTTTTTTAACGTTACCTGCTTTCTGCATATTTGCTAATGCAGAAGTTGGGATTTCACTGAAATCAACAATAACAGGGCTTGAAGAAGCTGCTAATCCACAAGCTGAATTAACAATTTCACCTTTTAATTGAATTTCGCCTTTAGTTGCGCCAACTTTTGGTGCAGGAGTTTCAGCAGTTGCAACAGAATTAATACCAAATACTAAAGCAGCAGCTAAAGCAATTTTACTCAGTTTCATTATAGATAATCCCTTGAAGATCGTGCGTATTATTATTTATAGAAAAATAATATTAATGTCGGAATATAAAAATTGATTTGCATTATATTTCGAATTATTTCGAATAATGACTGGTTTATATGATATCAATAAAGGCGTTCTATTTGATATAACGTTTTGTTGGTTTCCTCAAATTTCATATTTAATCTTGCCTATTCCATATTAGTAGAGTTTTATATAAGTTTATTCTTTTTATTACTCAGTTTATGGGTGAAAAAGTTTATCAGGCAGATAAATTTAATAGACAATACAATTAACATTATTTTAACTTTACAGAAAGTAATGTTATTAACATTAGGTTAAGAAAATTAATACAATTAATTATAGATTATCATAATATATATAATTCAATAAGTTATATGTTAATAAAGGTATCATTAGGTTAATTCACAAAGAAAAAAAAGTTTCTCCAAAAATAATAATCATAAAATGAATAATAACTAGTGAGATAATTCCTACGTATTTAAGTTAATTTTTTCTAATATTTTACTTATTACGATAGTCTTAAAATGATTAGTTGGGGCGTTTTAAATACAGTTTACTCATCAGTTGAGTGTTTTGGCTAATGAATGTTACATTTTTTAACACGTAAGTTTTTTCTATTTTGGGTAAAAAATGGCATAAAAAAATGTAGTAATTTTTAAGATTAAGAAAATATTAATTTAGAGATTGTTTAATGGTTGAAGTGGTTTTTGAATAGTAGAAATGAAATAAATAAGCCTCTATAAAAGAGGCTGTGTTGCTTAATGGGCTGTTTTTATTATCAAAATTATTGATAAGCCATATCTTGAGTCAATGACAATGATGTTCTTTCTTGTTCACCCTCGTTATTATTCTCTTTATCTTTCGATAATATTTTATTTTTGCTCTCTTTAGCTTGAAGGTAACCGACAAGGCTAAGTTGATATCGTCGAATGTTTTCAACATAACGATAAGCCTCATGACCTCTCGCATAGCCATAAGGGAGATCTGCATAATATTTCTTTTGGCTAAGTAGAGGTAATCTTGATTTTACATCTAGCCAACTGTCAGGATCGGCATTTTGTTGCTCAGTAAGCCTTCTGGCATCAAGCATATGACCAAACCCCATATTGTATGCGGCTAATGCAAACCAAATTCTTTCATCTTCAGGGATAGAATCCGGTAAGCGCGAAAGGAGATGCTTAAGATATTGCGCTCCTCCTCGAACACTCTCTTCAGGATCCAGTCTGTCAGTAACACCCATACTTGATGCAGTAGGGCGAGTTAACATCATTAATCCTCTGACGCCTGTTGGTGATGTAGCATGAGGATCCCAATGTGATTCTTGCCATGCCATAGCGGCCAATAATCGCCAATCGAAAGTATCAGCATACTTTTCAAAAAGAGGCTGATAGTTTGGCAAAATAGAATCTATCGCCGTAATAAAAGAGATAGTATCGAAGTAATCAAATGAACCTACATGACCAAAATACTTTTCTTCAAGTCTTGCTAATACATCTTCTTGAGATAATTGATTAAAGTAATCGAGCATTGCTGCATATAAGCTATTATCTTCACCTTCTGGTAGATACCATGTTAATGGACGGCTTTCAGTGACTTCAAACCCTACGGCAACATTAGGATGAATGCGTTGTTGTACTGCAACACTAATTGAATCTGCTAACACATAGGTGATTTTGCCTTCTGATAATGCCTCTAGTAGTTGAGAGGTTGTCTGATTATCTGATTCTTCCCATTCAAGCTCAGGATATTGCGTCTCTTTTAATGTTCGCAATAAACTTGCATGAGCCGAGCCGGCTGTGACAACAAGACGCCCATCTAATGTATCAAAGCTACGTGGTCTTAATGTCCCTTTACGATAAATGAGCTGTTGAGAAACGGAAAAGTAAGCAGGACCACTGCGTGTCGTCTCTAATCTCTCTTTATTATAAAGTAATCCGGCGGCGATAAAGTCAGCTTTATTATTTTCCAGATCATCAAACATTTGGTTGATATTTGTCCGCATATTAACGACAAGTTTCACGCCTAGATAATCAGCAAAGCGTTTCACTAATTCATAATCGAAACCTACGGGGTCCTTTTTATCGTTCATCGTTATCAATGGTGAAGGTATCGTACTAATTCTTAACTCACCACGAGATAAAATCTTATTTATCTGCGCTTTTTGCCTATCTGGCCATGTAATATTCAACGCGATAATCGCCGCTGAAAAAAGCGCTATGATAACGATAACAAAATAGTTTATCCTTATATTATTCAATAGGTTGGCTCTCGTTAACGTTGTTTGTTGTTGTGTGTAAAATTGTCATTTTAACATGGATAAATTTCCAGTAATCGAGCATTTTGCTTAACATATTGGCAAGACGCAACTTGATTACACCAATTAATCATTAAAACACGCTAAGTTAAATGCCGTTATTTTGTTCACGCAAACGGTTTCGTCTGGGCGGTTATTCTATTATACTAGGCGCGTTTCCCCTGAATGATTGATCAGGCTAGCTGCTAAAAGAGAGAACTCAATACTATGGAAATCCTGCGTGGCTCCCCCGCTTTATCCGCGTTTCGTATTAATAAATTACTCACTCTATGTCAGGAAAATGATCTTCCTGTACAAAGTATATACGCGGAATTTGTCCATTTCGCGAAAGTGGAAGGGCAGTTATCTGAAGATGATCAAATTAAATTACGTCAACTCCTACATTATGGACCATCATTAACAGAACATGAGCCTGTTGGGGAAATGCGAGTCGTTACACCTCGTCCAGGAACCATTTCACCTTGGTCTTCTAAGGCGACAGATATTGCTCATAACTGTGGTCTAGCCAAGGTTGTCCGAATTGAACGAGGTATCGCCTATTTTATTGAGTGCGGTACGATGACCGCCACTCAGTGGCAACAGCTTTATGGTTTTATTCATGATCGAATGATGGAAACCATTTTTTTAAATTATCAAGATGTAAATGCACTTTTTGCTGAGCAAGCCCCAGCACCACTAAAAACGATTGATGTGCTTGCGAAAGGTAAAGACGCACTAATAAAAGCTAATATCGAAATGGGGTTAGCGTTAGCAGACGATGAAGTTGATTATTTAGTCGATGCGTTTAACCGCTTACAACGTAATCCAACCGATGTTGAGCTTTATATGTTTGCACAAGCTAACTCCGAACACTGCCGCCACAAAATATTTAATGCTGATTGGATCATTGATGGTAAAGCTCAAGATAAATCATTATTTAAAATGATTAAAAATACGTTTGAGCAAACGCCTGATTATGTCATGTCAGCTTATAAAGATAATGCCGCAGTAATGGAAGGCTCTGTGGCGGGGCGTTTTTATCCCGATTCAGAAAAAGGACATTATCACTATCATCAAGAACCTGTACATATCTTGATGAAAGTAGAAACGCATAATCACCCAACGGCTATTTCACCTTGGCCAGGAGCAGCAACGGGATCGGGCGGCGAAATTCGAGATGAAGGTGCAACTGGACGCGGTGCAAAACCTAAAGCGGGCCTAGTTGGATTTTCGGTTTCTAACTTACGTATTCCTGGATTTGAGCAACCTTGGGAAGAAAATTTTGGTAAACCAGAGCGTATTGTTAATGCATTAGACATCATGACTGAAGGCCCGTTAGGTGGTGCTGCATTTAATAATGAGTTCGGTCGTCCAGCATTACTCGGCTATTTCCGAACCTATGAAGAACGTGTTAATAGCCACAATGGTATTGAAATTCGCGGTTACCATAAACCCATTATGTTAGCTGGGGGGATCGGTAATATTCGTGAAGATCACGTACAAAAAGGTGAAATCACCGTTGGTGCCAAGTTGATTGTACTTGGTGGACCATCTATGAATATCGGCCTTGGCGGTGGGGCTGCTTCTTCTATGACATCGGGTCAATCAGATGCAGATTTAGATTTCGCTTCTGTTCAGCGTGATAATCCAGAAATGGAACGGCGTTGCCAAGAGGTTATCGATCGTTGTTGGCAATTAGGTGACGATAACCCGATTTTATTTATTCATGATGTTGGTGCTGGTGGTCTTTCTAATGCAATGCCTGAATTAGTTAATGATGGCGGTCGTGGTGGTCGTTTTGAATTGCGTGATGTTCTTAATGATGAACCAGGTATGAGCCCACTAGAGATCTGGTGTAATGAATCCCAAGAGCGTTATGTATTGGCGGTATCACCTGAAAAAATGCCTCTTTTTGATGCGTTATGTCAGCGAGAAAGAGCACCTTATGCAGTGATCGGTGAAGCAACACAAGAGCGTGAATTAGTGCTCAATGATACACACTTTGATAATAAGCCGATTGATATGCCATTAGACATATTATTAGGTAAAGCGCCTAAAATGTTGCGTGATGTAAAATCGCTTAAAACAGAAGGTGAGTATCTCTCTCGTAAAGATATCGATTTAAAAGATGCGGTTTATCGTGTTCTTCATTTACCCGCCGTTGCTGAAAAAACCTTCTTAATTACTATTGGTGATCGCACGGTAACGGGTATGGTTGCACGTGATCAAATGGTTGGTCCTTGGCAAATTCCTGTTGCTAACTGTGCTGTTACTACAGCAACATTAGATAGTTATTATGGTGAAGCGATGTCTATTGGTGAACGCGCACCTATCGCATTGTTAGATTTTGCTGCATCTGCACGTATGGCCGTCGGGGAAGCGCTAACAAATATGGCGGGTTGTGATGTAGAAGCGCTTAATCGCATTAAGCTTTCGGCTAACTGGATGTCTGCCGCAGGTCACCCTGGTGAAGATGCCGGTTTATATGACGCAGTGAAAGCCATTGGTGAAGAGCTATGCCCAGCGTTAGGCATTACTATTCCTGTGGGCAAAGATTCGATGTCAATGAAAACGCGTTGGCAAGATAAAGACGGTCAAACTAAAGAAGTAACATCCCCATTATCTTTAGTTATTACGGCATTCTCTCGTGTTGAAGATGTGCGTAAAACAGTGACACCTGAATTATCAACACAAGCAGGCAACCGCTTGTATTTGATTGATTTGGGAAATGGACATAATGCATTAGGTGCGACGGCACTCGCACAAGTTTATCGTCAGCTAGGTCAGAAAGCGGCAGATCTTCGTGATGTTGAGCAATTAAAACAGTTCTTCAATGTGATGCAGCAATTGGTCAGTGATGGCAAATTGTTGGCCTATCATGATCGCTCTGATGGTGGATTATTTGTCACTCTTGCCGAAATGGCATTTACAGGTCATTGTGGCTTAAGCGTTGATATTAGTGCTTTTGATGAAGATATTTTAGCGGGACTCTTTAATGAAGAGCTCGGTGGTGTGATCCAAATTCGTGGTGAACATCAAGAGGTTGTCGAAGCATTATTTGCTGAATATGGCTTAGCGGATTGTTTACATTATTTAGGCCAAGCAACAGAAAATGACGCCATTATTATCCAAAGTCGTGAAACCGAAGTTTATAATGAAAAACGCAGTACATTGCGTCTTTGGTGGGCAGAGACAACTTGGCAAATGCAGCGTCTACGTGATAATCCAGAGTGTGCGGATGAAGAACATCAAGCAAAACAAGATCTCAACGATCCAGGGTTAAATGTGAAGTTAACGTTTGATCCAAATGAAGATATTGCTGCACCTTATATTGCAACTGGAAGCCGTCCTCGTATTGCGGTATTAAGAGAACAAGGTGTTAATTCTCATGTTGAAATGGCGGCTGCTTTTGATAGGGCGGGTTTTGATGCTATCGACGTTCATATGAGTGATTTACATTCATCACGACGTTCACTCAGTGATTTTGATGTGCTGGTGGCTTGTGGTGGATTCTCTTACGGTGACGTATTAGGTGCGGGTGAAGGTTGGGCTAAGTCTATTTTATTTAATTCTCGTTTACGTGATGAGTTTGCTCAATTCTTTGAACGCCAAGATACTTTATCTCTTGGGGTCTGTAATGGTTGCCAAATGATGTCAACATTATCCGAACTTATTCCAGGTGCAGACTTGTGGCCTCGTTTTGTTCGCAATCGTTCTGAGCGTTTTGAAGCGCGCTTTAGTTTAGTGAAAGTGACAGAAAGCCCATCATTATTATTGCAAGGTATGGCGGGTTCACAAATGCCTATTGCTGTTTCTCATGGTGAAGGGTTTGCTGAATTCCGTAATACAGAGCAATTAGCACAACTAGAGGCTCAAAATTTAGTAGGATTACGTTTTGTGGATCATTATGGCAATCCAACAGAACAATATCCATTAAATCCTAATGGCTCTGTAAAAGGGATCACTGCGGTCACGACAAAAGATGGTCGTTCAACCATTATGATGCCTCACCCAGAACGTGTGTTTAGAACGGTCAGTAATTCTTGGCATCCAGATAACTGGGGGGAAGACAGCCCTTGGATGCGTTTATTCCGCAATGCAAGAAAACAATTTGATTAATCAAAGGTAATATTACCTTAGTAATAAACACATAAAGCCTCTACATTGTTAGAGGCTTTATTTTATTGATAATAAAGGAATTATTTTTCATTGTATAAAATAGGTGACACTCGTTATTTTAAGTGTCTCTTTTTGGCGACATTTAATTAATTGAAATATAAGTAATTATTAAATTTAGGGTAACTCTGTCTGGATATGGAGACAGTTTGATTGTTTTATAACTAGATAAAAAAGAGTGATAAATAAAATATTAGAGAGATTTTTTATTTTTTGTTTATTTTCAACGCGTTAAATATTTACTTGAAAAGTTGGCACGCCTTGTGCATTATATAAATCAGTTGCTCATTCAACTTTTTATGTCGGTCCACAATATGGGTGGGAACATACCACATAAGCCAGGAATGACGCCAGAGTAAGGTGCCTACCGTCCAACATCATGATACTCGTCTTCGGACCTTATCAAACACAGGGCGACACGTGGAGTGAGGCACCACCTTCATTCTCTTTTAGAGAAAAAAGAGATGAAATATTGACGAGCGGAATATCTCAGTAAGATATTCCGCTCTCCCACTTCTAGAGTCAGCCCCATTTCCTCGTTTGTGTTTGTTCTCTTATTTGATTTTCCTAATGTCGGACTTTTTTCTTGTTATCAAGTCATGTAGCATCGCATTACTCTAATAGGTGTTGAGATGATTTCATTGAAAAAGTGGCGTATTTTCCCTCGTTCTTTAAGACAGCTCGTAATAATGGCATTTTGGATGGTGTTATTACCTTTGCTTGTGCTTGCTTATCAGGCTTATCAAAGTCTTGATCAATTAAGTAATCAGGCGGCTATTACTAATAAAAATGCACTTGCAGATACTGAACGTAGTGAAGTGATGCGAAATCTAGCAATTGAAATGGAAGGAAACTATCGTCGATATTGTGTGTTAAGAGATAAAACCGATGATGATATGTATCAGCAACGTTACCAGCAATACACCAAACTCTTCTCAACATTACAGCAAACCATTATACCTCTTTCTGCTTCTAAAGAAGCCGATGTACTTAATACCTCACTTGAAAAATTAACATCGATTCAATGTGAAAGCAGTGAGCCCACCAAAGAGATGCAACAAGCTTTAGAGCAGTTCTCTTATGCCAATAACCGTATTGTGGTATTAACTAAAGAGATTATTTTTAGCCGTGGTGAACAACTCCAAATGGCAATTGCTGAGAAAGGTCGCTATTTCGGTTGGCAAAGTCTTATCGTTTTTGTTTTCAGCTTGATCCTCATTGCGCTATTTACTCGAATGATTATTGGTCCTGTTAAAGGGATTGAAAAGATGATCAATCGATTAGGTGAAGGACGCACACTCAGTAATAATTTAGATACTTTTCAAGGGCCTAGAGAGTTACGTTCATTAGCTCAACGTATTATTTGGTTAAGTGAGCGTTTAGCATGGCTTGAATCACAGCGACATGAATTTCTGCGTCATATCTCTCATGAGTTAAAAACACCATTAGCCAGTATGCGAGAAGGCACAGAATTATTAGCTGATGAAGTAGCAGGTCCTTTAACGCTTGATCAAAAAGAAGTCGTTTCAATTCTTGATAATAGCAGCAAGCAATTACAACTATTAATTGAACAACTGCTTGATTATAATCGTAAACTTTCTGAAGTCCCTCAACAAATAGAAGATGTGAACTTGACTGATTTAGTCAATGACGTGGTATTAGCTCACAGTTTACCCGCGAGAGCAAAAGATATTAAAACGATAATTTCACTTAATCTAACCACATGTCGAGCAGAAGCGACGTTATTATCACGAGTTATCGACAATCTCTACTCGAATGCGGTGCACTATGGTGCTGAATCAGGTAATATCTGGATCTCTAGTTATCAAGTTGAACAGAAAATAGTTATTGATATAGCCAATAAAGGAACGCCTATCCCTGAATCTGAACAAAAAATGATTTTTGAACCCTTTTTCCAAGGATCGTTGCTACGTAAAGGGGCTGTAAAAGGAAGTGGTTTAGGTTTAAGTATTGCTCATGATTGTATCAAAAGAATGGAAGGTGAATTAAGCGTTGTTCCTTCTGACTATGCCGATGTCTGTTTTCGTATTGAATTACCGCTACTTTCTGAGATTAAATAATGCAAATCAGGTCACAAAAACGAGCATCTCCTCATCATGAGTATAAAAAAATAAATAAGAAGATGCTTGGTATTGAATTGTTATCTATGGCCCCTGCATCAACTAGAAAAATCGTATCAAATTGGAAGCAGTGTTTCTTATTTATTATGCTTCCGCTGGTTCTTTCAGGGTGTACCCCAAAGTCGCTCACTGAGACACAAGAGCCTGAGCAAGAAATCCCTGTTGTTAAACAAAAAACGATTGATTATCGTTGGGCTGAATGCAAAACATTAAGCTCATTTTATGATGAAGGTATCAATAACGCACTTTATTGGTTACGTGTCATTGAATGTACAAACCGCATAATGACGACAGAAGCACAGCGTCAAGCAAGCAGTGTTGTCGTCACAGGTTGGGATGATGCATTTTATAAAAGTATCCTATTAGAGCGTGCGGGAATGACGATTGCCGATCGTCGAACACAATTAGTGTTATTAGAAAGCTATAAATTACAATTTCCGAGTTCTATGCGAACACTATTATCGACATGGATTGAGAACCAAACACTCATTCTCTCTTTAGCAGAAGAAAAAAGTCGTTATCGTCGTTTAACCACAGATACGGATAATAGAATTGATACGCTAAGAAAAGAAAATAGTGTGTTACAGCATGAACTGAATGTGACCCTGAAAAAGCTTGAAAGCCTTACCCAAATTGAACGTCAGTTATCGAATAGAAAACAGAGTAGCTCTGTTGATTCGCTATCGCAAAATGAAGATTTAGCCGAGAGCGCACCCGCAACCTCTGCGGAAACCGAAACAGTAAATACAGAGAAACCGACTACCGAAAAACCCGAGGTTGAAAAAACGACTGAAAAACCTGTTTCGACGCAATCGATAACAGATAAGTCAAAGGGCGAGGAAAAACAACCTTCTGCAACAGTGGTTAAACCAGAGCCTTCAAAATCAGGATCTACGAAAACTGAATCTACGAAACCTGAGGCGGTAAAACCAGAACCTGTCAAAACGGATACTGACACACAAAGCTCAAAACCGACTGAAGCAGGTTCTAAATAAGGAGAATGTGCATGGCTGGCCATAAATCAGCAAATCTTTTACTTGTCGATGACGATCCTGGGTTATTAAAGTTACTTGGTATGCGATTAACAAGTGAAGGTTTTCATATCTTCACCGCTGAAAGTGGACAAGAAGCACTAAAACTTCTCTTAAAAGAAAAAATAGACCTTGTTATTAGTGATCTCCGAATGGATGAAATGGATGGCATGGCATTGTTTGCTGAAATACAACGTCAACAACCCGGTATGCCTGTTATCATTCTTACTGCTCATGGCTCTATTCCTGATGCGGTAGCGGCAACACAGCAAGGGGTATTTAGCTTTTTAACCAAACCGGTTGATAGAGACGCACTGTATAAAGCGATTGATGAAGCTCTTGAGCTTGTGACGATTGTTTCAGATGAGGAATGGTCAAAAGATATCGTAACACGTAGCCCGCAAATGCTACGTTTATTAGAGCAAGCAAAACTCGTCGCCCAATCAGATGTGAGTGTACTTATCAATGGTCAAAGTGGTACGGGGAAAGAAGTGCTTGCTCAAGCTATCCATCGCGCAAGTCCTAGAGCAAAAAAACCTTTTATCGCCATTAACTGTGGTGCTTTACCAGAGCAACTACTCGAGTCTGAATTATTTGGTCATGCGAAAGGCGCTTTTACAGGCGCGGTGAGTAGTCGTGAAGGTCTGTTTCAGGCCGCTGAAGGTGGCACATTATTTTTAGATGAGATTGGCGATATGCCAATGGCATTGCAAGTTAAGTTATTACGTGTTTTACAAGAGCGAAAAGTTCGCCCATTAGGCAGTAACCGCGATATTGATATTGATGTACGTATTCTTTCTGCAACGCATCGTGATTTACCTAAAGCGATGGAACGTAATGAATTTCGTGAAGATCTGTTCTATCGTTTAAATGTGGTTAATTTACGTATTCCGACATTAAGTGAGAGGGCCGAAGATATTCCTATTCTTGCTAATCACTTATTGAGAGAGTCTGCCAAACGTCATAAACCTTTTGTTCGAAGCTTTTCAACCGATGCGATGAAATGCTTAATGACAGCAAGTTGGCCGGGTAATGTGCGCCAATTGGTTAATGTGATTGAGCAATGTGTTGCGTTAACAACGGCACCCGTGATTAGTGAAGCGCTTGTAACACAGGCATTACAAGGTGAAAATACAGCACTGCCTACATTTGCAGAAGCTAGAGGGCATTTTGAAATGACCTATTTGAGAAAGCTTTTACAAATGACAAAGGGCAATGTGACCCAAGCCGCTCGTATGGCTGGGCGTAATCGAACTGAGTTTTACAAATTGTTATCTCGTCATGAGCTAGATGCGAATGATTTTAAAGAATAACCTTTTCAGATAACGAATATATTTTTAAACTAACTTTCCTTTTATGCGGAAGATAGCGGAGAGACTAATTGTTATGAGTCGTAAACTAAAACTCGCCATGGCTCAACTTAATTGGGTTGTTGGCGATATTGAAGGTAACTGCGAACGCATGTTATCTACCGTTAAAGCACAAGAAGAGGCTGATTTAGTCATGTTCTCTGAATTGGCTTTATGCGGTTACTCTCCTGAAGATCTGCTATTTCGTCCTGATTTCCAACAGCGTTGTGAAACACAACTTACGCGTTTAGAACAAGCAAGTAAAAAAACGGCGATTGTTGTTGGACATCCTTGGTGGCAAAACGGCAAAATTTACAATGCACTTTCATTTTTCTATAAAGGTGAATTACAAGCGCGTTATTTCAAACAGCAATTACCTAATTATGGTGTGTTTGATGAGAAGCGTTATTTTCAACAAGGCAATGAGCGCTGTGTGGTACCATTTAAAGGCTACCATCTAGGTTTGTTAATTTGTGAAGATATTTGGATCAATGAACCTATCGATGCATTAAAGCAAGCAGGTGCTGATCTCGTTCTATCTATTAATGCATCTCCTTATAACCGTGAAAAACCCCATGTTCGTACACAACTCATTAAAGAACATTGCCAAAGAACACATCTTCCTGTGATTTATCTTAACCAAATTGGTGGTCAAGATGAGTTGGTGTTTGATGGTTGTTCAAAAGTATTTGATGAACGCGGTACTATTACGCATCGTTTAGCCGCATTTGATGAGCAAACTACCATCGTTGAATTTGACGAATTAAATATTATTCCGATGGAAGATCCTGCGCCAGAACTTTCACCTTTAGCGCAAGTTTATCAAGCGTTAGTGCTTGCAACACGTGATTATGTCATTAAAAACGGTTTTAAAGGTGCAATTCTTGGATTATCTGGTGGTATTGATTCTGGATTAACGGTTGCTATCGCGGCTGATGCCTTAGGAAAAGAGAGTGTTCAGGCTGTTATGATGCCATTTCGTTATACTTCAGAAATGAGTATTCATGACGCAAAAGAACAAGCAGATTTATTAGGTGTTGAGTTTGATACGGTTTCCATTGAACCCATGTTTGATGCTTTTATGACTCAGCTTGCCCCTATTTTTAAAGATACCGCGGCAGATACTACCGAAGAAAATTTACAAGCACGTTGTCGTGCTGTTATTTTGATGGCAATGTCGAATAAACGTCGCCGTTTAGTGTTAACGACAAGCAATAAAAGTGAATCAGCCGTGGGATACTCCACATTGTATGGTGATATGGCGGGTGGTTTTGATGTACTAAAAGATGTACCTAAAACGTTAGTTTTTGAACTTTCTAAATATCGTAATACACTTTCACCCGCTATTCCTCAGCGTGTTATTGATAGGCCACCATCAGCAGAACTTGCACCGGGACAGACAGACCAAGATAATTTACCTCCTTATGACATTCTGGATGCTATTCTTGAAGGTTATGTTGAACAAGATAAATCTGTATCTGATTTAGTTGCAGTCGGATTTGATGAAGCGACAGTCCGTAAAGTGATAAAATTAGTCGATATTAATGAATATAAGCGACGTCAAGCCCCTGTTGGGCCACGTATTACAAGTCGTAATTTTGGTAAAGATCGCAGATACCCAATTACAAGCGGTTTTGGTCGCCACAACTGGTAATAGCAGGATAATACGATGAAAAAAATTGAAGCGATAATTAAGCCGTTTAAATTAGATGATGTAAGAGAAGCGCTCGGCGAAGTGGGTATCACGGGAATGACCGTAACAGAAGTGAAAGGTTTCGGTCGCCAAAAAGGGCATACTGAGCTTTACCGCGGCGCTGAATACATGGTCGACTTTTTACCTAAAGTGAAGATTGAAATTGTTGTCTCTGATGAGATTGTTGAAACCTGTGTAGAGACTATTATGACAACGGCACAAACAGGTAAAATTGGTGATGGTAAGATTTTTGTCTTTGATGTGAATCGTGTTATTCGTATTCGTACTGGTGAACAAGACGAAGAAGCTATTTAGTTATTAATTTAAGCCAAATAAATATATTCTGCATTTTTATTAAAGCTCGATATTTTTAATCAAAATATCGAGCTTTTTCTTTTTCTTGTACATAATTAGTTTTTTTATGTTTTGCCTATAATGCTATTTATATCTTATACAAGTCTATTGATGATACTGAACAATTTATTTTACTATTTTTTGTTAACTTCAAGGCACAAAATGTTATTCAATAACTTTTAAGGAAAGTTATTATCATCAATATTAAAAATCATTAAGGTATGGGCAAAAAAGTGTTTAATTATTTATTAAAGTGTCTTGCTTTATTTTTATGTGCAGCAGTGTTAATCGCTATCACTACGGGATTTATCTTTCTTGATATTTTGGTGTTTGATAATGGTATTTCTGAAACATCGGTAACTGAATTAGGTCAAGAGATTATTGTCGCGATTATCTGCTTATTCTTTTTTGTTAAAGCGTGCCAAGAAAGTGAACAACGGGGGGCGTTCACGCTTATTATGGGCTTTTTCTTGTGTATTTTAATTCGTGAGTTAGACGGTGTATTTGATCAGATTGCACATGGTTCTTGGGTTTGGTTTGCGCTAACGGTGGCGTTTATTTGTATTGCAGTTGCAATTAGAGAAGGTAAGAGAACGTTAAAAGGTTTAATTCACTTTATTACTCATCCGAGCCATGGAATGTTAGTCGCGGGTCTATTATGTATTTTACTGTTTTCTCGTTTATTTGGGATGGGAATACTTTGGCATAAATTATTAGGCGAAGATTATAACCGTGCTGTTAAAAATATGGTGGAAGAGGGCAGTGAATTATTTGGTTATACGCTCTGTTTAGCGAGTGTTATTTGGTATGGTTTTTCTGCTAAAGATCATGTTATTCCTACTGCGATTGAAAATAAATATCAATCATAAAAAGCAGTAAAATAATCAATAAAAGCGCTAGTAAATATAATTTTATCAGCGCTTTTTTCTTCAATTTAAAATTGAACGTTAATAAAGGTATTTCTATTGTTGATCTTGTGTAATAACAGCATGAGGACCAAAACATTCATAATGAAGTTTTTCACTATGAATACCTAATTCAATAAGTTGCTTAGCAATAGATTGCATAAAAGGCAATGGACCACAAAAATAGAAATGCATATCAGGAATAACTAACCAATCTTCCACTTGGTTTAATGTCATTAAGCCTTCGAATTGATAATCTGTATTTTGCACGTCTTCAGAACGTGGTGTGCGATACCATATTGCTTGTTGATAGTGCGAAAGTTGATTGCCGATTTGATTAACTTCATCTTTAAACGCATGAACACCACCATGTTCAGCCGCATGTAACCAATTAATATTAGCTTGATGAGCTGAAAGTGTGTGTAACATAGATAGCATTGGCGTTAAACCCACTCCAGCTGAAATTAAGGTGACTGGTGTGGTTGGTGATACATCTAAATAAAAATCTCCCCCTGGTGCTGCGACTTGTAAAGTATCACCTTCTTGAACATGGTTATGAAGAAAATTGGATAAAATGCCTTGATCTTCGCGTTTTACTGCGATGCGATAGGTTTTATTATTTGAAGATTGAGTTAATGAATATTGACGTATTTCTTGGTTTTCAAGATGTTCATTACGGATATAAAGACTTAAATATTGCCCTGCTTGATAAGCAGTCACAGGAAGTCCATCTTCGGGCTCTAATTCAAAACTGGTAATAACATCACTTTGTTTTACTTTATGTTTAACTTTAAAGTTTCGTAGTCCTCTCCAACCTCCGTTTGCTTGTTCTTTTTGTTGATAAATTTGCTCTTCGCGTTTGATAAAGACATCAGCCAATACTTGATAAGCCGCACCCCAAGCGTCGAGTACTTCTTGTCCAGGACTAAACATCTCATCAATTGTGGCTAATAAATTTTCACCAACGATGGGATAGTGTTCAGGAAGAATATTTAAACTGGCGTGTTTTTGTGCGATTTTTTCAACAGCAGGCAAAATGGTGGCTAAGTTTTCAATGTTCATTGCATAAGCACATATCGCATTAAATAAGGCTTCACGTTGCGCACCACTGCTTTGATGACTCATCGTGAAAATGTCTTTTAACTCTGGATGGCGAGAAAACATTCGCTCATAAAAATGGGCAGTTAATGCAGGACCTGTTCTAGCAATGAGGGGAATTGTTGATTTAATTGTCGTGATAGTTTGTGCATCTAACATAATTGCTCCTGAAAAATTTTCAGTTTATTGTGAATTTTTATAAATTGCATTTTATATGCAACTTATCTCTTTTTGATTATTTTGTAAATCTCTGTTTTTATTTTTTAACAAAAAATCTCAATTCTTAGAGAATGATGTGGGGGGTTTGCAAAATAAGACGAGATGTGCCTCAAAAAGAGGAATAAGCGCAGGATAAAATGAGGTTGTTAAAAAGTAATAATGTACTGTTATAATTGGATGGCAAACGATTGCGTATTTTTTCATTAAGGGGTATCTCAATGAAGAAAAAGAGTTTACACTGTATGGCATTCTTTCTCCCAAATGGGAGTTTGTCTTTAGTGAAGTTAGCTGAGTCAGGAGATGTGAATGTTAAAACGTGAAATGAATATTGCTGATTACGATCCAGAATTATGGAATGCAATGGAAGGTGAAGTGACTCGTCAAGAAGAGCACATCGAACTTATTGCTTCTGAAAATTATACCAGCCCTCGTGTTATGCAGGCGCAGGGATCTCAGCTGACAAATAAATATGCTGAAGGCTATCCGGGTAAACGTTACTACGGTGGTTGTGAGTATGTGGATGTTGTAGAGCAACTGGCTATCGATCGTGCAAAAGCATTATTTGGTGCAGATTATGCTAACGTACAGCCTCACTCAGGCTCTCAAGCGAATGCCGCTGTCTATATGGCATTATTAAAACCAGGTGATACTGTTTTAGGTATGAACCTAGCGCAAGGCGGCCACTTAACTCATGGTTCACCCGTTAACTTCTCGGGTAAACTGTATAATATCGTACCTTATGGTATTGATGAATCAGGTAAAATCGATTACGAAGATATCGCTGTTCAAGCTAAAAAACATCAACCAAAAATGATCATTGGTGGGTTCTCTGCTTATTCTGGTCTGGTTGATTGGGCTAAAATGCGTGAAATTGCAGACAGCATTGGTGCATTCTTATTTGTTGATATGGCACACGTAGCAGGTATGGTTGCTGCGGGTGTTTATCCTAACCCTGTTCCTCATGCGCATGTTGTTACAACAACAACCCACAAAACTTTAGCAGGTCCACGTGGTGGTCTTATTCTTGCTAAAGGTGGTGATGAAGAGTTTTATAAAAAACTGAACTCTGCTGTATTCCCAGGCTCTCAAGGTGGCCCTTTAATGCATGTTATTGCAGGTAAAGCGGTTGCATTAAAAGAAGCGATGGAACCAGAATTTAAAGTTTATCAGCAACAAGTTGCTAAAAACTCGAAAGCAATGGTAGAAGTTTTCTTAGATCGCGGTTATAAAGTAGTATCTGGCGGAACTGAAAACCACCTGTTTTTATTAGATTTAGTTGATAAAGATATTACAGGTAAAGACGCAGATGCTGCACTGGGTCGTGCAAATATCACTGTTAACAAAAACAGTGTACCAAATGATCCACGTAGCCCATTTGTAACTTCTGGTGTTCGTATTGGTTCTCCAGCAATTACACGTCGTGGTTTTAAAGAAGCGGAAGCTCGTGAATTAGCCGGTTGGATGTGTGATGTCCTTGATAATATCAATGATGAAGCGAACATTGAGAAAGTGAAACAAAAAGTCTTGGATATCTGCGCTAAATTTCCAGTTTACGCATAAGTTTGTAACGATATAATAAAACCCGTTGTACAAGCCCGCTTCGAGAACTTGTTCTTGGCGGGTTTTTTTGCATCTTAAAAATGGGGGATTGGATGGTTATTCCATCAACATTGTGGCTTGCCTTAGATTATTTTACCTATTTCTTTTCATACGGTATCTTTTTGCCTTTTTGGTCCATATGGCTAAAAGGAGAGGGTGTCGATCCTGCAATGATAGGTCTATTATTGGGTGTAGGTTTAACCGCACGTTTTGTTGGTAGCCTAATTTTAACGCCTGCGGTAAAGGATCCATCAAAACTTATCACTGCATTGAGATTATTCGCTTTTCTTTCATTACTTTTTACTGTTGCATTTATGATGGGGAGTCATTGGGCATGGTTATTCTTTGTGATGACCGGGTTTAACGTTTTCTTTTCACCAATGGTGCCTTTAGGGGATTCTCTAGCCGGAACGTGGCAAAAGCAGTTTCCTTTTAATTATGGAAAAATCCGAGTTTGGGGCTCAATCGCTTTTATTATTAGCTCATCATTGTTAGGCATTTTAATTGATGCGTTTGGACATCCCATTATTCTTTATGGATTGATTGCCAGTACATTTGCACTATTCCTGACATCTATGCTACGCCCTAAAGTTATGCCACAGGGTAAAGTGAAAAAAGCAGAACACAATAATGTGTCCTTTATAAAACTCATTTCAGATGGTCCCGTTTGGCGTTTTCTGCTATGTGTCTCTTTATTGCAAGGTGCACACGCAGCTTATTATGGCTTTAGTGCACTTTATTGGGAAAAAGCGGGATATGATACCGCAACAATTGGCTATCTTTGGTCATTAGGTGTGGTTTCAGAAGTGGTTGTTTTTATGCTGAGCCATCGTTTATTCCGCCGTTGGAGTGCAAGAAATCTACTCTTACTTTCTGCTTTTGCTGGACTGTTGCGTTGGGGATTAATGGGAAGTTTTACCGCATTACCTGCGCTTATTATTGTTCAGATATTACATAGTGGTACATTTACAGTGTGCCATTTAGCTGCGATGCGTTTTATTAGTGCACGTCAAGAGCACGAAATTATTCGTCTACAAGCAGTGTATTCAGCATTAGCGATGGGCGGCAGTATTGCGATCATGACCATTGTCTCTGGTTGGTTGTATGAAAAACTACCTAATCAAGAATCATTGATCTTCTGGTTAATGGCCGCATTAACGATCCCTGCTATGTTTATCAGACCCAAAGTACAGCCTCAAAATACCTAATTTTTTATTTCATAAAAATTAAGATCTGTAATATCCCTTGATATTGCAGATCTTTTTTTTCTCCTTTAAAAGCGCATTTTTTGATCAAGTGAATCATTGATTATCATAAATATTAGGGGTAAATTTAATTCATTCAAATGAATGAATGTTAAAAGGTACTATTATGAATAATAAATTGGAGATCCCAGCGAGTTTTTCTTTACAAGAAAGAGACAGACGCTGGCAGTTAGCTCGAGATATTATGAAAGATAATCAGCTAGATACATTGATTGTCTATGGTGATAGAGAATCTGCCGCACCCGCACCATTTTGTATTGATCACTATTTTACAAATGATCGACTCGGGGCGGTCGTTATTTTTCATGAAGATAAAAAACCACTTATCGTTACTTTTGCACCAATGATGATCGCTGATCATATGCAAGCAAAACTACGCGGTGATTTGCAGTGGATTGATGAAGATAATCTTGTTGTAGGAAAAACAGGGCGTAATATTGCCCGATTGTTGAAAGAAATGGGAGTGCAACAAAATGCACATATTGGTGTGATTGGTTTAGAGCCTTATCCTCCATTCTACTTTGATGGTGCAATGCCATTTAATACTCTAAACGGTATTAAAGATGCATTTCCTTATGCTAAATTTAGTTGTGTTTATCGTGATTTCTTTAAACGCGCATCGATCAAAAGTGAAGAAGAACTGGCTCACATAAGATATGCGGCAACCATTGGTGAAGCAATGAGTGAAGCTATGCGCGTGACAACCAGACCAGGAGCGACAGAAGCCGATCTTGCTGCTGCTATTACTGCGACGTGTTTATCCAGAGGTGGGTTTACGGCTGAAATTCTCATGGGTTCAGGTTCTGAATACATCGGTTGGGGGCCTCCAGCTTGGCAATATCGTTCACAAGCCCCTCGTGAAATTCAAATGGGGGATATTGTGTTATCAGAAATCTTCGCTTTATATGGCATGTATGAAACACAACACCAAGCTGCCGTTGCCGTGGGTAAAATTCATGAGAATTTAGAAAAAGCCGCTTTGGTTGCTCGTGAATGTTATCAAATAGGTGTTGAACATTTAAAGGCGGGTGTTACTTTTGGTGAAGTCGTTGATTTAATGGAAAAACCATTATTAAAATCAGGAGGATGGCATGTACATCCACTTATCCATAGCATTAATCCTTACGGGCCTATTGGCTTTGGTACTGCTCCGGGTATTGAATCATTGCCATTGGCTAGTCGTTATAAACAAATTGAACGATTACCAAATCCGGGACGAGAAATTGTATTACAAGAAGGGATGACATTTGCATTTGAACCTAACTGTGGCTTCGGTCATCATTTATGTAACTTAGGTGGTACGGTTGTCGTTGGTAAAAGTAATGGGATTGAGTTAAATTCAAACTCAACACAATTAATGCGGGCTGATTTATAAGCCTAATAATAAATAGTTAATAAATAATGAAAAACACCAGTAAAACTGTGATAAGTACAGAACAGACTCAAGAAAAGTTAGTACAAGAAGGTATTAAGCTTTTTGCATTACACGGAATAAGTGGGTTGAGAACGAGACAACTTGCGCAGGATGCTGGTGTTAATCAATCAGCAATTCCTTATCATTTTGGTGGGAAACTGGGGGTTTATACCGCAGTAATTCAATATATTGCGACAGAATTAGCGTCAGAAATTCATTTTGACCAATTTGATAATAAGCTTCAGTCTCTATTAAAAGAAAATAAGTTAGATCGGGGATCACTTGCCTCACTGATTTCATTATTAGTCTCAAGATTAACACAAGCTTTATTAGCACCAGAGCGTCATTATTACAGTCAGTTGATTTTACGTGAGCAATTGGAGCCTACTGAAAATTATGAGTTAATTTACCGTAATTTTATTGAGCCTTTTCATTTACGGCTATCCCATCTGATTAAATTAATCGATAAAAATAGTAAGGCATTAACTACAACTATCCGTGCTCATGCGATCATTGGGCAAATACTTGGGTTTGTGATCGCGAAAAAAGCATTTTTATTTCGTATTGATAAACAAGAAATAACACCACAATTATTAGAGAATATCACACACGAAATTAGCCAATTATCAGTGAGCGCACTATTCGCGATAGATGAGTAAGTAAAATAAAAAAGACCATAATATGATGGTCTTTTTCTTTTATATTTTAATTCGTATCAATAAAATTAACGTTTTAATGCATCTGTTAATTCGCTACGAATCTCAGCTAATAATGCTCTGACAACACGAGGGTTACCAGCAACAATATTACCTGTTTGTAGGTAACCGTGGTTACCTGTAAAGTCAGAAACGATAGCACCTGCTTCACGAGCGATTAATTCGCCACCTAAGAAATCCCAAGGTTTTAAGCCAATCTCAAAGAAACCATCAACACGACCTGCAGCAACATAAGCTAAATCTAATGCTGCTGAACCTGTGCGACGGAAATCAGCACAAGGTACAAACAGTTTACCTAACATGTTCATGTAAGCGGCTGAATGTTGTTTACTTTTAAATGGAAAACCGGTCGCAAGAACAGCACCATCTAAATCGCGAGCGTTAGAGCCACGTAGACGATAACCATTTAATTGTGCGCCTTGGCCACGAACGGCTGAGAATAATTCGTTACGCATAGGATCGTAAACAACAGCAACTTCAGTACGACCTTTAATGCGTACAGCAATAGAAACAGAGAAGTGTGGAAGACGTTTAATGAAGTTAGTGGTGCCATCAAGTGGATCAATAACCCATTGTATATCGTGATCTTCACCGAGTAACTCGCCACTTTCTTCCGTAATAATGGTGTGTTTTGGATAAGATTTACGGATGATTTCAATGATTATTTTTTCTGCGTCACGGTCAACGTTAGTGACAAAATCATTGGTACCTTTCTGATTAGTCTCTACAGATTCAGGATTTTCGTAATTTTTGGCGATTAAATTACCAGCCTTACGTGCGGCACGTATGGCAATATTCAGCATCGGATGCATGGTTATCTTCCACAAGATGTTAAAGAACGAGGATAAAAAACGTGCCAGAGTATAACAGGCATTCGTGTTTCTGGCTACAATTGTGATAAAATAGATAGATCACAAAGCAATTAACAAGAAATCAATGTTAGAAAATATTCGCATCATCCTTGTAGAAACCTCGCATACAGGCAATATGGGCTCTGCAGCTCGAGCTATGAAAACCATGGGATTAACCAATCTTTATTTTGTTAACCCAAAAGAAAAACCCGATTCACATTCTATTGCGCTATCAGCAGGTGCAAGTGATGTTATTGGCAATGCTCATATTGTTAATAGTATCGATGAAGCGATTGAAGGCTGTGGTTTAGTCATAGGAACAAGTGCCCGTAGTCGTACACTTTCTTGGCCAATGCTGGCGCCTCGTGAATGTGGTGAGCGTTGTGTTATGGAAGCTAAAAATAAGCCTGTTGCTGTTATTTTTGGTCGTGAACGCACAGGTTTAACTAATGAAGAATTACAAAAATGTGATTTTCATTTGTATGTTCCGACTAATCCAGAATATGGCTCTTTAAATTTAGCGATGGCAGTTCAGCTTGTTAGTTATGAAATTCGTATGGCAGCACTTGCCCAAGAAGAAAAACAAGAGGAAAATAACCCATCAGAGATTGATTATCCACCAGCAGATGATATAGAACGTTTTTATGTTCATTTAGAACAGGTGCTTAATGAATCTGGCTTTATTCGCCCTAAACATCCGGGGCAAGTAATGAGCCGTTTACGCCGTCTATTTACGCGTGCGCGACCAGAAACACAAGAGCTTCATATCTTACGTGGTATCCTGACGTCAGTTGAGAAATGGGCTAAGAAATAGAGGGCAAAGTTGATTAACTTTAGTCAACTTTCGGCTGAGTATAATACTTGACTAAAACACTCGGATAAATAGTTGACTAAATTACTCGGGAATGACACAATTTGATTATTGTTCACCACGGAGTATTTGTTATGAGACTGACATCAAAAGGGCGTTACGCAGTTACTGCAATGCTTGATGTTGCATTGCATTCACAGCAAGGCCCTGTCCCCCTCGCTGATATTTCAGAGCGTCAAGGGATTTCCCTTTCTTATCTTGAGCAGCTTTTTTCACGTTTGCGCAAAAACGAATTAGTCGCAAGTGTTCGTGGTCCTGGTGGTGGCTATTTATTAGGTCGTGACGCAGGGCAAATTTTTGTTGCTCAAGTTATTTCTGCGGTTGATGAATCTGTCGATGCTACCCGTTGTCAGGGTAACAAAGAAGGTTGTCAAGGTGGCGATCGTTGCCTGACTCATACTTTGTGGCGTGATTTAAGTGATCGTATAACCAGTTTCCTAAGCAGTATCAGCCTTGAAGAGTTAGTAAATAACGAAGAGGTTATGGATGTCGCCGATCGTCAAGACAATGAAAAACGCCATGCTATCAATGGTCGTTTACAAGAAACCATTGTTAATATGCGAGTTTAACGGCGATCTCTAGGTAGACAAAAACAAAATTATTAAAGAAGATCCGTCGTCTTTGGAGTTAGTGAGCAATGAAATTACCCATTTATCTAGATTATTCAGCAACCACTCCTGTTGATCCACGAGTTGCTGAAAAAATGATGCAATGCCTGACTATTGATGGCATTTTTGGTAACCCAGCCTCTCGTTCACACCGTTTTGGTTGGCAAGCAGAAGAAGCTATTGATATTGCACGTAATCAGATTGCTGATTTAATTGGTGCAGATCCCCGTGAAATTGTATTCACATCAGGCGCAACTGAAGCTGATAACCTCGCACTAAAAGGTGTTGCTAACTTTTACCAGAAAAAAGGTAAGCACATCATCACTTCGAAAACTGAACATAAAGCCATTTTAGACACTTGTCGTCAACTTGAGCGTGAAGGCTTTGAAGTCACTTATTTAGCACCAAAACATGATGGTCTGATTGACCTGAAAGAGCTTGAAGAAGCGATGCGTGAAGACACTATTTTAGTTTCTATTATGCATGTAAATAACGAAATTGGTGTTGTTCAAGATATTGCAGCTATCGGTGAATTATGCCGTAGCAAAGGTATTATTTACCATGTAGACGCCACCCAAAGCGTGGGTAAATTACCGATTGATCTTTCTAAGTTAAAAGTTGATTTACTTTCTCTTTCTGCGCATAAAGTTTACGGTCCTATGGGGATTGGTGCACTTTATGTTCGTCGTAAGCCACGCATTCGTTTAGAAGCACAAATGCATGGTGGTGGACATGAGCGTGGTATGCGTTCAGGTACATTAGCCGTTCACCAAATTGTAGGTATGGGTGAAGCTTACCGTATTTTGAAAGAAGAAATGGCTGATGAAACAAAACGTTTAAACGAATTACGTTTACGTTTATGGAATGGCATTAAAGATATCGAAGAAGTTTATATCAACGGTTCTTTAGAACACACCGCGCCAAATATTCTTAATGTGAGTTTCAACTATGTTGAAGGCGAATCATTAATGATGGCACTGAAAGATCTTGCTGTATCCTCAGGTTCTGCCTGTACTTCAGCAAGTTTAGAACCTTCTTATGTACTGCGTGCTTTAGGTTTAACAGATGAACTTGCACACAGTTCTATTCGCTTCTCTCTGGGACGTTTCACCACAGAAGAAGAAATAGATTATGCAATTGAACAAATCCACAGTGCAATTGGTCGCTTACGTGATCTTTCACCACTTTGGGAAATGCATAAACAAGGTGTTGATATCAACAGTATCGAATGGTCTCACCATTAATCAGACGTTTTCAGGAGTTAAATCATGGCTTATAGCGATAAAGTAATTGATCATTATGAAAACCCTCGTAATGTGGGATCATTTGATAATAATGACCCTACTGTGGGGAGTGGTATGGTTGGCGCACCAGCTTGTGGTGACGTTATGAAACTGCAAATCAAAGTTGACGATAATGGCGTAATTGAAGATGCGCGTTTTAAAACTTATGGTTGTGGTTCAGCAATTGCATCGAGTTCACTGGTAACAGAATGGATGAAAGGCAAAACATTAGATGAAGCCGAATCTATTAAAAACACAGCAATTGCAGAAGAATTGGAATTACCACCAGTGAAAATTCACTGTTCAATTCTTGCAGAAGATGCAATAAAAGCAGCGATTGCAGACTATAAAAGCAAACGCCAAGGCAAATAATTGTCTTTTATAATAAAAAAATAAAATATTGGCGGATGCTGAAACTTTTTTTCGGTATCCGCTTTCGTTCTTTATGAGTGAGGTGTGCCATGTCAATTTCCCTTACAGAATCCGCCGCTAATCGTGTTCGCTCTTTCCTATCTAACCGCGGAAAAGGTGAAGGTTTACGGTTAGGCGTAAGAACATCGGGTTGTTCTGGAATGGCTTATGTTCTTGAGTTTGCTGATGTCATCAATGACGAAGATACTGTTTTTGAAGACAAAGGTGTGAAAGTTATCGTTGATGGTAAAAGCATGGTCTATTTAGATGGAACGGAGCTTGATTTCGTCAAAGAAGGATTAAACGAAGGCTTCAAATTTAACAACCCAAATGTATCGAATGAGTGTGGTTGTGGTGAAAGCTTCACTGTGTAATTAGTATTAAAACGCAGTATTAACGTTAATTAATCCAAGAGTAGATGTATGGACTATTTCACACTATTAGGCATGCCTAATCGTTTTGATATTGATAAACAGCAACTTGCTACACGTTATCAAGATTTGCAGCGTCAATATCACCCCGATCGTTTTGCAGGTCAGTCTGAAAAAGAACAGGCTCAAGCAATCTCACTTGCTTCAACCATCAATCAGGCTTACCAAACCTTAAAGAATCCACTCTCAAGAGCTGAATATATGCTCTCATTACAAGGTATCGATATTGCTAATGAGCAACAAACGATGCACGATACTGTTTTTTTAATGGAGCAACTCACATTACGTGAAGAGCTGGATAACATTGAACACAGTGCTGAAGCTGAAAGTTTGTTAGCTGATTTTTCTGAGCGTTTAGAAAAAATGTATCTAGTACGCCATGATGAAATGGTCAAAACGCTAGATAATCAAACTTGGGATATTGCTGCAGATAATGTGAGAAAATTACGTTTTCTCGCAAAATTAAAAGAGCAAGTAGAGCAACTTGAAGAACGCTTGTTTGATGGTTTTTAAGGGAAATAGTTATGTCATTATTACAAATTAGTGAACCAGGTCAAACACCCGCACCGCATCAGCGCCGACGTGCAGCGGGGATTGATTTAGGTACGACACACTCATTAGTTGCCACTGTGCGTAGTGGGCAAGCCGAAGCGCTTTCTGACAGCGAAGGTCGCTATTTATTGCCATCTGTCGTGCAGTATCAAGTTGATAATATCAACGTTGGCTGGAATGCTAAAAAAGAAGCAGAAAAAGATCCTGCTAACACGATAAGCTCAATTAAAAGAATGGTGGGTCGATCACTGAGTGATGTGACAAGCCGTTATCCAAACCTTCCTTATCATTTTCATGAAAATGAAAATGGTTTACCGCTGATCAAAACCGCTGCGGGTATTGTTGATCCTATTCAAGTCTCTTCTGATATTTTAAAAACATTGGCTGAGCGTGCAACACAATCATTAGGTGGAGAACTTGATGGTGTTGTTGTTACTGTACCTGCTTATTTTGATGATGCTCAACGCCAAGGTACAAAAGAAGCGGCTCGTCGTGCTGGTTTGCATGTTTTACGTTTATTAAACGAACCAACAGCAGCGGCTATTGCTTATGGTCTTGATTCAGGAAAAGAAGGTATCATCGTTGTTTATGATTTAGGTGGTGGTACTTTTGATATCTCAGTTCTTCGTTTAACTAAAGGGGTTTTTGAAGTTTTAGCGACTGGCGGTGATACTGCGTTAGGTGGCGATGATTTTGATATGATGCTGGCAGATTGGATAAGAGAACGCGCCGGTTTTGGATATCAAAAAGATGCTGTATTACAACGTCAACTACTGGATATTGCATCAGAAACCAAAATTGCATTGAGTGATAATGATGTTGCGGATATCAACATTAATGGATGGAAAGGTGAGATCACGCGTGCTGAGTTCGAATCATTAATTCAATCATTAGTGAAGCGAACACTATTATCTGTTCGTCGCGCATTAAAAGATGCGGATGTTGAAATAGATGAAGTTTTAGAAGTGGTTATGGTTGGCGGTTCAACGCGTGTGCCATTAGTTCGTCAAATGGTGGGTGATTATTTTAAACGTGAACCTTTAACCTCTATCGATCCAGACAAAGTGGTTGCTATTGGCGCTTCAATCCAAGCTGATATTTTGGTGGGTAATAAACCAGATAGTGAAATGCTATTGTTGGATGTTATTCCACTTTCTCTTGGTCTTGAAACAATGGGCGGATTAGTTGAAAAAGTAATCCCTCGCAATACCACTATTCCTGTTGCTAGAGCGCAAGAATTTACGACATTTAAAGATGGTCAAACGGCAATGAGTGTTCACGTTGTTCAAGGTGAACGTGAAATGGTCGGCGATTGTCGCTCTCTTGCTCGTTTTACACTGCGTGGAATTCCACCAATGGCTGCGGGTGGCGCACATATCCGTGTCACATTCCAAGTTGATGCTGATGGCTTACTTAGTGTCAGTGCGATGGAAAAATCAACGGGTGTTGAAGCTTCCGTACAGGTCAAACCTTCTTATGGTCTTAGCGATACTGAAATCGCTAAGATGATCCAATCTTCGATGGAAAATGCCCAAGAAGATTTACAAGCTCGTCGTTTAGCCGAGCAAAAAGTCGAAGCAGCTCGCGTGTTAGAAAGTTTAACTGCAGCATTAGAAGAAGATGCTCATCTGTTAAATGAAGATGAGAAAATGGCTATCGACAAAGTTGTAGATACCTTAATAGAGAGCGTTGAAGGAACAGATCCTGTTGCTATTGAAAACGCGATTAAACTACTGGATAAGCAAACTCAGGATTTTGCAGCGCGTCGTATGGATTCATCTATTCGACAAGCGTTGGCAGGTCATTCTGTGGATGAGATATAACTATGCCTAAAATTGTATTTTTACCCCATAGCACGCTGTGCCCTGAAGGGGCTGTTGTTGACGCGACAGAAGGTGAGTCTATTCTAGATGTTGCATTACGCAATGGCATTGAGATTGAACATGCTTGTGAAATGTCTTGTGCATGTACAACGTGCCATTGTGTCGTGCGTGAAGGTTTTGATTCTCTAGAAGAGAGCTCTGAGCTTGAAGACGATATGTTAGATAAAGCATGGGGTTTAGAGCCAGAAAGTCGCTTAAGTTGCCAAGCAAAAGTGACTGACGAAGATTTAGTTGTTGAGATCCCTAAATATTCGATTAATCACGCAAGAGAGCATTAATTTTAGGAGCCAAGCATGAAATGGAGTGATACGCGTGAAATAGGGGAAGCGTTATTTGACCTTTACCCTGACACTGATCCTAAAACAGTACGCTTTACTGATATGCATCAGTGGATTTGTGATTTAGACGATTTTGATGATGATCCACAAAAATCAAATGAAAAAATTCTTGAGGCTATTTTACTTGTTTGGCTTGATGAATTTGAATAAGTGATAACATCGTAAATTTAAGAGACTGGCTTACCGCCAGTCTTTTTGCATTATGACCTTTCATATTTTACTTTATCAGTGATTTAAAAATAACCATAAAGGGTGACGTCTAGAGATTTTATTGTGCGACCTTCTTCGAGGAATATTATGTAAATACAAAAGATCACGGGATGTTAATGGTGACCTCTTGGTTTTTGCAGTAAATTGATCACGCGAAACGGTAAATATCTGGTAGTCTGAGTAGGTTAACTGCCATCAGTAATAATAAGTGAGACAATAAATGAATAAACAAATTATGCCTATCATGCTGTCAAATGAACCTGCTGCTGCATGTTGGGGAGAAAAAGCACTAATTAGCACTAGCGACACCGGCATGACAATCCACTTAACGGAAGAAAACCGTTTAGGCGCTATTCAGCGTGGTGGACGTAAAGTTGATGGTCAAGGAGTTCGTAATGTTGCACTTGTTGGTGACGGCTGGGATTTAGAACGTAGCTGGGCTTTCTGGTTAGGTTTTAGAGCACCTAAAGGCGCTCGCTCAATCGAATGGCCACAATTAAAGGATGCAGATAAACACGAATTAGAATCACGTATTCGCATCGTTGATTGGGTTAGAGATACTATCAATACACCCGCTGAAGAATTAGGGCCTGAGCAACTTGCACAACGTACGGTTGATCTTTTCTGTGGTCTTGATAAAGAAGATATTAGCTATAAGATCACCAAAGGTACTGATCTGCGCGATCAAAACTATGCTGGTATCTATACCGTAGGACGAGGTTCTTCTCGTGATCCTGTCTACTTATCGTTAGATTTTAATCCAACAAAAGATAGTAATGCTCCTGTATTTGCTTGTTTAGTTGGTAAAGGTATTACTTTTGACTCAGGTGGTTATAGCATCAAACCTTCGTCATCTATGAATTCAATGAAAGCGGATATGGGGGGGGCAGCAACATTAGCAGGCGCTTTAGCATTAGCGATTACTCGTGGTTTAAATAAACGCGTAAAACTACTGCTTTGTATCGCAGATAATATGGTTAGCGGCAATGCCTTCAAATTAGGTGATATCATTCGTTACCGTAATGGCAAGTCAGTTGAAATCATGAATACAGATGCTGAAGGTCGTTTAGTTTTAGCGGATGGTTTAATTGATGCAAGCAATATTGCACCTGAACTGATTATCGATGCAGCAACATTAACGGGTGCTGCTAAAGTTGCAGTAGGTAATGATTATCACTCTGTATTGAGCTTTGATGATAAATTAGCCGCAGAGCTACTAACTAGTGCTGAACAAGAAAATGAATTGTTCTGGCGTCTACCATTAGCGGATTTCCATCGTAGCCAATTACCTTCTAGCTTTGCTGATTTAAATAATATTGCAGCACCTTCCCATACTGCGGGGGCAAGTACTGCGGCTGCATTCTTATCGCACTTTGTCACTGACTACAAAAAAGGTTGGGTACATATCGACTGTTCAGCAACGTACAGAAAATCTTCTGTAGAACAATGGGCGGCAGGTGCTACGGGTTACGGTGTGCGTTCTATCGCGAATCTGTTATTAGCAAAAGCAAAATAATAAACGTTATTTGATTTGGAGTTTGTAATGGGTGTATCTGAACAATTTGAGACACAAGAAATTGTTTCTGTTGAAGGTTCTTCTCTAACGTTAAGCGTTCTTGAGCCACAACCTGAAAAATTAACAACCGCACTTAGCGAGTTTTTTGGTGAACATAAACCGATCCGCCGTGCCTTTATTGTTAATGCTCAGGAACAAGATAATGAAGAGTCATTTTATCTTGTTGGTTTAGAAATAACGGGTGAAGAAGATGTGATTGCACAGATACTCCCACAAGCTGCTGAATCGGCATTTGAATATTTAGAAGAAGGACAATCTCTGGATTTTTGCTTTGTAAATAAAGATGAAAAAGGTGTGGCTCATTTTATGATCCACCACGTATCACCATTTTATCAACGCAAACTTGGGGGATTCTTAAGAAAAGGGATCCCGATAGTGAATTTGGATTATTAGTTCAGCCCTCTAAATTTAGGCGGTATCTCATCAGATATCGCTTTTTTTTATCCTATAATAGAAAATTGACTCAATTAGCAAATCGTTTGCATTTTTATATAACGTTTTGTTTTAGATAGGCTTTATTTTTAAAATAAAAATAAGGCGACTTCGTGTCGTAATTGATTTCGTTTTACGCGATAAAAAATGGCTTATCGAGTTATTTTTTATCTTATTAGAATAGAGAAATACATATATTATCTCTGCCTGCATAAAACATCGCATTATTCAGGGGTTGAATTAAAGGAAATGGATATGAACCAAAACCAATTTAGACAATATACGGAAAAGAGAGGCTATCGTTGGCGCTCTCTGGCGGTTGTATTGGCATCAGCATTGGCTCTTACAGGCTGTGATGATAAAGCGGATGAAAATACATCATCTGCGGATAAGACACAAAATACACAAGTGACAGAGCAAAAA
Source organism: Proteus vulgaris (assembly GCF_033708015.1). Classification (NCBI taxonomy): domain Bacteria; kingdom Pseudomonadati; phylum Pseudomonadota; class Gammaproteobacteria; order Enterobacterales; family Morganellaceae; genus Proteus; species Proteus vulgaris. The sequence continues at coordinate 2,810,150 of NZ_CP137920.1, read as the reverse complement.
GGGGCTGCTCAGCGCACATCAGATACAGCAACTCAAACAAGCGAAAAATCAGCAGTTACAACAAAAACAAATAACGAAACTGCACTAAAAAGCAAAGAAGTTCGTGATGCGTTGGCAATGCGTTTTGCTGGAAAAGAAGTCACCGTATTAGATGCGTCAGAATTACAGCGTGATGGTGCAAGCACAATGGTTGTGACGTTCTCTGTACCACTTGATCCTGACCAAAATTTTGATGATGTTATTCACCTTGTTGATACCAAAAAAGGGAAATTAGAAGGTGCGTGGGAGTTATCTGACAATTTAATGGAATTGCGTTTCCGTCATTTACCACCATCAACAGAATTAAATTTAACGATTGATGAAAAAATAAAAGGTATTAATGAACGTACATTAACGACACCTTTTAGCCAAAAATTAACAACAGAAGAAATTTTCCCATCTGTTGGTTTCACCAGTAAAGGATCGTTACTGCCACTTGAAGCTGCTGAAGGCTTACCGATTACTGCATTAAACGTGGAACAAGTTGATGTAAATTTTTTCCGTGTTAAAGATGAGCAATTAGCTCAATTCCTAACACAATGGGAAAGCCGTTCCAATATTAACTATTGGGAATCAGATGAATTTTTATCTCAGGCTGATCTGGTTTATACCGGTCGCTTTGAATTAAATACAGAAACGAATACCCGTGAAAACGTATTGTTACCGCTGAAATCAATAGATGCCCTGAAAAAAGAGGGGGCTTACATTGCGGTTATGCAACAAGCAGGTAAATACTCTTATACAGTACCTGCAACGGTATTTACATTTAGTGATATCGGACTGTCAATGCACAGCTATCTTGATACATTAGATATCTTTACCCAATCACTTAAAAATGGTTCTGCATTAGATAAAGTAGAAATTCGCCTATTAGATGAAAAAGGTGGCCTAATATCTAAAGCTCAAACAGATAGTCAAGGGCATGCCACTCTTGATAAAAGTGATAAAGCACGTTTATTAATGGCTATTCGTGATGGACAAACCAGTATGATTGACTTGCGTAAACCTGCGCTTGATCTTTCTGAATTTGATATTGGTGGTCCACAAGGTTATAGCAAACAATTTTTTGTTTTCGGCCCTCGTGATCTTTATCGTCCTGGTGAAACATTAATCGTTAATGCATTGCTACGTGACGGTGATGGTAATCCCATTAAAGAACAACCTGTTAAAGTCGATCTACTGAAAACAGACGGGCAAGTTTCTCGTAGTTTTGTTTGGCAACCTGAAAAGGGTCTTTACCAATTAAAATTAGTTATTCCTGAAGATGAAAATACGGGTACGCGTACCTTACGTTTTGATGTAGGGGATGGTACTCCTCGTTTCTATGAGTTTCAGGTCGAAGATTTTATGCCAGAACGTATGGCATTAGACATTACGGGTAAGAAAGGAATTATATTAAGCGGTAATGACGCTTATTTTGATATTAAAGGTCGCTATCTTTATGGTGCTCCTGCTGCCGATAATCGCTTACAAGGGCAAATCTTCTTAAAAGCCTCTCGTGAAGCGGTCAGTAAATTACCCGGCTATGAATTTGGTGCTGTAAAAGATGAAAACTTCAGCCGTCTATTGGATGAGTTTGAACTTAATTTAGACGCTGATGGAGAGGGGGGAGTAAATGTTGATAGTGAACGCTATGAAGAGCTGAAATCACCGATCAACATTATTCTACAAGCAAGTTTACTTGAAGCAGGCGGACGTCCAGTAACGCGTCGCTATCAACAAGCTGTTTGGCCTGCGACTCATCTTGCGGGGATCCGTCCTGTCTTCCCTAAAAAAGAAGTCTACGATTACCGTGCAGACAAATATAAGTCAGGTTATAGCGTTGATGAAAACTCAATGGCTGAATTTGAAATTGTCTATACAGACCAAGACGGTAAAAAACTACCTGCTAATGATCTTAAAGTGAAGTTTATCTATGAACGTCATGATTATTACTGGCGTTGGTCTAGCTCGAATGGCTGGGAATCTGGCTATAACGAAAAAGATCTGCAAATGGATGAGCAAACAATCAATATTGCGAAAGATGGTACCGCAAAAGTGGCATTCCCTGTTGAGTGGGGCTCTTATCGTATTGAAGTTGTCGATCCTAAAACAGAATTAGTCAGTAGCCTACGTTTCTGGGCGGGTTATTCTTGGATGGATAACACGGGGGGATCCGGCGCGGTACGACCCGATCAAGTTAAATTGAAACTGGATAAAGAAGGATATTTACCAGGTGAAAAAGTTAAGTTAAATATTGTTGCGCCTCATCCAGGTAAAGGTTATGTATTACTGGAGTCAAGTAATGGGCCTTTATGGTGGCAGGAAATTGATGTGCCAGAAAAAGGGCTTGATGTTGAAGTGCCTATTAATAAAGAGTGGGCAAGACACGATCTCTATCTGACTTCTGTTGTGGTAAGGCCAGGAGATACTTCAAAACAAGCAACAGTAAAACGCGCTGTGGGTATTTTGCATTTACCATTACAGGATAAAAACCGTCGTATTGATATTTCACTTGACGCTCCTGAAAAAATTCGCCCTAACCAAGATTTAAAAATCCGCATTAAAGCGAATCCTGTTGCAGGTCAGCCATTACCTGAAAATATTAATGTGTTGATTTCTGCGGTTGATACTGGGGTATTGAATATCACAGAGTATAAAACCCCTGATCCTTACGATGCCTTCTTTGGTCGTAAACGTTACAGTGTCGACCAATATGATGTTTATGGACAATTAATTGAAGGGCAAGGGCGTTTAGCTAACTTACGCTTTGGTGGTGATGGTGGTGAGGCCGCTGCATTATCTCGTGGAGGGAAAAAACCATTAACTGATGTGCAAATCATCGCTCAACAAACGGCTCCCGTAGAATTAAATGCGCAAGGTGAAGGTGAAGTTTCTTTACCTATTCCTGAGTTTAATGGTGAAGTCCGTTTAATGGCTCAAGCTTGGACTGCGGATAAATTTGGTAGTCAAGAAGGTAAGGTTGTTATTGCTGCACCTTTAGTCACCCAGCTTTCATTACCTCGCTTTATGGCTGGTGGTGATAATGCACTTTTATCGTTGGATTTAACCAATCTGACAGATGATGCGCAATCTATCACCTTGAATTATACCGCTTCAGGTTTAGTTGGATTAAATGGCGCTGAAAGTAAAACTGTCTCGCTAGCGAAAGGTGAACGCACTCAAATTCAAATTCCAGTAAAAGCCAAACATGGTTTTGGTCAAGGTGAATTTTCACTGTCTATTTATGGTATAAAAGTACCCGGTGAAGAGATTAAACCTTACCACAACACATGGAATATAGGTGTTCGTCCTGCATTCCCGGCGGAAACACTTCATTATGCAAGTACATTGCAAGATGGTGACACTTGGCGCTTGCCATCAGAAAGTTTAAGCCGCTTTAATAACTCAACGCTTGAAGGTGAATTATTACTGACAAGCCGTCCTCCGTTACAAGTGGCGCGTTATGTTAGAGAGCTATTTGCTTACCCTTATGGTTGCTTAGAACAAACAGTTAGTGGTCTTTATCCTTCACTGTATTCAACAGAAAAAGAGCTGAAACAGTTGGGAATTAAAACGCAAACTGACGCTGATAGAAAAGCGGCTATTGATAAAGGTATTGCTCATCTGCTAACGATGCAAAAATCAGAAGGTGGATTTTCTTTATGGGATCAAGGGGGGCGTGAAGAATATTGGTTAACCGCTTATGCGACTGACTTCTTATTCCGTGCTTCACAACAAGGTTATTCAGTTCCCGCAGATTCATTAAAACGTGCGAATGATCGTTTATTACGTTATTTACAAGATAAAAATTTAGTTAACTATGAATATGCAGTTAATCAAGATGCGGCACGTTTCTCAGCAAGGGCTTATGCTGCATTAGTCCTAGCGAATCAGCAAAAAGCACCTTTAGGTGAATTACGTCGCCTCTATCTTGAGCGTAATCAAGCAGGAAGTGGATTAGCGTTAGTCCAGTTAGGTATCGCGTTAAAACTGATGGGTGATAGTAGTCGTGCTGAAAGCTTGATTGCTGAAGGGGTGACAACAACACGAAAATATAATTATGGATTAGGTGACTATGGTAGCACCATTCGTGACCAAGCATTAATTATTGCATTGTTAAGTGAAAATAACCTTGAAACACAATCTCGTGATGCAAGCGTGATGACACTATCTGATAACTTAACGAGCCGTGAATGGTTCTCAACCCAAGAAAGTAACTCGTTATACCTTGCTGGGCGCTTCTTTATTAATATGGCAGAACAGCCTTGGGAAGTTGCTGTTAATCGTCAAGTCCCTGCAATCAGTAGCGATCGTGCAGTCAATGAGACATTAACAGCCGCACAATTACAAGAAGGGTTAGAGCTAAATAATCGTGGTGGTGCGGCGATTTATTCTCGTATGAATATCGTGGGCTATCCGAAAGTTGCTCCAGCTCCTTATAGTAATGTACTAAATGTTCATCGTAGCTATTATGATTTGAAAGGAAATCGCGTCCATCCTAATCGCTTACAAAGTGGTGAAATGCTGGTGGTTAAACTGGAAGTTTCTGCGGATAGAGACGTACCTGATGCATTAGTTGTTGATTTATTACCCGCGGGTCTTGAAATCGAAAATCAAAACTTAGCATCAAGTAGTGCAAGCTTAAGTGATAGTGCGGCAGACTTGCAGGAATTTATCGACGATATGGGACAAGCAAATATCAAACATCTCGAATATCGTGATGATCGCTTTGTTGCCGCTATCTCTGTTGATAAATATCGTCCAACGACATTGCTCTACTTAGCAAGAGCGGTCACACCGGGTAGTTATCAAGTGCCACCACCACAAGTTGAATCTATGTATGTGCCTTATTGGCGTGCAATAGGTTCAACAGAAACCAAGATTGATGTTGTTCCTTAAATCTTGTAGCCCTTTCTTCGGAAAGGGCTTTTTCCTTTGAGTGATTGAATGAAACTAGGATATAAACGGCTTATTGCTGTTATCATTATTTTTTTGTTAGCAACGCCTATTTTAATCTGGGCTGCAGATAAAATTTGGCCACTCCCTGATCCTGAACCTCAAATCGCGACTATTGTTACAGCGCAAGATGGCACACCTCTTTGGCGCTTTGCCGATAAAGAAGGGGTGTGGCGTTATCATGTCAAACTTGCAGATGTTTCTCCTGAATATTTACAGGCTTTAATTACTTATGAAGATCGCTGGTTTTATCAACATCCTGGTGTTAATCCGATGGCGATATTACGTGCGGCTTGGCAAGATCTAAGTTCAGGGAGGATCGTCTCAGGCGGAAGCACGTTATCAATGCAAGTAGCTCGTCTTATTGACCCTCATTCTCGAACTTTAGGGGGCAAAATCAAACAGCTTTGGCGCACCTTGCAGTTAGAGTGGTATTACTCAAAAGATGAAATCTTAGAGATTTACCTCAATAGAGCACCCTTTGGCGGTACGTTAGAAGGTATTGGTGCAGCAAGTTGGGCTTATTTAGGCAAATCACCTGCTGATTTATCTGCTGGTGAGGCGACATTAATGGCAGTATTACCACAAGCGCCAAGCCGTTTACGCCCAGATAGATACCCTGAACGAGCTCAAGCAGCCAGAGATAAAGTATTAGATAGGCTGGCAGAGTATCTAATATGGCCACAAGAAAAAGTTGATGAAATCAAAGAAGAGCAGATTTTATTAGCACCAAGGCAAACACCGCAATTAGCACCATTGCTGGCTCGTCGTATGTATAACGAAAAGCGAGAACCTGTTATTACAACAACGATTGATATTAATATTCAACGACAACTCGAAGATATTGCGAATCAATGGAAGTATCAATTAGCGGATAAAACATCCTTAGCCATCCTAGTTGTTGATCATACAGATATGAGTGTGAAGGGGTATGTCGGTTCTGCCGATTTTAATGACAATTCGCGCTTTGGTCATGTCGATATGATCAGTGCATGGCGCTCGCCAGGATCAACATTAAAGCCATTTATTTATGCACTTGCATTAGATGAAGGGCTTATTCATGCAGAATCACTGTTACAAGATGTTCCTCGTCGTTTTGATAATTATCGTCCTGGTAATTTTGATTCTGATTTTAATGGTGCGGTCAGTGCCAGTGAAGCATTAAGCCGATCTTTAAATTTGCCAGCGGTACAACTTATTGAAGTGTATGGTGCAAAGAAATTTGCAGCAAAATTACGTCATAACCATCTTGAAATGCGCTTTCCTTATGGCTCAGAGCCAAATTTAGCGTTGATCTTAGGTGGAACAGCAACACGAATGGATGAGCTTGTTTCCGCCTTTAGTGCATTAGCAAGGCAAGGTAAAACAGCACCGTTACGTTTTAAGCCGGAACAAATAATAGAAAACCGAGTGTTGATGTCACAAGGATCCGCATGGATTATTAGACGCATATTAGCCGGAGAAGCCAGACCTCGCCCAGATAGTGCTATTTCACCCGTTGTTCCTTTGGCTTGGAAAACAGGGACAAGTTATGGTTATCGGGATGCGTGGTCTATTGGTGTGAATGCTCGCTATACTATTGGTGTTTGGGTGGGCAGACCTGATGGAACACCTGTTGCAGGGCAATTTGGCTTTGCGACTGCGGTCCCTATTATGAATCAGGTTAATAACTTATTAACAGGCTATTTCTATCAAAATAAACAAAGACCACCGACAGATTTACGTCCTAATAGTGTAACAGCTGCAACAATTTGTTGGCCGACAGGTAAAGCATTACCTAAAGAAGATAGTAATTGTAGAGTCAGTCGCCGAAGCTGGATTTTAGATAACACCATTCCGCCAACTTTATTAAATGACAATCAAGAAGGTATTTTGGGGATCAACGAAAAAATTTGGTTAGATAATCAAGGTAAGCGTACTGGACCTAATTGCCCTAATGCAGAGTTAAAAGATATTGCTTTATGGCCGATAGCATTAGAAGCATGGTTGCCTGAAAAAGAGCGCAGATCAAAACGACTGCCGCCGATTTCTGAAACTTGCCCGCCCATTAAAGAAGATATCATTCCTTTGTTTATCTCGGGCATCCGTACGGACGATTTATTAAGGCCATTACCTGGTGAAACCAATCTCGAAATAACCGTTTCCACGCAAGGTGGAAGTGGGATGCAATGGTGGTTTTTAAATGGTGAGCAAATAGGTAAAACAGAAAACGGAGAAACATTCTCTTATTTATTAGAAAAACGAGGTAAATATCAACTTTCAGTACTTGATTTAAGCGGTCAAACGGATATGGTTAATTTTATATTTCGTTAAACTAACGCGATGAAATAAACGAGAACTGAGTAAAATAGGTTCTTTTTAATAAAGATAAAGAGGCGATTTATTGAGCCTTATCTCGGTTCTTTTTTGTTCCTGTTTTCAAGTTTGAACATGGAAAACGTCAAAAATGTGATTAGATCGATAATTTATAACTTTTTTGCCACAGTTTTTTAAAAAAAAAGGATATTCAATCTGTGCAATTCATTTTTATCCTCCTATAATCGAGCCCTATTTTTGCAGGGAATGCGGTTTTTGATTCGTTTTTCCATGATCTGCGATAAAAGAGATAACAAAAGTTATTGTTAATAAAATAATTTAGAGGTAAGACATGGCTATTCAGCGCACATTTTCTATTATTAAACCAAACGCAGTGAAAAAAAATGTTATCGGTGCTATCTATCATCGTTTTGAAAGTGCAGGCTTTAGCATCATTGGTGCTAAAATGTTGCATTTAACGCGCGAACAAGCTGAAGGCTTTTATGAGGAACACAAAGGTCGTCCTTTCTTTGATGGTCTAGTTGAATTTATGACTTCTGGCCCAATTATGGTTCAAGTGTTAGAAGGTGAAAATGCGATTCAACGTCACCGTGATCTGATGGGGGCAACTAATCCAGACAACGCATTAGCGGGTACATTACGTGCGGACTACGCTGATAGCTTTACTGAAAATGCGGTACACGGTTCAGATTCAGAAGCTTCTGCTGCCCGTGAAATCGCATACTTCTTCACTGAAAACGAAATTTGCGCGCGCTAATTTATTAGCATCTCTACGCGAAAAACAGTACAATGCGACGCCCTGTTTGATAATTAACAGGGCGTTTTTTATTATTATTTTATTATACAAATATATAAGTATCCCATTAGCATCAATGCTAATGCAGGCCGCATAGTGTAACAACGAGGCAATGTCATGACCCAATCTACCACTCCAGCGCCAAGCGCTTCTGTCGCTGTTTCTAAAGAAAATACTGTGAATCCAAAAACTAAAATTAATCTGTTAGATTTAAATCGTAAACAGATGCGTGAGCTTTTTGTCTCGATGGGCGAAAAACCTTTCCGTGCTGACCAAATTATGAAGTGGATATACCACTACTGTTATGACGATTTTGATCAAATGACAGATATCAATAAGGTGTTACGCAATAAATTAAAAGAAATTGCTGAAATTAAAGCACCTGAAGTTTCTGAAGAACAACGTTCAACTGATGGCACGATTAAATGGGCAATTAAAGTTGGCGATCAACAAGTAGAAACTGTGTATATCCCAGAAGATGACCGCGCAACATTATGTGTTTCTTCACAAGTTGGTTGTGCTTTAGAGTGCAAGTTCTGTTCAACTGCACAGCAAGGTTTTAACCGCAACTTGAAAGTATCGGAAATTATTGGTCAAGTTTGGCGTGCCGCTAAAATTATTGGCTCACTAAAAGAGACCGGTCGTCGTCCTATTACTAACGTCGTTATGATGGGAATGGGAGAGCCATTACTGAATTTAAATAATGTTATTCCAGCACTTGAAATCATGATGGATGATTTTGGTTTTGGTCTCTCTAAACGTCGAGTCACGGTTTCTACATCCGGTGTTGTACCTGCATTAGATAAATTAGGTGACGCTGTTGATGTGGCTTTAGCAATTTCATTACATGCACCAACGAATGAAATTCGTGATGAAATCGTTCCAATTAACAAGAAATATAATATTGAAATGTTTCTTGAAGGTGTTCGCCGTTACATTGCTAAATCAAACGCAAATCAAGGTCGAGTGACTATTGAATATGTCATGCTGGATCATATTAATGACAGCACAGATCAAGCTCATCAATTAGCCGAGCTTTTAAAAGACACGCCGTGTAAAATTAACTTAATTCCATGGAATCCGTTCCCAGGCGCACCATATGGACGTAGTTCTAATAGTCGTATTGACCGTTTCTCTAAAGTATTAATGGAATATGGCTTTACGACAATTGTACGTAAAACGCGTGGTGATGATATTGATGCGGCCTGTGGACAATTAGCAGGTGATGTTATTGACCGTACAAAACGTACACTGAAAAAACGCCAACAGGGTGAACTAATTTCAGTAAAAGCAGTCTGATACAGTTGGATATCTCTTTCTTTGTGATGCGTATTACATAATTACAATGTAGAGAGAGCAAGGATGACTCTATTTGAGGAATAAAACGATGATAAGGATATCATCAGTAGTTATAACTATTGGCTTGATGTTGTTGACACTCGGTTGTCAATCATCAGCCAATCAACAACGTGTTGCAGTGTCTGCACGTTTACAATTAGGTGAGGCTTATCTCGCTGAAAGACAATATCAAATAGCGCAATACCATTTTCAAAAAGTGTTATCAGTGATGCCAAATCACCCTGATGCAAATTTAGGAATGGCGTTAACATCGCAGTTATTGGGAAATTCTATTCAAGCGTTAGATTATTACAAATTAGCGATGAACTCGAAGCCAGTAAATGTTAATGTATTAAGGCTTTATGGTAATTTCCTTTGTGAACAAAAACTATTAAACAATAATAGTGTGTTAATTGAGGATATACCGCCAGATTATTTGGTCTGTCAGCAAAGTGATAATAAAATATCAAAAAATTCGCGGTGATACGTTAAAGTACTTTGTGCTTTTGCGAGTTCATCAATGTTAAACATCCAATAGCCACAGTGCCTAGATTGCTAATGAATACTGAAAACAAAACCGAAGAAGTGAAATTAACAGCAGGTCAACTTTTACGCCAGGCACGAGAAAAGGTGGGGCTAACACAACAAACTGTTGCTGATCGACTTTGTTTGAAGTTATCGACAGTTCGCGAAATTGAAACAGACTCAGTTTCTTCTGATATTGCACCAACATTTTTACGCGGATATATGCGTTCTTACGCTAAATTAGTCGGCGTTCCTGAAAAAGAGATCCTTGGTTTTATCGACCAGCAAGCGCCTGTGAAACAAATTAGAATGACATCCACACAAAATTACTCATTGGGCAAACGTCATAAAAAACGTGAAGGTTGGCTGATGAAAATCACATGGGTAATTTTGATTGTGATGGTTGCACTGGTAGGCGTTTGGTGGTGGCAAGGTCATCAGGCTGATCAACAAGAATTGGTCTCTATGGCATCTCAAGACATAGGGCAAAATAGTACACAAGAGAACACCAACACGATAGATTCTCCTTTAGCAACCTTAGATAATACGCCAACATCTGAAGGTGATAATTTACAAGCACCTGTGTCGCCACTAGTTGATAATCAGGCGGATAATGTTGCTACATCACCAACGACTGAAACAACGTCACCAGCACCTAAAGAAGTGAGAACGGTTCCATTACCTGTATCACCTTTAACAACATCAACAACATCTCGAGCAAATTCTACAGAAGAATCTCCTTCATCAGAAGTGCCTGCTATCGCAAATCAATTGGTTCTTATGTTTGATGGTGAATGTTGGTTAGAAGTTCGTAATGCTCAAAATAAAGTCTTATTTAATGGTATTAAGAAAGCGGGTGATCGTTTGGAATTTGATGGTGAGCAACCTTATAAACTAAAAATAGGCGCACCTTCTGTTACTCGCTTACAGTTTAATGGTGAATCTGTTGATTTAAGCCGTTTTACTGGAAAAATAGCAAAGATAACAGTACCGAGCGCTTAATCTGACTATACATTTGAGCAAGCATGGAAGCATGGGAGAATTAATCAATGCATAAAGAATCACCGATTATTCGTCGCAAATCGACACGAATTTATGTGGGCAATGTACCTATTGGCGATGGCGCTCCTATCGCCGTACAATCGATGACGAATACACGAACGACAGACGTAGAAGCGACTGTTCGCCAGATAAAATCGCTGGAACGTGTAGGGGTGGATATTGTTCGTGTTTCTGTACCTACAATGGATGCCGCGGAAGCATTCAAATTAATCAAGCAACAAGTTAATGTACCTTTAGTCGCTGATATTCATTTTGACTATCGTATCGCATTAAAAGTCGCTGAATATGGTGTCGATTGTTTGCGTATCAATCCGGGTAATATTGGTAGTGAAGAACGTATTCGCCAAGTTGTTGATTGTGCTCGTCACAACAATATTCCTATTCGTATTGGCGTAAACGGCGGTTCACTTGAAAAAGATATTCAAGAGAAATACGGCGAGCCGACACCAGAAGCGTTAGTTGAATCAGCAATGCGCCATGTAGATATCCTTGATAAGCTGAATTTTGAACAATTTAAAATCAGTGTGAAAGCCTCTGATGTTTTCCTCGCCGTTGATTCTTATCGTTTGTTAGCAAAAAAAATAGATCAACCATTGCATCTAGGGATCACTGAAGCAGGTGGTGCGAGAGCGGGATCTGTCAAATCTGCGATTGGTCTTGGGATCTTATTATCAGAAGGTATCGGTGATACATTAAGGATCTCATTAGCCGCTGATCCGGTAGAAGAAGTTAAAGTCGGTTTTGATATTCTCAAATCCTTACGTATTCGTTCTCGCGGAATTAACTTTATTGCTTGTCCAACATGTTCTCGTCAAGAATTTGATGTTATTGGTACCGTCAATGAATTAGAGCAACGTTTGGAAGATATCATCACACCTATGGATGTTTCTATTATTGGCTGTGTTGTTAATGGACCAGGTGAAGCTGAAGTTTCGACATTAGGTGTAACAGGCGCTAAAACACGCAGTGGTTTTTATGAAGATGGTGTAAGACAAAAAGAGCGCCTTGATAACGTTAATATGATTGATTTATTAGAAGCGAAAATTCGTGCTAAAGCATCAATGCTTGATGACAGTATGCGCATAAACATAAATCAATTGGACAAATAATGCTCAAAAAACTGGCTCATTAATCGATGAGCCAGTTTTACTATTGATTTCACATTGAATACTGATTGATTTCGCTTCTATAATCAGCCTAACAATCAATTAATAACTATTAGAGAAGAAAAGTGGCACAAAAAATCCAAGCCATTCGTGGTATGAACGACTATCTACCTGCTGACACTCGTGTGTGGCAGAAAATTGAAAATACGCTAAAACAAATTTTAGCGGGTTACGGCTTTAGTGAAATCAGAACACCTATCGTAGAGCATACCCCTCTATTTCAGCGAGCAATTGGTGAAGTGACCGATGTTGTTGAAAAAGAAATGTATACTTTTACCGATCGTGGTGAAGATGCCCAAAGTCTAACATTGCGTCCAGAAAATACAGCAGGTTGTGTTCGTGCCGGTATCGAGCATGGTTTGCTTTATAATCAAGAACAACGTTTATGGTATTTAGGACCAATGTTCCGTTATGAACGTCCTCAAAAAGGTCGTTATCGTCAATTCCACCAGTTAGGTGCAGAGGTTTTTGGTCTACAAGGTCCAGATATTGATGCAGAATTAATTATGCTAACCGCGCGCTGGTGGAAAGCGTTAGGTATTGCAGAACACGTCACATTAGAACTTAACTCTATTGGTTCATTAGAAGCGCGTGCTAAATATCGTGAAGCATTAGTCACTTTCTTAGAGCAGCATGTAGATAAGTTAGATGAAGACTGCAAACGTCGTATGTATTCTAATCCATTACGTGTTTTAGACTCAAAAAATCCAGAAATTCAGACTTTATTGAATGATGCGCCTGAACTTTTCGATTATCTTGATGACGAATCAAGAGCGCACTTTGATGGTCTTTGCGCCTTATTAGACGCGGTTGGTATTACATATCGTGTTAATCAGCGTTTAGTGCGTGGTTTAGATTATTATAACCGTACTGTCTTTGAGTGGGTCACTAGCGCATTAGGTTCACAAGGAACAGTGTGTGCGGGTGGACGTTATGATGGTCTAGTGAAACAATTGGGTGGACATCCAACACCCGCAGTTGGCTTTGCTATGGGGATGGAGCGCATGATCTTATTAGTTCAAGCGGTTAACCCTGAATTTGTCGCTGATACTAATGTCGCTGATGTTTACCTCGCTTCATTTGGTGAAAAGAGTCAAAGTGCAGCATTAATACTGGCTGAAGAAATTCGTGATCAATTACCAACATTACGTTTAATGACGAATCATGGTAATGGTAATTTTAAAAAGCAGTTAGGACGTGCTGATAAACAAGGCGCTAAAATTGCGCTGATTTTAGGCGAAGATGAAATTAATGCAGGCACTGTTGCAGTAAAAGATTTGCGTTCAGGGGAACAAACAATCGTTGCTCGCAATGAGTTAGCTCAGCAATTGACTCTGTTATTAGGTTAAGGAGAGACTTGTGGAAGTTTATAGCACCGAAAACGAACAAGTTGATGCAATTAAGCAGTTCTTTAAAAACTATGGTTTAACTATTGTTTTAGCCGCTGTTATTGGTTTTGGTGGTGTGTTTGGTTGGAAATATTGGCAATCACACCAAACAAATCGTCTGCAAGAAAGTGCAGGTGCTTTTGCAACGGTCAGTGAGGCGCTTGCTAAACCTACGCCTGAAAATATTGCATTAGCTGAAAAGTTTGTTACTGAAACGAATGATATTTATGGCGCTTTAGCTTCATTAGAGCTAGCTCAAATCGCTATCGATGCTAATGACTTAGTCAGTGGTGAACGTCATCTCACTAATGCTGTGGCAAAAGTAAAGAATGACGCATTTGCAGATATGCTTAATCTTCGCTTAGCTCGCGTACAATTAGCATTAGATAAAACAGATGCAGCTTTAGTTTCGTTAGAACAAGTGAAAAGCAAAGCATGGAATGGAATGAAAAATTATATCCGTGGTGATGTCTTAGCGAAAAAAGGCGATAACGCAGGTGCAGCAACCGCTTATCGTAGCGCATTAACTGATGAAAATGCGGGAGCTATTCGCTCACTGGTTGAACTTAAACTTAATAATTTATCCAATTAAAGGGATCTTCAGACATGCAACTGCGTAAAACTCTCCTGGTTGGTCTACTAGCATCTGCTTTGTTGGCAGGATGTTCTAGTGAACAGGATAATGTGACAATGTCTCCATTGCCTGAGGTGCAAAACCAATTTACACCTAAAGCGGTTTGGGACAAATCAGTTGGAAATGGTATTGGTAAATACTATTCTCACTTGTCACCAACATGGGATAGCGCAGTTGTTTATGTCGCTGATCGCCATGGTTTAGTTAAGGCTTTAGATGTAGAAACAGGTAAAGAACTTTGGTCGCAAGATCTCTCTATTAAAACAGGTTTTCTTTCATCCAATGAGTCTGCATTACTTTCTGGTGGGTTAACAGTTTCAGGTACTCGCGTTTTTGTGGGAACTGAAAAAGCGAAAGTATATGCACTGAACACTGAAGATGGCTCAATTGATTGGGAAACAGATGTTGCTGGTGAAGCTATTTCAAAACCAGTTGTTAGTGATGGTTTAGTTCTTATTCATACCAGTAATGGTATGTTGCAAGGACTCGACTTATTAAGTGGTGAGATTTCTTGGACTATTAACTTAGAAACCCCATCATTATCTCTGCGTGGTGAGTCTGCACCCGCTGTCGCTTATGGTGCAGCTATTATTGGTGCAGATAATGGACGCGTCAGTGCCGTTGTTCTTTCTCAAGGTCAATTGATTTGGCAACAAAATATTTCACAAATTAAAGGCTCTACTGAAATTAGCCGACTAAATGATGTGGATATCACTCCGATTATTGATGAAAATACGGTTTATGCAATGGCGTATAACGGTAATTTAGTTAGCCTTGATATGCGTTCTGGACAAATTCTTTGGAAACGTGAATTAGGCTCAGTCAATGATATGGTGCTGTTGGGGGATAATCTTTACCTTGTTGACCAAAATGACAGAGTGTTATCTGTTCGTAAATCTGATGGTGTGACATTATGGACACAAGATGATTTATTGCATCGCAATTTAACTGCTCCGGCCATTTTTGATGGCTATTTAGTGGTTGGTGATGCAGAAGGTTATCTCCATTGGATTGATACCAACACAGGTAAATTTATTGCTCAAAACCAAGTGAATAGTTCAGGCTTATTAAGCCGCCCTCAGGCCGTGCAAGATAAACTGATGATCCAAGCTCGAGATGGTAAGCTTTATCTTTATAGTCGGTAATTAATTGCTGACAAATCTATTTATTTTACGGCTCCTTTAAAGGAGCCGTTTCGTCTTTTTAGTAATTACATGTAAAATACAATCAGTTTCGTGATTGTATTTTTATGAGGCATCAAAAAATGATACCCGTTATTGCCTTAGTAGGGCGCCCTAACGTGGGTAAATCCACGTTATTTAATCGACTAACACGCACAAGAGACGCATTAGTTGCCGATTTTCCAGGCCTCACCCGTGACCGTAAATATGGTCGAGCAGAGTTAGAAGGCGAAGAATTTATTATTATTGATACCGGTGGTATTGATGGTGCTGAAGAGGGGGTTGAAACCCATATGGCATCACAATCACTACAGGCTATTCAAGAAGCCGACATTGTACTGTTTTTAGTTGATGCTCGTGCAGGTTTGATGCCAGCAGACCAAGGTATTGCAAAACACCTTCGAGGTGTTGAGAAAAAAACATATTTAGTGGCGAATAAAACTGATGGTATCGATATTGATACTGCATTAGCTGATTTTTATTCTTTAGGATTAGGTGAAATCTTCCCAATCGCGGCATCTCATGGTCGTGGTGTTGCTCAATTGATTGAACAAGCACTATTACCGATTACAGGTAAAGTAGTAGAAGAAGAATTAGAGCTGACTGAAGAAGAAGAAAATGCAGCTTATTGGGCTGCATTAGAAGCGGAGCAAGAAGCAAAAGCATTAGAAGAGGAAGAAGATGATTTCGACCCTTCTACATTACCCGTAAAATTAGCGATTGTTGGTCGTCCTAACGTTGGTAAATCAACACTGACAAACCGTATGCTTGGTGAAGAGCGTGTGGTTGTTTACGATATGCCAGGTACAACGCGTGACAGTATCTATATCCCAATGGAACGTGATGAGAAAGAATATATCATTATCGATACAGCGGGTGTTCGTAAACGCGGTAAAGTAAAAGAAACAGTAGAAAAATTCTCTGTTATCAAGACATTACAAGCTATTGAAGATGCTAACGTTGCATTGCTGGTTATTGATGCTCGAGAAGGTATTTCAGATCAGGATCTTTCATTATTAGGTTATATTCTGAATGCAGGTCGTTCATTAGTCATTGCTGTCAATAAATGGGATGGTATGACACAAGATGATCGCGAGCAAGTAAAAGCAATGCTTGATCTTAAACTGGGCTTTGTTGACTTTGCACGTGTTCACTTTATTTCTGCATTACATGGAAGTGGCGTGGGTAATCTTTTTGAATCAATTCAAGAAGCTTATGTCTGTGCAACGCGTCGCGTAGGGACTTCTATGCTAACTCGTATCATGAAGATGGCAGAAGATGATCATCAGCCACCGATTGTTCGTGGACGCCGTGTAAAAATGAAATATGCTCACGCCGGTGGTTATAACCCACCTGTTGTGGTTATTCATGGTAATCAGGTAACTGATTTACCAGATAGCTATAAGCGTTATTTAATGAACTATTTTCGCCGTACTCTGCAAGTGATGGGGACGCCAATTCGTATTCAATTTAAAGAGGGTGAAAACCCTTATGCGGATAAGAAAAATAAATTAACCGTTTCTCAAATGCGTAAACGTAAGCGTTTAATGTCACACTTGAAGAAATCGAAATAAGAGAATTAACATTCTTATTAGTGAAAAGCCACATTTGATGTGGCTTTTTTATTTATGATCCAATTCGTTATTTTAATGCCACCACGACTAGTTGCTTTTACGTATTTCATAAAAAATTAATTTAATATTTTAAATAATAATTTAAAATGCAATTGATTCCTATTTGCTTTAATGAGTTATTACTGTGAAAAAACTGTTTATTCTTGCATTAATTTTTACGCTTTCTGCCTGTGCGACTCCTGAAAAATGGCAAGCAAAAACCACCGATCCGTCCCCTTTAGATATCGCTAAAAATGTGTGTATGCAAGAAGCTAAAGCGCGATATCCCGCAAGATATGTGACTTCAAATCAGACACCATTTTCACCAATGCGTATCAATGGCAAAGATATTCCTAATGCCGGTACTTCTTTCCCTTCTGATGTGAATGAATGGGAACGTAAAGATTATTTCAATACTTGTATGAGAGCTGAAGGGTGGGAAAATAAGAATAAAGTCACAGGGTTACTGGCTTTTTTGTTTAATTAATTTTAGAAAATATTTATTATTAATCATCTAGTTCTATTATGATAAAGCCACATTAGAAATATGGCTTTATCATTTATCAGTTAAGTACTCTATACCCACTCTTTTGAGATCAAAAAGTCACTGTATAATTTTGCTTCCGGAGTATTTGGTTCGGGAGAGTAATCATACTCAAAACGAACTAAAGGCGGCATAGACATTAAAATTGACTCAGTCCTTCCACCGCTTTGCAAACCAAATAATGTACCTCTATCCCAAACTAAATTGAATTCAACATAACGACCACGACGATAGAGTTGGAATTGGCGTTCACGCTCTCCCCAAGGCATTGATTTGCGTTTTTCAACAATAGGTAAATAGGCATCAAGATAACCAAGTCCAACGTGTTGGACAAACTCAAAACAGTGGTCAAAATCTGGGGTATTTAAATCATCAAAGAAAAGGCCACCTACACCACGAGGTTCATTACGGTGTTTAATATAAAAGTAATCATCACACCATTTTTTATAACGAGAGTAATAATCTTCACTAAAAGGCGTGCAAACTGATTTAGCAACCTTGTGCCAATGAATAACGTCTTCTTCAAACCCATAATAAGGTGTTAAGTCAAAGCCCCCACCAAACCACCAAACGGGATCTTCACCTTCTTTCTCAGCAATAAAAAAACGGACATTAGCATGAGAAGTTGGAATATAAGGATTAAGAGGGTGAATAACTAATGAAACGCCCATAGCTTGAAAACGCCGTCCTGCTAATTCAGGACGATGTGCAGTGGCTGATTTTGGTAATGTGTCGCCATAAACATGCGAGAAATTGACGCCAGCTTGCTCAAAAAGGGCGCCATTGGTTAAAACACGAGTACGGCCACCTCCCCCTTCTTTTCTTTCCCAGTTATCTTGCTGAAAAGTTGCTTTTTGGTCTATGTTTTCAAGAGAGCGACAGATCGTATCTTGTAGTGATAAGAAAAATTCTTTAACGCGATGAATATCAGGTAAACTCATAATAACCTACAATTTTTATCATATTTATTAAAAATAGAACTTCATATTGTCTATGTTCTCATTTTCAAGTTGATTCATAAACCAAACAAGCGATAATAAATTCAGATTTATGTGAACGATAATGGGCAAAACCATGGAAATACGTGTATTTCGCCAAGACGATTTTGAGGCAATTATTACACTTTGGGAGCGTTGTGATTTGATATCGCCTGATAACGATCCTGAAATTGATATTGAAAGAAAACTAAATCACTCTCCCGATTTATTTCTGATAGCAGAAGTGGCTGGTGAGATTGTGGGAAGTGTCATGGGGGGATACGATGGTCATCGTGGCTCTTTATATTATTTAGGTGTTCATCCAGACTTTCGAGGAAGAGGCATTGCGAATGCCTTGATTTCTCGATTAGAAAAAAAGCTGATTGCGAAGGGATGTCCTCAAATTACATTGGTTGTACCAGAAGAGAATGATGCAACAATTTGCATGTTTGAGAAATTATTGTATGAAGATCAAAATCAAGAAAGCACAACTTATACTAAGCGATTAATTGTTGATCAGGATTTCGATCTTTAATTGTGTTTAAAACCCCTGATATATTTAGGGGTTATTTATCTTATCTTTTATTTTTATCTCCTTTTTCTTTGTTTCTATTCTTCCCTTTGCGCTTCTTATTTTATGCGTAAAATCCGATATTGCCTTTTTTGTGGAACGAAATGTTATGTTAATGGTCGTAACTAGGCTTTCTTTTCATGTGGTTATCTAATATCAAATCAGTAGATATTTTATTATGCTGGCTTATCGCGACTGTTTTTATCCTGATAATTGAGGCGATATAAAGAGTAAGATAAGGTGTGCTTTATTAACATCAGTATTTATTTTAATGTGTGACGAAAAAGTTTAACGGAGAAACAAATGATGCCTAAATTTTGGTTACCCTTGTGTTTAAGCACAAGCGTTTTGCTACTAAGTGGCTGTTCATCCATGGGAGGAATGTCTTTTTCTGCACTAAATCCAATGAATTGGTTTTCAAATGATACGTTAACTGTTTCAGCCAATGGATTAGGAAATATCACCAGTTCAACAAAAATAACAGAAAGTGAAATAAAAAATGAGCTAGGGGGTAGCTTCAATTATCGTGACGGTATGGAGATGCAAGGTAGTGATATTATTGTTGTAATCCAAGCGCTTGAAGATAATGACGTTAAAGTGGCTTTCTATGGCAAAGAAAAAGGTACCGTTGAGAAAATAAACGTTTTTGATGCCAAGGCAAGGACGGATTGGGGGACAACGATAGGTACACCATTTAACGATATCTATAAGAAAGCATTTGGTGCGTGTAGCAAAGGCCCTAAAGATGAAAAACAGAGAACGATTTTATGCCAATCTTCAGAAGCGAAATCAGTAAGTTATGTCTTTAGTGGTCAATGGGATGGTCCTGATGGATTAATGCCACCTGATGAGGTCTTAGCTAATTGGACATTAACACAAATTATTTGGCAGAATAAATAATCTTCACGTTATTCCTTATAAAACAAGGAATATTTTATAATTAGACTGTCCGATTTTTGTTAAAAGGCAAATCTTCAGGAAAAAATATTCGATATAATCAACACTATTCTGGGTGTTTTGATTATTGATTAGGAAAGCAATATGTCTCATGCACAAAGTGGCATTTTAGTCGCACATAGTAAATTTGGTCTTTTTATCGAAGCAATGGTCGTAGGCGAATTAGAAACGCTGCGTGAAGGATGTCAGCAATTCATGCAATCATTATCTGATTTACAAAAGCAATTTCCTGATGCATCACTAGGTGCAGTTGTTGCATTTGGTTCCGATCTTTGGAAAAAACTTTCCGATGAAAATAGTGCACCAGAGCTCAAACCTTTTCGCCCTTTAGGTAAAGGTTTAGCGCCTGCAACACAGCGCGATCTTCTTATTCATATTCAATCTATGCGTCATGATGTGAATTTCTCACTGGCACAAGCCGCAATTGCTGCTTTTGGTAGTGCAATCAATGTTGAAGAAGAAATTCATGGCTTCCGGTGGATCGAAGAGCGCGATTTAAGTGGTTTTATTGATGGTACAGAAAATCCACAAGATGATGAGCGTTATGGTGTTGCACTCATTAATGATGGTGTAGATGCTGGTGGTAGTTATGTTTTAGTCCAACGTTATGAGCACAACCTGAAGAAATGGGCGCGTTTTAGTGAATCAGACCAAGAGAAAATGATCGGTCGCACTAAAAAAGACAGTGTTGAACTTGATGAATCTGAGCGTAATGTGACATCTCACGTTTCTCGTGTTGTGATTGAAGAAGAGGGTGAAGAGTTAGCGATTTTACGTCACAGCCTGCCTTACGGTACTGCAAGTGGTAAACATGGTTTATATTTCTTAGCTTATTGTGGTCGTTTATATAACATCGAACAGCAACTTTTGAGCATGTTTGGTGAATTAGATGGCAAACATGACGACCTATTACGTATGAGCAAACCGGTAACAGGGAGTTATTACTTCGCACCTTCTTATGAAGTATTAAAAGCACTGTAATCATGATCTAGTGCTAAATACCGTTTATTAATGAAATGCCTGCTTTAAAAGCGGGCATTTTTGTCTGAATTTTTTTCACATTAAGCATAATTGATGCAAATTTAATTAATTAGTTTGAGTTTTGTTCACTTTTAATAACTTATAGTCATATCAAATAACAAAAGCTAACTACACTGTTATAAATAAAGTCGATAGAGTAACCATTAGAATAAAACTTACAATGATGGATACTTTTGATGAAGAAAAATACAATCAGAACGTTTGCATTACAAGCAACCACCGCATTGTCTTTGGTTGTGAGTAGTTATGCAGGAGCGGCTCAATTACTTAATAGCTCTTACGATATCGCAAGAGAGTTATTCACACAGCTAAATAGCGATTTTAAAACACAGTGGGATGCTCAACATCCTAACGACAAAGTCACCATAAAACAATCGCATGCAGGATCTTCTAAGCAGGCACTTGCAATATTGCAAGGTTTACCCGCAGATGTAGTGACCTATAACCAAGTCACAGATGTGCAAATTCTACATGACAAAGGCAAATTAATTCCTGCTGATTGGCAACAACGACTTCCCAATAATAGCTCTCCCTATTATTCCACCATGGCATATTTAGTACGCAAAGGAAATCCAAAGAACATTACTTCATGGGAAGATTTAACGCGTGAAGATGTCAAAGTGGTTTTCCCTAATCCTAAAACATCGGGTAATGGTCGTTATACCTATTTAGCGGCGTGGGGGGCTTTTGAAAAAGCGTATGGTAATGATGAAAAAACACAAGAAGCAATGAAAAAATTTCTCAAGAATGTTGAGGTGTTTGATACAGGGGGCCGTGGCGCAACAACCTCTTTTATTGAACGTGGACTTGGGGATGTTTTGATCAGTTTTGAATCTGAAGTTAATAATATTCGTCAACAATATGGAGAAGATGAATATCAAGTGATTGTACCACCTGTTGATATCTTAGCTGAGTTTCCGGTTACTTGGATTGATAAAAATGTTCAGCGTAATGACACCGAAACACTGGCAAAATCCTATCTAACTTATTTATACAGTCCCAGAGCACAAGAGATCATCACGCAATTTAATTATCGTGTAAATGATAAATCTGTTATGGGTAAAAAAGCAGCACAATTCCCAGCAACGTCACTATTTACGATTGAAGAGGTATTTGGTGACTGGAATAACGTGATGAAAACACATTTCACGACAGATGGCATGCTAGATAAATTGTTAGCGCAAGGACGTCAATAATGTTTATCACAACCAGCAAACGGGTATTACCAGGATTTGGATTAAGTTTAGGTGGAACACTGTTTTACACCTGCTTGATCTTACTGTTACCAATGAGTGCGCTGGTTGTGCAACTTTCTGATATGAGTTGGTCTCAATATTGGGCGGTGATAACGCATCCTCAAATTGTGGCTGCTTATAAAGTCACACTATTAGCCGCAGCCGTTGCCAGTATTTTTAATGCTATTTTTGGTATGTTGCTTGCGTGGATCATGACTCGGTACCGCTTTCCTGGTAGACAACTACTTGATGGCTTAATGGATCTGCCTTTCGCTTTACCTACGGCTGTGGCTGGCTTGACGCTTGCAACTCTTTTTTCAACACAAGGCTGGTACGGTTTTGTCTTGGATAAATTTGATATCAAGGTCATTAATACATGGATTGGTATTGCCGTTGCTATGGCTTTTACCAGCTTACCTTTTGTCGTAAGAACGGTACAGCCCGTTCTTGAAGAGTTAGGCCCAGAGTATGAAGAAGCGGCTGAGACGTTAGGCGCGAGTCGTTGGCAGGCTTTTCGTAAGGTTGTATTACCAGAGTTATCACCAGCACTCATAGCAGGAACTGCACTTTCTTTTACGCGCAGTTTAGGTGAGTTTGGCGCCGTTATTTTTATTGCTGGTAATATTGCATGGCAAACCGAAGTCGTTTCTTTAATGATTTTTATTCGATTGCAAGAATTTGATTATCCTGCGGCAAGTGCCGTTGCGTCTGTGATTTTACTTGTTTCATTAGTCTTACTGTTTTCAATTAATGGATTACAAAGCCGATTTGGTCAACGTTTGAGGGGGCATTGATGTCAGATATTATGCAACAACGCTCGGTATATCGTCGCCAAATTGATTGGGTCAAATGGGGATTAATCCTTACAGGCGTTGTGTTATCCATTTTATTTTTAGTTGTGCCTATTGCGTGGATCTTTATGACTGCGTTTTCAAAAGGCGTTGAAATATTTACTGAGAACTTATTAGACAGCGATATGTTACATGCTGTCTGGTTAACGGTACTCATCGCGGTAATTACTGTACCTATCAATATGTTGTTCGGTGTCAGCATGGCATGGCTGGTTACGCGCTTTCGTTTTCCGGGGCGTCAGTTATTAATGACATTGATTGATATTCCATTTGCCGTGTCCCCAGTCGTTGCTGGATTACTCTATCTGCTTTTTTACGGTAGCAATGGTTGGGCTGGGCAATGGTTATCACAATTTGATATCCAACTTATGTTTTCATGGCCGGGTATGGTATTAGTGACAGTATTTGTCACTTGCCCTTTTGTCGTGAGAGAACTGGTACCCGTGATGATGAGCCAAGGTAGCCAAGAAGATGAAGCCGCCGTGTTGTTAGGCGCGAGTGGTTGGAAGATGTTTTGGCGAGTGACATTACCGAATATTCGCTGGGCATTGTTATATGGAGTGGTATTAACCAACGCCAGAGCGATTGGTGAGTTTGGTGCGGTTTCTGTGGTATCTGGCGCGATTCGCGGCGAAACTTATTCACTACCGTTACAAGTTGAATTACTGCATCAAGATTACAATACCGTTGGTGCATTTACTGCGGCTGCATTACTCGCGATGATGGCAATTTTCACCTTAATGTTTAAAAGTGCTTTGCAATGGCATTTAGCCCGTCAGCAATGAACATCATGACTTACACAAAGTAGAGGCAAAATATGAGTATTGAAATTAATAGTGTCACAAAATATTTTGATCGCACTGAGGTGTTGCATGATGTCACCCTTGATGTGGCTTCAGGTGAAATGGTTGCACTGTTAGGGCCTTCAGGATCAGGGAAAACAACACTCTTGCGTATTATTGCCGGCCTTGAACATCAAACCCAAGGAAGTATTCGTTTCGAAGGGCAGGATGTGAGTCAATTACACGCGAGGGATCGTAAAGTCGGTTTTGTTTTTCAGCATTATGCGCTGTTTCGTCATATGACCGTATTTGAGAATATCGCTTTTGGTTTAACAGTATTACCTCGACGAGAGCGTCCTAATAAAGAAGTGATACATAAAAAAGTGCAGCAGTTGTTAGAGATGATCCAATTGCCTCATTTAGCGCAACGTTATCCAGCACAATTATCGGGTGGGCAAAAACAGCGTGTCGCTTTAGCAAGAGCTTTGGCTGTTGAACCTCAAATTTTACTGCTTGATGAGCCTTTTGGTGCTTTAGATGCCAAAGTCAGAACAGAATTACGTCGTTGGTTACGTGAATTGCATGAAGAGCTTAAATTTACCAGTGTCTTTGTTACTCATGATCAACAAGAAGCGATGGAAGTGGCTGATCGCATTGTGATTATGGGGAATGGTAAAATAGAGCAAGTGGGGACACCACAAGAAGTGTGGCAATCACCAAAAAGTCGCTTTGTTTTAGAGTTTTTAGGTGATGTTAATCATCTACAAGGTGAAATTAATGGCGCTCAATTACAGATTGGGGGATATCACTTGCCATTATCGGTGACACCGCTTTATCAAGGTTCAGTAGATGTGTTTTTACGTCCTTGGGAGATCGCATTAAGTGTAAATGCCAATAGTGTTTGTCGATTACCCGTAAAGGTTATTGAGGCATCACCAAGAGGGCATTATTGGCAGTTAATTTTACAGCCATTAGGATGGAGTGAAACACCTATTACTGCTGTTTGGAATGATATTTCTTCAGCACCAATAAAAGGAAATACTTACTATATGGGCGGTGCTCAAGCCCGTTTATATACGGCAGATACTCCCTTAAATACGGTATCATTAGCCTATACCGCCTAATTTAATTATTAATCTATCGCTTAATTTTACTCTTTTCACCCATGCTTATTTCTGGCATGGGTGTTTTGGTTTCTAAGACAGCGAAGAGACTTATCGAATTACGTTAATATTATTGCGTTAATAAGTTAAATGTGATTTCTTCATTAATACAGACAAACAAATGAGCAGGAACTTATTGTGGCAGGGTTAGAACAATTTATTGGTAATACACCATTAGTAAAACTACAAAGACTTACACAAGGGGTGGACGCTGAAATCTGGGTTAAGCTTGAAGGCAATAATCCTGCTGGTTCAGTAAAAGATAGAGCGGCATTATCGATGATCGAACAAGCGGAATTACGTGGCGAAATAAAGCCAGGTGATACGCTGATTGAAGCAACGAGTGGGAATACCGGAATTGCCTTAGCGATGATTGCCGCGGTAAAAGGTTACCGTTTAAAGTTGTTAATGCCTGAGAATATGAGTAAAGAGCGTCAAGCATCAATGCAAGCCTATGGCGCAGAATTGATTTTAGTCAGTCGTGAAGTCGGCATGGAAGGTGCGCGAGATCTCGCACAACAAATGGAACAGCAGGGGAAAGGTAAGGTATTAGACCAATTTAATAACCCAGATAATCCAAGAGCGCATTTTATTTCTACTGGCCCAGAAATTTGGCAACAAACACAAGGGCGTATTACACATTTTGTGTCGAGTATGGGAACAACAGGCACAATCACAGGGGTAGGAAGTTACTTAAAAACACAATCTGATCATGTGCAAGTAATTGGCCTTCAGCCTGAGGAAAAAAGTCAAATTCCAGGTATTCGTCGTTGGTCACCAGCTTATTTACCGGGGATCTTTAAAAAAGAGCTGGTGGATAGTGTGATAGATATGTCACAAACAGAAGCAGAATCAACGATGCGCCTTTTAGCGAGTCAAGAGGGTATCTTCTGTGGCGTAAGTTCTGGAGGGGCTGTTGCTGGCGCTCTGCGCGTTGCAAAAGAGAATCCCGGTGCAGTGATTGTTGCGATTGTTTGTGATAGAGGGGATCGTTATTTATCAACGGGCGTTTTTTCGTCATAATTAATACTCGTCATACTTCAAGTTGTAGCGTTGTTGATGGCGTTCATTCGCACTAGTTACAATACTCGTCATACTTCAAGTTGTAGCGTTGTTGTGACTGTGCTCATTCGCACTAGTCACAATACTCGTCATACTTCAAGTTGTAGCGTTGTTGACTGCGTTCATTCGCACTAGTCACATACTTATGTATGCTCCTAGCGACTCATTCACTTGT